>CANMLS010000037.1 GCA_947498785.1 uncultured Aquimarina sp. | reverse complement strand
CAACTTGAATATCAATAGTTTTTGCCATAGAATAAAGATATTCATTTTATGAGTAAATTAAAAGTTAAAAATGTATTTAGATATTTTTTAAATCAAAATCATTCAAGTGCTTCAATCTAGACAACCAATGGAAGGGAAGTGTATAGAGAATTGGATTTTTCTCTAGCAATATCAGCATTGGTCTTTTTTATTTTTGAAAATTCTAGTTTATCTACAAACTCTAATTATTAATAATCTATAGCTTCGTAGATTATTCTTTGTATTTCTGAACGAATATCATTTGATATCAACTTTCTATTAGCTGCATTAGGATACGTTCGATTACTTAGAAAAACGTAGATAATTTCTTCTTCAGGATCAGCCCAAGTAAACGTCCCCGTAAAACCACTATGTCCAAAACTAGACATAGATATACACCCACAAGTAGGTCCAGCATCTCCCAACTGTGGTTTATCAAATCCCACCCCTCTACGTACATTTTTATGACAATAATGACAGGTATTAAACTCTTCTAACGTTTTCTCTCTAAAATACTGTTTACCCCCATAATACCCTTTATTAAGATACATCTGCATTATCTTAGCTACATCATTAGCGTTTGTGAATAACCCAGCATGTCCTCCAACACCACCAAGCATCGCAGCTCCTTGATCATGAACATACCCATGAACAACTTCTCCTCTAAAAATCCTATCATTTTCTGTTGGTACAATCTTTTTCTTTTTAAACTTTGTTAAGGGCAAGTATGTAGTATTACTAGCTCCTAAAGGTTTATAAAAATGCTGCTGTGTAAGTTTATTCAATGAATTTCCATAATGATTTTCTATGTATTCTTGTAATAGATAAAATGGCAAATCACTATATTTATATCTCAATCTATCCCTAAGTTCACTATCTCTAATCTTTAAAATAAGAGAATCCCTCATATCACTCCGAAAATATAAATTATTAGTAACCTGTATATCAAACTCCTTGGAACGAATAGTTCTGTAATATTTTTTATCAGGCTTCTTAGTTACAGAGTCCATAGTATACACATAAAAGGGTATCCAAGCTTTTAACTTAGCATAATGCGAAAGCATAGATCTAATGGTTATATGTTCTTTATTTGAATCCTTAAAAGCAGGAAGCATTTTTCCAACTTTTGAATCTAAAGAAATTACCCCTTTATCTTTTAACTCTATAGTAAGTGGTAAAGTCGCAAGTATCTTTGTAAGAGATGCTACATCATAAACATCTGACCCTTTTACTTTCCTAGACTTATTATAGGTATGATATCCATAATTTTTATTAAATATCACCTTTCCTTTTCTTGCAACAATGAGTTGCACCCCTGGTGTCATTTTTTCCTGTAAGGCATAATCCACTATGGAATCTATTCTAGCAAGCTTATAAGAACTCATTCCAACACTCTCTGGTAATCCATATGACAACCTTTCTAGCAATCTTGTTTCAAGTCCGGTCCCTATAGAAAAATCAGCACCTATACTTACAGGTAATTTTCCTTTAGCCTCTAATGCCCCAAATAGTAATTGCGCTGATTTTTCTTGAGCCACAACACTATTTTGATATGCCATCAAAATTCCTTCTAAATTTGTTGTTGTTAGCATATCCAACATAGCATAAGGTCTTGCAAATACACTAAGAACAGTAGTATTTAGCCTAGCAATCTCGTATAACCACACTAATTCTTTATCCTTAAATTTGTATGCTGCCCAAGGAGAAGTATCAGATTTATGAAAACCAACAATTACATAATTGTAATTACTTAATTTATCTATCATTTCTCCTAATTGACTTGCTTTTACCCAATCAACTTTTGTATATTTTTGTAATTCTTTATAAAATGGCTCTCCAGAATCATCTCCTAAGGACACATATGCTATTTTCTTTAAATCAAGATTTTTTATAGGAAGTGTAGCTCTTTCATTTTTAAGTATAGTTAATGAATTCTCTACTAACTCATGATGTAGAGTTTTATTTCTTACACTATTTAACTCTTCATGTAAAAAATCTAAACTTACTGGAGTATATGAATATAAGCCTGCTTTGTATTTAGACAGTAAAATTTTTCTAACAGAATATGACAACCGTTCTTCTGTTATTGCTCCAGCATAATAAGCAGATACTATTTTTTGTGACGCTAACGGTACATCTTCTGACATCAACAAGACATCATTTCCTGCTAAAAATGCAGCTAAATCAATCTCCCCAGGGCTTTTGAAATCAGAAGCTCCTTTCATATTAAGAGCATCAGTAAAGATTAAACCCTCAAACCTTAAACTATCTTTTAAGAGCGTAGAAACAATTTTCTTAGAGATTGAAGAAGGGTAATTATATCTAGGTTCCAAACTCGGAATATTAAGATGGGCTACCATTGCTCCAGACAACCCTTCTTTAATAAGTTTTTTATAAGGATACAATTCTATACTATCAATTCTCTTAGCATCAAAACTAATTGTAGGTAATGTTTTGTGTGAATCTGTATCAGTATCTCCATGACCTGGAAAATGCTTAGCATTTGCCATGATACCTTCACGTTGCATACCTTTCATAAATGCTAAAGCTTTCTGAGCAACTATTTCTTTACTCTCACCAAAAGAGCGATTTCCAATTATTGGATTCTTTGGATTAGTATTAATATCAACTACGGGAGCAAAATTCATATGAATCCCTAATCGTTTACAATGTCTTCCTATTTGTCTTCCCGTTTCTTCAATAAGACTATCATCCTGAATTGCGCCAAGTGTCATATTCCAGGGAAAAGCTTGAGTAGAATCCAATCGCATTCCTAAACCCCATTCTGCATCAATCCCAATTAGTAAAGGAACTTTGGATATCTCCTGATATTCATTATTAAGTTTAGCTTGTCGTATTGGCCCTCCTTTAGAAAAAATTATCCCTCCTATTGTATATTCTTCTATAAGTTGTTTAATTTTATCTGTTTCTTTTTTAGAATCAGAAGAAGACACATTAACCATAAACAACTGACCAACTTTTTCTTTAAGGGTCATCCTGTTATAAATACTATCTACCCAACGCTTCTGAGCTTCATAATCCTCTACCAATAAAGGGTTTTCTAATTGAGCATAAACACTAAAAGTGGCAAGGAAAATTATGAAAGAGAAATACTTTTTAATAATATGCAGCACAAAATTTTAATTTAAAAAACGATTATGCCAACTATCTTTTGCAGGTACTTCCCAATTGTTACGATATTCGGCAATATTAGTAACCAGATTATTAAAAACGACAGTATTTGGAGATACTGATCTATTTTTAGCCATTTTCTTAAAATCACTGAGAGATTTATATGCTACAAACTCTCCTTGTTTAAATGAAACATTCATTTTATCCATCAAATCTACATCATAGGTTTTTTCTAATTCTAGGATAAAATGAACCGATGCATCAATTGAACACCCAGTAGCTGCGTTCATACCTTGATCTAATCCAATAGTTATAAAACGTTTATATTTAATTTCATAACCTGCTTTTAGATCAGCTCCATGAGCTGTCCATTGCGTCAGAAATTCCTTTATTTTTTTTTCGACTTCTTCTTGTTCTTCCTGAGTGAATGACCGATTTGCTTGATAAATCCATACTCTAGATGTTTCAGGAAGGTCATTAAATTCTACCAACATTAGCTATTTTTTACTAAAATAATAAAAACTATTACTATATACAGTCATAAAAAAGAGTTAATATGAAAAACATATTAACTCTAAGAAAATTGTATCTTAAAGAAAATTATAAATCTTGAGCATTAGCAATAAGCTCTGCTACATCCAGCACTTCTATACTTTCTTCTTTCTCTTTATTCTTTACCCCATCAGTCATCATTGTATTACAAAATGGACATCCAGCAGCAATGATATCAGGTTTTGTTTCTATAGCATCTTCCGTTCGCTCTATATTTACATCTTTATTTCCTGATTCTGGTTCTTTAAACATCTGTGCCCCGCCAGCTCCACAACATAATCCATTTTTCTTACAACGTTTCATTTCAATTAATTCCACCTCAAGCCTTCTAAGCAAGTCTCTTGGTGCTTCGTATACATTATTTGCTCTACCTAAATAGCAGGGATCATGAAATGTGATTCGTTTACCTTTAAATTTCCCTCCTTCTACTGTCAGTCTACCTTCATCTAACAGAGATTTAAGGAATTGAGTATGATGCATTACTTTGTACTCTCCACCTAGCACAGGGTATTCATTTTTAAGTGTGTTAAAACAATGAGGGCAAGCTGTAACCACCGTCTTTATTTCATAAGCATTCATTACTTCTATGTTAGTAACAGCTTGCATTTGAAATAAAAATTCATTTCCTGCTCTCTTTGCAGGATCTCCTGTACAACTTTCCTCGGTACCTAATACAGCAAAGTCAACATTTGCACTATGAAGTAATTTCACAAAAGCTTTAGTTATCTTTTTGGCTCTATCATCAAAACTACCAGCACAACCCACCCAAAATAAAACTTCTGGTTGTTTACCTTCTGCCATGTATTCTGCCATTGTCGGCACCCTTATTGCTTCACTCATCTTATAATATTTAAAGTTTAAGAGGAAGTATTCTTTTTAAAACACAACCTCTTAAAACTTATACTTTAATCGTGTTTTCCGTCATCAAAAACTTCGATAGTTACCACTCTTTCTACTAGTTCGGTAAATTTACCTGTATATCTAGTAGCTTTTACCAAGTGGTTATCAATCCAGTGATAGTTCCCTCCTCTTGGCTTACCCATTAAAAGACTATGGTATTTAAACCCATGAGTCTTTAACCATGTTTCTGTTACTTCTCTATGATCCTCTGTTCTAGAAGTAAAAAAACATATAATATGCCCTTCATCAAACCATTTATTTAAGGTAACTAACGCATCAGGAAATGGCTTACATGTAGCCATTCGTTCTGGTTCTTCATTAGGTACATCTTCGGTAATAGTTCCGTCGATATCAATAAGATAATTTTTAATACCCTCTGGTAAGACAGGACTTATGTGTTCCCCTTCTTCTACTTTGTCATGTAACAATTTTTCTACTTCTTCCTTCTTCATAATTTTTATTAATCTATAGTTTTATCGGTTAAAAAATGGTTAAAAACTTACTTTCTTTTAATTACTTTTTTCTAAATGGTTAATCGAATAGAAATTCTAATATCAACTTATAATATTCCAAAAACTATTCGTTACTCCAATTCATTCTATCCATTTGGTTAAATGGCCATGGAGCTCCATTATTTTCAATATTAGACATCATATTATTTAAATCAGATGGAGCAGCACTCTCTTCCATTACCAAATAACGTCTCATGTCAATAATAATTGATAACGGACTAATACTTACTGGACAAGCTTCTACACATGCATTACAACTGGTACATGCCCATAATTCCTCGGCAGTTATATAATCATTAAGCAATTGTTTACCATCATCTACAAAACTTCCATTCTCATCTATATTATCCCCAACTTCTTTCAGACGATCTCTTGTATCCATCATAATTTTTCTTGGAGACAATTTTTTTCCCGTCTGATTTGCTGGACATTCACTAGTGCAACGACCACATTCTGTACAGGTATATGCATTAAGTAATTGTGCCCAGTTAAGATCCATAACATCAGAAGCACCAAACTTTTCTGGTTCTCCTTGAGTTTGATCATCTTCAGGAACTGCAAAAGGATCAGCATTAGGATCCATCATTAGTTTTACTTCATTAGTAACCGCTTCCAAATTATCTAATTGTCCTTTAGGTTTTAAATCTCCATAATATGTATTTGGAAATGCTAGTAAAATATGTAAGTGTTTTGAAAAATATAAATAATTCAGAAACACTAATATTCCCAAAATATGTAACCACCAAGCTCCTCTTTCAATGATAATTAATGCATTTTCAGACATTCCATTAAATAGTGGTGATATAAATTGACTAATAGGATATGATCCAGCTTTTATGTAATGTTCTGCTCCTAGCGCTTGTAATTGAAGGTCAGATGCATTCATTACCAGAAACAAAGTCATGAGAACCATTTCAAAATATAAAATTAGGTTTCCATCATTCTTTGGCCATCCTTTCATTTCTGAATTCCAAAAACGTTTTATTTTTATAACATTTCGGCGCATCCAAAACACCACAACACCAATAAAAACAAGGAATGCCAAAATTTCAAAAGAGGCTATTAAAAAATTGTATAAACCTCCTAAAAATGCAAAGATTCTATGCGTTCCAAAAACACCATCAATAATGATTTCTAAAACCTCTATATTAATGATAATAAATCCTAAATACACCACAATATGTAATACACCAGAAATAGGACGTCGCACCATTTTGGACTGCCCTAATGCGATCATTGCCATATTTTTAAATCGTTCGCTCTTATTATTTGATCGATCCACATCTTTCCCTAATCTTATATTGCGAATGACTTTACGAATATTTTTTATAAAATACCCTATACCTGCAATCAAGATAAGTACAAATAGAATATTAGGTATATAATGCATCATTTTTAATGTATTGAATCTGTGGGTGTTTCATACGGTGTATTTTTCTTTCCAAAAACCGAAATATGAACATATCGCTTGGGATTTAACCGTAAATCTTGCAGCAACAATTCTAATTGTTTACTTGTTTTTTCAAGATTATTATATAGTTTATCATCCTTTAGTAATTTACCCGCTGTGCCTTTTCCTGAATTTAAATCTTTAGAAATTTTCTCAAAATTGGTTAATACGACTTCTAGTTCTCTTCCCAATTTAGCTATATTAATCTGTGCTAAAGAATCCGAAACTTTATTAAGGTTAGTTGACATTTTATTAAGATTTTCTAAAGTCACACCTATCTTAGCTTCATTAGTTGACAGAATGTTATTTAGTGATCCAGAAGCACTTTTAAAATTTTTAACTGTAGCACTTAAATCCTTAAAGATCGAATTGAGGTTATTTTTATTATCTACATTGAGAATCCCATTAACAGAGGTAAGAAGTGTATCTGCATCTGTTATTGCAGCTTCAAGTTTTTCCTGCAATGGAGCAAGCTTATCATTTACCAACTCAAGTAATCCTGATTCTATCTTACCTGGCAGTGTATCTTTATCCTTTGCATCAAGACCCTGTTCATAAATCGGAATAATTGCCAGAGATTTTCCTCCTATCAATCCTCCTCCATATACTTTGGCCATACTATTCTTAGAAAAAGTAAAATCACTATCTACATTAAATTCTACAACCAAATTACCTTTTGTATCAGCAAATTTAATAGATACGACTTGTCCAACCACTAATCCATTAATAGTAACAGGAGAAGACGGGATTAACCCTTCTACATTATCATATACTGCATAAAAAGTTCTGTCATCTTCTAAGAGATTTTTTCCTTTCAGGAAACTATAACCAAAAATTAAAAGTGCAATTGCACAAATCGCTAATATTCCTGTTTTGACTTCTCGAGTAAATTTCAAAATAGATTATATTTTTAGGACACAAATTTAGGATAAAATTTGTATTATTACTGATAATTCTTTAATGAATTGTCAGTATTTATTTAGATTAATTCGAAGATGTATTAGCTTTTAGTGCTTCTGTTAATGGAATTAATTCGTTATTTCGAAAGGCTACAATAAAACTAGAATCAAATCCTTTATCTAAAGCTATAGCCTTCAATTCCTGTATTAGCGTATAATTAGAAGTACTGCCAAAAAAATATTTATGTAAATCTCCTGCTTTAATTTTTGACAATTGATCCAAACCGTTAAAATTAAAAGATTGTAATGCTATTTCACTTGATCCAGCTGCAATTTGCACTTTAAATGTAACCCCTTCAAATACTTGATTTTCTTCATTTTTTGTAGTAGTATTAGTTATTTCTGGAGTTTTTTCAGGTTCAGGTATTCTATACATTGCATCAAGACTTTCTTTATAATCTACTATAGAGTTTATAATAGATTTTGCCATTTCGGCTTGTCCTTTTTTAGAATTAAGATACTTTCCTTCACTATTATTAGTAAGAAAACCAAGCTCGATGAGCACACTAGGCATATATGTTTGATGTAACACTACAAAACCTGCTTGTTTTACTCCTCTACTTTTTCTACTTAATGTTTTCTTGAATCTATTTTGTACGAAGCTTGCCAGAGTAAGACTTTGGTCAAGATATTCTTCCTGCATTAATGTTAACCCTATAATTGACTCTGGAGAATTGGGATCAAAACCGTCATAATTGGCTTCATAGTTATCTTCCAATAGAATAACTGAATTTTCATTTTTGGCTACGTTAAAATTTTCATCATTTGCATGCAACCCAAGCACAAAAGTCTCTGTACCATACGCTTGTGATCGATGAGAATTACAGTGTACAGATACAAATAAATCTGCTCCTGCTTTATTTGCAATACTTCCTCGCTCGTGTAATTCTATAAAATCATCTGTTTTACGTGTATATACAACCTTGAACCTATCATCCTTTTCCAAAGTTGTTCCGACCGCCAAAACAACATTTAGAGCAATATCTTTTTCTTTATATCCATTTCCTCTGTTACCAGGATCATGCCCTCCATGTCCCGCATCAAGAACCACTATAAATTTGTTGTTTTCCTGAGAAATAATGGTAGTATAAAATGCTGATACTATAAAAATCACTGAAAAAACACCCTGTATTACACTTCGTTTCATGAATTACAAAAATTTTACTACTAAAATTTGAAACATTCCCATTATGTTTCAGTTTTTAATATAACAAGTTAAAAATCTAAAGATTGTGTTTAATAAAATAAACTTATATCTTCTATGTTTATATAACTTAGAAGGTATGCTTTTGACATAATTTTTTATTTTTTTATGAATTACAATCTAAGCATAAAAAATATATGTAATTTTGGCACTTCAAAAACTAAGCCATAGTTATACAAAAATAGGATATAAACCATTGCAAACAAAGGTACGTCATATACTTTATTCACTAAGTTTTTCACTGTTTTGTATTTGTCAAACTGCTGCACAAGAAACAAACAAGACTAAAGAGGTACCTATTCCTGCCAAGGAAGATACCTTAAGAAAAACAGGAGGAAATGCTGAAATTACTCCAGAAGAGGTACTTGGTGAAAAAGCTCAGGATACAATTAAAAATGATTCTCTCAATCAGGAACCACAACTTTTAACTGATAAGGTTGTCTATAAGTCTACTGATTATATGAGATTAAGCCGTAAAGAGAATAAAATGTATCTCTATAATCAGGCCGAAGTTCTTTATGGAGACATGCAAATTAATGCTGGTTTTATTGTTGTTGATAATAATAAAAACGAAGTATATGCATATGGAATTAAAGATTCTTTAGGAGAATATACTCAAACTCCTATCTTTAAACAGGCACAAAATGTTGTAGAACCAGACTCTATTCGGTTTAATTTTGATACTGAAAAAGCACTTATCTATAATTCGAGAACAGAACAAAACGGGTTTAAGATCAAAAATGAGATCTCAAAAAGAGAAAATGATTCTGTCATTTATATGAAAAATGTAAAATTTACTACTTCTGAGAATATTGAAGATCCAGAGTATTACTTTTATGCCCGTAGAATCAAGTTTGTACCAAAGAAGAAAATTGTAACTGGACTAGTCAACATGTTTATTGCAGATGTCCCTACTCCTTTAGGATTACCCTTTGGGTATTTTCCTTTGACTGAAGACAGAACTTCAGGGTTTATAATTCCTAGTCCAGGAGAAGAGAATAATCGTGGATATTTCCTTCAGAACGGAGGGTATTATTTTGCATTAAGTGATTATGCAGATCTTACTTTACTTGGTGATTATTATACTAATGGTAGTTATACTTTTGCAGTAGAGTCTGCATACGCATTGCGATATAAATTTAGAGGAAACTTAAGGTTCAGGTATGAAAACAACCTAACTAGTGAGCGAGGGTTTCCTGACTTTGCAAAAACAACTACCTACAATATACAATGGTCTCATAGTCGAGATCCAAAAGCTAATCCTAGTTCGAGGTTTTCTGCTAATGTAAATTTTGGTAGTAGTGACTTCTTTCAGCAATCAACAAATCAATTGAATACAGGTAACTTTTTAAATAACCAATTGAGTTCAAACATTTCCTATTCAAAAACATTTCAAGGAGATCCTCAGGTTAATTTTACTGTTGCTGCTACTCACAATTCTAACACAAATACTGGTGTAGTTAACCTATCATTACCTAATGTTACTGCTAATGTATCGAGAATATTTCCTTTTGCCCCAAAAATTGGTGTAAAAAAAGGAATCATACATAATATTAATACACAGTATACTTTTACTGGTCAAAACAATGTTCAAACTACAGATGATGACCTGTTTACTGCTGCTATGTTTAAAAGAGCAAGAGCAGGAATGCGTCATACTATTCCTATAAGTACGAACTTTAAACTTTTAAAATATTTAAGCGCCAGTGCAGGTACACAATTTCAGGAAAGTTGGGTTTTTGAAACTATAAAACAAGATTTTGATCCAGAGGCTAATAATGGTGCAGGAGGAGTTGTAAGAGATACAATAAAAGGTTTTGATTCTTATCGTACCTACAATTTCTCTACAAGTTTAGGAACAACAATCTATGGAACCTTTAATTTTAAGAAAGGAAAAAAAATCGAAGCAATTCGTCACACAATGAGACCGTCTATTAGTTATAGTATCAATCCTGCATTTGATGCGTCCTACGTGCGTTTTGAAAATCCAGAACCAGATGATCCTGATACCGAAATTAATGAATCAGAATTCGAATATTCTAGGTTTGAAGGCGGATTCTTTGGTGCTCCAAGTAATGTGTTTTCTAGTAGTATTAGCTTTTCTCTAAGTAATAATGTGGAGATGAAAGTAAAAAGTAAGGATAGTACCGCAACAGAGTCAAAAAAAGTTACTTTATTAAACAACCTTAACTTAAGCACAGCATATAACATCGCCGGAGATTCATTAAAACTAAGCCCATTATCTGTGACAGGTAATATCCCTATTATCCAAAACAAGTTAGATATTAATTTTAATGCCCAGCTTGATCCTTACGCATTAGACAATAATAATCGTAAGATCGATGTATGGAACATTGATAATGGCGGTAGTCTTTTTCGTCTTACCAGAGCTAGTGCAAATTTTGGATATTCCTTTACTAGTAAGGATTTTGAAAAGGGAGAAGTAAATGAAGATCCTTTGGAAAATCAAAACTTTAGAAACGGTGGAAGACCAGATGACTTATTTGGTGGAGTTACTGATTTTGGAGAAGCAAGATCTTTTGATAGAAACAAAAGTGATAACGATAACGATAAAGATGTAAAGGATTATAATTATAAAATCCCTTGGAATTTACGTTTGTCTTATAATGTCAATTATAGTAATAGTGCTAGACAGAATGAAATTTCGTCCCATTCTATTATGTTTTCAGGAGATATAGAAATTGCTCCCAGATGGTCTGTTGGTGCTTCTTCTGGATATGATCTCAAAAACCCTGGGTTTACTTTTACCAATTTAAGGTTTCAAAGAGATCTAGAGAGCTGGGTTATGAATTTTAACTGGATTCCTTTTAGTGAAAGAACATCCTGGAACTTCTTTATAGGTATTAAGTCATCCGTATTGAGTGATATTAAATGGGATAAAAGAAGAGAACCCGATAGGCAATTATAAATTTAAATTTTGGTATTTATTGCTCAACA
Source organism: uncultured Aquimarina sp. (assembly GCA_947498785.1). GTDB lineage: Bacteria > Bacteroidota > Bacteroidia > Flavobacteriales > Flavobacteriaceae > Aquimarina. Next base: position 49,122 of record CANMLS010000037.1, on the reverse strand, counting down.
TAGATATAGAAATAAACAGTATTAAAACCCCCTTCTCATGAAAAAAATAATAACAACATCAAAAGCACCAGCTCCAATTGGTCCTTATAATCAGGCTATTTTAACTGGTAACACATTATATACATCTGGTCAGATCGCTATTAATCCCACAACTGGAGAACTAGTACTAGATGATATCAAAACAGAAGCTGAACAAGTAATGCAAAATCTAAAAGCAATATTAGAAGAAGTAAATATGACTTTTGAAAATGTGATTAAAACCACAATTTTCTTAAATGACATGAACAATTTTGCTGAAGTAAATACAGTATACGGAAATTATTTTAATGAAGACACCGCTCCAGCGAGGGAAACTATAGCTGTTGCTGCTTTACCTAAATTTGTTAATGTAGAAATTTCGGTAATTGCAATACAATAATTAACTTTTTATTTTTTTGATCAGTTGAAGTATTTTCTAAACTTCATAGCAGTACTATGATCTAATAAATTTATGATTTAAATTATTATTAACTTTTATTTTATGATTCAACTCATAAAAATAGAAGAGAAATGTTTATATTTTTGAGTGAGATAAACAAAACATATTTGATATGCCGTTGACTTCATTCCTTAAAGATTTAACCTACGGAGATAAAAACCAATTCTTACTAAATTAATTGAAAACGACACTATTAAAGACATCAGAGTTGTTTTTAAAAAAGGTCAAGTAATGAAAGAACATAAAGCTCAGTTTCCCATAACAGTAGAAGTTTTTGAAGGTGAAAATAAGTTTTGGCACTAATAACAATACCCATGTTCTTTAAATGGGAGATATTATAGTATTAAACCCGTTTTATATATTAGAACTTCGTCATGAAGCTTTGAAATACCATAAATACTGATGTTTTATTAATTTCTGCATAGTACCGCTATGTTGAAAGTAAAAAACATAGTGAAACGCCAGTATTTGCAGTAGTTCAAAGATGTAATATATTTTTTATTGCATAATGCGGGTTAAATCCATATAAACCACAATCTTGTTGCCGCAAAAGATAGTATCATCAGGCTATCCCTTTTTATAAAGGATTCTATTACAAGATAGAAAAAGTAAATTTAGAAACTTCAAAGCCCTTTTAAAAGCAATTCTGCTGTCGCCGGATTGGTTGCAAGAGGAATATTATAAACATCGCAGAGTCTCATGAGCATAAAAATATCAGGTTCATGAGGGTGTTTTGCAAGAGGATCTCTAAAAAAAATAACCATATTCACTTTTTTCTCTGCTACCCCTGCAGCTATTTGTGCATCTCCTCCCAATGGACCTGATAACAATGCTTCTACATCGAATCCTGCTCTCTCTGCCTTTTCTCCAGTAGTGCCTGTGGATATAAGTTTTATATTTTTTGCTCTAAGTATGTCTTGATACTCATTAAGAAACTGAACCATTTCTGCTTTTTTTCCATCATGCGCAATTATAGCTATAGTCATTTGTCTGTTTTAATATGTACTTCTTTTTTTTGAGTTTTGTAAAATATCTAGGTTGAAAGAATATCTGATATACGAAGTAGTTCTTTATTAATTTCATGAACTTCTTTTACTCCTTTATCAAAACTTGATGCTACAATTTGATTATTTAATATCCCCACCATTACATTTTTCTCTCCATCCAAAAGTAATTCGACAGCTTTCACACAAAGTCTGCTTGCTAATGTTCTATCAAAACATGTAGGAGACCCTCCTCGTTGCATGTGTCCTAAAACAGTAACCTTTACTTCATAATCTGGCAAGTTTTCGGTTACATAATCGGCTAGTTCATATACATTTTTCCCTATTTTATCTCCTTCACTAACTACAACAATACTAGAAGATTTTCCCGAGCGTTTACTACGTTTCAATGATTCTAACAATCGATCAAGGCCCAAATCTTCTTCTGGGATCAAAATTTCTTCTGCTCCGGCTCCTACTCCTGTATTTAACGCTATAAACCCTGCATCTCTTCCCATCACTTCAATAAAAAAAAGCCTATCATGAGAACTAGCGGTATCTCTAATTTTATCTATAGCTCCAATTACAGTATTTAAGGCTGTATCATAACCGATAGTAAAATTTGTGCCTGCAATATCATTATCAATGGTACCAGGAACACCAATAACAGGAATATCAAATTCTTTGCTAAAAATTTCTCCCCCTTTAAAAGTACCATCACCACCAATTAATACCATAGCATCTACACCTGCTTCCTTAAGGTGATTAGCCGCTTTTTGTCTACCTTCCTGGGTTCTAAAATCTTTAGATCTTGCTGATTTAAGTATGGTTCCTCCTCTACTAATTATATTACGAACGCTTCGTGCATTCATTGTACAATAATCCCCTTCGATCATACCTTGATACCCTCTATAAAACCCTATACATTTTACATTATAATACGCGCATGCTCTAGCTACAGCACGTATTGCAGCATTCATTCCTGGAGCGTCTCCTCCCGAGGTCATGACACCAATTGTTCTAATCTGTTTGGCCATAAATAGTTTTTTAGTTGGTCATAGATATTTTTGACATACAAAATAATAATATTCGCAAAATAGAATTATCACTTTTTGTTATTTATTCTTGTCCGTAAAGTTAATAAAATTCGGAGTTTCAATTTTAACCGTGTCTTTGGGTTTCACTATAGAATCTGTAGCTTTTTTGTTTTTAAATATTTTTCTCCAAAGTTCATTAAAATTATCAAAATCTACAGAATAGGAAAGCCCTATTCCCTGTTCATAAACCTGATTTCCTGCTCCTATAAATTGAATATCATTTTCTCTATTAAAAATCTTTCCTCTTAATGATCCGTCTTCATTAAATAAATATTCTATTTCTACATCTCCAACAACATTGGATTCATTAACTCCTCCAATAGGAACACCTACACGTCCATTAATTAGAATTCTATTACTTATTTGTGTAGAAAGTGTTAAACCAAATTGGTCTGCATTTTCTTGATCTAGTGTACGAACACCTTGCACATAGTTTAGTCCAACTTGAAACTTATCATCTTCATCAGAAAAGATTCCATTAAAAAGGCTAGATGCACGCTCAGCAACTAAGCCACCTGTAATCGCATTGGCATCAATAGTACCATTATAAAACTGTCCAGAAGACACCAAAGACAGTGCTTGAAGTTCCTTATTAGATTGGTCACTTAACTTATAGTCTAATTCGCTTTTTACAACAGAGCTCAGATTAGGAAACTCTATATTAAAATTAACATTAGGTTGAATTAATTCTCCTTGAAGATCTACGACTACCTCTACTGGTGTTTTACGATTTATAGAAGAATTCTCTAGTAATATTGCTGGATTAGCTTCTGTTTTATATACAGCACTAAGGTCTAAAACCGCTCTTGTTGGACTTCCATCCCAGTTTATAGTACCTCCATCTCGAACTGTGAATAATTTTTCTACAAATGCTCCATACCTAAAATTATATGTCCCTTGATAGGCTACAAAATCGCCCCACATATTAAATTTTCCATTGGTATTAATTTCGATAAGCAATGTTCCTGCTCCTCGTCCTTTTAATGAGCTTCCTGTTTCTTTATCAACTACAACCTCAACTTCTGCTTTATCATTGACATCCAATTCAAAATTAAGTTCTAATCCTTTAATATCTTCTAATACAATTTCTTTTCCCTCTAATCTTGCTCGTTTTTCATCTGGACTTAAGAAGTGAATATAATTATTATCACCTATTGATTCTGAATCATTTAATGGTATCTTAAAAACCGTTCCTTCTTCTGTTGTTGCATTAACATCTATGACTAATTCAGTTGTAGCCCCTTTTATAGTAGCTTCTCCACTTATAAAACCTGTTCCATAATACAAAGATTCTTCATCCTCTTCTGTATCCAAGACAAGTAATCTTTCGTTAGCCAATAACTCTAACCCAAGTATCCATTTTGAAAAACTACGATGTTCTATATATCCTCCAAGAATTCCTTTTGTTTTATATTTTGTATCTGTAATATTGACAGCATCAAAGTTAAAACGTTGTTTTTCTAAGATAACCTTAGATCCATTATCTAAATCAAGATCAACATTCAGGTAAGGTATTGTAAGCCCTGCCTGATTCAAATATAACATCCCGTCGATTGAAGGGTTTTTATAATTTCCAGAAACTTTGGCACCACCGGTCACAAATCCTCTTATATTATTCAAAACGATACCTCCTAAAGCACTAAACTCTGAAATATCGAATTTATCTAATTCTAGATCAACATCTATAAATGGATTTGTTTTTGAAACATTAATTTGCCCCAAAGCAGATAATGTTTTCCTTTTTTCCCTATTTATTAATCTTGTATTGATCTTATACTCTGTAAGGTCATCATTTCCTGCTACGTTGAGTCTAAGTTCTCCTAAAGGTGTTGTATTTACACCTAAATCATTAACAATAATAGTTGTACTGGGAAAATAATTACCTTTTTCCTGAAGAACTGATAAATCCCCATCTACTCTACCCGTAAAATTTAAACTATCAATTCTGGGAGTAATTTTATTGAGATCAACATTCTCAAAAGTTGCTTTTAGGTTCTTATAATCTTTGCCTTTTGTAGTACCATTAATTATAATTTCTTCATCATCATAACTCAATATAATGGATCGTATATCTATACTTTTAAAATCATTATCAAAAATAATTTTATTGTTACTTTTACTTTTTTGGTTATTTGCATACCAAGTATATCCTTTGTAAGTAAAATCAGACTTTCTTAATCCTAATACCGAATTATTATCTTCGTTAATGGTATGATAGAATTCTAGGCTGAAATTATCTTTATTATTTTTCCCTCCTTTAAACTCTGAGTGCATAAATAGTGTATCTTTTAAAGTAACATTAATTAAACTAAACTCAGAAACATCATAATATTTGGAGTCAATGCTATCTATTGCAATGTATGTATTAAATAAAGGGTTCTTATTGTCTACCTGAATGTCGACATCTTCCATATAGTTATCAAAAGCTCTGATAGATGGAGATTTAAATGTAAGTTTAAAATCTGATTCATTACTTTCTACTTTTCCTTTTATAATTGTATTGGGAGCAAACTGAATTTCAGGAAAAAAGACATCAACTATCTTGTTATACACTTTAAAATTGAACTCCATGAATTCGTCATCAGTGATTTCTGTTGCTTCAAAATTGGTGTAAAGACTCCCTATAGAGTTCCTAAACAGATCATAAACATTTTCGAACCTAAAAATTCCTTTTACAGTTCCTTCGACAATATCTGGACTATTAATTTTAATAGTACGAATCTTTTTTTCATCAAAACTGGATGTAATATCAAAATCTTCAAAATAATAACTTGCATTCTGATTAGTATACAAGGTTTTTCCAAAAGAAATCGTACCAAAAGCATCATTAATACCCGTACCTTTCATGTTCATATACACATCTCCATTAAAAACCGAGATACTATCTCGAGTAAATAAATTTAATTTATGAAGATCTACGTGATCTACATAGGCTTTAAAATCATAATTATGTATCTCTTTTGATAAATTAGCTACTCCATTAAAATTAAATCTTACATTAGGATCATTAGCATTAAGGTTACCATCAAATACTCGTTCTCTAAGATTTCCCAAAGCTTTCAAACCTGTATAGGTGTATCCATTAATTTCTAACCTGCTTATATCACCTTCAATTTTAGTATTCAAACTCTCTAAGGTAAAACCACTACCATCTACATGGATATCAAAAGTAGATGTTCCTACATATTTTACACCCAATAATTGACCGACATTAAAATTATTTGAAATTACATTTCCATTATATGTAGCATTTTTTAAATCATCCAGTTTTTCGAGTAAAACAAAAGCGTTAATTTTTCCTAATTGAGAATATAGATTCATATCTACATCCAGAATATTTTTTGTTACTATTGTATTACCAGTTGCTTTTACACTACCAAATTGATACAATTGTCTTGGTAACGAATTTCCTAAAACACGAGGCAATAAATTAACCAGATCATAATAATTACTGGTTAAATCCTCAAAATCACCGTTTAACTCAAACTTTGACGCATCCCCTACTACATTCTGAATTCTCATATTTCCTTTAATTATGGACCTATCTAATCCAGAAATATCAGCATTAACTACCATAAAATCATTTAACACTCCTCTTATAGATGTATTTTTTAACCTAAATGTCTGATTTCTTCCAAACTCTTTATAAAAAGGAATAAGGTCATTGGTAGAAATTCTTGCTTTATCAAAATTTGCATTGATATTCACTTTATTTTCAAAATCACTTAAACCACCAATATCATAAGAAAACAATACCTCTCCCTCTATCTTAGAATCATTTGTCTCTATGACAAGTTCCTGAAAATACATTTCCTCTGGTTTAATAGAAAAACATGTCTGTAAATTAGAAATATGTAAACCTCTCTCATCATTAAATGCCAATGCATCTATATTTACATATACATCTGCCCCATCAACAATCAAACTCTCTGCATCGAGTACTATATCATAGTAATTGATGACATTAGGTTTTTTTAAATTTTCATTAATGAATTTGTATTTTCCTTGAGTTAAGTGTATATTTTTTGTTGTCAAGACAAATTTTTCTTTTGAAGAAGTTTCTTTTTTGGTATTAAACTTCCTCACAAATGTCATAAGATTATCACTACTTTCTCCTTTATAAATTTTCATCTTAAGGATCAAATCTTCAATTTCAACCTGTCCTAGTTTTGGTTTGCCTTTTGTGATTTCTCCAATATTAAGAATAGAAGTCTTAATACTATTAGCATATAAAAGTGTATCTTGATGATGATCCTTTATCACAATATCCTGAAGGTTTACAGCTCCAGCATAAGTCAACCCTATTCGATTAATTACAATATCAACACCATATTTTTTATTAAGATTATTGGTTACTTTTTCACCAATAAAAGTTTGAATAGAAGGAATAGAAAATAATACCACCAGAAATGCAAATAGTGATAAAAGGACAAGAAATGTCTTTAATAATATTTTTCTAAATTTCCTGATACGTTTTATTGTTTTAACTTTGTTGACAATATTAACAATTTCTATGCCCTTTTCCTCATAATGGAACAACAAAAAATATACATTCTCGGTATTGAATCCTCTTGTGATGATACCTCTGCAGCTATATTATGCAACGGAAAAGTTTTATCTAATGTTGTTGCTTCGCAAAAAATACACGAGCAATATGGTGGTGTTGTGCCAGAATTGGCCTCTAGAGCCCATCAACAAAATATTGTTCCTATAATTGACCAAGCTATTAAACAAGCTAATATTGACAAAAAAGATCTAAACGCAATTGCTTTTACTCGTGGCCCTGGGCTAATGGGTTCATTACTTGTCGGAACCTCTTTTGCCAAATCTATGGCTTTGGCCCTAGACATCCCATTAATTGATGTTAATCATATGCAAGCCCATATTCTTGCTCATTTTATTGAGGAAGATGATTTTGACAAACCAGAATTTCCTTTTTTGGCAATGACAATAAGTGGAGGTCACACTCAGATTGTTATAGTCAATGATTATTTTGACATGCAAATTATTGGTGAAACTATAGATGACGCTGTTGGAGAAGCTTTTGATAAAAGTGCCAAAATATTTGGACTACCCTATCCTGGCGGTCCGCTAATAGATAAATATGCACAACTAGGAAATCCTAAAGCGTTTCCTTTTCCAAAACCTAAAGTTGGAGAGCTCAATTTTAGTTTTAGTGGTCTTAAAACTTCAGTGCTTTATTTTGTTCAGAAAATGGTAAAAGAAAACCCCAACTTTGTTACCGAAAACCTCAATGATATCTGTGCTTCGCTTCAATATACAATTATCAATATCCTTGTAGATAAATTGAAAAAAGCTTCAAAACAAACCAATATCAAAAGAATTGCAATTGGAGGTGGTGTATCTGCTAATTCTGGTATTAGAAAAGCGTTAAAAGATGGGGAATATAAATACGGATGGAAAACATTTGTTCCAAAATTTGAATATACTACAGATAATGCAGCAATGATTGCTATTGTTGGTCATCTAAAATACTTAAAAAAAGATTTCTCCAATATGGACGTAGTCGCCAAAGCTCGAATAAAATTCTGATGCAATTATTTTATAATAAAACATTAACCGAGTTCAGTACTGAAATAAAATTCTCTCGAGAAGAAAGCAAGCATATCGCTAAGGTACTTAGAAAAAAGGAAGGAGATACATTATACATTACCAATGGTTTTGGGTTTTTATTTTGTGCTCAAATAATACTTTCAAACCCTTCTCAATGCATTGCTACTATTCATTCTTTTGAAAAGCAAGAGCATAGAAAGTATAAATTACATTTGGTTGTTGCCCCCACTAAGATGAATGATCGATATGAATGGTTTCTTGAAAAAGCTACTGAAATTGGTATTGATGAAATCACTCCTGTTATCTGCGATCATAGTGAAAGGAAAATTATTAAAACAGAAAGGTTTGAACGTATTTTACTAAGTGCCATGAAGCAATCCTTGCAATTATATTTACCTAAACTAAATCCTGTAATTTCATTTTCTAATTTTATAGATGAAAAAAAAGATGGTCAATTACTAATTGCTCACTGCGAAGAAACTAAAAAACAATCCTTAAAAGATATACTTCAACTTCAATCAAATACTATCATCCTTATTGGCCCCGAAGGAGATTTTTCTTCCAAAGAAATTGAATTGGCATTAGCATCAGGATACACTCCTGTTACACTTGGTGAAACAAGGTTAAGAACAGAAACTGCTGCAATTGTAGCTGCTCATAGTGTTGCTTTTTTAAATTCTTAATACTAGTATAGTTTTTTAATAAATTACTAATCATTAAACCCGTTTTATGTATTAGAACTTCGTGACGAAGCTTTGAAATACCATAAATAGCTCCTGCAAGGGAGCAAGAGCTCTTCACAAAATAAAAATAATATCATTAATCCTTTGAACACAAAAATCTAAAGAATGTAAATACAAATGATCAAAAAAAATGGGCTACTTTAATATCAAAATCATTAAAGTAGCCCAATATCTATTATCTCTAATACATTAAAATTATTTTTTCATAAATCTTTTAAGATAAACCTCTCCTGTTTCTGCATGTAACTTAATGATATACATTCCTGGTTTTAATACTTCTGTAGAAACTATAATTTTTCCTATTGAGTTTACCTTGATATTTTGAATAATCTCTTTACCTTGAAGGTCAAATATACCTGCTTGAGTTATACTCAGTGTCTCATCTACTGTCATAGTTAAAAGATCATTTACAGGATTAGGAAACAAAATTGGAATATTTGATTTTTTATCTAATATTTTTTCCTCTTCGTTCTTTGATCCAAAAGCATTTTTGCAACGATCTTCTTTATATTCGGTTCTAATGGATTCGGGTTCTATTCTTTCATAATCATCAACAAAAATTTGTCGTGCGCTTCGAGTAACGCAAGGTTCATGTTTAACTTCTTTAAGGTCTATTTCTCGCTCACAGGAGGTTCCTGTTTTTCCGGTATCTGTGGTCTCAACTAAATAAATTTCTGTTCCTCCAGCTCCCAAAGATGTGGTATATCCCGTAAATGCAAACCCTCTATCAAAATCATCGGTTACCATTTCTAATCCTCCTTCTTGTTGTGTATCTCCATATTGACGTGCCCATAACAAATTACCACCTGCATCTGTTTGAAACATCATTGCTTTACGAGATGAAACAACCTGTTGTCCAACTACGGTATACAATTGATCTCCGCTTGTGTTTGTTGTTATTTCTAGGCCATACCCTGATTCTGTTCTTTCTGTACCATAGGTTTTCATTCCTAAAAAACTCCCTGCATTATCCAGAAATAGCAAAAACGCATCTTGAGAATTATTCAATCCAAAGCTGGTAGTATATCCTGTTAATACATAATTTCCATTTTTATCTTCTTTTACACAGTTCGCTGTATTTCTATACGCTCTTGTTGGGTCTAATTCATCAGAATAACCAATAATTCTATTCCATTCTATAGTAAGGTTTGGTCTTAGTTTAATAACAAAAATATCAGTAGGAGCATTGGACAAAGAAGTTATAACCCCGCAACGATAATCTGTTGTAGAACCAGCGATGATATATCCTCCATCTTTTGTTTGCTCAATCCACATACCACGTTGATCTCCTCTACCTCCAATCACAGTTGCCCTAAGCAGGTTTCCAAAACTATCAGTGAGTGCAACATATACATTTGCTCCTGGGAAGGCTTGAGCATAACTTCTCGTTTCTCCTACCATTATATATCCTGATTGACCAGTAACAGTTCTAAGATTCTGTACACAATGAGCTACGTCAAATTCTTTACCTCCATAGACAGTAGAAAAAATAGGACTACCATTGATATCCACTCCTATAAGAAATGCATCTCCGTTCCCAAATCCAAAACTTTGTGTTACTCCCGCTGCCACGTATGAAACTGGATTGTTTGGACTAAAAAAAGTTGATTGTCTTACAGAATTAAAATATTCATAATCCTTACCTCCATAAATACGAGACCAGATTTGATTACCATCAAGATCTGTTTTAACTAAAGTTGCTTCAATACTCCCTAAAAAATTTTGAGAAGTGTAGCCTCCAACCAGATACCCTTTTTCAACTTCATGAAGTTGATCGAGAGACATCCCTATTTCTGTTTTTTCTATTCCAAAACTGTGCTGGAATTGTGTAAAACCCATGCTTACTAAAAAGCACATGGCAATACTACATACTATTTTTTTCATAATGTTTTATACTTAAATGGTTAATAAATAATAATAATCAAGATCATATTTTCGACCTTTTCTATTCTTTCTAAGATAATATAAAATACAACAAAAAACAAGGTATAAAAGACTCATAATTAATATATTAACTCCCCTTTTTTAAATTCAATAATTGTTTTTTTTGTATAAAAACAATAAATTTATGCCTTAGGAAAAAGAAAAAATTAAACTCTATAAATTCTTAAACATCGAATAACTCTAAAATCAATATCTTTATCACCAAATGAGAGTCATTATGATACCAATGCTTAAAAAAATCTTCTTTATAAGTATACTCTGCTATAGCTGTTCATCTAATAATAACAATAATCCTGAAGTTGATACAGATATTGATCCTACACCTACTCCCCCAGTAAGTGGACAAAACACAATTAGCGCTTTAGAATTTATTGATGAATTTGTTATTCCAAATCAGGAAATTGAAGGTGTACCTATTGGCGGGTTGTCTGGTATTGATTATCAAAATGGAAAATGGTATATCATCTGTGATACATCTACTCCACCTATACGCTACTATGAAGCAGATATAATCTATAATAAAGATGCCTTTACATCTGTTAACATCAATACCATGGTTGAGCTAAAAGATGAAACCGGACTTCCTTTGCAACAGGGTGTTGTTGATCCTGAGTCTATTCGTTTTGATTCAAAAACAAATACTATAGTATATAGTAGTGAAGGCTCGATTACAAATGGTGTAGACCCAGCTCTGATAGAGGTTACTCCTGATGGTAATCAAATTAAAAGTTTCTTATTGCCAGATAATTTTAAAGCTAATACAATAGACGATTCTTCTGGACCAAGACATAATGGAGTATTAGAAGGACTCTCATTAAGTTTTGATACCACTGGGTATTGGGTTTCTTTTGAGTTACCTCTTATTGAAGATGGTCCCGAACCTACTACATCTGATACAGAATCTCCAGTACGTGTTACATATATAAATAAGGCATCAGGTATTGCAGAACGGCAATTTGCATATGAATTAGATCCTGTAACAAGAGCTGCTGCACTTGGAACTACATTTGAAGTTAATGGTTTGGTCGAAATTTTTGAATATGACGAAAACAAGTTTTTGGCACTCGAACGTTCGTTTTCATCAGGGTATATTGATGGAGGAAATACGGTAAAAATATACCAAGTAGATGCAACTAATGCAACTAACACATTAACAACAGAAGCATTAGAAGGAGCAAACTATACTAAAGCCACCAAAACATTACTTTTTAATTTTGAAACCGTTCGAAGCCAATTAACGAATAATACAGTAGACAACTTAGAAGGTTTTACTTTTGGGCCAAAATTAGAAGATGGAAGTAGAACGATTGTGGTAATATCTGATAATAATTTTAATTCATTTTTTCCACAACTTAATCAACTAGTAGCTTTTAAGGTTGTCCCTTAACATCCATTGCTGGGTTTGCTTATCCAGTTATTTTATCAAACCAGCAACCAAGAAGAATTACTATACTATTTATATTCAAACAAAATTCTTCTTCTATCCTTTTTGACATCTCCTTTTTGTTTTATTAGAATTAATTTCTCTTCTGTGAAAATTCTTTCAATAATCAAAGTATCTCCTTTATCTAATATTTGCTGTCTATTTTCTAGTAATTTTATATTCAATTCTGCTCCTCCTATACCTTCAAGAAATCTTGGATCAGATTCTAACTCTTCTATTTTATAAGTTAAAGGACCTTCTGATTTATACCACCAATATTCTTTGATATTACCATTTTTGTTAAGAATAAATTTTTCCTCAATGTCAAATTCAAAATTTCTGAGTTGAAATGAGCAATCATATTTCCCCATTTTTTTAAACTCTTTAATTTTATCTGAACATTTAATATGTTTTGGACTCATCCATTCATCTAATGTTTTATATTTGACTATGATTTGAGTACTTGAGCTCAAAGTATTTTTCTCTTTTTTATTGCAGCCTAATATTACTAACAAAATGAATAATATTTGAATATTTTTCACTTCTTTTTTAAATTAACATCTCCGTTTGCATTAACCTGAAAATATGCTTCACGGTATTCTGTTATTATTCTTTTTCCTTCAAGATGGGTAGCATTCTTTAAAGGAGTGAATTGTAGTTTAAAATTAGAGATAATAGCATTTGTTTTAGGTTCTGCCTTAATTTCATAATTTTTTATGTAAGCAGTACCTACATTATCTCCAAGTATTTCCATTGCCTTTCTTATGTTAGGAATAATATTCTCAAAACTAAGATTCTTTAATTTGATTTTTCCATTTCCTTCTGGAGTGTTCCACTTAGCTCTGATTTTAGTTATTTGTTCTTTCTTTTTTTCTCCTTCAAGGTTAGATTCTTCACCATAAACAACAGCATTGTATGTATTGGAATAAATTTCGCCATCTTCTTTAAAATAGGAAATAGTCATACCTCCTAAATCATCACTTAAATCTTCTTTTGAAGACATAGAAAAAGAATAAATTTCTAAGTCTTCTCCAAATTGTTCAATTACGAGTTCTTTTAGTTTTATTAACCCTTCATCTGTTGTTAGGTTTATTTTTTCATTTTTACCACAAGACGTTATTGTAAAAACAGATAACAGTATAATTAAATAATTTGATTTTTTGATATTCATTTTTTTGAGTTTTTAAATTGTTGCCAATAACAGCATAAATGAAATATATCCGTTTACACTTATTTACCATCAAATCTTTATTTGCTGCTTAAAATTATTTCTTTTTCATCATGCCATATGTTCAAAGCTACATTTGGAGTGAATTAATACATATATGTTTGAAGTTTTTTGATATAGAAAGTGGTTTAATAACTAATCGTTAATTTTAAGATCATCATTTTCTTCTTTTGGTTTTTTCCAAAACAAAAGACAAGCTCCAGCCCATAATAAATTTAAGATAATTATTCCTACAAAAAACATTGTTCGTCCTTCCTCTAATGAGTATCCCGCTATTCCTAGTATGTAATAAGCTAAAAGAGCAAATAATATAATTGTCCCAACGAAATATGCAATAATTCCTTTTTTTGTCAAATGCTTAAATAATAATTTTTCTAACATAATTTTAGTTTGTTTTATAAATTTTTAAATACTCAAATTAAACTTTACTAAGCTGTGAAACTCTGAAAAATGAGAAATTACAACTATATACATTCCTAAGTATTTTATGTCAAAAATATTTGTTTTTCATCATGCAAATGCATGTCAAGTTATATTCGAAGCGGACTAATATATATTTGTTTGAAGTTTTTTAATATCAAATGTGGTTTTAACTTTTTTGATCTTTCAGAAAAAGTTAAAAACCTATATTTAGTACTTATTATTTTTTCTTTGCTTATTAACGTTTTTAATCATTTTGCCTAAATCTTTATCCTTTTTTTTCCTATCCTTGGCATCTGATTCAAAATACATCCTTTCTTTTTCCATTTTTTTGAAATTCGAATATGAATCTTCATCAATCTCACCATCTTTAACAGCTTTTAGTATAGCACAACCTTTTTCATGTAGATGTGTGCAATCTTTAAATCTGCAATTTTGAGCATATTCAAGAATGGTTTCAAATGTAGTTTCTAGTCCACTTGTGGTATCTGTAATCCCTACTTCTCGCATTCCTGGATTATCTATCAAAATACCTCCATTATTCAATACAATTAATTCTCGGTGACTTGTGGTATGCTTCCCTTTGTTTACACTAGAGCTTATTTCACTGGTCTTCATCAATAGTTGTCCAGAAAGATTATTAAGGAGGGTAGATTTTCCTACTCCAGAAGATCCAAGCAAGCAATATGTTTTTCCTTTTTTTATAAAACTTTCTAAATGTTCATACCCCACTGTTTGATGACTCACGGCAAATAATGGGATATCATTAATTCTTTGTTTAATTTTATCTTTAATAGATTCTAATTCGGTTTTACTTATCAAATCTATTTTGCTTAATACAATAACAGGCGCTACATTAGACGCGTTACAAATGGTCAAATACCTTTCTAATCTATTCAAATTAAAATCTCTATCAACAGCTTGAACGATTAAACCAAAATCAATATTTGTTGCTATAACTTGTATTTGTCCTGATCTACCAATAGCTTGTCTTTCTATAATAGAGTTTCTAGGGTAAACAGCGTGAATCAAAGCTTTATCTTCATCATATTCAGAAAAAGCAACCCAATCACCAACAGCGGGGAAATCATATCTGCTTTCTGCATTGAATCTTAAATTGCCTATAAGCTCGGCATTGAACTCATTTCTACAAGCCTTAACAACATATCTTTCTTTATGTTCAGCTACTATTCGACCAATTTCGAATGAATCCAAATTTTGTTGGATTCTATATGCTGCAAGTTTATCGTTATATCCAAAATCGTGATATGTCATCATGATTGTATTTTATTCTCCATAAAATTGATGTCAAAAATGATATGAGAGCAATAAAATCCTGCTTTTTCTATTGCTTTTCTTGAAGCTATATTATCATGAGTAGTGGAACATATGGGTATTCTTTTCATTACCTGAGCCTTTTTTACCAGCTGTTGTAAAACCTTGGTACCTAATCCTCTTTTTTGATAATCTTTATTGACAATTATTCCTAAATCTGCAATATCTAACTGAGAATCACTAAGCCTACATTCACCAGTAGCAATTATAGTTTCAGATTCTTTTACCATATAAAATTCTTTTCTTTGAATTAGGTTTTCTGTGTATCCAAAATCATCTTCGAATCCTATTTGATCCTTAAGGAAAGTTTTTATTTCTTGAGTATCCCTTTCTGAAACTAGCTTTACATCTAATGAAGATTCATATTTTGATTTTCTATCAACATATTGAAAACATAATGTATTCTTCTGTATAGATTTTGAATGAGATAAACAAGCATTAAATGAAACCGGTTCAATAGAACTCAAGCTTGCTGAATTTATCAATTTGGATTCAATCAAAGATTCAATTACGCTATACATCAGATAATTATATTTATCACAAAGAAAAATCTGTAGTAAACTGCCTTTATCATTAATACAACAATACCCAATATTCTGGTCAATATTTTCTATTAAATATGTTTGGGAAGAAGCTATATAAAGCTTTTCCCACATGGCATCAATAGGAGCAGAAAAATTTTGATAAAGTTCTTCTCTTAACTTATCAATTAAACCTATATCCTCTATTTTTATAAATTTCATTATTTACTGTATTTATTAATAACATGCTTTTTGATTTGTTGCAAAGGATATTCGTCAAAAATGCATAAATAATTGAGGGCAATCCCGTCTAACTCTGCAATAAATGCGTAACTCATTACAAGTGAAGTTTTGGAATCAATATCACGAAAAATACTTTTAACAGAATTCAAAATAAAAGAAGACCTCTCTTTTATGAGATCATCTAAAATAATTCTTGTGTTAGGTTGCAGTATCATATTTAAGTTTAATTGAACAAACATTTTATCTGATTCCAATTGAGTAAAAAATGATTCTATTAATCCTAGTAACTTTTCTTGAGGAGTATTATTTGTTTGTTTAGAAATGCTAATCTCTACTATTAGTTGAGTTGTTTTTGAAAATATTTCTCTTAATAAATCATTTTTTGTGTTAAAATGATGAAAAATAAGCCCCTTAGAAACATTGGCTTTTTCACAAACTAAAGAAAGTGGAGTATTTTCAAAGCCTCTTTCAGAAAAGAGTTTTGTAGCAGCATCAACTATTTGGTCCTTTTTATTCATAGTTATTTATAATCAATCACCGATTAACTGACTGACTGGTCAGTCTATGCAAAACTATGAATTATTATTGAACATACTATTTTAAATCTATTTTTTTAATTACTATAATTGATTAAAATAACAAAAAAAAGAGTGAGACATTATTTCTCACTCCTTTGGGTATTTATATTTCTTTATGAAGTGGTTTAAACTTTTTTGATTCTAGCGAAAAATAGTAGTTTTTTCATCAATTGAAGTGTTTTTTGCTCTTCATAGCAGCGCTACGAAGTAAGAAAAAGACGAAAATTGAGTGAAAAAGAGCATTTTTATAGCGAATTAAAAAAAGTTTAAACCACTTCTATATGTAATAAGCTTATTATGTATTACTTATTAGGTAAACTGTCAAATTCTTCTCTTTTATTTTCGAACCATTCTTTCATCGCATCAGGTGATTTCATAAGTTCCTGCATTTTATGCATGGCAGCAAGATGAGCTTCATCTCCTTTTTGAAACATTTCCATAGCATGTTTTTTACTCATTTCGGCTATTTGATCAAAAGTGCCTGCATGAAATTCTGTATCACAAGCTCCATTCAATTGATTACAAGTCATTGTTTTCATTTCTCATTATTTTTAGTTAAAACACTTACTCAATAATTATGTTAATTCTATATTATCCAGATAATATATCCTTAGTTGGAAATCACATTAAGGTGCTCTTCAAGTCTTTCAAAGACAGAACCCCAACCATTTAAGATTCCCATTTTTTCTTGTTGTATACGGTATTCTTCTGTTGAATGAATAATATTAAAGGTGAAATTGGTTTTATCTCCATTTTCTTCAAATAATGCTTGTATCTCTACTCCTTCAGTCATTGGTTTAAAATTTGCAGATGAACGTATTTCTTTTAGTTTCAGAATCACAGAATACACTCCGTCTGCTATAAATTCATTTCCATCTGGCATTTCCATTGTATATTTCCAATTTCCTCCAACTCTAAAATCGTGTTCTATCACTTTGGTTTCCATTCCTCTTGGACTCCACCAAACAGCTATATGTTCTGGCTGAGTCCAGGCTTCCCATACCAAAGATATCGGTACATTAAAAACTCGTTCTATTGTTACTGTACGATTTTTTGCATCATTTTGATTATTCATTCTTTTTGTTTTTGGTTTGTAATTTCATTAAGTAATTTTCAAATGAGTCTATTTTATCCTCCCATAGACTCTTATATTGCTCTATCCACAAAAAAGCTGGAATTAAATTCTTTGGTTGAATTTGGCAATATCGTTCTCTACCCTTTTGGTTAATTTCAATGATTCCGCATTCATTTAGAATTCTAATATGCTTTGAAATTGCAGGCCTACTAATTTCAAATTTTTCAGCTACTTCGTTTACTGTTAATGTATCATTTGAAACTAACTCTATAATATCTCTCCTAACTGGATCGGCTATGGCCTGAAAAACATCTCTTCTCATTTTATTATGTAACTGATAGGTTACAAATATATATGTAATCATTCGGTTACGCAAATGTTTTTAAAAAAAAAGTCTATCATTTTAATTATAGACTACAAACATTAGAATTATTACCTTTTTCCTTTTTGTATTACCTCTTCAGATGTTAATCCAAATATTGGAGGTGTCTTTATATTTAATAAAGTAAGATAAGTATATAGAACACCTCTATGATGAATTTCATGCTCCACCATGGCTCTAAGCAATTTCCATATAGTTATTTTATGCCCTCCTGGTGTTTCGCATTTTTCTTGTAAAGATTCTATATCCAATTCTACAAGAATCTTATTTGATTCTATATTCAAATTATTATAGAGGTTAATCGTATTTTGATATCCTCTTGCAAAACCTTCTCCACATCCTTTATATAAGCTAGGCTTTAACTGAATGTTTTCTAAATACATAAATCGTTCTGTGAGTGCCAAATGTCGTATAATATCTCCTATGGTGAATTTTCCTTTCTTAATAGTCCATTCAATTTGATCTTCTGGTATATATTCAAATAATGCTTTAGTCCGGCCTTTTATTCTCGAATAATATTTCAAAAAATTATCTATATCCTGTATTTCCATTTTTCAAAACTTTTATATTAATCATTCTCCATCAAATAATCCTTTTACTAAAATACTCAGAATGAACTAGAATTATTAAAACTATTATATAAAAAAGCCACAATAGTACTATTGTGGCTTCATTAAAAATGGATTCTGATCTGTCTCAGAATAATAATAAACATAATCTATAAACAAAGGAATTGTTATTCCTCTTACAAATTAGAATCCAACATTTTTACAATATTTCTATTCTAGTAGCTCCTGTGGTCTTCAATGATTTATCTTGGGTATAGGCAATAACTGCAAGTTCATCCTTTTCTGAAATCCATTCTGGGATCGTAATTGATATATTTCCAGAATCTGCATTTTTTATAATACGACCTGCAACAATATTCGTATTCTTTAAAGTACGGTTTCGATTTTCTCCTCTCGAAATATCTGTTATTCGTTCAGAAACAACTAAAGCCACTGTTATATTATCAAATACGCCTCCATTAACCTTATAATCCAAAGTTATACTAGCAGTTTCCTTCTTCACATCACTTAAAACAATTTCTGTATTTGCTTTTAAACTTGAATATTTTTTTAAAGCCTGATCAGCCTTTATACGATTTGAGCCTGTAAAATGTTCACTACCATTAATTACTAATTGCGGAGTATAAATAGATCTACTATTAAATTGTAAAGCATATTCTCTTTGATAATCGCTGAATAAAGGAGAACTAAATGGATCTTTCCAACCTAACCTATTCCAATAATCCACATGATACGACAATACAAATACATTCTGATTCTTATATTGTTTTTTTATTTCATCAAGTAGTTTATCTGCCGGAGGGCAACTACTGCACCCTTGAGAAGTAAATAATTCTAATACAATTGGTGTTTTATCAATATCCTGTGCATTAACACCTACCGATACAATAAGTATTAATACCATCATAAGTTGTTTTATCATCTCCATAATTTTAGTACTTTTAGATCTTATTTTTAGACGATTATTATGGGGAAACTTACGGTATCTCTTTTCTTTCTTTTGATTTCGGCAACGGTTTGCTGTCAGGATATTGCCATCTTACAATATAAAGGTGGTGGTGATTGGTATAGCAATCCCACCGCACTACCTAACCTGATTCGGTTTTGTAATCAAAATATAAATACCACAATTAATGCTAAACCTATAACGGTAAAACCAGAAAGTGTTGATATTTTTCAGTATCCTTATATTCATATGACTGGTCATGGTAATGTCTTTTTCACAGAACAAGATGCCGAAAATCTTAAAAATTATTTATTGAGTGGTGGTTTTTTACATATTGATGACAATTATGGTATGGAGCCTTATGTTCGAAAAGAGCTTATCAAAATATTCCCAGATAAAAAATTAGTAGAATTACCCAATACACACCCAGTTTTTTCTTTAAAATATGATTTCCCTGAAGGGTTACCCAAAATCCATGAACATGATGGTAAACGACCTCAGGCCTTAGGGATTATTCATGAAAACCGATTAATACTTCTTTTTACTTTTGAAAGTGATCTTGGGGATGGTTGGGAAAACCCTGAAGTTCATAATGATCCAGAAGAAGTTCGGACAAAAGCTCTTAAAATGGGAGCAAATATTATTAAATACGCTTTTGAGAACTAAAATTAATGTCAAAACAACTCCATCATCACACTTCGGGATTTATAAAAAATCAATTTCCTGTTACACTTATTTGTGATCAAGTAAATTCTCCAGCTAATATTGGAAGCATTTTTAGAATAGCTGATAGTTTTGGTATCGAACAAATTTATTTTTGCGGACAAGATATTTCAGTTATTAGTAAACGAATGCAACGTACGGCAAGAGCTACTCATGAAATCATTTCTTATCATCAAGTTGAAAATATTCTTAGTGCAATAGAACAATTTAAAACCGATGGATATACATTACTAGCTCTTGAAATTACAGATAATAGTATTCCTATTTCAGATTATAAAATTGAGGCTAATGAAAAAATAGCTTTGATTATAGGCGAAGAAAATTTTGGTGTTTCTGATCAAGTTCTCACCAAGGTTAAACAGAGTGTTCATATTAATATGTATGGTAACAATAGTAGCATGAATGTGGCTACAGCTACAGCAATTGCTCTTTATGAGATCACACAGAAGTTATCATACTATTGATTAAAAACTTAAAAAGAGTATTTTTATATAGCATTAATAATATCTAAAGATTAATTAACTTTAATTTATATGATTTCTAATTCAATAAAAATATCAGTTATTATCGTACTTGTTTTAATACTTCCTATAAAATCTAATGCTCAAGATACAGATCAACAGGAGGCTATAAAAAAGACAATATTAACTATTTTTGAATTATGTCAACAAAATAAGTGTGATCAATTAGCTCCTTATATAGTTTATAGAGGTAAGGATAGTAAGAGAAAATGGAAAGACACGTACAATTCTAAAAGTAAAGAAGAACTAGAGCAGGTGCAAAATATATGTTATCGTATTCAAGAATTACAAAAATATGATGGTTATGAGTTTTCCAAATTTATTACTCAAGAAGAATCTGAAGGCAAGTGGTATGTCTGGAAATTAACATTCAATACCAAAGAAACACAAAAAATCTCCTATTTTGCATTCCTAAACATCAATGGTGGTTATGCTATTGGAGATATCGATTGATAGTATCATCGATTCAGGTTAATACAAACAAGTATAAAAAAATAATTTAGATTGATGAATTCAAAAACAATTGCATATGGTATTTTAAGGGCAGTATCGATTATTGTTGGTGTTTTGGGATTACTATGGTTTCTGTATAAAATACAATCTGTACTCATCTATATTGCTTTTGCAGGAGTAATTTCTTTAATGGGAAGACCATTTGTATTATTTCTTAAAAGAAAACTGAAGTTTAACAATACTCTGGCTGTTGTTGTAACACTATTTATTACCATAGGATTGTTTTTAAGTATTTTTATGCTATTTGTTCCTATTATAAGTGAACAAGGTCAATTAATTGGAGAAATTGACATCAATAAAGTTGGGCAAGATCTCGACAGGCTCAATCAAGATGTTAGTGATTATTTTAAAGTAGATAAATTAAATATTGTAGAATTGATCAAACAAACTGATTTAATGCAATTTTTTGACCTCAAAATAATACCTAATGCCATAAATTCATTTTTGAGCGGTTTTGGAGCAGTCTTAATAGGGTTATTTTCTGTTTTGTTTATTTCATTTTTCTTGTTAAAAGATAGTCGACTTCTAGGTAATAGTTTATTGATTTTTGCCAAGAAAGAAGATGAAAACAAGTTTGTGAGAGCTTTTACCAAAATTAAAGATTTACTGTCTCGATACTTTGTTGGTTTACTATTACAAGTTAGTATTCTATTTATTCTTTACACAATACTATTACTTATATTTGGTGTTAATAATGCTATTGCTGTGGCCCTTATTGCTGCAATTTTTAATTTGATTCCATATATAGGACCTTTATTCGGAGGCATATTTGTGCTTATATTGGCGATTACCAGTAATCTGGGATTAGATTTTCAAACCATTATCTTACCCAAGTTAACTTACATCCTAATAGGGTATCTTATTATTCAATTAATAGATAATTTTCTTAATCAACCCTTAATTTTTGGCAATAGTGTTAAATCTCATCCTCTCGAAATCTTTTTAGCTATTCTTATTTTTGGATTACTTTTTGGGATTGGTGGACTTATTGTTGCGGTTCCATTTTATACTGCTATAAAAGTAATTGCCAAAGAATTCCTTTCAGAATATAAAATAGTAAAAACATTGACCAAGGATTTATAAATCGCAGTCACAAGTAAAAAATATTGAATACTAAAATTTTACATAAAGAGGTTCAGGAATTTATCCTGAAGAAATCTAACAGTTCTATTGATTTAAGTACATTAATTTTAAGCGGAAGCCCATTTGATGATATTACTATTCAGGAGTTGGCACAACAAATCCAAGGAAATCGTAAGACCCTAACAAAGTTACCTCTGTGGCATATCAAAAATGGAATATACTATCCCCCAACCTTAAACCTAGAACAAACATCTTCAGAAATCACTGCATTATACAAGAGTAATCTTATTTCTGGCAAAACTCTGATTGATCTTACTGGCGGGTTTGGAGTTGATGATTATTATTTTGCTAAAAAAATTAAAAAAGTAATTCACTGTGAACTCAATGCTTCATTAAGCGAAATTACCGCGCATAATTTTAATGTATTAGAAGTAAATAATATTACTACCATACATGGTGATAGCTTAAAAATTCTTAAAAATCAAAACTCTTTAGATTGGATATATATTGACCCTTCGAGAAGGCATGACAGTAAAGGAAAAGTGTTTTTTCTTGAAGATTGCCTTCCTAATGTACCTGATAACCTAGAACTTTTATTTGATAAAAGTTCTAACATTATGATAAAAACCTCACCTCTTTTAGATATCCATACCGGAATCGAAGCATTACAACACGTTAAGGAAATTCATATTGTAGCTGTAGATAATGAAGTTAAGGAATTGATATGGATTCTAGATAAGAATCATATTGGTGAAATTAGAATAATAACGGTCAACATTCAAAAATCTGGCAACCAGGAATTTTCTTTTTTCTTACCCGAAGAAACCAAACAATCAATACATGTAAGCGATCCCAAATCATATCTCTATGAACCCAATGCTGCTATTCTAAAAAGTGGTGGCTTTCTAACGATTGGCAATACTTTAGGATTAAAAAAGCTTCATAATCACTCTCATCTTTATACTTCAGAAAAAGTGATTGATTTCCCCGGAAGGAGTTTTAAAATTCTTACGGTATATCCTTATCAGAAAAAAACAATAGCAAAATCCAGAATTACAAAAGCTAATATTACTATACGCAACTTCCCAGAAAGTGTAGCTATATTGAGAAAAAAATTAAAAATCAAAGATGGAGGTGATGATTATTTATTTTTCACCACCGATCATACAAATAAAAAGATCATGATTCATTGTAAAAAAGTATCATAACTAATTAGAGTTTGAAAACACATCAGAATGCTCAATAAAACCTTTTAAATACAGTTTTAGATCAACATGACTCACCAAATCAATATTCTCTAGCATAAAATCCCTATCTTCTTCGATATTCTTATAGTATCCTGCTAATTTGGGTGCATTAGATTGTATACTTAATCGAATCATTCTTAGCTCTATATTATCAGGCTCTAGTTCGATTGATTCATCAATTATTTTCTTCGATTTATTAAAGTAAGATAATTTATTAAAAGGATTCCAGGAAAAAGAAGCTTTTAATGCTAATGCCGCTCCATGATACCCTTGATAAATAGCTCCTTCATTTTGTAATGCTTTCTCTGTTAATTCATAAAACTGGTCAGCATTCTCTTTAGAAATAGAACATGTTTTATAAGAATCTCGTATATCTTCAATACGAATGACATCACTAGTCATAAAGAAAAACAGGAGTAATACAGATATAATTTTCATTAATTATACATTATTTTAAAAGGAAAATATTAGTTTGAAGGTTATAACCAAAAAGTATGTAACTTATTATTTTGCTATCGATATTTTGACTAATAAATTATTCTTTTTTCCGTCATACGCTTCAAGAATCATATCTTTATTAGGCAAATCTGCAGCTTTGGTAATTTCTAAAACATCTAATCTAGCGTTTCTAACATCACTTCCTGTTAAAATAGCTTCTTTTGTAGTTTCTCCTGTAGTATCATCAATAACATAAGATGTGAGATAAATAAACTCTTTCTTCCCGTCAAAATATCGTGTTGGAGTCTCATCAAACGAGCGTTTTAAATTGGTAAAATCATCGATATAAAATAAATAATGTTTTCCATTATTTTTAAAATTCTTATATGACATACTTCTTTTACCTATCGTTCCCATTTGATATTTTGGTAATTTATGCATCCATATCATATCACCATTAACACCTAATTTGAACACAAAAATATCTCTGTAATAATATTTATAGGTAGTTCTTGATCCTGATGAACTAGATGTTGTAAAAGATTCAACAAAACGTTGTTCTCCTAATAAAACGGTACTTCCATCGGCATTAAAAACAATATCATTAACCCTTAGATTTTCCAGATCCTTCATATCATTTTCCTTTTGGGTTCCTTCATTTATCCTTTCTTCTCTCTTAAGAATTAAGGCTTGTAAATTTTCCTCAGGAATATTAGAGTTGATAACTGAACTTACGGTTCCATTATCAGCCAAAGTAGCAGAAAAAACACCCGAAATTTCACTCTTATTACCTCTATCTGCATAAAAGCCAGAGATTTTTATTTTTCCAGAGTCATCTTGTTCTATTACAGCATCTGTTATTGATTTTCCAGAAACATCAAGCTTACTTTTAATAACTTCACTCCCATCTTGGGTTATTTTAAAAACTTCTGTGTGATACGTGTTTTCTAATTTATCTTTATCATCTAATTCTGTATTAAAAATAGAAGCAGTCATATAAAAATGACCATCATTACCTATTGCAAAATCTTCATTCTGAATTCTGCTAGAAACATAAGGCAATGTCACTTTTCTTTTCCAAAGAAGATTTAGAGCATCACTATAAACTGCAATTCCTATTTTATCAGCTTTATTCGAACCTGTTTCTATACGAAATAAGACCACGAGATTTTTACCATCTGCAGACTTCTTAAAAGCAAATTTATTTATCCTTCCTCCTGCATCAAATCCATAGGTGCTTTTAAAACCAAAATCTCTATTTATATTTTCTCTATCATTTACCAGTTGAATTGGTTTTTCTACCACTATGCCTGTAAGTGAGATTTTTTGTGCATATGCTTTATCATTAATTGAATAAAACACGACCGCTTTTCCTCCTAATTTCATCACGGTTTCAAAATCACCTTTATCTTCTACAACTTGTCGTTTCTTTATATCTTCTTTTAGGTTATCCAGAGAATATCGTTGTATTGTCATTGAATTACGCCCTTTTTTAATAGAGGCGAGGCGATTTCCCGAAGCCACATGATATGTATTTATACTTCGTATTCTTTTATACTTCTCTCCTATTTTGAAAGTAAAATCCTCCAACAAGATAGGTTTTTGGGCATAAGTAATAGTAGAAATGAATACCAAAAATACCAAAGAGCATTTAATATTCATTTTTATATTTTTTTTATTCATCTTCATAACATAATATAATAGGTCAATAGTGTACAAATATATAAAAGAAGTATTTAAGATTTCTTCAACTCATAAATCAAAATTTACATCAATTTATTTCTTTTGAAAAAACTGATTTTCAACTTTTTAAAAACAAGCAATTATCAAATAGAAAAATATGGTAAAAAAATGTTGCATTGTAGATTCATAAAAGCTACATTTGCATCCGCATTTGAAACAATAATGCGACGTTCATAAAAGATTTAGGAGAGGTGCCAGAGTGGTAATGGAGCAGATTGCTAATCTGTCGACGCGCAAGTGTCGCCCGGGTTCGAGTCCCGGTCTCTCCGCATTTTTTATTTTCGGGGTGTAGCGTAGCCCGGTTATCGCGCCGCGTTTGGGACGCGGAGGTCGCAGGTTCGAATCCTGCCACCCCGACTTTTTTAGAGTTACGGGCTCGTAGCTCAGCTGGATAGAGCACCTCCCTTCTAAGGAGGCGGTCATAGGTTCGAATCCTATCGGGCTCACAAGAAAAAACCTACTGATGATCAGTAGGTTTTCTTGTTTTTAAACAATTTGTTTCTTTAATAAAATAGCTAAAAATCTTAAAAATATCTTGTTAAACTAACCCTGAACGAAGTTATCCATCGCTAGTAAATAATAAGTCTAATTCAAATTGTTATAACAGTTCTTAGAAATTTGATTCTAGTTTTTTATCTCCAAAACAAAAATCTATAGACTTTTCTGTTGCTGCTGGTGGTGTAGTCCCTCCATTAAGCCAATCATCCCAACTCTTAACAAATTTACCCGCTAAACCAGTTGCCAATTGTTTGTTCCATAAATTACTTTGAAATGTAAGCTCCAAAGTTTTTACAGATATTTCAGTTTTGTAACTATCTTTTGGAGCTCCTTTACCTGTAGCATGAGATCGTTCCATCATCATAAAGGTTTGTTGTAAACCTACAACTATATTTTCACCTTTTTGAGCATTAAGAGTGTTTTGAACAAATAAGGTTTTAGTATTTTGTGTATTAACTCGACTACTACAAGCTTTAGCTAAATTTACAATACTATTTTTTATTTGTGTTTTGTCTTTTTCGACTATACCATCATACAAATCAACTACCTTATCAATAAGAGAATTATAATTTTCCTCTTTATATTTAACATCTGTTGTTGAACTCTGGGTAATATTGAAAATAGGAACTTTCAACAATTCACTTACAAATACCTGAAAACCTTCTTGATTTTTAGCTGAGTCAGGATTAAGAGGATTCCAATTTGATCTAGATTGAGCCAGACCTAGAATACTAGAAACCGCATTTCCTGTAGAGTTAGTTAAAATCTCTATAACAGTATCTTTTTTGCCATCCTTTATAGCTTTATCCAAATCAACCCCAGCTTCTGATTGAGCTTGTGCTTGATCACCAGCTCCAATACTATTTTGACCAGATACGCTACTATCTGTATCTGATTGAGGTATAGCAAAAAGCTTTAAAACATGCTCCTTTTCTTTTAAAGAATCAACATGATCATTTTGGTCAAGCCAATCTTGAAATAAATAATTGTTATTTTTCATAATCATTGGTTTTAAGAATTAAATTGTTTGGTGTATCAAAAAATTTAAATAGTAGCTACCTAATAATATCAAATCATTGATCACTCTTAAATATATGAAAATCAAGCATTTAAAAATATTTCACTCTATTTCATCATAAATTCAATTTATCGGGTACAAATGGTTTTTATTATTAGTTAATACACTTAATCATTACAACTATTTCTATCTATAATTAATAGTTGTGACCTGTTTTAAGTAAAAAAACCTTATACCGAATAGTCAAATAGAGGATTTTAGATATTGGTTATTCAATTCTACTATATTTTTGATGAAATTCTTATAATTATATTGACGATACCTCTTTCTCATGAAGAACAGTTATTTTTTGATCAGGCAAAAAATAAAAGTCAAGGATAGCTCTAGCTAAGGTTTAGTTTTATTTTGAAATACAAACAGAGAGAAAGCTAATTACGGTCAAAAAAGGTATTAAACCCGCATTATGTATTAAAAAATCTATTACATCTTTGAACTACTGCAAATACTGGCGCTTCACTATATTTTTTAATTTTACCATAACGGTACTATGCAGAAATTAAGAAAATATCAGTATTTATGGTATTTCAAAGCTTCATCACGAAGTTCTAATACATAAAACGAGTTAAAATCATAAGACCATATTGTTTAGTTTTTTTGTTAGATATTGTTACCTTATATTAAAAAAATAATATCAATTGTAATTACTATATTATTATATGCCACAATTAAAAAATGACCGAACTCTATAAAATACTAAAAGAATCAGTTGGTTTAGTAAAAAGTGAAATACAAAGTCTTAGTGCTAAACTAAAGAAGAAAGAATACAAAGCTAAGACAACAATAATTAGAGAAGGGAGTATTGCTCATAAATTATATTTTATAGAATCAGGATTGCTAAGAACTTATCATTTATTAGAAGGAAAAGAAATCAGTACTTATTTTGCCAGTGATAATCAATTTATTTCTACGTATTCTAGTTTTATTAGTCAAACACCTTCTCTTGAAGTTTTAGAAACTATTGAAGATAGTACCGTATATGAACTATCGTATCAATCCTTGCTCGAATTGTACAAAGAATCCTTAAGGTTTGAGAAACTAGGACGAATTTTGGCTGAAAAAAACTATTTATGCGTTCTGGATAGGACATTAACAATGCAAACCAAAACAGCAAAAGATAAATATCTTGATTTTATTGAAAATTATGATCCAAAAATTATTCAAAGGACACCACAACACATGATAGCTAGTTTTTTAGGAATTACTCCAGAATCATTAAGCCGTATCAGAAAACAAGTCTTCATTTCTTAACAAATATCAATGCACACTATATCTTTCTAAAATAATTTTACGGTTTGAATTTGTAACAAACTGATAAAATCATGAAGAATATAATTAAAGTATCATTATTAATAGGCGTATTTTTTATTCTAGCAGCCATATCGTTTCAGAGTTGCGCACTAAAACCGTTAGCATGGAAACCCAAAGAAAAACCAAAACTGACAGGAGTTTTAGCAGAAAATGAGTTGTTAAAATCAACCGAATGGATCGATTTAAAAGGATGGTATGGACCAGAAGATATCGCAGTAGATAAAGAAAGGAATTTATATTGTGGAGTTCATACCTCGCGAACAGATTTCTCTGACGGAAAAATTTTGAAAATAGATCCCAACGGAATTATTACTACTTTTTGTAATACTGGATCTTGGGTAACAGGGTTACATTTTGATAAGAATGGAGATTTAATAGCATGTGACCAAAAAAGAGGATTAATCAAAGTAGACAAAAATGGGGTTATAAAGATTTTGGCGAGTGAAGATGAAAATGGTAATAAATTCTTACTACCAAACGATGTCGATATAGCAAGTGATGGGGTAATATATTTTTCTAATACCTCCTCCAAAATACCATTTAGTCGCAAAAATGCACGCAAAATTTTAATGGAAGTCAAACCTGATGGTGGGCTTTACAGCTATAATCCAAAAACAGAAAAAGTACAAACATTAATTGATAGTTCTTTTTTTGGAAATGGTGTAGCTGTTTCCAAAAATGATGATTTTGTGTTAATGGTGGATTTGACCAAATATAGAGTTGTCAGACATTGGCTAAGAGGTGTTAAAACAGGCAAAACAGAAGTCTTTTTAGAAAACCTCCCTGGTTTACCAAATGGAATATCAAGAAGAAATGATGGTAGTTTTTGGCTAGGTTTCACTACTCGCAGAAATGATTTACTAGATAATATACAACCCAAAAAAGGATTGAAAAAATTACTATACGGTATTCCTTTATGGCTTCAACCAAAACAAGAACCTTTTGGAATGATAATGCACATTAGTGAAGATGGAAAAATATTAAAAACCTATTATGATACAACAGGAAAAAAAGTATCAGAATCCAGCTCTATTGAAGAACATAATGGATATCTATATCTTGGTGGAGATTTAACAGATCACATAGGAAAATATAAACTTGAGTAATAACAATTAGAGATAGAACAAGGTAAAAAAAATAATAGTAGCAACCCTTTTTTGCTGTATTAAGAAAGATGTGACCATTATTGTAACCGTTCAGCAAACCACATCTTGTTTAGCTTGTATTTACGTTTTAGTTTTGCTATGTGGAAAAAGAGGACACTAAATAAGATTATAAGGAATTGGAAGAAGAGTACACTAAGTTTGAAAGGCTATAGCGAAAAGCTAAGATAACTTACGGAATCATGAAATATTGGCACAGGAAGTATAAAGTTGAATTTCCAGATACCCAGAAAAAGGTATCCAAGAAAGAGCTATCCTTCATTCCTGTAGAAATTTCTACTCTAGAATCTATTTCAAAAACAGTTCGCATAGAGGTCCACTATTCCAATGGCGTATTTTTACAATGCTCTTCTGATATATGTAAGAAAAATCTGATTAATCTTCTCTAATGTTTGGACTTGCCACTACCCACAGATTTAATTTGTACAGTAAGCCAACCGATATGTGTACTTCTGTAAGGCAAAAGCATTTGGAGGAACAGTCAAGGTAGAACCATTAAGTATATTTGCGGTTGCACATTTAATCAACTAACTAATATCCATCAGAACAACAAAAAGTAGAAGCTTCCTTATTTACTTCTTCGATTTTACCTTTTTTATAATCTACATCAAAAACTTTATACTTTTTGTAAATTTTACAATTAGTATATTCATCTATTTCAAATGTTTTATTTATTTCTGTACCAATTCCAAATCTACCTAAAGGAGGGTAATTTCCATCGTATATATACCAACATAACTCAAAATTAACATCAAAAGAAACAACATCAACAATTGTTTTCTTTGATTTCTTCCAACCAGAATCTAATTTCTCTATATTATCTTCTGCTGACACTAAAATGGCATAATAATTATTTGACTTTCGATATATCATTATTTGACTTGAATTATCATTATCATTCAGCTCTATAAACTCATAAGGTTCTGCTTCTATGAATTTATAATTTTTGAATGCATCATATTCATAAAACTTAGCCCCAATTTTTATAGAATCTATAGTATTGGAGTCTATATTCTTTTGGCTTAATTTTAAAGAATCCTTTAAAATTGTAGTTTCATGATTTTTTATATCTTCTTCATTATATTTCTTAACGGTTTTTAATTGATCACATCCAGAAAATAAATAAATAAATACATAAATAAATAAAAGTTTCATTGTTACTCTATTTTAGAAAGTGTTGGCACTGGATTAGGTTTATATCCTTCATCTTTTCGGTCTTCTTGAACTTTTTTATCGGTAGCAGTTAGATCTCCTATCTCTTTCCAGTAAACATAATAAGCTGGATTAACTAAATGTTTTTCTAATTTTGCGGTACTATATATATTAAAATGGACATGGGGGTCATGAGTTCCTAAAGCAATACCTGAAACTCCAGATTTACCAATAGGATCACCAGCTTTTACTTTTTGCCCTTTTTTAACTAAAATATCTTCCAAATGGGCATATCGAAGTAAAAAAACATCTGAATTCTCATCAAAACTAGCCTTTTGATCTAAATCATCTGTAAATGCTTTGGTATATTCTCTCTTTCGATTTCTAACTTCTTGAGGGTTTTTAACTTTTAATGTCACATTATGCCCATAGCCACTCTTTGTCTTACTTGTCCATTTCTGAATTTCAAAAACTTCAGCATCTAGACAAGCATAAACCTTTGAACTTTCTAAAGAAAATATATCCAATCCAGAATGAAACCTATCTCTACCCATTCCAAAAGTATTACTTTTCATTTTTTTAACACCATGTTGATTGTAAATTGCAATCTGTGGGTCATCTACAGGTTCATGCCAGTTGTTACCGATCATTTTAAAACTACTACTTTTTAAAAACGTTTCTTTATGCGTTACCTCACCCTTGCAAGTCACAGTAATAAATAAATTGGCAGTTTTACCTTGTATATCATAAAAACCATTTTTTAGCTTGTCTAACCAGTCTTTATTATCTTCTTGTTTCTTTTTATGCTTTAATTGTATCTCTGCAACCGCATATCCATCTTTTACCTCGGCTTTGATTTCTTTTACTGCTTTACCATCTTTATCTAATACAGGGAGTGCTGTATCTTTTTCTTCCAACAAATGTTCTTTTTCATAAATTTTGAAGAACACTTTTTTGCCTTCTAGATTAGCACAGGCCGCTACGAGTTGTGTTTTTTGAATGATGTTATATTAGTTAAATAGGTTTTTCATGAGTTTTTCAATTTCTATAAATTGAAAACTTGTTATATTTTTTATTTCAAATTCTTTTTGAGTTTCCCCAGTAAATACGAGAACAGGAAGTTTTTTTTGTTTTCCTAATCTTAGAATGACGCCATCTCGCTCTATATTGTGATTTAGTGATATTTTAACTTTTTTTTGATCCTTTACTTCACATAAAATGTCTTTAATCTCCCAGGGATAACCCCAATAATATTTATTTTCTTTCTCTATAATAGGATTGAAATAAAACAAAACAGAATCATTTTGTAAAGAAAAATCTAAATTATAAACTCCATAACTTATACCTTCCGATTCTCCTTGAGCTTTTATCAACTCTAGTTCTTTGTCATCATCTAAATTAATAAACCACTTGTAATCATATTCTAAACTAAGTTCTTTTTTCCTTAATATTTTTTCGTCAGAAGTAATCCAATATTCTTCTATCATTTTTCCATTAGAAATATCTTTCTCTACTTTACATAAAAAATCTAATTTCCCATCACCATTAAAATCAATTATTTCTGTCTTTAAAATTTTTAACGATAGTAACTTTTCAAGTTTTTTCGGTGTAGGTATTTTTTTTGGAATTATAAAATTAGTATCATATTTCAGTAGGCTTTTTTTATTCTCTAAAGCCGTATCGAATCCTATTTTGTCATTAGTTTCTGTACTTTTTGTTTGTATTTCTTTAGATACGTCAGCGTTTTTTGATAATGATGAATTTTTACAAGTAATGAATAAAAAAAATGATACTATTAGTAGAATAAATGATTTCATATTTTTAATTTTGATTTCCTTGTGTTGGGTTAGTCTCTATATTATCATTTAATTCTGTAATAGTTTTCAAGGGGTCAATTCTTCCTCCTGTTGTCGCATTAGTATCTCTTACTTCAAAATGTAAATGATTTTTCTTTGAATCTGTTTTATTAGCATTTCCTGTTACTCCTGTTACTCCAACCTGTTTACCAGCTTTTACTTTATCACCTATTTTAAAGTTTGGTTTCTTATCTAAATGAGCATAAAAAAAGTATAATAGCTTGTCATAATAAGTACTTTTGATTCCAAAACAATTTCCATAAGTACTAGAAAAATAATTCAAATATACTTCACCATCCACACAAGCATAAGTAGTGGTTCCTATAGGTGCATATAAATCTAATCCTTCATGTTTTCCGCTATTACGAGCTGTAGTACTTTTAAGATATGCACTACTTTTTGGTTCCCATCTATTTGAACTAGGACCATACCAACCTCTATATACCATTATATCTAGTGGATCATGCCATTTACATGCATTAAGACTAAAACTATTTTCTTTTAAAAACTGTTTTGAATGAACCAAATCATCCCCCTTACAAGTTAAAGAGATAAATAAGTTATCACTTATATAAGTATCTTGATCTTTTCTTAAGGTTTTTTTCCATTTTTTAAAGGTATCTTCATTTTTATGCTTTAATTGTATCTCTGCAACCGCATATCCATCTTTTACCTCGGCTTTGATTTCTTTTACTGCTTTACCATCTTTATCTAATACAGGGAGTGCTGTATCTTTTTCTTCCAGCAAATGTTCTTTTTCATAAATTTTGAAGAACACTTTTTTGCCTTCTAGATTAGCACAGGCCGCTACGAGTTGTATTTTTGAGTCAATGATATATTTCTATCTCTTACTTTACAATGGTAAACATACCTCTTTCATTTAAAATATAATTCTCAGTTCTTTTAGTTATTAGTGGAGTTTCTCTCTCTCTTTCCAAGTCTCCATCAAAATAATCTATAACTTTTTTAGTTATCTTTATATTAAAATTCTTTTCTATATTAAAGTCTTTTTCTAATACGGTTTCCCACGAAAATCGATTGAATACAATCAAATAGTCTAATTGGTTTCCTCTTTTATCAAAACTAGTTAAAATAAAAAACACGCCAGGTATACCATTTTCTCCAAAATATTGTGAATAGCTACCAATTAAATTAAAATCTTTAAACTCTTTTTTAAAAACAGGAAATACAATCTGTGATGCTATATTATAATTATAATCATCTTTATTACCATATGCGAATATGGTTCCATCAACATCGATTATATTGGATTTTTGTTTGTTAATATTTACATTTAAAACATCTTTATTCACAATTAACATTGGCTTTTTATTATCTACATAACTAAAAAGTTTAGAAACACTAATTTTAGTAAAAGTTGTATCTATAAAAAAACCTCCTATACTATCATAATATTTAACTTTTGATAAAATATGCTTACTTGAGTAGGGTAAGTTTATCGAAGTAAGTTTCTTTAAAATAGAATCAATATGATATAGTTTTTCTTGAACAAAGACTTCTTTTGTTTTATTGGCGTATGTTTTTGTAGATATAGTTCTTTTTGCCTCTTTTGTTTTACAGCTAAAAGTGATTGCGCACAAAAGTAAAATAGATATTATTCTCATTTTTTCTTGATTATTGAATGGTCAAACCCAGTTAAATGAATATGATGATAATGTCTGAATCCATTTTCTCCTAGTTTCATTTTATGATCACAATGTGATAGTAATTTTTTCACCTTTTCTTTTTTAATCTCCTTTTTTTTAGTTTTAGGATTAACATACTCTTTTTCTTCCTCAATGTAAAAGTTTTCAGAGTACATTTTTGTAGTTCTTCCCCATCCAAAATTATACAGGGCTTCATTAAATTTCTCTTGCCTGCTATAATCAAAATTAGGATTTTGGATTTTAGTAGCCTGATTAGTAAATAAATGAATGGCAGGTGCATTATCATTAATAGTAGTGCTCAGGTATCTTAAATCTCCCTTTTCGCCATTAATATGTGAACTACTTCCTCCTGCTGTATTCCCATTTTTAATACTAAAACCATTAAAACCTAGATCTTCAATACTTTCTTTAATCATAGCTCCCAATAGTCCTGCAAGACAATTTGGATTAATATACCAGCGTCCAGAGTCACTATTCCATGAAGCGAACTTAAATTTCACACTACCCGAGCTATACGATTGAATATCTTTTGAATAAGCTAATAATGTATCATCACCTTTCTTTTTAGATAATACATTTTTTTTAAGATGCCTTTTAGTTGAATGGACTTTTGTTTTACCTATGAAATGCTGTTTGCCAGTGCTTTCATAATAATAATATCTTGCTTTTTTAGGATTATTGCAATCTTGTCTTTTTATTTTATGATCATGATAAATATTGTAAACTATAACAGCAGCCTTCAACTCAAACCCTTCATTTTTATCTTCCAAAAAGCATTGGTCGGTAATCTTGATATCATCACCAATACAGCTTACTTTTATAAATAGGTTGGTGGTTTTTAAATCCCCTTGGTCTGGATCTAGTTTTCTGTCCCACTCGTCGTATTTTGCAGTATCTACTTTTTGAAAGGCTATCTCTGCAATTGCATACCCGTCTTTTACTTCAGCTTGGATTTCTTTTACTTCATTACCATCTTTGTCTAATACAGGGAGTGCTGTGTCTTTTTCTACCAAATTGGTGGGCGATGTCTCTTTTTCATAAATCTTAAACGTTACTTTTTTACCCTCCAGATTGGCGCAGGCGGCTACAAGTTGTATTTTTTGACCCAATACTCCGTTGTCTGTTTTTTTATAATAGGGTATATTGGCTTTTTTGGGTAGTTTTGTGTTGCCTTTTTTGTCTTTGGTTTTGGGTGAATCGGCTTGTACTTTTCTGTTTCGGTTTTGGTGAAAAAACGTATCAATTATTAATTGTTATTTTAGAAGACATTAATAAAAATTAAAGCCCATCTGTACACATAAAAGTATTGGCACTATCGTTAATGGCTTTTATTTTTCCATTTTCATAATCTGTAATAAGTATTTTTTCTTTTGAATATACAATGCTTCCTTTTAACTCTTTAATTTGTTTGCCAATTCCTATACCTTGCGTATCGTAAGAATTTGTTTGTTTGTTATATCTCGTTATATGCCAACAAATTTCAAGTTTATTTGAAAAAACAACTATATCTTCAATTTTCTTTTCTATTATTTGCCAATTGTAATCAACACTTTCTACCATTCCTGAAGCTGTTACTAGGACAAGATATTTACTGTCTTTTTTTTGATATGCCATGAGTTGAGTTGACCTCATGTCTGATTTAACAGAAATAAATTCATAGGGCTCTGTTTCTATAAATCTATAACCTTTAAAGGCTTTATAGTTGTAAAATGTAGCACCTATTTTTAAAGAGTCTATTGTATTGGAGTCTGATTTTCCACTTTGTACTTTTAAAGAGTCTTTTACTTGTAAACTATAATTTTCAGCTTGCTTTATTTGGGTTTTTGAAGAATTTATTTCTTGAACACTGTCAACATTAGATGTGTTTTTACACCCTATAAATAAAGAAATAAATAAGTAATTTTTCATATCAAAGATTATAATAGTTTACCGGATTTTAAGTCTTTTCGGATTTTTTATTGATATTTTTCTGATTTTATATTACTTATTTATTTTTAATAATCATGGTCTTCGAAATATTCTTTGAATTCTCCTTTTTCGATTATTTCTCCACTGCTACGATCAATATTTTTGAATTTTACTATTACAGAATCTTTCTCTAAAAGAAATTGTCTTTCGGATTTAAATTCTTCAGAATAATAAAAAGTCCAAGTGCCTTTTGGTATGCCTATTTTACTAATTTCCTTACCTTTAGCAACTAATGAATCCTTAATTTTAATTCTAAAATCGCCTTTAGAATTAGTTTTGACTCCTTTACTATAATACTTAATCCTAGGAAATGAATCTTCATAATTAGTATACCATACACTATCCTTAATTCCATTCTTAAAATAACCTATTTCGTTTATCCCCATATCCCCATCGCCGTAAAAAAACCATTTTCCATAAAAACCTGCTTCTTTAGGGTTTTTACCTTTAGCATTTATGAGTTTCCCTTTTGCTAGAACTTTTAGATGCATGAGATTAGGATTATTTGCCCAAAAAAGGTCTTTAGCATCTTCTCCATCCATAATTCTTAAAACGTTCCCTTGAATATCATCAGATAATACCCAATCTTTATGTGAAAAAACATTAGGTGCTTTAAAAAATAAACTATCTATCGATTGATTGATTGATATTCATATTCATTGCTAACGTTAGACTTAATTAAACTACTCTTCTGAGAGCAAGAAAAAATAAATAGTACAAGCGAAACTATTGAAATGAAAATATTATTCATAAGTTTTAATTATTTTGATAAAACTATTTTTGTTTTTATATGTTTGATGATTTAAAACAGGATTTGGTTTTACATCTTGATAATTAATACATTTTTTACAACCGCAAGTATTTGTAGAAAGTTTAAAACAAGTAGTTTTCAGAAACTCTTTTTTATGATCTATTTCCCCTTTACAAGAAACTTTAAGATAAAGCTCTGAAGTTTTTATATCCTTTTTTTCTTTTACTGTATCTGGAAACAATAGTTTGGCCCAATCTTCATTGTCATCATCTTCCTTTTTATGTTTCAATTCTATTTTTGCTACTGCATAGCCATCTTTTACTTTGACTTTAATCTCTTTTACTTCTTTACCATCTATATCTAAAACAGTCATAGCTGTATCTTTTTCTACTAAATTAGTAAGTGAAGTCTCTTTTTCATAAATTTTAAAGAACACTTTTTTACCATCCAGATTGGGGCAGGCAGCTAGGAATTATGCTTTTTATTTTATAATACTAACACAACAACCAATACAATTCAAATCTTATTAAATTCCCTTTGTTATTATAATAAAATGCCCATGAATTTTCAGGTACAGTTCTATTAAAACTAATACGAGTATAAAAATTATTAGGTAATTTAATTGTTTCTGAATTAGGAAATAACTCTTCAATCTCATTAACATTGGTTTCATTAGTTATTTTTATGATTTTGCTGTCAATATATAATGTCAGAAAATTATCATCTTTTCCTAATTCTGCTGCTATTAAAAACCCTTCATCAGTATCATTATTTGAGACATATTCTGCCCCATTAATATATTTACTTTCAAGTATTTCACCTTCCCAACCAAAAGGGTTTCCACATTCCCAATTATGGTTTTTAGTAGAGTCTATCTTCGTTTTAATAAGGCTTAAATGTTTGTAATAAAGAGGTTTGTTGTTAAATTTCGCTTGTTCTATTGATAAAGTATCGTATTGTATTATATTTTGCCTAGCATATTCTTTACTTAGCGTATTAATACTGGTTAGAGAATCCTCTATAACAACCTCTTCAATAACTTTAGTAGAAGTAGTAGCGTCTTTACAGCTATTAAGTGAATAAATAAATAAATAAATAAATAAATAATATTTCATTGAATTATAATTAAGTTCTTTTTGGGTCTTTCAAAGATATTTTTGGAGCAGGATTTGCATTCTTTTTCCTTAAGGCTTCTGTTGGGTATTTCTTTTTTCTTTTTTCCTGTATTTTTTTATCTTCATCAGTTAAATCATTTATTTCTTTCCAATAAACATAGTAAGCTGGATTAACTAAATATGCATCGTTTCTTTTATCACTATATATATTAAAATGCAGATGAGGATCACTTGTCCCTGCAATAACTCCTGAAATTCCTGTTTTTCCAATGATTTTTCCAGCACTAACTTTATCTCCTACCTTTACTAACACATCTTCTAAATGTGCATACCGTAAAAGATAAATATCAGAATCAGGATTAAAACTATTAGCTTGTTTCTTGTCAGTAGAATATGGGAGGGTATATTCTCTTCTTCTATTTCTCACCTCTTGAGCATTATCTACTTTTAGTATAATATTATGCCCATAACCACTTTTTCCACTTTTTCTAGTCCATTCTTGGACTTTTAAAACTTCTCCGTCTAAGCAAGCATAGACATTTGAACCCTCTAATGCAAAAAGATCCAGACCAGCATGTGTATAGCCTCTGGCAGTGCCATAAGTGTTATTTTGAGGATTATTGTGCCCTCCTTGTGTATACATAGCAATCTGCGGATCATCTACAGGTTCATGCCAGTTGTTACCGATCATGTTAAAACTGCTATCTTTTAAAAACGTTTCTTTATGTTCGACTTCTCCTGTGCAGGTTACTGTAATAAATAAGTTGGCTGTTTTGCCTTTTTTATCATAAAATCCATTTTTTAACTTATCTAACCAGTCTTTATTGTCTTCTTGTTTCTTTTTATGTTTCAATTCTATTTTTGCTACTGCATAGCCATCTTTTACTTTGGCTTTAATCTCTTTTACTTCTTTACCATCTATATCTAAAACAGTCATAACTGTATCTTTTTCTACCAACAAAGGTTCTTTTTCATAAATCTTAAATATTACTTTTTTGCCTTCTAGATTGGCGCAGGCCGCTACCAATTGTACTTTTTGGCCTAATACACCATTGTCTATTTTTTTGTAATACGGTACTTCGGCTTTTGCTGGTTTAGTTTTAGAGGATTTTTTTTGCTTTCCCGTTTTTTTGTCTTTGTAGTATATAGGTTTATTAGGAGCATCTGCTAGCACTTCTTCTTTCTCTATTTTAGCAAAAAAAGCATCGGCAATGCGCTCTTTGGTGGTGAGTCCCAGCTTGGCATACTCGTTGTCTGCGGGTAGTTTTATAGTTTTCCAATCGGGAAAATGTATGTATAACTCAAGGTCTTCGCTATTTTTTTGAGTAGGGTCTATTATAGCAAAAAAATGATCCTGAGAAATCGCATTGTCATACCATGTCTTATATTCCTGGTCTTCGTCTGCTGTGGCATTCTCATACCGTATTTTATTGCCTACCTTAAATTGTTTTATCGTATCACGACCTTCGATCTTTACCGTATTGTTTTTCCATTCTATTAGGTCATCTTTGGCAGCTCTTCCATAATATATAGTAGGCTGGTTTGGAGTAGGGTAATAGTCTTTATCATAAACGTTTACCATAAGTTCCTGATCTTTTAACCCTAGTGTTTTAAGGTACAAATAGATGTCTTGTTTGTATCCTGTTTGTAGTATTTTTTTGCCTTCGGCATTAAGCCAGTAGCCGTCTACAATTT
The DNA here is from genome assembly GCA_947498785.1 of uncultured Aquimarina sp. Classification (GTDB taxonomy): domain Bacteria; phylum Bacteroidota; class Bacteroidia; order Flavobacteriales; family Flavobacteriaceae; genus Aquimarina. The sequence continues at coordinate 9,064 of CANMLS010000037.1, read as the reverse complement.
CTGGTTGGGAGGCTATAAAACGTGATATTGTGGTATCGCCTCCATCTGCTTTTATGGTACAAAAATAAAATTCTACTCTTAACTTATAACCGTCTAACCACTTTGAAAATTTTATTTTTAAGATACTCTCGGTATCTGTTTGTGTGCGTTTAGCATAATAAAATGCTTTTTCTAAGTTTTTTGTCAGCGTTTCGGTTTCCTTAACCTCAAACAGGTCTTGAGGCGTATCTGTACTTGCTTCATTACCTTTATTGTTACATAGTATGGTTTTTGAAGCACTATCTATAGATACCTTATTTCCCTTGGGATCTTCTAGCCAGAAACAATACTTTATAGCTTTGACATCTTTTTTTAAGACTTCTGGATCATCATTTTTTAAAGTGATTTTATATGTAATTTCTTCTTGTGCTGGCACAGCTTTTTCTGCATTAAACTTTTTTAAAAAGTCTAATTTTTTTCCTGACGCATCTAAAACTTCTATTTTCTCGACCTCACTCGTAACTTTTTCCTCCACATCGGTAGTACCACAATTTACCAAGGTAATAAAATTACCCACACCTGCTCTCTTTTCTTTTTCTTGTTGGGCAGCCCATTCTGCAAAGGTGTTAGTCTTATTATTTACTATTTCTTTTAAGTGTAACATTTTTACCGCTTTTTTATAATGTCTACTGATGTAGATCTGGGTTTGTTATTTTTTATATTCTTATCAATGAATCTTGATCATATCTAAAATTATGGACTAGTTTTTTTTAAAAAAAGACCTCGCTTCAAAATAAGGCAATAACCATTCTGGTGTAATGTCTAAAAAAGTAGAAAAATCTTGTGCATCTTCTGGACTATCTGAAGCAAAAGCATACCAATCATCATTTTTGTTAAACATATATGAGTATCTATTTTTTTCTTCTGGATAATAAATTAAATAATGATAGGTGGGTGTGCTTTTATATGTTAAATATACTTTCTTAGTATATATTTCTGTAAAATCTAAATCTAAATTTTTTGTCGCTTTGATGTTATAAAACTCATTTTCAACAAGCTTTTTTGCCGCATCAAGTATTTTTTTATCCTTAGTATATTTCTCTAGATCCCGTAGCCTTATTTTAAGTATTTTATGGGTTGGGGTTGATATTATTTCCTGATAGTTTTGATCAATCGTATCAAAATTGTTCACAAAGAATTCTTGAATAATTTTCAGGGCACCTGATTGATATAACTCATTATAAATACTACTTACATCCTTTCGTTCTTCATATACCTTATCAAATTTAATCTTCATATTTATCATAATAAATAAAAAACTAAGACATATAATTGAAAGTATAATGAAGATGTATTTTTTAGTTTTCATCTCTGTTTATGTTTAGATTATTAGAACTTATAGTGCCTGAAAAACTATAATTAATGGATATTTTTGTTATAAATGGTTTATAACCTCTCAAATGCTGAAGCATATACCAACAAATAAATTCCTCTTGATCATAAAATTTATCACCCAGAATATCAGTACCGTCCAATCCAAAATGGTCCAATATTTCTAATTCTAATTTTCCTTGATAAGAATCTCCTTCACGTTTAAATTCTTTTAAAAATACGTTATATGCTTGAGTACCATTTACAGAAATACCAAGACCACTAAACTTATCTGAATAAGCAAGACTCTTTAATTCTTGAAGCCCTTCTACACCTAACAATTCTTCTTCTTTTCCTTGATAATCTTCTTTTGTATATTGTGTTTTTGAATCATTAACTTTCATGTCATTTAATGATTCTATGTTTTCATTTATTTTAGAAGCTAACAAAGGATTAAAACCATTAATAAAAGACAAAGTTCTTTCGTGCTCTGCTATAGCTTTTGTCAACCTATCATCTTCGTAATTATCACTTGTAGAAGTATTAACCTTAAAAAAATCAACCATAGCAACCAAATTATCATCTAGATCTCCTCTTGCCCAATCATCTAGATCATTGATCATGATATCAAATAATTTTTCATCAGTTTTTTTATTGTATTTTTCTATTTGTTCTAGCGCATATGTGACTCTTTCCTCTCTATTTTCATTATATTCTTCTGTGGTATAATTTGAGAACCACCCTTTAGTGTAACCAAGTTCATCATAAGAATTATTTAATAGCTTTTTCAATTTATCCTTTTCTGCGGGAAAAGATATATTAAGGTTCTTGATATCCTCTCTTGTTAAATCCTCACCTTTCTTTCCTTTGGTTATCCCAGCTCTTCTTACAGATCTTGCTATCAACATAGGAAGCTCTATTTTATCTTCTTCTATTTTAACTTCTACAAAAACATCTTTATCCGGTAATTGGGTTGTATAGGCATAGATTTTGAACTTTTCCTGTGCTTTTTCTATTTTGATACGAATCTTAACCCGGTTTTCTACAATTTCTTTACCAGAGAATAGGTAAAATGCTTTATCTGCTTCGTTATCATCATAAGCGACTGCCCATTTTATTTGTTTAGGGTTTACTTTTTGAGCATCTACATTTAAGGTTGCATAATAGCAATACGTTTTATTAAACTCTGCACTTTCTAATAATTCGTCATTATCATTATAAGGCCCTTCTACTTTGGTAACCATAGGTTTTACCAATGCCAAGTCTACAGGGTCTATAGTAGCTCCCATAAAAGGCTCGATTTCTACAACTAAAGTATATTCTGGTTTGCACATGGTTTGTTTATTTTAGTCCTATCTGTTTTTTAAAATCGTCGGTTAAATATGGTTTTAACTCTTCAAAAGTGAAGAAAAGATCTTCATAAGGATTAAAATCAGTAGAACTATATTCATATTGAGAAGTGAAAAATTGAATACTTAAATCGCCTTCTACTTCTTTCAAAAGAAAATTATCTGGTACTTCATCCACTGTAAAAGAATTATTTTTTATACTGTTTTTTTGAAGTTCATCAAAATCATCATCTTTTAAAGTGTATTTTTTATATTCTTCAATCTTATTATTTATAATTGGAAGTATTGAATCAATATTATCAAAAATCATGTTGAGCTTAATATCATTTCCTTCTTTCAAGTTTAAATTATAGTATTCGTTATAGAGTTCATATTTGAGTACTATAAATCTTCTTGTAAGACTAAAACTTAATAGATTATTTTTATTATAATAACCCTGATAAGAACAATCTGAATAGGAGCTATCTTTAATAGCTGTTTTCTTCTCAAGTTTTAATGAATCCTTAACTGCCTCTAGTGAAAAAAAACCATATTGTTTTAACAGCTTTTTGTTTACAGAATAATTATTAGATATTTTAAAATATGGAAGTTCAAAATTTAACACTTCACTTTTATTATGTATCAAAGAATCTTTCACCATTATCACAGAAACAGGATTAGTATCTAGTGCATTTTTAAATAAAATATTGTTTCCAGACGTTTTATTTTGAAAACAATAAGAATTGAATCCAAATAGTAAAGAAAGGAGTATGAATTTATTAAACATATTATTTCCTTTTCTTTTTTCTTTTCTTTTTTGATTTGCTGGATGTTGTTGCAGTAACGGGTACTGGTTGTAATTTTGGAATGTCGAATTTTAATTCAATAGTTTCCATTGGCATTGGTTTCAACTCCACAAGTTTTACAGTTCTTAACTCTTTGAGTAATTTTTCTGCTTCAGGATCTTTTTCTATAGTTTTCCCTCTCTTGGAATGCTTTTTACTTATTCTACTTAAAATCTCTATGACTTTATCTTTTTCTGCCTGAGTCCCATTTTCATGTACTAATTTATAGTGATCATATACTTTAAAAGCTTTACGCGCTTTTAAAATACCTTTTTTTCTTGGATAATCACCATCGGCAAAACCATTCCATCCCCCATTAATTCTATACGACACTTCCGCAACATTATCATCATCAGAATAAGAATATATCTTTCCATTTCCCTCTAACCAATACCAAATAGCCGCTTGTACACCATAAGTTACATTATCTTTATCAGCTAATTTATCATAGTTTCCTTCTAAAGTAGAACTATTGGTAGTAACAGTAAAATCAATATGTTTGTCATAATCCGGAAAACCTAGTGCTTTACGCCTATTCGTGAAATTTGTATAATTATTTTTACCTGTTAACTGTTTAATCCCTTTACCAGAAAACTTATATCCATCTCTACTTAATTCATTTCCATTATTCATTCTGCTGGCATATGCTCTTGATAATATTTCTAAAGAATATGCTTTAGTTCTCTTTTTAATTATGATTTTATATTTTATTTGCTCAATCTCATCTCCTTTGGCATTTTTAACAGTTTCCATAACCTCTTTAATATTTTTTTCTGGGAGGTATTTTTTTTTCTTATCTCGTCTATATCCATACATCTCTCTTATATCATATGTAATACTTGCGTCTTTTACGATCTGTTTTATTTGAGAGTTGGTTTTACTTAGTTTTTTATCATTTTTATCTCTTATTTCGAATATTTCACTAAGATGTTTTTCTAAAGAAGTTAAAATAGTTGAATTAATAGTTTGTGGAGTCACAGTAAAATTTGACAACCTTTGTAATCTACCATATGGATAATAGCCACTTTCCTTCATGCTACTGAATTGTGTTTCAGAAGCGACTTGAGTTATAAAATGGGCCTTACGCAAGCAATTATCAAGTTTGAACTTTCCTTCTTTTTTATACTTATTTAACTTTACTAATACTTTTTTAGCAACTGTTTCATCTATACCACTAACAACATCTTTTATTTGTTTTATAGTGATATCTTCGCTACAGTGTATACACTTATAAGGTTCTGTAGTAGTTATTGCTAATGGAGCATCTTTATATTCTAAAACCTCACCGCCATAGCTTATCGATGGTGTGTATGTTTTTTTTTGTTTTTCCTGCACTGCCATAATTTCTAATTTAAGCTTATAAGTTTTTTTCTTATATAATTAATGCACAAAGTATAAATCACTTTCTTTTCCTCTTCCATATGATCTCTTGTTTTTTTAATGATTACATATGTTTTTTAAATGATTCTACTATGTAAGGATGGAGCTCTTTAAAAGTAAAGAAAATAGAATAATCATTAGATGCATCTGTTATAATACTAGGAACCCTAATCCCATGGAAACTAATCCCCATTTCCTTTTGAGATTCTTCAATACCATTAATTTCTATAGCCCATTCTGTTGGTAACTCTGCTAGTGTATAATCCCCATTATTGATACTTTCTTCAATATTTCTTTTTCTTTCGACACTAATTTTTTCTCCAAAATCATCATATCCATTTATTAAAGTATTTTTTATATTTTTTAATATGTATTCATTCATTTTTGATGTTAATTCTTCTTTTTTCTCCTTCTTAAAAATATTTAAAATACTGCCTTTATCTGTTCTTATATTTATTTCTTGATCATCTATCGAATAATTATAATATTCTGTATATGTATGTATACTTCCCCCATATTCTGCATAATACAATTTAAAACTCACAAGATCTTTTTCATTATAGGTCACCTCATGGCTTAGCTCTATAAGTCCTGAGTGCGTATCTTCCTTAACACACCATTCTTCTCTGTCTTGGATAACCTTTTTCAATTGTATTTGTAAACTATCTCTGTTGAAAAAAGAAAATCCTTGATAAATGTTACCTCCATTAAATAATACAACCTCTCTATCTGTCTTGAAAAAAGGTAAATTATAAAAGGAATATTCTACATTATTTGATGATGGCGGTTTACAATAAGCAGAATCTTTTATAGTTTCATAGGGAATAGTAGTATTTGTTGAAATATTTTTTGTTCCTGCCTTCTGTGATGTACAGTTTTGTAATGTAAAAAAACTAAATAATAATAAGCATATATAATGTAGTTTGTCCATAAATTTAATTTAAATTAATAAGGCTTCTAAAGGCTTCTAAATTCTTCTGTTAAATAAGGTTCCATTTGTTTCATTGTATAGAATTCTGAATCATAAGGATCACCAAAGTATACTTTTCCTAAATTTTTATAAATACGAAATTCTATGCCTAAAGTATTTTTTTCTTTCAAACCAGACCATTCTGGAATTATAACAATTTGCCATTCAGGTAATGTAGTTATTTGATATTGTTTGTCTTTTATATAATTGTTATACTCTTCCTCATAGCCTTTTTTATCTTCATCAGACAAATCATTATCATTTTTGATATCTTCCAAATCAGATTTAATCGTATTTAGCATACGAAGAGACAAATCATCAAACAAATTATCAATATCATCGTTAAACACCTCATCATCAATAAATCTTTTACCTGTATCCAGGTTAAAACTATATGTTTCTATATGCCCTCTTCCATTCCAGTCATAATTTCTAATATCTATTGTGAAAATATTTTGCCGATTCAAAATGACCTCAAATTCTGCTATATTAATATGTGATGGGGCATTATCAAATGTCTCTACACTGCAAAATCTCTTAATGTTTCGTTTTAAAACTTGAAAATCACTACCATTATACCCTTCTAAGTCATTCAGCTCACCGATAGATTCTACTTGCTTCCTAAAAAAGAAATTATTTAGAGAATCTTGTACTGCTTTATCATGATATTCAACCTGTAAAAGCTCAATTTCCCTTAACACATCATCCTCATATCCTTTACAATAAACCGAGTCTTTGATAATATGATACGCAATAGCATCTGCAACTACTTGCCTAGACTTTAAGTTATTGTTTGCTGTGGTATTCGCTTTTTGTGATTGGCAACTTTGTAATGCAAAAAAACCAAATAACAATAGGCATATATAATGTAGTTTCGTCATAATTTTATTATTTTAAGACTACGATCCCTTCTGCATCTACAACCCCTGTTATCGTAGTTCTATCATCATCGCTATCCAGATTAATGGTTAGTTCTTCACCTTCTTCTAGATTTGTAACTTTTACATATAGATGTACCTGTTCACCAGACGAAGCATTTTCTATAGGATTACCTTCGCTATCCATCCAATACATCTCTTCGATTTGTGGTGCATCTTTAGTTTTTTCTTCTATGACATCTTGCGCAGTATTCTGTATTTCGATTTTGGCCTCTCCATCATGATTAACAGTAGCTTCAATCCTTACTTTGTCGTCTTCGTTTCTAACGGCTGTATTTTCTTTCTCTGATATATTAAACAACAGGCTTTCGCCAGGTAAAATATTTAATGTTTTAAGCGTTGCTTTATGTTGTTGATCTATAGAGTTTTCGGTAATTGTTTGATCGTCTCTATCTGACCATTGTAGTTCTAAGTATTTTGGCTCTTCTACAGGCAATACTACCGGAGCTCCAAGAGGTTGTAGCTGTGTGGGCTGATTGGTCTGTAAATGATCTGTAATTTTTATTTCTGATCCACCAAAACCACACATAATGGTAGAATCCTCTAATAATGCTTTACCGCCTTGTATAAGAGCGTCTGCAGTGCCTTGCCATGCAATAGGAGCTATAACCCCCATGCAAGGAGAGGCTTGATATGGGCTGGCTTTGCAGTTACCCTGAAACATAAGGTTAGGTTTTCCTTTGTCGTTTTCATTCGCAAAAAGTTGCCCTTGTATTTTTATCTGATTAGAAGTGACCATTAATGTACCTTCGGGTTTGGTACATAACTGGCATTCTATTTTTGCGCCATCGCATACATAGTTCTTACTCATACATCTTGTTTTTTTAATGAAAATTGCTGGTGTCGTCTATAGCCTCTTCCATTACTAATTGTTATTGCGATATGTGCATTTGTGGTCCATGCGGTATATTTATCAATAGTATATTGCCCTGTATAGCTTTCTAAATATACAGAATCCTCTCCTGCTTCGTAATATTTTAGATACTTTTTTATGCGACTTGTGGTTTCGCCGTCAATAGACTGTAACATACCAGTAACTGCATACGTGAGTAGATTGGTGGCTGCATCCTCGTTTACCAATGTTAAATGCTCTGTAATATGTACCGGTAGGCTATGGATCATATTAGTAAATGTACGGGGTCTTTTTTTTATGGTTTTATCATCAAAAGGAATCCGCAATAGGGTATTAAAGAGCATCCCAAGCATGCGATACTGTTTTAAATCGGTTGTAAAGCGTTTTTTATCTTTTATTTTTTCGCCTATAGCATCCAGATACCCATGAGCTAATGCACCTTGATGTTGCCGTTTAAGCCTTGGTAGTATAGCTCCCCATTTCTCTTTAATTTCATCGTGGTTCAAGAGTGATTCGATATCTCCAGAGGTATCAATGCCTAATTCCACCTTTTCTGTGATACTGCTTAAGTCCCGTATTAAGGCTTCTTGTTTTTTAAGACTTGGATCTAGCGTGTATTGCTGGTTGGTCGTGATTACTTCAAAGATAAAAGCGCTCTTACTGTATTCTGATGCGAAATCGACTTCTAAATCTTGCCGGTACTTATTTTTTATGCTATGGTCATAAAACTGGGTGTACTCCTCAATCTCAAAACGATATGCAACAGTGTCTTTAAGCCTTTCATACACATAAGGTGATTTCTTGTCTTGTACATACAGCATACTTTTCTATCCTTTGCTTACTTTTACATCTGACCCCCCTTGAAAAGTTGCTACACCAGCTCCTTGTACATTTATATCTCCATTACCAGCTATGATATCTGCCTCAGAGGCATTAACACTCAAACCACCCTGAATATCTACCGCTTTACTACCTTCAATAGTTTCGGTTAATTCATTAGTGTGCAGATCATAGGATTGCTCTATTACGGTATTCATATTATTACCCACACCAAGTACTAAATCTTCACGAACCTGAGTATCCATATTTTTGGCTTGATGGGTAATCGTTTCTGTCGCCCTGAAATTGATATTTTTAGCTTCAATATCAATGTTTTCTGGAGCACTAATTCGTATATTTTTATTGGCAGTATCAATAAGAATGATATTGCTGTTTTTATCGGTAATGGTGATGCTCTCACTATTATTAGTATCATTAAACGCTATGGTATGCCCACTTTTGGTAATGATGCTTTTATAATTGTTTTGATCTTGTCCTCCTGCTCCTGTAGTACCGCTAAACAAGCTCCCCATCACAAAGGGTCTGTTGGGATCGTTATATCTAAATCCTACCATCACCTG
>CANMLS010000036.1 GCA_947498785.1 uncultured Aquimarina sp. | reverse complement strand
ACTAGAAAGGTGTACTATGCATGAACCCGTAACTGTTAAACAACTAAAAATAATTGCGAACTAAATGGGTAACCCTATAATAAAATTTATCCTTTTGTAGGTGAAATTTATAAATCATACCCAACATAGCTTTTCTATATAGTCGAAGAATGTCTAGTTTTATAACCAGAAAACCTATAGAGTACTTAACAAATTTTACTAGAAATGAAAGTAATATAATACTACAGGTATTTTTTTTGCATTAGTAGATAAACAATCCAAATTGTTAGTTAGATAGAATGGTTATTTATTCACACTTTATCCTAATTTAAAAATATGAAAACAAATTATTCTAATTTTATTTCTTTTATTTTAATATGCACTTTTGTTCTATGTTCTTGTAGTTCTATACCTGAACGTTCTAGTGTATATTGTATTAATATTACCGAAGTTCAAATAAATTTCAAAATTGATGATACTATATATGCCAGTTATTATTCTAATACTCCAATTGCAAAAAGCATGTTGGAAGATGGTCAACATAAAATAGAAGCATTTAATTATAAAACAGATGAACTTGAAGATGAATTTAATTTTGTCAGCAATTCAGAAGAAAATTACAACTATTTTGTAAATGTAGATGGGGAAGCTTCTTTTGCAATTATTAATATAACCGGTCTTTATGAAGGGGGAAGTATTTTAGGCGCTGTAAATTCTAAAGATTTCAAAGTACTATTTACCTCTTATAAAGAAAAAATTTCTAAATTCGAAACCATTTCTTACATGTTTTTGGCAGGTGAACCTTTACCAAATGAATTGTCTCCATATGTAGGTCTTAATGGAATAAGTTATTTATTCCCTATTCCTTATGATTTAAAAGATGAAGAAAAAATTATAGAATTAGGCTTAAAATATTTGGATCAGTAGAATAGTATAAAATATCTTCTAGACTTTAATACCTCAACAACTCTTCAATCTTAATTTTCACTTTCTCTGTAGAAGGAATCATTGTTTGTTCTAATATGCTATTTAATGGAATAGCAGGCATGTTTTCTGATCCTATCGTCATAACCGGTGCATCTAAGGATTTAAAACATTCTTCCTGAATCTTTCCTGCTAAAGCTCTGGCAAACGAATTATTACTTGGCTCTTCTGTTACCACAAGACATTTTTTGGTTTTTTTAACCGATTCCATAATTGTTTCTTCATCCAACGGATAAAGTGTTCGTAAATCTATAATTTCGACAGTATCTTTTATACTTTTTGTAGCATTCAATGCCCAATGCACTCCCATACCGTAAGTAACTACAGTCAATGTTTCTTTTTCATCCTGTGGCCAAATACGTTGTACAATATTAGCTTTCCCAAAAGGTAACACATACTCTTCTGATGGTTCTATAGTCCTTGCTGCTTCTGTTCCCTTAACTTTGGACCAATACAATCCTTTATGTTCTAAAATCACCACTGGATTGGGGTCGTAATACGCTGCTTTCATCAATCCTTTAAGGTCTGCACCATTACTCGGATATGCAATCTTAATTCCACGAATATTAGTAACCACTGATTCTACAGAGGAAGAATGATATGGTCCACCACTACCATATGCTCCAATAGGCACTCTCAAAATCATAGACACTGGCCATTTTCCGTTAGATAAGTAACAAGACCTACTCACCTCTGTAAACAACTGATTTAATCCCGGCCAGATATAATCTGCAAATTGTACTTCTACAATTGGTTTTAAACCTACGGCAGACATTCCTACGGTTGATCCAACAATAAAAGCCTCCTGGATGGGAGTATTAAATACACGTTCGTCTCCAAATTTTTGAGCTAATGTTGCTGCTTCTCTAAAAACACCTCCCAATCGTCCTCCTACATCTTGTCCATATAACAAACATTCTGTGTGTTTCTTCATTAATTCTTCGACTGCAAATAAAGCACAGTCTACCATCACTACTTCTTCCTTATCTGATGGAGATCGTTCTCCCTTTTCTTCTGTAATAGGCGTTGGAGCAAAATCATGAGTAAATAGATCCTCAGGTTTTGGGTCTTCGGCTTTTATAGCTTCTTGAAAATCTTTAGCTACAGTGACTTTTGCATCAACCTCAATCGCATCTACTTCTTCTTTTGTAAATCCATTTCCCAACAATTGATTTCGCAATACGGGATATGGATCACGAGAACGAGCCTCTTCTAAATCATCTCGATACCACTCCATTCTCACTCCAGATGTATGATGGTTTAACAATGGCACTTTTGCATGTACAAGTATTGGTCTACGTTCTTCTCGTATTTTTTTAATCACTTCTTCTATCGCCAAATAGCTCTCAGTAAAATTTGCTCCATCAATAGAAATAGCTTCAAGTCCATTAAATCCTGCTGCATATTCAAAAGCATTTTGTGCTCGGGTTTCTTCTGCATTAGCCGAAATATCCCACCCATTATCTTGTACTAAATATAGAATTGGCAATTGCTTTAAGGCGGCCATCTGAAATGCTTCTGCAATTTCTCCTTCAGTAACCGAAGCATCTCCCAAAGAACATACCACTAGTGGTAATTTGGATATCTCACTCGTATTTGAATTGTTTATTGTGCTATGATCAATTCCTACTAATTCTTTATACTGCATCCCCATAGCTACTCCGGTTGCCGGAATTGTTTGCATCCCTGTCGCTGAGGATTGATGTGGTATTTTTGGTTTATCATCATCTCGTAAACTCGGGTGCGAATAATAGGTTCTTCCTCCAGAAAACGGATCATCTTTTTTAGCCAATAATTGTAACATAAGATCGTATGGTCGCATTCCGATACCTAATAACATCGAATCGTCTCTATAATATGGAAATACATAATCCTGAGGTAATAGTTGCATCGCGGTAGCAATCTGAATGGCTTCGTGACCTCTCGATGTAGCATGTACATATTTAGAAACCGTCTTAAAATTCTCCTCATAGAGTTCGGTCATGCTTTTTGCGGTGCATAATGTAGAAAATGCTTTTTGTAATACTTCTTTTGCTATCGTTTTTTGGGCTAACATAATTTTCAAATTTTTGAAATATAGATTGCTTTTATAAGCATCCAAACATTTATCCTACTTCTTCTTTTACATCTACTGGTATAATCCAGCCGTGTTTATCTTCTCTCTTTTGTGCCTTTATTTCATTAAGAGTATTTTTTATATCCTGACTTACCGGGTTGTTTTCTGGTAATGTAATCACCTCATCAATGTACCCTATTGCTTCTACCATTGCTATAGCAACTGCTGTACCAGTACCAAAAGCTTCTTCTAGTTTTCCTTCTTTTGAAAAGTCAATCATCTCATCAATTGTAATTGGACGTTCCTCTACTTCAAAACCTTTATCTTTTAATAAAGTTATTACGCTATCTCTAGTAATTCCTTTTAAAATAGATCCATTTGTACTTGGAGTAATAAATCGACCATCAACTTTAAAAAAGATATTCATTGTTCCTACTTCCTGAATATATTTATGTTCATTAGCATCTAACCATAATACCTGATCATATCCCTTGGCTTTGGCTTTTTCGGTAGGTAAGATTGCTGCAGCATAGTTTCCTGAAGCTTTTGCTTCTCCTGTCCCACCGTCAGCTGCTCTTATGTATTCTGTCTCTGCATATAATCTTATTTTTTTAGTAAAAATTGGTTCAGCAGGAGAGCAGATTACAATAAATTTATAGCTTGTTGCTGCACGCATTCCTATAAAAGGTTCATCTGCATACATAAATGGACGTAAATACAATGCACTACCTTCTTGGGGCGGAATCCAATTATGCTCAACACTAACAATCTGTTTTACCGCTTCTACAAAGAGAGTTTCAGAAACAGCAGGCATTCCCATTCTGGCAGCACTGTGATTAAATCGTTTTGCATTCTCTTCTGGTCTAAATAACAATGGAATATTATTATTGCCAACAGTAGCTTTCATACCTTCAAAAATTGCTTGACCATAATGCAAAGCCATCGCCGCTGGGTGTGTCGGAATCAATTCCAGAGGTTCTATTCGAGGGTTTCGCCAAGCTCCATCTTTATATTCACACACAAACATATGATCAGTAAAAGTTCTTCCTAAAGGAATAGTAGAAAAATCAATATCCTTTAACTTCGAATTTGCGGTTCTTCTAATTTTAATGTGTTCTTCCATTTTTTTATGTTTTTGGGCGCATCCCTTTTGGATCAGGCTATTCGCTATATCTTTTTTGTCTTACTTCTCGACTACGCTCGAAACGACAAAAAAGGATGCCGCTACTATCCTTTGCGCATTTATTTTATATTTAGTTTTAATTTTCAAAAAGGAGTAAATGGGAAATAATAGAAAACTCCCATTACTCTAGTCCTCTCTACAAGGAGAGGAAGCATATTCATTTTAATCGTAATTCTATATTCATACCTATATTTCTTAAATCTCTCTATTATTATCAAAAGCTTCTAATTCATCTCCTACTTTACGCAAGAATGATCCTCCTAGAAATCCATCTACAACCCTATGATCAAAAGATAAGGATAGATACATCATACTCCGTATTGCAATTTCATCTCCTTTTTCTGTGGGAATCACTTCGGGTCTTTTTTTTATGATTCCTAAAGCCAGAATCGCCACTTCGGGTTGATTTATAATTGGTGTTCCCATTAGACTCCCAAATGTTCCTACATTAGAAATTGTAAATGTACTTCCTTTGACTTCATCTGGTTTTAAATCATTACTCCTTGCACTATTTGCCAGATGATTTACTCTTTTAGCTAATCCGAGGAGGTTCTTCTCATCTGCATTTTTTACTACAGGAACAATCAGATTTCCATTGGGTAATGCCGTTGCCATTCCTATATTAATATCATTATGAACTACAATGTTTTTGCCATCCACAGAAACATTAATCATTGGATACTCTTGAATTGCTTTTGCTACTGCTTCTACAAAAATTGGTGTAAACGTTAATTTCTCTCCATGTTTTTCCTGAAATGCTATCTTCACTGCATTTCTCCAATTCACGATATTGGTTACATCAACTTCTATGTAACTGGTCACATGAGGAGATGTATGCTTAGAATACACCATATGATCTGCGATCATTTTACGCATACGATCCATTTCTACAATGCGGTCTTTACCTTCTACGAATGCAATAGGTCGTGTATTATAGCTAGATTTGGAAGTTTCTGATTGTGGCCGGCTTGGTAAGGGATATTTTCTATTTTTTATGTAGTGCATCACATCGCTTTTGCGAATTCGACCTTTTGCACCTGTTCCCTGGATACTTTGCACTTCCTCTAGTGTTAAATTTTCTTTCTGCGCTATACTGAGCACTAATGGAGATAAAAAAGCATCTTGATTAGAGATTAGTTTTTGAGTTGTATGCTCTTCCTTTGACTTTGAAACAGATATTTCTTTATTCTTTTTAGAAAGATTCTCTTCAGTAACAGATACATTTTCTTTGGTTATTGTCTTCTTGATACCTTGAGTGGCGTCCTCACTAATCATAGCAATCACTTTTCCTACTTCGACCACTTCGTTAGGCTGAAACAATATTTCTGTGATTACTCCTGTACAAGGAGATGGTACTTCAGAATCTACTTTATCTGTAGCTACTTCCAAAATAGTCTCATCCTCTTCTACTGTATCGCCAACATTCTTTAACCAATTAAGAATGGTAGCTTCTGATATACTCTCGCCCATTTTGGGCATTTTTAATTCAATTATTTCCATTTTGGTTAACTAATGTTTGTTAGCTATTAGTTTATAAATCAATATCAGACCGCACAGACTTTAAAAACCTATGAGGTCTCTCGATTATTTATTCTTAAACTCTTCTAATGTTTTATAAAACGCTTCTTGCATCGATCGGTCTTTTGGCACTTCTCGCAAAGGTTCAACTTCTTGTAATGATTCAAAACAATCATCAGGTAATTCCTGATACAATCGTGTTCCTTTTGTTTTCCAAGCGATCATATCATCACTTACCTCCTTGATCACTTTGGCTGGATTTCCTACGATTAAGCTTCGTTTTGGAAATATTGTATTTGCTTTTATAAAAGACATTGCTCCTACGATACATTCTTCTCCTATTTCTGCATCATCCATAATTACCGCATTCATTCCTATTAAACAATTTTGTCCTAAATTTGCACCATGAATCACTGCTCCGTGTCCAACATGTGCACTTTCTTTGAGTACAATTGATTTCCCCGGAAACATATGTATTGTACAATTTTCTTGTACATTAACTCCATCTTCAAGGATAATTTCACCCCAATCACCACGTATTGCAGCTCCTGGGCCGATATAGCAGTTTTTTCCTATAATCACATTGCCAGTGACTGCTGCTAATGGATGTACAAAACTACTTTCGTGCACTACGGGTATGTATCCTTTAAAGCTATAAATCATAAAAATATCAAATGTTGAATATTAAATATGGAACATTAAATTATTACATCTAATCAAAAATTAAACTTCATCATTTATTGTTTTTTTATTCATTATTCAGTGTTCTATTTAAATCGTTTTAATGTTTCTTTGGTAAAATCACTTAATGCTAATCGCCCACTAGTTACCGCTCTGTCAGACAATAGTGTATCCCAATCTTCTGTTCCTGCCCAGAATGCTTTTTTCATATCTGCCATTGCTTCTGGATTATAAGTACATAAATGTTCTGTAAAAGTTTTCACCTCTGCATCCAGAGTTCCTATATCTTCAAAAACTTTGGTGAACAACCCTTTATCTTTGGCCCACTCTGCATCATAAAACGAATTTGCATCAATTGCAATCTGTGTCATTGCCGACAATCCTATTTTACGTTCTATGGCTGGGCCTACAACAAATGGCCCTATACCTACATTAAGTTCGCTTAGCTTTATTGATGCATACTTGGTTGCCATACAGTAATCAGTTGCTGAAGCAAGTCCCACTCCCCCACCTACGGTTTTACCTTGTACACGTCCAATAATGAATTTTGGACATTTGCGCATAGCATTAATCACATTAGCAAACCCAGAGAAAAACACTTTTCCAGTTTCGACATCATTAATATTAATCAATTCTTTAAAACTTGCTCCGGCACAAAAGGTTCTATCTCTGCCACTTTTTAACACTATTACTTTGATCTCATCATTAGTTCCAGCTTCTGTAATGGTTTCTGCTAGTTTTGCCAAAATATCTCCAGGTAACGAATTATGAGCAGGATGAAAAAATTCTATAATCCCTACTTGATTTTCTATATTTATATTTACGTATGGCTGTGTCATATCATTTCTTTTGTCATAAAGTACTTCATCCATACTATTACAACATTTATTTTTATTTAATCAAAAAGTCCAAATTGTTCAAAGTGATGATTCAAATGTTTTATGTTTACCAAATCCCATTCGAACTTATTTATCTCTCCAAATACTGCATTTTTGGTTATAGCGTTTGGATTCTCTTTAAAATACATTTCAAACTCATCAAGAGCTTCTATCAGTTTTAACTTTGCTGTAGCCAAATCTGGATGTATTAATTCTTCCAATTCACCTTCTTTCATCAAAGGATGTTGATGCCCTTTTGGCATTGGTTTATGATTGTATATAGTTTCCTGTACTTTCTCAAGATGTTTCTCTGGAGTGGCAATCTCAAAATCTTGAATTTCGCCAGATCCCATTCTAATCGTCTTCTCAACATGTTCAATCATATGCTGTGGTGTTAACATTCCCCACTTAGGTTTAGTATCTTTTGTTAATTTTGCTAAATATCCTTCAATATTTGATTTATCGACTTGTATAAATGGAGATTTCTTTTGTACCATGGTTAGAATAGTAGCGATTGCTGCTAATTCATCTTCTTGATCAAATACTTCTACAAACCATTTTACAATTCCACTAGGGAGTTCTTTTCCTCTATGATCTCGGTCTACTTTTTGTTTACAGGTTAGTCGTACATAAACAGTATCATTATGATAAATAGGCCTAAGGAACCTGCATTCTTCTAGTCCGTAATTTGCAGTTACAGGACCTTTATTAGGGTACACAAATAAACCCGCCGCCGCCGCAAGAATAAAATATCCGTGAGCAGTTCGTTTTTCAAAAATACTTCCTTCTAACGATGTAATATCGGTATGTGCATAGAAATGATCCCATGTAAGGTTTCCAAAATTAATAATATCAGTATCGGTTACTGTACGCTTATGAGTTTTGATCGACATTCCTGGCTCAATATCTTCCCAATGATATGAAAATGGATGTTTTTCAGATACTTTATATTCAGAATTTGCCTGATAAATACCTGTAACTTCTGTTAGGGTTGTTGGCGTACCTTGTATAGCACATCGCTGCATAAAATGCTTGATACCACGCATTCCTCCCATTTCTTCTCCTCCTCCAGCTCTTCCCGGGCCTCCATGAGTCAACAATGGCAATGGGGATCCATGACCTGTGCTCTGCTTTGCATTTTCTCTATTTCCTACTAAAATACGCCCATGATGTGAAGCTGCTCCTACGATATAATCTCTTGCGATCTTATCATCATACGTGAAAATAGAAGAAACCAATGATCCTTTACCCATTTGAGATAATGTAATTGCATCCTGTAAAGTATCATAAGGCATGATTGTAGATACTGGACCGAAAGCCTCAATTTCATGAACATTTGTATTCTTGAAAGGCTGATCTTCTCTTAACAAAATGGGAGAAACAAAAGCTCCTTTTTGAGCATCTGCTCCAATAGTTTCAATTTTATCTAAATCACCGTATACCAATTGTGCAGTTTTGGCAATTTCTGAAACATTATTTTTAAAACTTTCTACCTGCTTTTTACTCGCTAAAGCTCCCATTCGTACTTCTTTCAGCCTTGGGTCTCCTATAGTAACTTTATCTAGCTGTTGACCTAATGCAATTTGCACATCTTCAACTAAAGTAGATGGCACAATGATTCTACGAATAGCAGTACATTTCTGACCGGATTTTACAGTCATTTCTTTTCTGACTTCTTTGATAAACAGGTCAAATTCTGGTGTTCCTGGCACTGCATCTTTTCCTAGCACAGAAGCATTTAAAGAATCTGCTTCCATTGTAAAAGGAACGGATTCTTCTATTAACCTTGGATGTGCTTTGAGTATTCTTCCTGTATGTGCAGAACCTGTAAATGTTACTACATCTTGAGAAGATACAGTATCTAATATTGACTTTGTCATTCCACTAAGTAATTGCAAAGCACCCTCTGGTACTATTCCTGAATCTATAATTACACGTACTACTGCTTCAGTCAAATATGCTGTTTGCGGTGCTGGTAAAACTACAGCAGGTACTCCGGCCATCCAATTTACAGCGCACTTTTCTAACATTCCCCATATAGGGAAATTAAATGCATTAATATGCACTGCAACTCCTCTTTTGGGTACTAAAATATGATGTGCCATGAATCTTCCTCCCCGAGAAAGATCTATTGGATCTCCTTCTACATGATACGACTGATTTGGAAAAAGTTTTCTTAGAGATGCATTAGCAAATAGGTTTCCAAAACCTCCTTCGATATCTATCCAGCTATCAATTCGGGTAGCTCCAGAACGGTAACTTAATTCATAAAATTCTTCTTTGCCTTTGGTAAGAAATAATGCTAATTTTTTAAGCATATTTCCTCGCTCTTGAAAGGTCATTTTTCTAAGAATTTCTCCTCCTTTTGTTCTACCGTATTGTAATACTTCTGGAATATCTAATCCATCAGTGGTTGAATGACCAATAACTTCGCCTGTAACAGCATCATGCATTACCGTACCGTCTCCAGAACCAGCAACCCATTTCCCATTTATGTAGCTTTCTAGTTTTTTCATAAGTCGACCTTTAACCCCAAAAAGGGGATTTTTTTAGGCAGTTGTTTTTTTATACTTTTTATAATTTCATTCTTACATCCCTCATACCAATTCTTGCATCTTCTAATTCTATTCCTGCATTTCTAAGACCTATAAGTGCATTTCTAAGGTCTATTCTTGCATTTCTTAAGTTCATTTTTGTACTATTTGAGTCTATTCTAACATTTCTAAAATTCATTCTTGCATTCCTCAAATCAATTCTTGCATTACTTAAGTTAAGATTAGCATTCCTTAAGTTTATTCTTGCGTTTCTCAGATTCATCTTATTGTTTTTTAAAATGGATTCAACCTACGCCAGGATTATAATTTAATCCGCTTATAGTTATTATTGATTTACAAATTCATATTTTCTATTATACAAGCATAACCTTGTCCTACCCCAACACACATTGTGATTAAAGCATATCGTTTATTTTGTTCTTTTAATTCTAAAGCTGCCGAATATGCTATTCTAGCTCCTGTTACTCCTAATGGATGTCCTATTGCTATTGATCCTCCATTGGGATTTATTCTTGGATCATTATCTTCTAATCCCCATTCTCTTATGCATGCTAACGCTTGAGAGGCAAAAGCCTCATTAAGTTCAATAACATCTATATCATCCATTGTAATTCCTGCTTTTTCTAAAGCTTTATTAGATGCTTGAACGGGCCCTATTCCCATAATTCTTGGTTCTACTCCAACCACAGCAGAACTTACGATTCTTGCGAGGGGGATTAGGCTGTATTTCTTTACTGCATCTTCAGAAGCAATTATAGTTGCTGCAGCACCATCATTGAGTCCTGAGGAGTTTCCTGCTGTTACACTTCCATCTTTTTTGAAGGCCGCACGAAGCTTACCTAATACTTCTTTGGTAGTATTCGCTTTTATAAACTCATCATTGGAAAAAAGAATTGGTTCTTTTTTACGCTGAGGAATTTCTACCGTTACTATCTCTTTAGCCAATCTTCCTGATTTTTGTGCTGCTGCGGCTTTCATCTGGCTCCAATAAGCAAATGCATCCTGATCTTCGCGAGAAATATTATATTTCTCTACTAAATTTTCTGCAGTATTCCCCATACCGTCTGTTCCATAAAGTTCATGCATTTTATGGTTTACAAAACGCCATCCAAAGCTAGAATCATACATTTTGGAATCATTACCAAAAGCAGATGATGGCTTAGCAATTACATATGGCCCACGTGTCATATTTTCTACTCCTCCAGAAATAAAAAGATCTCCATCACCAGTTTTAATTGCACGATTTGCATGAACTATTGCGGATAACCCAGAACTACATAAACGATTTATTGTTTCTCCTGGAACGTTAAAAGGAAGACCTGCTAATAATGCTGCCATTCTTGCGACATTGCGATTATCTTCACCTGCCTGATTAGCGCATCCCATGATTACATCATCATAGGCTTCTCTTGGAATGTCGGGATTCTTTTCTAATAATTTTTCTATTACCAAAGCTCCTAAATCATCTACTCTTACAGCCGACAATGTTCCTTTATAACTACCTATCGGAGTTCGCACTCCATCTATGATATATGCTTCTTTCAAAATTTTAAATTTTAAATGTAAAATTGAAAAGTCAAAAGTTTCATCTTCAATTTTTACAATTTCACCTTTTTAGTTTTATATTTTACTTTGTATTTGATGTTTTAATACTAGTGGTAAAAATTGCTACTAGTTCCTTACATTCTTGTATAATCTTATCAAACTTATCATAATCGTTAATTAATTTTGCCTCACTTAAAATCTGTAGATTTACTTGTGACTCTCTTAACTCCTTAAGACATATTTTCATTTTATGAATAAAATCCCTTCTCGATTCTGCACTTTGAGCTTCTCCATAATTTAATGCAGCCGAGGTAACAGAGCGAATTAATTGTTTAGTCAAATGTTCAGATGCAAAAGACTTGTTTAATGCATTTACATTAAGAATAATACTTGCTGAAAACTTTACTAGCCTCAACTGAAGATCATATTTCTGAACAGTTAGCACTTTTAAATTTTATATTTTTCAGTTTTACATTTATTCTTCCCAGTCTTTACTGGTTCTATATACTACTCCTTTAAACAATGCTACAATATCATTTCCTCTCTTTACTTCGACAATATTGAACCCAACCTTGGTTTTAGCAATATCTGTTACTGCTTCTGCCGTTAAATAATCCCCTTCTTCTAATGCTTCAATATGATTAATAGAAGTCTCTATAGAAACTGCATATTTTCCATGAGTATTCGCCGAAAATCCAAAAGCTGTATCAGCTAATGAATAGCTAATTCCGCCATGTGCTTTTCCCATGCTATTAAGCATTTCCTTTCGTACCGTCATTCCTACCTTACATCTCCCTTTTACAACTTCGAGCACCTTGATTCCTAACCATTGACTGAAAGCGTCCTGAGACAGCATCTTGACAGGTATGAGGTTTGAGGAAATAGGTGTAAGATCTGAATTATCAGAATTAAGGTTCGCAGTATCAGGCTTAATGTTCTTCATTTTACTTCTGTTTCTTATTCTTTATTCTAACCGAAATTCTACTTCTAAGCGTTGTGATCATTTTAGAAAGCTCTGTTAATACTCTTCTATTCTCTTCGTCCTCCTCAAATGTGATATATTTTCTTAATCTAGCTTTTGAGCTACACGAAACACATTCATGCGAACTATGCCATGCATTTCCTAAATAATTATAAAATTGAGCATCTGTTCCGCTAGAACCTTCAGCTATATTCAAAGCAATAGAATCAGCCGCTCGTTTAAACTGAGAACTCAGTTCAAAACACTCTTCTTTAGGAAACTTTTTAACCAAAACATTTACCATTTCTCCATACTCCATAGCTCTAAGATATACTGTAAGGTCTTCAAATTTAAAACGATATTTAGAGTTCATTTTTATAATTTACTTTCTCAATCCTAACCACTCAAACCTCAAACCAAAGAGAAAAAGGTTTTCCTCTCTCTATTCATTCTTCTTAACAATGGGCTACATCTATATCTATCCTCATGATATTCATCGTATAAACTATCCAATGTCTTAACACACCAGTCAATTCCTTTTTCATCTGCCCAGGTTAATAATCCTTTTGGATAATTCACCCCTTTGGTCATTGCATTATCAATATCTTCTGCAGAAGCAATGTTCCAGAAAAGTGCATCTGCAGCTTCATTTATCAACATTACTAATACTCTATCAAAAATATATTTTGCTAGTGTTGAATTCTTATTAGCAGATGCTGAAATAAATTCAGCATTACTCTTACCATTCTGGTAGTCGTAATATCCTTTGCCTGATTTCCTTCCTAAATATCCTGCTTCGGATAGTCTTTTTTGGGTGAAAGAAGGTTTATACCTAGCATCATAATAAAATGCTTTAAACACGGTTTCTGTAACGGTATAATTAATATCATTACCAATAAAGTCCATCAATTCGAAAGGTCCCATTCTAAACCTTCCTAAAGTTTTTAGACTCCAATCTATAGTAGCTACATCAGCTAACCCTTCTTCATAAATTCGTAACGATTCTCCATAGAAAGGTCTAGCAACTCTATTTACAATAAATCCAGGGGTGTCTTTGGCTATAGCAACAACTTTTTTCCAATCCTTAATTATGCTCACAACCTTATCCATAACTTGAGTAGAAGTTTGTACCGCTGGTATTATTTCAACCAATTTCATTAAGGGTGCTGGGTTAAAAAAATGAATCCCTATACATCGTTCTGGTCTTTGCAATGAAGAGGCAATGGAAGCAATGGATAAAGAAGATGTGTTTGATGCAATAATTGTATGTTCTGAAACATAACTTTCTAATTCTGAAAACACTTTCTTTTTAATATCAAGATCTTCAATAATAGCCTCAATGGTTAGATCTGCATCTTTAAACTCTTTTAAAGTATTTACATATGAAATATTAGATTGAATGCGAGTTTTTTCAGTTTCATCTATTCTCCCTTTTTCTATTAATCGGGAAAGAACTTTCTCCAGAGCTGCTTTACTTTTATCTAAAGCTTCTTGCTTTGTGTCAAATACCTTTACCTTACAATCATTAGTGGCAGCTACTTGAGCAATGCCACTTCCCATTGTTCCTGATCCTATTACTCCTATTTTATAAATCATAAATTTTAAATGTAAAATATAAAAGTCTAAAGTTTACTTCTATTTCTAATCACTTTTACCATTATCATTTTTCTGTTTTATATTTTTAATTTACTTGCCTTTAAATATTGGTTTCCTTTTTTCTATAAATGAATTTACACCTTCTGTATAATCTTCACTTTCTGCAGCTTCTATCTGTAAATCTGATTCGATTGCTAATTGTTCTTCAAGCGTATTAACCATAGATTGATTTAATAATCTTTTGGTAAGTCCTAACGCTTTTGTTGGCATTTTTGCCAGTTTTGAAACTAGTTTAGTTACTTCTTCTTCAAAAGTTTCCATAGAAAACACTTTATATAGCATCCCTAACTCTTCAGCCTCTTTTGCAGATACTTTATCTCCCAACATCATTAATGCTGACGCTTTTTGAAAACCAATTAATCTTGGTAGAAAGAAAGTTCCTGCACTATCAGGAATTAATCCAATTTTACTAAACGCCTGAATAAAACTAGCAGCTTCAGAAGCTACGACAATATCACAAGCTAAAGCTATATTTGCTCCTGCTCCGGCAGCTACACCATTTACCGCAGCAACAATTGGTTTTTCTATTGTCCTTATCCTTTCTACAATTGGATTATAATGCTCTTCAAGTATTTTTCTAAATCCTGGATTTAATTCGGGTGAGGTAACTTCATTGAGATCCTGTCCTGCACAAAATGCTTTTCCGTTACCAATAAGAACTATAGTTCTTACTTCTTCATTTGTATTGCATTCGTCTAATGTTTTTTGCAACAACAAAGCCATGTCTCTATTAAAGCTATTAAATGTTTCTGGACGGTTTAAAACTACCCGTGCCACTCCATTCTCAATTTGAAATTCGATTGAAGGCATATTTTTAATTTTCTATTTTAAATTCTGGGTTATAAATAATTCCTATGATATTATTCCATGGGTACTTTACAGAGGCCACTATTATTTCTCCTCCAACATTTGTTGGTTTCTCATGTTCAACAGCTCCCTGTTGAATTAATTTTTGATATGTTGAGTGTATATCCTCAACACCCCAATATGATAATACTCCTCCATGTTTTTTATCTTCTGTATTTTCCTCTGGCAACAGCCCTAGTTCATATCCTGCAATATTAAATCCAACATAAAAAGGTTCGTCAAAGTAAGGTATTTTATCAAAAGCTTCTGAATACCATTTCTTGGCCTTATCCAAATCATCAACTTTATATATTGTTGTTCTTAATCCAAGCATCATTCTAATATTAATTTTTAGATCCTGACTCTTCTATCGTATATCAGGACTATATCAAGTTGTCATTTTAAACATTTGAAATAATCAAAAGGTTCGAGACAATTTTCACACTGAAAAAGTGCTTTACAGGCTGTCGACCCAAATTGACTTACTAATTTGGTTTGTATTGAACCACATTGAGTACATTTTACAATCTTCTTATTGCCCAATAATGCTTCTTTATCAGCTTCTTCAGAAAGAGGTGCTGCAATACCATATGCTTCTAATGCTTTTCTACCTCTTGATGTGATCCAATCTGTGGTCCACGCCGGGGCTAATACCAAAGAAACTTCGGCTTTAATATTCATTTTTGTAAAAGCATCAATAATGTCATCTCCAATAACATCCATTGCAGGACAACCACTATATGTAGGCGTAATTTTAATCTGAGCGATATTCTCTTTCATTTGCGCATAACGAACAACCCCCATATCCATAATAGATAATACCGGAATCTCTGGATCATGAATTCCTTCCAGAATTGGAATTAATTTTGGGTCAATATGTTGTTCTAATTGTACAGTCATTTTTTTTCAAATACTAATCTTAAAACAAGTTGAAGGATGACAATACTATCTCGGTTGATCACCACTTCATATTTGGGTATACACGTTGCATATATTGTAAATCAGAAAGTAAATATCCCATATGCTCGCTATGTACTCCTTGCTTACCTCCTTTTTGAAACCATTTTGTTTCAGGTATTGCAAGTGTTGCCTCTTCAAATACTCCCTCTATTGTTTGTATAT
The DNA here is from genome assembly GCA_947498785.1 of uncultured Aquimarina sp. GTDB lineage: Bacteria > Bacteroidota > Bacteroidia > Flavobacteriales > Flavobacteriaceae > Aquimarina. The sequence goes on along the minus strand of CANMLS010000036.1, from coordinate 45,520 downwards.
ATTTTTCTTTGAGAACAATAGTATTTACTCCGATATTATTTTGCATAGCTATATCATCATCATCTGTCATATGGAATAACTCATCTGTAAATCTCCAAAGATCATTAATCGCCTCTTGAACTTTTTGATGACTTTCTTCTGTACCATCCCCTAACCTTTTTATCCAATCAGATGAAAATCGTTGATGATAACTCACTTCTTTAATTCCTTTTTTGGCTATAGCCGAAAGGGTTTCATCACTACTATTTTGTAATTCTTGTAAAAGAAGTAAATGAAAAACATCATAAAAGAATTGTCTGGTAATTACATAACCAAAATGTCTATTAGGTTGCTCTACTAGAAGTACATTTTTATATTGTCGTTCAGTTCTTAAAAAAGCAATATCATCTTCTGTTTTTTCATCTCCAGACAGTTGTGCTACATATTGATAATAACTTCGTGTTTGCCCTAATAGATCCAATGCCATATTGGTCATTGCAATATCAGTTTCCAGATTTGGTCCATGACCACATAATTCTGATAATCGCTGACCAAGGATTAAGGCATTATCTGCAATCCCATAGATATATTGTATTTTATTTTCGTTTTCCATTTTTAAGTTTGCTTTAGTTAAGCATGCATTACCTTTCGACTTCTCTCAGGGTGACTCCATTCTTGCTTCTCACATATGCTTTACTTCATCTGGTAATGTATAGAAGGTAGGATGTCTGTATACTTTATCCTGAGCGGGATCAAAAAGTTCTTCGCTATTTTCAGGATTTGAGGCTGTAATACTTTTGGATTCAACAACCCATATACTTACCCCTTCATTCCTACGGGTATACACATCTCTTGCATTCTCTAAAGCCATTTCTGCATCTGCAGCATGTAGACTTCCAAAATGGCGATGTTCTAAGCCATTCTTACTTCTTACAAATACCTCCCAAAGTGGCCAATTGTTTTTCATCTGTTTATATTTTTTTAGCTAACTTCACTATATCCAAATGTTTAAGCAAAAAACTATTATATTACTTTTTTTAGTTTCTTGATGTTTTGTTTTTCTGCATAGGCCATTGCTGCATCACGAACCCATTCTCCTTCTTTCCATGCATTTACTCTAGCCGACAAACGTTCTTTATTACATGGACCATGACCTTTTACTACCTGCCAAAATTCATCCCAATTGATTTCCCCAAAGTCATAATGACCAGTTTTTTCATTCCATTTTAGGTCTGGATCTGGAATTGTAAGTCCTATTAAATCTGCTTGTGGAACCGTTTGATCTATAAATTGTTGACGTAGCTCGTCATTAGTTTTACGCTTTAATTTCCACTTCATAGATTGTTCTGTGTGTACAGATTCTGCATCTGTAGGTCCTAACATCATTAATGAAGGCCACCACCATCGATTTAAAGCATCTTGCGCTAATTCTTTTTGTTCTGGTGTTCCTTTTGCTAATGTCATCATTATCTCATATCCCTGACGCTGATGAAAACTTTCTTCTTTACATACACGTACCATAGCTCTTGCATATGGCCCATAAGAAGTACTACATAACGGTACTTGATTAATAATGGCCGCACCATCTACTAACCAGCCAATAGCACCAATATCTGCCCATGTGATTGTGGGGTAATTAAAGATACTGGAGTATTTTGCTTTACCTGTATGTAATTGTTCATATAGCTCATCTCTGGATATTCCAAGTGTTTCACAAGCACTATAAAGATAAAGACCGTGACCAGCTTCGTCCTGTACTTTGGCCAGTAAAGCCACTTTTCTACGCATAGAAGGGGCTCGGGAAATCCAATTTCCTTCTGGTAACATTCCTACAATTTCTGAATGGGCATGTTGAGAGATTTGCCGAATATGTGTTTTTCGGTACTTTTCTGGCATCCAATCCCTTGGTTCGATCTTTTCATCCCTAGCGATTCTTTGATCAAATATTTCCTCTAGGTTTTTCACTTCTTTTTCGCTCATAACAATTTTATTTTTATTATGAAAAATAGTTTCTGACTTAACAGAATTATTATCCTAAACCATGTTCTTTATCTTTGTTTACCTTCATTAACAAAGAATCTAAACATCAAAATCAACAACTACTTTTTCTGTAGTAGGTACAGCTTGACAAGACAAAATCAAGCCTTTGGCTACTTCGTCTTCTTCTAGTGCATAATTTACTTTCATTTGCACTTCGCCTTTGACAACTTTACATTTACAAGTACTACACACACCGCCTTTACATGCAAAAGGAAGATCTGCTCCAGAGGCCAAAGCTCCATCCAAAATATTATCATACTCATCATCCATAGCAAAGTGAAATTCCTTTCCTCCATCTATGATTGTAACTTTAGTTCCATCGAACTTATGATCCAGTACTTTGGCTACTTTTTTCTTATCCTCTTCTGTAGTTCCAGAAAAGAACAACTCATAATGAATTTTTTCTTTACTCAGTCCAGCACTCACCAATTCATCTCTAATCAAAAATATCATTTCCTCGGGTCCGCAAACAAAACATTCATCAACATTAGAAACATTAATTATCTTATCGATAAGCTCTTGTATTTTTTCTGCTGTAAATCTCCCATTAAGTAACGGAATGTCTCGTTGCTCTTTGGTCAAAAAGTAAAATATCTCTAAACGACCAAAATATGTGTTTCTAAGTGCTTCAATCTCTTCTTTAAAGATAATTGATTTAACGTTTTGATTCAAATAAAACAACTTGAAAGTACTATTCGGCTCTGAAACCAAATGTGTTTTTATAATAGATAATATTGGAGTTATACCACTTCCTGCTGCAAAAACAATATAATTTTTAGACTTGGAAGGATCAACCTCCACATAAAAATTCCCTACGGGTGGCATAATCTCTATAATATCCCCTACTTTTAATACGTCATTTGCAAAATTTGAAAATAGCCCTCCGTTAATTCTTTTAACTGCAACCTGCCATTTACCTTCTAAAGGACTAGAACACAGAGAATAAGAGCGTCTAATCTCATCTCCATCAATAGTTGTTTTGAGCGTAAGATGTTGCCCTTGTTTATAAATGAATTTATCTTTATAAACTTCTGGTATATCAAAAGTTACCGAAGTACAGTCTTTAGTTTCCTTATTCAATTCAGAAACTTGTATGGGATAAAAATCAGTCATACTCTAATTTAACTATATCGTTATAGTTAAACAAAACTAACGATTGTTAGTTTGAATCCCAAATAAATATATGTTAATTTTAAATTTTCAAAAAACCAAGATTATACAACTCCTTTAAGAAGTACTGATATCATATCACGTTTTAATATATCAGAATCAATATTTTTTTGATTAGGATACCACAAATACAATGTTCTCAACGTAGAAAGTGTCGAAAACACCATGATCTCGATATTAAACGGCTTAATATCTCCTTTTTGAACTCCCTTTTTTACTATATTTCTAAAATTTTCTTCATAATCATGTCGCATTTTCTCGAAATATATAAGATTTTCTTCTTCAAGATGCATCCAATCACTATTAAGAGAACCTAGCCCATCTGCATTACGTAAAGTAACATCTACATGTAGACTAATAATATTTTCTAATTTTTGCACCGATCCTATATCTGAACTTACAATTTGATTCATTCCCGTAGTAAATTCTTCTGCAAGATTTATTATAATAGTTGATAAAATCTCTTGTTTTGACTGTATATGATTATACAAACTTGCTGCTTTAATTCCCATAGTTTTAGCCAGATCCCTCATGGTGACAGCGCTATATCCTTTTTCTGTAAAAAGGATTGATGCAGCATTAATAATTTCTTGCTTTCTACTTTCAGACTTCATTTGTTTCTATTTATTATATTCCATAAATGAAAATCATAATTGTAATCATTTCATTTCAAAATATTTACATTTTTCCTTATCAAAAATAAATTTTAATCTTATATAACACATCTTTTTACGATTAAAAACCGAGAATATGGTCAATTTACTGTTTTAAATGGTATAATTTTGAATATAAAATCATAAAAACCTAACAATCATGAAATATCTAGTAATTATTTTATTTTCTATGCTACTTTCTAACACCAATACTTGTAATGAAAAAAAGAATGTAGCTGATCACCAAGAAAAAGAGAATCAAACTGATCAGGAAATTACTTTTTTGATTGCTACACTTAATGGAAATGAGATTTCTAACAAGAAGTTGTATATTATGTTTGATGAAAAACGAAGTGCTGCTACTGGAAATTCTGGATGTAATACTTTTTCATCCAAATACATAGTGGATAAAGAAACTATCTCATTTAATTATCCTATTGCAACGAAGATGTATTGTGAAGAAAACGCGAAATTAGAACAAGAGTTTTTTAAGACATTAATTCAAACCAAAATTAGAATCATCACCAAAGATTCTTTATTCTTAAAAGACGAAATGAAAAACATATTATTCTCTGGAGTAAAAAAGTCCAAAGAATAATATGAGGAGTTTTTTTATAATTGTGGTTTACCTTCTTTGATTTACAATTACTTTTCTGGTAAATGAGGTCCCATCTGTTGTATTTTTAACGTAAACAAAATATAACCCAGATGATCTATCATTCATATTGATGTCTTCTTGCCCTAAAGACAATTGACCATAATCAATCCGCTGTCCAGAAATATTATAAATAGTATATTCTAAAACATCTTCTGGCCCATTGGCAATTGTAATTGAAACTTTTTCGTTATCAAAAAAGACAATTATTTCTTCTGGTGTAACCACTGGAGGAGTTACCGTACCCTCTCCTTCTACAGAAAGCATATCCAGAGTTTCTCTACGTGTATTTGTTGGATCTAACCAATTAGAAAGTCTATTAGAATCAGTGCTTCCAAAATTCCAAGAAATATTGAATCTACCATAAAAATCTGAGAGACCATTATCATTTGTACCTGCACAAGCTGCTCCACCACCTGCGAGTTGCCCTACAATTCTACCCTCTGGATTAAAAAGTGGTGATCCAGAAGATCCTCCTTCTGTAACACCAATATCCCAATCCTCCACTATCCAAGAATCTACTGGATCAGGGATGCCTCCAATATCTGTTCTAATAGTAGTAAGTATCTCGTCTTCTCTACACACCTTCATAATATCTCCAGAAGGGTGATGAATACCAACTGCAAAACTTGCTGCAATATTTCTTCTATCCCAACCTGCCCATTCTAAATCCCAAGACGGATCTAAACCGCCATCCAGACTCAATAATTTAAAATCTGATTCAGGATTAGAAGCCCTAAGTGTAGCTCCACTAGTAGTTTGTTCTATAGTAGCATCTGGACTATCCGAAGTAGTACCACAAGAAGGTTCTGGACTAATCCAGTTAAAACGAAATGCCCATGTAGCCTCATCCCCTGCATTACAATGATTTGCTGTTAGAAAATACGGAGCTTTATCATTGCTAGTATTGTTTATCAAAGTTCCTGTACATACAAATCCTTGCATAACTATAAAACCTACAGAATGTTTTAACCTTTCTTTTATAGGATCAAAATCACTCCCGACTGTACAATCAACATCTTGATTACAATCCCCTGATGTATTTAACTTTTGAGTGATTTTGGCATCACCAATGGTACGGTATCCATGTATAATTTTAGAGATACTCAATTCACCCTGTCCTACAACTGAAAAAGGTTCATAATACTCTAACCAAACATTGTTTCCCATTACAGGCCATGTACCCAATTTTTGATCAGGCCTGTTAAAAATATTAGTATAAGCACCTAACAGGTCTGTTCTATCATTATTATAAACATATAAGGTTGCTCCTTTTGGTATTTTATAGGTGTCAAAAATGAAATTAATTGACTTTGCTCCTTTAGATATTACATTAAGTCTCCAGATCCTATCTCCGTTTTCTAATTTATCCCATACTCCAGAATTTTTAAGATTCAAATCTACTTTGAGTTCATATCCAAATCTCCAAGGAATTGACTTATTTTTATCATTCTTAACATCTTCAGCTTTAATCTTATTTAAATCAAAACTCTTCATTAGTATAGGAACAATACTTTTTTTATTTTTTTTGCTCCAACTAATTGGTTTTTCATCTCCATTAGTTACTTGAGCACTTACTGTTCCTAACGTAAAAATCAATCCTAACACTATCAGCTTAAATCTCACAACTATATATTTTATGTAATGAAAACAAATTTAACTATTCTAAGAAGAATACATAGTCATCTTAACTATTTTAAACTCTAAATTTTAACAATTAAAACAAATAAACATCTCTATATTTTCTTTGACCTAATATTAAATCAAATACAAACCATTTGACTTACAACGCATTACTACTACGAACTCATTTTGACCTTTTATAATTTTGTATCTATTTGTCTTTTTATTGCCTCTATCAATCACAAAAAGGTTATCATCTTAGCAAAAAATCTAAATGAGTTCTATGTTTGTACAAAACAATGGTTCAAAAAATAAGTCGAAAAGAATTAGCCAGCATTACCAAATTCTTATTCTAAAATAAAACTCTACACTATTGTTATCGATATCAAAATAAAACTATTATTTTCCCACTTAAATTGTCTTGATCAAAAATATTTTTTATTCTATGTTTCAAAATATAACATCTAACCCTTTAATCGAAGGGCTTCCAAAGCATTTAAAGCAATTCATAAAACCACAAAATTATGAAGAGTATACTCCAATTGATCAGGCAGTATGGCGATATGTTATGCGAAAAAACATCACTTCGCTTCGTAAGGTGGCTCATAACTCATACTTAGATGGATTAAAAAAGACTGGTATTTCTATTGATGAAATTCCTAGTATGTATGGCATGAATAGAATTCTTAAAGAAATAGGTTGGGCTGCAGTGGCTGTTGATGGTTTTATTCCTCCCAATGCTTTTATGGAGTTTCAGGCCTACAACATCCTTGTTATAGCTTCTGATATACGTCAACTTGAAAATATAGAATACACTCCTGCCCCTGATATTATTCATGAAGCTGCAGGACATGCTCCTATAATTGCCAACCCAGATTATGCAGAATATCTGCGCCGTTTTGGAAAAATTGGTTGTAAAGCAATTTCGTCTAAAAAAGATTATGAAATGTATGAGGCAGTACGTGAGCTTTCAATTTTGAAAGAAGCATATAATACCAACCCAAAAGAAATAGAAAATGCCGAAAAAAAAGTAGCACAATTACAAAATCAAAAGGAAGCTCCTTCTGAAATGGCATTAATACGTAATCTACATTGGTGGACGGTAGAATATGGGTTAATTGGAACAACAGAAAATCCTAAAATATATGGAGCAGGTCTCTTATCCTCAATTGGCGAAAGTGAATGGTGTATGACTGATCAGGTAAAAAAAATATCATATTCTCCAGATGCTGCATTTCAGGATTTTGATATTACAAAACCTCAACCTCAACTATTTGTCACTCCAGATTTCGCATACTTATGTCAAGTTCTAGAGGAGTTTGCAGACACCATGGCTTTAAGAAAAGGAGGTCATCGAGGACTTGCTAAACTAATAGAATCAGAGAATTTGGGTACTATCGAATTAAGTACAGGATTACAGGTTTCAGGAATTTTTACCCGAATGATCAAAAATGAAGATAATGAAGTAATTTATTTTGAAACCAAAGGAGCAACTGCTCTTTCATTTAGAGAAAAAGAACTTATCAGTCATGGAATTGGTGTACACCCCAATGGTTTTAGATCTCCGATTGGTAAACTCAAAGGAATTAATCTTGCAATAGAAAATATGTCTCCCAGAGATCTAAAGGCTTATAATTTTTATGATGGAGAATATATAGAATTTGAATTCGAAAGCGGAATTACTGTAGCTGGAAATAATATCACCGGTATGCGAAACATACAAGGAGAATTAATTTTAATTCAGTTTAGTGAATGTACAATAAAGTATAAGGGGGAATATCTTTTTAGACCTGAATGGGGAACATTTGATCTTGCAGTAGGAAACGAAATTGTATCTGCTTTTTCTGGCCCTGCCGATGATCACTCTTTTGATCTTGTAAAACTTAACACCTCTTCTGTTACCAAAAAGCTAACCTATTCTCCAGCTCAAACAGAATTACACTCTCTATACCAGTCTGTAAAGAATATCCGACAAGGAAAAAACACTACATTTTCACTGGAAGCAGTATTTGAAATTTTAGAAAAGGATCATTCTAATGACTGGCTACTTCCTATAGAAATTTATGAATTGGTATATGAAAGAAATACTGAATTTGCATCACAGATTCTAAAACATCTAGAAGTCATAAAAGACAAAAAACCTAAGATAAAACACTTAATCGACAGTGGCCTAGAAATCATTAAAGAAAACCTCGCTATTAGATAAATATCCTTAGAAATGCATGAATGGATACTGCTCTTTAAGCTGATATTTCTTATACTCCAATTGTTCTAAAAAATTATGATGTTGTTCACTTTCTGGATTAAAAGGTCTATGTAACATTCCTTTTTTAATTTCTTCTACTTTACTCATAGTCTTAGTAGTTTTTTCAGAAAGCCATGCAGATGAAAATCGTTCCCAAATATATTGAATTGCCAATCCACTGGGGTGAATCATATCTGTATTATAAAATCTATAATCCCTTAATTCATCCATCATGATCTCATAAGAAGGAAAATACCCGAGATTTTTATTAGTATCCAACATATGATGTACAGAAGCAATTAAATGAGATTTACTTCTATTATTCTCCACAAATCCATCTTTACTATGGCGTACAGGAGAAACTGTAAAAATAATTTGTGCCTTTGAATTAAGGCTTTTTAAAAGATGTATACAATTTTGAAGACATTGATTTACCTCATCGATTGATAAAAGTTGTTTTTCAAATTCTCTTTGCGGAATTTTATGGCAATTTGCCACAATCATATCCAATGACTTTAAACGATATACCCATGCTGTACCTAAGGTTATAAAAACATGGGTTGCGGATTTTATATGGGCACGTGTATGAACCAATGCATCATTTAATTTAGAAAGCAATACATCCTGATTAGAATTACTCAAGGAAGAATGCGCATCAAAACAATGCCACTGTTCATTACTAAAAAACAAATCTGTTTTGGTATACTTTTCTCCCTGAGTGGCCATCCACAAAAAAGTTTCAATAGCTTTTGGATGAAATAAAATCCCAAAAGGGTTTATTTTATTTTTAAATTTAAAATATTCAAATTTCTCTCCAATATTCTCTGCAAAACAAGATCCCAATAATAATATTTCTGACCCATAATCAACTTTAGGCTCTTTGGACTGTAATAATATTTTGGTTTGTAGCTTCATAAATTCTATACTTCCTTCTTTAAGGATTAAAAAACAGGTGGCAAGCATTTATATCCTAAAGGGATCATTTTAAATATTGCCTAGCACTTTCTAATGCTTCTCCAATTCCTAAAGGATTTTTACCTCCTGCGGTTGCAAAGAATGGTTGTCCACCACCTCCGCCTTGAATATATTTACCTAATTCACGAACGACTTGACCCGCATTTAATTGTTGTGCTTCTACAAGATTCTTAGAAATATAACAGGACAATAATGCTTTGCCATTTTGCTCTGCCCCAAACACTATAAATACATTGTCTAATTCACCTCCAAGCTCAAAAGACAAATCCTTAATTCCTGCAGCATCTAAATCCACCTTTTTAGCCAAGAATTGAACCCCTTGTACATCTGCAAATTCAGATTTAAGTTCTCCTTTTAAGTTTTTTGCCTTATCCTTAAGAAGTGCTTCTATTTGTTTTTTAAGTGTTGTATTCTCATCTTGAAGTGATGTAATTGCTTTAATAGGATCTTTAGTTTTAAGCACTGAAATCACTTTTCCATAGGCCTCTGACTGAGAAGTAAAATATTCTTTTGCTGAATCTCCAGTGATTGCCTCGATCCTTCGAATCCCTGCAGCGATTGCACTTTCAGAAGTGATTTTAAAATGCCAAATACTACCTGTGTTTTTTACATGAGTACCTCCACACAATTCCATAGATTCTCCAAATCTTATAGCTCTTACTTTATCTCCATATTTCTCTCCAAATAAAGCTATAGCTCCTTCTGATACTGCTTGATCATATGAAATTCCTCTTTGCTCTTCTAAGGGAAGTTGCTCTCTGATTCTAGCATTTACAAAATCTTCAACTGCTTTGAGTTCTTCCATTGATACTTTTGCAAAATGAGAAAAATCAAAACGTAAACTACCACTATGCACCATCGACCCTTTTTGCTCTACATGAGTCCCTAAGACCGCCCTTAAAGCTTGATGCATAAGGTGTGTTGCTGTATGGTTAGAGGCAGATCTGGATCGTTGTTTTTCATCTACAACTGCCGTTAAAGTCTCTTCAAGATGTTTTGGTAAATTTTTAGTAACATGAATAATCAGATTATTTTCTTTTTTGGTATCAATAATATATACTACATCACCGTTAGGCACTTCTAGATATCCTTTATCACCAACTTGCCCTCCTCCTTCTGGATAAAATGGAGTTTTATTAAAGACCAATTGATACAATTCTCCATCTTTCTTACTATTAACTTTACGATATCTAGTAATTTTCACTTCAGTTGTAAGATGATCATATCCAATAAACTCCTCTTCTGCCCTTTCTAATAATATCTCCCAATCTCCTGCAGATACTTGAGAAGCTGCTCTAGATCGATCTTTTTGCTTTTGAAGTTCTCCTTTAAACCCTTTTTCATCCAATTCATAGCCTTGTTCACTTAAAATTAGCGCTGTTAAATCAATTGGAAAACCAAAAGTATCGTATAACTCAAAAGCTTTTTCTCCAGAAATAACTTTACCACTGGTATTTTTAATAACATTATCCAATAAAAGCAATCCTTGATCCAAGGTTCTTAAAAAAGATTGTTCTTCTTCTTTAATCACATTAACAATTAAGTTTTTTTGTGTTTTTAGTTCTGGAAAAGCATCGTGCATTTGCTTACTTAATGTCTCTACCAATTTATAGATAAATGGCTCTTTAGTATCTAAAAAAGTAAATCCGTATCGAATAGCTCTACGTAAAATCCTACGAATTACATAACCTGCTCCATTATTACTCGGCAATTGACCATCTGCAATAGAAAATGATACCGCTCTTACATGATCGGCAATAACCCTAATCGCTACACTAACTTTCCCTTCTTCATCAGTCGGTAAACTATCTTTATCGTATGTAGAATTTGTAATCGTTTCAATCTCTCTTATCAAAGGAGTAAAAACATCGGTGTCATAATTAGATTTTACTCCTTGTAACACCATACACAGACGTTCAAACCCCATTCCTGTATCCACATGTTGAGATGGCAATTTTTCTAGAGATCCGTTCGCCTTTCTATTGTATTGCATAAAGACTAGATTCCATACCTCTACTACCTGTGGATGATCTGCATTAACTAAATCACGACCAGAAACCTTTGCTCTTTCTTCGGCAGAACGTATATCTACATGAATCTCTGAGCAAGGCCCGCAAGGTCCCTGATCTCCCATTTCCCAGAAGTTATCTTTTTTATTCCCCATGATGATTCGATCCTCAGGAACAATATCTTTCCATAAATCATAAGACTCTTGATCCATTTTTAGATTTTCCTCTTTTGCTCCTTCAAAAACAGAAACATAGAGTATATCTTTATCTATACCATAAACATCGGTTAACAATTCCCAAGCCCACTGAATGGCTTCTTTTTTGAAATAATCACCAAAACTCCAGTTTCCTAGCATCTCAAACATGGTATGGTGATAAGTATCCATACCGACTTCTTCCAAATCGTTATGTTTGCCGCTTACTCTTAAACATTTCTGAGTATCTGTTAAGCGATTACTTTTTGGAATACCATTTCCTAGAAAAAACTCCTTAAACTGGTTCATCCCTGCATTGGTAAACATCAATGTAGGATCATCCTTAATAACCATTGGTGCTGAGGCTACAATGCTATGCTTTTTTAATTCAAAAAACTCTAAAAATTGATTTCTTACTTCTTGGGATTTCACGCGTCTATTATTTTATAAATTCTAAATCTGAATATTACTATACAAGCTAAAAAAGCATCTTTTTTAATCACAATCATCATGTTAAATCGTTTTCCTAAGAAAGATACTAAACCGATATCTAACAGTTTTTTCCTGACTTTACAACATTTTACTATATTTGTTGCTGTGTTTAGGTTCTTAAAGAACTGCATATTGGTTGATATCCTGCAAAAATAGCATATTTTAGATTATGTCAAAGGTTAAATATTACTATGATAGTGAGACTCTTTCTTATCGCAGAATAGAGCAAAAGAAAGGTCGTAAATTCGGTATTGCCGCATTATTCATTATTGGCTCCTTATTAGCGGGGTTTGTACTTCTACTTATTTATCTTAATATTCCACAATTAGAGACTCCTAAAGAAAAAGCATACAAGAGAGAACTGGAGAACATGCAACTTCAATATGACTTAATGAATCAGCGATTGAAACGGGACGAAGTTATATTAAAAGAAATCGCAGAACGTGACGATAATATTTATCGTCTTTATTTTGGTGCTAATCCTATCCCAGAAGAACTTCGAAATGCTGGATTTGGAGGAGTAAACAGATATAAGAATCTTGAAGGGTTTAACAATTCTGACATTATAATTAATAGTAGTGAACGCATTGACAAACTAACAAAACAAATTGTTGTTCAGTCTAAATCACTAGATGAAATTGCAACTTTAGCAGAACAAAAAGAAGAATTACTTGCTACCATACCTGCTATTCAACCTATACGAAACTCTGATTTAAGGCGTATGGCTTCTGGTTATGGGTGGAGAAGTGATCCATTTACAAAAGCACGAAAATTTCATTATGGAATGGATTTTTCGGCTAATACTGGTACTCCTATTTATGCTTCTGGTAATGGTATGGTTACTCGTGCTGATGCTAATTCTACAGGATATGGGAGACACATACGAATTGATCATGGTTTTAACTACGTTAGCCTATATGCCCACTTAAGCAAATACAATGTCAAAAAAGGTCAAATAGTAAAACGTGGGGATGTTATTGGATTTGTTGGTAGTACAGGACGCTCTGTAGCACCACATCTACATTATGAAATTTTCAAAGATGGTGAACGTATCAATCCTCGTAATTTTTACTACGGAAGCTTAACTTCTGAAGAATTTAGTGAAATGCTTAAAGCTTCCAATCTAATTAACGAAACCTTAGACTAACCTCTCTATGCGTAAACTACTTCTTATTGCTTCAATTTTTGGCTTTTGTTCTTCTATTCAAGCACAAAAATATTCAAAAGAAGTATTGGATTCGATGTCTGTAATTGTTGAGAACACTCAACTGAAACTTGCAAAATCCAAAACGATTAAGGTTATGGCTGTTGGTGATATTATGATGGGAACTGATTTTCCTAATGACAGCTACCTACCACCAGATGGAAAAGGCCCTTTTGATGATGTAAACTCTATCCTCACCAAAGCAGATATCTTATTTGGAAATCTGGAAGGCACACTTACGGATGAAGGAGAGAACGCAAAACGCTGTTCTGATCCATCAAAATGCTATTCCTTTAGATCTCCAGAATATTTTGGTAAATATCTAGAAGAAACAGGGTTTGATGTAATGAGTATTGCTAATAATCATATTGGAGATTTTGGCGAAATCGGTATAAAAAATACTTCAAAGACACTTCAAAAGCACAATATTGCCTACGCAGGAGTATTTGCTCAACCTTCTACTATTTTTGAAAAAAATGGAATAAAATATGGATTTTGTGCATTTGCACCTAATAAAGATTGCATAAAAATTCATAACTTAACCAATGCAAAAAAAATTGTGATTGAACTCAAAGAGAAGGTCGACATTGTGATTGTTTCTTTTCATGGTGGTGCCGAGGGTTCTGATCACACTCATGTTCCTAGAAAAACTGAGCGTTTTTATGGAGAAGATCGCGGTGATGTTTATCGTTTTGCCCATACCTTGATTGATGCAGGTGCTGATATTATTTTAGGTCATGGACCTCATGTTTCGAGAGCATTTGAAGTTTATAAAAATAAATTTATAGCATATAGCCTAGGTAATTTTTGCACTTATTCAAGGTTTAATTTAAGCGGAATTAAAGGGTATGCTCCTATAGCAGAAATTGAAATTAATTCTGATGGTGATTTTATAAAAGGAATGCTACATTCTGCCAAACAGATAGACGAAGTTTATCCTTTTATAGATGAGAAAAAAAGAGCTTTAAAGGAAATTAAACAGCTTACAGAAAAAGATTTTCCTGAAAGCAAGTTGATTTTTGAAGATGACGGAAGTTTTACACAACAAAAAGAGTAACTATTATGTATGTAGACTTGCCAAAAAAAATGTATTATGGAATTGGTGAAGTAGCAGATGCATTTGATGTAAATGCCTCGTTAATTCGATTTTGGGAAAAAGAATTTGATATCATAAAACCTAAAAAAAATGCTAAGGGAAATAGAAAATTCACTCCCGAAGACATTAAAAATCTTGAATTAATATATCATTTAGTAAAGGAGCGTGGATTTACTCTAGAAGGTGCTAAAATCCATCTCAAAGAACAAAAACAAGAAACTTTAGATAGTTTTGATATTATCAGGAAATTAGAATCTATCAAAGGGCAATTGCTCAAGATAAAAGAACAACTTTAGAAATAACAAAAGAAACTCCTCGCTACTGCTCTTAACTTATTTTTTCCTGAAATATACGGAAACTGGAACCCCATGAAAATCAAACTCTTTACGAAGTTGATTTTCTATAAAACGCTTATAAGGATCTCTTATATACTGAGGTAAATTACAAAAAAATGCAAATTGTGGTTGCGGAGTGGGTAATTGTGTAATGTATTTTATTTTTACATATTTCCCTTTGTAAGCTGGAGGTGGATTACGCTCGATAATTGGCAATAAAATATCATTTAACTCACTAGTTTTTATCTTCTTAGACCTATTTTTATATACCTCTACAGCCGTTTCTATAGCTTTAAACAATCGTTGTTTTGTTAATGCTGAGATAAATACAACAGGAACATCTGTAAAAGGTTCTATCTGTTTACGAATATATTTTTCAAAATCTTTAAGAGTATTACTTTCCTTATTCTCTACTAGATCCCACTTATTTACCAAAATCACTACTCCTTTACGGTTACGTTCTGCTAACCAAAAAATATTCTGTACCTGTCCGTCAAATCCTCTTGTTGCATCTAAAACAATCAAACACACATCACTATGTTCGATAGCACGAACCGATCGCATTACAGAATAAAACTCAAGATCTTCTTTTACTTTTGATTTACGTCGAATTCCTGCGGTATCTACCAGATTAAACTCGAATCCAAAACGATTATACTTTGTATCGATCGAATCTCGGGTAGTTCCTGCAATATCTGTAACAATATATCTATCTTCTCCAATTAGAGCATTAATAAATGACGATTTCCCTGCATTGGGTCTTCCCACCACTGCAAATCGTGGTAATTCATCATCTTCATTTTCTTCTTTTTCTGGTAATGCTTTTACTAATTCGTCCAAAAGCTCTCCAGTACCACTTCCATTAATACTAGCTATAGTATAGTATTCTCCAAGTCCCAGGTTATAAAACTCAACAGCATTTGCTGCTCTTTGACCGTTATCTACTTTGTTTACTGCTAAAAAAACTGGTTTATCAACTTTGCGAAGTAAATTAGCTACTTCTTCATCCATCCCAGTTATTCCAGATTCAACATCAACCATAAAAATAATAGCATCTGCTTCTTCTATAGCTAATTCGACCTGTTTATCGATTTCGGACTCAAAAACATCATCACTACCAACGACATATCCTCCGGTATCTATCAAAGAAAATTCTACACCATTCCAGTCACTTTTTCCATAATGGCGATCTCGAGTAACCCCACTCACAGCATCTACGATAGCCTCTCTTCTCTGGATTAATCTATTAAAGAACGTTGATTTTCCAACATTTGGGCGTCCAACAATTGCTACTATACCACTCATTGATATTTATTCTAAAATTTTTGCAAAATTAGACTTTTTATTTAAGCAATACTACACATATTTTAATTTGATTTCAATAACATTATAAAGGTGAATTCGGTATAAGAATTTGTTTTAAAAAAGTCGTCAAATTGAGTGATTTTTCATAGTGACCTCTCGATTCTACTCGAGGTGAAAGAAAAAAATGGTATTGACCCTTCGTCCATGCTCAAAATAACAAGGTTTTTCTTAAAAATTTACTTGTCATCGATGCTGTTTTTTATCAAAAATCACTACAATTGACGTAAATTTTTATATACCTAGTTACATTATAAAGTAGTCTAAAAAATAAAAAGTCCATAAGCCAATGTTTCGGACCTATGAACTTTTCATAATTGATAGTCAGTCAGTGAAATAATTACTTACATCAAATATACCAAGTAATACAGTGAAGTTGGTTACTGTAAAACAACAAAGTTTTTATGGATGTTATTTTAATCGTCTCCCTGACTTATTTCATATATTGCTACGGTGTTGGAAACTTCATTAGTAATAATAACTAAATCCTTACCTACAGGGCTATCTTCAGCCTTAACAACGGTTAATCCTTCTGGAGAAATATCTACATCATCTCTTATCCACTCCAAAAATTCTGGACTAGATGGATTAGAAATATCATATATCATTACTCCCCCTGTTCTCTCTAGTCCTACAAATAATAATGTTTTATCTCCAATTTTTAATGTTTCTACTGCTTCTGGCTCGGCACCCTTATCGTCAGACCTTTTATCTGGAGCACCACCTTCATTGGTATTGAATGCTCCAGCATCTAATTCAAAAACAGTTTTCCCTATTTGATCTCCACTATCATAAATAATAGATCCAGAGGTAGACCATATTGTAAATGATCTTGCGCCATACGCATAGATTTCATCAAAATCACCATCTCCATCAATATCTCCATTTGCCGTAGTAGTTTTCAATCTTCCTAGATTCTCATCCAATTGTAACGTTGCAGCATTTGGAAAAACAACTGGATCTAATATAAGGTCTTTAACCCTTTCTTCTTCTGAAAAACCATCGTAATCTCTTGCATCTCCTTCATTTGCAGTTACTAAATACCTAACTCCTCTTATTTTTGCAAATGTGATTGCATCTGGATGATAAAATCCAAAAACAGGCCAGTTTTGGAAATTCCCCACAATATCATCTTTATCACTAGCATCTATCTGGTTATCTGCTATACTATAATTTTTCACACCTAATCCAATAATATCTGTAATTGTTTTAGTTTGTAAATTGACAATTGCTATCCCATTATTTTCCTGAAGTGTAATATATGCTGTTTTTGAATCATTAGAAATAGCTACATATTCAGGCTCTATATCCTTTGCTAAAGAAGCTCCCGGGCCAAAAACACGAAAATGGTTGCCTATCATCTGATCGTTAAAAGCAGTAAAATCAAGATTAAAAACTTGACCAGTTTCTACTTCTACTATAGTTATTGATCCTTCTGGATCATTGATATACAAATCATCTGGTTCTCCTTCATTTGCCGATACAATATATTTACCATTTGGGCTAAAAGTTACCATATCTGGTAATGCACCTGCTTCATAGGTATTAAGCAATACTTGTGAATCTGAGTCATAAGTAACAATTACTCCATTTGCCTGTTTATTGGTAGCATTTTCCAAGGCTACAGCAACAATACCTCCGTGAACAGCTACACTATTTGGAATACCTGTTAGTGCTATATCGCTTCCATGAATCGGAGTTTTAGGGTTTGATATATCCCAAACTGAAAGTTCTATATCATTTGGGTTTACTACAAATAGTTTTCCTGTTTTGGTATCAAAGGCAGAAATCTCTGCAAAACCCTCATCTCCTAGTCCATTACTAAAACCTCCAATTTTCTTGAACGTTAGTTTATTATTTCCTCCATTACCACCTCCATGGTAATCATCTATGTTACATGAACTAAACATTCCTAATACAACTGTTGTTAAAAGAGTTACTTTACTAAAAATTTTCATTATTGGTCTTCCTTTAAATGATTAAAACCTCAAATGTTAGCAATAAATATATCCTTAATGTTATGCAAAGAATAAATTAAGAATATTAATCCTTTATATAGGCTATATACAAAACCAAAAAACCTGCTAGTAAAATAGCAGGTTTTTTGGTTTTGTATATTTAAAAAAATTATTGTATAATCAATCTTTGTGTGATTATTCCTGTTTCTCCTGTGATTTTCATGATATACATTCCTGATGAAAGTTTTGAGAATTGAGTAAGGCTTATACTTATCGTTTTATCTCCTTGTGGCATATCTTTAACTATTACAGGTCCAACAGTTGCTCCTGAAAGATCATGAATAGAAACCCTAATCTCTTGATTATTTTTAGATTTCATGTTCAATGATAAATTCCCTGTTGATTCTATAACAGTTGGGTATACATCAACAGTTTTACTTTCTGACGACTCCCTCCCTTCACATGGAAAAATAAAAATCTCTATTTCGTCTGTAGCTACACAACCATCTTTACTCACCTCAAGAACATAACTGTCTGGAAATAAAACTGTTACCGTGATTGATTTAGTTGTTTCTCCTGTTGACCAAAGATATGTATCTGCATCAATGGGAGAGGTAAGCACCACTGGTAGTCCATAACATGTTGTCAAGTCTTCTCCTAAGTCTATTGAAAACTCAGAAGAAATAGACACTAATACTTTATCTGTAGCACCTCCACAAGACCCACAACCATTTATCATAACAGTGTATTCTGTGTCTTCTTCAGGAGATACCGTAATGCTTTTTGTTGTTTCTCCATTTGACCATAAATACGTAACCTCATCTGGTGTAGAGCAACCTCCATTATCATCTACTTCTGCAGTAAGTATAAGTTCCTGTCCTGCACAAATTTGTTGATCCTCTCCAATATTTACGGATAGTGGATTTCCTGTAAGAACTTCTACAGTATCAAAAGCTTCACAACCTTCACAATCTTTAACAGTAACTGTATATATTCCAGGATCAGCAACTGTTATTGATGATGTAGTAGCTCCTGTAGACCATAAATAACTTACATTACTATTACACATAGTACTACATTCTCCAATATTAATATTAAAATCTCCTACTTTAAAATTACTATCCGTAGTATCAAACCAACCAGACCCTCCATATCTCCTTTCCTCTTCTTCAGTTATATTTGCTCCATTACCCAATTGAAAAGCTGGACCTCTTCTGGAGATATCAAATACCCAAGAGCCATCATTCTGAGTAATAGAGCCAGAAACATCTGTATAATAAATCCATCCATTACTATTTTCAGAATTACAAAGGTGATTTTTGGGACTACCAGAAGGTGTCACTGTTGTTTTTCCAGAATATGTCACGTCAACTTCTAATGCAATCAAAGGGTTATCATTATCTATGACAGTACCTACTAATTTAGCAGTACCGTCTGCTAGCTCTTTCCATTCCAAATCAACATTAGAAAACCTCTTTATTGTATTGTTTATGTCATCTTTTAACCAAAGTACATAGGGATTTCCTTTTCCGCATCCTACTGTGTTTTCAACACTATTTGACTCACAATCATTACATATAGATACATCAGAAATTGAAGCAGTAAGTGTTACTTGTTGGTCTCGACAAATCTCTGTATCATCACCAGCATCAACTGACAATTCGCAAACCGTTGAGAGTGGTATATCTATGCAACCTTTAAAAACATGTTGATGTAACTCTCCTTGATTATGATAATAGTTTTTTGCTATTACCTGACCATTTATATTTCCTGAAGAATCTTTAATCACATCAGCTTTTGGAGCAAATAAAGAACCTACCAAAGTACCTCCTCCTTTAAGTGTTATAGATGATGCATTAAAGAAATTCCAAATAATAAAACTACCATGCTGATCTCCTATATTATTAATATTAAATACACTCCATTCAAAATCTCCTGAGACATCTACATTTACAACAAGCGGAGTATTTGCATCTGGTTTATTTACGAATGTAAGATAAGGCATGCTAAGAATCTCATTCCCAGAAAGATTCAGCACATTTACCTGATCTCGAGTAAGATTAATTTTATTGTTTTGATCCACTTCTAAGGTAGCTTCTAGAAGGCTAAATTCTAAAGATGTAGATTTTAACTCTGCAAATGTAGTTTCAAAATCTATTAAACCACCATGAACAACAGTATTTTCTGATTGCTTTCTTTGTACCTGTACTCTTGGAATTGCTTTGTAGTCTCCTGACGTTAATCTTGTATTTACAGAGGCATTATTAAGATCTCTATCATAAACCGAAGACCCATTAATATCTCCAATTTTCACAAATCCTTTATTAAGATGTATTCCCCCTCCAGAATCGTAAATGATTTTACCTTCAACTACCAAAGAAGAAGCCTCACTATCTCCATTGAAGTAGTTAATTCCTGCTGTATGAGCTGCAACGGTTATTATTCCTTTCATTGTGAGGTCTCCACCCATTGCAATAGGACCTTCTGTATCTCCATTTTTGAGATAGGTTTCGTATCTCACAAATGCATTATATTCTAAGGTATTACTTAATGGATTATCACAATTATTAACTGTAGTGATCTTTTCTTCAGTACTATTTTTATTGTCTGGTTCTATAAATCCCGAAGAGATCATAGAAACATATACTAATACAAAAGAGAATAGCGTGATTTTGGTTATTTTTTTTCTAAAACTGTTGAGCATTTTGATGGTTTTAAAGATTGATTTTTATGAAATTCAAAAAAAACAGGTTATTCAAGTATGACTTTATGCTAATAACACAGAACTAAATATGTTTTTGATAAAAATTTTTTATCAAAACTATTTGCTAATATTACCAGAATAAATCTTTACTAATTTGTACTATAGTTTTGTGTCTGAAGAAGTAAAATGTATGCATAGCTTGGGGCGTTTTTTACATTAAATTTGGAAGGCGAAAATAAATATAAAGCATTAAAAACCCACAAGAAAATTGATAAAACCGATAAAAGGTAAAATTTACTACACAAACTACAGGTTTATCACAAAAGCATTACAATTTTCACAAATAATCCATCTACATTTGATTACATGTTTCGTAATAGTAAAACAGTATAAGCACAGGGCTATTGATTATATCCAAAACGCTTTAATTGTCGGTCGTTACTACGCCAATTTTTATTAATTTTTACATACAGTTCTATATGTATTTTTTTTTCAAAAAATTTCTCGAGTTCTTTGCGAGCTTCTGTCCCAACTTTTTTCAGAGCTGATCCTTTATGACCGATTATAATTCCTTTTTGAGAATCACGTTCTACCATAATTACTGATCGGATTCTAATGATATTTTCTTCTTCAAGAAACTCTTCTGTTTCTATTTCTACAGCATAAGGTATTTCCTTTTTATAATGAAGTAAAATTTTCTCTCGAATAGCTTCATTTACAAAAAATCGTTCTGGTTTATCGGTTAATTGATCTTTTGGATAAAAAGCTGGAGATACTGGTAATAGTTCTACAATGCGATCAAAAACTTCTCTTACATTAAAATTCTCTAACGCTGATATTGGATACAACTCTGCATTAGGCACTTTTTCTGCCCAAAATTGAACTTGTTCCTCTAATTGCTGTTGATTAGATTGATCGATTTTATTTAATAATAAAATTACAGGGATTTTAGCATTTTTAATTTTATTAAAAAAAGTTTCGTCTTTAAGTTCTTTTTCACCTATTTCTATCATATAGATAATCACATCTGCATCTTCAAAAGCAGATTTAACAAACCCCATCATTGATTCTTGTAACTCATATGCCGGTTTAATAATCCCAGGAGTATCTGATAAGATAACCTGAAAATCATCTCCATTAACAATACCCAAAATCCTGTGTCTTGTAGTTTGCGCTTTGGAAGTAATAATCGAAAGTTTTTCACCAATAAAAGCATTCATCAATGTAGATTTACCTACATTAGGATTACCTATGATATTTACAAAACCTGCTTTATGAGTCATAGTATTAATTTTTGGGCAAAGGTAGATGAATATTCAACAAGAAAGTAATTGATCAAAAGATAATTGAATCTATCTCTTTTTTGTTAACATCTGTTTTCAAAAAAATGGTTAGTAAATATTTTCAATGAATTAACTTTTTAATTATTTTTTTTCCTAAATTTAGTTCTATTATGTTTTCAAAAACCCCGTGGAAACATTTTTTAGCATCAAAAATCGGGACAATTTGAAAGTACATCAGTTAATTTCTTTACAAGTTTTTACAAAAAGAGTAGTAGCAAGATCTTATATTATCATAATTTTAGTATCCATAACTCTTAACGCTCAAGGTCAAGATAAACTTCTTGCCAAAGCAAATAAAAATTTCAAAGCTTTTGCATATATAGATGCCCGCGCAATTTATTTGGATGTTGCACAACGAGGATATTCATCACAAAATCTTTACAGAAAATTAGCCGATTCATATTATCTTACTGGAGATCTAGAAAGCTCTGTTAAATGGTATAAAAAATTGACTCAGGAATACCCTAATGACTTGGATGCAGAATACCTTTTTAGGTATGCTCAAAGTTTAAAAAGTATTGAGTTTTATGACGAAGCCGACAAAGTAATGGACAAGCTTAACACATTGACAGGTAACGATAAACGAGCAAGATCATTTATAAACAAGAGAAATTATTTGGATTTTATCGAAATGCAATCTGGAAAATACGATATATTCTCTCTTGACATAAACTCTCAAAATTCTGAATATGCTCCAAGCTTTAACAATCAAAATCAAATTGTTTTTGCTTCTTCCAGAAATAAAAAGACAAATGATTCAGAATTACACGAGTGGAACGAGATGCCTTTTTTGGATTTATTTTCTTCAACAATAAAAGATGATCAAATCAGCCTTGAAGGTATCAAAAAACTTCCCGGTAAAATTAATACCAAATTTCATGAATCTTCAACTAGCTTTAGTAAAGATGGAAAAACTGTTTATTTTACCCGTAATAACTATATCGACAACAAAATAAGAACTAATAAAAAAGGAGTTGTTTTACTAAAACTTTATAAAGCTTCTTTAAAAGACGGAAAATGGGTAAATATAGAAGAATTACCTTTTTGTAGTGATGAATATTCTGTGTCTCATCCCTCACTAAACCATGATGAAAATAAACTTTATTTTGCCAGTGATATGCCAGGTTCTTTAGGAAAATCTGATTTATTTGTCGTAGATATACTTGATAATGGAAAATTTGGCACGCCAGAAAATCTTGGAGAAGGTATCAATACTGAAGGTAGAGAAACTTTCCCATACATCAGTAATAGTGGAAGACTATACTTCTCCAGCGATGGACATGTAGGTCTAGGAGGACTGGATATTTTTGTATCTGTCCCAGAAAAATCTATTTATAATACTGCTTATAACATAGGCAAACCTGTAAATAGTTCAAAAGATGATTTTAGTTTTGCACTTAATGAGGATACACGGATAGGTTATTTTGCCAGTAATCGAAAAGGAGGTAAAGGGAATGATGATATTTATAGTTTTAAACAAACCGAAGAATTAATTACTTCTTGTAAACAATATGTAAAAGGAAATATCACAAACAGTAGTACTAATGAAAGTTTATCAAATGTAAAAATTACTTTAACAGATACCAATGGGATTTTCATTACTCAAACTGTATCAAACGATCAAGGTGGTTATGCTTTTGATATACTTTGTAATACAGAATATATTATATCAGCTTCATTAGATGAGTTTGTCTCGCATGATATAGCTCTAAAAACTACAAATGTTTTTGAAGACACCCATAATATTTCAATACCTCTTGATCCAATAAAAGCTACAGAAATATTGCTCACTTCTGTAGAAATAAAAACAGGAGACGATTTATCTAAGGTTTTACAACTTCAACCAATTTATTTTAGCCTTGATGACTCATCAATTCAACCAGAAGCAGAGGTCGAATTGCAAAAAATTATTTCCGCAATGAATAAATATCCTCAATTAAAAATAGAAGTTAGATCACACACCGATAGTAGATCTAGTTACTGGTATAATAAGAGACTAAGTGTAAAAAGAATGAGAACCACAGTAAAATATATTATAGAAAAAGGCGAAATTTACTGGAGACGTATACGAGGAAAAGCTTATGGGGAAAGAAAATTAATTAACAATTGTACGAATAACGTACCGTGTACTGAAGAAGAACATCAAGAGAATAGAAGAAGTGAATTTATAGTACGCAAATAAAATCTTAGTTTTTTAGGTTTATATAGACTTATTTTTTAGTTTTTGGAAATATGTTTTTGCCATTTCATTCACTCTTGGTGCTAATAACAAACCAGAGATAACTGTAGGAATAGCCATAATTGCAAAAGCACTATCAATAAGGTTAATTGCAAATTCTATCTTCACCACAGCTGCAATTACAATAGATAATATATATATATAATTATAATATTTTCCATATTTAGGTTTGGTCAAAAACCCTAAACATGTTGTCCCGTAATACGAATAGGAGAATAATGTAGATAATGCAAATACCAAGACCATAATAATCACTACAATATCACCTATACCATAAGGCAATACAGTATTAAAAGCTTTTAAGGTTAATGAAATTCCGTTATCACTTGTATTTTGCCATACCCCAGTGGAAAGTATCGCCAGAGCCGTTAGCGTGCATACCAACAATGTATCTATTGCAGGACCAATCATTGCCACCAAACCTTCTCTAATTGGTTCATTCGTTTTTGCTGTACCGTGCATCATTGGAGCAGTTCCTATCCCTGCTTCATTAGAAAAAGCTGCTCTTTTTACTCCTGTTTTGATTAAGTACCCCAGAGTGCCGCCTGCTACAGCATTTCCTGAAAATGCATCAGAAAAGATTAATGTAAACATTTCTGGTACTTTCTCTATTTGAATAATCAAAATAGTAATCACGGTAATAAAATACAATACAACCATAAAAGGGACTAACTTACTGGCAACATGACCAATCCTCTTAATTCCGCCAAGGATAACAAGGGATGCAATTCCCGCTAAAACAAACCCTATGTACCATTTATAACTATCATTCCAATCCAACACGTCTACCAATGTTTGCGTTAGTTGATTTGCTGTAAATGCTGGTAATGTTCCTACTAAGCCTGCTAATGCAAATATTACTGCAAGTGGTCTCCATTGCCGACCTAGTCCTTTAGTAATTATATACATAGGACCACTAAGCAAATTACCATCATCATCTTGTAATCGGTACATTACTGCTAGTGAACAGGTATAAAATTTGGTAGCCATGCCAATCAAAGCGCTAATCCACATCCAAAAGATAGCCCCAGGACCTCCAGCAACTATTGCTATTGCCACTCCGCTAATATTCCCCATACCAACAGTTGCCGCTATCGCAGAAGATAATGCTTGGAAATGACTTAATTGACCTGGATCTTTTTCATCATCATATTTACCACTTAATACCTGAATTGCATGTTTAAAATAAAAAAAAGGTGTAAAACGAGAATAGATTAAAAAAAACAAACCACCACCTATAAGAAGAATTAACAAAGGCCAATCCCAAACCCATAGACTAAAATCTGAAACAAGGTTTTCTAATATTTTAAACATAAATATTAAAGGTAATAACAAAAAGTGTATTTCATATCCAACAAATCATTCTTATATCAAAATTCATTCTGAATTCCTTATAAATCTCGGTTTATCAATTCCTCGATCATACATAACTATACTTCCAGCTACAGCAACATTTAAGCTCAATTCTGATTTAAATTTTATAAGAAATTTTGATTTTTCAATAGCTTTTTTTGATAAACCATGATCTTCTGCTCCCAAAAGATAGACACAACGTTTAGGGTGTGCAAACATTTCTAAGGATTCTGCATTTTCTGTAAGCTCTACCCCAACCAACATTGCTCCTTTGGGTAAATGATGATAAAAAGCATCAAAAGTATCATAATGAAAATAAGGCATCGATTTTACCGCATTATGAGTATCACAAGCTTGTTTTGCATATCGATTACCAATGGTAAAAATAAAACTCGCTCCCATATTCTGCGCAGAACGCCATAGTACACCAAGGTTTTCTGGTGTTTTTCCATTTTGAATACCGATTCCAAAAAATTCGTTTTCGAAGTTATTAATCATACAAGCAAAAATATAAAAACTGTTATATTTTTATAACTTTTAAAGTTGTAAACTCTACTTGCCGCTACTATATTTTAAATAAGCTTTTTTTAATTTGGCATCATATTTATTCTTCTTGTATCCTGATCCATTATATCCCTCTGCAAACTTCGCCCAGTCTTTTTCTTTAATCCAATCTATAAGTTTTTCTCCTTTAAAAGAGGTTATTTCAATAAACTTTCCAAATGCTTTAAGATGTTCTCTTTCATGCTCGTTCATTTTAGAAACAAATTGATTTATAGACGAATACCCTAAGTTTTTATAATGAAATCCCATAATTTGAAAAGCCCCCCATGAAGCAGAACTATATGCTGCTTCATAAAAAACAGGAATATCAGATATGTTTGCTGCTTTTTTGAGACGATTATACTCTCCCTGCCCTCTTTTATAATATACTTTAGTCCATTTCTTATACAATACATCCTCATTTTTATCTGAAACATATTGAAGCGGATTTACTCCATTACGTTCTAACTGTCTCCAGAAAACGTGCCCTTCAAATAAAATTCTCGGTTTTCCATCTACCAAAAATCCTTTTCCATTACTTTCTATTTCATTAACTGCTTTTACTATAGCCAGCTCTAACCCAAACTCATTAGCAAAATCTTTTACATCTTTTTCAGATAAAAATTTATCATTAAATGCTACTAGGTCATTTTTTAATTCTATGAGTTTAGACCAAGTTTTGAGACCTACAATTCCATCTACGACAAGGTTATTTTTGTTTTGAAAATCCTTTACTGCCAGATCTGTGTCTCTTCCAAAAAAATTAGACACAAATATTTTATATCCTAAATTTGTTAAAATCTCCTCTAGATAATGGACATCCTGTCCTCTTGAGCGATACTGTATTGTTTTCATATATGTATTTTAGTAATATGGTGAATTATATAATATTATCGAAGTGATTTAAACCGTTCTCAATTTACTATAAAACGGTTTTTTACTTCATTTGATTCTATATCTATTAATAGCTGAAAAGCCTAACACAATACTATCTATTGACATCAATAAACCATCACTATCTCTATTAAAGTAAAGAAAGCCTATGATAATCAGATCCTAGAAAGAGGTCATTTCATTTATGTGTCTACCTTGTCTAATAGCTTTTAAAAAGCAGTCTATAAAAGTAACTTTAAAACTCGTTCTTTTAGTATATTATTCTGTAATAAATAACCCAACAACACCCTAAAAAAATTATAAGCTACTTGAGGCAAAGATTTATGGTTAAATAATAATTTATGTATATAAAAACGAATTCTAAATAGATCGTTACGAATACTAAAACCATATCTTTTAAATGAATATATGGAACTACTTTTATCATCAAATAGCTAACCCTCAAAATAAGCTGTCATGAAAAATTTTGCCATAATCATTATTCTATTTCAAAGTTTTCAATTTGTTAACGCTCAGTATGACTTTGCAGAAACCCAAAATTTTTTGGTAACTACTAAAATTACGAATCCTGATCAAGAACAATCCCCATATGTTATTAATTTGGTTCGTTCGGAAGATGATTCACAAAAAATATCTACCCTTACAATAGAGGATACAGAACTTTTTGAGGGTGTTTTTATAAGCACCTTAGAGGACCCTGGACTAGAAGGGGTCTCTGAGGTGATTAAGATGGAAATTGAATACCTAGGTTGTTGTGCACATGTAGAAGCATACTATTACATGATTAAAGAAAATAATACCATTGTAGCTCTTCCCGAAATTAGAAACATATACTGTGAAAATTCAGACACAGATTTTCAGTATATATTTCCTAATCAAGAATATGGGATTAAAGGTAATATACTAGCAACACAAACATTTTATAAAGAAACAGTAAAAGATATTAAATACGTAAACCTAAAACAAAGCTTTGCCTGGAACGATGGTGTTGTTCAAGATTCAAAGACAACTGCTATTACCGGGTATTAATTAAATTCTGATAAACAATCTCAATCTGATAAGCAAAAAGGGGGAAACTTTTGTTTATTATACCGACCCACTTTAAAAGGTGGCGTCGGTTTTTTTACATTTAAATTAAGTACACCATAGACCAAAAAAACAGTTTGATTATATTTGCTGTTAACCAGATCAATCTTTTGTGAACACAAATCATTCATTTACCTACTTTATCTATTTTCTGATATTTAATTTTATCAGTTCATTATCTGCACAAAACAATCAACTTAGAGCATATACTCTAGAAGATGGACTATCTCAATCACAAGTATATGATATTATACAAGATGAGATTGGATACCTTTGGTTAGGAACACAAGGAGGTGGTCTTTGTAGATTTAACGGTCATGAATTTAAAATCTGGAATGAAAATGATGGTTTACAATCTAATTATATTCATTCTCTCGCTTTTGTAAACGATAGTCTTTTTATTGGTACAAAAAATGGGCTAAGTATCAAAACAAAAAACAGATTTACTAACCTCGAAGGACCTCGTATTAACAAAATATGTCTAATTAAAGGTAAAGCCTACCTAGCTACTAATATTGGAATTTATGAATATCGTAAAAACCTAGGACTAATTAAAATAAACCTTAATACTAAAATCAATACCAGTATTATCAATGATATTGTATTTGATGGTAAATTATTTTGGGTTGCTACAGAAAAAGGTCTTTGGAAATTAAATGATATAAAACAAAATGCTAATATCATGGAGCGGCATAGTGCTTATGATTTTACTGCAGCTATTTTTCATAACAACAAAGTTTTTGCCGCAGCTTTTAATCAAGGGGTTTTAGTGCTCAATACAAATGCAAGGACTTATGGAAATCATTGGATTCAAAAACCAGTGCGAGTAACCAATATTTCTTTACATAATGATGACGAGTTATGGTTTTCTACAGACAATGACGGAATTACAATAATAGATCCCGAAAAACATAAAGAAAAAAAGAAAATCAATAGAAAAAATGGTTTAGCTGTATCGCATACAAGAAAAAGCATTTTAGATCGTCAATCCAATATTTGGATAGCAACTTCTGGTGGGGGGTTTTATAAGTATTTTCAAAATAACTTCGTTCACTATGATAAAAACACAGGATTAAAAGGAAATCGTGTATACGCTGTTCATAATTCAAAAAATGGTATCTGGGCTTCCAATTCAGAAGTAGGGTTAGTGCAAATCGACTCTTTAGGAATTCATCATATTCCTCAGGAAGAACAATTATCAGAAGTAAAGATCAAAACAATAACAAGTGATGCATCTGGCAATATTTGGGCTGGTACTGAGGGTAAAGGAATTCTTTTTAAAGAAATAACCCAAGTTGATAGTATTTTTACAGATACAATACAAAATATAGTAGCTGGAAAAAACCCAATTATAACTACCGATACGATTCCAAAAACAGTTATCAAAAACCATGTTATTGATACCGACAAAAGGTTACCATCGGATTGGATAAGAGCTATCGAAGTAACTGGCAATACAGTATGGGTAGCAACGTATTCGGCTGGTATATGTCGATTTATTTATGACAAAAAAAGAGAACGTGTTCTATCATTAAAGAAATTTTCGGAAAAAAATGGCATTAAGGATCTTCATATTAGAGATATGAAACAAGATTCGACGGGTAAAATCTGGTATGCCACTCAGAATGGACATCTGGGATATATCAAAAAGAATAAAGTTACTCATCTAGGTAATGTTTTAAAACAAACAACCGCCATAAGTTCAATCCTTTTTCATAAAAATATACTTTACATAGGTACCGCCGGAAGAGGCATATGGTGGTCTGATTTGGATGGTGATATTGCATTCAAAAAGCTAAAGGGTAGAAAAAAACCATATTCTGACAATATTTATCAAATTATATTTGATGATAAAGACAATCTCTGGGCTGGTAGCGAACGTGGAGTAGACAGAATAGAGTTAAATCAATCAAATGATATTGTAGATATCTTTCATTTTGGTAGAAATGATGGCTTTTTAGGCATAGAAACCTGTCTTAATGCTGTTACAAAAGATAAAAAAGGAAACTTATGGTTTGGAGCAATATATGGGTTAACCAAATACCAACCTACCGGAACTACTAAAGCGACTATCAAACCAAGTTTATATTTTGAAGAAGTAGAAGTGGCTTACCGTAGTGTGGATTCTATTCGGTTGAGTGCTTGGGCCAATAGTAACAATATTTTAAAACTCACTCCAAATCAGACAGAATTATCTTTTAGTTATAAAACAATTGATCTTGATCATCCTAATGATGTTGAATATCGCTGGAAATTAAATAATTCTGAATGGAGTCCGTGGTCATCTGATCACAGACAAAACCTTGCTGGATTAGCCTATGGTTCGCACGCTTTTACAGCACAATCCAGAAATTATCGATGGGAAGAAAGTGAGCCTATTGCCTTTCAGTTTTTTATTGATAGCCCTATTTATGAAAAAGGTTGGTTTCAATTAGCCGTTTTAGCAATAATTATCTTATTCATAGGTGGTTATGCTTTATCTTATGTTCGGCGGGTCAAACAAAAAAACAAAGAAGAACGTGATCGCTTAGAAATGAAAAATCATCTATTGTCTTTAGAACAAAAAGCATTACGATTACAAATGAACCCTCATTTTATATTTAATGTACTTAATGGTATAAAAGCAATGGGAACCAGCAATCCCAGTCGTATGAATAATACCATCAATACATTTGCTACTTTATTAAGGGAAACCTTATATAATTCGAGAAAAGATTATATTACTTTAGATCAGGAAATACATACACTTAAGCATTATGTAGAAATAGAAAAGTTAATGGCTAGTAAACCTTTTACATATGATATTTTAATTAATTCTGATTTAGACCCAGAAGAAATTTTAATTCCGCCTATGTTGATTCAACCTTTTGTAGAAAATGCTGTTAGACATGGTATATTAAAAGGTAGTAGAGATGGAGAATTAAAAGTGCAGTTTCATACTTCTGAAGAATTTTTACATTGTACCATACTGGATAATGGACAAGGTATTTTTCAATCGCAAAAAGCAAAAACTAAAACAGATCATCAATCAATGGCCTTAACAGTAACCAGAGAACGACTCGAATCTATTTCTGGAAAAGATTCTTTACATATAAGAGAAATTATGCAAAACGGAAATTCTGTAACTGGAACCGAGATTACTTTTAAAATACCTTTACAAACCGACTATTAAAACCATTATGCTTACAGCCATTATCGTAGAAGACATGATAGATGCACTTCAACTTTTGAAAAGTGATCTTGAAGTTAATCACCCCGAAATCAAAATCATTGACACAGCGCAAAGCGTTGTAGCAGCTGCCAAATCATTGCGCAATACACAACCAGATATTCTCTTTTTGGATATTATGCTTGGTGATGGTACAGGTTTTGATATATTAGAAATATTTCCTGACCTGAAATCAAAAATTATTTTTGTCACTGCCAGTGATGAATTTGCTATTCGAGCATTCAAATTTGCAGCCATAGATTATGTGTTAAAACCATATTCAAATGAAGAATTGGCTCAAGCTATCGCAAGAGCCAAAGAGCAAATTCAACCCAATAAAGAAAGTCTTAATATTCTTAAAGATACTTTATCTGCACCAGAGCAAAAACCCGATAAAATATCATTACATACTCTGGATAAAATCATTATTGTAAATTTGGATGATATTATTCGCTGTGAGTCTGATAGTAATAATACAATCTTCTATCTTAAAGATGAGCAAAAAATATTTGTAACTAAAACATTAAAGTACTTTGCCGATATGCTTAAAAACTATCATTTCCTGAGAGTACACCAAAGTCATCTAGTTAATCTTCAGTGTATTAGTGCTTTTATAAAAACTGATGGAGGATATCTCTTGTTGAAAAATGGAGAAAATATACCTGTATCCGTTCGTAAAAAAAATGAGGTAATGGAAATTCTGGATCGTCTACACAGGTAATTTTTCTGTATACAATGATAACCAAATCGATTATAAAGCTAATCCATCTTGATTTTTATATATATAAAAGAGAGCTACGCTGTTTATTTTAAATTCTAAAACCAGAACTTATACTTTTTCTAGTTTAAAAACACTCAAATAAAAAGGGAGAAAGAGTAAAAGCCAACGTTAAAATAATGGCTGCGGATTTCAGATTAGCCCCATAAGGGCATCACATTTATCACTCTTATAGTTTGGTGGATACTATACATGAAGTTATATCATTCTCTACCCAAAGAATCACTTCCTATTTTCTTTTCTTATAACGACCTT
Organism: uncultured Aquimarina sp.; assembly: GCA_947498785.1. Lineage (GTDB taxonomy): Bacteria > Bacteroidota > Bacteroidia > Flavobacteriales > Flavobacteriaceae > Aquimarina. The sequence continues at coordinate 13,127 of CANMLS010000036.1, read as the reverse complement.
TAAGCCCGACCATATATCACTTACACTGCATACTTTTACATCAACAAATCCCAAAGGTAATGCAATTTCTCTTATGGAATCTTCTGTGATATTCGTCACTACTTTTGAAGCTTTTTTAGGCCATGATACCCAGATCATACCATTTTGTTGTATTTGTGAAATACCATTTGTAAGATATGCTCGAAGTTTTTCTTTATCCTTAACAAAAATGTGAATCATATCAGCAAAATCTTCTTTTGATACTTTTGTAACTTTAAATGGTATTTCAAGCCATTGATAATACTCTTCTGGCTCGTCATAAAAAAGAACTTTATGGTCTTCTTTGATTCCTAATTTTTGATATAACGGTTTCCCTGAATATCCTGTTCTGGTTTTCATTTACCAAAAAGATAATAATTTCTATCGAAATTATAACTACTGATCAGTATAAAACCATAATATTAAGGTGATTTGACATATCACTTTGTAATTTTTCTCCATTTATCAAGTAACAAAATCAAAAGTATACTAACGGCAACCATCCATCCCAAAATAATAATTTCAGAAATGTTTGAAGCTTCATACAAAATAGCTTCAATAACATGATATCTCTTTCAGGTTTATTCCGTAATGTGTAAATGCATGATGATCCCGAGCCATCAAAAGTGCTTCGAAATTTGACTGTGTTCCTCCACTAGTAAAGACACCATCAGATTGTATAGGGAAATTCAGCTTACTACAGATCCAACGAATTATTTCTTGTTCGATCAATGTTGCAGAAGTACTTTGATCCCAGGTTTCGATAGCAGTATTAACAGATGAAGCTATAAGATCGCCTACCAATGCTGGGAGCAATACAGGGCAATTGAGATGTGCTACATAATGTGGATGATGAAACGAGATCGCATGATCAAGAAATACATCTTTAATTTCTAATAATGCATCATCCAACGTTATATTTTCTTGAGAATTTACAGTAATACTTCTTTTGTGAGACCTCAATTCTTCTACAGATGCTCCGCTATAAAAAGAAGTATTGTCCAAAAAGTTTTTTATGTACTGTACTGCTTTTTCTATATGGGTTTCGTACTCATATTTAGAATGAGCATCAAAAAGATAATCAACCGCCAGGTCAGGTTTTAGAGTGAATTGGGTTTCCGACAACATATTTATTTTTATTTAGTCTAAATAAGATGAATACAACACTAGTACTCCAGATAAATAATTAAATGACGTAAATCGGATAAAAAATGACGTGAGCCTATAAGCTTCTCTAAATTAGTATTCTACCAACACTATCTTATCACTTGTTAATGATATCATTTGCAACCTTTTAAATCACACAACTAGAACTATAAAAAGACAAAAAACGGGTACAAAAGCTAATTTTTTAGCCCGCCAAAAAACCCTAAATAAGTTCAATGCACTTGGTAAAAGAGACAAAACACTACAAAAAATAATGGATATACCTTTATTTTTGCATAGCAATAGTCGGATACAAAACTTAAAAATGAAAACGATAATGGATGAAGAGAAATATATTAATGACCTAAAATCAAAATTTGAAACTTATGCTCCTATTAGTCAGAAATCCTGGTTACAAATTGAGGCGCTAATTACATTTCAAAAGCTGAAAAAAGATGATGTTTTATTAACAAACGGACAGGTGGCAAGAAATATTCATTTTGTTTGCAAAGGAGCTTTAAGGGCTTATTTCAGTGATTCTGAAGGCAATATTTACAATAAAAATATTTTTCTCGAACATGATCTTGCTGGTTCCAAAGTTTCACTTCTTCAAAAAACTCCTTCTAATTTTACCTTGGAAGCTTTGGAAGATACTATCCTCATCAACATAAATTATACAAACTATAGAATGGTAATTAATGAAAATGATGACCTAAAAAGTTTTTATATCGCATATCTCGAAAAAAATTGGGTTATTGAAAAAGAAGAAAGAGAAATTTCGTTAGTAATGCAAAATGCTACAGAAAGGTATAATAAACTTATTATGTTACACCCAGACATTAATCAAAGAATACCTCAACTGCATATTGCTTCACATTTAGGAATTACTCCTACACAATTAAGTAGAATAAGAAAAAGTTTAAAGAAAAACCTCTGAATCAACATATGTAAATGCATGCCTTATTCCTTGAGTTTATTTTTGCTTTAAACTTAAAAAAAACGATATGCATTTATTAAAAAACTCAAAATGGCGTTATGCCACAAAGCTGTTCGATACTTCTAAAAAAATTACTTCCGAAGATCTCGAAAAAATAAAAGAAACCATTCAACTATCCACTTCTTCCTATGGACTTCAGTTGTATAAGGTACTCATCATAGAGGATCCTGAAATCAGACATCAGCTAAAATCTGCTTCTTGGGGACAATCCCAAATTACAGATGCTTCTCAACTCGTTGTTTTTTGTAATTATACTCAAGTACAACATAAACATATTGATGACTATTTACAACTAACAGCAAAAATCAGACAAATTAATATTGATAGTTTGCAAGGTTATGGAGATTTTATGAAACAAAAAATTAACGAAAAATCCAAAGTTGAACTTCATAATTGGACCATCAGACAGACCTACCTTGCATTGGGTAACTTACTAAATGCTTGTGCAGAATTAAAAATAGACGCCTGTCCTATGGAAGGTTTTGAAAATGATAAATACAATCAAATATTAGGATTAAAAAATAGAAACCTCAATGCTGCAGTTATTGCAACTATTGGGTATAGATCTAGCGAAGACAAATCGCAATATTTAAAAAAAATACGTAAACCTATGGATCATATATTCGAAACACTATGAATCAATTTATATTATCTATTATAGCATTTATTGGCGGTTTATTTTTAGCTGCACAAGGGGGACTCAATGCCCACTTAGGCGTTCTCCTTAAAAATCCATTGCTCGCTTCTGTAGTTGCATTTTTCTGCAGTACCATTTTTGCTATTACTTTTATTTTGGTAACGGTTAAGGATATTCCTAATTGGACAGACATTAAAGAGGTTCCTCCCTATCTTTGGTTTTCTGGTGGGTTATTTAGCGTAGTAGGCGTTAGTTTATACTACTATACTATTCCAAAATTAGGAATATCTACTATGATTTCTCTTGGTTTGTTTGGACAATTAACCTTTTCTATACTCGCTGGTCACTTTGGATGGTTAAACTTACCAACCGAGCCTATGACTATAAAAAAAATACTTGGAGCTGCTTCAATGATTGTAGGAATCATATTAATTAATTTAAAATAAATTCATGAAAAATCAACATATAATACAGAATATTAATAATCTTACTTCTCTCTGGAAAACGGCTAGTGTACCTTTGGATTCTTACGTTAAAAACTCGGTTTTTGAATATTGTGTGATCAAAGATTCTGATTGGCCAAACAGATTGTGGTTCAATCAACCAATAGACGAAGGCACTATTCATAAAGCAAAAAAGAAATTATCGACATTATCGTCTCCTCTTACCATTCCATATTTTAATATTGATACTAACAATTCGTATAAACTCTTAGAAAAAAATGATTTCGAATTAAAATTTGAGCAGGTAGCGATGTTCCTAAAATTAGAAAATACCTTTAATGTCTCTGAAAATTTAACCATGATTCATATTTCGAATGAATCAGAAGCAGAATTATGGGCAGCACTTTACCCCAGAGCATTTGGGTATCATATTCCTAAAAAAATAATCACTAGTACCGAGAAAAGCATTAATTATTACTTAGCATATTATCAAAATCAACCTATAGGAACAGCAATAGCATTTCAGACAGAAAAAACAATCGGAATTCATGGTGTGGGAGTTATTCCTGAAATGAGAAAGAAAGGTTTTGCATCTGAAATCATGAAACATTTAATCAATATGGCAATCAATGATGGAAGTGATATTATGACCCTGCAAGCATCCCGTATGGGGAAAAATGTATATTTAAAACTTGGGTTTAAAGAGCAATTCCTAATCAAAAATTATACTTTATAAACCCCTTGTGCATTTTGCAGATCTAAAAATTTAAAAAACGTCAGTTTGATTTCATAATGAAACGAAGAAAAATTGTATCGAAGCATTCGAATTGACGGGTTTAGAATCAAAAAAATCATAATGCACAACGGGTTCTATTATATTTGATATATGATGTATTATGCATTAAACTTTTATAAAAGAAAAATCTCTTATTTTAATTTTTTGTAGTTTTGTATATAAGATGAAAAAAGTATTTCACAACATAACAGCATGTATATTAGTATTTGTAGTGTTATTTTCTACACTATCATTTACGGTAGATATGCATTATTGTGGGAAAACTTTGGTAGATGTGGCACTTTTCAAAGAAGCAAAAACTTGCGGAATGGAAATACAGAAATCAAAAACAACTACTACCTGTGCCATGACAAAAAAAAATTGCTGTTCTGATAAACACCTAAATTTTGAAGGACAGGATGAACTTAAAATCTCTTATGATAAGTTCACTTTGGAACAATACATTTTTGTCGCATCTTTTTATAATGCCTACATTAATCTTTTTGAAGGTTTAGAAGAACATATCGTTCCATTTAGGGAATATTCTCCTCCACTGGTCGTCAGGAACATCCAGCAACTTGACGAAGTATATTTAATTTGATTTTCAAACAATAGACTACAGCATCTAATGGATTTTTTCCATTAGGATCACTCATTTGTATTCGGTGTTTTCAACACCCTTGTCTAATTGTTTAATATCTAAATAAATGCTGAATAAAAGCATCAAGTTTTTAATAGAAAATAAGCTAGTAGCAGTAGTACTACTCCTTCTTTTTATAGGTTGGGGAAGTATAAACTCACCCTTTAATACTAATTTGAATTTCTTGCCAAATAATCCCGTAGCGGTAGATGCTATACCAGATATCGGAGAAAATCAACAAATTGTATTTACAAAATGGGATGGTCGTTCACCGCAAGATATTGAAAATCAAATAACCTATCCATTAACTGCTTCTCTACTTGGGATTCCTGGAGTAAAAACGATTCGCAGCTCTTCTATGTTTGGTTTTTCTAATATTTATATCATATTCGAGGAAGACGTAGAATTTTATTGGAGTCGAAGTCGAATCCTCGAAAAACTGAATTCCCTCCCAAGTAGCCTATTACCAGAAGGTGTTCGTCCTTCATTGGGGCCAGATGCCACTGGATTAGGTCAAATATTTTGGTACACACTCGAAGGTCGTGATGAAAACGGAAATGTAACTGGTGGTTGGGATTTACAAGAACTACGTAGTATCCAGGACTATTATGTCAAATATGGGTTGTCCTCTGCAAACGGAGTTTCAGAAGTTTCTTCGATTGGTGGACATGTACAGGAATATCAAGTGGATGTTAATCCAGAGCTGATGCGTCAATACAACATTGGATTGAATCAGGTCGTAAAAGCTGTTAAAGAAAGTAATAACGATATTGGAGCACAGACATTAGAAATCAATCGGGCAGAATATTTAGTTCGCGGTTTAGGATATATAAAATCAACTACAGATATAGAAAATGCTGTTGTTACCTCATCTGAATATACAGCTATCAAAATTAAAGATATTGGTAAAGTTTCTTTGGGACCAGCTACCAGAAGAGGAATATTAGATAAAGAAGGAGCAGAAGTTGTTGGTGCCGTTGTAGTCGCTCGTTATGGAGCAAATCCTTTAGAAGTCATTACTAATGTAAAACAGAAAATTAATGAATTAAGTGCTGGATTACCATCAAAAGTATTAAAAGACGGTAGAACTTCTCAAGTTACTATAGTACCTTTTTATGATAGAACAGAACTCATCCAAGAGACGTTAGGTACTCTCAATGAAGCATTAACTTTAGAGATATTAATTACCATTTTGGTGATCATTGTTATGATTTTTAATCTTCGAGTTTCTGTCCTAATATCTGGATTATTACCTGTAGCCGTCTTGATAGTATTTATTGCTATGAAGCTTTTTGGAGTTGATGCTAATATTGTAGCCTTATCGGGGATTGCAATTGCTATTGGCACCATGGTAGATGTAGGAGTGATCCTATCAGAAAATATCATAAGACATGTAGACGAAGAGAATGAAAAGAGAAAAGTAATAAGTGAAAAGATTCCCATAAATACTATTGTTTATAACGCAACTACAGAAGTATCAGGAGCAATTTTAACAGCAGTACTAACAACAATTATAAGTTTTATTCCGGTGTTTACTATGATCGGTGCAGAAGGTAAACTGTTTCGACCTTTGGCATTTACAAAAACTTTCGCCCTTACCTCATCTATAATTGTAGCGTTATTCTTGATACCTCCTTTTGCCGCTTTTTTATTTAAAAAAAGATACATCAAAAAGACAGTGCAGTATACCCTGAACAGTATCTTGATACTACTGGGGATTTTTGCCATCATTTCTGGGTATTGGTTGGGACTCATACTCATTGCATTTGGGGCCATCACATTTTTAAAATTAAACGATAAACTCTCAGAAAAACAAAGTAATCTCATCACTATATGTATATCTGCAGTAACGATCATATTTCTCTTAGCAACATATTGGAGACCCTTAGGAGTAGACCAAAATATATTCTGGAATCTCATTTTTGTAAGTATAATATGCTTTGGTCTATTAGGTGCATTTACACTATTCAGGAAGTATTACACCAGAATTCTTCAATGGGCATTAGCAAACAAAATTGTATTTCTTACGATACCATCTATCATCGTTATATGTGGGTTTCTAATCATGAAAAATACAGGGAAAGAATTTATGCCTTCTTTAAATGAAGGTTCATTTTTATTAATGCCAACATCAATGCCACATTCTGGGGTACAAGAAAACAAACGTGTGCTTCAGCAATTAGATATGGCAGTTGCTAGTATTCCAGAGGTTAAGACAGTAGTCGGCAAAGCTGGACGTACAACTTCAGCTCTAGACCCTGCTCCACTTTCTATGTATGAAAATATGATTCAGTATACATCAGAATATATGCTGAATTCCCAAGGAAAAAGACAACGATATAAGGTAAATGATGATGGATTATTTGAATTAAAAAATGGCGGATTTATAAAAAATCCAAATCTAAATACGGAAGAAAATAACACAACTACATCAACAACATTTCCTGTAGCTGCAGACAAATTGATTCCAGATCATGATGGTGAATATTTTCGTAATTGGAGACCACAAATTCAATCTCCAAACGATATCTGGAATGAAATTGTAAGGGTGACTCAGTTACCCGGAGTAACTTCTGCTCCAAAATTACAACCTATTGAAACTCGTTTGATCATGCTACAAACAGGTATGAGAGCACCTATGGGAATAAAAGTAAAAGGGCAAGATTTAAAAGAAATTGAAGCTTTTGGCCTACAATTAGAACATATCCTAAAACAAGTTGAAGGTGTAAAAAAAGAAGCTGTTTTTGCTGATCGTATTGTTGGTAAACCCTATCTACTAATCGATATAGATAGAGAAAAAATCGCACGTTATGGTATTTCTATTAATGAAGTTCAAAACACATTAAAAGTTGCTGTTGGAGGAATGGTTTTAACCAAAACTATTGAAGGGAGAGAACGTTATGGTATACGAGTACGTTATCCCAGGGAATTAAGAGCGACCCCTACAGATCTCAAAAATATCTATATCCCGGTTCAAAAAGGCAATCCAATACCATTAAGTGAACTTGTTACAATACGCTATGAGCAAGGTCCGCAAGTTATAAAAAGTGAAGATACCTTTTTAGTAGGGTATGTATTGTTTGATAAATTAGATGGTTTTGCAGAAGTTAGTGTGGTAGAAAATGCACAAGCATTACTACAGCAAAAGATTGATTCTGGGGAACTAACAGTTCCAAAAGGAATCAATTATCAATTTACCGGAACCTATGAAAATCAATTAAGGGCAGAAAAAACATTATCCATCGTTGTGCCTCTGGCATTGCTTATTATCTTTTTAATTCTATACTTCCAATTTAGATCTGCTATGACTTCATTAATCGTATTTACAGGAATTGCGGTAGCATTTGCAGGTGGGTTTTTAATGATATGGCTTTATGGTCAGGGTTGGTTCATGAATTTTAGTGTTTTTGGCCAGAATTTAAGAGATCTATTTCAAATGCATCCAATCAATCTAAGTGTTGCTGTATGGGTAGGTTTTATTGCTCTATTTGGTATTGCTACAGACGATGGAGTGGTCATGGCCACCTATTTAACACAAACTTTTGATAGAAACACACCCAAAACAAAACTGGAAATTAGAGCTGCTATTATGGAAGCAGGAGAAAAACGTATCAGGCCTTGTTTGATGACCACAGCTACAACAATTTTGGCCTTATTACCTATTCTCACTTCGACCGGACGAGGTAGTGATATTATGATTCCAATGGCGATACCGAGTTTTGGAGGCATGCTAATAGCCTTGATTACACTTTTTGTAGTACCCGTGTTATTTTGCTGGAGGGAAGAGATAAAAGTGAAAAATGAAAAACTAAAAGTGAAAAATGAAGAATGAAAAAGTGAAAGTGAAAAATGAAAAATGAAAAAGTGAAAGTGAAAAATGAAAAACTAAAAATGAAAAACTAAAAGTGAAAAGTGAAATACATAAGAAGTATTAAAAAACGTATTGTCACACTGAGCTTGTCGAAGTGATTCAGAAAACGGAAAGTTAGAAATGAAAAAGGTTAAGTTGAAAATGAAAAAACAGAAATTATGAGTAAAAGTATATTAAAAGATAAAAGTTATGCCTTTGCAATCTTAATTGTGAAGTTATCTCAGTTCTTAGTTTCTGAAAAAAAGGAATATGTTTTAAGCAAAAAATTATTACGAAGCAGAACAGCTATTGGTACTCTAATCCGTGAAGCTAAATTTGCACAAAGTAAAAACGATTTTATTCACAAAATGGGTATTTCCCTCAAAGAAGCAAACGAATCTATGTATTGGATAGACCTGCTAAAAGATACCGGTTACATTAACAAAAAACAACATGAGACATCTCTTCAAAAGAATAAAGAATTAGTGGCAATGTTAGTGAGTAGTATCAAAACTTCAAAATCAAGTATTTCAAAATGAAAATAGTAAAATACATATCAGGTTTTTGCAATCTCATATTCTCTTCTCTATCGATAAGAGTGGTTGCTTTCGGTTGTTCACTTTTCACTTTTCATTTCACTAGTGGACAACAACTCGAAACCTATATTGAAGAGGCATTAGCTAATAGTCCTGAGATTCAAAAATTTGAACTACAATATCAAATTACCACAGAGAAAACGAATGAAGTTCGTACCATCCCCAATACAGAAATTGGTGTTGGATATTTTGTAAGTGAACCTGAAACCAGAACAGGAGCTCAAAAAGCAAAAGTATCAGTAAAACAAATGATTCCTTGGTTTGGTTCTATAACAGCACGAGAAAATTATGCCAGTGCCGTTGCAGATGCTAAGTATGAAGATATTGTCATTGCCAAAAGAAAATTAATCGTTGCTATCTCACAATCCTATTATAATTTATATACTATTACTGCTCAACAAAAAGTGATCATTAAAAATATCGAATTACTTAAAACATATGAAACATTGGCTCTCACCGCTGTAGAAATAGGTAAAGCTTCGGCAGTAGATGTATTGCGCTTACAGATTAGACAGAACGAATTATCACAGGTATTAGCTGTATCAGAACAAGAATTTCTTTCTGAACAAACCGTATTCAACATCCTTTTAAATAGAGATAAATCTATACCAGTTCAGGTTGTAAATGAATTAATGATTCCTTCAGAAAATGTGATTCTTACTTCTACTGCTTTAGCATTGCATCCAGAGTTAATCAAATATGATAAACTATACCAGTCTGTAGAGCAATCAGAATTATTGAATCAAAAGGAAAGTAACCCCATGATTGGATTCGGTATCGATTATATAGCCGTTTCAGAACGACCAAATATGAATTTTAGTGATAATGGAAAAGACATTATAATGCCCATGGTATCATTATCTATTCCTCTTTTTAATCAAAAACACAAATCAAAAACAAGACAAAATCAATTAAGACAGCAAGAATTAAAAATTCAAAAACAAGAACGACTTAATACATTAGAAACTGCTTTGGATAAAGCAATTACTGATCAAAAAACAGCAAGAATACGTTTTGATACTCAGACAAAAAACTTAAATCAAGCAAATGATGCGGAAGAAATATTGGTAAAGAGTTATGAAACCGGAACCATTGATTTTAATGACATTCTGGATATTCAGGAATTACAACTAAAGTTTCAAATGAATCAAATAGTATCGGTAAAAGCATATTTTACTGCAACAACGATTATCAATTACCTAAGCAATTAAAAACATGGAACACACATATATAATACAAGGAATGACCTGCGGCGGATGCAAAGCTTCTGTTGATAAATATTTAAGAGAAGTCGATGGAGTAACCGAAGTTTCAATCAATCTGGAAAAAGCTGAAGCCAAAGTGACAATGGATACGCATATCCCAACTTCAATCTTACGAGAAGGGTTACCAGAAAAATATACGATTACAGAAAAAGGATCTAAAAATATTTCCGAATCTAAACACGACGCTAATACTTCAGTAAAAGAAAAAAGTAAGATACAGCAACTAAAACCTTTATTACTAATTCTCTTTTACATTACTGTAGCCAGTAATTTGTTACATTATAAAAACTGGAATATTAGTGAGGTGATGCTAGATTTTATGGGATTATTTTACATTGTTTTTAGCTTTTTTAAAATGCTAGATTTAAAAGGATTCCCTGTCTCTTTTAGTATGTATGATCCATTAGCTAAACGATTACCCATCTATGGTTGGATATACCCATTTATCGAAACCGCTCTGGGGATTCTATTTTTAATGCGTTTCGAAATACAAATTGCTTTAATCAGTACGCTTGTTATTTTGAGTATTACCACAATCGGTGTTACAAAAACGCTTCTTGATAAAAAATCAATTCGTTGTGCATGTCTTGGTACTGCACTAAAACTACCCATGACCGAAGCTACATTTATAGAAAATACTATTATGATAGTAATGGCTATCACTATGTTAATAAACATACACTAAAATGAAATTGACACGATTAAAAAAATCTTTAGACAGTCAGATGAATGATTATTTTAATCGTCTAAGATTTCATCTGACTTCTAAAACAATACATATAAACAGATGAAACGTTATTTAATTTATATAGGAATATTAGCCACTGGATTATTTTTTGGCTGGTTACTTTTTGGAAACTCTCCTGATCAAAATACTGTTCATGACCATAGTGAAAATAAGGAAACCGATCAAATGTGGACTTGCGCTATGCATCCACAGGTTATGTTACCTGAATCAGGAGATTGTCCTGTTTGCGGAATGGATTTAATTCCTGTTGATACTGAAAACTCGGGATTATTGGCAAATCAATTTCAACTTACAGAAAATGCAATGGCATTAGCCAATATTCAAACGTCTATTGTTGGTTATAATGAAGCTGAAGGTAACATCATAAAACTGTCTGGTAAGATTGTAGAAAATGAAGAAGCAAATACAGTACAGGTCAGTTATTTTTCTGGAAGGATAGAACGTCTCAATATCAATTTCACTGGAGATCAAGTACGTAAAGGTCAATTATTAGCAACTGTATATTCTCCAGAATTATTTGCAGCACAACAGGAATTGATAACTGCTGCTTCTTTAAAAACATCTCAACCAGCATTATATAAAGCAGTACGCAATAAGCTAAAACTATGGAAACTTTCTGAACGTCAAATTAATGCCATCGAAACATCAAGCAAGGTAAAAGAGAATATTCCTGTCTATGCCACAGTTTCTGGAACGGTTTCAGAAAAACTAGTAGAACAGGGTGACTATGTTAAGCAAGGGCAACCTCTATTAAGGGTGGCAAACCTAAATACAGTTTGGGCACATTTTGATGTATATGAAAAACAAATTACCAGACTTAAAGAAGGACAATCTATATCAATTACTACAAATGCAAATCCAAATGCCACTATTAATGCAAAAATATCATTTATAGACCCTGTCTTAAATACTAAAACAAGAACAATAACAGTAAGAGCAGTTTTGGACAATACAACACATCAATTTAAACCTGGGATGTTTATTGAAGGTACTATTAGTGATGTCAATACCAATAAAAAACAACTATTAAGTATTCCTTCAACTGCTATTTTATGGACTGGTAATCGTTCTGTAATATATCTTAAAAAAGATCCCGGTGCTCCTGTTTTTGAAATGAGAGAAGTTACTTTAGGGAATAAAATAGGTAACCATTATGAAATAGTAGAAGGTATAAATACAGGAGATGAAATCGTCACTCATGGTACATTTACAGTTGATGCTGCCGCACAATTGCAAGGCAAGAAATCTATGATAAACAAAGAAACTTCAGCAATAAAAGTACATCGAACCATAAATATATCAAACATAACCACAAAGAGTAAAACACCCTTAAAGTTTCAAGAGCAATTAAAAAAAATGCTCGATGGGTATATACTTATTAAAGAAGCTTTGGTAAAAGACGACCCAGAAATAGCAAAAAAAACCTCAACTTCTATGATCAAAAATATAGAAGCCATTGATATAAAATTATTGACTGATTCATCAAATCACAATCAATGGATACCAATAGAAAACGAAATTAGACAAGCAACAAATGCTATAATTAATGCATCTGATATAAAAGAACAAAGGAGTTACTTTATACAACTTTCGTTGCAGTTAACCAATGCGATTCAAACCTTTGGTATTTCCCAAAAAGTGTATAGTCAATTCTGTCCTATGGCGAATAATAACAAAGGAGCATCCTGGTTAAGTCTGGACAAGGAAATTCGCAATCCATATTTTGGAAAAAATATGCTTACCTGCGGCAGCATACAACAAACTATTGAGTGATTTCTTGACTATGTTTATACTGAGTCGAATGAAGTATTTAAGATAATAGAAGGCTAATACCAATTTAATCCAAAAGACCTACTGATGAATCTAAAAGACGCTCAGTTTAACTCCGAGAGTTAAAAATTCAACTTCTTGGGTTAAAAATTCAGCCTCTGGAGTTAAAAATTCAACTTCTTGAGTTAAAATTTCAACATAATGAGTTAAAAGTTTAACCAACAGAGTTAAACACTTCGTCA
>CANMLS010000035.1 GCA_947498785.1 uncultured Aquimarina sp. | reverse complement strand
ACCTAAAAAACCACAAATCAAATTCCAAACCCAAAATACTAACCAAATTTGTTTGTTTTAATAATCGAACTCAGGTTGTTAAAAAGTTGTCGGGTAAGATTCAAAGTCTTAATCATGACATCTCTAATGTTTTGATCATTAACCTAAACACCAAAAAAACCACAATTACCAATAGCAAAGGGCTTTTTAGCCTTGACGTAAAAGTAAAAGATACTCTTCAATTTTCTGCAATACATTACTTAACAAAAAAAGTTATCGTAACAAGTGGTATGCTACATCAAAAAATCGTTTTTATTGATTTACAAGAAAAAGTTATCAATCTGAATGAAGTTATAATAAAGCAACATAATTTAACAGGCAACATACATCTTGATGCTAAACGGCTCGATAACAAACCTGTTATCACCTCTTCTTCTTTAGGATTACCACAAGCAAAAGTTAAGGTAAAAACCAAAAACGAACGATTGCTTTTTGAAGCAGATGATGGAAAGTTCGTTAAGCTTTACGGTAGTCCTTTTGGAGTCGGAATCTCTGTAAATACTCATAAAATCATGAATCAAATTTCTGGAAAAACAATAGGACTTAAAAACAGGATACTTCTCGATGAACATATCATAATGGAAAAACAAATAACCAATATGTTCTCAAAGGCTGCCTTTTATACGGAACTAGGAATACCACAGACTCATATTGAAGATTTTCTTAGTTACTGTATCAACCAAACAGATTTTCCTAAACCGTCAGAAGGTAAAAATGCATTTCTGATCTGGGAGTATATCAAAGGTAAAAGCAATCCATATAAAAAAATGAATGATTTATCTCGGTTATTGCGAAGTAAATGATTTTGCCATATTAAAAAATTATAACACCAATTGAAATACATCATTCTAGTTGTAAACGTTTCTCTAAAAACATCCAATCTTTAACTTGCACAAAGCATGCGTCTTAACAAGCATTTGGCGCAACCATTTTGCATTTTCTGTATCTTGAGTATAAAGAAAAATATGAAAATTATAAAATTGAGTTTATTAGTATTTTTTGGATTCATAATACTTCTAGGCTGTGATAATGATGATGACTCTCAGGCTTCCAAGTTTGAATCAACTGCAACAATTTCTGGTTTCGACATGACTTTATGTGCTTGCTGTGGAGGTTGGGTAATAAATATAAATGGACAAGAATCAGATAGACGTTTTTCTGAATTACCTCAAAACTCAAATATTGATTTACAAAACTCAACGTTTCCTTTATCTGTTCGATTGAATTGGTCTGAATCTAATGAATATTGTGGTAATGGAATTATTATTGAATCAATTGAATTGGTTGAATAAAATAACTACTACCATCGATAATAGCTATTGTACAAGCTGTTATTTTGAATAAACAAATGATTCTTTAATCTATTCTTAAAATAAAAAGATACTGTAAATCATATGATTATCATTTTTTTTTAAATTCAAGAAGTAAGTGTTTTTTATAACCCATAGAATTACATGATCACCACTACGTATAAAACTAATTGTTAAGGCGAAGCTACTTAACAAAATCTTCGTCGGTTTTATATTCGTTTTGCATTTCCTAAATTAGTTGCTTAAACAATACAAGTACTATTATACAAACACGCAAACACTTATATAAACCAACGATATGAATGAAAGTATTTTCAGCCATTTGATGACTAAAATGTTACCTATGATGATGATTAGTTTTCTTCTTTACATTGTGAAAGATTCTGTAATAAGAATTAGTCCCTGCAAATGGAGAATTAAAATAGATAGAGCTGAACAAATGAATATTGATACTAATCATATAAAAAAGTAGAGCAGTTTAAAACGATACGGAAAGTTGGGTAATTGGGTTATTATTTAAAAATGATAGAGCAAATTAAAACTATAGAGTTATTCGGGAAACCGTTATTTACACTGGTCAATATAAAAGCACCTATAAAAGTTGTCACCCAAATGCCTAGTGATGAAGCTTGTTTTGCTTATATCCTTGAGGGAGGAATTCATGAGTTTTCTGAAAAAGAAGAACTTATAGCACAACAGAAGGAAGCTATATTATCAAAATGCGGAAGTTATGTTGTTGAAATGTTAGGTAGTACTACCAGTAGTAACTATAGCTCTCTAACTATTCATTTTTATAACGAAGTTTTATTAAGGATTTATAAAGATTCATTACCCTCGTTTTTAAAAACAAAAGAGCCTCAAAGTCATCCCATAATGGCAAAGGTGAAGCATACCAAACTCCTAGAACATTATATAAATGGTGTATTATACTATTTTGAAAATGAATCTTTAACTTCTGAAGAAATCTTGATTTTAAAATTAAAAGAGATTATTTTATTGCTTTTTCAAACTGAAAACTCTGATCAAATTAAAGATTTGATGAATCACCTTTTTACTCCTAAAGTCTATAACTTTAGAGAAATAATTGATGCACATGTCTGTTCTACAATTAGTATCGCCGAGTTAGCATCTTTGGTACACATGAGTATCTCTTCATTCAAACGAGAGTTTAAAAAACAATACAACACTTCTCCTAGTAACTACTTCATTAATAAAAGAACAGAAAGGGTAGCTAATCTTTTACGCCTTACCGATAAAAATGTTAGTGAATTGGCTTATGAATGTGGCTTTAAAAACGTATCTCACTTATCTAAAGTTTTTAAAATTAAATATGGCATATCTCCTTCTCAATATCGTTTGAACTTCTGAGTTAAATAATTGGGCTTATCGTATAAATTTATGCTCGAATTAATCAAGATATTTACCGAAGCAAATTAATGATTTTAAAAAAACATGCTGTATAAAACTCTTCAAATAATTCTCGGGCTTGCATTTCTAATGTTTGGAGTATTAACACTCAATGCTAAGCAAGAAGTGTTAGACCAAGTGACACAGCATTATGGAAGACCTATTTGGCTTCATTATACCATAGGAACATTAGAAGTGATAGCATCAATTGGATTGCTTTTTGGGTCAAAAATTCATTCAAGTTTTGTTTTTATTTCTGTGGTTATACTAGCCTCGATTTGTCTAGATTCTGTTATCATGCATTTATTACAAAAGGAATATCTAATTTTGTTGCCATCTTTAGCCCTTTTTATCATAGCTTTAGTACTTTTTTTCAACATACTCAAAAAATAGAATTGTAAAAAGTACCTTTAAAATGTACTCGCTCAGTTTACTTTATTTTGAATTGTCAATTCTATATCCCTATTTAACACTTCATTATCAATAAGGAAGTTACGGGATTATTTTTTTGTAGCTTCTTAAGTTTTGATCATGTAGATATTGTACTTAAAAAGTAGTGTTAGGAAAAGTAATCTCTTCATGACTTTTACTGAAAATATTAACGATTATTCTCATCAAGCATTTTTCTCTTTTTCATTATCTTCAGAATAAAATAAATACCACTAGAAATAATAGCACCATAAAACCAGAAACCTATTTCAAATTCAAAAGGTTCTTCTTGGATTAAATCACAAATCAAATCAAACAACCAAAAAAGAAGAAATACAGCGCAAAGGCCATTTTTTTCTTTCTTCAATACTTTTTTAACACTAAATGAATATTTAGATTTTACATAATTTTTAAATGAAGGAATAAATGCTGGAACGTTCTTTGACCAATCTAAATAAGGTTGACCAAATTTGTTGTGCAAAAAATTTTCTTCTGTATACATTATTCGTTCGTAGTAAAACGCATAACAGAAAATAAATGCAATTGAAAACCAAGTGTTTTCCGTTAACAATGCTAGACCTAACCACATAAAAAAATTCCCTAAATACAATGGATGACGAACAATAGAATAAACTCCTGTTGTGTTTAACTCTTCAGCAATTTGACCTTCTTTAGTATTTCTTCCAGATGTATTTTTTGGTGTATGACCAACTGTAATGATTCGAATAAAAAGACCTATCAGACTAATGCCTAGACATAGAAATTCAAAACTTTCAGATTGCCAAGTATTTGGTGTTTCAATTTCATTATATTCGGTATGTATAAAAACTGCTAATCCAATACCTAAAATCAGTAACGGCAGATAACTTCTATTTCTAAATAAAAAATCTCCTTGTGTTTTTAATTCTTCTTGTAGTGCCATAATATTAAAAATTTATATACAAAACTAATAAGCGATTGTTTTTCAATGTATTAAATGTTGTTTTTGTTTTTGGTATTCTGTTGTAAACAAATATGAGCTACAGATGCTTATAATTGCATCTCCCAGAATATCCCATCCTTCATGCTTTTTAGCTTCAATTCTACTAATTGCAGTAAAATCTGTTAAAGTATAAGCTGGAATACTGCATATAGATCTATATCGTATATGAATAAAAATCGATGCTCGAGTTGTTGTTCTAAGTGCAATTAGGATAATATCTCCTGTACTCTCAACGGCTTTATTTTGTGCAATCAAACTATGATTACATAAGGTCGAAAGTAGAATAAAAGTGAAAAGGAAATATAAATAATTACTTGTGCTCATTCAAGAAATTGATAATTGATTTCTCAAAGAACGTAGAATTTAAAATATCTATTTTCTAAATATAGTACAGTCTAATTTCATTGGACTTATTCGTTGGTCTTAATCAATGTTTTTTTGAACTGAGTAGGAGTTAAACCTTTGATTTTCTTAAACGTAGCATTAAAAGATGATTTGGAACTAAAACCTACATCTGTAGCAATTGCTAATAGTGTATAATGGTTATTCTGGTCGTTTTTAAGACGATGAATAAATTCTTCAACTCGATACTGATTGATAAAATCTTGAAAATTAGTATTCATGTGCATATTTAAAACTTCAGAAATATATTGACGAGGAATATTTAGTTTCTTAGAGACTTCCTGTATTGATAGTTTATTGCTTAAATACATTTTATCAATTTGCATTGCACTAACAATTTCGGTTTTGTATTGCTCAATTAATTTTGGATTAAGACTTGAATTTTTATACTTATCAGAATCCTTTTTGGGTAAAATCTGGTTTTCTTTAGTTAAAAGCTTAAAAGTTATAAAATAGAATAAAAAAGCTATGATTAATAAAAGATAAGTATTAAAGTTTTTATCATTAAGTAAACTGATTTCAAAAAAACCAAACGTACTTAGTATATCATTAAGAGAAGAAAACGCAAAAAAGATCACAATCGGAATTGCAAAATAAACTACCCAATGCTTCTTTTTGGTTGTTATAACCGAGTATACAATAAGCATTAAATAAATAGCATAAGTCCACTCTATAAGAACCTCAAAAGATTGAATAATGATATTCTCTCCTGACATTAACATTTCAAGGCCTTCAATAATAAAATAAACAATATTTGGAAGAAAAAATAAGTAATCTCGCTTATCAAACTTTTGTTTTCCATTTTTATAATATCTAAAAAAAAGGAAAAGAAATGTTACAAAAAAAGAGCTATCAAAAAGAATAAAATCTGCTCCCTTAACAAACAGGTTATATTCATCATCTCCTAAAATAAAAAATAAGACAGAAATTAAACCCCCAAATAGCAATCCAAAAGTAGTTTTCTTATAGTCTTTACGTTTCACAAAAAGTACAAAGAGGACAAAACAACCTTGCAGCAAAGCTATTATTTGAATTGTTTTTAACATTATTGTTATTTAACATTTGCAATATATAAAATTTGTCATTTTTGTTTCTATATTCAACATACTTTTGTCTATTAAATAAAACAAGGAAAAAATGAAATTGCTTTCCTTATTCGGACAGATATTTTAAGCCAGTTTATAGCTAAGTCAAAAACCTCAACTATAAACAGGGCTTTGATTTTCTGATTAGATCCAAAGGGGATAATACTCATCCATGGTATTCTTGATATTTTACATATTGTTTAACTATATCTTTATATAGTTCAACCCCACTTACAAAATAACCTCTTAACCAAAAATGATTACCTCAAAATGGTTTTTGTCTTAAATATGGGTACACATTGAAAAGCTTTATTACAATTTTGCCTTTCAAAATACCTATGATACTTTCTGAGAAATCTAACACCCTAAATGAATATGATCTTTTTGCACATTCATCTATACTATTTGAAAACAGTGCTTTGTGTAAACACTATGAGATAGTCACATTTATAATAGACATGGATTAATTTTCTATATTTACTTGTGCAAAAAAGTTTTAGATGGTAAACCTAAAAAATGGCAGAGCTTTTAAGCATAACCCTTATCAAATAAGATGGTTTTTATGAACTAATAAAGTGAGTACTCAATAACTTAACGCAATAAATCTAAAATAATAGATTTGTAATCTATTACTTAAAAAGAAAATAATGAAACAAAAAATTAAAAAACTTTTATTTTTTACAGCCGTAGTTCTTTTATGCTTCTCGAAAAACATAATGGCTCAACCAAATAATCCTGTAATTGTTGATTCTATATTTTCTAAAGGGTTAAATGAGTATAGGAACTATCGAGTTGTTCTCCCAATAGATTATGATTCAAATTCTAATAAAAAACATGATGTTATTTATGTTTTAGATGGTGAAACTGTTGTAAATGTAGTCTCTCCAATTCATAGAATTGCTTCAGATTGGACACTTACAAACAGGTGTATTATTGTAGGAATAGACAATAAATTTGTTGATGGAGTAGTAATGCGTAATAGAGATCTACTACCAACGCATATGAAACGTTCATCTTCATCAGGGAAAGCTGATAATTATCTAGCTTTTATTAAAGATGAGTTGATGTTACACATTGATAAAACCTATTCTACATCCAAAAACAATACACTTATAGGGCACTCTCACGGGGGTACATTTACTATTTACAGCATGTTAAAAGAACCTAATTTATTTAATGCTTATATAGCTATAGACCCTTCTCTATGGTGGGATAACGGCTATGTAACTAAATTGCTAAAAGAAACACTACCTAACCTAGAAAATCTAAATGCTAAACTTTTTATATCTGGTAGAAAGGGTAAACCTTATAGAGAAATGGGTATTTACGACATAGATAATATTTTGGAAGTTAATCCTCCTAAAAAATTGAAATGGAAAAGTATAGCCTATGAAAACGAAACACACATTACTATCATTTTAAAAACAGTTTATGACGGCTTGAAGTTCCTTTATTCTGATTAAAAACACAATGTATAACCCGTTGTGCATTACTCTATTAATATCCTTAGGTAAGCCCATAGTCATTCGAAAGAAAATAGGTTTTAGAATTTCTAAAAAAAAATCGAGGTATCAAGCATAAGATTGTGTTGAAAAAATGGGATTAGCTCAACTATATATATCGAATGCACTACTTCGCAACTTTATAAAACATAGTTTCATTAATGAAAATGGGATATATTATAAATTCTAGTATCAATATAAAGTATGACATCATAACAATTGAATGAGGACCAATAGGTTCTTGTATATTTGTTATGGAATAAAGGTTTAAATGGTAATAAGTTATAAAATCAATTTAGAGTTGTCGATGGTTTGGTAATACTTTGACCTCCCTACCACACATATATTAAACTCTATAGGCAATACAAGAATGACTATGAGAATACTTAAAATATTATTTTTTGTACTGATTTTTCAGAATTGTCAGCAACAAAATGAAGACAAATCTAATAGTAAACTACAGTTAAACGAAAATTTTGAAGAATTTGAATCCAAAATAAATTCTAATTCCAATTCAATTGAAGAAACCAAAACTGTCTTTGAAGACTCTTGCAACTGTGATTCGGTTGCTGAAAAATTCACTCATTATACGGACTTATCATTTTCAAATAATAGTACACCATTTAATCTAGATTCCCTGACAAAATGGATTGACAACCCAGCCAGATTAAAAATCAAATCTTTGGGGTTAAAGGATTTTGACACAATTCCTTCTGAAATGTCAATTTTTGAAAATGTGGAAAGCGTTTATTTGGAAGCAATTAACAACAAAAATGTTCAAGGTTTAGAAGTATTTCCCAAATTAAGAGTTCTAAAGGCGGAAGAAGAACGATTCACGTTTAGTGAGGAAACAAAATGGATTAAAAACATTGAGGTAATTCATGTAAATAAGACAAAGTTTTCAGGCTTAAAATCATTTGATCATATGCCAAACCTAAGAGAGATTAAATTAAGTTTTTCAGGATTTGATACTTTTCCATCTGATTTTAACAACCTAAAATGCTTATCATATTTTCAGACAGGAGCACATACTTTTTGTGAGATTGATTTAAATCAATTAGATTTTGCTGAAATGATCTGTTTGAAATATGTTGAATTTCAATCTTGGAGAAAGAATTTAAGAGGTATTCCTAGTGGTATAGAAAAAATTGAAACAGTAAAAATTCGTCATCCAAACCTGACTAAAACAGAAAAAGAAGAACTCAAAAGAACCAGACGTTAACATTGTATCCTATGTAAATCCTTTCCCCAAGTGATCAATTAAAAATTCAAATTAACATCTTCAACTAGTTCTTGTTTGGTGTAAATGATATATCCAACTTTTGAATAGTTGGTATTTTTTCTGGTGTAAGGGTAAAAAATATTTTAATAGTACCATTTTCACAATGCATTTTAAAATCGCCTCGTAGTTGATTTCGTGGTGAGATATCTTGAATGCTT
This sequence comes from uncultured Aquimarina sp., assembly GCA_947498785.1. Classification (GTDB taxonomy): domain Bacteria; phylum Bacteroidota; class Bacteroidia; order Flavobacteriales; family Flavobacteriaceae; genus Aquimarina. The sequence continues at coordinate 55,122 of CANMLS010000035.1, read as the reverse complement.
TTAATAGCTCCCGCTTTCTTTAATACCTCTTGAATTTCTTTTATCCGGTATTCTTTGGATACATCAAGAAAAAAGTTCTCTGCAAAAATTTCTTTATCTAAATTGACCTTTCCATTTTTGATAAGACTTACAATTTCTTCTTTTGTTTGTTCTAAAACATCCGATACAGGGAGTTTACGTGGTTGTAAATTCAAAGTTTCGAACAAAATTTTTTCTATTTTATTATAAGGAATGGGGGTAGTGTATGTTAAATTTCCGAACGCCATTATTCCAATACCATAATTGGGATAAAAGGTATAATTGCTTCCAAAACCGGGTAAAGATCCACTATGCGAAACTTTTACAATACGTTTACAATCCATAGAAACTCCTAACCCATACCCATAACCAATTATACCTGCACAAGGTTCATTATTCCAGTCCTTGTTCCATGAATTTAAAAAATCGAATTGAGGGGTATGCATTTCCCTAAGTGAACTACGTTTTATCGGACCATTATCTTCATCACTTCTTGCGGGCCAAGCAGATAAATGAAAACTCACATATTTACTAAAATCCTCTATTGAAGTTATTAAACCTCCCATTGCTCCATATGCTCCATCATGAAGTAGTTGCTCTTTTTTCCATTTTTCATCTTCCCATCTATAACCACTGGCTAATTGCTTATCGGCAATTTTGGTATACTCCCAATATGTATTATCCATACCCAATGGAATTAAAATGTTCTTTTTCATATATTCTTGATACGGTATCCCCGAAATTTTAGTAATAATATGACCCAGTAATGCGTAACCTGTATTACTATATTCATATTGATATGATGAAACCTTAGATAATGATAATCCTTTGGAAACAATTTCTAGAAATGCTTTATCGGATAGTGCAAGTTGTCTGTCTCCCCAAGGATTATCTTCAGGAAATCCTGCTGTCATGGTTAATAAATTTTCGATATCTATTATAGGGGAATCTTCAGTGAGATATTCTAAGTTTTCTATTTCGGGAATATGTTTAACAATAGGATCATTTAAAGACAATCTACCCTCATCTCTTAATTTCATAACAGCCATTGCTGTAAAGCTTTTTGTCATAGAAGCGATTCTAAAAGAAGTACCGATAGAAGTTGGTGTTTTATTTTCAATCTTGGCAACTCCAACTGTCGAAGCTATAACTAATGAATCATCTACAACAACACCATATGCGATTCCTGGTATTTTTTTATTTTTTGCATATTCATTAAATAGTTGTTGTAATTCTGGAGCAATTTCTTCTATTTTTTGTAATCGCTGGTCATTCTCAAACTTTCGTTTTTGATAGGTGCTAGAAATCCGCTTTTTCTCAAAATTTCTACTGTTATTTATTTGATCTTTCTTTTTGCAAGATGTAGGTGATATAACAACAAAGACTAAAAAAAATATTAAAATGTTTTTCATTAATTTTATGTTTACAATTCTAGTTACGGACAAATAGATTTTAAAAATGTTACACTTTTTCTAATTAGTTTGGTATGTGTATCAAATTCTTTTCTTTTGCTCTCAAACCATTCTCATAATGCATCTGATGATTGTATTAATTTCTGCATTATTGTCATGTTTTTTTTATGAAGTTCATTTTTTTTCCGAAACATTTCTATATCGTGAACCTTCCTCTTTTCAACAATTTCTTCAAATGTATTATGTGAAATTCTTTATCGTATACCTTTACATTTAGTCACATGATGAGCATTAGAAAACTTGTATAGAAACGGCTAAAATTTGGGGTGAAAAAACATACCGTAAAACATAGCTAGTAAGTCCAAATCAAAAGATTTTACTAATCTGCAAAGTCGTTATTTTTTAAGATTTAGTTTTTAAAATTTAAGACAACAACAATCTATATAGTAAATCTAGTCTAACTCTTAACTTATGCAAACTAAATGCCTTAACAAGCACTACAAAAAAAGAAAAATTTGAAATTTCACTTCCTTTAAAATAGATATCATTATTTTTTGAATAAAAAAACATACTAATTGGTATGTTTCTATATATTTGTGATACATCTAATAAATAAAGTAATGCAAAATAACTATACCGAATTAGGGATTTTAAACAAAAGTGAAATTTCAAAATTCAAAATTTTACTTATAAAATCTAGTTTAAACGAAAATATAAAGAGAATTTTAACTCAAATAGGTTTGAATTCTTATGTAAAATTTAACTTCAATCATGTTAAAATCCCAAATTCAAAATTAGCTCTTTTAGCCATCGAGGAGGCAAATGATATTTATAACCCTATTCTTTTAAAGCATTGTTACAGAACTTTTTTTTGGGGAGTAGGAATAGCTATTTCAGAAGGTATAAGAATAGATAATGAATTATTATTTATATCATCTATTTTACACGATTCTGGATTAACCGATAAACACAATCATATTTGCAGTCAACAATGTTTTGCTAATTACGGTGGGGATTATGCTAAAAAATTTGTACTCGAAAATGGAATGAATATTAATAATGCCAATATCATAAAAAAAGCTATCGATATGCATCTATATCCTAGCGTAGATAAAGTAAAATTTGGAAATGAAGCTTACTTATTATCAAAAGGAGCTAATATGGATGTTATTGGTTCTCATTATTTTCAACTTCCGAATGAGTTTATTAAAACTACTCATAAAAAATATTCAAGAATTGATTTTAAAGAAGATATCATAGAGACTATAGAAAAATTGAAACACAAAGAAAATACAAGAGCAGACATACTCTATAAAATGGGTTTTAATAAATTAGCTAACAAGAACATATTGGATACTAATTTTTAATTAATACTAACCAATATTTATATGACAAAAGCATCAACGTAGATGATCATAGAATTTATAAAAAACATTACCGTATTTTACAGAAAAATACATACAAACATGCTTAAAAATTTATATACTTGCTTGTCATATGCAAATAGAATGAAATGCTTAATATTTGATCGTGATGAAACATTAGTTGACTGTGATTTTTATGTAATCCTGCCCTACGTTTCTTATACAATACATCAGTAACAGCTAGAAAAAAATATTATGAAAAAAATAGGATTAATTGGAGGAATGAGTTGGGAATCATCTCTAGTCTATTACGAAATTATTAATAAAAAAGTCCGCGAAGTTCTAGGAGGATTTCATTCTTCTAAATGTATTATGGAATCTGTTGATTTTGCAGAAATAGAAAAATTACAGCATAAAGATGATTGGAATTCCCTAAATAAAATTATGGTGGATTCTGCTAGAAATTTAGAAAATGCGAAAGCTGATATTATTATTTTATGTACAAATACTATGCATTTGTGTAGTGAGGAAATAAAAAAAAATGTGAATATTCCTTTTTTACATATTGCTGAAGCAACTGGAAGAAAAATTAAAAACCAGAAAATTAAAAAAGTCTTATTGCTTGGAACAAGATTCACAATGGAAAAAGATTTTTTTAAGAAAATACTTAGAGATAATTTTGGAATTGAAATAATTATACCTGATAAAAATGATAGAGAAATTGTACATCAAATAATATACAAAGAACTCGTTCACGGAAAAATTCAATCTACCTCAAAAAAAGAATATCAAAGAATAATTAATGATTCTATTAATAATGGAGCTGAAGGTGTGATCTTAGGCTGTACAGAAATCCCTTTATTAATTAAAGATAAAGATATAAACATTCCAGCTTTTGACACAACAAGAATTCATGCTGAAAGTGCTGTAGAATTTGCTCTAAAACAATGACCTCTTGTTAGGCAAAATTGAAAACCTTTATAAAATCAACCCTTATCTCAAAAAATGTATAGCAGAGCTATTTGGAAATACTATCTGGATATTAATGTATTTAATCTTCCTTTTTCTTTATTTTTTGGATTTACATTTGGTGTTTTCTGGAGTTTAATTATGTTTTCATCCTTCGGTATTTTAATTGGTTACATTGGTTTTCATTCTTTCAAGAGGAATGAATATTTTGGGTATTATAATCTAGGTTTCACCAAAATGAGCTTAATAAAAAAAGTATGGGTAATTAATACCTCTATATCTTTCCTAATTCTTCTATTTTTTTTGTTATTTAGGTAAATGAATTTATTAGAGATAACTAACCTTAATAAGTCTTATGGTAAAAAAGTAATATTAAAGGACATTTCTCTTCAATGCAAAACTGGAGAAATAATAGGGGTTTTTGGACGCAATAGAACTGGGAAATCAACATTACTAAAATTAATCTTTGGAGCTATTAAAGCAGATTCAATTCAAATAAAAATTAACTCAAAAACAATTGCCCAAAAAGCAATTATTCCCTCTAAACAAATAGCATACTTACCACAAGACACATTTTTACCAAAAGAAAAAACCGTTAGAGAAATTATACCCTTATTTTTCCCAAATGCAGATGAGCAAGACAAAATTTTTTATGCTCCAAAAATCTCAAGTTTTGAAAAAATAAAAGTAGGAAAATTATCTCAAGGACAATTACGGTATTTTGAATTATTAATCATTGGAAATCTAAATCATCCCTTTATGATGCTTGATGAGCCTTTTTCAATGATTGAACCCCTATACAAGGAGATTATCAAAAAACTGTTATTCAAACTCAAAGAAACAAAAGGTATCATTTTAACTGACCATTATTACAATGATGTTTTGGAAATAACCCATCGAAATTTCATAATCAAAGATGCTCAAAAAATCGAAATGAGATTTAAAAATGATTTAATTAAATATGAATATTTAAACTCCAAAGCTTAAAAAACTTTGCCCAATAACCACCTTATTGCACATAAAAAAAGAGAGAAACCTAGTTACCAAGCACCTACTTCGCCTCATTCTTATCACTTTATGCTCCCGATAAAACACAATAAAGTATTACTTTTTTCTAACTCTAAAACTAAATCTGTTTTGGAAAATATAACTATAAATAACTGTTACGATAATTGTTATAAGTCTAGATGGCGTTGGATAAAGTTTCAAAAAATCAACTAAAAATTTCATCGAACAATAACTTAATAAAATTGCACCTATTCCAATAATAAAATATCTAAAAAACTGAACCCTTGATGATAGGGCTGAACCTTGAAAAGTAATATATCTACTAAGCATGAAACCTGTGAAAAATGTAATTGGAAAGACAAAAAATAAAGAAGCTATATGTGGACTCAAAACGAAAAAAAATATATCTACATTTTGTTTCGAGAAAACGAAATTATAGAAAACAAAATATAATAAAGTATCAAGAACCAAATTACTACCTCCACAAACCCCATACCTATAAGTCTTTAAAGGAATGAATCTTTGAAATAAAAAATAAAAAGAGTCAATTATGCGTATTATAATCTTTATCATAAAATTGAAGACGCTAAATTAGTCAAGTAATACCTAATTGAAAGAAAAATTTAAAATTACTTAAAGCAACATTATATAATTAAGACATAACCTCCCTTTAGGTCAGCAACGTTTGTTATATTTAATTTAATCTCAGACTCAATTAATAAAAAATGAAAAACCGGTTAATACTAATTTCAATTCACCTCATAGTAATTTCTGGATTTGCTCAAAATAAAGAATGTGGACTCAAGAAAGAGTGTCTTTGTGATCTAACAAATGAACCTGTAGCGCATTCATTTGATCTTTCAGATATTATTATTCAAGGAAAAATTATTGATTTAGATACTGTCCAAATTTCAGAAATAATAACCAAAGAATCCATTCTTAAAATTGAGCAAGACTCATTGAATCGGGCTGAATGTGCTAAAAATGTAATGAGAAACACAAAAGTAGTAAGAGCTAAAATCGGCATAAAAGAAATTTTCAAAGGTCAATCAGAGTTAAATGAGATTTACATAATTACTCCCTTAAAAGAACAATTTTGTAGTTACTCTGGATTCAATATAGGTGAAAACTATATAATCTACGGAACAAAAAACGAAACTGCTGATTTGTATTTTTTGTGGACAATCGATCTGGACTATTTTCAACTTAAACCAAATTATTCGATTTGGACGAATAAATGCAAAAGAACGAAGTTGACTGAAGAAAGCGAATTAAAAGAATTGCGTGAAACAAAAAAGAGGCTAAAAAATAAGAGATAAACAACAAACTCTAAGTTATTGTATATCAAAAAAAATCCCGAATTTATAACTTATCGTTATATTTATTTTAAGTATCTATAAAATTTAGATTCAGATATTCTATCCCTTAATTGAAAACTCGTAAGTAATTTTTCTTGATAACTTTCTAGTCTTGTATATTCTAAAATATTAAATAATTGTATTTTCAAAAAATACTTGTACAACGGACACATGTGGATATTATCAAGTTTTCTGCTGTTTAACCTAAAGTTTAGAGCATTAAATCTTTTTAATTTAACTTTATGAAAAAAAGATAAATTAAAATCGACTCTGTGTTTATTTACACGCTACTATTCATACACAAGACCATTAAAGGTTAAAAAAAGACAAAAAAAGAAATGAAAACGCAAATATTTGGCCATTATGATTACAAGAATAATTAGCATATTGACATCATCAGTGTATTGCCTTTTTGTACTGACGATAATTTCTTGTTCTGATAAACCAAAAGCCTCTGCCAACCAATTAGAAAATAGTAAAATGACAAAGAAATACAATCCAGTTGTTTATTTTGAAATTCCAGTTACAGATATGAATAGAGCAATTAAATTTTACAAATCTGTATTCTACTTCAAATTTGAAAAAGAAGTAATAGACAAAAATGAAATGGCTTTGTTTCCATTTACAGAAGAAAATACTGGAATTTCGGGAGCATTAGCAAAAGGAGAAATTTACAAACCAACAAATGATGGAGTTGTAATATATTTCAATACAGAAAACATTGACAAGACCCTAAAAATGGTTATGGAAAATGGTGGACAAATTTTGTATCCAAAAACATCAGATGGAAACTTAGGTTTTGTTGCAGAATTTGAAGATAGTGAAGGAAATAGAATTGCCTTATATCAATCATCCAATTAATAGAAAAAGAAACTGGGACATATCAGGAGTGAAATTTTAAAAAAAACGAAATAGCTAATCAAATACAAATAATTAAAATGGTTATAAAAGCTAAAATCATGATAAGCGTAATTTGTTTAAGTCTATTTGCATTAACATCGCAAGGACAAGTTGGAGAAAATGAAAAACTAAAACAGTTGATAAACAAAATAGAGAAACAAGAATTTTTATTTACCAATTATGACCTAAATAGAAAAAGTAAAAAGATTGCAAATCAGTTGTCCAAAATTGCAAGTGAAGCTGAATTAATAGAAATCTCACAAATGGATTGTAAATTATGTTTTAGTTATGTATTTTGGGTATTATCAAAAAAGAAATCAAAATTGGTAAATGAAATTTATAAAAAGTACTCACAGATAGAAAATAAAAATCTAGACCATATAAATAAATTCAAGACCAACAAAGCTTGTCTAAAACTTTTTCTTACAGAAGAAAATTTTATATATGAAGTTCATAACGAGAATAAATACCTTAAAGAAATAAAGTAAAAACCGTATAACAATATATCCTATTTAAAATCCAAAATCTGCGAAGTATGAAACTTCATGACCACAACGATTGTCAAAAAAAAGAACAAGAGATACCTTATACCATACAAAAGAGATAAACCAAACATTTTGGCACATCTACCCTACTTACTTTATTCTTAATTTTTCTCTTCTCACATAGATTTATCATAAAATACAATCAAGTCTTTTTGGCAAAAATAAATACAAATGGGTACATGCCTAAAAGCACGTATATTCGGTTGTTGACAACAATATAAAAAAATGAGAAATTTTATATCATTATTACTAACTATACTTTCTATTAATTCTTATGGTCAAATTATAAATGATGAATCATATTTGGATTTAGAATTTTTGAAATTCAAAACTGAATTACTGAATTGTGTAGTAGCTAAGGACACGTCAAAACTAAAAAATTTTCTAGCTGAACGTGTTCTTGAAAGTAAAAACGGTTGCAGATATCCAGGTTGCTCTAAAGATGAATTAATAAAATACTATTTCAAAGAAAACGCTGACCATTCTTGGCAAACTATGCTATCAATCTTAAGATATGGATTTACTAAACTTGAAGATGAAAACCCTAATAAAATTGTCCCTCATGACAAAATAATTTTTCAAGGTCCTTCGTATTTAAAAAATTTAAATACTGATAATGAGTTACTGATTCTAGGAGAAAATGTAAATATTAGGAAAGAACCAACTCTTAAAGGAAGTATAATAAGAACTGCTTCTTACGAAGTATTCAAATGCGATTGTAATATATTCACAATGACCGACAAAACTTATCAGATAGTTGATGGGGTTAGCTGGATTGAAATTAAATTGAATGGAAATGAAATTGGTTATGTAGCTTCTAAATTAACTTCTTATGACTTGATTAAAGAAATGACAATTGCCAAAGTGAACGGTAAATGGAAAATAATATCTTGGTTTCAATCTTCTGGATGTTAAAAAATTGTTGTCAATACGATATCCTATATATTCTTAGCTGTTTCGTATCAAATCAAAAGGCCTTTGTATATCTATGATGACACAATGCTTACAGGAGAGAAAAATTAGCTACAAATGCATAAGAAAAATCAAAAAGTAGGGTAACATTTTGCTCTGCTATGACACATATATTAAACGATGTGAGTTATTGATTCTCAAGTAAAATTATTACATGGAATTTAAAAAAGTAATAAAAACGGAAAAAGAACTTCGCTATATTCTTGGATATCCAAGTGAGACGGTTAAACAAAAAACTATTAACTATATAGATAAAAACAGTAAACTGTTCATAAATCGCTCTCCATTCATTATGATTGCTTCTTCAGATTTGAATGGAAATTTTGATATATCACCTAAAGGAGATCCTTCTGGTTTTGTTAAAGTATTAAATAAAAATACGATTGCTATACCTGATAGACTTGGAAATAAAAGAGGAGATACCTTTATGAATGTTTTAGAAAACCCCAATATTGGTTTGATCTTCTTAATTCCCGGAGTTAAAGAAACCCTAAGAATAAGTGGAGAAGCTCAAATAGTTGTTGATAATGAAATCAGAGAGTTATTATCTTATAAATCTAAACTTCCAAATCTTGTTCTAATAGTCAAAGTAAAAGAGGTCTTTATGCACTGTGCAAAATGTATAATAAGATCAAAACTATGGGAGAATATAGAAGTAGAAAGTAAAACTACTTCATCAAATATGGCTAAATATTTAGCTGATAATACAGGAACAGAAAAAACACCCCAAGAAATAGATGAAATACTCAATGAAGACGAAAAAACCCGACTTTACTAAATAATTAAAAAGTTATAAAAACTGTAAAAACGACCTCACAACAGGGTGTAAAATCATGGCAAATTATAGAACCTGAAAGATCAAATAATAACGATAGATTATATGTTCTAATTGAAGCTTTTGAATATAAATGGAAACTGAAAAAAATAACTGTATCCAATAAAAGTAACCGTTGCACAAGCCTATAAGTAATTGCTTGTTTTTGCCTACTTCAGAAAATCCTCTCGGGTTTTCAATTGCGTGCGTACTTGCATAGTCACATGCTAATCTCTAACTTATGTAAACCACGTCCCTTTACAAATATTCCCACATCAGAATCCGATGAATTCCTCGAGTTAACTAAATGCAAAAATCAATATTAGTGTTGGTAGAAATTGATAAATTTGACGTTAATCGAAATTCTGAAAAAAGCAATGAATAATAAAGTTAAGCTATTAAACAGACAATCATCTTTAGAATTTTTACCTAATCTTTCAAATAAATTAGGTCCAAAAATTTATATTAAAAGAGATGATGAAGGTGGTCGCGGAGGTGGTGGAAATAAATTAAGAAAATATGAAAGAATTATCGCAGATGCTATTAATAGAAAAGCTGACACATTAATTATTGCAGGACATTTTCAATCCAATGCTGCTCGTTCACTTGTTGGAGCATCTTGTCAGCTTGGATTAAAATCAATTGTTGTTTGTAAAGAAATGATTTCTGAACAAAATCCAACTTTCAATCAGAATGGAAATGCTCTTTTAATGAAATTAATGAATGCTAACATAATTACCATTAAACCAGAAGATGACTTTCAAATTGAAATGAAAAAAATTGCTGACAAGGTTAATAAAAAAGGAAACAAAGCTTATTTAATACCTTTTGGCGGATCTAATTTATTAGGCTCTTTGGGATATTTTGATTGTGCTAATGAAATTATTGAACAATTTAAAAAAGTTGAAGGAACGAATCCTGATTATGTAATCACACCAACTGGAAGTGGAGGAACAATGGCCGGATTAGTAGCGGGGTTTGCAATTGCCAAAACTTCAACTAAAGTTATTGGTTTTAGTGTACTACATAAAGACAATATAATTGAGAATACAGTAAACAAATTAACAAATGAAATAATTGAAAATATTAAACCTAAAACAAATATAATTACTGACTTCGAATTAAATACAAAATTTGTGGGAGAAGGTTACGGAGCTCCAACAAAAAATGGGACAAAAGCAATTAATTTATTGGCTGAATTAGAAGGAATCTTTCTCTGTCCAGTATATACCAGTAAAGCAATGGCTGGACTAATTAAATATATTGAAGAGAAAAAGATAAAAAAAGATGAAAAAATTGTTTTTGTACATACGGGTGGAATGCCCTTAGTTCACGCGTACTATAATCAATACAAATAAAAATCGAACACAATAACTAAACATTCGTACAGTCGATACGACCGAGCATGAATGTTTAATTCAACACCAAGTATGAACCCTTATTGACTAAATAATTAATCAAAAGGTCTTTGTATATCTATGATGCCGCAATGCTTGCAAAATAAAAAATATAGCAATCTATATAAACGATTAGTGAAACCACTATTTCCCATAATATGAGTGAAAATATGACTATCTAATAATGTAAAACCATTATTTGGTTACCTCTGTGAAATATAGTACAAAACTATAGCATTAGTCAATACTTGGCTATCACTAAAAGATCGGTTTGTATGCTCTTTACGTTTCTCTTTTAAAAGATTATTCATTAAAAAATCAATTACTATAACTTTGTCTTGGACCATTTTGGGTTTTTTTTGAAGTTATGCCTACAAAAAAAATAAATTAATCGTGCACCAGGAGAATCTTGCGACAATAGAATTTTATAGTAAATCTAACCACTAATCAAAATTAAAACCGACCACAAACAAAGAATTAATTTAGTTTTTTTTACTTTTATAGTCTGTTATATTAATTCTAAATATTATCTCAGTCTTATTAAAAGACTATCTCGTAAAACGAGAAACTAGAGCATCTAAATCATCTGATTTTTAATGCCCACACAATTAATACCCATATTTTCATAAAACTTTAAACAAAATGACAATTGGTTATCAAATCGATTGTTCTATCACTTTGGTATGTACACCAACATTTCAAACATGGTAACAATACAACTAACAAATGAAACATAAACAATTAATAAACAGAAATATAGAACTCTTTTACACAAAAGCATCCGAAGAAACCAGACTTAATAAAGGAATGGGAGTTTTTGAATTTGAAAGAGTTAAGACACTTATAGAAAAATATACCCAAAATTCATCATCAAAAATAATCGATGTTGGTGGTGGAACGGGGAAATATTCAGAATGGCTTGCCAAAAAAGGACATCAAGTACATTTAGTAGAACCTGTATCAAAACATCTGAAAATAGCTAAAAAAAGAGCGAATAGCTTAAAAAACAAATATTCAGTTCACTTAGGAGAATCTCGAGAATTAGAATTTTCAAATAATTATGCCGACCTAATAATTTTACATGGACCACTTTACCATCTTCAAGATGAAAATGATAGAGCTTTAACAATTCAAGAAGCTAAACGAGTTGTGAAAAACAACGGAATCATATTAGCATTTGCCATCAATTATACAGCATCTACTTTGGTTGGACTTTTAAACGGACTTATTCATAGAAAACCTTTTTTTGATATGTGCAAAAAGGAGTTGACAACAGGAATACACAATCCATCAGAGGATTTTCCTTGGCTTTTAGCCGAAGCATATTATCACAAACCAGAACAATTAAAAGCCGAATTTATAGATCAAAAATTAACCTATCTTAATACCTACGCGGTAGAAGGTATGGCTTGGTTAGATAAAGATTTTTTTGTCAATATATCAAATAACAAAAGAAAAAGTACTTTGTTAGAACTTATTGAAATTACAGAAAACGACTCTTCTCTTTTAGCATTTAGTCCACATATAATGATAGTAACCAAAAAACAGAATAATTATGGAAAACAAAGATAAATATTATAGCTTATTGAAAGAAAATAACGGTCAACTTAATGAAATAGACCTTGGAGAAAAAATTGGACTCAATGAAAATGAAACAAGAAAAATAATTGCACAACTTCTATCCGAACACAAACTAGAATATGTAGAAAATAAATTCTGTAACTACAGTATTATGAAAACTTCAAAAAGAAAAAATAACAACAGATAACAATACATATTATGTAAAGTTCTCTCCCAAGTTCTAGGTTAAAAACACAACATTTTAACACCCTAATCAACTCATATAAAAAGCCTCCTGTAAAAACAGAGGCATTGATTTTCAGATTAGACCCAAATTGTCATAACGATCGTTCATGATATTTTAGATATCTCTTAATCATATCTTCATCGAGTCCAACTGTACTTATAAAACAATCTTTTGACCAAAATGATTACCTCAAATTTTTGCCAATTTATCTTTTATTTTCACAGCAAATCGCACCATCACAGATAGTTAAAAAAAGAATCTATCCACCATAAAGACAACCATAAAATTTTTGAAAACATTATCGTATTTTTGGCAAAAATAAATGCTTACTACTCCAAAAATATACGTTTACAAACTATTTATAAATAAGTACAAATAGGTACATATCTAAAAGTACTTATATTAGGTTATTACCAATAATTCAGAAGATGGAAAATAAAAAAAGAACTTCAAGAATAGCATCTATAGACATATTAAGAGGTTTGGTAATGTTGATAATGTTAGTGGATCATGTACGAGAACATTTTTTCACGCACCATCAAGTGGTAGATCCAATGGTTATTGAAGAAACTAGTAGCGGTTTATTTTTTACTAGATTTCTAGCTCATTTATGTGCTCCTATTTTCGTCTTTTTAACTGGTCTATCTGTTTGGTTATATTCAAACCCAAAAGATAAACCGCCTAGATCGGCAACTTCTTTCTTATTAAAACGAGGTTTTTTTTTAATTCTTTTAGAAGTCACATTAATTAATTTTTCATGGTCTGCATCTTATAGCACTTTGTATCTACAAGTCATATGGGCAATAGGCATATGTATGATTTGTTTGGCGTTTTTGAGCAAACTCCCAAGAATTTGGATTGGAGTACTTGGATTTATCATTGTTTTTGGACACAATTTATTAACCCCAATTACATTTAACAATACTGAATTAGGCTATAATCTTTGGACTATTCTTCATGATAGAGGTTATTTGGCAATCAATGGTTTTATAGACATCAGAATTTCTTATCCTGTACTACCATGGATAGGTGTAATCTTATTGGGATACTTTACAGGACCTCTCTATCATCATCATATAATAGCAGCAAAGAGACAAAAGATACTAGTATTCCTTGGACTTTCAACTCTTACCTTACTTTTGATATTGAGGGGGTGGAATATATATGGTGAAACTTTACCCTGGGAGGCACAAAATTCAATCTTAAAATCAGTAATGTCATTTTTGAATTACACAAAATACCCTCCTTCTCTAAATTTTTTATTATTTACCTTGGGGATTGCATTTTTACTACTTTCCTATTTTGAAAGAATTAATGGTCGACTTTCACAAATTTTAAAAGTATATGGTTCTGCTCCCATGTTCTTCTATATTATCCATTTGTACACCCTTCTAGTTTTTCATGCAATTTTAATTTTCACAATAAATAAAGGTAAAGTTATTCAAGTAAGTTACGTTTATCAGCTTTGGTTAATTTCGATTGTATTATCTGTTTTGTTGTATTTTCCAACAAAAAGATTTTCTAATTTCAAACGCTTGAGTAAATCAAAGTTGATTAAATACATTTAGATTAACCCTTTAATTCATGTAACTATTGTTTTTACATTGTTGTTATGAAATCAGAGTAATTTAATGTCAACCCAAAAAGTTATTTCCTTTTTGCACAGGCGTTAGGTTTTTATACTTGGAAGTATTCTTAAAATAAAAAGCAATATAGCTTGTAAAATAATTGAAATTTCTCCCGAAAATTTCAGAAAACGACTGGAAAAATCAAGAAAACTAATACGTTCTTTTTTAAATTCTAATTGTGGTGTTTATAACACTAAGAATAAATGTCGGTGTAACAAAAGAATATATTCTTCTATTACGTGTGGAATAATTACAAAAGACAATTTAAATTTTGTTGATAATATCGAAGTTTATAATAATGAAATGGAAGAATTGGATTCAATGGCTGGAATCTATCAAAACCACGGAAATTTTAAAAGCAAATCGGATTTTTCAGAACAATTAAAACAATTAAACAAAATGCTAGCGACTAAAAAGATAATAAATCCATAATAATAACAAAACCGAACGCACAACAATAGTTCTAATTAATACGGGTTTTGTTACCTAACTCAAAGTTTAGAACTTATAACCAAGTTCATAAAATCTTTTGATGCACGACTTTATTCTTGTGATTTTCATTTGTCTTAAACAAAGGAATTGCATGACGCTGATCTTTAGGCGTGAAGGAATTTTAAAATTTAAAACTTGAAGACAATTACAGGACAGAATTTGGATTTCTTAATTGAAATTACACTTTTATCTTAAAATCCGAATCTTCATGAAAAGTAGTAATTAACGCAAAGTCTTTTTTGACTGGTAAATCTATTTCATAAAGATTCCTTATAGGATAAAGATTACCTGAACGAAATAACTTGTTTAAGAAAGGAGATTTTGGCGCAAAAAACCGTTCATAACCCAATTCCTTTAAAATATCAAGAACCCCATCCTTTTCAGTATAATTATACTCAAAAGATATCACTGGTTTATACTTCTGAATACTATTTTTCATCCCTCTTATAACCTCTAATTCATTACCCTCAACATCAATTTTTATAAAAGAAATTCTCTCGTTAAATTCATCTTCATAAACACGCAATTGTATCTGTTCAGAGTAAAATTTGTTTTTGTTTTCAGGTTCTGTTAATACATGAGAAGCACCTCCACTATTTCCGTAAGGAACATGTATTAATACTTCTTCATTTTTTGAAGACAATCCATAATTGTGAATACTTATAGATTCATGAGTTTCAGTATTTAATTTTAGGATTTTAAAATTTCTAATTTGAGGCTCAAAAGCAATAACTTTCTTAAAATACTTGTTAAACTGAACAGAATGATTTCCAATATTGGCTCCAATGTCTAAACAGGTGTTCTCTTGAGGATCAAAATCCAAAGAACTCATAATGGTATTTACAATATCAATTTCATAAAATCCATTAGAGACAATACTCATGCCAATTCTATCATTAACAATTACCATCGGTAATTGATTACTGTTTTTAGTTCTCGTTTTCAAGAACAACTTTCTGACTATATGCTTCATTAAAGATTTCATACAGGTAAAAGTATTAAATTTAAAAGAAGTTGAAGACAATTTTATTTAAATTTTTTGCTTCTCCAGATATAAAAAACGCCTTCGGATTCAGAAGAGCTAATTGTGAGTAAGATATGAGTTTCACACAACCAAAATTAACGCCAATTCGTTTTCTAATCTCCTGTTTATTTCAGAGTTTTTCCCTCTCTACACTCTGGTCAGACTTTCACTATATACTCTTGCCCAAAAAGTTCAACAACACGCTTCAAAACACCACACTTTAAGAAAATATTAAAATCAGCGCAACAAATATAAGGGCAAAAAGATTTCTGAAATCGAAAAGATAGTATACAACGATTACAACACCACTATATTCTAATACAAGTTTTGTCACCTAACCCAAAGTTTAGAACTTATAACCAAGTTTGCAAAATCTTTTGATTTATGACTTTATTTTTATTTTCCATTTTGGGAACTTTAGTCCTTCGATGGGCTTTATAAATGAAAAGATAAAACAAAATTAAAAGTTTTTGCTAAGTACTTAATAGAAAAACCACTAGTTTTAATTACCGTACTGCTCCATATAGATGTGACGTTAACAAATACTCACCAGCATCAGAATCCGATGAATTCCTCTAACTAACGAAATGCAAAAATTAGTCTTAGTGTTGGTAGAAATTGATAAATTTGACGATAATCGAGATTAAGAAAAAATATATAATAAACAAAATGAAAAAAAGAAATCTAGGAAACAATGGATTTGAAATAAGTGAAATCGGTTTAGGTTGTTGGCAGATTGGTGCCAATTGGGGTAACGAAATTGATAAAAAAAAAGCTCTGGAAATTCTTGATGAAGCTGTCAATAATGGAATTACTTTTTTTGATACTGCAGATGTATATGGAGATGGTAGAAGTGAAACATTAATAGGCGAATTTTTAAAAAACTCTAAGGCTAAAATTAAAGTGGCAACAAAATTTGGACGCGGATCAGATTTGTTTCCTAATAATTACACACAACAAGCATTAATAGATAGCGTAGATGCCTCTAGAAAACGCCTAAATGTAGATTGTATTGATTTATTACAATTACATTGCATACCAACAGAGGTATTAAAAAAGGGCGAAGTTTTTGACTGGTTAAGAATTCTAAAAAAGGAAGGTAAAATAACACACTTTGGAGCAAGTGTAGAAACTGTTGAACAGGGGCTATTATGTATTGAACAGGAAGAACTTCAATCACTTCAAGTAATTTATAATATTTTCAGACAAAAATTAACCAAAGAATTATTACCACAAGCTCATGCAAAAGGTGTAGGAATTATAGTTCGTTTACCTTTAGCTAGTGGCTTGCTAACAGGTAAATTCACAAATGAAACACAATTTCTAGAAAACGATCACAGAAACTTTAATAGTGACGGACAAGCCTTTAATGTAGGAGAAACTTTTGCTGGAATTCCATTTGAAACAGGAATAAAACTGTCAGACGAATTAAAAGCATTCTGTCCAGAAAATATGTCTATGGTAGAAATGGCTCTTCGTTGGATACTAGATCATAAAGAGGTATCTACCATTATCCCTGGGGCAAGTTCTCCTATGCATGTTTCTGGAAATTCTAAAGCAAGTAATTCGCCGCATCTATCTAAAAAACTTATGATTGATTTAGAAGAGTTTTACCACAATAATGTTCAAAAGCATATCCGAGGAGTTTACTAGATAAAAAACGATTTACCATCAATGCTCAAAAAACATAAGACGTTTGTGCTAAACCGAAACGAAAGTGCTTATCACCTACCCAACGTTTCTTATACTTTCAGTTGTGGTTATTTGGGTACGTTAAAGGCATATAGTTTACAAAATGAAATAAATTTTATACATATCAACTTTATTTCATTTTTTTGACTAGCTATGGACAATTACCAAAGCAGACAAATCAAAAAATAATGGAAAGAGGTCAAAAAACTCACCAATGTTTTTCCAAAAAAGCAAAAGTGACGCTATTGAATTCTATACTAAACACGTTCTTAACATTAAACATCATCATTTAGTTGTTATGACGCGATACACTAATGCTTTTTGTTTCTAATTATCTCATGTTAATAATATTATATTGTTGACTTGTTGACAACTCACGCGAAGTTTCAGACTTCTTAGGCACAACGATTATTAAGCCCTTTAACTTGGATTTACAATCTGTACTTATAAAAAACAATTTGTCAACTTTCTGTATGACAACAATATCATAAAATTCATAGATATTTGTTTTGTGAGTACAAAAGAACATATACATATCTATAACAAAGATGTAATCATAGATTTGATACAGCAAGATCTTAAGCATTATCAATTGATCTATGGACTAGAACAATTAGGGTTACAGGGATCAGGTATACATCATTTACAACTCCTTGAGATCATATACCAATTAATGCAGATTCTTAGCGAGAAAAAAAACGACTATCTGGCAGAAACCTATGCTGCATTTATGAGTATGGCAACAGAGTATGAGATCACACCACTAGGAGAATCCCTGCGCCCACTGGCAAAAGAGTGCTATTATCGGCTAAAATATCTGGTAGAACTATAAAAAGAAATAGTATATAAAGTTCTCACATCTTGTACGTATATATACTCTATACAAACAACAAAAAATATTAAGAAAAACAAAAAATGTAGTATAGCTCAAAAAAGTTTTTCTATATTCGTGCCATATCAAACGATATGTCCTACCTATAAACAATCTATTCGATTGTTAATTACATATATAGTATAGTCAATAGGCAATGATTTTTTGTCAAGACTCCTAGCTTTGGTGTCAAGAGTGTTAGCTCTGTCGTCAAGACTCCTAGCTCTGGTGTCAAGAGTCTTAGCTCTACCGTCAAGACTCCTAGCTCTGGTGTCAAGAGTGTTAGCTCTACCGTCAAGACTCCTAGCTCTGGTGTCAAGAGTGTTAGCTCTGTCGTCAAGACTCCTAGCTCTAGTGTCAAGAGTGTTAGCTCTGTCGTCAAGACTCCTAGCTCTGGTGTCAAGAGTATTAGCTCTGTCGTCAAGACTCCTAGCTCTGGTGTCAAGAGTGTTAGCTCTGCTGTCAAGAGTGTTAGCGCTATGATTGTGAGTATTTGCTAAGCTATGTATGT
Source organism: uncultured Aquimarina sp. (assembly GCA_947498785.1). Taxonomy (GTDB): domain Bacteria; phylum Bacteroidota; class Bacteroidia; order Flavobacteriales; family Flavobacteriaceae; genus Aquimarina. Next base: position 36,340 of record CANMLS010000035.1, on the reverse strand, counting down.
ATCTATTGTTTATAAAAAAAGTAATATAAATTAAAAATAGAACAACATGTCAGAACGTAATTTTAGCTTTAAAGACACCGTATTATTAGAATGGGGAGATACTATCATAGATCGATTAAAAATAGATCTAGAAGAATTTGCTAGTTTTGATAGCAAGCTTAATGCAGCTTTTATCACCGATTTTGAGCAAAAAATATCCTTGGCTTATAAAGAAGGTGGTGACAATATTAATCTTGCTCAATTGCAACAAAAAACAGAAATTGTAGATATAGCGATGCAGGATTGTCGCACCTATTTTAAACGATTAAAATATTGGGTACTCGATGCTTTTCCTGACAAAAAAGCGATCCAGAAGCAATTTGGTATCGGTAAGTTTAGAAACATAAGTGGCAATCAGGCCAAGATGATCCAGTATATGGAGGGGATCACCGATACTATTAATGAGCATCGTACCACATTAGAGACTGTGGGAGCGCCAGCCGATCTACTTAATCAATCCTCTGCCCTATCACTAGCCTTGCGCACAGCAAATAAGGAGCAAGAACAAAAAAAAGGAACCCGTACTGTAGATACCGAAGAGCGTATAGATCAACTTAATGAGTTATATGCTATACTACAAAAGATCAATGCGGCAGCCGATAATATATTCGAAGACCTACCAGCAAAAAGAAACCTATATCGCAAACCGATAACCAGAAACGGTACATCTGTTATGATAGAAGAAGAAGAAGAAGAATAGATCCGTAAGAGTATATAAAAGAGATTGCCTCGTACCTCATTATATTAATCCCCCATTATTATGAGGATAAAGAGGTAATCTCATACTCTACACTAGGATTACCAGATACCTTATCATAATATGCAGTCCCCCATTATTATCAGGTATCTAATAAAAAATTATCCAGTGAGTAAGATGATGTTATAAAGCAGGCTTTTTATCCCTTTATGCACCAGTATAATATTTGTTTTGCGTTTGCAACATTTATGAAGTATTAGATCTAAGATCCCGTCAAAAAAAAGCAGAGTTAGTTCTACTATCTATTTTGAGTGCACTACCCACTATTTTTTAAAACAAAGTTTTATCAATAAAATAAAGAGCGCAAGTACATACTCTTATAATGAGCAAATGTAGCTACGCTCCATCAATGTAAGTTCCAATTATTCCCAATTCTTCAATCGCTTATAGTATAACAAAAAATGATATTGTTTTTCTACCTTTTCTATTAGCAATATACAACCAACTTTTAATCACTCAGTTACGGAAATCCTTACCAAAAATTAAAAAGTTTTAAATACAATTAAGTTTTCATCGGTTTAGGTTTACAACCTCAATTGATAAGGAAAGAAAAGAAAACAAACAATGGTAGGTTTTAAGTTTTATAATTACAGAAACTGTTGAATATTTGTATTTATAATAAAGGCAATAAAAAATTCTGCCACCAATGATATTGATCACATATTTAACCTCTACAGGGATGACTTCAAAATATCAAAAAACAAAGAAAGCAATGGTGGTTTGTCCTAGAATTCAAAAAGAGCGTTTATAACCTTGTAAATTTCAAAAAAAATGACAATAGGATGGCTTGCATTTGGACAACCACTTGTAGTGACCAACAAATCCGAGAAGAAAAGAATAAAGGTGAAACTATAAAAATTTGGTGTAAAAAAACCAACAAATAGAATGGTTTTTCATAGTGACCTCTCGATTGCACTCGAGGTGATAGTATAAAAATTATATCAACCCTTTATCTATACTAAGAATGATAAGGTTCTTTGATTGAAAATGTACTCGTCTTTGATACAGTTTTCTATCAGAAATCACTCTAACCGACATAAATTTTCTAATACCAACCCCACGTCCATAGAGTTAATATTTATCTAACCTATAATGGTCAAAACAATTTAATAATCCGAAAAAAAAATAACGAGACAATATGAGACTTATTAGCGTTAAACTGTTATAAAGCATAGTATTCCTTCTGTTTAACTGATTTTAAAGAAGTAATCAAAATATAGAGCGTAGGTACGTATATTTATGGCCACAATTTATACTTACGCCCTATATCTACTCGGGGGCTTAATATATGTTTTTATAAAATCAACAATCTCGAAATAAGCTTAAGAGGTGTGCTTCTTAAAAATGCTTTTTGTTTTCGAGGCAAGCCTCGTAGAACTAAACCTTCTATGAGGAATTAAAATATAGAGAGCGCAAATGTTACCTCTTAAAACCTATTTTAACTATCTACGCCCTCTCATTCACACAAATAATAAATAATCACAATACAACTCTAATATAGGGTATATATTTTATGGTATCTTTTTCTATATGCAATATACAACCATCTTTTAATCATGTAGTTACGGGAATCCTTACTAAAAATTAAAAAGTTTTAAGTATACTATCTTTAATAGTTTTGGATCAACTGTAAAAAAGTTTATTCATAACACATTACACCCCTATACCAACCTCATATAAAATTACTTTATACTATAGGTATCGACCTATAGTTTATCTTGAGTTTGGGGCAAAGGGTCAGAATAACAAAACACTCAATAATTGTCATTCTAACATAGGCTAGAATTTAAAATAACGATAAAAACATTCTAATTCTTTTGCATAAATCATATGTCCATACGGTTTCAATATGTGAGTTTCTTTTATTATCTTAGTAATACAGGTTAAAAACAATACTCCAATCGTTGACAAACACTAAAAAAACTATGGGCAGCATTAGAATCATCGCTATCATTTTGGTTACTCTCTTTATGTGCTGTCATATGCATGCACAGATTGATACAAAATTAATTGGCAAATGGAGTTTAGTCAAAATAGAAAGTAATCAAGATACTATCACTCCTCCTCAAACAGCTAATTATGATCTCATCATATCTGATACTACATTTAATTTTTCTGTAGGGATAAACACCTGTGGCTATACCGCAAAAACAATTAAAAACACAATCATTGGTGCGTTCCCACACTGCACAGAGTCCTGCTGTGACGAAAAAGCATGGATACACTACAATAAAATTGATTATCAAGGAGATTACTCGCTAGAAAATGATGGTAATACTTTGATTATAATCAATAAAAGCGGAAAGGTATATCTAGATAAAATAGACTAGTAAACAAAAAAATTATCAATGCACCTCCCACAAAGAGCGAGATCACTCCTCTAGATTATTTACATCAAAAAAGATCAAATTATTTGAAATGTATATTTACTTTTATTGAATATATATATGTAATATAATACCTTATAAACTCTACAAATGAGCTTATCGGTAAGCTTTTATTCATATTATTTGGAGGTAGATTATCTGCCCAATGATAATAGAAATATTTTGATCATAACTACTCAAAGTAAGAAGATGTACAAAAAAAAACAAACCCTTAGTCAACAAATCAATAGCGTCTTTTTCTATGATAGTATTATATCTTATGGCTTAATTAATATAAGTGCTTATAGAGATCATATATCCAGATAAACATCACAACATAACCGTATCAAGTGTAACAAATCTTGTTTTGATACATCTTTCTGTAAGCAACTAATACCAATTATAAAGTCTAACATTCATGCAAAGAGTTCTTCTATTACTATTTATCTTGGTCTTATTATTTTCTTGTAACACAGAAAAAGAAAAAGAAAAAGAAAAAACAATTAATATAGGACAACAATCAACTACTATTGTCGACGAATCTCGAGATCGCCCTATAGTTACAGAAATATGGTATCCTACCTATGATTCTTTAATCACAAAAGAAACGACAAGCACCCGCAAAGAACTTTTTAAAAGCCTCAAGACGATTCCTAATGCATCACTCCCCGATGGTAATTTTCCGTTATTACTTGTTTCTCACGGTACAGGGGGTAACCGATTTTCTCTTACCTGGTTTATAGAAGGCATGGTAAAAAAAGGATACATTGTGGTATCAGTAGATCACTATGGCAACTCTACCTTTAATAAACTTCCTAGAGAATTTGTAAAATGGTGGGAAAGAGCTATTGATATCAAATATATACTAACTTCAATTCTTGAAGACACAGAGATTGGGTCAAAAATTGACAGGTCAAAAATTGGTGGAGTTGGTTTTTCTCTGGGAGGATATACCAATATTGCATTAGCAGGGGGTTATGTAGATAAAAATGTAAAAGATAGCGAAGAGTCTGAACCAAATCGTGAGATGCCTCCTGAGTTTCCCAAAACAGATGAGATAATAAATTTTGATACTGATAGCCTGATTGTAGCATCTTATAACACCCATAAAGATCATGTAAAAGATGATCGTATAAAAGCCTTTTTTGTTATGGCTCCTGCTATAGGATTTGGTTTTCATTCTAAAAAACAAACTGAAACCATCACTGCACCTATATATATTGTAGCAGGAAAAGGAGATACAAATACGCCTGTTGAGTTTAATGCAATGCATTATCACAGTTTAATCCCGACAAGTAAAATTCTCCTGTTTGGAGATCATGTGAATCACTATGTTTTTCTAAATGAAGCTACTGAATTCGGAAAAAAAGTAGCTCCCGAGATTACTATCGATCACCCAGAAGTCAATCGCAAAGAAATACATCAACAAACTACACAGCTTGCTCTTGATTTTTTTGAAAAGAACTTATAAATAAGGATTTGTTTTTATTTTTTAAATTGGTGGAAGTACAAACAAATCAAATCGCAGAAAAATATCCCTAGAATGCTAATGAAGAACACAAAAATTCTGTTATGGACTTGATCAAAGATGATTTCATTCGCTTTGATTATGGACCTATTAGAGCAAAAAAAAGGTTGGAATCATAAAATTGAAAGTATTCTGTCGTATAAAAAGAGATATATCGATAAAATTATTGGGATTGATAAACCATTTCAAAAAGTCGCACTGCACATTGATACAAAAACCTTTGCTTTTGTGAGAATGAAATTAACAAGATTGGCTATCAACAAAGGTTTACCAACGAGGCATTATTCGTGTGTTATAATGTAATTTTTGAATACCAGAAGTATAATCAAAAAACGATCAGTATCATAATACCAGATGTTAATCATCCTGGTAAAAGAATATATACTAACCTGCTGTGTGTTTAGGAAAATTAACACCAAAAAAGCATCAATTCAATTTTGTTGGATTGTAGCATTCCAATTGACCGATTTTGATTTAAAAAACATCTAAATGTACAACGGGTAATATACTACAATCTCTATATTAAATATATACAATAAGAGTATCATTTTTTTGATACTCTTATTTGTCTTCTAATGGTGGTTACCTATAGATTTTCAGACATTATTTATCATAAAAACCTAAAAGTCTGTACACTTATACATTGAAGTGGTTTAAAATTTTACGACCTTTAACTTATGTAATGTAATCACATAAAAATCGACTTACTAAATATGATCAAGGAGTTTAAAGAATTTTCGACCGAAGCCATATTAAAAGTTGGTAACGAAGAACTATTACAATCGTATACCAAATCAGAAATTATCGTTTTATATACTTTTATTTGGGCTAGAGAAGGTAATGCAATTATGGAGATCGATGGGATTTTGACTACAGTCGAAAAAGACACTATTCTTGTATTAACACCAGATCAATATTTTAAATTTGTTAGCGGATCTGACCTAATCACTTACCAGTTTAATAGAGAGTTTTATTGTATTAAAGATCATGATAAAGAAGTAAGCTGTATGGGTGTGCTTTTTTATGGTAATAGTGCGGTTACTCCCATTGTCAAGCTCAATGTTACAGAACGTAACAAACTAGACCAGTTACACAGTGTATTTTTGGATGAGTTAGATACGGTAGATACTATCCAGGCAGAAATGTTGCGTATGTTAATGGCTAGATTTATCATTACCACAACGCGACTTATTAAACAACAGCATAATTTTGATGCATTGGATGATCAGGTTGATCTTATAAGAAGTTTTAACATTCTTGTAGATATGCATTTTAGAAAAGAACATTCTGTAGCCTTTTATGCTGAGAAATTATTCAAATCACCCAAGACATTATCCAATAATTTTGTTAAACTTAAGAAAAGTCCTTTGCAGATTATTCACGATCGCGTAATTTTAGAAGCCAAACGCCTACTTATCTATACAGATAAAACTGCTAAAGAGATCTCCTATGAAATAGGGTTTGAAGACGCCTCTCATCTTAGCAGAATGTTTAAAAAGCATACGTCCTTTTCTCCTTCAGAATTCAAAAAGCAATTAAAACCAGAATCTGTCGGGAAATATTGACTAGCTTAAAGGAAAAAGCCCCATTATATCATATTTGTTTTTGCCCCAACTTTGTATTATATAAAATAATGTAAAATCTCCGAAACATATTCGGGTAAAAAATATATAGATATGAAAACTTCGATTCTCAATATCAAAATAATACTAACGAGTATTTTGTTTTTGTCAGCTTTTATAGGCAATGCACAGATTATTTATGAAGATGAGCTAGAAACCGTATACCTTAACAAAAATGCCGAGGAGGTCGTATACACAAATAATTTTAGCAATCTTAATAGTCAATTGATCGCTTCTAATCACATCGATTTTAAAGCAGAAATAAAAAAAGCAAAACAAAATAATAACTATTTACTATTTCTTTCTGAAAGAAGTAATCTCGAAATTTTGGCATCTGGTTATCTTAAAACTATACGTAAAGGAGCTAATAGAAGTATTGATGCAAAAACATTTGCAAAATTTCTTAACGACAGACTTCCAGAACTGATTCATCAATTTAATAAAGATAATAATCTTGAAGAATTATATATGTATTCGAGAAAGAATACATTTAATGGAAAAATAGACGCTTTGCCAAGTGTTCTATAGAAACATACTAGATAAGGCTAATATAACAACCGTAACAATGAAAAAAAAAATACCTCTATTTCTGCAAATTCTTGTAGCAATAATTTTGATTCAGACCCTTAGGTTTAAATTTACAGCCCACCCAGACAGTGTATATATTTTTACAAAAGTTGGGTTAGAACCGTACGGTAGGATAGGAACCGGATTAATTGAACTTATTGCCGGGATTTTACTTTTAATCCCCAAAACAGTTTGGATTGGTGCTATGTTAACACTTGGTATTATTGGTGGCGCCATTATGATGCATTTCACAAAATTAGGTTTTGAAGTTAACAATGATGGTGGAGTTCTTTTTATCACTGCAGTGGTAACTTTTGTCTTAAGCGCAATTATCTTATGGATAAAAAGAAAAGAAGTTAAGTTCTTTTAATCCTATATATTATTATCATATCTCAAAAGTTTAGAAATACCCTCACAATCGTGAGGGTATTTCTTTTTAAAGGAAAAATCGACAAGTCCTCGGGAAAAACAATCATTCTTTCCCTATCATTTGTAATGCATCTTTGTATCAGAAATTAAAACATATAGTAACAGATCCCAAAACAAATTTGGTGTCGAAATTTAAAAAACAAAATATATGAACATTCAAAATAAATCTATTTTTAATCTAATCGAAATTTTTCGTCAGGGAAAAAGAAAAGTAATTAATTCTATACATGCAAAAACGCATTGTGAACAAAAAGGCATCCATGATTTTTACTGTGATATAGAACGTCCTTTTATTCAAAAATAGATTCTAAAAAACGACTCGGGAAGATTTGACAAGTAATCGGGAAAAACATTCATTTTGCATCCTTTATTTCTATCAGATCTTTGCAGTGTTAAATTAAAATAACAAAATAAATAATAAACCCCGAAATAGTTTCGGGATCAAAAAACACAAAAAATATGAGCACATTTAATGTACCAACAAGAGATGAAGTAAGTGCCAACAATCAGGCAATATTCGACAATCTTAATAAAGGATTAGGGTTTGTACCAAATTTATTTGCAACTTATGCGCATAGTGACACCGCATTAGAGAACTACTTAACTTTCTCGAATGCAAAGACATCACTTTCTGCCAAAGAAAAAGAAGTGGTTAACCTTGCAGTAAGTCAAGTTAATGATTGTATTTACTGTTTATCTGCACATACTGCCATCGGAAAAATGAATGGTTTTACAGATGAACAAATATTAGAACTTAGAGCAGGAGGAGCTTCTTTTGATGCAAAACTTGACGCTCTGGCAAAATTTGCAAAAAATATTACCGAAAATAGAGGTAAAGCAGATCAAAATGTAATAGATAATTTATTAGCAGCGGGATATACCAAAGGAAATTTAATTGATATAATCGTACTAGTAGGAGACAAAACTGTATCGAACTATATACACGGTACAACTCAGGTTCCTGTAGATTTTCCAGTTGCTCAACCACTAGAAACAACTTCTGTATAGGTGTAACCACATGAGACACTTCTAAAAAAAGGAGGAAATATAGACACTACCCCTTTTTTTGGACCAGTCAACAATTTTAAAAATCAGTATCTAATTTAAATTTAAATAAGTAAGTAAGTAAAATCATGAAAAAGTTAATCACAGCATTCACATTTATTTTAGCAATTACTTTTAGTGCGCAGGCGCAACAAGTAAAAACGGTAGCTTTAGAGCAAACTAAAGGAGAATTTACTCAGAAAGAAGTAAAATTATCAGAAGGAAGTTATGTTTTTAACATTACTAATAATCAAGCAGGTACAGATGTTGGTTTTGTTTTAGTCCCAGAAGGAAAAGATGTTTCTGATGCCAAAAATCATATTGCGGCAGCATATGTGACCAAAGTCGTTGCAGAAGGTAAAACTGAAAGTTCTAAAACGGTAAAATTAGAAAAAGGAACGTACACATACTTTTGCCCTTTAAATAAAACTCCTCAATACAAGTTAGTGGTAGAGTAAACATTATAATTTTTTATAAATACTTAAAACCTTGTTAATCTAGATTAGCAAGGTTTTACTTTTTATACTTTTACCAAAAATCTATCACAATGAAAAATATATTTGTACTAGCATTATTGTCACTATTTTTATTCTCATGTAAAACAGAGGTCAAAAAAGAAAATTCTTATGACGATGATGATATAGAAGTAAGAGATCCAGAGCTAGTAAAAGAAAGTGATAAAGCAAAAATTCTTACAACAGCACAAGCAATTGCTTATGCCAATGGTTTACAAAAATGGGACAAAGTAAAAGAACTAAAATTTACGTTTAATATTGATCGCGATAGTAGTCATTATGAACGTTCCTGGAGTTGGAAACCAAAAAACGATATGGTAACGGCTACATTCTCAGAAAACACATATAGTTACAAGAGAACTGACCTAGATAGTATGTCTTTAAGAGCAGATCAAAAATTTGTAAATGATAAATATTGGCTACTGGCTCCTTATAACTTGGTCTGGGATACTGCTAGTTTTACCTCAAAACATCAAGTAAAAGCAACAGCTCCTATAAGTAATACTACAATGCAAAAATTGACGATCGTATATAATGACAAAGGAGGATACACCCCTGGTGATGCCTATGATTTTTACTTTGAAGGAGATTTTATTATTAAAGAATGGGTCTTTAGAGAAGGAAACAAATCAGAACCTTCTTTGATAACTTCTTGGGAAGATTATGAAGATTTTGATGGGATTAAAATTGCTAAAACCCATATCAGGAAAGAAGGAAATTGGACACTCTATTTCACTGGAATAGATATTATCACTGAATAAAATTATCAAAAAAATTAGGACTCACTCCCAATTATTTTTGTAGAATGTTTAAAACCATTACACAAAGAAATTTTATAGATTTCTTAAATGAGTTTAGAGTAAAAAAAGCTCAGGAATACTTTTGAACACCATGACACATCAATATCGGAAGTGATGTACTAATGTGGTTTTAATGATCCATCATATTTTTCAAAACAATTTAGAAAATATTCGAGTATGACACCATCACAATACTATAATCAACTATAGAAGTAGTTAGGTTATGAATTCTTTTTATCCAGAATTCCTTGTTTTAATATTTGTCCAAATACAAACATATCCTCATAGGAGCAATAGAAGGGTGCTGGTGTCAAACGAATTACATTAGGTTCTCGCCAATCTGTGATTACACCATTCTTCATTAAATATTCAAATAATGCTCTCCCTTCACCATGCAGAAAAACAGAAAGTTGTGTTGCCCGTTCTTCTTGAGTCGAAGGTGTTATAATTTCGAAAGTACTATCAACTTCTTTATCTATTTCTTTTAGAATAAACTCCAAGTAGGATACAATAAGATTACGTTTTTCAATCAACATATCCATACCAACCTCATCAAACAATTCTAAAGAAGCCAAATATGGTGCTAATGCCAATACTGGAGCATTACTTAATTGCCATGCATCTGCATTTGGCATGGGTTCGAATTCTGGTTTCATAAGAAAACGACTCTCTTTACTAGTCCCCCACCAACCTTCGAACCGAGGAATATCTTTCTTATTATGAAAACGTTCATGAACAAAGCATCCAGAGGCATTTCCTGGACCGCTATTCATATATTTATAACTACACCAAGCTGCAAAATCCACATCCCAATCATGTAATTCTAATTTTATATTTCCTGCAGCATGAGCAAGATCCCAACCTACAAAAGCCCCAATATCATGACCAGCTTTGGTAATGGTCTTTATATCAAATACCTGACCCGTATAGTAATTTACACCACCAATTAGAATCAAAGCACACTCTTCTCCTACTTCTTCTATAGTTTGCAGAATATCTTCTGTTCTAAAGTTATGTTCTCCTTCTCTTTTCTTAATCTCTACAATAGCATCATCGGGATCATAGCCATGAAATCTTACCTGACTATTGAGCATATATTGATCACTTGGAAAAGCTTTTTCTTCACAAATAATTTTATATCGTTTTCCTTTGGGTTGATAAAAAGACACCATTAGTAAATGAAGGTTTACCGTTAGGGTATTCATTACTGTAACCTCTGCTTCGTTTGCTCCCACAATTTTACTTAAAGGTTTTGCCAGACGCTCGTGATAATCCCACCAAGGTTTCTCTGCATAAAAATGTCCTTCTACTGCCAAATCTGCCCAATCTTTCATAATATCGTCAACATACTTTTGAGTATTTTTAGGTTGAAGTCCAAGTGAGTTACCGGTAAAATATATTACCTGCTTCTTGTTTACATTAGGAAAGTGAAACTGATCTCTATATTCTCTTAACTTATCTTGTTGATCAAGTTGTTGAGCAAATTCTCGGGTATTTTTGAACTGCATAGTAATCATTTTGAGTCAAAAATACATATTAGAATTAAGATTGAAGAACGGTAAACTAATATAATATCAAAACTTGGATCTTCTGCTTTAAATCAACAAACTTTCTTAATCTGTTGAAGTGTTCTTTGCACCTCATAACAATGTAAAAAAAAGGCAAAAATCAGTAAAAAACTCAATTTTTCAGTCAGATGAAAAAGTCAAGATGAGTTCAACTACAAAACTGAAGAATAACATAACTTTGCGGTAAAATTCGAATTATGCATTTTATTCCAGAGGATCTTGATACTTATGTAGTAAACCACACCCAGAAAGAACCAGAATTACTACAACAGCTTACCAGAGAGACGTACCAAAAAATACTCCAACCCAGAATGTTAAGCGGACCTTATCAAGGCAGAGTTTTAAGTATGTTATCAAAACTTATTCATCCTAAAAAGATACTAGAAATTGGTACATATACTGGGTATTCTGCTTTATGCCTAATGGAAGGGATTCAACAAGACGGAGAATTACATACCATTGATATTAATGAAGAATTAGAAGATTTTCAAAGAAAATATTTTGATCTTTCTCCCTATGGAAAACAAATCTATCAACATATAGGTGATGCCTCCAAAATTATCCCTGACTTGGATATAAAATTTGATTTGGTATTTATAGATGCAGATAAACCAAATTATCCCACTTATTTTGAAATAATTATCGGTAAAATGAATTCTGGAGGTATTATATTATCCGACAATGTTCTTTGGAGTGGTAAAGTTATTGAAAAAGTGAGTGAAGATGACCTTTCTACCAAAGCTCTTCTAGAATATAACACTCTTTTGGTTGAAGATCACAGAATAGAAACTGTATTACTTCCCATACGAGATGGATTGACCATTAGCAGGGTTTTATAATATATATGAAATTTTAATAAAAAAAGGTTAGAAAGAATATATCCTCCTAACCTTTTTATTCCTGATTTTATTCTTTATTGTACTGCTTTAAGTGCATTTATATTACCATAACCAAATTTACTATTACGATTAGGATAAAACTCTCCTGCTCTTTTTAGTTTATCCAACACTTGCTCCCTAGTCATATTTGGATTACGTGCCCATACTAAAGCAGCAATACCTGTTGTCATAGCTGTTGCTACAGAAGAACCTCCTACATATGCTTGTGTTCCTGTGTTAAAACCAAGAGTAGGTACATTTCTATTAGAATTGCTCGCCCTTTGCATCACAATAGTAAAATCGATTTTGCGTCCGTCATGACAAATATTGCAACGGTTATACCCATTATCTTTAATTCCAGTTACAGCTATAGCTTCAGACATACTTGCCGGAAATATAACTCCATACCAATTCGTAAATGTAGTAGAAGTTCCTCCTGCAGCAACGATCATTTTACCTCTAGAATATGCATATCGTACAGCATCTTTTACATTACCTATAGACCAAGGATATCCTACAGATATAGAAATGATTTTAACATCTCCTCTATTTCCCAAATCCTTTAAAGCATTACTAACTCCTTTGCGCTCATGATAATCATTTAAAACCACATCTTCTGTACCTCTGTAAGCCACAAGGTTACAGTTATATGCGACCCCCACAGGCATGAAATCATTGTTACGAGGTGATGCAATCGCAGATGCCATTTGGGTACCATGACCACATTTATCATTTGGACCATCAACATTATTAGACCACCACCACGGTGAGTCAATAAAGGTTCCAAAACGCTGCACACTTCTTCCATTTGAAACCCCGTCATTAAACCCACTACCAAGTAAATTCTGGTTTGCAGAAATTCCAGTATCAATCAAACCTACAGTAATGCCAGATCCTGTGCTTAAATTCCAAGCTTGCAGAATTTTATGAACATCATAGTTCCAAGGTAATCTTGCATTGGGGGAAATCACTCTATAATCACCACTATTAATTGTTTGTCCGTTTTGATCGCATCCCGCTGATTTTTGTTGGTTAGATGTTTCTTTTTCCAAATAAAAGCCATAACCTATTGGATCTATATACCTTACATTATCCATAGCTTGTAATGCTTCTATGGTTTTTAAACTGGTAACTTTTACCTCGGTAACATTAAGTATTTCATCAGCAGACAAAATAACATTTGATTGTTTAGCACCTTCTATAGCCCCAACTACATCATATATCTTGGTTCTAGCATTATTTAAACGCTCAGGTCTTTTATCAGAAAAGCTTTCTTCCTCATTTCCGTATCCTACACTTGCAATATTACCTCCTAATGTTATGGCACTTAGAAGTACATTGGCAGGTGCATCTTTCCAAATGATATCACCGTTTTGTTTTAGTTCACTTTCCATATATGCATTGATCTCTTTTATGGATAATAATTTTTGAGATCCTTGTGAAGTTGAATCAGAATCTAGAATTTCACTAGAATTTTCATTAGAGCATGAGTATATAAAAATTAACCCTAATACTAATAGTATAGTTTTTTTCATTTTAGAATAAGTTTAAGAGTTTGTGTATTAAAAATATATAATTTGCAAAAAAATATATATAATTATCATTTATATATCTAATATATTAAATAATACACAATTAATTAACCAATAAATTATCACATACATAATAAAAACATCTTGTATTATGCTTGCATAGGGCTAAAACAATTAACAATTCTGCTAGAAAATTCAACATTTATAGGCGTTTGAAAGTACCGAGAAGAAGAATGAAGTATATTCAAAAAAATATTTGATTTTTTGAATATTTATGACAATACACAAGTAGAATTAAATAAAAATATAGATTCTTAGAAGGTTTTGATCTAACGCTGCCGTTTTATTGGACCTGTAATATCATCGATATCATCTTTTACTTTATCAATTTCTTTTTTGATATCGGTGGTAATAGATGATGTGATATCTGTATCAAGACCCTGTTTTTCTGCACTCTTAGTAATCTCGGTCTTAATATCATTTGTAGCATCTTTAACAACACGCATTCCCTTACCTAAACCTCGAGCTATTTCTGGGATTTTATCTGCTCCAAAGACCATTACTACTATAAAAATAATAAAGGCTATTTCGGTTCCACTAATAAATAAAGGTAATACTGTCATAACAATGCAAATATAGGCAATATTGTGTAAAAAAAAGCCATCTCTAAAGACTTCAGAGATGGCTTTTTGTATGGATCAGTAAAATAAGTTTATTGCCCTTTTACTTTATTTTTAAATTGTTCAAACTTTCCTAGCTTATTCCTTTGTGGCCAGCTATTATTAGAAGTATCTATATCAGCTGTTTCTTGCTTTGGATCCACTACAATTTTAGAAATTTCTTTTTCTGAAGCTATGGCTCTTTTTACCACGCTATCATTCTTTCTCCATATTTCTGCCGGATAAGTAATTGTTTCCATTGTTCCATCCTTGTAGGTATACTCTACAATTAATGGCATAACAAGTCCACCTGGTTTTTCAAAAGTAACTTCATAGAAAAACTTAGGGTTTTTCAGATTCTTACGTTCTTCTGGAGAGAAATTATCCATTACATATTGTTTTAATGCAACTGGATCTTCAATGATTCCTCCGTTTCCTTTGATTCTTTTATAATCACTACTTCCTTCTTCAACCATAACAACAAGATCTGAAGGACCTGCAAATCTTAAGCTACCACTGGTTGCAGCAAATTTTTGTGATTCTAATGTAGGTACTTTAGAAACCACAAATTTCTTTACATCTTTTACTCCTATATCTGTATAATCTGTTGTATAAAACCATCCTCTCCAAAACCAATCTAAATCTACTGCTGACGCATCTTCCATTGTTCTAAAAAAGTCTTCTGGTGTTGGATGTTTAAACATCCATCGCTGAGAATAGGTTCTAAATGAATAATCAAAAAGATCTCTTCCCATTACTGTTTCTCTCAATATATTTAACCCTGTAGCTGGTTTTGCATATGCATTTGGACCAAACTGATGTATATTATTGGACTGAGACATTATAGGTGAAAGTCGATTTTGATTTCCGCTCATATATGGTATGATTTTTTGTGCTGGTCCTCTACGAGAAGGATATTTTTTGTCTGAACCTAATGCTTCAGGATACCATTCTCCAAAATCTTGTTCTGCTACATATTGCACAAAAGTATTAAGTCCTTCGTCCATCCATGTCCACTGACGCTCGTCACTGTTTACAATCATAGGAAAAAAGTTATGTCCAACTTCGTGTATAATCACACTCATCATTCCATATTTTGTTCGATCACTATAGTTTCCATTTTTGTCAGGTCTTCCATAATTCCAGCAAATCATTGGATATTCCATACCTTGATTCTTTGCATGTACAGAAATTGCTTTATGGTAAGGGTAATCAAAAGTCATACGGCTATATGATTTTAATGTACTGGCTACTACTTTTGTTGACCATTCTTCCCATAAAGGGTTTCCTTCTTTAGGATACATCGAAACGGCCATAATATCTTTACCTCCAATTTTGACAGCCATCATATCCCATATAAATCGTCTGGAAGTAGCAAATCCAAAATCGCGAACGTTTTCTGCTTTCAACTTCCAGGTTTTTTTCTTTTCTGAGAATGTTTTCTCTTTTGCTATTGCCTCTTTTTGAGTTACAATAACTACAGGTTTATTGTATGATTTTTTTGCCTTTTCATAGCGATTCATCATATCTTTTGTGAAAACCTCTTTTCTATTTACCAATACTCCTGTTCCATCCAAAATATGATCTGCAGGAACAGTAATATTTACTTCAAAATCACCAAATGGTAATGCAAATTCTCCTCTTCCCCAAAACTGATGATTTTGCCATCCTTCGACATCATTATAGACTGCCATTCTGGGATAAAACTGAGCAATCACATATGCTCTGTTTCCATCTTCAAACTCTTCATAACCTGATCTTCCTCTTCCATTAACATGATCATTGATATTATACCACCAATCAATTGAAAAAACAAATTTGTTACCAGGGGCTAAATGTTTGGGCATTTCTACTCGCATCATAGTACGATTAATCGTATATTCAAGTGGATTACCATTTACATCTTTTACTGAGGTAATATTAAACCCTCCATCAAAAGGTTCTGCATAATATTTGGTTGCAAAACCACTTTGTGAACTCGCAGGATCAACTCCACTACTACTAATTAAAGGTGTCTTAGAGTCTTTGGCTCTCATATTCTGATCTAATTGTACCCAAAGAAATTCTAAATGATCAGGGGAATTATTGGTATATGTGATGGTTTCTTTACCAGAAAGTTTCTTACTTTTATCATCAAGCTCGATATCCATTTTATAATCTGCTTGCTGCTGATAATATGCAGAACCAGGAGCTCCCGAAGCTGTTCTGTACATATTTGGCGTAGCAAACTCATCGTACATCTGTTTAAATTTGTTCTCGTTAGTATGTCCTAATTCACGAACATTTTTAGTCTCTTCTTGATTTTGGGCATATGACATACCCGATATCCAAAAAGTCACTGAAAGGACTAAAAGTATCTTTTTCATTATAATGATTTTGAGTTATATGTTACAATTTGCAAAGTAATTGTTTTTTAAAAGTTTAATGATTTATTTACCAAATTTTAACATCCCGATTTCTCTTTCTTTTTCAAGAATAAGACTTTTTCTCTTATTTCCCTTTTTAACATGAACAATATTTTGTTGTTCTTCAAAAAGATCCATCAGGACTTGATTTGTTATTTTAATGGTTTCTAGAGAAGTAATATTTTCTATTTCTAAGTAACAAATGATAAGATCATCTTCATATTCTTTACCCAGATAAGTAAAGGATACCTCTTTTTGGTTTACTACAAAAGTTAATTTCTTACGAAGATATGTTTCTAAATATTTATTTACGTGTGGATCTTCTTTATCCACACCCAAAATAACTGATGCATCATATCTTTCATGAATGAGATCCTCTATATCATCAATAAAAATGCTTGTGATCACTTGTAATGAATTCTTTTCATTATTGTATTCGACTTGAGTAACACTAACATAGAACTTGTGTACTGCTGTAAAGGAAGAAGTTAATGGAACTGATGTCATCAATAAAAGAAATACTATGATCTTACTCATTTGTCTATAAAATATTTTAAAATAAGACGGGATTTACCGAAAACGTATTTGAGCAAATCCTTTTCTTCTTTCTAATCATTCAAAATTTGTAAAGCGATAAATGTAATTAATTTTATTGTTTTGACTATAAAAATTATGCCAAACTTAAAATCATTAGAAACATAGAGTTAAAAGATGTTCCTTTGTTTATAAATTAAATCACCCTTAAAATGTATTTATTGTTTGTTGTTTCTAAATTCTTTTCGTTTATCTGAGAATATTTTTAATACAACATTATGATTTTCTTTAGCAAACTCATATTTAATGGCACTAGTCTGAATACATAATAATAAAAACTCATATATCTTCTCTTCTGATAGAGTATATACTGAGGATAAAAATTGTTTCCCATAAAAATCCCGAATTGCTTCTAAACTATTATTTTCTTCATCCAATTTTCTAGTGGTTTTTAAGGTTTTATAATATCCAGACCAGTGTTTATATACCGCTTCAACATCTACATGAAGCCCTACTCCATAAAAAACGATAGCTTTATGCATTGGTACAATCTCCTCCTTTTGAATTCCATCATAAACAGGTATTCCAACATCTTCTGGGCTAAACAATTTTTCTGTCTTTATTCCCTTAATATCAGTATTCAAATTACCAGACAATTGTATTCCTACAATAACTTCATCCAATTCATTAAGGTTTTCTTCTAGCGTAAAATTAAGTTCTTTTTTGGCATACATACTTTTATCTACTACCATAACCTTAAGATCATATTGAACTGATGAAATAACAAACACATCTCCTATGGTAGCCTCTATAAAAAAAACTCCTTCTTTGTTTGTAATAGTAAATAGGTTGGCCGTTTTATTAATGATATGAATTCCATCTGAACTATCATTTTTTATTACCCCTTTTATGATTTTTCTCTGGCAGAAAACTGAAAAAAAGAAGAAATGAAATAAAATTATAGATAAGTATTTTTTCTTCACTTATGATAGTTATAATTTATTTATTAAAGACAATCTACCTCTAATAATGTTGCATTTCTATCCGTTTTTTATAGCTTTCTATTTTAGGAATCGCACAAATTATCACAGATTTATTACCTTTTAACTCATCAAAAAAGCAACTACTAATCTAGTTCTTTGTATTTTTTATAGGATTTTGCCTTTTCCTGAAAAAACTCTAACAATGTTAGCCTTTTAGAATTTTCAAGAAGGTTATTAAAGTAATCATCTTTTGCGCAGTAGTATACAAAATCTGTGATCAATGCTTCGGGTAATTCTAGTTCTTCTACAAAAAATGATGTATTAAAAGTAGTTGTTCCTTTTTGTACTATTCTTTGTAAGTCTTCTAAGGCTTTAATTTTCTTTAATTTCTTGAGTGTGCCGTTCAAATAGTTTATTGGCCTATCTATAATTCCTGATTTTGCAGTATAAATCCTTCTTTCTGCTTGTGTTGGTTGTGGTTTATCACTAAAAGGAAGTCCTAATATTTGATTATCAACAAAAGGTTGTAATTCTACTGCACCTACATCTTTATCCAGATCACCAGAAAGTTCAATATTACTTACTCTTACTTGTTCTAATAATTGCACTATCGGATATAAAACAACAGATATTATTGGTTTTTCAAGTTGTTCTAAAGTGACAACCATAGATCGTGTTTGATATTGTACTGATGAAAAAACAATAGAATCCCCTACACTTGCAGGCATCTCAAAAAATCCATTTTCATCATTAGTAGTTCCTATCGCTTTAGTATAGTTTACAATATTAATCGAGTATCCTTGTATAGAATCAGCTATAATTTTTCCTTTTAAGGTTTCTGACTGACCAAAATTTTGTAGTGAAGTAAATAATAATAGAAATAATATATATCTAGTCATACTGTATTATCAAAACAATTTTTACGTTATTAATA
Source organism: uncultured Aquimarina sp. (assembly GCA_947498785.1). Taxonomy (GTDB): domain Bacteria; phylum Bacteroidota; class Bacteroidia; order Flavobacteriales; family Flavobacteriaceae; genus Aquimarina. Next base: position 17,180 of record CANMLS010000035.1, on the reverse strand, counting down.
CGCAAAGATTAATAATACAAAGACGATATATTTTTAAAAAAATTACAAGGATTAAAGTTTTTATATGTCTATTGTCTCTGACGATATATTTTACTTTGATGAACCAAAAACTGTAATAAATCCAGTTCTTTTCCAGATTCAAAATATCTATTATTTAGCCCATTATCTTCTGCAAAAAAGATAAAATCATTAATTTGATTCATTTCTAGAGCTAGAAAATCTTTAAAAAAATCATCATTATACATATCTCTAACTTTTACATCTATATCAGAAGGTTCTTTTTTCTTTTTAGATTTTTCTTTATTGCTATAAACGAGTTTAAAAAGGTTTACAAAATTTAATCCGTTAATCATACCATCTTCCAAAAACACTTTATTTTCTAATGTAGATTGTTGGTCTTGAGTAAAGTCATAATCAATATCATTAATACGTGAGGATGTTTCATCTGCCACCCGTCCAATTCCACTTTGAACAAATCCTATTTTTTTGACATCAACCGACACATTACCCAGCAAGTCATATGGGGTCACTACTACTTCTTCAAGTTGGTTAATCGATTCATTAAGAAACACATTTAATTTTCTATTATCGACTACTCCTTTATCCACTAATATCAAAAAATGTTGATATTGCATCGCTACTACTTCAATTCTATCATTAATGCCAGCATTAATCCTAAACTCTCCATTTTTAGTACTAATCGTACCTTTATTACTACTACGATTATAAATAACCACCCCTTCTACATCATCACCAATAGGTGCACTAATCTTTCCTTCAATCATAACTCTGGAAGTAGTAATTTGTGCTTTTGAAACACTTATAATAAAACAAACAAAAAATATAGATAGCTTTACTTTCATAATAGATAAGGTTAATTTATTTATTAAGATACTACATTTTTTTTATCTTCCTCAAAGATTTAAATATAAGAAAACGTTAAACTACCTTTACCAAAAAGAACAATGAAAAACTGTATTATAGCAAGTACCTCCACACTTTATGGAAGTGAACCTTTGGAGTATTTAAAAGAAGTTTTAACTGAATTATACTCAGATACTGAAGAAATACTTTTTATTCCGTATGCTCGCCCAGGTGGAATTTCGCATGATGAATATACTATTGGAGTTAATAATATTTTTAAAAAAATAAATAAGAGAATTGTAAGCATACATATGTTTTCTGATACTAATGAGGCTCTAAAAAATGCTAAAGGAATTTTTACAGGAGGAGGAAATACTTTTTTATTGGTAGATCAACTCTATAGAAACAACATAATAAAACCATTGACAGAAGCTATACAATCAGGAACGCCATATTTAGGAACTAGTGCTGGAAGCAATATTTGCGGACTTACCATGCAAACCACTAATGATATGCCTATTGTTTATCCTCCTAGCCTTAAAACGCTAAGTATACTTCCTTTTAATGTAAATGCACATTATCTCGATCCTGACCCCAACTCTACACATAAAGGAGAAACCAGAGAAACTAGAATCAAAGAATTTCACAACTTGAATCCGCAACCTGTAGTTGGACTACGTGAGGGCAGCTGGATTAGGGTTAGAAATGATGATGTTACCCTGGAAGGAAACCTAAAAGCGAGAATTTTTGAACAGAACAAAACACCATATGAGATAACCCCCGGAAGTTCATTATCAGAGTTAAATTAAAATCGCATTGTGGAATATCAACATATACTCAATACCATAGCATCAGAACTTTCCTCAATACAATCCACAGGAAAAGTAGCTACATACATACCCGAATTAGCAAAAATAGAGCCTAAAAAATTCGGAATGCATCTATATTGCATCAATTCGGGGCATTATAATCTAGGAGATAATGAAGAACGATTCTCAATCCAAAGTATCTCAAAAGTATTTGCTCTCACAAGAGCAATGTCGTTATTAGATGATGAATTATTTGAACGAGTTGATGTAGAACCTTCGGGAGATCCATTTAATTCTCTAATACAATTAGAATATGAAAACGGAATTCCAAGAAATCCTTTTATCAATGCAGGAGCATTAGTTATTTCTGATATCTTAATTTCACTGTTAGAGGATCCCAAAAAGGATTTTCTTAATTTTATACATAGCATTACAGGAAATTCTAATATTGGAATTAACACAAAAGTTTTTGAATCTGAAAAGAAATACAGTCATCGTAACGCTTCTTTATTAAATCTCATGAAATCATTTGGCAACATAAAAAATGAAATCGAGATCGTACTAGACTTCTATATTTATCAATGTGCAATTGAAATGTCTTGCAAGGAGTTATCAATTGCATTTATGATGTACGCAAATGGAGGCAAGAGATTATCTAACAATGAGCAAATATTATCTCCCAGAAAAGTTAAACGTATTAATGCTATTATGCAAACTTGTGGGTTCTATGATGAAGCCGGAGAGTTTAGTTTCAGAGTAGGTTTACCAGGTAAAAGTGGCGTTGGTGGAGGAATTGCAGCTATACACCCTGGACAATATGCCGTTACCGTATGGAGTCCTCCTCTTAATCCTAAAGGAAATTCAGAACTTGGTATGTATGCCCTAGAAAGGTTAACAACTTTGACGGGGTTGTCTATTTTTTAATTTTATATATTAAAACTATTTATTCAATTCTTTCTTAGCCCAATTAAGGTTGTTTTTGGCCAATTGAAAATCAGGATCCTTTTCTAATGCTTTATTGCAAGCATCTAAAGCTTTTTTGTACTCTCCAAGAACATTATAAGATGAACATATATTATTATATGCAACCACATTATTTGGTTCTAATTCTAGTAATTCCATACTAACTTCTATGCACCTGTTATAATACCCTAATTTGTAATAATTATAACTTAGATTAAGGTATTCTTTTGTAGTAAATTTTCGATTCTGCCTTTTTTTAATACCTCTCAAAGATTCGTTAAGATTATTTTGGGTTAATTGTACCTGAGGTTTTATCTGTAATGATTTTTCACAAGCGGTTTTGGCCTTATCATACATCAATAGTCTATTGTATGCAGAACATAAATTATTGTACGCTATGTTATTGTTAGAATCTAATGAAATAACCTTTTTCGAAGCTTCGATACTTTTAAAATAATCTTCTTTTTCAAAGTACAATAAACTCAATTCTATATACCCATTCACAGAAGGTGCTTTAGCTACTCTTTGTTCTACTTCAAATACATGTTTATCAACTTCGTACTTATTTTTTATAATATAGCAGATAGGCACATCTTCAACTTTAATTTCATGCACTGTATTTTCTGGAGACCAATTCGCACTTTTTACATCTTTTTTATACTTCCCTTCTGCTAGCATGACAATAGAATAATCCCAATCAGGAGAATCTCGCCTTGTTAATGCATATTTTAAATTTGAACTTTTATCAAGATGATACGTTACTTTGGTTTGGCTTCCATAATACATTCGTACTCGAGGTGGATTATTTTTATCTCCAACATTTTTTTCTAACCAGTTTAATGCGGGTTTAATAGCCACTCCATAATAATCTATCTCGTAATTGCCATACGCTCCATTTACACCACCAACAATTGGACTGAAATATAATGCTTGCATGGGATGATACTTTATCATAAAACGCAATGGTTGTAATAACAATAAGAAAAGAACTCCATAGAGTGCTCGCTTTACATTTTTTATTTTTATAAATTGAATTAATCTAATCCATGATAATGCGCTTAATACAACAATTGGTAGAACCGAAAACATAAATTGTCTCGAACCATCATGACTATTTGGTTTCCCAAAAATGACGAGTAACATAGGAAATACTGTAGCAAACAACACCATAGATATATAGAGTATATCCTTATTTATCTTCTTATAGTAGAGTAATGGTATCAAAAGAAAACCAATAAATGCATGTATTGGCATTGTAATAATAAACAGGTTTTTAATTGCAAAATACCAGGGTACATTAAAACTACTTTGCCATTGTCCTTCAAATATTTGTAAGTTTTCGAAACCTCTAAACTCACTCATTTTAAACAATATTTCAACAGGAGTTTTTATAGGATTTGTTTGAGCATACGGCCAAAAGGCACTTATTGCAAAATATGTAAGAATACATATTCCAATAATTTTACCCCCTAACAGCAAAACATCTTTTATTATTATTTCTCTAAATTTAGATGTATAATTTTCAAGCAACCACCAAAGTAGAACTGCTAAGAAAACATACCCAAACATAATTAATCCAATTACTCTAATATTAATTAATAAAGAAATATTAAGTATTAAAAAGAAAGATCTTTTAAGAGTCACTTTTGGAAGTTCTTTTAACAACTTAATAATATGAAACAGAGAAAACATGTAAAAGGCTGCAGCAGGGATATCTTTTGGATTATTCATTGAATACCCAAACATTACGGGGGTTAACACAACAAACACAAGAGTTAATACTCCAGCTTTCCATCCACCTAATTCTCTTCCTAATAAGCCACAATACAAAAAGAGTAAAAACCCAAAAACAGAATTGATGAGATTTTTGAATTCATACACTCCTATAAAACCAAAAAATTGATGTAAAAAACTTGACATTAAATCAAAAAAACCTCCAAAACCATTCATCCCATGATGTTCACTTTCAACATTTTTATTAACATCATAATAATTCCCCTGGTCATCAACTGGGCTTAAAGCTGCGGTATTATCAATACCTTTGAAATAGTTAAGAATTCGAATTCCATGATCCTGATGAACTTTTGCATCCTCTAACGGTCCATAATCAAAGCTCAAAAAAGTCATGATAAAACCTATCAAAACTGCAACTAAAATAAACCCATTTCGATAAGTGAATTTTGGAGTGAAATTAAATTTCATATAGATTATCTTTTTCTAAAAAAACTTATGATTAAATCAATTATCATATTTTGTTCTTCTGCATCCAATTCATAATACAATGGTAATCTTAATAATCGATCTGCAAAAATATCACAATTTTCAAGCTCAGTATTTTTATTTTCCTTCATATAAAAAGGACTTTTATGTAATGACAAATAATGAAAAACAGCATGTACATTATTATTTTTCAAAAACGAAATTAACTGACTTCTTTCTTCTATATTTTTGCAGACTATATAAAACAAATGACCATTTGAAGTACCATAATCAGGAACTTGAGGCAGTTTTAAAACTTTATCCTCTTCGAGTTCTTTCAAACTTTCGTAATAGTTATTCCATAAAGTTTTTCTCCTAGACTGGATCTTTTGTAGATTTTCTAATTGAGCAAACAAAAAGGCTGCCGTGACATCAGAGGGCAAAAAAGATGAACCTACATCTACCCATGAATATTTATCGGTTTCTCCTCTAAAAAAAGCAGAGCGATTAGTACCTTTTTCCCAAATAACTTCTGCTCGTTTATCAAAACGTTCATCATTAATAACCAGCATCCCTCCTTCTCCTGAAATGATATTTTTGGTTTCATGAAAAGAAAATGTTGCTAAATGACCTATGCTTCCCAAAGGTTTTTCTTTATAATAAGAATCTATTGCTTGTGCTGCATCTTCTATTACAAATAAATCATTTTCTTTCGCAATATCCATAATCAAACCCATATCACATGCGACTCCTCCATAATGTACTACTACTATTGCTTTTGTCTTTAAAGTAATTAATGATTCTATAGTTGTAGCATCTATATTTGGGTTATTCTGATAACTATCAGCAAAAACAATCTTTGCTCCACGCAAAACAAAAGCGTTAGCCGTGGATACAAAAGTGTAGGATGGCATAATTACTTCGTCACCTGGTTCTATATCAACCAAGATTGCAGTCATTTCTAAAGCATCTGTACATGAAGAAGTAAGTAGACAATTTCTAAAACCAATTATTTGTTTAAAAAAATCATGACACTTTTGGGTATAATATCCATTTCCAGAAATTTTACCTCTATTTACTGCATTTTTAATATAATACAGTTCATCTCCTGTCATGTAAGGTTTATTAAATGGAATCAAGGGCATTTATTTTTATTTGGAATCATATTGGCGTAAACTTTGCTTTATCAGGAAGTAAAAATTTCATGAATTCAATTTCTTCTACAGTTTTCCTTTTGGTATATGTTCTTGAGGATACAATAAAATAAGTATTCTCATCACTCCTCACTTCATTTTCAAATTGTACAATTTTTATAGAGCTATCTTCTAAATCTGCAGTCACCAAATATTCTTTCATTTTTTTCATTTTATCGACCAAAGAAACCTCTTCAAATTGACTACCAACTTTATCCGTTAAATCTTTTGCTGGAGATCCTCCATAAATTTTATTATATCCCATATCTGAGGTAACTACCGATCCCGCCAGAGCTAAAGATTTATTCTCTGCCTTAATTGGAGATATAATACAATGTCCTACAAACCATACGTCATCCCCAACTTCAAGTCTTTTTTCTGATTTAAAACGACATCCTTCTAAAGTATCTCCATATTTTATATGGCTCCACAATTGAGATTGAGCACCAATACCACAATTATTTCCGATGGATACTCCACCTATAGAATCAATTATGGTATATTGTCCAATCCAAGCATTATGACCAATCTTACAAGGTTTATATCCATGTATATTAGTATCATGATGAATTTTTGAATAATCTCCTAAGCTAAAATCGTCGATGATGATCTGAACGTTAGAACCTATATAACAGTTATCTCCTATTACTATTTTATGAGCCATACCATTAAGCCCTCTTATTACAGCTGTTGGTTCTATTATGGTATTAATTCCAATTTCGACATGCTCAGCTTGAATATTTTTATAATTTTTCATTCTATGATTTCATCAATAATAAATGTAGGTCTTTTTTTTGTTGTATCAAATATCTTACCTATGTATAACCCAAGAATTCCAATAGAAAAAACTATAATTCCTGCTAAGAACCAAATAGATAATATTAGACTTGTATAACCCAAAACAGATACTCCGTAAGTAAGGTACTTATACAAATAAAAGCAACCAACCAAAAAAGAAAAAAGAGAGATCAACAAACCAAAACGAACAGTCAGAATCAATGGTTTATTAGAAAATGTCAAAAATGTATTTATTGCAAGTTTAAGTAATTTTGAAAAAGTATATGTTGATTTACCAATTTCTCTTTTAGAATGATCAACATCTACTGCGATTTTGTTATAACCTACCCATTGAACCATAATAGGAAATACCCTAACAACATCACCCATTGCTAATATTGAACTGATAACCGTCTTATGGTAGATACCAAAATTAGCAACTGACCTATCTTGCTTTGTATCTGTAAAATATGACAACAATTTATAAAAAAAAATCGAAAACATTTTTTTGAAAAAATGATCTTTACGCTCTTTTCGTTTTGCTAGCACAATATCATATCCTTCTTTGGTCTTTGCATAAAGTTTTTCAATTTCTTCTGGTTGATCTTGCAAATCACAATCCATAACAATAACCCATTCACCTTTTATTTTATGTAAGCCTGCAGTTATAGCATAATGCTGTCCAAAATTTCTACTAAGCTTTATTCCCACAACTTTTGTATCCTTTTTTGCTATATCTTTAATCACCTTCCATGAATCATCTGGACTACCATCCTCTATCAAAATAATTTCATAATCATCTGTAATCCTACTTACACTATCCTCAATCCGCTTAACCAGTATAGGTATTATACGTTCTGCTTTGTAGACTGGACTAACTATAGACAACTTCATTGTTTTATTTTTAATATTTAATATTTGGCTTTATCCTTTTCTAAGAAATAGTTAACCCAATAACTTCTTACCTCTATCCTTTTAATTAACACTAGTTTAGAAATTCTTGTTGTTTTTTATATTTTTAAATTTAACAATATCAAACATATAACAATTTTTTTTGCTGCATTTCAAATTTACATAAGTCCCTAACAAACTAAAATAGTCTAAAAATAATTACTTCCTTAAATAATAAAAATAATATAAATCTATTATATTTAGTCCTAATTCCTTTATTTACATTAGCATAAATTCTGAATTTAAGATTATAAATACTATAATAATTACACCTTAACTTTATATAATTCTATAGGTATATGTTTAAAAATTTTACTTCAAAAAACCTTGAGTTTAAATCTTTAGTCATCATACTATTTGTTACTCTATTTGTATATCTAAATCATTTTGATAATCCATTTTTTTTTGATGATTATCATACTATTAACGAAAACGAATCTATACAAAGCCTAAATAATTGGACAAGTTTTTTTTCAAATCCCAATACTTTTAGTTCTCTTCCTGCTAATAGGTCTTATAGACCTGTAGTTACATTAATGAATGCAATTGATTATGCATTGGCAAATGGATTGAACTCCAAATACTTTCATTACCATATCTTTTTTTGGTTTTTGATTCTAATTATTTTATTATTTGGATTAATTAAACATATTTACAAAAAATCTCTAGAAAAACATCAATGGATTAGAATCACAGCACTTTTTGCAGTCGCTTGGTTTGCACTTCATACTGCCAATGCAGAAACCATTAATTATATCTGTGCTCGCTCTGATTCTTTTTCCTCATTATGCGTAGTCGCCTCGGTACTTTTATACATTTACCCTTTCGCAAAAAAATGGCACTTATATTTAGTCCCTATGATTATAGGTATTTGGACAAAACAAACCGGAGTTATGGTTTTCCCAATACTATTGGTATACATTATACTTTTTGAAAATCATTCACTAATCACTGATTTTAAAACGAATACTAAACAGAAAATAATTCAAATATTAAAAAAAATCGCTCCAACTGCGATCATTACTACTTTTCTTTTTATTTTCAACCAATATTACTTAACTCCCGAAGCAACTGTTTCAACAAACTACACGGTTACAAGATTTGAGTACATTAGTACGCAATGCTATGTAATTATACACTATTTAGGCAATTTCATTCTTCCGATTAACCTTAGTGCAGATCCTGACATTACTATTATAAAGCCTTGGTATAACTTAAAAATACTTTTAGGAGCATTAATAATCCTTGGAATGTTATTTTTAATGATAAAAACTGCTTTCAAAAAAGAACTGAGACCTATTTCTTTTGGTATTTCCTGGTTTTTTATTGCTTTATTACCAACTTCTTTAAACCCTCTATTTCAGATCGCAAACGACCATCGCATGTTCTTTCCTTTTATAGGACTCTTTATTGCTGTTCCATGGGGAATAGTAATCATTCTAAAAGAGTATATTTTTATTAAAAAAGACAAAAAATATATTATTGGTGGCACAGCTGTACTATTTGTAATCCTTATCAGTCATGGATATGGTACTTTTCAAAGAAATAAAATATGGAATTCTGAAGAATCATTATGGTTAGATGTAACGCTGAAAAGTCCAAAAAATGGAAGAGGGCAAATGAATTATGGTCTAACTCAAATGAAAAAGGGTGAATATGATATTGCTTTAGAATATTTCAACAAAGCAAAAAAATCAATACCAAATTATCATGTTTTACACATCAATTTAGGTATAGTACATGGAGCAAAAAAGGATTATTCTACAGCAGAACGTTATTTTAAATCTGCAATACACATAAACTCTAGTTCGCCAGCTGCAGAATATTATTATGGACGATATCTTTCTGAACAAAAAAAATATAATGAAGCCAAAATTTATTTAACAAAAGCATTAGCTAAAAGTCCAAATCATATTCTATCTAAGGAATTACTAAAACATATCTCTAATAAAACCACAACTTCTGAAGAAAAGATAAAAACAAATCCGGATATTGAATCTTATCTTAACCTAAGTCTTATATATTATAAAGACAAAAAATATGAATTGGTAATCTCGACTTGTAAAGAAGTACTAAAATTAGATCCTTATAATGCTCTTGCCTATAACAATATATGTTCAGCACATAACCAAATGAAACAATGGAAACTTGGGGCTGAAGCCTGCAAAAAAGCATTGGAAATTAATCCTGATTATATATTAGCAAAGAACAACTTAAAGTGGGCTACAAATAATATTGATAATAAAAAAAACAATAAATAATGCTTAATAACAAAACAATAGGTGTAGTGATTCCTTGCTATAATGAAGCTACTCAAATAACAATGGTTATAGACAGTATGCCAGACTTTGTTGATCGTATTATCATTGTAGATGATGTATCTAAAGACCAAACAGTGGAAGTCGTTACTAAATATTTAGAAAACAATACATCAGTGCTAAAACTAACCTCTAATCTTCAAAAAGAAATAATTCCAACTATTTACAATAGAGCTGATATTGAAGTACATCAAAAAAACATTGAAGAATTGAAAAAATTTCCTCCTATTGAAATTTTAAACAAAAATCCTCAAGAAGAAAAAATTATTGTGATTAAACATTTAAAAAATGGAGGCGTTGGAGCAGCTGTTGCCACAGGATATAAATGGTGTAAAGATCATGATATCGACTGCGCTGTAGTAATGAATGGTGATGGACAAATGGATCCTAATGAACTTGAATCTATTTGTAACCCTATTGTAAATGAAGGAATTGATTATGTAAAAGGAAATCGATTGATTCATAAAAGCGCTTGGGTTATAATTCCTAGAGTACGCTTTTTAGGAAATTCAATACTAAGTATTCTCACAAAAATTGTTTCAGGATATTGGGGAATATCTGATACGCAAAGCGGATATACAGCTATGTCAAATCACGCTTTAAATTCAATTCCGCTATATAACATTTATAAAAGATATGGAATGCCTAATGACGTATTAGTAAAACTCAATATCGCTTTCTGCACAATTCGTGAAGTAAAAATAAAACCCGTTTATGGTGTTGGTGAACAATCAAAACTAAATGTCATAAATGTTTCTTTACCCATATTATTCTTATTAATTAGATCCTTCTTTAAGCGTTTACATACCAAATATTTAATTAGAAGCTTCCATCCACTATTCTTATTATACTGGATTTCATTTATTATTGGAATGATCAATCTGTATTTCTTATATCATTTATTAGCAAACTTTTTTATTCCAGATTCTAAAACTCCTACCGATTATCTTATAATTTTTATATTTTTAACCATTTCGGGTTTTCAATCTTTATTATTTGCAATGTGGATGGATATACAGGATAATGAAAGATTATCTCAATAAACCTACTTTAATTCTCGTAATTGACTTAATTGAATGGGTGAAAGATAAAACCAGATTGCTCCAGGGATAAAAGAGATAAGCTGTAATAAAAACAAAATTAGTGATAATGCGATAGCATCTTGAGAAGGAAGACCATACAACTGAAAAATTACAACTAACGAAGTTTCACGTACTCCTATTCCCAAAATAGTAATAGGTAGCAATGTCAACAATCCTAGAATGAAAGTTCCTAAAAACAGACCTAAGTGATTAATAGGTATACTCATACTCCAGGCAATATAATTAAAAACACCATATATTAATATCATACTAAGACAAGTAATACATACACTCAGTAGAATTTTTTTAATACCAAGAGTATGAGAGTTAAAAGCTTCCCACCATGGTTTAATATATTTCTTAATTTTCTTTCGAAATACAAAAAGAACAAAAGTCAACAATAACAATACTATACCTAATAACAATGTAGACAAATAATCATCTGGGAGTTTTAAAACCTTAAAATTAATTTGATAATAAAAAATAGCTATTGAGCTAAAAAAAATCAAACAAATCAAATCAAAAATACGATCCATAATAAGACTAGACCATCCAACCTTTTGATTAGGTAGCTGATCCTTAATGTAAAATAATCTACCAAAGTCGCCTAGTTTTCCAGGAGTAATATTAGCAAGAAAAAGACCTATAAAAAAAATCTTAAGTGCTTGATAAGCATGTAATGGTATTCCAAAAGAATTAGAAATAATTTTCCATCTAACACTTTTCAGATAAAAAGCAATCCAAAAAATAACTATTGCAACTAGCAAATGAATAATAGAAATCTTTTTTATAGAATCAAATGTCTCTTCCCATCCCACCTTATATATCAAAAGACAAAATAGAATCACACCAAAAAATTTTATCCAAAAACTAAACTTCTTCAAAATATATATTCATATGGTACAAAATAGTAATAAAAGAATCTTTCTAAAAATATAAAAAACTATGCATTAAATAAAAAAGGTTTCATCACTATTGATGAAACCTTAGAGCGGGAGACCGGGTTCGAACCGGCGACATTCAGCTTGGAAGGCTGACGCTCTACCAACTGAGCTACTCCCGCTTTTGCGATGGCAAATGTATTAGATTTCCTTGAAAAAAAAAATTAAATGCTTTTTTAAAAATAAATAAATCGAATTTTAACAAAACTCAAGGGTAATTTTTTAACAAATAGGTGTTTTGTCGATAAAAATTGTTTTTTATCGAAAAAATTGTATATTTGCTTAGTTAATTGAATTTTAATAGATTAACAAATTATATTTATATTAGAATCTAAATTACAGATTTCTTGAATACAAAAAAACTATGGCAATGCCATAAATAAAACAAATTATAAGCCTCAAATACAACCAAGATATGAAGATAAAATTACCCCTGATAATCTTATTTTTATCTTTTATGACCGCTCAAGCTCAGGTTAAAGTCGGTGATAACCCTAATCAAATAGATACATTTTCTATTTTAGAATTAGAAAGCGCTGATAAAGCGTTTGTACTTACCAGAGTTACTGCTACACAAATGAACACAATGACTCCTATTAATGGAGCATTAGTCTACAATACTACTGTCAATTGCGTCTTTCAATACAATAATAATAGTTGGTCAAGTTTATGTACTGGCAATGATAATCAACAACTATCTTTTAATCCAACAACAAATATTTTAAGCTTGGAAGATGGTGGGTCTGTTGATTTATCCTCTTTAATAACAGCAGGTGCTACAGGACCAACTGGAGCACAAGGACCGCAAGGAACTACTGGAGCAACCGGAGCACAAGGACCGCAAGGAACTACTGGAGCACAAGGAACAACGGGTGCGACTGGAGCACAAGGGCCACAAGGGACAACGGGTACAACCGGAGCTCAAGGACCGCAAGGAACAACGGGTGCAACCGGAGCGCAAGGACCGCAAGGAACTACTGGGGCAACCGGAGCACAAGGGCCACAAGGAACAACGGGTGCAACTGGAGCTCAAGGACCGCAAGGAACTACTGGGGCAACTGGAGCACAAGGACCGCAAGGAACAACGGGTGCAACCGGAGCGCAAGGACCCCAAGGAACTACTGGGGCAACCGGAGCACAAGGGCCACAAGGAACAACGGGTGCAACCGGAGCGCAAGGACCGCAAGGAACAACAGGTGCAACTGGAGCACAAGGATCGCAAGGAACAACGGGTGCAACTGGAGCACAAGGACCACAAGGAACTACGGGGGCAACTGGAGCACAAGGAACAACAGGTGCAACCGGAGCACAAGGACCGCAAGGAACTACTGGTGCAACAGGTGCGACTGGATCACAAGGGACAACGGGTGCAACCGGAGCTCAAGGACCGCAAGGAACAACGGGTGCAACCGGAGCGCAAGGAACAACAGGTGCAACCGGAGCACAAGGACCGCAAGGAACTACTGGGGCAACCGGAGCACAAGGGCCACAAGGAACTACTGGGGCAACTGGAGCACAAGGACCACAAGGAACTACTGGGGCAACCGGAGCTCAAGGAACAACGGGTGCAACCGGAGCACAAGGACCGCAAGGGACTACTGGGGCAACCGGAGCACAAGGACCGCAAGGAACTACTGGAGCAACCGGAGCACAAGGACCGCAAGGAACTACTGGAGCACAAGGAACAACGGGTGCGACCGGAGCACAAGGACCGCAAGGGACTACTGGTGCAACCGGAGCACAAGGGCCACAAGGAACAACGGGTGCAACTGGAGCACAAGGACCGCAAGGAACAACGGGGGCAATCGGAGCACAAGGACCACAAGGAACAACAGGGGCAACCGGAGCTCAAGGAACAACGGGTGCAACCGGAGCACAAGGACCGCAAGGAACTACTGGGGCAACCGGAGCACAAGGGCCACAAGGAACAACGGGTGCAACTGGAGCTCAAGGACCGCAAGGAACAACAGGTGCAACCGGAGCACAAGGACCGCAAGGAACTACTGGGGCAACTGGAGCTCAAGGACCGCAAGGAACAACGGGTACAACTGGAGCACAAGGATCGCAAGGAACGACGGGTGCAACTGGAGCACAAGGACCGCAAGGAACTACGGGTGTGACTGGAGCACAAGGACCGCAAGGAACAACGGGTGCAACCGGAGCGCAAGGAACAACAGGTGCAACTGGAGCACAAGGACCGCAAGGAACAACAGGTGCAACCGGAGCACAAGGACCGCAAGGAACTACTGGTGCGACTGGAGCACAAGGAGCAACAGGGGCAACTGGAGCGCAAGGACCACAAGGGACAACGGGTACAACCGGAGCTCAAGGACCGCAAGGAACTACGGGGGCAACTGGAGCGCAAGGGCCACAAGGAACTACGGGGGCAACAGGTGCTACTGGAGCACAAGGAACTACTGGGGCAACCGGAGCACAAGGACCGCAAGGAACAACGGGTGCAACTGGAGCGCAAGGAACTACTGGGGCAACAGGTGCAACCGGAGCTCAAGGACCGCAAGGAACAACGGGTGCAACTGGGTCACAAGGAACAACGGGTGCAACTGGAGCACAAGGACCACAAGGAACAACCGGAGCACAAGGACCACAAGGAACGACGGGGGCAACTGGAGCACAAGGGCCACAAGGACCGCAAGGAACTACTGGTGCAACAGGTGCGACTGGAGCACAAGGGCCACAAGGGACAACGGGTACAACCGGAGCTCAAGGACCGCAAGGAACTACTGGGGCAACTGGACCGCAAGGAACTACTGGGGCAACCGGAGCACAAGGGCCACAAGGGCCACAAGGACCGCAAGGAACAACAGGTGCTACTGGAGCACAAGGAACAACGGGTGCGACTGGAGCACAAGGAACAATAGGGGCAACTGGAGCACAAGGAACAACAGGGGCAACCGGAGCACAAGGACCGCAAGGAACTACTGGTGCAACTGGAGCGCAAGGACCACAAGGGACAACGGGTGCAACCGGAGCGCAAGGACCGCAAGGAACAACGGGTGCAACCGGAGCACAAGGAACAACAGGGGCAACTGGAGCACAAGGACCGCAAGGAACTACTGGGGCAACAGGTGCTACTGGAGCACAAGGACCACAAGGAACAACCGGAGCACAAGGGCCACAAGGAACGACGGGGGCAACTGGAGCACAAGGACCGCAAGGAACAACGGGTGCAACTGGAGCGCAAGGGCCACAAGGAACTACGGGGGCAACAGGTGCTACTGGAGCACAAGGAACTACTGGGGCAACCGGAGCACAAGGACCACAAGGAACAACGGGTGCAACTGGAGCACAAGGACCGCAAGGAACAACGGGTGCAACCGGAGCACAAGGACCGCAAGGGACTACTGGTACAACAGGTGCGACTGGAGCGCAAGGAACAACAGGTGCAACAGGTGCAACTGGAGCACAAGGACCGCAAGGAACAACGGGTGCAACTGGAGCACAAGGAACAACAGGTGCAACCGGAGCTCAAGGAACAACAGGTGCAACCGGAGCGCAAGGACCGCAAGGAACAACAGGTGCAACTGGAGCACAAGGATCGCAAGGAACAACGGGTGCAACCGGAGCACAAGGACCGCAAGGAACAACAGGGGCAACCGGAGCACAAGGAACAACAGGGGCAACTGGAGCACAAGGACCGCAAGGAACAACAGGGGCAACCGGAGCTCAAGGAACAACGGGTGCAACCGGAGCACAAGGAACAACAGGTGCGACTGGAGCGCAAGGACCACAAGGGACAACGGGTGCAACCGGAGCGCAAGGACCGCAAGGAACTACTGGGGCAACCGGAGCACAAGGAACAACGGGTGCTACTGGAGCACAAGGACCGCAAGGACCGCAAGGGCCACAAGGAACTACTGGGGCAACAGGTGCTACTGGAGCACAAGGAACAACGGGTGCAACCGGAGCACAAGGACCACAAGGAACAACGGGTGCAACCGGAGCACAAGGACCGCAAGGAACAACGGGGGCAACCGGAGCTCAAGGAACAACAGGTGCAACCGGAGCACAAGGAACAACGGGTGCAACTGGAGCACAAGGACCGCAAGGAACAACAGGTGCAACCGGAGCACAAGGAACAACAGGTGCGACTGGAGCGCAAGGACCACAAGGGACAACGGGTGCAACCGGAGCACAAGGACCGCAAGGAACAACAGGTGCAACTGGAGCACAAGGAACAACGGGTGCAACTGGAGCACAAGGAACGACGGGTGCTACTGGAGCACAAGGACCGCAAGGAACAACAGGTGCAACCGGAGCACAAGGAACAACAGGTGCGACTGGAGCGCAAGGACCACAAGGGACAACGGGTGCAACCGGAGCGCAAGGACCGCAAGGAACAACAGGTGCGACTGGAGCGCAAGGGCCACAAGGAACAACAGGTGCGACTGGAGCGCAAGGGCCACAAGGAACTACGGGGGCAACCGGAGCACAAGGGACAACGGGTGCAACCGGAGCAACAGGTGCAACTGGAGCACAAGGACCGCAAGGGACAACGGGTGCAACCGGAGCTCAAGGAACTACTGGGGCAACTGGAGCACAAGGACCGCAAGGGACTACTGGGGCAACCGGAGCACAAGGAACTACTGGTACAACAGGGGCTACTGGAGCACAAGGAACAACGGGTGCAACTGGAGCACAAGGACCGCAAGGAACAACAGGTGCAACCGGAGCACAAGGAACAACAGGTGCGACTGGAGCGCAAGGACCGCAAGGAACAACGGGTGCAACTGGAGCGCAAGGGCCACAAGGAACTACGGGGGCAACAGGTGCTACTGGAGCACAAGGAACTACTGGGGCAACCGGAGCACAAGGAACAACGGGTGCAACTGGAGCACAAGGACCGCAAGGAACAACGGGTGCAACCGGAGCACAAGGACCGCAAGGGACTACTGGGGCAACCGGAGCACAAGGAACAACGGGTGCAACCGGAGCACAAGGAACTACTGGTACAACAGGTGCGACTGGAGCGCAAGGAACAACAGGTGCAACAGGTGCAACTGGAGCACAAGGACCGCAAGGAACAACGGGTGCAACTGGAGCACAAGGAACAACAGGTGCAACC
>CANMLS010000034.1 GCA_947498785.1 uncultured Aquimarina sp. | reverse complement strand
ACTGTTGAAGTATTCTTTAAGCAGATTGATGATTGTTGGTTGCTGAAAATGGATCAAGCCCAATTGTTGTGTTTATGCAAATATTCTGGTTAATCTAAAAAAGAAGAACTCTACTTTTTTATATTTCTAAATGTATTTGATTATCATAATTTTAAAAGGTAGTGTTAGCTTTTATATGACACATTTTCTTGTTGTATACCTAGTTATATTGGTTACATTTTGAGTATTGTCAATTTTTTGTCGGAATAATTATTTCCTAATAAATTCATTTAATGTATCCTAGAGTAGAAAAAGTGAAAAGAGATATCTAAACATAATATATTTATTGTTTCTGATATTTTGCTTTTTTACTACCAGCATACATTTCGTATTTTACTAACCTAGCTTCTAGTTTTCCATTAAATACTTTTATCTTTCTAGAAGGGCGAAGTCCAACATGTTTTAATGCTTCAAGATTCCCTGTTATAAACCAGGCATTAGTACCAGGATAGTTTTGTTTTAATGTGTCTCCTATTTGTGAATAAAACTCTTCTATATCGATTTCTAAGCGTTCATCATAAGGTGGATTAAACACAATATGAAGTTGATTTTCTTTTTCTTTGGTAGTTTCAAAAAAATCACCTTCTTTTATTTTAACAAAATCAGTAAGGTTTGCATTCTCTACATTAACATTTGCTTTTCTTACTGCTGATGGAGCTTTATCCATTCCTATTATAGAATGATGAAAATCTCTCGTTTTATTAAGACATGATTCTTCTATTTTTTCAAATAAATCCATATCCCAATCTAGCCATTTTTCGAAAGCAAATTCCTTACGATTTAGATTTGCAGGAATGTTACAAGCAATCATAGCCGCTTCTATAGCCATAGTGCCACTACCACACATTGGATCCAAGAAGTCGCACTGACCATCCCAACCAGAAAGCAATAACAATCCTGCGGCCAAAACTTCATTAATAGGAGCTATATTGGTCGCTGTACGATATCCTCTGTGATGTAATGACCCTCCTGAACTATCTAATGAAACGGTACAGACATCTTGCTGAATATGAACATCTATGGATAAGTCAGGATACTCTATATCAACATTGGGTCTTTTGCCCGTTTCTTTTCTAAATTTATCTACTATTGCATCTTTGGTTTTTAAAGCAATAAAACGAGAATGATTAAACAACGTAGAATTGACAGTAGCATGAATAGCAAATGTATCGTCATTGCTTAAATATCCCTCCCATCTAATAGTTTGAATAAAGTCATATAAATCCTGTTCATTTCTAATCTTTTTGGAGGTAATGGGTTTTAAGATCTTTATAGCAGTTCTACAACACAAATTTGCTTTATACATAAATCCTGTATCTCCATAAAAACTGACTACACGATTACCTATTTCTACTTTTTGTGCTCCTAAATTTCTAAGTTCTCTCGCAAGAACTTCTTCAAAACCAAAAAGGGTTTTGGCTACCATTTTAAATGAATTACTCACTATCCTAGTTTTCGATATAAAGTCGTTTAATTTTTCTGAGACAAGAGATAAAACTTTAAACAACTTCTATAATTAAACCGTAAAAATACATTAATTTTGCGCCCTATGCTAAAAGATTCAACAATGTGGTACGCATCTTGGTTTGATACGCCATACTATCATATCCTATACAAAGATAGAGATGATAGTGAAGCTCAAAACTTTATGGATAATCTAACTCATTATCTAAGTTTGCAAGCTGATGAAAAAATTTTGGATTTAGCCTGTGGTAGAGGTCGACATAGTATTTATCTTAATAAATTAGGGTACGATGTTACTGGAGTAGATTTATCCAAAAATAGTATAACCTATGCTTCTCAGTTTGAAAATCAAACTTTAAAGTTTAGAGTTCATGATATGTGTAAGCCTTATTCTGAAAAATTTTCTGCTGTTTTTAATTTATTTACAAGCTTTGGTTATTTTGATAAAGAAGAAGATAATATCAATACCATTAAAGCAATTAAATCTGATCTAAATGATAAAGGTTTTGGAGTTATTGATTTTATGAATGTCGATTATATTATTGATAATCTAATTAAAGATGAAACAAAAGAAGTTGATGGGATTTCTTTTGAAATAAGAAGATATTATGAAGATGGATATATATTAAAAGAAATAAGATTTAGAGATAATGATGAGGAATTTTTCTTTACGGAAAGAGTTAAAAGTATATCCCTAGCTGATTTTGAGAATTATTTTAAAGAAGCTAATGTTGACTTATTAGATGTTTTTGGCAACTACCAATTACAAAAATTTGATAAAAAAAATTCACCCCGACTTATATTAATATTTAAATAGTGTACAATTATATACTATCTATTGCCGCTGTATTTATAGGAGCTTTGTTGGTTTTTATATTCAATGCATCTAATCAGAAAAATTTAAAATTACTTCTAGCTTTTAGTGGTGCTTTTCTTCTTGCAATTACCATTTTTGATTTGCTTCCTGAGATTTTTGAAAATAACCCTTTTGCAAAACGAACGGGAGTCTGGATAATGATTGGTATTTTGTTACAAAAAGTATTGGAGTACTTCTCTAAAGGGGCAGAGCATGGCCATATTCATTTGGATAAAGAAACGCATCAAGTACCAAAATTACTATTCATAAGTTTAGGATTACACGCAATATTAGAGGGATTTCCTATACATCATACTGATGGAATTTTAATGGGTATTATTATTCATAAGATTCCTGTAGCAATGATATTAACTACTTTTTTATTACACACCAAAATAAAAAGATCCATTATTGTTTTGTCCTTAACAGGTTTTGCATTAATGACTCCTCTAGGTACTTTTCTTTCTGAGAACTTCACATTAACTCATAATTACTATAAAGAAATCACTGCTGTTGTGATTGGTATATTTCTTCATGTATCCACAACTATTCTTTTTGAAAGTAATGAGGGGCACAAATTTAATGTTACAAAGCTTTTAGTTATTCTTGTAGCAACTGCAGCAGCATATCTAATATAAAAAAATGTTTAGCAAAACTGAATCGAAAATAATTCGACAAGAATTCTGGACTAGTTTTGGAAAAGAATACCCTCGTAAATGGTTACTATATAATACCAAAATCAAAGATGTAACTTTAAAATTTACATTTACTACAAAAAAAGCGCAAGTATCTATAGATATAGAACCTTATGACAAAATAATCAGAGCGTATTATTATGAAAAAATAGTGAGTTTAAAAAAAAATCTTACTTCTGAATATATTCCAGATATTATTTTTAATGAGTATTATGAATTAGATAATGGAAAAACTATTTCCAGAGTTTATATTGAATTAACAGATGTTAGTATTCATAATAAAACGTGTTGGAAAGAGACTATGAAATTTTTGAATGAAAAAATGTCTCAACTTGAAATATTCTTTTTAGAATACAAAGATTATATTCGAGATTAAAAAAAAACAAAAATCAACAATTCTGTTTTTAGTTGATTTTTTTAAGGATCGATAATTATAAGTGTTTTTTGTAAATTGGTTGGCAACAATACAAGTTCACTATCCATGAAAGTTATTTTAAAATTATAGGAATACTGGTATTCGCATTTATTTTTTCAAAATACACCAATGATTATGTGATTTCTAAAGAAGAAGAGCTGAAACTAGAGTAACAAAATTTGAATTGAAAATTTAAAAATTAGATATTCTGTAAAAACTAAACTGTGATTTTTTAAGTTAGTATCCAGCAGCTTGTCCATCCTTTCTGGATTCTGAAGCCCCATAATAAACTCCATCTTTTAACATGATAGCTTGATATCCTCCATAGGGACCTAAGGCATAAGATATTTGATGGCCTTTGGATAATAGATTTCTAATGGTTTTATATGAGATTCCAGATTCTATGTTTAATGTACCTCCATTAACCATATTTTCCCCAGTTGGTTGAGAGGATCCCATATGGTTTATTCTGGGAGCGTCACCTGCTTCTTGTAGATTCATTTCAAAATCGATCATATTAACAATAATTTGAACATGCCCCTGAGGTTGCATACCTCCTCCCATTAGCCCAAAGCTCATAAAAGGTTTTCCATCCTTCGTTACAAATGCAGGAATGATAGTATGGAAAGGCCTTTTCTTGGGTTCATAAGTGTTAAAATGCCCTTCTTCTAATGAAAATAATTCACCTCTGTCTTGTAATATAAATCCAAGCTTGGATGGTGTCATTCCAGAGCCCATTCCACGAAAATTACTTTGTATTAGAGAAACCATATTGCCTTCCTTATCTGCTACAGTTAGATAGATAGTATCTCCATCGTTAAGGTTTCCTGCATCGTATGTTTTTGCAGCTTTGTCTAAGTTGATTAATTTTTTTCTTTTGGTTGCATATTCTTTAGATATAAGTTGTGCTACGGGAATGGTATTAAAATCTGGGTCAGCATAGAATTTTGCTCGATCTTCATAAGCTAATTTTTTAGCTTCAGTAAGAATATGAAGATATTCTGGAGTTCCAAAACCCATTCTTTTGATATCATACTTTTCCAAAATATTTAGCATTTGCAAGGCAGCAATTCCTTGTCCGTTTGGAGGTAATTCCCAAACATCATATCCTCTGTAATTGGTAGAAACAGGTTCTACCCACTCAGAAGTATGATTTTGAAGGTCGTTATAGCTCAGAAACCCTCCATTATCCTTTATATATTTTGCAATAGTTTTGGCTATGTCACCTTTATAAAAGGCATCTCTCCCTTCTTTTGAAATCTTCTCTAAAGTATTTGCCAGAAAAGGGTTTTTGAAAATTTCTCCCTTTTTTGGAGTAGCGCCATTGGGCATATAAGTATCAGAAAAGCCCGGGTATTTTGATAGGAAAGTAGAACTACGGTTCATATAATATGCAATCAATTCTGTAATAGGAAAACCTTCTCTGGCATAATCAATTGTAGGTTTTAAAATTTCCTGCATGCTTAGTTTTCCAAATTTACCATGTAATTCATACCAACCATCAACACATCCAGGAACTGAAACGGGCAGTGGACCATAAGGGGGTATTTTTTTATAATTATTTTTTTTAAAATATTCTAATGTAAGTTTTTCGGGAGACCTTCCGCTAGCATTAAGTCCGTATAGTTTTTTTGTTTTTACATCCCAAACTATTGCGAATAAATCTCCACCTATACCATTTCCGGTAGGTTCCATTAATCCAAGCATTGCGTTAGCTGCGATTGCAGCATCAATGGCATTGCCTCCTTTTTTGAGTATATCAAGAGCGGTTTGTGTTGCAAGTGGGTGACTTGTAGCAGCCATACCATTTTTTGCAATTATTTCTGATCTTGTGGCAAAAGTTTTACCTGTAATTCGATCTTGAGCAAAAAGAATATTAAACGATAGTAAAAGCAGAAAACAAAGTGTGGTAGATGATTTCATAGGTGAGAATATTATAAAATATTCAAACAATATAAGAAATTAGTAATAATACCGATTATTTCTTTCTCTTAAAAAAAGGAATAAGATAACTTATAGAATATCCGTAACCTACACCAATATTGCTGAAATCATTTGTTCTACCAAACCCTGGAATATAAAGGTTATCAAACCTATCTGGTTTTTTTTCACTTATCAAGGTTTTTAAAGATACATTAGCTCCTAAATAGAGGTTTCCAATAAGTTCTACTTTTATTCCTAATACAAGTTCTGCCCAGCCAGCAGTAAGATCTTTAGCTTTAATTTTATCAGTTATCGTATTAGCTCCAAAGTAGTCGGTACCTGTAAAAATACTATATTCATTAAGAGTTTGTTCAAAAGTAGAAAAACCATAACGCAGCCCTACATAGATGTTGTTTTGCATTCCATACCAGTTATCATAAATATTATAGTCAATTCCTGCTCTAATATAACTTCCAGAGCCTTCTACATCGATATTTTCTTCATCTCTGATCAAGGATTCATTACCAACCTCGGCAGCGATATAGAAATTTTTATAAAACCTATAGTCTCCAACAATTTCAAAACCAGAATATTTATTATCTACCGTAGAACGAATTATTCTTGCAAGATCAACTCCTGCTCTAAGACCATATTTTTCTGCGGGAGGCAAAGTGTCTATAGCTATAACTGGTAGTGTATCTTTGGCTTTTATATTTTGTTCCTCTTGTCCGTATAAACAACTGATTGTTAATAGGTTAATGAAAAATAAATATGTGTGCAGTTGTTTCATCGGTTACGTCTTCTCTTTGTATTGTTATTTCTTTGATCCAACTTCCATCATCACCAGCTTCTGGAGGAGATATAGTTAATCCTTCATAGTTAATTTTAAAGCCACAAGCGCTACTTACGTATTCTTCTACGGTGGTGTATTGAATGCTTATGATATCTGTATTAGCTGGTGTTTCGGCCTCATTAGTAGTATTAGAATTTATGGTGAGCTCATAATCTGTAATAGAAGTATTAGTTCTTAGTGGGATTGAGATTGAATCTGTAACGCCTCCCAGTTCAAGAGGGTTTTCTATATCCATATCAATAGGAACAGCTTTTACTTGTAGCTCTATTGGAGCCTTTATCTCTGTGCCATTTTCAGAATCTATAAACTTAATAATTAATAATGGTGTTGTTGGGGTGCCTTCTGCGCAGATATCATCTCGCTCACAACCAGAAATAAAAATTGCACTTAATGTAAATAATAAATATTTAAGTACTCTCATATAGTATCTTTTTCTAACAAAACTGTTTTTAAACAAAACCTTACCTGTTATTTTTAAGGTTTTTTATTTTATTGGCTTAAAAATCGTAGTTTGAGTGATCAAAAATAAAAAAGATAAACCAATTCGTATTAGTTATTTCTCAAAAATAAAAGACTGTAATAAAGTTTGTATGTTGCTTTACAGGAAAGGGCTAATGATATTTTGATTGTTTAGTTGTTTTAATTTTAACACAAAAAAAACCGGGAACTATGAGGTAAATTCCCGGTATAAACACTAGTGGAAAACGAAAAATTGATTTTGCTTCTATAGAAAAGCCCCGAATCATTCCACCGTGTTTTATCTCAAGTAAAAAAAGGGGGTGGGGTAATTTATTTTTAAAAACCGGGAACATGTTGCGGCTCCCGGTTACCACAATAGAAAATGTAGAAGATTGCTACATCAAATTGTCATAATCTAAAGGGTATATTTGTACTATTCTAGAAAAACTAAATTTTTTGCATTAGTAGTACAGTCTTCGTTAAAAGTGACCGTGCAACTATAATAATTTCTTTTATTTTTTCCTTCAATATCGATCCATTCTACGTAGTTAACAACAGTAAAAGTAGTGTCATTAATAACTCTTACATTTTCATCATTATTTCCGAAAAGCTTGATAGTCGAAGATCTTAGTCTCTTATTGATGATTGAATGAGATGCGATTAATGCTTCGGATTTGGTGAAATGAAATATGTTTTCTTTGTTGATACTAGAATTGAACGATCTGTTTTTGTTATCTGGGTGCGAACTAAACAATATGGTTCCAGATATTATTAAAATACAAGTTAGAAAGTATACAAGGAATCTAGTGACCAACTCTCTTTTTCTAAAATTAGGTTTTATCATGGGGGTAGCCTTGAAAAGTATATTAAATTTGTGTGTTATAAAGATTTATGATAAATAAATCTTAACATTTTTGACTTTTTGTTCTTTTTGATTTTTTATCTTTTTCCATTTAGAATGTTTTTCTTTAACCTCTGCTGTGAAAAAAGTATTGGCAACAAAACCTTCAAGAAAAAAGGTTTTTATTTCTAATCTATTTCGTTTAGTATAATTGGATTGATCAATAATTGCATCTGATACAACTTGGTTTTTGGGTTCATTGATTTGCTGACTAACCATTTTGTCAGAACCCGTTGTAGATTCGAAATAAATTAAAAGAAAAAAGATAATAGGGGTACTTACCACATTTTTCATAGTTGTTTGGTTAGGTAAACTTTTGGTTTGACTATAAAATTTATTGTAGTAGCAATCTTCGATTACAAATGTAGGAAATAACGTATAATATCAAATACAGAAAAACATCTAATTTTTTACGGCAAAACCATCAAATAATAAAGCGTGATTTGGCTTTGGTTTTGATTTAAATTTTTGATTTTCAATTATTTATATTGGATTTATTGAAAAACCAAATTATATGTGCTTATAGTGTTTTTTTATTAATAAATTGGTGAATAATTATGTTATAAAATACGAAATGTTTAAAAAAATAGACAAAATACTAATGAAAAACTAGATATATTAGATTAAAAAAAATAACATCAATAAAAAAGCATAAGAGAATTTGTGCATTATCTTTTTTCTAGCAAAACAACGTTTTCTACATGATATGTTTGCGGAAACATATCTACAGGTTGTACTTTACTTATTTTGTATTTTTCGTCTAATAATGCCAAATCTCTTGCTTGCGTAACGCTGTTGCAACTAACGTATACTATTTTCTCTGGAGAAATGTTTAACAATTGACCAACAACATCTTTATGCATTCCATCTCTTGGAGGATCAGTAATAACCACTTCTGGTTGTCCATGTAATGCGATAAAATCTTTGGTAAAAACTTTTTTCATATCACCAACATAAAACTCGGTATTATTTATGTTATTACGTTTTGCATTTTCTTTTGCATCTTTAATAGCTTCGGGAACTGCTTCAACACCAATTACTTTTTTTGCCTTTTTTGAAACAAATTGAGCAATGGTGCCTGTACCTGTATATAAATCATATACTAATTCTTTTCCTGTAAGGTTAGCAAAATCCCTTGTGATTTTATATAACTCATAAGCCTGTTTGGAATTGGTTTGATAAAAAGATTTTGCATTAATCTTAAAACGTAAACCTTCCATCTCTTCTTCAATATGATCTTTTCCCTTATAACAGATGACCTCTTGATCGTATATAGTGTCATTACCTTTTGGATTAATAGTGTATTGCAAGGAAGTAACTTCAGGAAATTCAGAATCAATATAATCAAGTAGAAGTGACCTTTTCTCGATATCTTCATGAAAGAATTGTACGAGCACCATAATCTCTCCAGTTGATGATATTCGAAGCATTAAAGTTCTTAGAAAACCATGTTGTTTTCTTGCGTTATAAAAGGAAAGGTTGTTTTTTATCGCAAATGACTTTACTTTATTTCTTATAGCGTTACTAGGATCTTCTTGAAGATAGCATGTATTGATATCAAGAATTTTATCCCACATTCCCGGGATGTGAAACCCTAAAGCATTTCTATTTTCAATTTCAGAATCACTTTGAATTTCTTCAAGGGTCAACCATCTACTATCGCTAAAAGAAAACTCCATTTTATTTCTATAGAAAAACTGATCTTTTGATCCCAGAATTGCATTTACTTCGGGTAATTCAACTTTGCCTAAACGAGTTAAATTATTTGTAACTTCCTGTTGTTTATATGCCAATTGATGTTCATATCCCATAAATTGCCATTTACATCCACCACAGGTTCCAAAATGCCCACATGTTGGATCAACACGTTTATCTGATTTTTCATGAAAAACGGTAGCAGTACCTTCATAAAAAGCTTTTCTTTTTTTTGTAGTTTGTATATCTACAATATCTCCTGGAACAGCATTATTGATGAATATGACTTTCCCGTCAGGAGCTTTAGCAATACTTTTTCCTTTTGCACCTGCGTCAATAACTTCTATTTTCTCAAAGACCTGTCTTCTATTTTTTCTTGCCATGGCGCAAAAATAAGAATAGAAAAGATATACTTATTAATTATTCGGTATATCTTATAAAAAAGAGTTAGAAAATTAGAATTATTATAATTAGTAATTCTGATACTCTCAAACTATTGATGAATTCGATTAAAAACGACCATAATAATCAACAGTTAGTTCTTAACCTTTTTATTGAGAAGACTTTATATTTGATTATCTCAAAACAAGAGTTGACTGAATTCGTAATAAACACCTCTGATTCTAAGCATTTTTCTTGTTTTATTCAAAAGTAATGCGTGTTTTCTAATAATTTGATAAAGATTTAGTAATTTGCGACCCTACTAGGGATGATTTCTCTCCCACGCTGAATTTTCGAGACTTATCGAAAGGATAAAGGTACAGAAGGAATGGTTATTTTATCAATTTAAATTAATAAAAAATGGCTGTTTTAGAAAAGTTAAATTCACAACAAGCAATAGATTTAGAAGACAAGTACGGAGCTCATAATTACCATCCATTACCAGTGGTTTTAAGCCGTGGTGAAGGCGTATATGTATGGGATATAGAAGGAAAAAAATATTATGATTTTTTAAGTGCATATTCTGCGGTTAATCAAGGACATTGTCATCCTAAAATTGTAGGTGCAATGATAAATCAGGCGCAAAAGCTAACGTTGACGTCTAGAGCTTTTTATAATGATAAGTTAGGTGAATACGAGAAATTTGCTACTGAGTATTTTGGATTTGATAAGTTGTTACCAATGAATACTGGTGCAGAAGCAGTAGAAACTGCCTTGAAAATTTGTAGAAAATGGGCGTATGAAAAGAAAGGGATTATAGAGAATGAAGCTCAAATTGTAGTATGTGAAAATAATTTTCATGGAAGAACAACGACTATTATATCATTTTCAAATGATCCTGTAGCCAGAAAAAACTTTGGACCTTATACAAAAGGGTTTATTAAAATCGAATATGATAACCTTGTTGCATTAGAAGATGTGTTTGTAAATAACAAAAATGTTGCAGGATTTCTAGTTGAACCTATACAAGGAGAAGCTGGAGTATATGTCCCTTCTGAAGGGTATTTGACGAAAGCAAAAGAACTTTGTGAAAAGTATAATATTTTATTTCTTGCTGACGAAGTACAAACAGGTATTGCTCGTACTGGAGAATTGCTAGCAGTGAATTATGAAAATGTAAAACCTGATATTTTGATATTAGGAAAAGCGTTGAGTGGAGGAGTATATCCCGTTTCTGGAGTTTTTGCAGATGATCATATTATGGAGGTAATAAAACCAGGTAACCACGGAAGTACTTTTGGAGGAAACCCTATTGCGGCTACTGTTGCTATTGCCGCTCTTGAGGTAATTAGAGAAGAAAAACTTGCAGAAAATGCTTTTGAAATGGGAAAACTGTTTAGATCAGAATTAAATACATATATTGAGAATTCTAAAATAGTTAATCTAGTTCGTGGTAAAGGATTGTTAAATGCTATTGTGATCAATGATGATGAAGAGAGCGAGACAGCATGGGATATTTGCGTAGCACTTAAAGAAAATGGCCTTTTAGCAAAACCAACTCATGGGAACATCATTCGTTTTGCTCCACCATTAGTAATGAATAAAGAGCAATTGATAGACTGTGTAAATATTATTACCAGAACATTAAAAGAATTTGAGTAAAAAAAATAACTGTTATACAAAGGTTAAAATAATATACTATTTTAATATTTTATGAACTCAGACCAAGGTATTAAAGCTGTTCCCATAAGAACCACATATGCAATAATTAAAAGAAGGTATAAAGAACTCAGTATAGTGCCTATAATTGCACAGATTCTTCCTGCTTTTAAATTTTCATACCCTGTGTATAGCTCCGGATTAGCTTTGTATAAATTTATAGATTGTTTTGAAATTACTAATGCTATGATTCCAAATATTAAACCAAGTATTCCATAGCAAAAACAAGTAACGATTGAAACAATACCGAATATTAAGACCAAAGTAGCATTTGGTAGCTGTTGTTTAGTTTCCATAGTAAATAATCAGATTGAATTAGATGATATAATTTACAATGATAAGTATACTATTTAAGATATAAAAATAGGTAAGGGTTTTAGCTCCATTTTTAAAGTTAAAAAAGAGATGAGTTATTAAATATATCATCATCAATAAGATAGGAATAAGAGCAGGGTACATTAAAAAGGAAGCCTTTATATTACCTTTTAATAATAAAATGAAACTACGCTGAAGGCCACAGCCCAAGCAATCAATCCCAATTAGTTGTTTAGTTGGGCATTGAAATATGTTAGATTCCAGAAAACTAATAATTTCTTTCATGTAAAATGAAAGTTATTTTTAAAGAATAACTTTTTTAACCTGAGACTATGGAGCGAGAATATTAAGAGGATGGATATCTATATTTCTTAATATCCAAAACAATATTATTACTATTCCTATATATATTGGAGTCTTTGGGTGGTATAAAATGTTATAATAATTTTTATTCCAATATTTATTAATTGTATTCACAGATATATTATATATAATCGTACCTAATCCCAAAATATATAAAGCATTGTAATTAAGAGTTTCTATAATCTCAAAATGTAACAATTGATGCAAAGCACGTTGACTACCACATCCAGGGCAATAAAAACCTGTTAGGGCATAAAACGGACATCTTGGAAAGAAACTTACTTCTGAGGGATTTGAAAAATAATATAGGGATAGGAGTATACATACTACTATCCCTATATATACATATTTGCTTTTCATTTAAAATCCAGCACCTTGTAATGCAGCTCCTCCAACTCCTAGTACAAGTACTAATACTACATACAATACAATACCTACAACTCCAGCAATTAACCCATATTTCATCCATTTTTTTGCATTCTCAGAAGCTTTTTGCGCTTCTGCATGATTACCAGTATCGAATGCAGAATTTACTTTTGTGGCATTTATAATTGCAACAATTCCAAGAGGTAAACAACAGAAAAGTGTAATTAAAATAGATTCAACTAGATAGTTTTTGGGTCTTTCTTGATTAGTTTCCATAAATTTGATTTAAGTTATAAAATGTTATTTTAAGTATCAACACCATTATTGTTAATACAAAAGGGATTAAAAAAAATTGTCAGGGTGATTGATTGTTTATTCTAACAATTTTAAGTTATTAATAAGATATAAGATTAAGCTCCCGAAGAGCTTCTAATTTCTTCGATTGTTTCCATATAATCACCATATCTGCCTGTGGCAAGTGAGATAATTATTATAATTAGATATATAAAACTTAAGATTAGTCCTATGATTGCGAGTATTTTACCTGTTTTTACATTTTGGTAACCACTATATGATTCTGGGTTTTCTATGTAAAGAGATGTTGCTTTTTTAGCAAGTACAAGAGCAACAATGGCAAAGATGATACCTAGAATACCGTAACAACAACATCCTAATATTGATATAATACCAAAAACAAGAATAAGTGTAGAGTTAGGTAATGTTTGTTTTTCCATAGTTTGAATTGATTAGTTAAAATGAGTTTTCATTTTGACGATATAGCTTATAATCATAGTAAATGCCGTAAAAATTATTAAACCTACTTTGATAGATTTTTCATTTTTAAATTGAATAAAAAAGTTGAAACCAATAAATCCTAGTAAAAGTAATAATGGATATATTGCGGGGTACATATGAAAAGCAGCAGAGAACTCTCCTTTTAATAATAGTACGATTGATCTCTGCATACCGCATCCTAAACAATCGATACCAAATAACTTTTTATTTAAGCAAGGAAGCATGTATTTTTCCAAGGGCAATATTTTACTATTTGTTATATGCAATATACATAATTAAGTTATTTAAAATATTTAGAGAGTTAAAAATCTGTTATTCAATCTAATTCTACATTTTCATTTTCTGAAATTATGCTTGTAGATTCACCAACTTTTAATTCATTTTCTTCAGTTAAACACTAAACTGAAAATTAAATATGATTATTAATTTTCTTTATATTTTCTTGATTATAGTATTTCTGTTTGTAAAATAATAAAAAATGGTTTCATTTGAGGATAGTCCACTTTTACTTTCAGTTGTGAGGAATTTTTATTATTTCTATTCATTGGGGTTTTTAGTTATTTCTATTTCTGAAATTTGTCAGTTCAGAGATTTAATATTTATTTTCAATTTTTTGTTTTCCAAGATCATTATGACTTTCAGATATTAATGTCAGTCTAAAGTTTTTGAGTATACATTGTTTTTCTCAAATCTGATTAAAATGTTTAATGTAAGTGTCACTGATGGGCAAAATGTTACCCTGTTTTTTGGTTTTTATTACATATTAATTTATAACTTTTTCATTATGTGGGTATTGCATCTTTATAAAAATACAACAGCTATTGGGTTTATCACATAGTTGCTATGATATGGTATTGTAAGTTCGTTGTGTGTCCCGCATTACTTAGAGATACAAAATACCCTTATGTACATTGAAAAACTAGTAACTTCTAACCGCTAGTTTTTTAGAAATAAAAAATATGATCTTTCGATAGGAATTGACTAATAGACTTATTACACCATCTCATTGGGATTTGTTTTTCTCCAGTTAGTCTTGCGCAGTAAGGTTAAGATACTACGATTGTTGTATTATGAGCATTTAGTTATTGTAGGAGTAAAGAAACTGAATAGAGACGAGATTGAGTTCTTGTAGAAGTGTAGTAAACAACTTTAGTACTGTCAAAATTGAGATGTTAACGACTTCGAGAGATCAAGTTTAGTAAACTGTAATCAATATGATTGGCTATTTGGCAATCGGCACCTTGGAGGTAGTTTTTATTCAATTAATTTAACATTTTCTTCATTAGATTCCTTAAGGTAGAAGGCTATAAAAATCAAATCACTGTTTTCAGAATGCTTGTCAAAATGCAATATGTTTTTATTTTTGGGTTCATAAAATGCTTCTCCAGATTTTAAAATCTTTTTTCTTCTCCTTCTATTTGAAATAAAACTTCTCCGGATTTTATATATCCAATTACAGGACAAGGGTGCAAATGTTTTGGGGCTTCCTGTCCTACTTTCATTGTGATTTCTTGTGCATAGACATTTGAAATATTTTGTTTTATACTTTCTTTTAAAATTTTATTCGCTTTTAGGTTTAATACCTCGAGGTATTAAACCTAAAAGCTTATTATATTGTTTTTATAAAAAAATCAATGAAGAAAATAGTTGAAGCATCGATTAGTCAAATACACGGTTTAAAGCCTAGGCATATAAACATATTGACTACCAATGGATTCATACTAAAGCTTATCTTATTTGAGATTACTTTTCAGATCAAACATATAATTTTAAAATAAGAACCTCGAATTATTTAATACTTTTGCTGGTATGAATCGTAGTAAAGTTAAAAAGATTATAAGTATATTTTTTATTGTTATGGGTGCGATAGCAGTCATAAGTGAAATTTCTTCTCCGGTAAAAAATTATTATATTCAAATCATAGGAGTCGTTTTTTTAATGTCAGGAGTGTTTCTAGTCAATACGAATGTGAAATCAAAAACAGAAGCTGATATATATAAACATATAGAAGAAGAAGAAGAAGAAGAGATATGATAAAATTGGGAGATATAGTATCAGTCTTGGATGAACCTATTACAGGAAAAGTTATTGGATTGACTGCTCAGGAAATAACTATTGAAACTGAAGATGGTTTTGATATGATTTTTTTAATAAAAGAAGTTGTAAAAATCGAATCCGAAGATATAATTATTCCTTCATATGAAGAAGTGAGTAGAAATTTACAAGAGAAAGAAGTTTTTAAAAAGAAACCTAAAAGACCTGCGATAAAACCAAAAGAACGTCATGTGCCTCCTATGGAAATCGATTTACATATCCATAAATTGATAAAATCAACAAAGGGAATGACTAATTATGATATAGTTACATTACAATTAGACACAGCAAAAAGACAATTAGATTTTGCAATCAGTAAACGCATACCCAAAGTGGTTTTTATTCATGGAGTAGGGCAGGGAGTTTTAAAAGAAGAACTTATATATTTGTTGGGTAGATATGATAATATCAGCATTTCAGATGCTGATTATAAAAAATATGGATTAGGTGCAATGGAAGTATATATCGTACAAAACCCTAAATAAACTATTTTAAAATAGTTATTTCATCTTGACCAAATTCTAATACTTCCTGTCGTATTGCAATATTTGACCCCTCTAAAGTAATATCATTAAGGGTAATGATTCTCGTATATGTAGCTTCAGTTGTAGTCTCACTCTGTAGCAAGTATTTAATTTCTGCATTTCCATTAGAGCTTGTTAATTCCTGAGATACAATAATGCCAGAGGGAGGTACACTGCTACAAAAATACTCGGTATCATTAATGGCGTTGTCAAATTTTCTGTAAATCAATGCGTTTGCGTTTCCGTCAAGTGCTATGGTTAATGCTAGTTCTTCATTATCAGGAATTGTATTTAACTCAAAAACAGTACTTGTAAAACTTAAAGATAAGGATTGATTGATCTCAGAGTCTGTTTTGAAGAAAACAAAAGTATTATTCGTTTGATTAGAACAGTTTTTTATAGGCGCAGTGAAATTACCGATATCATTTTCAATAATATCTCCCTCGCTACAACCGATCAAAAGAATAATAACAATAAGAAAAAAAACTTTATTCATATTTATATTTAGAGTATTCTACATTTTTTTTGTGGTCTTAGGAATGGTGTTGTCTTTAAAGCCAAAGTTAAATTCTCCATCCTGAAAATTATCAACATCACCATTCAAAATAAGATTACTAACATTTACAGTAACTCTAAAAGTAGTTTGTATGGTGTTGTCAAGTATAGGTTCTACAGTAACAGTTGGAGGTTGAATATTACTATCTAAGTAAAATAAATTATTAGAATCGTCTCTATCATCTCTTGGATTTCCATTTTGATCTGCATCTTCATTTCTAGTTAAAATTCCATCTCCATCATCATCCTCTTGAAGATAATCAGGAATACCATTTTCATCAGTGTCTCTGGGGTTGTCATCATTAGGGATGCCATTTTGCAGTTCTACACTTGTTAAAATATTGTCATTATCATCATCCTGATCTTTATAATTAGGGATGCCATCCATATCTGTATCATCATTTTCTACATTTCCGTCTCCATTTAGATCTTCTTCCTCTGCTGGGATTCCATCATTATCGTCCTCAGTAATAATCTCATTTATGATTTCTGCAGTACCAGTTGATCCTACAAGTTCTTCAATAATACTAATATCACTAGAGGGTATATTAGAGCAATAATATGTAGCGGTGACAGGAGTATTAAAAGTTCTATAAATTAGATCGTTAGTTCCGTCATTAAGTTGTATTAATATTGGAGATGCTGTAGGTATTGTGTCAGAGAATATTTCACTTATAAAGTTATAAGAAATAGCTTCATTATTACTTTCATTAATTTTAAAAAAGACAAATTCATTTTCTTTTGCTCCCTGACAAAGTTGTAAATCAATATCATTAAACTCAAAACTTGTGATTATAATATCTCCATCATCACAAGAGGAAAATAGTACTATTAAAAAAAGAAAAGAAAAAAGCTTTTTCACCTAACTAAAATTTATTTGTATTTAAATCAATTATTCCTATTCTTAAAGACGAACGAAAATAGAAAATGTTTTGATTCTATTATATTTTAATACTTTTTGACAAAAGTAAAGGAATTGAAAGATTATAACGCGTCTCGCTAAAAATAATTTTATTTAAACTAATTTTGTGTCTTTAAAAATAAAATGTAAAAAGCATTTTTATCTCTAATCATCAGTTTATATATTTAATTATTTTGTTTTATGCAGAAGATTTATTTTGATAATGCAGCTACAACTCAATTAAGACCAGAAGTTATTACTAAGATGGTTTCAGTTTTGGAAGAAGATTATGGAAATCCATCTTCAACTCATGGGTATGGTCGTTCTGCTAAAAATCACATAGAACATACAAGAAAAAATATAGCAAATCGTCTTGGAGTTAGTGCCTCAGAAATTATATTTACTTCTGGAGGCACAGAAGCAGATAATTTTGTAATAAATAGTGTTGTAAGAGATTTAGGAGTACATCATATAATTACTTCAAAAATAGAACATCATGCGGTATTACACACAATACAAGAAATAGAATCTCTTACTGAAACTTCAGTGAGTTATGTAATGATTCAAAAAGATGGAACTATTGATTATGAACATTTAGAATCTTTGCTAGATAAATCAAATAACAAAACTTTGGTAAGCCTAATGCATATTAACAACGAAGTTGGAACAATTCTGGATATAGAACGTGTTGGAAATTTATGCAAGCAGTATGATACACTTTTCCATAGTGATATGGTACAATCAATAGGGCGTTATCATGTTGATTTTGGTAAGATACATGTAGATTTTACTGCAGTGAGTGCACATAAATTTCATGGCCCAAAAGGTGTAGGGTTTGCTTATATCAAAAAAAATTCTGGGTTGAAACCATTGATTTTTGGTGGAGAACAAGAAAGAGGGTATAGAGCAGGAACAGAAAGTGTTCATAATATTGTGGGTATGGACGAAGCATTACGACTTTCTTATGAAAATCTAGAGAAAGAAAAGAGCTACATTATAGATTTAAAGCAATATTTTATTAAAACACTTAAAAGTGCTATTAAAGATGTGAAATTTAATGCCAACTGCTATACTACCAGAGATAGTACATATACATTGATTAATATTCGTCTCCCAATTTCTATTGAAAAAGCCGGGGTACTATTATTTCATTTAGATATTAATGGCATAGCATGTTCAAGAGGAAGTGCTTGCCAGAGTGGGAGTAGTAAAGAATCACATGTATTAAAAGAAATTCTTTCTGAAGAGGAGATGAAAAAACCTTCTGTACGCTTTTCTTTTTCAAAGTATAATACCAGAGAAGAAATAGATTACACTGTTGATGTATTAAAAAAATTTATTGAGAGTTAACTTGTTTTTAAAACTTCATACCTAGTCTAACATTAAAAACTCTTGGAGTTAGAAAATTTGGAATTGCAAATTGACGTTGAGTTGAAGCATCTCTTACAAAGGTATTTGTAATGGAATTTTGATTATCAAAAATATTATAGATTTCTAATCCAAGACTTAATTCTCTGAACGTATTAAGAAAGTGCCCTTTTCTGAGTCTTTTATTTTTATCTACTACAATATATGATATTCCAAGATCAGCTCTTCGGTAATCTCTTAATCGAGTTTGAAAATCATAAGGATCTGCATAACTAGGTGATCCACCTGGTACTCCAGTTTGATAAACAATGTTTAAGTACATTTTTAGACTTGGAATAGATGGGGCATAATCCTGAAATAATACACCAATTTTTAGCCTTTGATCAGTAGGTCTTGATATATACCCTCGATTATCAATGTTCTCCTCTGTTTTTAGATAACCAAGACTCACCCAACTTTCGGTTCCCAAAACAAATTCTCCATTTAATCTAAGATCAAGCCCATACGCATATGCTTCTGCATTATTTCTTGCTCGATATCGTATCCTGACATTTTCGATAGTATATGGGTTTACGTCAGTCAATTTTTTATAATAAGCTTCCGTTGTGAGTTTAAAAAGTCTTTCCCACATAGAAAAACTATAATCATTACCTATAACAACGTGAATTGATTGTTGAGCTTTTACTTCTGGCCTTACCACGCCCAGAGAATCTCTTAGTTCCCTATAAAAAGGAGGTTGATGATATAACCCTCCAGAAGCCCTAAAAATCATTTCAGCTTTCCAGTTGGGCTTAATAGCAATCTGTGCCCTTGGGCTGAACACGATCTGAGAATCACTACTGTTAACAGTATTTCCCGAAATATTCCAGTGATGAGACCTAATCCCAATATTAGCCCAAATTTCATTTTCTTTTATATGGGAGCGTAAGCTGTATTGAGCATATCCTGAAAAACGATCAATTTTTGTATCATTTGTAGCTCTAACACTGTTAAATGGAGTAATTGGACTCACAAACGGAGTGTAAGGTTGATCATTTATAAAGTCAGAAATTGGTGGGCGTATAGAAAAACCAGCAGAATCAATAACTTCAAACTCCTGTAATCGATCTCTAATATCTTCAGATGTGTATTTTGCACCCCAATCAAATTGATGTTTATCTACAGTAAAGGTTCCTTTATGTTCGACATTAAAAATTAAAGCATCTAAATCATTTCTGGCATGAGTTAATTGTGATCCAATCCCTTCGCTAAATTCTACCTGACCTAAGTCTTCACTTCCAATATCTGTATTTACAGTTCCTAAAGCATAGGCCGCAAAAATGTCATAATACTCTTGTTCTTGAGTGTGGTATGTCGAGGTGATCAATTTTAATGTCAGGTTGTCATTAGGTTTGTAAGTCCCTTTAAATGCTCCGAAATAGGTTTCATACCGATCTTCTTCACGCCCGTCATATAGAACGGTTAAAGCTTGTACTGTTTGTAAGGTTCCAAAATTCACTTGTTCTCTTAGAGGCTCATAATCATAGGTGTTTAGTGCTATATTACCTAAAAAACCTAGTTCGAACTTATCAGAAAAATTATATGAAAGGTACGTTTGTATGTCGGCAAACCTTGGTTGAAAATTGGTTTCAGTATTTCTGGCGTCTACCAGTAGGCTATTATCTCTATATCGAACCCCAACGATAGCAGCTAATTTTTTGTTTTTAGAAATTCCACTAGCAGAAACACTGCCTCCTAATAAGCTCAAATTAGCTGTTGTTCCTAATCTTGTAGGTCTTTTATAGGTGATATCTAAAACAGATGAAATTTTATCTCCGTATTTAGCTTGAAAACCTCCAGCAGAAAAGTCTACATTTCTTACAAGATCTGTGTTTACAAAACTTAGTCCTTCTTGTTGACCTGATCTAATCAAGAAGGGTCTATAGACCTCGATTTCATTAATATATACAAGGTTTTCATCAAAGTTTCCTCCCCGAACAGAGTATTGTGTACTTAATTCATTATTAGAACTTACTCCAGGTAAACTTTTGAGAAGACCTTCTACACCAGCATTAGCAGAAGGGGTAGAGCGTATAGTTTCTGGATCTAATGTTGTGATTCCTTCTACCACTTTTTTTTCTCTACCCGAAATAACAACGGTACTTATTTGTTCAATATCTGTTTTTAATACAGGATTTAGCTCATATTCTTGATTTTCCTGGAGATTAATTGTAAACTGAAGGTTTTTTAGACCTACGTGAGAGATATTGATTTCTATATCTTGATTGGCAGGTATGCTAAGTTGATATACACCGTTTTTATCAGATTGAGTACCAAAACTATTGTAAGTAATATTAGCACCTTGGACAGGAGTATTATTTTCATCGAGAACTACGCCTTTTATAGTTGCGTTTTGAGCCGAAGTAGAGATGCTAATTAAAATTAGCAAAAGCAGAAGGGGGAAAAATGGATTCTTCAAAAAAAAATAGGTTTTAAGGTTTTCTAAAAAATGTGGTTTCGAATGTTGCTCTGTTACCTACATTATCTAACACTACAAGTTTAAAATTATTTTCTGAATCGGTAATATTTTTGTCATTAAAATCATAAACTAACATTCCTGTTTTATAATCGTATTCTAGCAAAATAAACTTTCCGTTTATAGTTCCTCTATAGCTTTTTATTCCAGATTCAGAATCATTAATCTTTACTTTAAGGTGAGTTGCTTTTGATATCCATTTCTTATTAGCAACATTGATCGGTACTATAGTTGGTTTTTGGCGATCTGAAAACAAGGAATATGTGCCAAAGGTTCTGGTTCTTGTAGAAAAACGATTTCCTTTTTTTGAAGTTCTAGAATAATTTGGATTTTTAGAGCCATTTACTCTTCCTATATAGAGTTTCTTTTTAGCTTCTTCATTATAATGAGATACATCAAAAACTAATGTCATGTTTTTGTGTAAGGGAATAGTATTATTATGGATTTTTGCTTTTTCACCACTTACAGAAATATCCAAATAAGTATCTTCATACAGACTACCTTTAGGAATCAATAGATCAAAAATACCTTTACTATAAGTAAAATTTTCGCTTGTTTTGGCAAAGTCTGTTGTTGTAATGATTTCTTTCTTGGTAATAGAATCTACTTTTTTCCCTTGTAGAGGAACTAATATGGTTACTTTATTATTTTTAAAATCTCTTACATGGATTTTATAATTATAGGATAACCCATCTTCAGCGGTAAGTATACCTTTATTAATGCTATTTTTAAAAATGGTTAAAGGGTTATTTTTCTCAATGAATAGTTTGGTGATTCTACCGCGATGATTTTTGTAGTGAGCATAATCTATAAGTCTATTTACGTATCGTGTTTCGGCAAAGGAAAAGCGATTCATTTCGAGTTGTAGATTTTTTTCTCCGTTGATTTCTGTTGTGATTTCGTATATACCATTTTTGTTTGTAGCCAAATCTTGTTTATCAATGGTAGAAATTCCAAATCCGATTTTACCAAAAGCATCTACATTTTCGGCCTTAAAATTTCCATCTTCTTGTGGAGTTAATCTTAGTTTAACAGGTTTTTGAGCGCTATTGACATGAGCATTTTTATCTAAACTATACACCCAAAGACTATTTATAGTAGGTTTTTTGTTGTCTTTTACTTCTATACCAAAAATCATAGGATTCATTGGTCTTGATCTGGGATCTCTAATTTCAAAATGTAAGTGCGGTCCAGAACTTCCTCCGGTATTACCGCTATATGCTATAACATCGCCTTGATTTACCAATAAAGAACCAGATTTAGGAAAAAGCTCTATTTCATAGGATTCCTTTGCGTACTGTCTTTCCTTTACAAAAGCTTCTATTTCAGGAGCAAACTTTTTTAAATGAGCATATACACTAGTATATCCATTTGGATGAACAACATATAAAGCTTTTCCATATCCGCCATGCGAAATCTTAATTCTACTTATTCTACCAGATGCAGAAGCATATACATTAAGACCTTCTACTCCTTGAGTTTTCATGTCTAGTCCAGAATGAAAATGATTAGATCTTAATTCTCCAAATGTACCCGATGCTGTAATGGGGATTTCTAGTGGGTGAATAAAATAGTCTTTTGGAAGATTTTTTTGTCCATAACAAAAGGTGAAACTTAGTAAGCCGAAAATTAAATATTTATACATATTAGGAGGAAAATATACGAGCGTTTGTCAATTGCGTATAAAACTACTTATTTTTTGGTAGATTAGGTAATTTTTAATGCTTGATTAATAGCATCGTTTAAATAGCCTCCAGAAATGATTTTGGTTCTTACCTTATTAACGTTACTTTTCATTTCTTCATATTCTTCTATAGATAAATTGTCAAGAACATCACTTAATTGATCCAAATTGGAGATTGTAAAGCCAATGTTGTTTTCTTTAATAAATGAACTGATAGCTGCTTGATTCCAAACAATAACTGGCAATCCACATAAAATATACAACGAAGTTTTGTGTGGGTTATTATACTTGAGATACTGTCCATATTGTCCGCTACATTCTTCTGTAGAGATACCATCCCAAACTAATCCAAAAGAACCTTTGATATGATAAGCAACGACATCAGATGGAAATGCTCCTTCATAGGAGAGAACAGATTTTTCTTTAGAAACTTTGAGCTTTTGATAATCAAACCCTATACCGTATAGTTTCATCTTAAAATTCTTTTTATTAAGAGTGTCAAGATCGTATATGTAAGAATTTTTACCATCACCAAACCCACCAGCATATACTATTTCGTGAGGTTTTTCTCCTTGGTTATTACTATTTTGGTCAGGAAGTCCATCTTTTAGAATATAATCAAAAATACCAAGTACAATAATAGGTATTTGAACACCTTGGTCAAGAAACCAGTTTTTCATTGCATCATTATGAACAATAATTGCATCGGATGTAATAATTTTCTTTAATTCTTTATCGGCATTACCAGTTCTTCCTTTTAAAAACCGAACATCATGAACTATTGTAATAATTTTACAACTTTTAAGTTTTGCTATAAATAAAACATAACCTCTAAATTTATTTAGCGGATATTGAGTGCATAACGTACTTTTATATGGTAATCTTAATAATGCATAGGTTATGCCTAAAAAGTTTTTGATAGTACCTATTGCAGAATTTGGTATTGAAGATTGTTTGAATCCAAGATTTTTGAATCCTATTTGTGCAAGAATAGACTCACAATCTGTCTTTGCTTTTCCAGCAGCATTAAAAAGAGATTTGTAGTTTCTGGAAATAAAATATCCTATCATATGAATATATCGATTTGTGACTTGAAAGATACATACATTTTATTTTTTATGTCTAATGATATAAAGATTATCAAGTCGTGATTTTTCATTTTATAAATATGCTTATAAATTAATTATAATTATGTTAATTTTAACAATTGAATTTTAAATGGAAGCTTCTTAAGAAAAAACAAGTAGAGTGGAAGAAAAAAAATATGATTATCTGATTGTAGGAGCAGGATTATTTGGAAGTGTTTTTGCTCACGAAATGACTAAACAAAATAAAAAATGTTTGGTAATTGATAAGCGAGA
Source organism: uncultured Aquimarina sp. (assembly GCA_947498785.1). Lineage (GTDB taxonomy): Bacteria > Bacteroidota > Bacteroidia > Flavobacteriales > Flavobacteriaceae > Aquimarina. The sequence goes on along the minus strand of CANMLS010000034.1, from coordinate 40,978 downwards.
ACATCTTGGAGGTAATGTATATTGTGAAAGAAAAGAAGGAATTAATGTGCATAAGTATGGGGCTCATATTTTTCATACCAATGATAAGCGGATTTGGGATTATGTAAATCAATTTGCAACATTTAATAATTATATAAATTCTCCATTATCATTGTCAAAAGGAAAATTGTATAATTTACCTTTCAATATGAATACTTTTTATCAATTATGGGGAGCCAAAACACCTCGGGAAGCCAAAAGTATAATAGATGAACAAATAAAAAAGTATGGCGTAAAGTCTCCCAATAATCTTGAGGAACAGGCATTGTCATTGGTTGGTAAAGATATTTACGAAACATTCATAAAAGAGTATACAGAGAAGCAATGGGGGACAAAGGCAACAGATTTACCAACTTTTATTATTAAAAGGTTACCAGTTAGATATACATATAACAATAATTATTTTAATGATATTTATCAAGGTATACCAATTGGAGGCTACAACACTATCATTGATGGTTTATTAAGAGGTGTTGAAACAAAAACCAAGATTGATTTTTTTGAAGATAGAGCAGCGTTAGAATCTTTGGCACATAAAGTAGTTTATACCGGTAAGATAGATGAGTTTTTTGAGTATAAACATGGACAATTGGAATATAGGTCATTAAGATTTGAGCATGAATCACATGATATAGAAAATTATCAAGGTAATGCGGTTATTAATTATAATGATTCAGAGTATAAGTTTACTAGGATTATAGAACACAAACATTTCGAATTTGGAAAACAAGATAAAACAATTATAACCAGAGAATATCCCGAATGTTGGGATAGGAGTAAAGAGGCTTATTATCCAATTAATAATGAGAGAAATCAAAATGTATTTAAAAAATATAAGGAAGAGTCAAAGAAATCAAAACACGTCATTTTTGGCGGAAGATTAGCAGAATATCGTTACTATGATATGCATCAAATAATAGCCTCCTCTTTAACTAAAGTAGAAGAAATATTAAAGATTGAAGTATAATAAGGGGTAGCATTAAAATTAGTTTAAAAACTATTGGGTTTTTTCAATTGGTATGTTAACTTTGTGTAACGAAGTATTGTGTAAAAGTTATCAATGAGTGATTTAATTGAAATTATTGATTCTCTTGAAAATAGAATAAGTAAGTTGCTTCATAAGTATGAATTATTGAAACAACAAAATACGGATCTAAAAGAGAAAATTGTTGCATTAGAGTCCAATTCAGAGGATCAAGCAGATCAATTAAAGCATTGGGAAGAAAAATTCAGTGCCCTCAAAAATGCTAATGCAATGCTAGGCAGTGACGAACATAAAAGAGAAACAAAGCTCAAGATAAACGCTTTAATAAGGGAGATTGATATGTGTATAGCTCAACTCTCTGAGTAAATAAAGTATGGCAGATAAGCTTAAGATTAAATTGTCAATTGCAGACAGAGTATACCCATTGACTATTAACCCTGATCAAGAAGAAGGTTTACGTAAAGCTGCAAAAAAGATAGAAGTTATGATTAAGCAATTTGAGCAAAGTTATGCAGTTAGAGATAAGCAAGATGTATTAGCAATGTGTGCTTTACAATTTGCCGCACAAGTAGAACAAAAAACTATAGATAAAGATGAGGATGTGATTAATGTTGCAAATAGATTGAATGAATTAAACGATTTGCTACATGATCATTTGTCATAACGTTCTTTAAAATAAATAAAGGTTACTGCCTGCACTAGTTGTTATTTTGATAAACTCAACAAGAATTATTTAAAAAGGGTGAGTTTAAGTTGTAAAAGCGCGCCGCCATAGAGCGGATTCTTGAGCAATTTGTTAGCCCTAAACCTGTTTTTACAGAGTTTATACAAAACCTTTGCTAGTGCAGGCTTTTTTTATACAAACACTAACACAAATTATGGATAATAATATTATATTTTTGATAGTTGCCGGGATCACAGGATTGGTGATAGGATTTATCATCGCAAAAGTTCTGGAACGCAACAAAGCATCAGAAATGATTAAAAGTGCTAAGAAAACTTCTGAAAGCATAATAAGAGAAGCTAAAAGTGAAGGAGAAACCATCAAAAAGGATAAAATATTACAAGCTAAAGAAAGATTTATTGAATTAAAATCAGAACATGAAAAAGTAATATTATCCCGAGATAAAAAAATTGCAGAAGCCGAGAAAAGAACTAGAGATAAAGAATCTCAAGTTTCTAATGAATTATCAAAAGGTAAAAAGCTGAACACAGAGTTAGATGAAAAAATAAAGGAGACACAGAGACGTCAAGATTATTTAGAAAAGAAACAAAGCGAACTTAAAAAATTACATAAAAGCCAGGTACAGCAATTAGAGGTAATATCTGGTTTATCTGCAGAAGAGGCAAAAGAACAATTAGTAGAATCCTTAAAGGGGCAAGCAAAGACTGATGCAATGGCAGTGATTCAAGATACCATTGAAGAAGCCAAATTAACTGCTCAACAAGAAGCCAAAAAGGTTATTATTAATACAATTCAAAGGATTGGAACTGAAGAAGCAATAGAGAATTGTGTTTCAGTATTTAATATAGAAAGTGATGATGTAAAGGGTCGAATTATTGGTCGAGAAGGAAGAAATATTAGAGCTATTGAAGCTGCAACTGGAGTAGAAATTATTGTTGACGATACTCCAGAAGCTATTATCTTATCATGTTTTGATTCTGTTAGGCGTGAAGTAGCGCGTTTGTCTTTGCATAAGTTGGTAACCGATGGAAGAATTCATCCTGCAAGAATAGAAGAGATTGTAAGAAAAACCAGAAAGCAGATTGATGAAGAAATTATTGAAGTAGGAAAACGTACAGTGATAGACTTAGGGATACATGGGTTACATCCAGAGTTAATTAAAACTATAGGGAGAATGAAATATAGGTCTTCTTATGGTCAAAATCTATTACAGCATTCTCGAGAAGTTGCAAAATTATGTGGAGTAATGGCAGCAGAATTAGGGTTAAATCCTAAGCTTGCAAAGAGAGCAGGATTACTTCACGATATCGGAAAAGTTCCTGATACAGAAACAGAAGTACCACATGCTATACTAGGGATGCAATGGGCAGAAAAATATGGTGAAAAGAAAGAAGTATGTAATGCCATTGGTGCTCACCATGATGAAGTAGAAATGACTTCTTTGATCTCTCCGATAGTTCAGGTTTGTGATGCGATTAGTGGAGCAAGACCAGGAGCAAGGCGTCAGGTGTTAGATTCTTATATACAAAGATTAAAAGATTTAGAAGGTATAGCTTTTGGATTTGATGGTGTCAAAAAAGCTTATGCAATCCAAGCGGGAAGAGAGTTACGTGTAATTGTAGAAAGCGAAAAGGTAAATGATGAAAAAGCAGCTAGCCTTTCTTTTGAAATTTCTCAAAAAGTACAAACAGATATGACATATCCAGGTCAGGTAAAAGTAACAGTAATAAGAGAAACAAGAGCAGTGAACATAGCAAAATAAGATTTAAAACTTTATCTTTATATGTATTAAGAACAGTTACTTGTCAAGTAGCTGTTCTTTTTTTTGTTTATATATTGTTGAAATCTTTAATGCAGTTTCAGATATAAAATTTATCCACTAAAACTTTCTCTTTCTTTTTATAGTTCAAAATAAAAAGAAACCGAATTTTGGGCTATATCTTAATACTCTTTTTGATCTAAACAAAAATTATTGCTTTTGATTGGGGTTTTTTAAAGAACAAAAGATATGATTAATCTCTATATTCCTTCATTAATTCATTTTTCCAATCTAATGCACTTTCTATATTATCGAATTGTTTAAACTCCTTTCTAAAAAATATTTTCTCAATTTTAATTTGCATGATTTGTTTAGGATCAGTTGATACCACAGCAAACCCAATAAGGTTTTTGATTTTGGCTGTTTCTAAATATATTGTTGGATTGACAGCGTAAGAATTGATTCTATGTGTAAGATATACAAAAGGTCTGTTTTTAAAATGTCTTTCTGCAATATGTATTAAAACATCATTGTGTTTTGGAGAAACAGTAACTCCTTCTTTTACAACGGCCTTTACATAGTCATTATAAATCTCTATATAACAAAAATCAAAATTATATGAGGTAATCATGTATTTTTCACTTGGCTTTAAAGATATAAGTTTCATCTTAAATAAGATGAAAAAAAAACATTTTTCCCTTATTCGGCATTAAAAATAATAGAAGTTTTGTTAATGAGTCTTTTTTGTTTGAAAATTTTACTCTTATTAAAATGACTTTCTGATTTGATCGATATTGAGGTTGTGCCGTAATTTTAATCTTTTTAGTTCTGATATGGATAAGAGTCTATTGAGTATAAACTACTCTTCTTTACTTTTATGATTTTGTTCAAGATTATCTTTTTTACCTTATGTCTACTTATGAGATTATTGTATTTTGGGATGTGTAAAAAAACGTTTTTTATAGCGTTGACTACCTTTTGTTTTTAGAATATCATTCAGCTTTAATTAGATAAAAGTTCTTCTTTTGTGATCGATAAATAACTGAGTGTAAAAAAGGTTATGCCTTGTGCTTTTAGAGGAATTAATATAGGAAAAGAGTAAAGGGTGTTTTGTTATTGTGAAACGTAAATAAAACATATCGAGAATAAGATTTTGGTTAAAAAAGCTATTCTCGATATACTTCTCTTCTAATGATTATAAATTGATGGATTTTGATCTAAAAAATATCTAAATGTAAAACGTACCAATCATATTATATCTTATATAGTTTATTTAAGATTCAGCTGATTTTTCGGCTTTTTTTATGGTTATTGTAAGTTCTCCAGAATCATCATCCATATCCATAAAAATACTATCACCCTCTTGTAGTTGAGCGTTTATAATCTCTTCTGCAAGAGCATCTTCGATGTATTTCTGGATAGCTCTTTTTAGGGGTCTGGCTCCGTATTGTTTATCAAATCCTTTTTCGGTTATATAATCTTTAGCTTTTTCACTTAAAGATAAGTCATATCCAAGGCTTTTGATTCTTCCGTATAGTTTATCAAGTTCGATATCTATGATCTTATGAATATCTTCTCTTTCTAAGGCATTAAAGACTATCACATCATCTACACGATTTAAAAACTCGGGAGCAAATGCCTTTTTTAAAGCATTTTCGATAACACCTTTTGCATAATCTTCTGCCTGAGATTTCTTCGCAGTTGTTCCAAAACCTACACCTTGACCAAAATCTTTTAATTTACGAGCTCCAATGTTAGAAGTCATTATAATTATAGCATTTCTAAAATCAATTTTACGACCTAGGCTATCAGTTAAATACCCATCATCTAATACCTGAAGCATCATGTTAAAAACATCAGGGTGCGCTTTTTCAATTTCGTCTAATAAGATAACAGCGTACGGTTTTCTTCTTACTTTTTCTGTAAGCTGCCCACCTTCTTCATATCCAACGTATCCTGGGGGAGCCCCAATAAGTCTTGATACCGCAAACTTTTCCATATATTCACTCATGTCAATGCGAATAAGAGTGTCTTCACTATCAAAAAGTTCTCTGGCCAATACTTTTGCCAATTGGGTTTTACCAACTCCAGTTTGTCCAAGAAATATAAATGATCCAATCGGTTTATTTGGGTCTTTAAGTCCCGCACGATTACGTTGTATAGCTTTTACTACTTTGGTAACAGCTTCATCTTGGCCTATAACTTTACCCATAATGAGGCTTGGTAGCTCGGCTAATTTATTACTTTCAGTCTGAGCGATACGATTTACCGGAATTCCTGTCATCATAGAAACTACGTCAGCTACATTGTCTTCGTCTACGGTCTCTTTATGCAGTTTAGATTCTTTTTCCCATTGTTCTTGAGCAATTCCCAGTTCTTTTTCAAGATTTTTTTCATCATCTCTCAGTTTTGCAGCCTCTTCATATTTTTGTTTCTTGACTACACTATTTTTGAGTTCCCTAACTTCTTCTAACTTTTTTTCTAAATCTAGAATTTTCTTAGGGACATCAATATTGGTAATATGCACTCTAGAGCCTGCTTCGTCTAGGGCGTCTATAGCTTTGTCTGGAAGAAAACGATCTGTCATATACCTGTTTGTTAGCTTTACACAAGCTTTAATGGCTTCTGGAGTGTAGCTAACATTGTGATGTTCTTCGTATTTTTCCTTAATATTATTAAGGATTTCTATGGTTTCTTCTATATTGGTTGGTTCTACAATTACTTTCTGAAATCTTCTTTCTAAAGCTCCATCTTTTTCGATGTACTGTCGGTATTCGTCTAAAGTTGTAGCTCCTATACATTGGATTTCTCCTCTTGCCAAAGCAGGTTTGAACATATTAGAAGCGTCAAGGCTTCCAGTTGCTCCGCCAGCGCCCACTATGGTATGAATTTCATCGATAAAAAGAATAATATCATCATTCTTTTCTAATTCATTCATAACGGCCTTCATTCGTTCTTCAAATTGACCTCTGTATTTGGTTCCTGCTACAAGGCTAGCTAAGTCAAGAGTAACCACTCTTTTGTCAAATAATATTCTAGAGACTTTTCGTTGTACAATTCTTAAAGCAAGTCCTTCTGCAATAGCAGATTTACCTACTCCTGGTTCTCCAATTAATAATGGGTTATTTTTTTTCCGTCTACTTAAAATTTGGGAAACACGTTCTATTTCTTTAGATCTACCAACAACAGGATCTAGTTTGCCTTCTTCTGCCATTGCAGTAAGATCTCTTCCAAAATTATCTAGAACAGGAGTTTTTGATTTTTTACCAGCTTTATTTCCTCCTGATGGAGAATTAAATGGATTTTCTTTAGAAGAATCTCCTGTTAAATCATCATCATCTTCAGAGAAAGATTCTGCTTTTGGGCTATCTATATATTCTTCTTCGTTCGTTATCATAAATTTAAATTGGTCTTTAACATTATCATAATCCACTTTTAAACGATTTAAAAGCTTTGTAGTTGGGTCATTTTCATTTCTTAGAATACATAATAAAAGATGAGCAGTGTTGATAGATGAACTTTGGAATAGTTTTGCTTCTAAAAAAGTAGTTTTTAAAGCTCTTTCTGCTTGTCTAGTTAAATGTAAATTCTTTTTTTCATTTGAGGCTACAGCTATATCTGGATTTGCAGGGCTAAGGATTTCAACTTTTCTTCTCAGGTTAGTTAAATCTATATCTAGTGCATCAAGAATACTAATTGCCTTTCCACTTCCATCACGTAATAACCCTAACATAAGATGCTCTGTACCAATAAAATCATGCCCTAATCTTAGGGCTTCTTCTTTACTGTACGCAATAACATCTTTAACTCTGGGTGAAAAATTATCATCCATAAAATTATATTCTTTCTTTTTCTTTATAACTAAAATAGTAATTTTTAGAATTACATCGGCAAAAACTATTCCTTTTAATCGATGATTAACATATATGTAAACCAAATAAGAAATTTTGCCATGCAATTTCTGTCGTTCAAAAAACAGTCATTCAAACTAGGTGCTTTAATAATTGTTTTTTTTACTTCTATATGGTAAATAGACAAAAAATGCTTTAATAATCAAAACCTAAGATAGTAGACTTATTAACCATATATGTCGTGGTTATTGTTAATAAATTACGTATATTACATAAGTAAATAGCTGTTAAAACCGTCTTAATTTACTTAAATTAGCCCATTTAATTAACAATTTTTAGAATAAAATAAATTTTTTATGGCTGAAGGAGAAAAGCTTATACCTATCAATATTGAGGATGAGATGAAATCTGCCTACATTGATTATTCAATGTCGGTTATCGTTTCTCGTGCACTTCCAGATGTTAGAGATGGTCTTAAACCTGTACATAGGCGTGTATTATATGGTATGTATGAACTAGGTGTTAAAGCTAGTAGTGCTCATAAGAAGTCTGCAAGAATTGTAGGTGAAGTACTTGGTAAATATCACCCTCATGGCGATACCTCTGTTTATGACACTATGGTTCGGATGGCTCAGGAATGGAGTTTAAGGTATATGTTAGTTGATGGTCAAGGGAACTTTGGTTCTGTAGATGGAGATAGCCCTGCTGCTATGCGTTATACAGAAGCAAGAATGCGAAAAATATCTGAGGATATGCTTGCAGATATAGAAAAAGAGACTGTTGATCATACATTTAATTTTGATGATACATTACAAGAACCTACGGTTTTACCAACAAGAGTTCCAGGGCTCTTGATTAATGGAGCTTCTGGTATTGCAGTCGGTATGGCTACCAATATGCCACCTCATAATCTAAGTGAGGTTGTTGATGGAACTATTGCTTATATTGATAATAATGATATCGAGATAGATGAATTAATACAGCATATAAAAGCTCCAGATTTTCCTACCGGAGGTATTATTTATGGTTATGATGGTGTTAGAGAGGCATTTAAAACAGGTAGAGGGCGTGTTGTTATTAGAGCGAAGGCGAGTTTTGAAGAAGTAAATGGTAGAGAATGTATTATTGTTTCTGAAATCCCTTATCAGGTCAATAAAGCAGACATGATTAAAAAAACTGCAGACCTTGTTAATGATAAAAAGATTGATGGTATTTCTACTATCAGAGATGAGTCAGATAGAAAAGGGATGCGTATTGTATATGTACTAAAGCGTGATGCTATACCCAATATCGTTTTAAATCTTTTATATAAATATACAGCATTACAATCTTCTTTTAGTGTAAATAATATTGCACTGGTTAATGGAAGACCACAATTATTGAATGTAAAAGAAATGATTCATTATTTTGTAGAACACAGACATGAAGTTGTTGTTCGTCGTACAAAATATGAATTAAGAAAAGCTGAAGAAAGAGCTCATATTTTAGAAGGTTTGATCATTGCTTCAGATAATATAGATGAAGTGATTGCTTTAATCCGTGCTTCTTCTAATGCAGATGAAGCTCGCGAAAAGCTTATTGAACGTTTTGAATTATCTGAGATACAGGCAAAAGCAATCGTTGAGATGCGATTACGCCAGTTAACAGGTCTGGAGCAGGATAAGTTGCGTGCAGAGTATGAAGATTTGATGAAGACTATCGAAGATCTTAAAGATATCTTGGATAAGAAAGAACGCAGAATGACAATCATTAAAGAAGAGCTTATAGAAGTAAAGGATAAGTATGGAGATGAGCGTCGTTCACAGATAGAATATGCAGGAGGAGATTTAAGTATTGAAGATATGATTCCAGATGAAAAAGTAGTTATTACGATTTCACATGCTGGTTATATCAAAAGAACGTCTCTTAATGAATACAAGAAACAAAATAGAGGTGGAGTAGGACAGAAAGGAAGTACTACTCGTAATGAAGATTTTCTTGAGCATTTGTTTGTAGGAACCAATCACCAGTATATGTTGTTCTTTACCCAAAAAGGAAAATGTTTCTGGATGAGAGTATATGAAATACCAGAAGGAAGTAAAACGTCTAAAGGTAGAGCAATACAAAACCTTATTAATATCCATAGTGATGATAAAGTAAAAGCTTTTATATGTACTCAGGATCTCAAGGATGAAGAGTACATTAATTCTCATTATGTCATTATGGCAACGAAAAAAGGTCAGGTCAAAAAGACATCTTTAGAACAATATTCTAGACCAAGAACAAATGGTATAAACGCAATTACCATTAAGGATGATGATGAACTTCTGGAAGCAAAACTAACCGATGGTAAGAGTCAGGTGATGTTAGCCGTAAAATCAGGTAAAGCTATTCGCTTTGAAGAAGAAAAGACAAGGCCTATGGGACGTGGTGCTTCAGGTGTAAGAGGCATACGATTAGCCGATGAAAAAGATGAAGTAATTGGTATGGTTGCTGTAAACGAGATGGAAAGTAATATCTTGGTGGTTTCAGAGAACGGTTACGGAAAACGTTCTAAACTAGAAGATTATCGAATTACAAACAGAGGAGGTAAAGGAGTTAAGACTATTTCTGTAACCGACAAAACAGGTAATCTTGTTGCGATAAAAAATGTTACAGATCTAGATGATTTGATGATTATAAATAAATCAGGAATTGCTATTCGATTAGCGATAGAAGATTTACGAGTAATGGGACGTGCTACTCAAGGGGTACGTTTAATTAACTTAAAAGGTAAAGATTCTATAGCTGCCGTAGCAAAAGTTATGCATGATGAAGATGATATAGATGATGCTGAAAATGTAGAAGATGTAGATTCTCCTATAGCAGATGCTGATAGTGCCTCTGATGGCACGAATATTGATGATAAAACGAAACAATAATTAAAATCCCATTTAAAAAAACTCAAGTAATGAAGACTAAATTTATCGTAGTACTATTCTTAGCGGCTAGTGCTATTGGATTTTCTCAAAAACAAGCATTGAAAGCTGCTTCAAAAGCGCTTAAATCAGGAAATATGGATGTTGCAAGTGACGCATTGAAAGCTGCAGAGGGGCAGTTAGAAATGGCTGACGACAAAATGAAAGCTCAATTTTATTTTTTTAAAGGTCAGGTCCTAGCATCTTCGTCTGGAGAATCTATAGAGAAAATAGAAGCTGCTGCAAATGCTTATAATAAAACAATAGAGATTGAAAAAACAGCAGGAGGATCTAAATATACAGCTGACGCTACCCAAAAACTACAATTGTTACGTCAATCTTTAATAGAAAATGCAATTAAAGATCAAAATGCTAAAGATTATAAAGGAGCAGCAGAAAAATTGTATTTAGGATATACGACTAATAAGGCAGATACAACATATTTATATTATGCTGCTGGTAATTCTGTGAATGCAAAAGATTATGATAAGGCATTATTATACTACAAAGAATTAAAAGAATTGAATTTTAGTGGTGTTAAAACTGAATTTGTAGCAACCGATAAAGCAACAGGTAAAGTAGAAGTTTTTGATTCAAAATTGATTAGAGATGCTTCTGTAAAATCTGGTTCATACATTAAACCAGAAACTCGTACTTCTAAATCTAAAAAAGGAGAGATTGCTAAAAATATAGCATTGATCTATATGAGTCAAGGTAAGGATGAAGAAGCTGTGGCTGCTATAAGTGAGGCTAAGAAAGAAAATCCAGATGATGCTGCTTTAATGCAAGCTGAAGCTGACGTGTATTACAAGTTAGGAAATATTGCTAAGTATAAAGAAATAATGGAACAGATCGTTGCTAATGATCCTGAAAACCCAGACTTACTTTATAATTTAGGAGTTAGTGCATCTCGTCTCGGAGATAATGATCAAGCGCTAGGGTATTATAAAAAAGCATTAGAATTGAAGCCAGATTATAATGCAGCTCAAATTAACATTGCTTCTATTATTCTAGGAGGAGAGACTAAGATTGTTGATGAAATGAATAGTCTTGGTACATCTTCAAAGGATAATAAAAGATATGAAGAACTTAAGGTAGATAGACAAAATATATATAAGAATGCTGTTCCTTATCTTGAAGGAGCTTTAAAAGGTAAACCAGATAATGTAGAGGCTATCCGTACTTTAATGAATATCTATTATCAGCTTGACGATCCAAAAGCTGACGATATGAAAAGTAAATTAAAAGCTTTAGAAGGAGGTAACTAATATATCTCAAAAGCTATCAAAATATAAAAGCCAGAATCTTTTGATTCTGGCTTTTATATTTTGATAGCTTTACTCATAAAACTCTGTTTTGAATGGTGTAACGAAGCAGCACATTCAAAAAATCTATTTCATTTACTAATTTATCTACTGTTCTTGGATTAGGGTAAAAGTTTTTGGACTAATCTATATACAGTATAATAATGATTAATTTCAAAAATAATTAAATCAAAAAAAGAGGCTGTTTTATGAAACAGCCTCCTATGAAATTATATTTTAAATTTATCTAAAATTTATAAGAAGAAATTAAATGATTTTTTTCATTAACAAAAATTACATCATCGATCACATCAATTAGATAATTTGGAGTTTTGTCTAAAAGCTCAATTTGTTTATCGGTTGCCCCGGTTTTCTTGTTAATCATATTTATTGAATGCTTTGTAGAAGCAGTTTCACTTTTTATTTTTGCTACTATAAAATGATGATTTTTTATACTTTTTGAATTAGAATATCTTGTTTTTGTAATTTCAAAAACAGTAGCCATATTTTCACTATCTCCGACATATAAACCTGCTACTAGTGATTCAGTAGCTGTTCCATCAGTTTGATCTGTAGATCTTCTATAAACACCGCTAGACAGTGCAGAAAGCTGATCAATATTCTCTAAAGCACCACCAATGTCAAGATCCACACCAGCAATGGCTAATCCTGTTTCTGCTATTTGAGCAAAACCTCTTAAACTTGATGCAGGTTCATAGTATTTGGTATATTTTAAATTTCCCGAGGGAGATAATAAAGAAATATGCTGTTCGGTAAATAATAGGTAACCTCCATCTTTTACGTATTCTGCAACAAGTGGGGTCTTCTTTTTTACATTTTCTAATGCAATATCTTCTGCAAATAATTCAATTTTCCCAGATTTTAAGTCAAATTTATACCCTTTTTTATTTTCAAAAAGAATAACTTTTTCTTCTTTATCATCATATGTAACTGCTGGTATTGATCTAAATTTTACATCTTTATCCCATACATCTTTTCCTTTTTCATAATCAAGAATATTTGACCTTTCTGTTGATACATAAAGGATTCCTTTCTCAGTTGGAGTAACATAATACGCATAACCTTTTACTTTACTGGCCCATATTTTATCTCCTTCAGGGTTTACGAGAGCTATAGTGCCATCGTTTTCATGTTTACCAATGGCAATAAAACCTTTAGAATGCGGAATTACTTCATCTAGGAAATCTATTTTGAAGCTTTTTTTCCATTTAAACACATTCGTTTTTGGATCAATGATATTAAAACCTTCCGTTTCTACTACAATAAGATTATTAGCATCATCTGGGCTTACATCTATTAAAGTACCTCTTAGCTTCAACTTGCCTGGTGTAATATCACTTCCATTAAGAGGGTCTAATACTGTGAGTTTATTCGTTTTTTTAATACCTAGATAAAGGCTATTATTAATGTCAGAATATACTAATGCTTTGATTCGTTTTTCAGCTTCATGATTCCATACAATTTCTCCATTGGTGTTATTAATAGTGAAAATTTGGTTTTTAATACCGATGATCAAGTTATTATCTTTGTTAAAATACGGTCCATGATCTATAAAACTTCTTTTTGTAATAAGGCTTTTTATAAACCCTTTACTTTCCCCAAGGGCTGTTATCCATTCTTTTTTCCAAGTCTTTAGACTAAAACTCATAAGATAGCGCTCTTTGTCTTTGGTCAATTCAAAAAGAATTACGCCGTTATTGGGTAATATGGTAAAATCTTTTATTCTATATCCATCTTCTTTAGTATCAAATACGATATCTCCATTACTAGAATTGATAATGATCCCTCTTGTTTTACCAGCCAAAGGTACATATTCAACATAAAAAAGAGGTAAACCATCAATGGTAAGAAAAGTATTTTTGTCAACAGCTTTAAGTTCTTTGTTATGCCATACAGTCTCTCCTGTAGTATTGTTCATGGCTAATAGGCCTTTGGCACCAGAAGCGATAATAAGACCATCGTTAGATTGTTTGATCCAACCTACTTCATATAATGTTTCTTTGAGGTCAACTTCCCAAAGTTTGTCTTGTGAATATCCAAAATTGATAGATAAAAGTGTGAGTAGAATAACATAGATTTTTTTCATTTGATTGAGCATTTAGTTAGAGAAAAAAATAAAATTTATATAACTCAAAAATGCAACAAAATATGATTAACTACAAATTTGCTAGATTAAACGGTTAATTATAAGTGAAATAGGATGCCCTTTTAAAAGTGCATCCTGTTTTATGTTATCTAAGTTCAGCGCCCAATTTACTTTCAAAATTATGCTGTAATTTATTCATAATTTTGTCAATTTGTTTGTCGGTAAGAGTTTTCTTTTCATCTAGCAGCGTAAAGCTTACTGCATAAGATTTTTTACCTTTAGGAAGGTTGTTCCCTTGATAAACATCAAACAAATTTATATCTTTTAATAATTGTTTTTCAGTTTGTCTTGCTATAGTGTGAATTTCTTCAAATTTTACAGCATCATCCAGAAGAAGTGCAAAATCACGACGTACTTCTTGAAATTTTGAGATGTTAGAATACTTAACCTTATTATGTGTTATATAATCTAAAACAACATCCCAATTAAAATCTGCATATAGAACTTCTTGGGTAATAGAAAAATGCTTTAGAATTGATTTTTTAACAATTCCAAAATCCACAACTTTAGCTTTTCCAATACTTAATGATATCCCTTCAGAGAACGTATCATTTTTTGTGGGGTTCGTTCTTAACTTATTCAACCCTAGACGTTCTAATACAGATAATACTATGCCTTTTAAATAAAAGAAGTCACTAACTGGATCATTGTTATTTTTCCAACTTTCTTTGGATCGATTACCTGTAATAATAATACTTAAATGTTTATTTTCTATTCTATCATTTTCTTCATACTGATGATAGGTTCTACCGAATTCAAAAAATTTAAGATCAGCTCTTTTTCTATTAATATTATAGGATACAGCTTCTAGACCAGAAAATAGCATCGACTGTCGCATTGCCGCTAAATCATTACTAAGTGGATTAAGCATTTCGACATTATTTTCGCTTTTTAATTGTTCGCATAGATGAACATAGTCAGGTGAGGTAAGAGAATTTGCCATCATCTCATTAAACCCTTGTCCTGCCAGTTGGTTTGATACTATGTTTTGTACATTATGATCTGAAAATTTATCAATATTAGAGATCGATGCGTTTAATTTTTGAGTAAATCCAATATTATTATAACCGTAGACCCTTAAGATTTCTTCAATAATATCGGCTTCTCTCTGTACGTCATTTCTATAAGAAGGAATAGTGAGACCAATTCCGCTTTCGGTTACACTATTAATTTTTATATCTAACGAAGTTAAAATTTGTTTTATAGTTTCCTGCGGAAGTTCTTCTCCAATAAGTTTGGTTGCATTTTCAAAAGATAAAAACACTTGAAAATCTTCAATCTTTTTTGGATAAAGATCGAGTATTTCGCTAGAGATATTTCCACCAGCAAGTTCTTGTATTAGAAGTGCAGCTCTTTTTAATGCGTATTCTGTGATATTAGGATCGATACCACGTTCAAATCTAAAAGAAGCATCTGTATTAAGACTATGTCTTTTAGCAGTTTTTCGAATACTAACTGGGTTAAAATATGCACTTTCTAAGAAAATAGAAGTTGTGGTTTCTGAAACACCAGAATTCATTCCTCCAAATACTCCTGCGATACAAAGAGGTTTAATAGCGTCACAAATCATTAGGTCTTCTTCATGCAATTCTCTTTCTACTTCATCCAGAGTTGTGAATTTTGTTCCTGCATTTACCGTTTTCACTTCGATTTTATCTCCTTCGATATAATGTGCATCAAAAGCATGTAAAGGTTGTCCGAGATCATGTAATACATAATTGGTAACATCTACTACATTATTTTTAGGCGTTATTCCGATCGCCTTTAGTCTATGTTGTAACCACGATGGTGATTCCTTTACTTTAATATCAGAAATTGTTAAACCACAATATCTAGGAGCCAGATCCTGATTTTTTACTTCGACATCTATTTTTTTTAATCGGTTTTCTACTCTAAAATTACTTACAGATGGAGTAATAAGCTCTATATTAAGATCCTTTTGAAGTAGACCAGCTTTTAAATCTCTAGCTGTACCCCAATGACTCATTGCATCAGCACGGTTAGGGGTTAGTCCTATTTCAAAAACATAATCATTTTCAATATCGAATATTTCTGAAGCTTTTGCCCCAACAGGAATGTCAGAATTAAGAACCATAATTCCGTCATGACTTTTTCCTAATCCTAATTCATCTTCAGCACAGATCATTCCATGACTTTCTTCACCTCTGATTTTTCCTTTTTTTATAGTCCATTCTTCTCCTTTATCATCATAAAGCTTGGTTCCTATAGTGGCAACAGGTACTTTTTGGCCTGCAGATACATTAGGTGCTCCGCATACAATCTGAACAGGTTCTCCATTTCCTAAATCTACTTTTGTGATCTTTAGTTTATCGGCATTTGGATGTTTCTCACAGTTAAGAACTTGCCCTACAACGACTCCTTCTAAACCTCCTTTTACACTTTGATAAGCTTCTATTCCTTCTACTTCTAGCCCTAAATCAGTAAGAAGTTCGCCCGTTTTTTCAGCATCCCAATCAAGGTTAGCAAATTGTTTTAGCCAGTTATATGAAATCTTCATTTGTGATCTTTCTTAATTCAGTCGGTAAAGATAATATATTGAATCTGCCTGTTAAAATAAACAGATACCAAAATGTTTATATAAAATCAACTGAAATAATCCGGTAAGTTTTAAGTAACTTTCGGCACTCTTTATAAAATTTCTAAAATGAAAAGAATTATCACACTCATCTTATTTACTTTACTTATTATTTCTTCTTGTAAGAAAGATCAAGCCAATAAAAAAATAAACTTTAAAAATGGTCCCTGGAGAGCAACATTAGAAGTGCAGGATAATAAGAAATTACCTTTTTTGATGGAGTTTATGGAAGATCAGACATTAAAGATTTTTAATGCAGAAGAAACTATAAATACTGACGAAGTTGTGATTAATAAAGATTCAATTACAATCAAATTCCCTGTTTTTGAAGGGTATATCGCTGCAAAATTTGTTGATTCTATAACAATTTCAGGTAGTTTTATCAAAGAAAGTCTTGATAGAATTGTACCATTTGAAGCTAAATATGGGGTGCAGGATAGATTTGATATTCAATCCAAAGAGAAATATAATATTACAGGTAATTGGGAAGCTGTTTTTAGTGAAGATAGTAAAGAAGATAGATATATTGCTAAAGGTATTTTTAAACAAAATGGAAATATTGTTACAGGAACATTTAGAACAACAACTGGGGACTATCGTTATCTTGAGGGAGTAATGAATGATAATGAGTTACAATTATCAGCTTTTGATGGTGCGCACGCATTTTTGTTTACTGCACAAGTAACTGATAGTACCCTAAATGGCTCTTTTTATTCTGGTAATCATTGGAAAGAACCATTTATAGCCAAAAGAAATGAAAATTTTAAATTACCGTCTGAAGATTCTTTAACTTTTTTAAAAGAAGGATATGATAATTTAGCATTTAGTTTCCCCGATACTAATGGAAATCAAATTTCGCTTCAGGATGAACAATTTAAAAATAAAGTAGTGATCGTACAGATAATGGGTACCTGGTGTCCTAATTGTATGGATGAAACTAAATATTATGTAGATTTTTATAACCGTAATACTTCTGAAGATGTACAACTTGTTGCTTTAGCTTTTGAATATGCAAAAACTGAAGAAAAAGCATTTAAATCAATAAAGAGGTTAAAGGAAAAATTAAGTGTAGAGTATCCAATTCTTCTTGCCCAATATGGGACCTCAGACAAGCAAAAGGCACAAGAGAAATTACCTATGCTTAATCATGTGTTATCTTATCCTACAACTATTTTTATCGATAAAAAAGGGAAAGTACGTAAAATTCATACAGGGTTTAATGGACCAGCCACGGGTCAAAAGTATATTGATTTCAAAAAAGAATTCGAAGAATTTGTTGATCAACTTTCAAAAGAATAAAGAACTATTCTGACAGCTCTATCCAGGGGTAGTTCATTGGATATTTTAAAAAACACTATTCTTTGATAGACATTAAAGCAAAACAAGGGATATAACCGATTCCTTTTGAAGATTTTGATTTTAAATTGGAGTTTGGGATTGATTTCTAAGAAATGAATAGACAGAACTGGTAAAGTTAAAATAGATATTTATTAATTTATTGTTAAAAACCGAATGGTTTAACAATGTATTATTAACTTTTCATTGAGTTTAACACTATCATAACATTCGTATTGATAATTACCGCTTACATTGTTTTGGAGTAGAAATTAATTTTAATTTCTATTCTATTCATAATAGAAATAAAATCAAAAAAGTCAGTCATGAAAAATTCCAATCAAATTATAGCATACATTGCTACCGCAATGATGCTATTTACAATTCAAATTAGTGCACAATTAAAAACACCTGAGAGTAGTCAGCGTGCACAAATTATGCAACGTGTAGGAATCACTAATATTACAATTGATTATGGAAGACCAAGCGTTAAAGAACGAGAAATATGGGGTAAATTAGTACCTTATGGTTATAATAATCTTGGTTTTGGTACATCAAAAGCAGCACCATGGAGAGCTGGTGCTAACCTTAATACAACTATAGAATTTACAAATGATGTAAAGGTAGAAGGAAAAGATATTAAAGCAGGAATCTATGGCTTACATATAGCATTAAAAGAGGATGGAGGTGCTACCGTTATATTTTCTAATAATTCTACATCATGGGGAAGTTATTTTTATGATGAAAAAGAAGATGCTTTAAGAGTAGATGTCAAAACTAAAGAAGCTCCACATACAGAAGTTTTGAGCTTTTCATTTCCTATAATTGAGTCTAATAGTACAGTAGCAGCTTTGCGTTGGGAAAAAATGGAAATTCCATTTAAAATTGAAGTTGATGTGAAAAGTATAGTAATAGCAGGAATAAAAAACGACCTCCGTAACACTATAGGGTTTACTCAAACAAATTGGGATAATGCCGCAAACTATGCTTTTAATACAGGTGAATTAGATAAGGCTTTAGAATGGATAAATAAATCCATTAGTGGCAATTTTTTTAGTAAAGAAACTTTTTCAAATTTATCTATTAAATCAAAGATTTTAGTAAAACAAGGAAAAACAAATGATGCTATGGCACTTGTTGATAAAGCAGCTAAGTTAGGTAATGTTAGTCAGGTTTATCAATTAGGAACCGGACTTATTAGCCAAAAACAAAATGATAAAGCATTAGCTATTTTAAAAGATAATGTAAAGAATAATAATGGGGCATGGCCTTCAAACTTTGGTTTGGCAAGGGCATATTCAGCAAAAGGTGATTATAAAAATGCCGTAAAATCTTTAAATATAGCGATGACAAAAGCACCAGATAGATTTAAGCCTAGATTAACTACCGCTCTTGAAAAACTTAAAAAAGGAGAAGATATAAATTAAAGAAACAAAATTTATAATATTTTAAAGAAGGTTTAGGGTTTTTCTAAACCTTTTTTATTGAAATTAAAGCCAAATTGCTAATATCATAATAGTATCAGAGAAAGTAGTTTTAATACCTAATGATTTTATATTACATTAGTGCATTACTGTATCTTTGTATACACCAAATTTATGTACATGAGCAAAGCCATTTATATTGCTACTATCGAACCGAATAGTGGTAAATCTATTGTTGTTTTAGGGATGATGCGTATGCTTCTAGGGAAAGTTGCCCGAGTAGGATACTTTAGACCAATAATTGACGATCCAGCAACAGGAGAAGTAGATAATCACATCAATACTGTAATCTCTCATTTTGAGTTAGATATTAATTTCAAAAAAGCATATGCGTATACAAGAAGTGAAGTACTTCAGAAATATAATGAAGGTAGATCGGGAGAGATTATAGATGGTATCATAACAAAATATAAAAACCTTGAGGAGAAATTCGATTTTGTTCTGGTAGAAGGCACTGATTTTTCTGATGAAGGTAGTATTATTGAGTTCGATATAAATGTTATTATAGCAAAAAATTTAGGGATTCCTGCAGTAATAGTAGCTAGTGGATTAGATAAATCCAATAAAGAGATTGTTGGTAACTTAAAACTGGCTTATGATACTTTTAATAGTAAAGATGTTGAGGTTTTGGCTGTGGTAGCAAATAAAGTTACCCAAGGTTGCGAAGAAGAATTAGAACAGATTTTTGATAAAGATTTTGCCAATGAGGTAGATCGAATTATTATTCCTAAGATAAATTCATTATTAAATCCAACAATCAAAGAAATTGTAAATGAATTAGATGGAAATGTTTTGTTTGGCAAAGAATACTTAAATAATCAAGCAGGTAGTTTTGGAGTGGGTGCCATGCAATTACGAAACTATTTAACTCATCTTAAGGAGAATAGTTTGGTAATTACACCAGGAGATCGAGCAGATATTATCTTAGGAGTGTTACAAGCAAATATTTCTGATAATTACCCTAAGATTTCAGGAATCATCTTAACTGGAGGTATAATACCAGAACAATCAATACTTAAGCTTATAGAAGGAGTATCTTTATCATTTCCTATTATTGCTGTACCAAGCGGTACATTTTCTATTACCAATAGGATTGGAGCTATTAAATCAAAAGTTTATTTAGATAATTTACAAAAAATTAATACCTCTATAAGTACATTTGAAAAATATGTCAATGAAGATCGTCTAGCGGATAGAATGATCACTTTTAAATCAGATGGGTTAACACCACGTATGTTTCAGTATAACTTATTAAGACGGGCATTAAAGCATAAAAAACATATTGTACTTCCCGAGGGGTCCGACGAAAGAATTTTAAGAGCGACTTCTAGGTTATTAGCCTCAGGAGTTGTAGACATAACCTTAATTGGAAATAAAAAGAAAATAAAAAGTAAAATTATACAGCTTGATATTCCAATTGATTTTAGTAAAATAAATATTGTTTTTCCAACAGAGTCTCCTCTTTTTGATAAATATGTACAAACATTTTATGAATTGAGAAAACATAAAAATGTAAACTTAGATATGGCCAAGGATATGATGGCAGATGTGTCGTATTTTGGTACAATGATGATTTATATGGGGCATGCCGACGGAATGGTTTCTGGAGCTGTACATACTACGCAACATACTATTCGTCCTGCGCTTCAGTTTATAAAAACAAAACCAGGAGTAAAAGTAGTTTCTTCTGTATTTTTTATGTGTCTGGAAGATCGGGTATCTGTATTTGGTGATTGTGCAATAAATCCAAATCCTAACGCAGAAGAATTAGCAGAAATAGCAATTTCATCTTCAGAATCGGCTGCTGCTTTTGGTATAGAGCCTAAAGTCGCGATGTTGTCATATTCATCAGGAAATTCTGGTAAAGGTGAAGATGTAGAAACAGTAAGAACTGCGACAACAATTGTTAAGGAGAAACGCCCAGATCTTAAAATAGAAGGTCCCATTCAATATGATGCAGCAGTAGATATGAGAGTTGGGCAAAGTAAACTTCCAGAATCCGAAGTTGCAGGTCAGGCTAGTGTTTTAATTTTTCCAGATTTAAATACAGGAAATAATACATATAAAGCTGTACAGAGAGAAACAGGTGCATTAGCAATAGGCCCAATGTTACAAGGATTAAATAAACCTGTGAATGATTTAAGTAGGGGGTGTACTGAAGATGATGTATATAATACAGTAATTATTACTGCAATTCAAGCTCAGGGACTATAAAAAAAGAGAAAAGAAAACTATGCAAATACTTGTGTTAAATTCGGGGAGTTCATCTATAAAATTTCAATTATTTACTATGCCAGAAGCAAAAGTGATTTGTTCTGGATTGGTCGAACGTATTGGCTTAGATAATGCAAAAATTAACTATCGGTCAGACAACAATAAAATTGAAGCGATAGAGGAAATTAATAATCATAAGGATGGTTTGCAATTTATTGCAAGTTATTTAATGGATAAAGAAATAGGCGTTATTCAGACAGCTTCAGAAATTGAAGCCGTGGGGCATAGAGTGGTTCATGGAGGGAGTACTTTTGCTGAAACAGTTGAAATAACAGAGGAAGTAAAGCAAAAAATAGAAAAGCTATCGGTACTAGCTCCGCTACATAACCCTGCTAATCTTGAAGGAATTTTGGTAGCTGAAGACATTTTTACTAAAGCAAAACAGGTTGCAGTATTCGATACAGCCTTTCATCAAACCATACCTGTAGATGCTTATAAATATGCTATTCCGAATCAATTTTTAGAAAAGAATAATATTAGAGTTTATGGTTTTCATGGAACTAGTCATAAATATGTCTCAGAAAAAGCAATAGCGCTTTTAAAAAAAGAAAAAAACTCAAAAATGATCACCATTCACCTAGGAAACGGGTGTAGCATGACGGCTGTCAAAGATGGTAAAAGTTTTGATCATACTTTGGGATTTGCTCCCATGAATGGCTTAATTATGGGAACCCGATGTGGTGATATCGACCCTGCGGTTATTTTTTATATGGTAAAATCGTTAGGGTATTCATTGGATAAGGTAAATAATCTTTTACAAAAAGAAAGCGGAATGCTAGGATTAACGGGGTATAGTGATCTAAGAGATATTGAATCCGAAGCCGAAAAAGGAAATCTAGATTGTAAATTAGCATTAAAAATGAATGCATATCGTATCAAAAAATTTATTGGAGCTTATGCATCAATAATGAACGGTTTAGATGCTATTGTGTTTACTGCTGGAATAGGAGAGAACTCGAGTGTTATAAGAGAGTTGGTGTGTAATGATCAAGAATTCCTAGGGATTGAATTAGATACAAAAAAAAACGCAATACGATCAAAAGAAATTAGGGATATTAGCTTACCTTCTTCAAAAGTAAAAATATTGGTTATTCCAACAAATGAAGAATTAGAAATTGCTAAGCAATCATTTGAAATATTATCTTCATAACAACTTTAAAAATCCCCTTTTGTTTTGAAAAAAATAAAAGGGGATCATTAGATGTTCAATATAGATTTGAGCGTATATATATTATATGCTAAATACGTTCTTAGTAAAAGATACAACCTCCATATGAAAGACAGCTTCCTGGTTCACAGAACCCTCTTCGAACGTAACAACCTCTACCACTACTGCAACAAATTCCTCTTGAAGCAGATCCTTTAATATTTTGTTGTTGCTCTTTGGTTAATTTCTGAACTCCTGTTAGATTTAAGATTTTTTTCATAATGTGAATATTTAAAAGTTAGTACGTAAATTTAATTTAAATTATTAAGAAAAAGTTACATGAAAACCGCTAAATCTTTAGGGTTTTTTTATTGATTTCAAACCGCGTAGTGCTTCAATTCGCAAAAAAGCACTGTTATTTTTCAGTGTCAAAAAGGTTTAGATCTCTTGTATAAAAACAACTTATTAACAACTGTTAGTTGTGTTAATATTTTGACTTTCAAAATGTTAATAATGGTGTGTTTATTCATTAATGTGATGTGCATATACTAGGTAACGTTTTGATAACGTTTGACTATAGTAAGTCTAAGAAAATAATTTTAGCTTCGAATCCGTTTAATCATACTTAATGAACTAACTCACAAAACAATGAAAAAAATAATTCTACTGTTATTTGCTATTCCAATTATTAGTTATAGTCAAATACCATCGTATTATAATGATGTTAATCTTAATTTGTCAGGAAACACTCTTCAAAATGAATTGGGAAATAAAGTTATAAATACACATACCACTTTTATTAGTTACTCTCCAGGAGTTTGGGATGCTTTAAAACAAGCAGATTTGGATCCTTCTGATCCATCTAAGGTAATTTTGATCTATGGATTTAGTGATACAGATGGAAGTACTACAACAGACCGAACTCGGGGCATTAATAATAATGGAGGAGGGTCAACGGATTGGAATAGAGAGCATGTATATCCAAGATCTTTGGGAAATCCAAATCTAGGTTCTTCAGGTCCAGGCTCAGATGCTCATCATTTAAGACCTGCCGATGTACAACGTAATTCATCTCGGGGAAATAGAAAATTTGCTGATGGTTCGGGAAACTCAGGAACTACTGCTCAAGGATATTGGTATCCAGGAGATGAGTTTAAAGGTGATGTAGCCCGCATGATGATGTACATGTATATTCGTTATGGTAATCGCTGTTTACCTAAAAATGTAGGTATCGGTGCTCCATCAATTAGTGATAATAATATGCTTAAATTATTTTTAGAGTGGAATGCAGAAGACCCCGTATCACAATTAGAATTACAACGTAACCCAATTCTTGAAGGTATACAAGGTAACAGAAATCCATTTATTGATAATCCTGCATTTGCCACACAAATTTGGGGAGGACCGCAGGCAGAAGATAGGTTTGGAAATGTAGGTGGAGGTGATGATAATCAGGCACCTAGCATACCAAGTAATTTAGTATCTAACTCTACAACCCAGTCATCGACATTATTATCTTGGGATGCATCTACAGATAATGTTGGCGTTACTGGATATGACATTTATAGAAATGGAATATTATTAGCTTATGGAACAACTACGAGTTATAATGTTTTAGGACTGTCAGCAAATACTACATATTCATTTTCTGTAAAAGCTAAAGATGCAGCAGGTAATATATCAGCTTCTAGTACAGCTATCATAGTAACTACACAAAGTATTCCTTCTGGAGGTAATGCAACTGCATTGTTTTTTTCAGAATATGTTGAAGGATCATCAAATAATAAAGCTTTAGAAATAGCCAATTATACTGGTGCTTCAGTGAATCTTTCAGGATATACTATAAGACGACAAACCAATGGTTCTGGATCTTGGTCGGAAGGATTAAGTTTATCGGGGAGTATAGCAAATAATGATGTTTATGTTATCGCTAATAGTTCGGCTTCAAATACGATCAAGAATGTTGCAGATTTAACTTCTGGAACTTCAGAAATGACCTTTAATGGTAATGATCCTGTAGGTCTGTTTAAAAATGATGTTTTGATAGATGTTATTGGAACTTTTAATGGAGGATCATCCAATTTTGCAAAAGATGCTACATTAAGAAGAAAAGCAGATATTTCATCTCCATCATCTACTTATAAACCTATCGAATGGGATTCTTTCTCTCAAAACACTACTGATGATTTGGGAAAGCACACTTTTAATGGAGGAGGTAGTACTGATACAGAAGCTCCTTCTGTACCCACAAACCTGAATAGTTCTAATATAACAGAAAACAGTGTAAGTCTTTCCTGGAATGCTGCTACTGATAATGTTAACGTAGAAGGATATTCTATATATCAAAATGGTACATTATTAGCAACTGCAAATACAACAACATATGCTGTATCGGGTTTAACATCAGGAGCATCATATACATTTACAATGCAGGCTTATGATGCAGCAGGGAATAAATCTGCTTTGAGTAATGAGCTGATAATAACGACACAAGGAGGGATGATTTCTTATTGTTCATCAAAGGGAAATACAATAAATTATGAGTTTATTGATTATGTTGGAATAGGAGGGATAACCAATACCACTCAAGCTAATGGAGGTTATGGAGATTTCACATCTCAGGTCGGAAATCTTAACTATGGGGATAATACAATTATTTTAAGTGTTGGGTTTGTGAGTGCATCTTATAATGAACATTGGACAGTTTGGATTGATTTTAATAAAAATGGATTGTTTGAAACATCAGAACAAGTAGTTACCGGTTCTACTTCGAATCCTGATAATTTATCATATAATTTTACCATTCCAACTTCTGTAAGTTTTGGAACTACTAGAATGCGAGTTTCTATGAAATGGAATGAAGCACCAACACCTTGTGAAACTTTTGGATATGGTGAAGTAGAAGATTATACGGTAAATATTGGAACTTCAATCTCTAAGACAGAAGATTTAACAGAAGTTAGTATTGATAAGAGACTAGAGAAAGAAAATCAAATGTTTTCAGCACAAGTTCATCCTAACCCAGCATCCGATTATATCAATTTGGGAATTGCAGATGATCGTGAGATTAATTATAAATTAACAGATATGCGTGGTCGAATTATTAAATCTGGAAAAACAAAAGAAAATAGAATAGAATTAGATGGTATAAAATCAGGAATGTATAGTATAGAACTTAATGATGGTACACATTTGGTTTCTACAAAAATTGTAGTTCAATAATATTTTTCTACCATATGTAAAAAGCCTCTCTTTATGTGAGGCTTTTCTGTTTTTTTATTGTCTCGTCCTAAAATAAGTTGACATCAATTAATATATATTGTGGTAAAGAATATCCATCTACTATAAAATAACCAATTCCATTTCCTGAACCAATCAGAAAACCTGCATTTTGTAATGTTTTAAGGTCTCTATATCTTCTATATACAGCCCGTTGGCTAATCTCAAATCGCTCGAAAATTTTTTTAGCAGTTACTATTCTCTTTGATTGTAGTTGAATTAAAATAGTCGTTATTCTTGTAAGTCGATTCATAGTTTTCTTTGTTAAATCGAAATACTTATATTGATTTCTTCATCCAATTTAAGGCCAGCTTTATTTCTGATGTCAGCCTTTATTGGCAGTAGATAAGTATTTACTTTTGTATCATACCAGATAGCTGTATTCCAAATAATTTTTTCAATTCTAGCCGATGCTTTCATTCGTCCCCAACCTTCTTCTTGCCACTTTAAGGTTTCTCTAATCTCTTTTGAAATATCTATAGGAAGTGATACAAAAAACCATCCTCCAGGTAAATTATCCTTCCATAATTTGGCCGAAAAATCGTAAGTAATTTTGGCTTGCATTTTAATTTGTTTTATTTGATTTTAATTTTTATTGATCACAATAGTTAGGAAGAACTCACCTTACTTTTACGTTTTATACTTCTGTGGATTCATTTTTTGTTTTCAATGACCATAATTTCAAGATCTTTTACTTTTTGGTCAAATTTATAATGAATATCTTTTAGATGCCTGTTCAAAAAACTAAGAATTGTATTATTTCTATAATTGATTACTTTTTTTGCGTTTGCTTTTCCAGACATTCCTAACCATTTAAAGATTGGAAAGAAAAAGGACATTTCATGAAAGTTTGCATGTTCGGTTTTTTTAATGGTGATATCTAAGAAATGATTGTTAGAGTTTTTTAATAGCTTATCATTTGCACCTGCTGTAATTTCTTTACTAAATGAAAGAAAAGGAATGTTTAAATTTCTATTTTGTCTTTGCCCATAATGTATTCCATCCAAATTTATCCCGACAGAACAATTTTTATAACTATTACTCATTTCGATTGCAATTGCTCCTCCTAATGAATACCCAATTATTCCAATTTTATCAAGAACTATTTGATTCTTTATGGTTGATAAATCAAATTTATTATTTAAAATAGAAACAACATTATCCAGGATATAACTGGCGTCATTAACTCTGTTTTTTACCAAAAAATTTGTTTTTTCACTAGACAAAGCATAATCAGACATAATATCAGAAACCTCTTTTCTGTTTTTTGCCTTCTTTAGTTTCTCTAATAACTCTTTTTCACTCATAGACTTATTAAAACTGGTAGAGTTTTTTTTCGATTCTTCAAAATGATTTTTGTAGCTATTCGCTATTATAATATAACCATTACTGGCTAATGTTTCCATTAATAGAGTGTTTTCAGAAGTGAAGGAAACCATACCATGCTGATAGGATATAATAGGAAATTTTTCTTGAGATAAGGCTAATGGAGCATCTTCGTGTGAATGAGTTTCAATGCCTGATAAAAATTTTGTAAAAAACCGTAATGAACCATTGTGTTCACTTCCAGCTTCATAGATTTGTTGCCAAAGCGTTCTAGTTTTAAATTGGCTGATATCAATGTCTTTATTGACAGGGTACCATACTTGAATATATTGATCTCTAGCGGAGTTTTCGATCTTAATTTTTTTTAAGAATATAGTACCTACTGAGTATTTTCCGCTAGGATTAGGTAAAGTTTTTAAGGGAAGTCCAACAATTAGTATTAAACTCAATCCTATCAAACAACTTCCTAAAACGGTTCCTGTAATTCGCAATGATAAACCACTTTTGAGGTTTATTGCCAAGAATATAGATAGTACTATAAATACCAATACTGCTGGGATGATTTGCCATCTAATAGTTTCAAGAAAAAAATGGAGAATTAATGTAAAGAAGATTATTGCTGGAAACAAAAAAGGAGTTGGTTTTCCAAAGCAAAAAATAAACAAGAATATGCAAATACTAACTATGCTAAATATTTCAAAAATTTGTAAATCAATTATTTTCATGCTACCAATAATTAGGAGTGTTTTTCATTATACCACTTCAACTTTAAGAGAGGCATTTCTTTTTCAAGAAAATCATAGTATTTGATAATTTCCAAGAGATGCTTATTCTTAGAGTTATTTTCATTTATACAAAGTTCCATCGCTCGTTGATAAATAGCTTTAAATTCAATAATAGATTTTAACTTGATTTCCATGATGTTTTCCAAACTTTTGAAAGCCAATTTGTAATAAGATTTTCGATCACCTGTAATCATGTGTTTTTCTATGAGAGCTTGTTTCAATAGAAGATTAACATTACTACTTATGGATCCTTTACTAGCCTTTAATGCATTTCTAAGATCTTCAAAAGAGGTGTTGTCTGATTTTGCAGTCATTAAATAACCCAAAATACGTCCTGCCATTTTAGTCAAACCATATTTTTCATAAAGTAGACCAACGTCTTCGATATATTTTTCAGTTGGAGTCATAGTTGTTTTTTTACAAAAGTATATTAAGTTCAGTAATAAATGAACTAAATATGAATATATATTTTAGATACTCCTTGGTTTTAAATGTGAAAATTTATTTTTCTATGAAATATAGCAGATAAACAGGCTCTATGTTTTTTACTTTTCCATGAATTGGTTTATAATATTTCCTAAAATATTTTTTTGTTCAGCATACACTTCGTGTCCACAAAAAGGAATATTTGCCAAATTTGCTTTTTTGATTAATTCAGATAGTTCAAAAGCTGATTGTTTATTAATAAGATGATCATTATCCCCTCTAATTATTAATGTTGGACAGTTTATGTTTTGAACATTTTCATCGGGATGACCTGTTTCTTTTTCATCAATCCACATTTTTACAATAGCCTTAGTTAAATTATCAAAATTTGGTTTAGGATTTATGCTTTTATATTTGTTAAATGTTTCAGGAAATTTTTCTTTCCATTTTTCTGATGTTATAGATTCTAAGAAAATTTTTGAATTTTCAAGTGATTTGGTATGCCAGCTGGAACCAATGATAATTAGTTTGTCAATTTTTAGAGTATTAAAACAAGCCAATCGTAAAGCCGCAATTCCTCCATCACTAAATCCCAAAACTATTGGGTTTATCAAATTTAACTTTTCGATAATTATTTTAATATCTTTTTCAATGCGAGCATAAGTAAGTTTAAGTGTACCTAAAGTAGATTTACCTTGACCTCTGCTATCAATTCCGATTATACGATATTCGCTTTGGAGTAATGGAATTATTCCATTAAAATCTTCTATATTCCCAAATCCTCCATGTAAAAAAATTAAAGGTTGTTTCTGCGGATTACCAATTTCTTCAAAATAGATTTTGGCAGAATCAATTTCTACGAATGTTTCTGATTTATGATTGAATTTCATTTATTATAAATCCTTGTTTTTAGTATTTGTTAAGGTAGATAGTTTATGCAGGTAAGCCGTAATCAGAAGAAAATACTCGAGCTTTTTAAGAGAACGGATACAGAGTTAGATTTTTCTGTTTTGTTGTTTTAACTTAACTCATCTTAACTTTTTATAATTTCCTGCAGAATTTTTTCTCACTTATATCTAGTTTTTATTACCGCTTTGTATGTTGTTATGAATCTCAAGAAAGCTGTCATTTATACAAAAAACTCAATTTTTAGGTCAAATGAAAAAAGGTTAAGATAGGTTCTTCAATAAGAGTTTTCAATATTGAATTCGTCAATTATTAAATTTTGAAGAGTTTTTAATTCTTTGTCATGATTTATATTTTTTTTATTACTTTCCTTGAGTTCAGATAAAACTTCAAAGACAAAATTTTCCTCTCCATATTTGTTCCAGTCATTTTGAAAATCCTTATTTCTATGATTTCCGAATTTAAGTTCCATAATATGCCTATTCCACTTTGACTCCATGTCTATGCTATGATCAATTAGAATTTTATCATTGCAAATATTTTTTATTTGAAAAACTCCCATTGGAAATTTCATTTCCTTGTATTCTTTTTTTAGTTCTTTTTTGGTTTTCATTTTTTTATTATTGGGGTACCTTAACTAGAGTCTTTGTATTAACTTACTTTTATGTGTTCAAATATATAGAAGTTGTTTTTTGATTTAAAGAAAAGTTTCATTTTTTATGGTAGAAAGCATGGAACGACTTA
Source organism: uncultured Aquimarina sp. (assembly GCA_947498785.1). Lineage (GTDB taxonomy): Bacteria > Bacteroidota > Bacteroidia > Flavobacteriales > Flavobacteriaceae > Aquimarina. The sequence goes on along the minus strand of CANMLS010000034.1, from coordinate 10,950 downwards.
TTTTTATCACAGACTGAAAAAACTTAACAGTCAAATCCATCAAAGGCAAATATGAATCCTGGATTAATTAACCCATTTTTGCTTAGAATATTATGAATCCAAACCAATGATGGCATTTCTTGTTATATAAATTCTTTAAATAATAATTATATGATTTTTAGCGCATTAAATTTTGTTGTGTTTTTCCAAGGCATGATAATTTGATTTTTGTCTCAAATTATAACTTGAAAAAGTGTAAACTATGTCCCTTTAACTTTGTAGACTATGTCCTATTATATATGTCCAAAAGCACATTCGGATATGTTGGTACAAAATAGGCACTTTCGATACCCTCAAGCTATTTTCTAACGTCTCGTATGTCTTGAATATCGCCAACGAATATTTCTGCACCCAATTCTTTTGCCTTTTTGGTTCGTGGGTTTCTAACAAAGGCACGAACTTCAAAACCTAATTTTAATAATTATTTTGATGCGGGAACCCCTGTGTTTCTATTCGCTGCTGGTATTAATATTTTCTTATTGTTCATATTTATTGTTTTAATTTATTACTTTGATTCCAATTGACTATAGATTGACCAATTTCATTTGGGAAATCTTCTTGTAAATAATGAGAACTTTTTCCAACATATTCTACCTTAATATTTTTGTAGTCATTTTTCATTTCCTGTACGTGGCTGGGTTTTATGAGAACACCTGATTTAATCCACAATAAAAGTTTAGGAACATTTGAAATTTTAAGCCACTCGTGATTTTTATTGACAATTTCATAAACGTCTTTTGGTTTACCATTTATGGGAATTTCATTAGGAAATACATAGATGGGTTTTCGATTTTTCTTTTTTAAGAAAGGTTTACGATAGAATGTTTTTTCTATTTTGCCTAATTTTCTTTTTTCGCCTATTGATAAAAGGATGCTTTCAACAAAGAAATTACCATTGATAATCATTAGCTTGCCAATAATCGGTGTACGGAACAAACGAAAAATCAATCGTACAAATGGATTTCCAAAATTCCATTTCTTTGGTCTTACAATACCTTCCATAAAAACTACTCCTTGTATTTTTTCGCTGTTTCTTCTTGCATACGACAAACCCAAAGCTGTTCCCCAATCGTGTAACACAAAAACGATGTTGCTTAAATTTAATTCCATAATAAATGTGTCAAAATATTCGGAATGAGTCAGAACTTTATAGTCGATGTTTGGTTTATCCGATTTTCCAAAACCTATTAAATCCATTGCAATTACACGACCTTTTGGCAATAAAACGGGAATGATGTTTCGCCATAGATAACTTGAACTCGGATTGCCGTGTACACAGACAAATGTTGTTTGGTTAGCATCTTCGTGGTTGTTTTCGTCAATGTAATGAAGCTTGGAATCCAATATATTTATGAATTTTGATTGATATGGAAAATCTGCAGAAATCATATTTTTAAATCTTTTTTTATTAGTTGAATGGTTCTGTTAACCATTCACTTATTCGGTTTGTAATTATTTGGATAGACCAATAACAAACTTCCAATAGTTCTTTTTCTGTATTTTTTATTTTGTAAAAATTGGTAATGTCCTTTTCTATGATGGTAAATGGTGCAAAAGCTGATAGAAATATTAGTGTAGCTATTGGTTTTTCGTTTTCGGAAAAATTGACAATAATTTCGTTTAACCAAGCTCTTCCCAATGGCATTTCTTTTCCATACCAATTTTTGATTTTGCTTTTAAAAATTTTTGCGATTTTTTTTGGAATGAGCTCTTTTTCTAATTCGTCTAAAAGCAAATCTCTTGCATCAAGGGTTTTAGCGTATGTTGGAACATTTTCTGACCATTTATATTTTTCTGAATAGATGTTACTTTGTATAAATTGTAACGAATCTCCCGCTTTTCCCTTTTTCATTACCATTGTTTTAAACAATGTCTTGGAAGCAATATTTAAAGCTGTTTTTTTGAGGATTGAATTGGTCAAAAATTTGGGTAAAGGCGAATTGTCTAAAAATATATTCGCAAGTCGATTGGTAGAATGAAATACTAATGCAGTTCCTATTATTTCTGTTGCTTCGTTTTTTGTAAATGGTGGATTTTTTATTATTTCGGTATTTGGATTTCTTGTATTTAAACTCCATTCAATAAGCATTTTTGTTTTTTCGTTTTTTAATGATTTCCAAGTTCCATTGGTTATTGCTTTTGAAGTCTCCGCATCTCCAGCACTTGAAATTGAGGTTTCGTGTACGTCTTCGCAATAAGGGCAATCGTTGGTTTTTGCAATTCCTGAAGCGATAGTTTCTTTAATTACTCTTTTGACATTGGTTTCTACAACAAATACTTCTCTTATGTTTGCCCAACGCATAGCGTGTATTCTTTCGCTTATTGATGACAAGGTCAATGGCCCTACAAGACCAAAATCTCTATTTATTTGGACGTTTATTTGCTTAATAGCTCCTTTGGCATCATTTATTCCAACGGCTCTAATGTATTTTACTGTGTGAGCATTTTGCTCCATCATTTTATTTTCAATCGTTTTAAGCATAATCATTTATAAGTTGTATATACAACATTGTGTTTAAAAAAATATTAATTTAAGCTGTTTTCCAATTCAGTCAAATGTGTTAATCCACTTTTGCCCAATTTTAAAATTAGTTCGTCCATAGTTTCTTCCCAAAGTGGAATTAGGTTTTGTACTAATTCATTACCTTTTTTTGAAAGTTCGATTTCTGGTCGATAGTCAGAAGTCCGTTTAATATAATTTTGTTTTTCCAATAGTTTTATGTTTCTACTTATTGTTGAGCGTTCCAACACTAATTCCTGCCCGATTTTCCCTTGTTCAACTTTTCCCATTTTGTTCAAAACAAACAAAATAGTCATTTGATTTTCGGTAATGTTAAATTCAGATAATTTACTTCTAAAATGTCCATCCGCTATTCTCGATAGTCGTCTTAATCGAGAACCAATACAAAGTTGCAAATCGTATTTCATTCTGTAAAAGTATAAAATTAAGTTGTATATGCAACATTAATTATTATTCTTTCAATTTTTTGGTGTTCAGATGTTTTTTCTTGGCAAGCCATACGAACAGATCCAATAATGCAAACTTATTATCGTAAACATGTAGGCAAAAACGTAAAAACCATAATCATTAAAGTGGCTCGCAAATTATTGAGTCGAACTTTAGCAGTAATAAAAACAGAAACACCCTACTCGATAGGAGTAGTTAAACAATTAACCAATAACAAAGCTCACACAGAAGTAGCAAAACCTGTATCACAAAACAACGTGGGTGACCAACTATTACAAGTTAGGATCACATTTTATAGCAAGTGGACAGGTTTGTTATAGCTTATAATCATACAGATGCTGGTGACGACTCTAGAAGCCGATTACATATAGGATGCGGAGCAAGTTATATAAAGGCATTGAAATGTTAATAATCCTATCGGAATTATCAATATTTCAACACTACAACATCATCAATATGAGATAAATTAAAAAATAAATATTAACTTTATAGAATTAGGCTAGTGATAGAATTAGGCTAGTGATAGAATTAGGCTAGTGCTTTTCATAGGAACCGTTGTTGGCAGTTCGTTTTTTTAAGTTCCAAAAACTGATTTTCTTTCTCGTTTTAAATCCCATTTTTTCATATAGTTTTATAGCTTTAATATTCGTTTCAGCCACATGTAAATAAGGTGTTTTTCCTTCGTCAAATATATAATTAGAAGTATGAGCTATTAACTGTTTAGCATATCCTTTTCTAATGTGGTCAGGATGAGTTACAACAGCACTTACTTCTGTAAATTCATTCATTTTTAATCGTTCACCAGTGACTGCAATAAGTTTATTGTTTTTATAAATTCCAAAGTATTTTCCTAAGTCAGCAGTTTTTGTCATAAAAAATCCCGGATAAACTAAGCAAACTAAGTCAAATAGGTCTGATTTATGTTTTTCAGATTTTAATTCAACGATTTCTTCCTTAATTTCAAAATCAATTTTTGTATTGAGAATCATCTGACTACATAATAAGTTATTCGCCACAATTATGTTGTCATTAAAAACTGGCTTTTCTCCAACCATAAAAAAGTTGTCAGTCAAGTCAGAATATTTATCAATGTATAGATCCAACTTGTCTATTTTTTTAAAACCACCAAAAGGACAATATTGTGGTTTGTAAAATTTTGTTCCATCATATTCTATAGCTAGGCTTTTATGGGTTTCTGTTAGTGAATTCCAAACTGGATTGTCTAATTTATAATATTTCATTTTTTTATTTTTTCGTTAATACTTTCTCCATTTCATAGTTTTCTATGATTTGACCAGTCTCAAAGTGATTAGGAATTATTTCTAGTAATTTGTAGCCCATTCGTTTATAAAATTCTATCGTCGCAAGATTCTCTTTATGTACAATTAATTTAATTTTTGAAAAATTTGTTTTTTTTGCGAAACTATCAGTAAATTCAACTGCTTTTTTTCCAATTTTTTTACCTCTATAGTCTTCTAGAAGATACAACTTGTCTAATAGTAAAAAATCAGACTCTTTATTTAGTCCAAGGTAGCCAACATTCAAACCTTTATACTTAAGTATATAATAGGAACTTCCTTTGTTTACTTGTCGCTCTATTGCTTTAGCTGTTTGATATTTGTTTATAAAATATATAGTATGCTCTTTCGGGATAACAGAATCATAGAATTTATGCAAAATTTGTCTGACTAAATTTTCAATAATTTCAAAATCAGGATATGAAACTGCCTTTGTAATATCTATCATCTATTTTTTTAATTAGGATAGTCCAAAAATCAGTAATTATTACAATGTAAAATTGTACAAATTTTACCTTTTTGTGAAAACCCAATTTATTTTTTCATCGATTGATGATAATTTTTTAAAAAAGTCTTTTGGTTTGTAGCCAGTAAGTTTATCAAAATCTTTAATCATATGTGCTTGGTCAAAATAATTTGACAAATAACTTAACTGTGTTAAATTATTTTTTTCTTTTTTTTGTATCGTTTTCCTAAAACGGACGATTTTTCTAAATTCAGAAGGTGTTTTGCACACGTCTTTATTAAAATGCGTAATTAAAGTCTTGTGGCTTAAATTACTATCACTTGCGATCGAAGATATTGATCTATTTGGATCTTCGATTATAGTTTTAACAGCTTGTTTAAGCTTAAATTGCACATCTTTTTTGAGTTTACTAGACCAGTAATTTTCGAGGTGTTTAATTACTCTATCAGATGATTTTATTTTTAGAATTGAATTCATAGCACTCTTATAATCCAAAAATGGTAAAAACTGCGTTTTAAGTGAATCACAATAGTTATTAAGTGATTTATTTAAAAAAGCATTCAAACCTAATGGTTTAAAATAAGTTGTAATTTCTTTAATATCTCCTTCATATTGAATTAAAAGAGGGTTTGTGAATTGAACATCTAAATTTGAATCAAAATTCTGTATTGAAGATTCTATAGTTTTTATGAACTTATTTGTTCTAATTACGTTAGTATTGGAAGAAATTGATACTATAGAAAAAATACTTGGGAATGTAAAATAAGTAGTTCTGCCTTCTTCTTTTGAATGTGTTAAAATATAAAAACATTCAATATATTTTTGAAGTTCAAGATCTAAAGGTTTAATAATTTCTATGTTCATTAATTGATTTCTTCCTTATGACTGCCAACGTTTAATATATGTGTCGTGGAGAGGCAAATTGTTACCTAATCTTCGACATTTCTGCGCAGATTTTTAATTTAGTTCAGTTTTAAAATCACTGCGCCACTGCAAAAATACACGAACCATTCGATAAATCACAAATCTAAGCCATGATCACATAGGATATATTGTTGTAGCTAGTTTTATTCGCAAAAAATATTATAGTCTTCAACAAGTTCAAGGATGTCAAACGGATACTAGTCAAAATAGCTAGAAAACTTCTGAGTCGTATTCATGCGATTATCAGAACAGAAACACCTTATCAAATAGGAGTAGTGAGTTAAAAAGAATAAAGAAATATAAGTCCAAAAACTCGACAATACTTTTGGCATAAAATAGGACAACTAAACACTGTAGGTGAAACTTTTACAAGTTATCACATTTCATAGCAAGTTGCCTTGTTTGCCAATCAAAATCATAGAGATGCTGGAGGATGATCTTGTATCATACCACATATAGAATGCAGAGTTATAATGGACTAGTGTTGAAATACTGACAGCGCTTTAATGGCGTTGCCAACAACCCAGCACTATAAAATCATTAATATGAGATAATTAGAATATTAAAATATTGTATTTTTATAACCTAAGACTTGGGAAAGGGCTTTACATAGGATACATTGTTACCAACTGTAATTTTTTACAATAAGTTATTTAAATCCTGGCGTCCAATTATAACCATAATCTCCACCACATCATTATTTACTCTGTAGTAAATACTATCCGATCCGCAGACACATCGTCTATATCCGCTTTTTATAAAGTCAACCGATTCAAATGAATAAGGTCTTTGTGCAATGATGTCAAAGTATTCAAAAAAAGAGTCAAAATATTTTTCAGCCTGCGCCACCCCAAATTTTTTAACTCCATAACGATGAATTCTTATTAAGTCCTCTTTTGCAGAGTTACTTAATTTGTATTTAACCATTTGATAAATTCTTAGATTGGGATAAAATTTGCGCTTTACTATCCGAAGTAAATCCGCTTTTTTCTGCCTTATCTATCTTTGCTGCAATCCAATCAATTTGTTTCTGTTGCTTGCGCGCTTGTCTAATCAAGTCATTAACAAGTTCACTTTTACTTGAGTACTCGTTATTATCAACTTGAGCTTTTAACCAATTATCATTAGGTTCTGTAAAAGAAATGCTTTGTCGTCCCATGAGATGTGTATCTGGTGTAAAAATACACCAAAATTTAATGCTTCACAAGTTTTTCTTAATAAAACTAGTTTCTAAAAAGCTCAGAGGTTATAGTTGGTAACGGTTTGTGTTGGAATGACTAAGTTAGTAAAAAGTAGCGAACGTTTGGTCAGTGCGTAAGATTTTCCGGAGGAAAATCAGCAGCAATGAACTATACATTTTGTTGGCAGACGTAGCGACAGGTTAGAGTAAACACATATCGCCGTAATCTTTCATAAAACCACTTCGATAAACAGCCAGCCGTAATATTTAGTTTTCGGGCGGTAATTTTTCCACAAAGTTTATCAGTCAGTTCATAAAATTCCGAGTGCTTGTCAGTAGTCAGATTGCGAATGTGGCTGAAAGTCAGCGCAAAGATTGGCTAGTTCGCTTTGAGATCAGATCGAAAATCGAGTTAAAAAATCAACGTAAAGATTGGTTTTAGATTCCGCTATTTTAGCTAGCAAATTTTTTTCGCAATATTGAGGAGCTATGTTTGCCAACACTAATATATAGTTACCATGGTAACTATATATTTCTATATGAGGAACTAATTTAGTAAATCTTTTAAGCTTTTTTATAGTGATATGAGTATAAGTTTTCAGTTGGTTTGCTGTGGTTGTGTCCTATAAAACTTGAGTGTATCTTAAATCTATTTCTTCTCCTAATACATGAGTAGCAAAACTATGTCTTAACCTATGCTGGTGGATGATCAGATATCATACCCCTTATAGAATGCAGAGTTATAAGGGGCAATATTGTATTTTTATAACCTAAGACTTGGGAAAGGGCTTTACATAGGATACATTATTAGCTTTAGTTTTTCTTCAAATGTTTCTCTTTTAAGTCTATTGTAAGCTTTTCAATTAGAGATTTTCCACCATCTATTAATTGTTTTGTATGTTTTGAAGATATTTCATCAACGGATTCGTATTTAAGACTCCAATCAGCAATGGAAACAATAACAGGCAAAAGGTCAATACCTTTTTCGGTTAAATTATAAATATACTTTTGCTTATGTGAGGAGTCGTTTTCTTTGATTAAAATTCCTTTCTGTTCTAAATCATTTAAACGAGTGGTTAAAGTTTTAGTTGAAATTTTTTCATCAGATTTAAGTATTTCTCTAAAATGATTTTTGTTTCCGAACAGTATATCTCTAATTATGAGTAATGTCCATTTATCACCAAAAACTTCTAATCCTAAATTTATTGAGCATCCCGATTTAGGTTCTTTTTTCATTAGTCTATTCAATTTAAAAACTATTTGTAAATATAAATCAATTGTTTTACTTTTGAAACCAGTGTAAAAAGTAAACCAGTTTAAAGATTTAAGTATGTCTAAAATAAATAAAATAGAAGAGGAATTACCTTATAAAGAAATAGGAGATTATCCTGATTTTTTTTCACAAGGAAATATTATCAAAAGGCTTATTGATGGATTAGGTTATCGCTATTATTGGGCAACTGAATCTTTAAAGGAATCAGATTTATCTTATAGGATTAGTACCGATTCTAGAACGTTCTTAGAAACGTTAGAACATATTTCAGATTTATCTGAATTTGTATTACGGATAGTCCAGCAACAGTATAGTGACGAAATTCTAGAGAAGAGAAAATTAAGTTTTAAGGAAATTAGAGTTAAAACCTTAAATGAATTAAAGAAAGCAAGTCAAATACTTTCTAAAGTAAGTGACGATGAAATGAAGTCTTTTGAGATAAAAATTAAGCAAGAGGATTCTAAAATTACATTACCATTTTGGAATACTTTGAACGGACCCATTTCAGATGCTATTTATCATACTGGACAAATCGTTATATTTCGAAGGGCTTTGAAAAATCCGATAAATTCTAATGTAGACATTTTTACAGGGAAGAATAATAGAACTATTTAAAAATATGATTGATAAATCAAAAGATACTAAATTTTCTAAAAAGGAAGTAAATAATATATATAAAGAAGTATTCAGACAGTCTACTATTAATTCAGGATTTTGTTATTTTGATTTTGGAAAAGAAATTGATTCTAAGTCTTTTAGACAAATAATGGTTAATTTAAAAAAAAGTCTCTCAGAAACTTGTAAAACTAAATTAAATAAGAAGCTTATCTATCAAAGTATAGGTAGGTTTAATCATCAAAATACAAGTAGGTTTCATAGAGACACAGCAGAAAATCACTCTTTTTTAATGTTAGGTTATGAACCAACTAAAGTTGATAGTAAAGTATATGTAGCAGATTATTCAAAATATATTGAAGTGCATAATATTCCTTTATTGAATTATTTTGAAAATGATGAGAGTACTAATACTATAGGAAACTACGATTGTCTTGAACCTTATATAACAGAATTAAATCCATTTTATAAAAATCACTTCAGGCTTTTGATACTTAATAATAGTAAATCTTTTACAGAAAAGACATACGGAGTATTCCACCGTGGAGAAATACCTAATAAGGTCGAACAAGAGAATAGGGTTCTCAATTATATGATGCTATACTTAAGTGGTAAATTGGTTGAAGAAAAATATAGTAACGAAATTGTTAACGATTTCATCAGTACTAAATTGGTGAGTCGTTGATTTTTGTATTAAATGACGCACAACGATTAATATTTGTGTCGTAGCAGGGCAAAATGTTACCTAGCTTTTCGGTTTTTCTGCGCATTGGTTGCTAACTTTTACTTTCTGCAAGTATTGCGCCTTACCAAAAATACAACAACCGTTCTATTCATCACTTAACTGCTATGATCACATATATGTTGTGGCTGTTGCACAACCTCAATTTCTAAAACATCAAGTATTTTACACGTTGAGTTATTTTTTAAACAATTGACTTTCAGTGCTAATTTTATTTTGAATATATTAAAACGGTCTGAGTTTATTAAAAATAGTAGTTGTGCAACGGTTACTAGTGTTGTGCGTTCGTTTTTATTCTGTTTCCTTAGATTTTGATATCGCAAATTCGGGGATTATAATTCCCTTCCTTTTAATAGAATCAATATGAAGTCCAATAACTTCGTTTGTAGAAATTAACTCATTTGACTCGAAATTTATCATATTTTGTTTAAAATATATTTTTTTGCCTTTTATGTTAGTAATTTCAGATTCAACAATTATATTATCACCTGCAATAACTTCTTTCAAGTAATTTATTTTTTGTTCCAGAACTACCATTCCTGTATTAGACTCTTTTAAATATTTAGAAGAGAAACCTAAAAAGGAAAGTAAGTTCCACGTTGCTTGATCAAATTTATCTACATAAAATCTAACATTCATATGATTCATATGGTCACAGTTCCAAGGGTATACAGTTCCTTGATATGTTTTTATCATTGTTTTCTTTTTTTAATTATTATTTATAAGCAAATCGTCTAAAATTATATCGATAATTCCGTCAATAGAATTATTTTGATGTTCAATTCTTGATAGTTGAACTAAGGACATTAAATTGGTAATTAGTAGTTTAGCTTTTAATTTACTATCAGTTGAAGTTTTAAATATTAATTGGTCTTGCCCCTCATTTAAAATAGAAGTTACCCAATCTATAAGTTTATTTGTAAAATTTAATAATTCAATTCGTAGAGGTTCATTTAAAGTATTTAGTCCAGAAGTTAATGCTCCTACAATACAAACCATTTGATTTGAACTAAGTCGTTTATAGTATATAAATAATTTTTTTATTTTTTCAATAGGTGTTTTATCTTTTGTTTTTATTATGGTTTGTTCTAATGCTTCAAGATGTTTTTTAATAACAGCAATGCCTAAGTCAGTTTTTGTTGGGAAGTGGTAATGGATCGAAGATGTTTTTATATCAATTATTTTCGATATGTCTTTATAACTAAAAGCATTAAATCCTTTTTCTATTAAAAGGTTATCTGCAATATTTATTATTTGTTCTTTCTTATTCAAAACAATCTATCTACTTATAGGTAGGTAAATATATAAAAAAATTCACAAACTATAAATTCAATTATGTCATTTCAGTTTTTTGTCTAATGACGCACGACGTTTAATATATGTGTCGTAGCAGGGCAAAATGTTACCCTGATTTTTGATATTTCTGCGCATTGGTTGCTAACTTT
>CANMLS010000033.1 GCA_947498785.1 uncultured Aquimarina sp. | reverse complement strand
ATTAGGGATACCCTTTTATAAATTTGGAGACAAATCCATCAAAGTACATCCAAAATGCCTTTTTTAAGGATCGACTATTTATCCATATCGATTTATAACAAGAAAACAAACTAAATTAGCTGTTTTTGAATATATTGAAGTCTGGTATAATCAAAATAGAAGGCATTCTGCTTTGGGTGGATTAACTATTAAGGAGTTTGAAAAATATAATCTTTTAAAACAAGCGCTTAATGGCTGCTCTTCAAATTTGTCCTAAAAATGGCATGAATTCCAATAGCGACTCAAGAAAGAATCTAAAAATTATCATTCCTGAAGAAGAGAAGAAATCTATCAAATTTAGGCACTGATAAATGGATTACTTCTAAAAATATTGCCCGATTCCAAAAACAAATCCATTGGTAGCATCTTCGGTAACACCATATCCATAATCTATACGAAATATGGCATTAAAAATCTTTTTGTGCATAAAACGCAAACCGACACCAGGATATATTCTAAAATTCTGAGCATCTCCAAAGTCATCAAAATCTCCTCCTGGGTTACGCCAACTTCCTCCATCTACAAAAACGTTACTTTGTAATACAAACCAGTTTTTTTCATATAATGTATGTCGGTACTCTGTATTAAGTACTATAACCCCCGTTCCTCTGTCAATTGTATTACCTACTCCTCGAATATTTAAATTATTATCAACAGCAAATGGAGCAAAAGGAGAGTTATCATTAGTTGCCAGTCCCATACGTAATCTTGAAGCCCAATTCCCTTTTTTGCCAATTCTATGATAATACAGAAAATCGTTCCACCCTATAACAAAATCGGGTAAAACATTTTCTGTACTAATTACGTATTGTAAGTTAAATGTACTTTTAAAACCAGAAACATATTGATAATCATAATTTAGGTTATCATATTCATAAATGAGTTTGAATAACAGTTTATTTACATCAAAATCCTGCGGAATTCCCTCTTGTGTAACACCTTGCTTATATATATAATCCTCATTAAAATAATTGACTCCTAATTCTATTCGATTCTGAAAGTTAAACTGATACAACCCCAAAATCTCATATGAGGTATTATTATATTTATAATCTGCAATACCGTTTTCTAAAAATACTGGTTCTTCTGTAGTTATATTACTATAATTAAGTGCCAATCCTAATTTTTTACCAAACAAATATGGAGCCCTTAGGTTTGCTCCAAAAGAGCTGTAAATATCATTCTGGTAAATACCTCCTAAGGTTATATTCTGACCAAATAAATTAAACTCGTACAGCCCTACTCTAAAAGCAAATTCATCATCATTCGTTGTATAAATATTTGCTGAAGGAATTATCGTAAAATTTTCTTCGACTCCATAAATTATTTGATACCCATCTTCTTTATCATGAACTTGATAGTAAGCATGTGCGATAGCTGGTAATCTTTTAAGTCTCTTAACATCTTTTTCTAAGGCTAAAGAATCTAAGGTAACACCTCGTTCTGTATTGATATGTTTGAGTATGGCAGAAGTCTTAGTTTTATTATTTCCTCGTATTATGATATCAAGCACTTTTCCTTCTTGAGCATACCCATAAAAGCAAAATAGTAATAGAAGAACAGAGATTATCTCTTTTTGAAGTATTTGTTTCATCTATGTTAAAATATCAAAATTACGGTTAATTTTATGACAGAATTGATCATTATCAAATATTCTTTGATTTCCTTTTTTATATATAATATCCAAATCCAACTTGCCCCCTTTTATTAAGTATTACTATAATATTCTAACTGTTAAGTACGGTATTTACTACAAAACTATAACAACCTGATTACTTCAACATCTATATACAGAAATCTTTATTATTTTTATTTTAAAAAAACTGACCAATTCCAAAAGTAATTCCATTAGTAACATTATTTCCTATTCCGTATCCATAATCTAACCTAAATACTGCATTAAAAATACGTTTATGAATAAATCTAATTCCTGCACCAGGATAAAATCTTAATGTACTTCCGTCAATCAATTCTTCTAAGTCGCCACCTGGATTTCTCCATGTTCCTGTATCTATAAAAACATTACTTTGGATCACAAACCATTTTTTTTCATACAAGGTGTATCTATACTCTGTATTAAGCACTAACGAAGCTGTACCTCTATCTATTGTATTTCCTACACCTCGAATATTTAATTGATTATCTACAGCAAAAGGAGCAAAAGGAGTACTATCATTAGAAGCATACCCCAGTCTCAATCGGTTTGCCCAGTTTCCTTTTTTTCCTATTCTTTTAAAATATTCAAAATCATTTCTTCCAATAAAGAAATCATTCAATAACCCTTCTCCTCCTGTGACAAATCTAACATCTAATAAACTCCTAAAGCCTGATGCATATTGGTAATCAATATCTATAGCATTATATTCATATTCTCCACGGTATGCTATTTTATCTGCATCAAGCCTAGAGGGAATTCCTATAGGTAAATTTCCATCTATAAAATCATAAAATTCACTAGCAATATTCAAACCTATTTCTGCTCGATTATGAAAATCAAACTCATACAATAAATTTATCTCAATTGCCTTGCTATCAAACTTATAATCCACAGTATTGTCATCAAAAAAAACGGGTTCTTGAGAAATCAGATTTTTATAATTAATCCCAAAACCAAATTTGTTGGTAAAAAGGTAAGGAGCCTCCCAATATCCTCCATAGGAATCAAAAACATCTCTTTGGTAAAACCCTCCTAGTATTTGATTTCGACCTAGTAAATTAAATTCAAAAAGTGAAACTCTATATGCAAATTCACCATTATTATCTGTAGCAATATTAAATCCAGGAATGACCGTAAAGTTTTCTTCAATTTTATAAATCACACTATAATCTTGATCGATATTCTTTGAAATAACTACTTCAGCATTTGCAATACCTGGTAGTCGTTTAAGACGTTCTATATCTGTAGATACTTGTAAAGAATCATAAATAGATTGAGGCTTTACTTTTACCAATCTACGTATAAAAGATTCCTTAGTTCTTTTTAACCCTTCAATCTGTAATTCTGATACCATAGACTCCTGAGAAAACCCACCACAATACACCAGAATAAATAAAGAGAATAAGAAGTTTTTCATCTGTTTATAATTTTGTTTTCAATGGTGGCACTTCGCCTGCACCTAACACAGATATGGAATCAACAATACTTATTTTTGGTTGAAATATGAACCTTAATGTAGTAGCCTATTTCATAATAATTTTATTGTGTGAAACAATATGCAGGTATAGACGAGAAAACAAAACTCTTCTTACAGATGATTTAATATTTTATTAAAACTAGGGTGTGAAATTTTTTTCAACAAAGAGATTTACCCAATTATCTTCACTAACTCCCATAAGAGTAAAGCCATATTGATTCATTGAGTTTAATTCTGGAGGAGGCTCTTGTGTAATATTAAGAACAACATTATCTAGTTTATAATATTGAAATTGTTTTTCGAATGTATATGTTCCCGAAAGTAATTCGTTCTCTATATCTGAAATGATCTGAAAATAAATTTTATTATCCTTGAAAATACCATTTTCCCAAGTAAAAACAGGCATTCCTTCTATCGTAGAATTAACTATGACGTTATTTGAAAATTCGGTTGGTTTGGTGAGATGTTTTAATCGAATTGGATTGGATAAATGCAGTTCGTTATTTTCAAAAAAAGTTATAATTACCCATTTTTCTTCAGTAATAGTTCTTGTGAATTTTTTAAGATAGCCATTAAAAAAATCTGTAGATTCTATGGGTACATGAGTATATTTTTGATAATCATTTTTATCATCATTAATACTCTCTGTTTCATAGTACCTAATATCTGTTGCACCAGACCTTGGATAAACATAAGCAACAATTATAGCTGGATCATCAGATCCTGATGCACATGCAATTACATTATCGACTCTAATAGTGTTATTTTTAACCAAAGAAGCTAGAGAATCATCAGCTATTAACGCGTCATCATCATTCTTACAGGACAAAATCCCCAAAAACAATACAATTACAATATTGATATGTTGTATTCTTCTACTCATTTTTTATAAAACGATCTCACTATATCTTCTGCTGGTTTATTTTGTATAGTGAATCTATTATTATTTTTCCCTCCTGATTCATCATGATTATGATACCATTTCCAAAGAAATCCACCAGCAAACCAGGGTTCTTTCCAAAACTCATCATATAAAGCAGTTAATGCATTATTCTGAGCTGTAAAATCTATATTTCCATTTGACTTACTAGAATCCCATGGTTGCTTACCTGTATAATGAACGCTACGATATCCATATTCGGTAAACAGAATAGGTTTTTTTAATTTGGATTGCAAAGCCATAATATCATATTTATATTTTTGCCATCCTTGCTTCAGTTCTTCTACATTTGGAGTTTGGCTTTCAGAAATCGGAAAGTAAGCATCAATTCCTATGTAATCAACTTGGTCCCAAAATGGAGCTTTCTCAAATTGATCCCAGTTTTCTGCATAGGTTAATTCTCCTTTATAAACAGCTCTGATTTTAGCAATTAATCGTTTCCAAAAATCTGATCTTTTTTGAACAAATGTATGTAATTCTGTACCTATACATAATATAGGCACATTCATTTCTTCAGCCAATACTGCATACAATAATATAAAACTTTCATATGATTTTTCAAACACCTTCCAATCTTCTTCAGATTGCATATTGATATTACCTGTAAATTCTCCTCTCCAAACCCAAATCTGAGGTTTTAGCATTACTTTGATTCCTTGATCATTAAGCAACTCTATTGTTCTTTTGGCTCCGTCTCTTCGTTCTCCCCACCATTGTCTTTCTATATTAAAAACTACTGATGGAGTTGTTAGACTTTTTACAAAACCAAAAGGCATTACGGCTGCCCAATCTGCATTAACTTGTACGATAGGATCAACAGCTTTTGAAGTTATCTCATTGGGAGCTCCAACAAAACTTACTCCGTTAATCTTTGGTTTTTGCCCAGAACAGTTACAGAAACCAAAACATAACAGCAGTAAAAAAATAGTTCTCATTCTTTTTTTACTGCTGAAAATACAATTTATTTATAATCTCGCCTAGAATACAGCTCTTAATCCTAAATTAAAAGTTTCTCCTAGCCCAGTATTACTACCATCTACAAAGTTGGTATATAATGCTTCTATATTTAATTGTTTGGTCAACTGATATTTTGCACCTCCACCTAAGGCTGTAAAACTTTGATCAAAATCATTACCAAGATCAATAAGTTCAGAGTGTTGTGCCAATGCTAAAACCGTAAATTTAGAACTTGGGAAATAACTAAAAAAGACACCAGGTGTTAATCTAAGGCTGTTATTTGCAAAACTATCTTCTTCTTTTCCAAAATTTAATTCGGAATTTAATTCTCCAAAAATCTGAAATTTATTTCCAGGAAATGTATAATCATAAAAGAATCTGTTCTGCCAGATATATCCATTCTGATCTAGAAAAACTCCATTTTCAGTTTCATTATCAACCAAAGGGATAAAGAATGAACTTTGTATAGAGAAATTATTTACACTTTCAAAAGGAACAAACTTTACAGAAGGAGCGATAGATGTAAAACCTGATCTTGCTGTATTACTCTCCCCATCAAACTTAAAAACGTCAAGAGCATCACGATCGCCAACCACATTTGATCTGAATTCTAGTATCAATCCCAAATTCCATCGTTTATTATTTCCAACTCCTGTATATGCTTCTACTGTAGACGTGAAAAAAGTTTGTCTGGGCTCATCTCCATCGCTAAATGTACTTTCTGTTTGTGTGTACAAATTATTAAACCATTTGATATCAAACTGACCTTTTCCTATTAATTTAGAAGGTGTTAGTGTCTGAATTACAGAACCTCCTTGATCATCATCTTCTTGAGCTAAACCAATGGCTAGAACAAAAAGACTAATTACTGTTAATACTATTTTTTTCGTTTTCATTTTTGTGATTTTTACGTGTAGTAGCCCTCTATCAAAGTTCGCTTTATATTATAAAACTTTGATAAAATTTTTACTTTGATTGTTAATTATTTTTATACAATTAGATTATTTAATATGATTTAAACTCCAGTTATATGGATAGTATGATATTTTAGCATCCGTAGGAATTTTTTCTTTTCTGAATTTATTTACATAATCGATTTCTGATCCATTACGGGTAAAGTCTCCTTTATACCATTCAAAAATTTGAGATAACTGCACCTTTTTTCCTTTAACCTTAATAAAACTAGGGTTGTTTAATGCTTTTACTGCTTGTCGTTGTAATTGAGATTCTAAACTCGATGGTTTATACGCTGCCGAGATAATAGGAGGACAACCCAAACCTGCACAAACTAACACAAAGTGAAAACGAGCTTCATTAGGAAAATTTTTACGTAAAATTTTATTTTCCAAATCATTAAGTGTTGTATTCTTTCCTCCCAAAGTATACGTTTTTTTATCAAAAAAACCTTTAATACTTGTAGGTGATTTTACAGGATACTTTGTTACTATACCTTTTATTACTGCCAAATTATACGCATTAATATAAAAGGCTTGGTAAGTCTTAGGTTTGCTTTTAGAAACACTAATTCCTGATGCTATATCTAACAGCTCATTAAGTAAAGCTGGATCTTTTTTGATGTTTTTATAATTTACTCTCCCGTTAGTAACATGAGTCTTAAAAAAAGAATCTGCTTTGGCAAAAAAATCTGCAGTACTCTGGGAAAACCCAAATTGAATAGAGAGAAGGAATATTAGAATTGTTATCTTTTTCATCTTTTACTTTTTTTCAGTCTTATGCTTAAAATTTGAATTTATTATATTGTAAAATGTTAAAATTCACCATGGTTAACGGGCATTCAGTCGAATGGTCAAACGGCAACTTACAAACAAAATAGAATTTTCTTTGTTATTCCTTTTTGTCTTTTTTAAAAAACTAACCTGTACGCCAAACCTAAAGTTTCCTTACAATCAAAGTGATTTTTAGACTGATTCTAAATTAATTCAATAACATAAGTTCTTATATTTATATTCGACTGACTTACCGAAGTCTATACTTCTTAACTAAATATTGACAACAATAACTATTCTTTTATGGAAGAACATATAGCAATTATAGGAAATGGAATTTCAGGGGTTACTGCAGCCAGACATATCCGTAAAAATTCCAATAAACATATTACTATTATTTCTGCTGAAACTGACTATTTCTTTTCTCGTACGGCCCTTATGTACATATATATGGGACATATGAAATTTGAACATACACAACCTTATGAGAATTGGTTTTGGAAAAAAAACAGGATTGAACTTAAAAATGGTTTTGTTTCTAAAGTCAATCATAAGGAAAACAAGCTAGAGTTTGCAAATGGGGAAGTCTTGAAATATGATAAATTAATTATTGCCGTGGGTTCTAAACCTAACAAATTTGGTTGGCCAGGACAAGATCTTGATGGAGTAATGGGAATGTATCACAAGCAAGACCTTGAGAATCTAGAAAAACATGCTCCCAATAACAAAGTCTGTAAACGAGCTGTGATTGTTGGAGGGGGATTAATAGGTATAGAATTAGCTGAAATGCTTAATTCTCGTAATATCCCTGTAACATTTTTGGTTCGAGAAAAAAGTTTTTGGGACGCAGTATTACCCGCTGGTGAAAGCGCGATGATTAATAGACATATTCAAAATCATCATATAGATCTTAGATTAGGAGCAAACCTTAAAGAAATTATAGCAGACGAGAACGGAAAAGTAAAAGGAGTTGTTGTTCAGGAAACTGGAGAAGTTATTGATTGTAATGTAGTAGGACTTACCCCAGGAGTGTCCCCTAATATAGATTTCTTAAAAGATTCTGGAATCGAATTAGGGCGTGGTGTAAAAGTAAATCGATTTCTAGAGACTAATATTCCAAATATATATGCTATTGGGGACTGCGCAGAACAGCATGAAGCTATTGGGAACCGTAGACCAATTGAAGCAGTTTGGTACACTGGACGAATGATGGGAGAAACTCTGGCGCAAACAATATGCGAGAATAAAACCGAATATAAACCCGGGCATTGGTTTAATAGTGCCAAATTTCTAGATATCGAATATCAAACCTATGGTTGGGTATTTGGTAATCCAAAAGAGTACGAACAACAATTTCATTGGATACACGAGGATGACACCAAATGTATCACCGTATCCTATCATAAAGAAACCTCAGAATTCTTAGGGATCAATACATTTGGGATAAGAATGCGCCATGAAGTTTTTGATAAATGGTTAACAGAAAAAAGAGATATCGACTATGTTATGCAACATCTAGCCGAAGCTAATTTTGACCCAGAATTCTATTCTACATCCGAATCAGAAATACTTTCGGCATATAAAAAATCACAACTTCAAACTGCATAAAACAAAATACAGACCTTACTCTTATTAAAAAATTGAAAAAGTCTGATTAAAAACACATACAATGAGTAACAAATTAGATCATAGCATGTCGCTTGCAAACCCTGACACTAAAGGGGTTTCTACAAAACAAAAAATAGCTTTAGCTATTGGCTTAATAGGGCTTTTAATTTTAGCTCTAGCCCTTTTAAATACAAATTTCCCTAACCAAGGAGTATTTCTAACGGTATCACTTGGATTAATTACAACAGGAACTATTCTATTTGCTAACGAAGCCTACCTAACCAAATTAGAAGGAATTAAAAATGATGGTGTCTGGTTTAAATCTATTTCTTCAAGAGGGGTGCTTGGTTGGCTTACTGGCGTTGGATTAACAGCATTCTATATTGTCCTCTATTTTTACCCTGATCTATTGGGTATGGGCGTTAATGGAGATGCCAATACTGGATTAATAGGTCTATTTGATCCTTTAAGTAGAATATTAAGTGGTAATCCGGCCAGTCAATGGTTTGTTTACGGAACATTATATACTATTGCAATTATTGCCTTTGGTTATAAATTTATTTTAAAATACAGACATAATCGTTACCAACAGATTCGTACGGTTTCTGTAATGTTTTTCCAATTAGGGTTTGCATTCTTAATTCCAGAATTTATGGCCAGATTAAACTCAGAATCATTTAGCTTGCCCTACTATGACCTTAAAAACATGTGGCCGCTAAACTATTATAATTTTGATCAGTATCGAATCGATTCGTTTATTAAAGCCGAAACTATCGGATTAAGTTTATTAATCTTTGGGATAGTATCTATATTCGTAATCTCTCCTTTTCTTACCTATAAATTTGGAAAAAGATGGTACTGTTCCTGGGTATGTGGCTGCGGTGGGTTAGCAGAGACAGCGGGAGATTCTTTTAGACAATTATCTAGCAAAAAAATGAGTGCCTGGAAACTTGAGCGTTGGTTGATTCATACTGTTTTGGTATTCTCTGTAGTCATGACTACTGCCGTTATACACACATATCTGGGATATGATCCAAATAAATATTGGTTAACAAAAGATGTATTCCTAATAAGCGTGGCTGGATTTCTAACCCTTGTTTTTGGCGGAGTTCTATTTTTCAAGGGGAAAGAACTAGGGAAAGATGCAAAATATGGAGCGATTGGATTCTTTGTTGTCATTTTAGCCTTAGTGGGTATGCACTATACAGGAACAACCTCTGAAGTTTTCTTTTTAAAAGCAGGAGGTTTAAGATCTGCATATGGTCTATATATTGGTTCGATATTCTCTGGAGTTATCGGTACAGGGTTTTATCCAATTTTAGGTAACCGAGCATGGTGTAGATTTGGTTGCCCTATGGCTGCTATTCTAGGGTTTCAACAACGATTATTCTCCAAATTTAGAATTACAACCAATGGTGGACAGTGTATCTCATGTGGAAACTGCTCTACTTATTGCGAAATGGGAATCGATGTACGCGCTTATGCACAAAAAGGCGAAAATATTGTACGATCTAGTTGTGTAGGTTGCGGAGTTTGTTCTGCAGTCTGCCCTAGAGGAGTACTTAAACTAGAAAACGACAAACTTGATGGTCGTATTAATTCTAATGAAATCCTATTAGGTAATGATGTTGATTTAATGGATTATGTAAATAAAAAATAACATTTGATTAGGTAAAAATTGGGATATCATTTTTTTAACAAATACCATATCTAAACTAAAATTTTAGATATGGTATTTTCGCTCAAAATAGTTTTCAAAAAAATGTTAGTATTACTATTGGTTTTCGTCTAAAGCATCTAACACACCAATTATCATGTTTCAAAAGCTTTTGTTTCTTTTATTTTTGGCTTCTTTTTTAGGAAATGCAACAACGAACTCGAAGGAATATCATTACGAATATTATAGTAATGGTAATATAAAATCCGAAGGATGGAAATATTATGATACTAAAGTAGATTTTTGGTATTTTTATTATCCAAATGGAAAAGTTTCTCATGAAGGACATTATAAAAATAACAAAAGAGAGGGGTTCTGGTATTTTTACTCAGAAAATGGAAAAAGGTTAAGAGAAGGACATTATAAAGATGATAAAAAAAACGGATACTGGTATTTTTATTCCGAAACTGATAAATTACTCAAAGAAGGGCATTTTGTAGATGATAAAGCCGAAAAATGGTGGATTATTTACGATATTGTGGTCGGAATAACTAGAAAGTATCAATATAAAAATAATAAAAAAGAAGGATACTGTCTATTATATAAAAACAACAAACTTTTTAAAGCTGAACGCTATATCAATGACATCAAAACGGGTGAGTGGACAGATATCTTTAGTTTTAAAAGAGACAATCCAAACGCTTCTCTATAAATGACTCCCATTATAAACGTTATCATACCTGCTTTTAATGAAGAAGATTCCATTGAACATGTAATCAAAGAGATTCCTGATATAGTATCAGAAGTCATTGTTGTGAGTAATAATTCTACAGACAATACAGAAAGTGTTGCAAAAAATGCCGGTGCTACCGTAGTAAAAGAAGAACGAAAAGGATATGGATATGCCTGCCTAAAAGGGATGGAATATATCGCATCAAAAGATATTAGACCCCATATCATTGTTTTTTTGGATGGTGATTATAGTGATTACCCTGAAGAACTTACTAAGGTCATTGCACCTATTTTGGAAGATGATATTGATATGGTAATTGGGTCTCGAGTTAAACACCTTAGAGAATCTGGTTCTATGACATTTCCTCAAATATTTGGAAACTGGCTAGCTACAGGGTTAATGAAACTTTTTTTTGGAGCAAAATTTACAGATCTCGGCCCATTTAGAGCTATAAAGTACAACACACTTCTAGAATTAGACATGGTGGATAAAACCTATGGATGGACTGTAGAGATGCAGCTAAAAGTATTAAAAAAACGTTATACCTACACTGAAGTGCCTGTACATTACAAAAAGAGAATTGGTGTCTCAAAAGTTTCTGGAACCATAAAAGGTGCTATATTTGCAGGCGTTAAGATTTTAAGTTGGATTTTTAAATATAGCTTTGCGTAATGGATATTGCTATTATCATAACCTACACAATTGCTTTACTAATCATATTTATGTATAGTTTAGCACAGCTAAATTTGCTTTTAAATTATCTAAAATCGAGAAAACAATCTGATGATTCTCCTACTTTTGACTTCTCTAAGGATAATGAGATTCCAAATGTCACTGTTCAACTACCTGTATTTAATGAACTATATGTGATGGATCGTTTATTGGATAACATCGCAGAACTTGAATACCCTAAGGATAAATTAGAAATACAAGTCTTAGATGACTCAACAGATGAATCTGTGGTTAGCACTGCTGTTCAAATCCAAAAGCTACAAGAAACTGGTTTAAATATTAAACATATATGTCGTAAAGACAGAACAGGGTTTAAAGCTGGAGCATTAAAAGAAGGACTTAAGATCGCCAAAGGAGAATTTATTGCCATTTTTGATGCAGATTTTCTCCCTGGAAATAAATGGTTATTACAGACCATCCCGTATTTTAAAGATCAAAATATTGGTGTCGTGCAAACACGATGGGGACATATTAATAGAAATTACTCTATGCTCACCAAAATTCAGGCTTTTGCTTTAGATTTTCATTTTACAATGGAACAGGTAGGGCGTAATTATAAGGATCATTTTATTAATTTTAATGGTACTGCTGGAGTTTGGCGAAAAGCATGTATTGAAGATGCAGGAAACTGGCAAGGAGATACACTAACAGAGGATTTGGACTTAAGTTATAGAGCACAGTTAAAGAAATGGAAATTTAAATATCTTGAAGAGGTAGAAACACCAGCAGAATTACCTGTTGTAATCAGTGCTGCCCGTTCACAACAATTCAGATGGAATAAAGGTGCTGCAGAAAATTTTCAGAAATTATACTGGAAAATGCTTAAAGACAAAACTGTTCCTCTTAAAACAAAGTTTCATAGTTTCTTCCATTTATTAAATAGTAGTATGTTTCTACTAGTTTTACTGGTCGCTATTCTAAGTGTACCTGTAATGTATATTAAAAACAATAATCCACTATTTAGCTGGTATTTTAATGTAATTGCATTTTTTGCCTTAAGCACAGTTATATTTTTCTTTTGCTATTGGCATACCTTTAAAAAAATACATGGTAAAGGATTCTGGAATTTTATGGAATATATAAAAATGTTCTTTACCTTTTTCTCTATCGCTATGGGATTCTCAGTACATAACTCTATGGCTGTTCTAGAAGGACACTTTGGGAAGAAAAGTGAATTTGTTCGTACTCCAAAATTCAATATCAATACTTTGAAGGATTCTTGGAAAGGGAATAAATATGTAAGCAAAAACATTTCAGGAAATACTATCATAGAAGCCTTATTAATGGGATATTTTGGATTTGCCTTATATAGCGCTTTCGAACTTCAGGATTTTGGGTTATTTCTATTTCATATTATGTTATTCCTTGGATTTGGATTTGTATTTTTTAAATCAGTAACCTCTAAGTTGTAATGTTACAACGATGGAAATATCATAGATTTTCCTTACTCTTTATTCTTATTGGTATTCTTTTTTATTGGAGTTTTGCCTATCAGCTTATTCGAACCGATTTTCCTAGAATGATTGGGCTTTGGTCAGGATTATTCTTTGTTTCTTACAAACTTATTCAGTTAAACCCCAACAATTGGAAATTACTAGCTACTGCAGGATTGTTGTTTAGAATTGTATTTATCCTAGCTATTCCTAATTTATCACAGGATTTTTATCGGTTCATTTGGGACGGAAGAATGCTATTAGAAGGATTAAATCCATACCTGTCTCTACCAAAAGTATGGATAGCACAAGGTAATGTCCCCATTGCTCAAGCACAAGAATTATATAATGGTATGGGAGAACTTAATGGTAGCCATTATACTAACTACCCTCCTGTAAGTCAGTTTTGTTATTTTATCGCTGCTTTATTTGCCAGTAAAAGTATTTGGGGCTCTGCCATAGTGTTTAGAGTACTCATTATTCTAGCAGATGTTGGTACATTCTTTTTCGGAAGAAAGCTATTACAATCTTTACATCTGCCCGAAAAAAGGATTTTTTGGTTTATTCTTAATCCTTTCATTATTATCGAACTTACTGGAAATCTCCATTTTGAAGCCGTTATGATCTTTTTCATTATTTGGTCATTATACCTTTTGCATAAGGGATATTGGTATTGGGCTGCACTAATTTTGGCATTATCTGTTTCAGTAAAACTAATCCCGCTACTTTTTTTACCTCTATTTTTTCAAAAATTTGTTTTAGGAGAACAAAAAGGCTTCAACAAGCTCAGCCTTATAAGAGGATTCCCAAAGCTAATCGGATTTTACAGTATTGTGATTACCATAGTTTTTCTAACTTTTGCTCCCTTCTTATCTGGAGAGTTTTTGGCAAATTTTAGCAAAACAATTAGTCTATGGTTCCAAAATTTCGAATTTAATGCTAGTATTTATTTTATCATTCGTTGGATAGGATATCAAACCGTAGGGTGGAATATCATAGAGACTGCTGGTAAGATTCTACCACTAGTAGCCATCATTATTCTTTTGGCAATCACATTTATTAGAACAAATAGAAACACACCACAGCTTATCACAGCAATGCTTCTAGGTATTTGTTCCTATTATTTTTTATCCACCACAGTACATCCATGGTATATTGCTGTTCCTCTATCACTTTGCGTATTTACCAACTATAGATTCCCTATAGTATGGTCTTTTGCAATTATTTTTAGTTATACAGCCTATATCCATCCCGATTTTAAAGAAAACCTATGGATGGTTGGACTTGAATATCTTTTAGTATTTTCTATTTTAATTTGGGAAATTTATCAAAGATTTCAATCTCATAAATTAGTCCCTACGACATCTTCAAATTAATTACTTCTTGTTCGGTAAGTATTCTCCAATGACCACGAGGCAAGTCTTTTTTGGTTAATCCCGCAAAGATCACTCTATCTAACTTTACCACACTATAATTAAGGTGTTCAAAAAGTTTATGAATGATTCCGTTTTTTGAAGATTGTAATTGAACTCCAATTTCGTTTTTAGGAGCTCCTTCTATATATGAGATTTCATCTACATTGACAAAGCCTTCTTCTAATTTAATTCCCTTCTCTATTTTTTGAAGATCTTCAAATTTTAGATTACGTTCTAGTTCTACGTGAAATATTTTACGTGTACCGCTTTTATGATGCGTTAATTTCTTTTCTAAATCTACATCATTGGTAAACAAAAGTAACCCTGTTGTATTTCTTTCTAATCTACCTACAGGTTTTAATACAGATTTAGACGCATTAGATACCAAATCCATAACCGTTCTGGTTTTCTCTGGATTAGTACTAGTCACAAAACCTTTGGGTTTATTAAGTAATACGTATTCTTTCTTGTGTGGAGTAATTAAACGTCCATCAAACTTAACCTCATCGGTAAGTTTTACTTTATACCCCATTTCGGTAATGGGTTTTCCATTAACCCATACACTTCCTATTTGAATATATAAATCGGCTTCTCTTCTAGAACAAACACCAGAATTAGCTACAAATCTATTCAGTCTTATTTCATCAGAATCGCTGATCTTTTTGGGTCCTGTATTATTTTTTGCAGATGCTTTACCTTTTGAGAATGGTTTATTCTTAAAATTAGATGTTGTAGATCGTTCACTTGCATCTTTTCTTTCTTTCCCTTCTCTTTTTCCACTATTCTTTCTACCTCGAGAATTCCCTTCCCTTCCCATATCTTAAAATTTTGTGCAAAGATAATTCTTTAAAGCATAGGTTTAACATTTATTCCTTGTCGAAACGAACTGTACTTTGTCGCTCTCTATTTACATGTAATTGAGTAACATCGGGTCTAGAATAATGACCTACTGGATCAAAATTCTGACGTTCTTGTAATACTCTATTAAAATCTAAAGTTTCAATCAAAAGACCTTCCTTATTGATAACGGGCTCTAATATCCATTCCCCATCAGGTCCAGCGATACATGAACCACCATTACCCAAAATATCTGGAGCTTTCTTTAGTATCTCATCCAAATGTGGAGTCGTTGATGGAAAATCTTCTTTTTTCATCAGACTAGAAACAGAAATTACATAAGAACGTGATTCTCTGGCAATAAATCGAGTAATATCCTTTGTATTATAATCACTTCCGGGCCATACAGCAATATGTAGATTTTCTCCTTGACCATATAATGCTACTCTAGGCAATGGCATCCAATTTTCCCAACAATTTAACCCTCCAACAGTAAATTCTTTTAATGGATGTACTAATAGACCATTACCATCACCAGGAGACCAAGTCAAACGTTCTTCATATGTTGGTTGTAATTTGCGATGTACCGATTTAATTTCTCCTTTTTGATCAATATATACTAAAGAAGCATACAAGCTATGGCCTCCTCGATCCAAAGGTCTTTCTATAATTCCTAAATAAACAGCAATATTATGTTCTTCTGCAAGATCACAAATAGAATCCAAATCTCCGTTTTCTATTATTATCGAATTCTGGGCATAATGTGCATGAATTTCTTTTTGAACTGAACTGTTAAATTGTGCTCCATCGGTTAGTGATACCCAAAACGGATATCCAGGCAATAAAGACTCACCAAAAATGACCAGCTCTGCTTTTTGAGAAGCAGCTTCTGCTATTGAGTTTTCTATTTTCTTAATTGTAGCTGTTTTATCTAACCAAACCGGAGAGATTTGAGCGAGTGCAACCGTTAACAAATGATCTTTCATTAGTTGAAATTTATTATTTGTAGAAGTATTTAACGTTCTATTATATTCTTTTGATTGTATCTTGCCCTTATTGATACTATATATTTTACAAAAAAACTCTGTCTGGCTTATACATCTTAAACTGTTTACTCCAAATTTTATAAAAATCTTACTTTGTATTAACAAATGATTAATTCATAAAAAACTGATAAACAGATAATTAATTTGTTTTTAGGTATTACTGTAAAACCTTAACTTAACATTAACCTAACATTAGAACACCTTTCAAAAACTAAATATTGATAATATTCTAATGTAAACATTGAGGATATTATATCCAATCTTCAATTTCATATTCATTCCTAAAAAGTAAACATATAAAAACTATTTATTCGTCAAAGTTTAATTTATGTTAAAACGTATTCTTTTTTACCTAATCGTAATGATTCCAATACATTATGGTAAAATAAAATGCTCAAATACATTATCATTCGACACTACATTTGTCCTGTAAAACTAGAAAAAAATAACATTTAAATACTCAAGTCTAAAAAACAACAAAATGAAAAAGTTAACAATTTTATTAGTAGCATTCTTATTAGGGTCGACGCAGATTTTTGCTTTTAATGATAACCCTACCAACGCTGCACAACAATTAAGAAATCAAATCGCTGTGCTTTTAGAAAGTCCAGAGATTCTTGTAGAAAACGATGCGCTAAACGCTGAAATTGAATTCACTTTAAATAGTGAAGGTGAGATCGTAGTGTTATCTGTAGACACTAAAGAAAATATAGTGAAAAACTATGTGAAATCAAGATTAAATTACAAAAAAATAGATTCAAAAATCTCTAATATTAATAGCAAAATATTTAGAATTTCTTTAAAAATCCTGAAGCCTCAAGTATAAAACTAACCACTTATCGTAAAAAAAGCAGTTGTATGAGGGCAACTGTTTTTTTTTACCATAAAATTTTATCCAGAATTATATTCACATCAATTAATATGATACTGAATGTTCCTAAGACAATAATTAGCTTTAAGATATTCTGTAACCAAATATAATGTGTTCTTCCCTTGGAACTCCACACTCCCAAAAGAAAAATAAAAAGAAGCACTATGCATCCATAAAAATAAAGGTGCATGTATCCAATTTCATATCTGGTAAGCAATAAGTAAACAGGAAACCAGGAAGTTAAAATTAAAACACTTAGTATTTTTTTTGAAATTACTTCTCCGTATACAATTGGGATTGTTTTATAATTATTTGCAAAATCTCCTCTTAAATTCCCCAAATCCTTAATCATTTCCCTCATGATCAACATTAAAAATAAAAATGTAGCGTGAACAAAAATAACTTCGTCAAAGTTTTTATAATAGATAAATACTGCAAAAAATGGAGTTATAGCTAATAATGCTGCTACGATATTGCCGATAATAGGAAATTTTTTGAGCTTATGAGAATAAAACCAGATTCCAAAAATATATAATGAAAAAAAGATCACCGCTCGAAACGAAACATAACTTGCACATATCACCGAGAGAAAATTAAGTACAAAATACCCTGTGAGCCTAGTACGTTGACTCACCAATCGATCTAACATTGTTTTCTGCGGTCTGTTGATGAGGTCTTTTTCATTATCATAAAAATTATTGATAATATATCCAGCTGCGATTACCCCTGCAGAAGCCAATACAATACCAAAGAGATTTGGGTCCAAAATAACCTCTCTAATTCTAATATGTGGCGCCAGAATAAAAATTGAAGTAAGATATTGTGCAAGCACAATGATAAGGATATTGTAACCTCTCACTATAGAAAATAAACTCAATAATTTAAGAAATACGAGTTTGTCTTTTCTGGTAAGCATAGGTAATGCTTATTAAAAATTGTAAACTACTTCTAACTTATAATCCTTAAGTGAGGCTTGTGCTTTATCAAAATCCTGAGTAAATCCTAAAATATAACCTCCTCCTCCAGAGCCGCATAATTTAAGATAATAATCATTAGTTTCTATTCCATGCTGCCATAGTTTATGGAATTGCTTAGGAATCATCGGCTTGAAGTTATGCAAAACTACATGCGAGAGTTCTTTTATATTCGAGAATAAAGACTTAACATCTCCTTTAAGGAAATCATCAACACAGGCATCTGTATATTTAACAAACTGTGTTTTTAGCATATTGCGAAAACCTTCTTGTTTCATACTCTCCATAAAAATATTTACCATAGGAGCTGTCTCACCAACAATACCACTATCTAATAAGAAAACCGCTCCTTTTTTGTCTACGGTACTTTGTGAAGGAATTCCTGCTGGTTCTATATCATCCTTAGAATGAATAAGGATTGGTAAACTTAGATAGCTATTTAAGGGATCTAAACCAGAGCTTTTTCCATGAAAAAAAGACTCCATAAGTCCAAAAATGGCTTTTAGTTTTAATAGTTTATCACGAGTAAGATTCTCTAAAACTGTGATTTTATCTTCTGCATATTTATCATAAATCGCAGCTACCAAAGCTCCACTACTTCCCACACCATATCCCTGAGGGATACTACTATCAAAATACATCCCAGAATTAATATCTGCATAAAGTTTTTCGAAATCAAACTTTACTACTCCCTGATCTTGAACTCCTTCAAGATAGGTTGCAAAGCTTTTAAGATGTATATTAGATTGAATCGCTTCTTGATCAGGTGTTTCAGACACCTTTAGTGCTCCTTTAAAAAAATTATATGGTATAGAAAGACCTTTTGAGTCCTTAATAATACCATACTCTCCAAATAAAAGTATTTTAGAATAAAATAATGGTCCTTTCATCCGTTTTTCTTATTGTTTTTCATTTATCAAAAAATTCTACTATTCTACATTTCATTGAAACCTTTTCAACGATAATGACCAAATAGATGATGTATAAATGAGTTTTATCAATGTTTGCCCCCTGATATTAGGATAAAGTTACACTATTTTTGCTCCCCATCCTATTTTGTCACAAATATACTGACCATTCTGACAATAAACAACTAACTCTTTGATTATGAAATCTAAAACTTGATTTTTTTCAGTGTTTGGATACAAAACATGCACATTTGCTCCTGCATCCAATGTAAAACAAACCTTAGACCCTGTTGATTTTCGATATTCCCAAATCTTATGAATTACAGATAAAGTATTAGGTTTCATTAATATAAAATAAGGTAATGAAGTCATCATCATGGCATGCAATGTTAGGGCTTCGCTTTCTACTACTTCTATAAAAGTATCGATATCACCAGATATTAATATCTCCTTCAACTTTGAAATATTACCTGAAGCTTGTTCGAATCTTTTTTCTGCAAAAGGATGACTATGCATTAAATCATGACCAACAGTACTACTGACCTGTTTTTCTCCTTTATCAATTAATAATATTGTATCCTGATATGTATCAAAGTTTTGATGAACTGTATAAGGAAATCGAATAGCGAATGCATCACTACTTCCCTCAATATTGTCATGTTTACCCCATACTGTTATAGGCCCTTCTATGCTTCTACAAGCACTACCAGAACCCAAACGAGCCAAAAATGAAGCTTTTTGAAGAAGTTCTGTTTCAGAAATATCTGAGTTTATTTTTCTTTCTAACTGCATTAAGCAATATGCTAATGCACTCATTCCACTAGCTGAAGAAGCGATACCACTACTATGCGGAAATGTATTACTTGTTTCTATAGTAAATTTATACTGTTTTAAAAAAAGAAGATATTTTTGAATTCTATCAAAAAAGTTTTGAATCTTAGGTTTAAAATCTGGTTTTGGTTTTCCTTCAAAAATCAAATCAAAATCAAAATCAAAATCTTCTGAGGGATCATCCAGTTTTTTATACTTTAAAACAGTGGTTGTTTTACAATGATTCAATGTAAAACTAATAGATGCATTCTCTGGTAACTGAACTGGGCGTTTTCCCCAATATTTTATCAGAGCAATATTACTGGGTGAGGTGCAACTTATAGTTCCTTCTTCTGGTAATTCTGAAATTTTGGATGATGCAAACTCAGGGAAATCTGTCATGATATTTAATAAATTTCAACAAAGATAAGCGCTATAGTATATTTAAACCATATCGCTAGTAAAAATAAATTGCTATTTTAGTACTGCACTAACTTATTTCAATGAAAAAAAAGTTATTTCGTATTAGTATTTCTATATTATTATGTGTTTTTATTGGATTTTTGAGTAGTATTGCTATGCAAACTTCAATTGACACTTGGTATATAACTTTAAACAAACCTTCTTTCACTCCTCCAAATTGGATTTTTGGACCCGTGTGGATTATACTCTATATTATGATGGGTATTTCAGCAGGAATTGTTTGGAGTAAAGGTTTTTATCATAAATGGGTAAAAATTGCGTTATACCATTTTGGGTTTCAATTGTTACTTAATGCTGCATGGTTTATTTTTTTCTTTGGATTACAAAATCCATTAATTGCATTATTGGATATTATAGCCCTATTTATCCTATTACTGTTTACCATTAAATGGTTTACAGTAGTAAATTCTACCGCCGCCTACCTACTTATCCCTTACGTTGTTTGGGTTGCTTTTGCGACCACATTAAATTTTGGCATATGGCAACTAAATTAAAATAAGGAATAAGGAATATCATTTTATGAGTAAAAAAGCAATAGTCCTACAGACTACTCTAGAATTAATAACTAAACAAGGCATAAATGCCACTTCTCTTTCTCAAATTATTAAAGAATCAGGTGTGGCTAACGGAACGGTATATCATCATTTTAAGAATAAAGAAGAGATTATAACAGAACTTTATTTGATGCTTACTCAGGATTTTGGTACAGTTGTCATGAGAAATACTCCAGAGGATGACATTAAAAAACAATTTACAGTAATGTGGCTTAATCTGTTTTATTATTTTGTCAATAATCCACTTGCTTTTATATTCTCTGAACAAATTGCGCGTTCTCCAGAAATTCCTCAATCCCTAAAAGATAAAGCGAGACAATATTATAATGAAATAGAAAGTTATTTTAAAACAGGTATAAAACGCAAGGTTTTTAAATCTTACAATACTCTGGTTATGGAAGAGTTATTCTTTGGCAATGTTGTATCTCTTGTAAAAATTCACGAAAACGAGCAGGTTAATCTTCAGGAAAAACACATCAATCAGGCTATCGAAATTTCCTGGAGAGGTTTCTTAAAGGATCAAACCATTATTTAGAAGTTTAGAAGCATAATTATATACCCTATTGTGCATTTAAGAAGAATACTAGAAAAAAGCGTCCATTCGAGTGTTTTGTCGTAATGAAATGAAGACAAAATGTATCGAGAACAGTTTTTTTTAGTCAACAATCTTATTCTCGATACACTGCTCCTAAACGCAAAACACTCGTTTTGACGGATTTTTGTTAAAAAAATGTATAATTTAATGTATTACTTTAGTTGAATACAATATTCACACAAGATTCTTTGTATAAGTCTTTCAGCACAAATTCTAATGCCTTTTTGGATTCATTTGCTTCTCCTATTTGTTCTCCTTTTAAGGTAAGTTTTCCAGTTTCTCTATTCCAATAAAATTCATTATTGTCTGATTTAATAATACGTTTATTGTTTTTGGTAGTTACTTGAAAAGCTCCTAGATTCTGACTGTATTCTAATCCAGACGGAAAATATATTTCTGTAACAAACTTTGTAGTTCCTTTTTCATAAACATAACAAACACATTCTCCAATATCTTTTGCTTCTGAAACCCTAACCATGTTGTTTTGAACAATTTTCCAACCACCCTTGACACGTATTCCAACTACATCCATTAATATGGTGCCTTTTTCTGCAATCTTTTTATCTATGTAAGACTCAAAATTGATCACGGCAGATATGGTACCTGCTCTTTCTTTTTGGTTTTGAAATACTACTTTTTCTATGATCAGTTTAAACCTGTAATTATTATCATTAATAATATCGTCTAATTGAGAAGCAATGTCTTCTTTTTCATAATTTTTTCTCACTAAGGCTCCAGATAAATTTACGTATACCGTATTTCCTCTGTATTTTTCATCATATAAACCTAGAACATCTTCTTTTTGAGTTCCTTGTGTTAATGCATTCATTTTATTGATATAGTCCATCAATAATTTTTTTATGGGATCTCTTTCGTTAAAAGCATATCCATGGTCAATACCACAGAACAAAAATATTAAGGTAAGGGAGAGTATCATTTTTTTCATAGGTAACAAGGTGTTAGTTAAACCCTATTAATATACAAAAAATTACAGAAAACAGCAAGTAATAACGTCTTTGATTTTAATCCAATTTGCTTAATTCCAATAGCTTATTTATTGTTTTTAGATTTCTGGTAGTTGCTGTTGATTTTAGTTTTTTTTCAAAAAAATTATTGCTCAATTTTGTTCTACCGTATCCATTGGCAGCATAAAAATACACGGCATCTTGTGTGATCACAAATTCTTCATTTTCTGAACGTGATGTGGTCTCTTTCAAATCTTCTATATTCTTAACATCTGGTGTTTTAGAAAGCAAGGTAAAATACATTTTCTTCTCTTCGATTTCTTTAGTTTTCAGCCGTTTCAAAAATGGGTTATTTTTATAAATCGAGGTTAATGCTTCTCGGGTCAATACTAATACAGGAACATCAAAACCAAATTGAGTTAAAATTTCTTTTTTAATCATATTAGTCAATGTCTCTGTATCTTTTTCATCTCGAAAAATAACATTTCCACTTTGGATATATGTCCTTACCGATATACACCCTAATTCTTCGAACATGGTTTTAAGATCAGTCATTATAATTTTTTTCTGTCCACTGACATTTATTCCTCTAAGTAGTGCGATATATGTTTTCATTACTTTATTGTATTAAGTTCATTTCCCTTTGGACAGGTTCAGGATGTATATGCTTAATTATTTAGAGGTTATTGCTTTTGCAGCAATAAAAGCTCCTGTCCATGCATTCTGAAAATTGAATCCTCCTGTTATTGCATCTATATTGAGTACTTCTCCTGCAAAATATAAATTCTGATATTTCTTACTCTCATAGGTTTTAAAATTTACCTCTTTAAGATCAATCCCTCCAGCAGTTACAAATTCTTCTTTAAATGTGCTTTTTCCTTTTACTCTAAAAATCCCTCTGGTCAATTGTTCTGAAAGTACTCTAAATTGGGTTTTATTTGCATCGGCCCAACGAGTATCACTTTGGATTCCGGAGGCTAGAACTATACTCTGCCAAAGTCTTTTTGGCAATTCAAACTGAGCATAAGTATACAACTGTTGTTTTGGATATTGACCCTTTAGTTCTTTAAGCATTTCTAAAACTTCTTCCTGAGTATAATGCTGAAGCCAATTGACAATAATTTCAAAATTATACTGATTTTTATTGAGTTCGATTGCTCCCCAAGCCGAGAGTTTTAATATTGCAGGGCCACTCATACCCCAATGTGTAATCAATAATGGTCCTTCACTCGATAGTTTTGAATGCTTTACTTGTACTGATGCATTTGTTACAACTCCTGGTAAGGCTTTAATTCTCGAATCTTTAATATTAAAGGTAAACAATGAAGGAACGGCATCTACTGTTTTATGTCCTAAATCCTGTAGGATTTTCCAGATTTTGGGATTGCTACCCGTTGCAATCATAAGCTTACTAGTAATAAATTTTTCCTTATTTGTTTCAATTGCCCATCCTTCTTCTATTTGATCAAAGTGTTTAACGGTATGGCCAGTAAAAATTTGAATGCCTAATCGTTTTGTTTCTGATAAAAAACAATCAATAATCGTTTCTGAAGAATCTGAAACTGGGAATATTCTTCCATCTTCTTCAATTTTAAGAGCCACTCCACGACGATCAAACCAATCCATGGTATCACCTGTCATAAAGGTGTGAAAAGGTCCTTTAAGTTCCTTTTCACCTCTTGGATAGTTCTTGGTAAGTTCGTTAGGAATAAATTCTGCATGGGTCACATTGCATCGTCCACCACCAGACACACGTACTTTAGAAAGTACATCTTTACCTCGTTCTAAAATGGCAATTTTTAATTCTGGATTATGCTCTGCTACATTAATCGCTGTAAAAAAACCTGCTGCACCCCCGCCGACAATTATTACATCATAGTTCATGACGCAAAATTCGGAAAATCTGTGATGATACCATCAACTTTCCATGATTTTGATTGCTGGATGAATTCAACGGTATTTACCGTCCACACATATACCTTATATCCTTCTGTTTTAGCCATATTTACCTCATCTTCGGTCAATGAATGAATAGGAGGGTGAACCGAATAAGCTTTTAGTTGCTTTGCCACTGGCAATGCTTCTGTTATATTATCTTCGGTAAGTACCCCTATTTTATATGTTGAGGTTACCGCTTTCATGTCAAATAACTGCGAATGATCAAAACTTGAAATCATAAAATCATCATACTCCCATTTTGAATTTCTAATATATGTATCTAACAAAGTAATCACTGGGATTCCTGTATTTATTCCTTTTAATTCTACATTAAGTATACATTGTCCATCAATCAGGTCTAATACCTGATTTAATGTTGGGATCATAAATCCTTCTTTGGTAGCAAGTTGTTCTAATTCTTGTAAACTATAGTCAGCTACATTTCCGATACCGTTAGTAGTTCTGTCTAATGTTTCATCATGAATCACAACCAGTTCTCCACTCTTGCAACGATGTACATCGATCTCGATACCGTCTACCTTATATTTCAACGCTTCTTTGACAGATTCTAATGTATTCTCAGCAACCAGTCCTGCTGCTCCTCGATGTCCAAATATTTTCATAGATTTTTATTTTAATCGCATTGGGAATTTGAAGGTAGAATTTTAAACAATAAAAATACAGAAATATGTGTCCCGAGCCAATGGTGTTCTAAACATTTTAGATATAGATAGACCTGTTAGGTTTTAAAAACCTAGCAGGTCTATCACAATAAACAGTTCATAACTTATAATAATCGGTTTTTAACCGCTTAGAAGAGGTAAAAGACCGCTTTGAAGAGGTTCTACAAGGGGGTGAGGGTGGTTCTGAACCTCCTCGAAGGGGTTCTAAACCCCTTATAAATACCTTTTTACCCCTTCGAAGTACTTATCATAGTGGTTCGAAACAGTTCACAACTTATAATAATTGGTTTTTAACTGTTTAGAAGATGTAAAAGATCGCTTTGAAGGGGTTCTACAAGGGGGTTAAGGCGGTTCTGAACCTCTTCGAAGGGGTTCTAAATCCCTTATAAATACCTTTTTACTCCTTCGAAGTACTTATCATAGTGGTTCGAAACAGCATTTAACCTCTTATAACCTATAACGTATCCTTTCGAAAGGGTAAACAACCTATTAAATGGTATTAAATAAGTTATTATGATATAGATTCAAGCCTATAGAAGATCTGTCAGGTTTTCAAAACCTGACAGGTCTATATTGCTTTATTACTCAAATGTGAATTCGCTTAATTTTTCATCATTTATATACTTTCTTTAATTATGAACAAATTCAAAAACGGTATTAATAAGTTATCATGATATAGATTCAAACCTATAGAAGATCTGTCAGGTTTTTCAAAACCTGACAGATCTATATCGCTTTATTAATCAAATGTGAATTCGCTTAATTTTTCATCATTTATATACTTTCTTTGATTATGAACAAATTCAAAAACGGTATTAATAAGTTATCATGATATAGATTCAAGCCTATAGAAGACCTGTCAGGTTTTGAAAAACCTGACAGGTCTATATTGCTTTATTACTCAAATGTGAATTCGCTTAATTTTTCATCATTTATATACTTTCTTTGATTATGAACAAATTCAAAATTGGTACTACCTCCAAAAATTTTAATAATTTCGTATCGTTCAATATTTGTTTCTGCAGAGGACAATACGGCTTGATAAGAAGAATAAGGATACACTTTGAAATCATCAGAAATAGCATGACTTTCTGGGTTTAAATGAATATACACTATAAGCGCTTTCAAATAGCTTTCATCTTTTATTTTAATTCTCTTAAAAGGTCTCTGAAATAAACTTCCTACTCTATCATACTTTTTATTAAATGCCTTAGTATACGCGTTAAAAAAATTAGAAAAACTCTGTGAAGGATTTGTAACATCTGCTTTTATTTCAACTAAAAGATGGAAATGATTTTTGAGCAAACAGTAGCTATAAACTCTTGTTATTGGAAGGATATACTTTTTTAGTAGTTTTAAAAAATAAAAATAATTCTGTTTTTCTAGAAAAATATCTTGTTTATTATTTCCTCGATTATAAATATGATAAAAATGATTCTGTTCTAGTATTTCCAAAATTGTTATTGTTTTAGACCTGTCAGGTTTTAAAAACCTGACAGGTCTATTATTAATTCTTTCTCCTCCTATACCAGAATCCTATCCATAACAACATTCCTACACTCCCTAATCCTAGTATCCAATACCATACTGTAGTACTCTCAAAATGTATGGGTGCTGCATCTCCTACCAAATAAAACCCTCCCCAGTAAAAAGGTTGTGTACGATTAATATCGGCTGTGGTTAGATATTCTAATTTGGCTTGTTGTAAGGCCTTGGCTTTATTCATGCCTTGCTTAAGATTCGTATAAAAGTATTTCATTACCTGCGGAGTGGTTTGATCTGACACCTCCCAACTACTCAATAGTAAACTTTTGGTTCCTGCATACTGAAAAGCACTACCCAAACTCATAATCCCCTCTCCTTTGGCAATTTTACCTGTTCCTGTATTACATGCACTCAATACTGTAAGTTCTGCCGGAATATCCAAGGCAAAAAGCTCATGACTATAGAGCAGATTATCCTCTATAGTATCTTTGCTTTTGGTAAAATAGAGTTTAGAATTCTCTGGACGTTCGTTATCTACCTCTCCGTGCAAAGCCAAATGAAGAATATTATACTCTCCTGCATTCTTCTTAAAATTAGCTTCTACGGCTTGTGAGCCAAAATAATACTGCCCATCGATAATATCTGAGATGGCTTTGATTTCTTTACGTGTACCTGGTAAGTCATCTCCCGAATCTCTAAGCGTTGCCAAACTCATTGTACTGGTCGTTGTTGTTTGATCTCCCTCTGAAAACGAAAATGCCAAGCATTCTTGACGTTTTCCTATAGGTTCTTCACTTCTGGATTTGGCGAATAACAGATTCGCAGCATTGGCATAAGTGATCGCATAGTCTTTAAGCAGATACGATAGTGCTGTAGGGTTATTAGAAGCATCTTTTTGAGTAAGCAGCAACTCAAAGTTACAATGCCATAAAGGGCCATCGGGAACAATAATAAGTTCATCACCCACAAATTGATCTTTGATCGGATCAATAAGGATGGTATACAATTTATGGGCTATTGTTTTATAATGAGATAACTCTTGCGAGGTAATGGCTTCTCTTAGTTGTTCTATCTGATCTGTAAGTCCTGGAGTGGATATTTCTTGTACCATCGTCTTGTACTTAGAAACCGTAAATACATAGGTACTGCTATCAGCTGTAAAAAATTCTACAAGGGTGGTATGCTCATTTAATTTCTTTTGAATATCAGCAACCGATACAATGCTATTCTCATGCTTGAGCTGATAATACTTGGTATAGTTTTTTTCTAAAATACTAGTTAGTGAGTCTTGTCGTCTATTGATCTCGAATAACTTGTTTTCATAGGTAGTGATCTTTAAAGAATCTGCTATAGCCCCACCCATATCTGTAATTTTGGATTGATAAAACGCTTTATCAATTCGTAATTCTTTTTCTAAGACTACTACATCATTGGGTAAGCCTGCAAAATTCTTAGCATTAGCTTCACTAAGGAGTTCTTTAAGCGTATTCGCTTTACTTTTCTCTACGTAGTAAAAAGCTTGCTGCAAGGCCTGTTGATTCTTTTGAGCTGCATACCATAACAATTGTGTTTGTACTGCGCCTTGATAAACAGCTTTTGCTTTTTGGGCAAAAACTACTTTATCCTGATAAGTAGTAAAACTTTGTCTGATATCATTGATTAAGGTATCTGCTTTTTTATAGGTAATTATAGCTTGATTAAGATCATCAAGATTCTTACTTTCTTTATACAAATGCGTATAGGTTTTGGCTTTGCCTGCTAAAGAGGTTAATAAGACATTTGAATCTAAATATTGCCCTCTTTTTGCATTAGCATTAATTGCTTTTTCATAGTATAACAAACTATTTTTATAATCTTTTTGTATTGCATATATATTTGCAATATCGTTATTGGATACTGCAACTTTGGGATGATGTGCTCCAAATACTTTTTGTTGTATTGTTAACGCTTTTTGATAATTTTCTAGAGCCACATCGTACTCTTTTCTGTTCTTATAAATATCCCCAAGACTAACATAAGAATCTGCTACCTCTGGATTATATTCCCCAAATACTCGTTGTCTTATTTTTAAAGCCTCATTTGTATAATACAAAGCCTGATTATACTCTTTTGTAACAGTATATAATTTACCAATATCATTAAAGGAATCACCTATACTAGAATGATTTGAATCAAAAATATTTGTTCTTATTCTTAGTGCTTTATTGTAATAGTAAAGTGATTGATTATAGTCCTTTTTTAATCGATATATATTTGCAATATTGTTATAATTTAGAGCTACATGCATGTCATTTTCTCCCCTTCGATCAATATTGTTATGAAGTGCTATTTTAAGATGCTTTAAAGCTCTATTATACTCTCCTTTATATTTATATACAACCCCTATATTATTGTACCCTTGCGATGAGTTATTTTTATATTTCAATATTTTTTTGTCAGCTATTATGGATTGATTCAAATATTCCAGAGCCTCTTCATACACCCCTTTATTTTTATAAAAAACACCTAAAACATTCAGAGCATTCGAAATACTGGAATAATCCTTATTATCCATATTGATTAAGATAGATAAGTTTTTTTCTAAATAAGGAATTGCTTTATCGTAAACCCCTTTCTTTTGATATATCCAACCGATTACACGATAACATACAGCCACATCTTTATGTTTTTCTCCGAGCTTTTTTATTCTTATTGACAATGCTTTATTCAAATAAGGAATTGCTTTTTCATATTCTTCTTTTCTATCGTAGGTTAAGCCAAGTCTAAAATAAGAACTTCCTGTTTCTATATGGTCAGACCCTAATTTCTCTTCTTTTATCGCTATATCTTTTTTATAATATTTTAACGCCTCATTATATTTTCGATTCATAAGAAGTGTATTTCCCATATTCAAATAAGAACTGGCAACTAAAACATCATTTTTTTGAAAAATTTTCAATCTAATTCGTAAAGCTTTTTGATAATACTCTAAAGCAGTATTATAATTTAACTTTTTACTATAATAATATTTCCCGATATTATCAAACCCATACGCTTTTTCCCTATTGTTTTTTGGTAAGTATTGATCACTAATCGCTAAAGTTTGTTTTGCTTTGGCTAATGATTCTTCATATTTTTTATCTTTCCATTGACTCTCAGAAATTTTGTTATAACATCGTGCTACACGTTCCCAGCTTTTGGCTTTGGTATAAATAGGTAATGCTTTATTAAAATAGACTACCGCACTGTCTAGTTTTCTATGGGTTAATAAGGTATCGGCTTTTGCAAAATATTGAGATGCAGGTATGGTATCGACTGTGGTTTGGGTATGGCCAATAGTGGTGGATAAAAATAACATCCATAATAGTATGGATTTTGTTTGTGATATGGGTTTTATGTTAATGGTCATACTTTGTTTTTGCTTGTTCTCTTCGTCATCCCCGTATAAACTGGGATTCATTCCCAATTCTAGCTCTTTTGATAGATCACCTGAAATGACAAATTAACACATTTTGTAATTTTTGTTAACGGTTTCCCTCCATATGTTAATAGCAAAGAAACTAAAATTGTTACTTTTACAGTTCTTTTTTTTCGTCCTATTAGGGTAACAATTTGTTGTATTAGCACATGAACTTATGAGTAGTACTGAAGATCACAAAATTTTAGAAGGTATCATTGCTGGGGATGAAGTTATCATAACCACATTTTACAAACAGAATCTACAATATGTAAGACAATACATTCTACAGAATTCTGGTAACGAAGCCGATGTAGAAGATGTATTTCAGGATGCATTGGTTTTGGTATATCAAAAATCAAAATCAGGCTCTTTGGTGTTATATTCTTCATTACGAACCTATTTTTTTGGGGTTTGTAAAAATATATGGAGAAACAGATTACGAAAAAACAAGAAAATGGTGATCACAGAAGAAATACCTGATAATGCAGAGAGTATACCTCCCGAAGTTATCGAATACATTACACAAAATGAAAGAGAACATGTGTATCGTAAACATTTCTTAAATTTAAGTACTAACTGTCGTGAAGTATTACGATTGCTTTTTGAGGGAAAAAGCATGAGAGAAATTGCCAATATCACAGGATATTCTGAAGGATACACACGTAAGAAAAAATTTGAATGTAAACGATCCTTGATCGAAATGATAGAAAAAGACCCCATATATCAAGAACTATACTTAACGAAAAAACAACAACGTCATGAAAAGAAGTCCGGAAATATTTGAAAAAATAGAAGGGTATCTTACAAACACTTTACCCGAGGAAGAGCTTATCGCTTTTGAAAAAGACTTAATAATCAACGAAGAATTACAACAAGAAGTCGAAAAACACCGAATAATGCATAATGTTTTGAGAGATCAAGACACTTTGGATTTTAAAGAAAAACTGATGCGTATCAGTACTACAATCAAAAAAGAAGAAAAAGTAACTCCCCCCTCTTATTTTTCTTCATATTGGAAAGTTGCTGCATCTATTCTAATTGCATTTGGAGCAGGAGCATCATTATATTGGTATACTTCTAAAGATCAAAACAAAACGCAAAACCTTTATGCCTCATACTATCAAACTTTTCCTGCAGAAGATAATACTCGGGGAAGCACTACAAATGAGATTCAAAAAGTAATAAAGCAATATACCAATGGTGCTTATGATAGTGTTGTCATTGCTCTGAAAAATCACCCAAACTTAAAAACACAGAAACGATTATGTTTATATTTGGGTAATAGTTATTTAAATCTTGATCAAGAAAAAAAAGCAATTCATCAATTTGAAGATATCAATCCTACCGATAAATACTATGAGATTGCACAATGGTATCTATCATTATCTTATTTAAAATTGAACCAACCTCAAAAAACCATTCTGATTCTCGAAGAAATTATATCCTATAATGGTGTCTATAAAATCAAAGCGATGAAGTTGCTAAATGAATTAAAGAAATGACGCTTTTTTAGCCCTATTATTTAGGAATATCCTAAAAATTAATTACTCTTTTATAATTTATCACTTCAATATATAGACCTCACAGGTTTTTAAAAAC
Source organism: uncultured Aquimarina sp. (assembly GCA_947498785.1). Lineage (GTDB taxonomy): Bacteria > Bacteroidota > Bacteroidia > Flavobacteriales > Flavobacteriaceae > Aquimarina. The sequence continues at coordinate 34,301 of CANMLS010000033.1, read as the reverse complement.
CTGTGAGGTCTAATACTATTTACACTTTGAAATAACCGTATAAAATTGAACTATTTTGATTTCAGATCTTTCATATCAAAATTGAAAATATCAGAATAGTGGCTCTTTCATTATTCAATTATATATGCTGTAAAAGTATGCATCTCTATGTCCAAATATTTCATTTTAGAATGGACTATGAACATATTCTTTTTTTAAATCAAGAAAAATTTTAACACCTCATAGGTAACAAAGTTAAAAATTATAACATAAACCTTATATCCCCAAATGTATATTAACTAGTCAAAATCATTCAGTCATTAATACAGAGAAACAATTATGAATGTTATTATCAAGCACATTGAACTCATGGAGCGAATTGATCAGCTGATTCGTATGCAAGCCACGGGAAACTCGGCAGAATTGGCATCAAGATTAAAGATTTCTAAAACCAAACTTTATCGTATAATCAATATAATGAAAAAGCTAAATGCTCCCATAGATTATAATGTTTCTATTCAAAGTTTTGTATACGTAGAAGAAGTTGGTTTTAAATTCGGTTTTTATACTAAAGAAATGTATTCTCAAGAATTAAATCTATTCTAAAGGTAAACTCTCAATAAGAATAGAAATGAGTATTAGTTATTTTAAATATCAAAAATATTTTTATTTAAATGCAGAAATACCGGTAATATCCATTCCCGTAATCAATAAATGAATATCATGTGTCCCTTCATAAGTGATTACACTTTCAAGGTTCATCATATGGCGCATAATACTATATTCTCCTGTAATCCCCATTCCACCAAGAATTTGCCTTGCTTCTCTGGCAATATTAATTGCCATATCTACATTATTGCGTTTTGCCATAGAAATCTGTGCTGAAGTAGCTTTACCCTCATTTCTCAACACCCCTAATCGCCAAGCCAATAATTGTGCTTTGGTAATTTCTGTGATCATCTCTGCCAGTTTTTTTTGCTGTAGTTGTGTTCCTCCGATAGGTTTATCAAACTGAATACGTTCCTTTGCATATCTTAAGGCAGTATCATAACAATCCATAGCAGCACCAATGGCACCCCAGGCAATACCATATCGTGCAGAATCCAAACAACCTAACGGTGCACCCAATCCACTTTTACCAGGTAATAGATTTTCTTTTGGCACTTTTACATTATCAAAAATTAATTCTCCTGTTGCAGAAGCACGAAGCGACCATTTATTATGTGTTTCTGGTGTAGAAAACCCTTCCATTCCTCGTTCTACAATAATTCCATGAATTCTTCCTTCTTCATTTTTGGCCCAGACCACGGCGATATCAGCAAAAGGCGCGTTAGAGATCCAAAGCTTAGCACCATTAAGTAAATAATGATCTCCTTTATCCTTAAAATTAGTGGTCATCCCCCCTGGATTAGAACCATGATCAGGCTCGGTAAGTCCAAAACATCCTATAAACTCTCCAGATGCCAGTTTAGGTAAATATTTTTTACGTTGCTCTTCTGAACCATATTTCCAGATCGGATACATAACCAAAGAAGATTGTACTGAAGATGTAGATCGCACTCCAGAATCTCCTCGTTCTATTTCCTGCATAATCAATCCATAACTTATCTGATCCAATCCCGCACCACCATACTCCTCTGGTATGTACGGTCCAAATGCTCCAATCTCTGCAAGTCCGTTAATTATCTGTTTTGGAAATTCTGCTCGCTGCGCATAATCCTCTATAATAGGAGACACTTCTCGTTTTACCCAACTACGAGCAGCGTCACGAACTAATTTATGTTCATCAGAAAGTAGTTCATCCAAATTATAGTAGTCTGGAGCTTCAAAAAGATCAGGTTTCATTAGTTTCTATATTATAAGTTCTATGATTTACTCTACACTAGTTTCAAAATTACCACATATAAGTTTGAAAAAAACACAAATACTAAAAAAAGAGCAGTCTATTTTGCGGAATTTTAAAAAATTTGACACAAATACGCCTACATATTTCAAAAATTAAAAGTGAGAACAAAATCATATATTATCTCAAACTCGTGTATAAATTCCGCAGATCAACACTATCTTCTACACAAATAGGACATAGTTTATCAAAATCCAGATAGATTACAAATCGAATTTAAATTACTAAAAAACAACGCATTACACTTAATTTTGAGTTAGAAAATTCTGAATGGCATAATTCTTCTATATAGGTATAGTATATAGAACGTTAAAACTTAAACAAAATGAAAAAATTATTTGTATTACCAGTAGTAGCTTTAGGATTATTAGTAGGAACACAAAATATAACTGCTCAAGAAGTAGCTTCAAATGATATCGAAGTGGCTACACCTGTTCAAGATAAGTATATTGAAATAGCTCCCGAAAATTTGCCCCAACCAGTTTTAGATGCTATAGTTAGTAAAATGCCTGATGCTACAATTGAAAAAGCAGAAGCTAAAGAAGATGCTTCTGAATTTAAAGTAACTGTAAAACAAGGAGAAAAAACTTTAGAAGTTCTTCTTGATGCAGAAGGAAATATCAAAGGGTAATCTTTGATAACAAACTAAGAGGTTTGATTTATAGTGCAATAAATCGAACTTTGCAGAGTGATTGAATTTTATTAGGGAAGAAGAGTCTTAACTGACTCTTCTTTTTTATTTTGAATATTTCATCATTCTGTACTCATTTAATTCCGTGTACAAATTCCGCAGGTCACCTGTTTTTTCTACACAAAACTGTAATTAAAAAAGAGATTTAAATCACTTACCAAAAACACAAATACCTAATAAACAGTTATTTATGTCTTGTTTTTGAACATTATAACTGCTCTGGCATAATTCTTCTATATAAAATAAGTATAACAATAAAGAATTAAAACTTAATAAAATGAAAAAATTATTTGTATTACCAGCATTAGCGTTAGGATTATTAATAGGTACTCAAAATGTAAACGCTCAAGAAGAAGTAGCTTCTAATGATACTGAAATAAATGTTCCTGTTCAGGATAAATATATCGATTTGGCTATAGAAAACTTACCTCAACCAATTATAGATGCAGTTGCCAAAGATTATGCGGGAGCAACAATCGAAAAAGCCTCTGCCAAAGAAGATGCATCAGAATTTAAATTAATATTGAAGCATGGGGAAAAAGAGATGGAAGTTTTCTGTAATGCAGAAGGTAATTGGATTACAAAATAAAATCATATAATTTTTACCACAAACTCATCTTAACTTTTTTTCATTTGACCTAAAAATTGAGATTTTTTGCTTAGATGAAAAAATCAATATGAATTCAACAAGTAAAGCTTTAATTTGTTGTACAATAAATTAAAGTTCATAGAGTGATTGAATTTTTGAAAAGGAGAGCTTTAACAGGTTCTCCTTTTTTATATTACATTTTTAAATAAAAGTCTTTTGTTAGATCGATATAGCCTTTAGTATATTCATGACGGGCATTTTCAATAATCAATTCATCTATTTCTGGTTTCTCATGTTCGCGATTAAATAGCAATAGACTTCTTTTAATTTCTGAAGTATCGGTTCCTTTTACCCTTGTGATCTTTTGAGGGAACAATGTCACTTGAGAGGCAAGATCAATGATACGTTCTTCTTCCCTATATGGTACAATTACAGAAAACTTTCCTTGATCTGATAGCAATTTTGATGCTCCCACTAATAAATGTTCAAATGGAAGAGCATCTTCAAATCTAGCCATATCTCTTTTTTTATCTAAAGTTTTATGATCATCAGTATAAAATGGAGGGTTACTAATTAACAGATCGTATTGATCATCAATTTCTGTCATAAATTCCTGAAAAGATGCGTGATAACAAAACAATCTATCTCCCCATAGTGAGGCTTCAAAATTCTCTACTGACTGCTCATAAGCATCTGCATCAATTTCGAGAGCATCGATAATCGTAGCATTAGAACGTTGAGCTAACATCAAAGCAATTACTCCTGTCCCTGTACCGATGTCCAAGATAGAATCAATTGAATTATCAACCGGTACCCAGGCGCCCAATAATACCCCATCTGTTCCTACTTTCATAGCACAACGGTCTTGATGGAGAGTAAATTCTTTAAATTTGAAAGGTTTTGACATCCTAATTAAGATATTGAAAATATTAACTCTGTACAGTATAGTAAAAGGATAAGTATTATAAATAAAGGTCTATCAGTCCTTCAGGAGTCTTGACATGGATTACCTTGGACTCTCTATCCATCTTATCAATAAACTCATCGTTCATAGGAATAAGAATCTCAGTACCATTGCGATCAATTTCAAATAAAGCTTGAGCTGTTGTATCATTTATAGCCTTAATTGTTCCTACTTCTCCAAAAGAAATATCAACAATTTTAAAACCTATGATCTCATGATAATAAAACTGATTACCCTCAAGTTTAGGTAATAATGCAAGTGGAAGATACAACTCAGCCTTCATAAGGTCATCTGCATCCTCTTCTGTATCAACATCTTCAAATTTTATACGTAGTAAATCGCTTTTGTGCAAAGCACATCTTTCAATAAAAAATGGAACCAGACTATTGTTATAATTAACAAATACTGATTCCATTCTTGAATAACTTTCGGGTTCATCAGTATCAAGTTTTACCAATACCTCTCCCCTAAAACTAAATTTACTTACGATTTTTCCTAGATAGAAGCATTCTTCTTTCTTCATCGTCAATAATTGCAACTATTCTTCCTCGTTGCTAGCTTCTTTGGTTACTTCTTCGGTAGTTGCTTCTGCTTCTGCTTCTTCAGCCTTAGCAGCAGCTTCACGCTTTGCATTAACTTCTTTTTCAGCTTCAAGAGCTTTCGCTTTTGCAGATGCATCAGCTTTAGCTAATTCTTCTTTCTTAGAATTAACGGCTCCTTCTTTTTCTGATAACCAAGCTTGAAATTTTTCTGCGGCTTGTTCCTCTGTTAAAGCGCCTTTCTTTACTCCACCTGCAAGGTGATTTTTAAGTAAAGCCCCTTTATAAGATAAGATAGCTCTTGCAGTATCAGTAGGTTGTGCACCATTCTGTAACCATTTTACAGCTCCATCAACATCTAAGTCAACATTTGCTGGATTTACATTAGGATTATAAGTCCCTAATTTTTCAAGAAATCTACCATCTCTTTTTGATCTAGCATCAGCAGCTACGATCCAGTAAAAAGGTTTCCCTTTTTTACCATGTCTTTGTAATCTAATTTTAACAGGCATAAAAATTAATTTTTGGGTACTCGACCCTATTTATAATTAAGGGCGCAAATATAACCCTTTTTAACCAAAAAGAATCATTGAAGTGAAGTTTATTCGTTGAATTATAAATATTTATATTCTCACCTTTAAAAAAGAACCTTTCAAAAGCTATATTTCAAGAAAAAACGACTATTTAACCTACTTTTTATTCTAATAAAAAGCAATTTTGTGTATTTCATCGATTAAATATGCATTTTTTCGATCAAAAAATTGTTTTCTTAAGATTTTCATTATATGTTTGTACTTATAACGATGTAATTACGGTTAGTCCGTAAAAATCATACCAAAGCCCCGTACTATGATTAAAAGAATTACTCTATTAATAGCAGTAGTCTGCTTAACTTTTACTTCTTGCACAACTGATATCGAAATCAATGATCCTGCTCTTCAGGCAAAAATTGATGGAGAATTATTTAGAACTTCCTTTAAAAAGGCTATTATCTATGATGATGGAACTTTGGTAATATCAGGAAGTGCTGGAGATCAATCTATAAGTTTTACGACTACATCAACTAAAGTAGGAACATATAAAACTTCGCAACAAACGGTAAGCAAAGCAAGTTTTCAAAAAAGTCAAACAAAATTTCTTTCAAAAAACGGAGAGACTACGGGACAAGTAACGATTACAGAAATTTACAACAATGAGGTTTCTGGTAATTTTAACTTTAAAAACCTTAAAGACGATAAAGGCAATATTCTGAATTTTAGTGATGGATGGTTTTATAGACTTCCCCTAGAAAATGGAGTAGTTGAAGAAGATGAAGTTATTCAAGAAATTAATCCTTGTTTGCTTAATGCATCGTTAACTGCCATGGTTAATAATTCTGAAATGATCACCGATAATCATACCGCAAAACTATTTGGCGTAGATGACGCTTCTATATTAATTACCGCAAGCAATGAAACTGAAGAAATTACTGTAGTATTCTTAGCTGATGTCGCACCAGGAGAATATCCTTTATCTGGATCAGGAAATTATAGTGCCTCATATGCTTTGGATAAAGACAAATCATCTGCTTCATCTGGAAAACTTATAATTACAGAACATAATATTGAGTCAAAATGTATTAGCGGAAGCTTTGAATTCAATACTAGAAGTGGTGTTCAAGTATCAGAAGGTATCTTTGATTTTGGGTATTAAACATATAATTACCCCTAAGCATTACTCAACTTTGACGAAAAGCGCTCAATTATAATTGAGCGCTTTTTAATTTTAAAGAACCAAAACTTCAAATATCGTTTTTTATATGTTCTAAAATAATTTTGTGCTCGGATCACAAATTAGATTCCTCAAAAACATGCTCTAATATGTTAGCTATCTAACATTTACGTTTTTCTATTCCATTTATAAAGCACAAAAATTATGTTAATTAATTGCAAAAATCATCTTTTATATTATGTTTTGTGCTTAAATCATATTCTTTCAAAAGACCAATAAAACCAATGTTTTTTTATCGAATTGAACACATAACGTTTATAAATTCTAATATTTTTTATTTTTTTTCTCTGTAAGTATGAAATATTGCTGTCGTCTCAATTAACATCAAAACATAAAGAATATTTTGATACTCTTAAAACGATTGGCCAATTGTTTTTTTAAAGACACAAAAAATTAAAAAAACATGATATGAAAAATTTTAGAATAATATTCTTAAGTCTATTTGCTACTATACTATTTTCAGCCTGTAATAATGACGATAATGTAATAACTGAAGATCAATCAGTAGCAGGTTCAAAATCTTTTAAATCTTTTAAAGCCTTAAAAGAAGCTAAACTATTACTAAATAGTATTCGACGAGATGGAGGAATTCCATATAACGTATTCCGTCCAGCACTTACTTTTACTTCAGAACAAAACGTCTTTCTGCCTAGTGTATTAGGTATTGACTATCGAATAGATCGATCAATAGTTCCTGCTGGACCTACAGCAAGATTCCCTATGTTTCAAGGTTGGGAAACTCTGTCTGATGGAAGCCACAGAAAAGGTTATTATGTTATAACCGAAGCATCTGACAAAAAAATGGCTAAAAAATTAGGTGTTATTTTCTCACCTAGAATGGCAGCATCAATTGGATCAGGAGGTGAACAAAACGCTTATTTCACTCGTAAAGGAAGACTTGTTTTTGAAGGATCTGTAGATTTTTCACCTAAAAGGTCTTTAGTAACGAGTGGAACATCAGCAGATGGATTATTATTTGGTTTTCCACCTGCAGAAGTTAACCCTGGAGCTATTGCAAGCGCAGAATGGTCTTCGTATGTGGTTTTACCCAGTGGCGTTGTAATTAATGCTCAATTAGTAGCTAATAGCACTGGTATTCACGATAGAATTCCTCATCCAGATGGTAATGGCCCTGCTCAAGAAGATGATCTAAACAATCCAAACCTTGCGATAGACCAAGCATCTGTTGTAATGCAACTTTTGGACGGATGGCACAATGGTAGCCCTTACTATTTCCATATTGTAACAGATACTTCTGACCCAGGACCTGCCACTATCGAATTAGGCGTTTTTGCACCAAGATTGGCTAACTTACCAACATTTGGATTATTCCCAGGAGGTTCTATGCTACCCTTTAGCCCTACAGCTAATGGTAGAACTACAGACACTGATGGTTTTGGAGTACAAGGTTTAAATTCAGCTTCTTTAAGCGATCGACAAATACAGGATCCTACAAATACATTTCCAATTGATCCTAGTGACAAAAGATATGCTCCTATGTGGGATGCTCATATCACTGAGTTTACAGTTCCAGAATCAGAGCGTCCAATCCTAAGAAGTTTTGATCAAATCAATCAACTTTTAGCAGAGGGTACTTTAATCCCTTTTAGAGGAAATGCAAACCCAAGTCCTTTAGCTAATTCATTATCTGATTTATTAACAGCAACAGGAGCAATTATTAATTGTCCTGTAATCACACAACCAGGAGCAAGTATAATTGGTACTCAAATTGGGTCTCCTCGTAATCATTAATTAAGCATTAAAAGAGCATAAATATGTATCTAAAGCTTAGGAGAATTGATTCTCCTAAGCTTTTTTATTGATTGTATTTCATCTCCATAATTAACTAAAAAAGAACTAGTTAATAATTAAGGATAACTTTTGAAAAATGAATTCTTGATTTTGGTTATTTTTGAATCTCCTTTGTAAGGGATGATTTTCTAGAAATACTTCTTTTTATGTACTTAATTTTTGATACTGAAACCACCGGGTTACCAAAACGATGGGATGCCCCTATTAGCGACACAGATAATTGGCCAAGATGTATCCAAATTGCATGGCAATTACATGATGCTATGGGAAATTGTATCGAACATCAAGATTATCTAGTAAAACCTGATGGGTTTAACATTCCATATGATGCCGAAAAAATTCATGGTATCTCTACAGAATTAGCAGAACAAGATGGTATTACACTAGAAGAAGTTCTTGAAAAATTTAATGTAGCACTATCAAAGACTAAGTTTGTTGTAGGGCAAAATGTTGGTTTTGATGTTAATATAATGGGGGCCGAATTCTATCGCTTAGGGGTAGAAAACGATTTACAAAATCTTCCGGTTCTTGATACTTGTACAGAAACCACTGCTTTGCTTTGCCAAATCCCAGGTGGTCGTGGTGGTAAATTTAAGCTTCCAACACTTACTGAGTTACATCAACATCTTTTTGGTGTTGCTTTTGGAGAAGCCCATAATGCTACTGCCGATGTAGAAGCTACTACGCGATGTTTTCTTGAGCTAATTCGTAAACAAGTTTTTACACTAGAAGAACTTGATGTAGAATCAGATTACTTTCAAAATTTTAATGAAGCGCACCCAGAACCGATCCAACTTATCGGTTTAAAGCATATTAATCTCAAAAAGGCTTCGCAAAAAATACAGGAAGCTCTTACCAAACAAGGATCATCCTATCTATCTCAGGAAGAGATAAATAATAACATTGCAGCTCTAGAAGAAGCTAATTTTGCACACCTTCATAATCATACTCAATTCTCAGTACTTCAATCAACAACCAGTATTCCTGATCTAATTAAAATTACGGCAAAACACAAGATGAATGCCGTTGCTATGACCGATCATGCAAACATGATGGGAGCATTCCATTTTGTTCAAGGCGTTGCTAATCACAATAAAAGTGTAAAAGCTGCAAATGCAGAAGCTATAGAAAATGGACAGCAACCCGAAGGAATAGAAATAAAGCCTATTGTGGGATGTGAGTTTTTTGTTTGCGAAAATCACACCGACAAATCCAGAAAAGATAATGGATATCAAATCGTATTGTTAGCCAAAAATAAAAATGGATATCACAATCTAGCCAAGATGTCCTCTACTGCTTTTGTAAATGGGTTTTATTATATCCCCAGAATTGACAAAAAGGTTATACAACAGTATAAAGAGGATATTATTGTTCTCACTGGAAACTTATATGGAGAAGTACCAAGTAAAGTTTTAAATATTGGTGAAAAACAAGCTGAAGAAGCGCTTTTGTGGTGGCATCAAGAATTTGGTGACGACTTGTATATTGAGATTATGCGTCATAATCAGGAAGATGAGAACAGAGTAAATCAAGTACTCATCGAATTTGCAAAAAAGCATAATATCAAGACCGTAGCATCTAACAATACTTATTATTGTGAAAAAGAAGATGCTAATGCCCATGATATTTTATTATGTGTGAAAGATGGTGAAAAACAAGCTACCCCTATCGGTCGCGGTAGAGGATATCGATATGGTCTACCAAATCAAGAATATTACTTCAAAACTCAAGAAGAGATGAAGGCGTTATTCAAAGATTTACCAGAAGCGATTATAAATATTCAGGAGATCATTGATAAAGTCGAACCTTTTGAGCTTGCCAGAGATGTACTTCTTCCTGCTTTTGATATTCCTGCAGAGTTTCAGTTTGAAGAAGACCAGATTGATGGAGGTAAACGCGGAGAAAACAAATACCTGAGGCATATCACATATGAAGGTGCTAAAAAAAGATATGATGAAATTACTCCAGAAATTGATGAACGTCTGGATTTTGAATTAAAAGTAATTGAAAAAACGGGATATCCCGGATATTTCCTTATTGTGGAGGATTTTATCAGAGCCGCACGAGGCATGGATGTTTCTGTAGGTCCTGGGCGTGGATCTGCAGCAGGATCAGCTGTAGCTTACTGCTTATGGATCACCAATCTAGACCCTGTAAAGTATGACCTACTTTTTGAGCGTTTTCTTAATCCGGATCGTGTAAGTATGCCAGATATCGATATCGATTTTGATGATGAAGGTCGTGGTCGCGTAATGGACTATGTAATAGAAAAATATGGTGCTAATCAGGTAGCACAAATCATTACTTATGGTACAATGGCAGCAAAGTCCTCTATACGAGATACTGCTCGAGTACTAGACTTACCTCTTGGCGATGCGGATCGAATTGCCAAACTTATTCCTAATATGTCTAAGCTAGGAAAGATTTTTGGTGTTGATGAAGCAGTGCTAAAGAAAAAGTTTAGAAGTGATGAATTAGAAAAGGTCAATGAGCTCCTAAATATTGCAGAAGGTAGTGATCTTGAAGCAGAAACTCTAAATCAGGCACGTGTACTAGAAGGATCTGTTAGAAACACAGGAATTCATGCCTGTGGGGTGATTATTACACCAGATGATATTACCAAATTCGTTCCCGTTGCTTTGGCAAAGGATTCTGATATGTACTGTACTCAGTTTGATAACTCTGTAGTAGAAAATGCAGGCTTACTAAAAATGGATTTCCTGGGATTAAAGACATTGACACTAATCAAGGATACCGTTAAAATTGTAAAAGCAAAACATGGAGTAGAACTCGATCCTGAAAACTTTCCTCTGGATGATGAAGAGACATATGCATTGTTCCAACGAGGAGAAACTGTTGGAGTGTTCCAATATGAATCCCCTGGGATGCAAAAATACATGAAGGAATTAAAGCCTACCGTTTTTGCAGATCTTATTGCAATGAACGCCTTATATCGTCCTGGACCTCTAGAATATATCCCCAGTTTTATCAATAGAAAACACGGTACCGAAGAAATTATTTATGATCTTGAGGCTTGCGAAGAATACCTGAAAGAAACCTACGGAATTACAGTATACCAGGAGCAAGTAATGTTACTTTCCCAAAAACTTGCCGATTTTACCAAAGGTGAAGCTGATGTACTACGTAAAGCAATGGGTAAAAAACAAAAAGCGGTTCTGGATAAGATGAAACCCAAGTTTATCTCTCAAGCATCTGCCAAAGGTCATGCCGAGGATAGATTAGAAAAAATATGGAAAGACTGGGAAGCTTTTGCAGCCTATGCTTTTAACAAATCTCACTCTACATGTTACGCCTGGATCGCATATCAAACAGCATACCTTAAAGCGCATTATCCCGCAGAATATATGGCTGCCGTACTGTCTAACAATATGAATGATATTAAACAAGTTACATTCTTCATGGAAGAATGTAAACGTATGAAGCTAGATGTTTTGGGTCCTGATGTAAACGAATCCTATCGTAAATTTTCTGTTAACAAAGATGGTGCGGTTCGTTTTGGAATGGGAGCTATAAAAGGAGTAGGCACAGGAGCGGTGGCAACAATTGTTGAAAATCGAAAAGAAGAAGGCCCTTATAAATCTATTTTTGATCTTGCCAAGCGCATTGATCTTCGTGCAGCAAATAAAAAAGCATTCGAAAGTTTAGCTCTTGCAGGAGGATTCGATTCTTTTACTGACACCCATAGAGGACAATATTTTCACGAAGAAGGTGATGGAGTCACATTTCTAGAAAAAGCGATGCGCTATGGATCCAAATATCAAGAAAGTGAGAATTCATCACAAGTAAGTTTATTTGGAGAAGCCAGTGATGTGCAAATCCCAGAACCTATAGTTCCTCCTTGTGAAGAATGGGGTACAATGGAAAAACTGGCTCGGGAAAAAGAAGTGGTAGGAATATACCTTTCTGGACATCCGCTTGATGATTTTAAATACGAAATGAAATATTTTTGTAACGGAACTCTTCTTCACTTTGCAGATTTGGAAAGTAACGTCAATAAAGAAATTTCTTTTGGTGGCGTAATTACAAATGTAGAACACCGCACTTCAAAAAACGGTAAAGGCTGGGCTACTTTTTCTATAGAAGATTATAATACCGCACATGAATTTAGAATTTTTGGCGAGGATTATCTTAAACATAGACCTTTTCTCGTAAAAAGTACATTTGTATATGCAAAAGCATTTATAAAAGAAGGCTGGGTTAATCGTGATACTGGTAAAAAAGGAGATCCCAGAATACAATTTAACAGTTTTCAGTTATTACATGATGTAATGGAAACCTATGCAAGGAAATTAACGATCCAACTTGACATTAATGATCTTTCTGATGACAGAATTGATGGTTTAAAGAATTTATTAACTGATCACTCTGGTAATCATACTTTAAATTTTGTAATATTCGAAATGGCAGAAAAATTAAAATTACATATGCCTAGCAGAAAACAAAAAGTAAATATCTCACCAGAATTGCTTGCTGCTTTAGAAAATGATGCGGTGTATTATAAATTGAATTGATAGAAAAACTAGTTATTCATTTCTCAGTTTTTCAGCTTTAAAAAAAGTAAAAGCTTCATTCCCATTAAGACTGTTCTTGCAATATCTCTTGAATCTCTTCTGTTTTTTTGAAATTATAGTAAAACCAATTATATTTAAAAACATCGCCTTTGAACAACTTAATATCAATAACATAAAGTTCTTTTCTGTATGACATTCTACTAAACAGATATGATCTCGGTTGTTGTTTATCATAGAGGTAGAAGAACTTATATGAATCCTCAAAATTGCAAAATGTTTCTAAAAAAATTACAATTAAGACGGTTAGATTTCTCTCCCAACCCTTTATAAATACTCATAAATATAAGTTAATCTTATTTAAAAAAAATTCTTTTATTAGTTAGAATACCTCCTCTTTTCTTACTTTTCATAGTGCATAAACTAAATTATATTTTAAATCTTTAATTTTATTTTACCTTTGGTATCAGAAAATTTAATGACTCAATAGTCAAAACAAATATTATGAGTGTAAGCTTTGGTAGAATAATTGACTAATTTTGTGAATATTAAAAATAAATAAGAATTTTTTAAATAATAAAACTATGGCACTAGAAATAACCGATGCTACTTTTGACAAAGTAGTACTTAAAAGTGATAAACCTGTATTAGTTGATTTTTGGGCTGCTTGGTGTGGTCCTTGTAGAATGGTAGGCCCAATCATTGAACAAATTAGCGACGAATACGATGGCAAAGCTATTGTAGGAAAAGTAGATGTTGATGCTAATCAAGAATTCGCTGCTAAATATGGAGTAAGAAATATCCCAACCGTTTTAGTGTTTCAAAATGGAGAAGTAGTAGGTCGTCAGGTAGGAGTTTCTCCTAAAAATGTATACGCAGAAGCATTGGATTCACTTTTGTAAGAAAATTCAATTCAAATAAAAAAAGGTTTGATCAATGGTCAAGCCTTTTTTTATGATTACTATTCTGTATTACGTATATTGTTAACATCAATCAATTCATATAGACCCTTATCTTTCAGATTAACATCATGGATATACAAAAAGAGATCAATAAAACTGGTGGATTCACTAATCTAGAGCTACTTGCAAAACAGGTGGTAGAAGGCTTTATTTCTGGTATGCACAAAAGTCCTTTTCATGGGTTTTCTGCAGAATTTGCAGAACATAAAGTGTATAATAATGGCGAAAGCACTAAACATATTGATTGGAAACTTTTCGCCAAAACAGATAAGTTGTTTACCAAACGATACGAAGAAGAAACAAACCTGAGGTGCCATATCATTATCGATAACTCTTCCTCAATGCATTATCCTACTGTAAAAGAACATCATTTAGAGTCTTTGAATAAGATCAGTTTTTCAGTTCTTGCTACAGCTTGTTTGATGAATATTCTTAAAAAACAACGTGATGCCATAGGTCTTAGTATCTATAGCGATGAATATGATTATTATGCTCCAGAAAAAGGTAGTGAAAGACATCATCAGATGCTTCTTAACACTCTCAATAAAACCATACTGCATACATCAAGTGGTAAAAACACTGATACTTTTAAATTTTTGCATTTAATAGCTGAGAAAATACATAGAAGGTCACTAATATTTTTATTTACCGATATGTTACAAGCTTCATCCAATCCCGAAAAATTATTTGAAGCGCTCAGACACTTAAAATATAATAAGCATGAAGTTATTCTTTTTCATACTTACGACAGTGAAAAAGAATTGAATTTCGATTTCAGTAATCGACCAACCCGATTTGTAGATGTAGAAACAGGTGATTTTATCAATCTATATGCAGATAATATAAAAGATAATTATCAAAAGGAGGTGTCTTCTTATTTTTATGATTTGAAAATGAAATGTGCTCAATATGGTATAAAATATGTTGAAGCAGATACCACTAAAGAATTTGACAAAATACTAACTACCTATTTTATTGAAAGACAGAAATTTGTCTAAACAAAAAAAATATAAATGAAAAAAAACAAAAAAAACATTTGCGAGTATTAAAATGAGGTGTATATTTGCATCCGCAATAAGGCTTTGGTCTGGTAGTTCAGTTGGTTAGAATACCTGCCTGTCACGCAGGGGGTCGCGGGTTCGAGTCCCGTCCAGACCGCAAAATTGCAAAAGCTTCAATTTTTATTGAAGCTTTTTTTGGCAATTAAAAATGTTGTGTTGTCTCACGCTTTTGCGTGAGTGGTTTCGTAGTAAACCGATGAGAAGCTTTTCCATATAAACTTGGAGAGGCTTTTTTAATTAACTTAAGCCTGAGATGAAAGTGGATCAAGGATCAAGCCCAATTTATTCGTTTTTAGTTGTTATACCGGTATCTCATATAGTGATATTGTAGAGTTGACTAGCGACAATATTGTAATTGGAATAGACGGTAATCCTTGGATAATGGCCGATAGAGTTAAAATAGGCATCCCATTTAAAATTCCGTTATTGCATCAAGCGCAAGCCTTAGTCGATAAATATAAAAACCACTTCATAACCCAAAGTAACACAAACCTTCTTCCAAAGCTTTATAACCAAAAACTGAACAGCTATTTAAAGGAAATTGCAGACCTGTCCATATTAAAAAGAACCTTACCTTTCATATGGCCAGACATACATTTGCAACTACCGTTACTTTGAGCAACGGTGTTCCTATCGAAACGGTTTCAAAATTGTTAGGTCACACTAAACTAGCTACAACTCAAATTTACGCACGAGTAGTTGAGAAAAAGGTTAGCGAGGATATGGCGCTTCTGAAGATGAAAATAAGTTGATTTAATTTTAGATAATTGTTTACCACCCGTTACCCTCTTGCTTCTCTACCTTAATTTAGTAAACACACTTTTCATAGAGATTTTTCATGAAATATTTCAAAAGTTAAAATTTATAAATGGCTTGTTTTAATTTATAAATGGTCTGTTTTTAAAACAAGTGTTTTTACTGTTCTTCAAAACACCTCTAATATGTTAATTTACAGCGTAATACTTCTCATTTATTTGCCCTTATTTGTTTACATTTGGTATTGAATAAATGTGTTTATTATAATAAGTTTGACTATGAAAATTAAAAAATACCGTAATATCAACTCTATGTTTTTACTTTTTGGAGTATGCCTTTTATCCAGCACTTTTTCTTTTGCCCAATTACAAAGGAAGGTTGATAGTATTAGCAAGTTGATACTAGAAACTAAAGTAGACACAATTAAAATGGAACTTTATGGAAAAATCAGTTGGCAGTATATCAATTCTTCTCAATTGGAGCAGGCCAAAAGTTATGCTGATAGCCTCAGGATTTATTCCGAAAAATTAAATGATAGCAGTGGTATTGCTTATTCTCAGTTTTACTATGGTACTATTGCTAGATATACTGGGCAATATTCAGATGCTCTAGATCACCTTCAAACTTTTGTAGGACATTATTCTACTGTTGGAGATTCGATCAAAGTTTCGCACGGGTTGTTTCAAATGGGCTCGGTATACCAAAATATTGGCAATTACGAAAAAGCCGTTGAGTTACTCTATCGTGCGTTAAAAATTCATGAACAGAAAAAAGATCAATCAAGTATTAATGAGGCTCTTAATAATATTGCAATTGTTTTAAAAAAGGCAAAACAATATGATGAATCACAAAGAATGTTTGAGAGAGTACTTTTGACTGATAGCTTGAACACAGATGTTTTAATGAATCTTGGAAACCTTTATGGAGAAAAGGGAGAGTTGGAAACGGCAGAAAAATATTATTTAAAAGCACTGAAAATTGATGAGGAAAGTGGCAATGAGAGATTTGTTGCTTTTGATCTAGAAAATCTCGGAAATCTGTACATTAAGAAGAAAGCCTATGACAAAGCTCTGAGTTATGGAATGAGAGCTTTGCGTATTAGAGAAGGGTTACCCTACAAAATAGATAATATCTATAGTCTGAAACAGATGGGAATAATTTATTTGAAAAAGAATGACCATGCTACTGCTAAAAACTATCTTGTAGAAGCAGAGAAAGTCGCCCGGAGTATTAATGCTAAATTCCAATTGAAAGATATTTATAAAAATTCAGCTCAAGTACATTTCAAGGAACAGAATTATTTAAAAGCTTTTGAGCATCAAAAAAACTTCAGTGATTTAAATGACAGTTTGCTAAACAAAGAAACACAACGTTTGATCAATGGGATTAAAATCAAATACGAAACCCAAAAAAAAGACCAACAAATAGCTCTTTTAGCTAAAGAAAAACAATTGCAGGAAAAAGAAATACAAAAGGAGTCTACCATAAAAAAAGCATTTATTGGTGGTTTCATATTGATATTTCTCTTGGGGACGTCTATCATCTATAATAACAGGCAAAAATTAAAGAATCAACGGCTTTTATCAGAAAAAGACAAAAAAATAAATGAAGTACACTTTAAACAAAAGGTAAGCGAGCTTGAAATGAAAGCCTTACGTGCACAGATCAATCCCCATTTTTTATTTAATTGCATGAACTCAATTAACCTAATGATTTTAGAAAACAATAATGAGAACGCTTCAAAATATCTAGCCAAGTTTTCAAAATTAATTCGGTTGATTCTCGAAAATGCTGAACATCCTACTGTTTCTTTAAAAAAGGAAACAGAGCTCTTAGAGTCATATATTCAATTGGAAAAATTACGCTTTAAAGGTAAAATTAATTACCATATAGCTATAGACGAAACCATTGATGCTGATGATACTTATTTACCATCAATGATTTTACAACCTTTTGTTGAAAACGCTATTTTGCATGGTATTATGCATAAAGAAAAAGATGAGGCCGGCGTTGTTAAAATCCTGATAAAGGAAGATAAAAATGCTATGTTGTATTGTATTATTGAAGATAATGGTGTGGGACGTGAAAAAGCAGCGCAGTTACTTGATAAATCTGTCCTAAAATCAAAATCTATGGGAATGAAAATTACAGAAGACCGTTTAAGGTTACTTAGTAAAAAAGGATGGGAAAAATTAGTTAGTATTGTAGATTTAAAGGATACAGTAAATAAAGCATTAGGAACCCGCGTGGAAATAAATATCCCTATAATTAATTAAAGATGATACAGGCAATTATTATAGATGATGAAATTGATGCAAGAAAAGCCTTAAAGCTTACCGTAGAAAAGCATTGTCCTAATATTTCTATAGAAGGGGTATATGCAACACCCGAAGAAGGTATAAAAGCAATTAAAGAAATAAACCCACAATTGGTGTTTTTAGACATCCAAATGCCTAGAATGTCGGGTTTTGATCTTCTTAAACAGGCTCCTCCGCTGACTTTTGAGGTTATTTTTGTAACAGCTTACGATCAATATGCCATAAAAGCAGTACGTTTTAGTGCGCTGGATTATCTCCTCAAACCAGTAGATATAGATGACTTAAGATTAGCAGTAGAAAGAGCTAAAGAACGCCTTGGCAAAAAACCTAACCCGTATAGATACCAGTCAGTATTTCAGAATATGCAGCATCATAATGGAAGAATCGAAAAACTGGCGGTTCCAACCACAGAAGGAATTGACTTTTATAATGTACGCGATATTATTTGTTGCATTGCAGAAGGTAGCTATACTACATTACATGTAAAGGATAGGTCTAGACAAACCATCTCTCAAAACTTAAAACATTTTGAAAGTATTCTGGTAGACTCTGGCTTTTGCAGAGTACACCACTCTTCTCTTATTAATTTAGACCACATACAAAAATATATTAAAGGTGAAGGGGGTTACGTAATTATGACCGATGACCACCGTATTGATATTTCCAGAAGAAAAAAAGATGAATTTATTAAACTATTGAATAAAATATAACCTACTCAGTCTACAGAATACCACTTGTTTTAAATTTTTACCACATATAAATTACCCACCACCCAGTTATAAATTATCTTTTCGGTTTTCATTCTTGTTGCGATAATTTCAACCTAAATTTAATTTTTGAAGAGAATGAAAAGCCAAGTATTAACTATTTGTTTACTGTACTTTTTGGGGATATTCTTTTTATCCTGTGGAAAGGATGATGAGCAGACCGAAGAATCTGTAAATGAAGCAATAGACTACAAAATTGTAAAAACAATTTTTTATGCTAATCCGAATAACAAACTAGGTTGGGATGTTACCGATGTAACTATGAAAAGCTGGCAAGGTGTCATTCAAAGTAACGGACGGGTAACAGAGCTTATTTTAAACAACAGTGATCTTATAAATATTCCTTCAGAAGTAGGAAATTTAAATCTACTTGATCGGCTAATCCTTAGTAATAATCAGATAACTACATTACCCAATGAAATAACCAGCCTAGGCAAAATTTCAGAGATAGACTTGGAAAATAACAAATTAAAAAAACTCCCGTCCGAAATAGGTAAAATGGTTACTCTTACTAATATTCATGTGGGTAGCAATGTATTAGAGTCATTGCCAGAAGGTATCGAAAAACTAAATAAGTTAACCGCATTTATTGCACATAAAAATTCTATAGAAACATTACCAGCAGAAATGGGAAAAATGACATCGCTAGAGATATTAGATCTCTCTAAAAATCTTTTAAAAAACGTGCCTGAGGAAATAGGTGATCTTATTAATCTTGCTACTTTAAACTTAGATGATAATTTATTGACAGAGATCCCGTGGGAGTATGGTGAATTAACAAATCTGGAGTACTTGTATATTAAAAACAATGCTATTACGCAAATTCCCCAGGAGGTGTGTAATTTAGAAAACGAAGGGACAAATATTAGTAAAGACCCTCAAGTTACCTGCGATATTCTTGGGTATAATTACAGAGGATTGGTAGCAATCTATAATGCAAACCCTGGTGTTTTTGATTGGGACCTTAACGACACCTCCATGCAATCCTGGAAAAATGTTGTGTTACATACCGACGGAACTGTCTCCGAATTAGATTTTTATAGTTATGGACTCACTATTATTCCTCCAGAAATAGGGAATTTTACAAATCTGACATATTTAACATTAGAAAGAAATTCTATTGAAACGTTACCTGCCGAAATAGGTGAGTTAGTAAATTTAACTGAACTAAACATCGAAAATAATCAATTCGTAGAATTGCCGCCAGAAATAGGTAGGCTAACAAGTCTTAGTTCATTCTTCATAAATAATAATTTGATTAACACATTACCGGTGACTATCGGAAATCTTGAAAGCCTCATTCGTTTTGATGTAAGCCATAATTCACTTAGCAATATCCCTGCTACTATAGCTAATCTCGCTTTGCTAGAATTTTTGTCTTTGAATGATAATTCATTAAATACGATACCAATAGACATAAATAAACTTGTTTCACTTCAGTTCTTGTTCATAGATGAGAATTTATTAACGAATATTCCAGAAGAGTTTGGTGACCTTGAGACATTGAATACTTTAAGCTTAAAAAATAATTTATTAACAACCATACCATCTTTATTAGGAAACTTGTCAGGTCTTGATTATTTGTATTTATCAAATAATCAACTTACAGAAATCCCTGAAGAATTAAGCAACTTGAATAATCTTAGCACGCTAAGTCTCGAAAACAATTTATTAACCAGCATTCCTCAAGCAGTTTGTGAACTTCAAAATACAGGAACTACTATTGTATTGGATGCTGGAGTGATATGCAATTAAGTGGAGTAAATACCACATGTGATTTCCCCAATATTACTAAAGAAGATGCAAAAAAAACACTCCCATATTAAGTTTGATTTTTTTTATATAGAAGATGTGATTTACTGCGAGGCTTATGGGAAAAACACAGTGATATGCATAAAAAACAAATCAAGTATCATATTGCAAAATGAGATTAACCATTTTGAAAAAACTTTGAAAGAATTTGGGTTTTACAGGCTACATAAATCATACCTGATAAACTTAAACTATATAGAAAAAATCATCAAGAAAGATAAAAATTATTTGGTGGTAGCTGGCAATCACCATTTGGTGCTTTCTCAGGCAAAAAAAGAGTTTCAGGAATTTTTTGATAAAAAAATAAATGCAGATGCACCTTTTATTTTTTAAAACAGACAATAATATCTAAAAAAAGTAATAAAATGAAAAAGCAACTTAAAACTATACTAATTGTATTTACCTCTGTTTTACTGGTGTATTGCAGTAAAGGTGACGACACACAAGCTGAAACAAAGAGTAATGAAAAAGAACTGACAAGTTTTATTTTCAAAGCTTCAGATAACAATGCCCTTGAACAGGACATTAATGGTACAATAGACCAAACCAATAAAACAATCTCTGCTACTGTACCTAATGGTATCGATGTAACGGATTTGGCACCTACCATGGCAGTCTCTCCTGATGCTACAATTTCTCCTAGAGGTTCTCAGGACTTTACCAACCCAATAACGTATACAGTAACCGCTCAAAATGGTACACAAAGTGACTATATAGTGACCGTTACGGTTGCAGAAGATATTTTAGAAGAACAAAGAACCGCTTTAACCGCAATTTATAATGCTAATTCTGACAATACACTCGGGTGGGATCTTAGCGATCCCGACATAAACAACTGGGAAAATGTAACTATTGATGAAAGTGGATACGTAATTGCTCTTAGTCTTAATAGTAAAAATATTAGTGTATTGCCAAAAGAAATTGATCAGTTTACAAAGCTTAATACATTATATCTAAATAATAATAAACTAACTGCTATCCCATCAGAAATTGGTCAGCTTACTAATCTTGAATACCTATATCTTAGTAGAAATCAATTAACTGAAATTTCGGCAGAGATTGGTCAACTCAAAAAACTTAGAAAACTATTTCTGGATTATAATGATCAACTAACCTCTATTCCACCAGAAATTGGGGAGCTTAGCAGTCTCGATCAATTACAACTGAATAATAACCAATTAACTTCTATTCCGAAGGAGATTGGTCAGTTGGTCAATCTTGAATTTATGATTTTGAATACTAATCGATTGACTTCTATTCCACAAGAAGTAGGACAACTTACCAATCTTAAGACATTAAGTATTAGTTTTAATTTATTAGAGTCCATTCCAACCGAAATCAGTAACCTTAAAAACCTTAATCTTTTATATTTGAATTTTAACCAGCTAACTACTATCCCTGCAGAATTGAGTCGGCTTAGTGAACTTCAATATTTAAACCTTCGTAATAATCAATTAACTGCTATTCCTACAGAAATAGGAGATCTAACAAATCTTGGATTTTTAAGCTTTCGCAATAATCAACTAACTTCTGTTCCACCAGAAATAGGAAATCTTACGAACCTTACTCAATTATATCTAAATGATAATCAAATGATTACTATCCCCAAGGAAGTATGTGATTTAGAAACCAATGATGGAACAGTTATATATATAGACAATGGAGTGACTTGTCAGTAACTATTTTTACAACATTTGATATATCAAAAAAGATGAAAACACAACTTAAAAACATATTGATAGTATTCACTTCTGTTTTACTGGTGTATTGTAATCAAGATGACGATGTACAACCTGAAACTAAGAGTAATGAAAAAGAATTGACCAGTTTTATATTTAAAGCTTCTGACAACAGTTCTCTTATTCAAGATATTAATGGTATCATAGACCAAAATGATAAAACGGTCTCTGTTACCGTACCTAATGACACTAATATAATAGCATTATTACCTGTCATAGAAGTTTCACCGGGAGCCACAAGTACTCCAGAAGGCTCCCGGGACTTTACCAATACAGTAAATTATATCATAACTGCTGAGGATGGTACTCAGGTTGAATATGAAGTAACAGTTATAAGTATTTTAGATTTACAAAAATTTATTTTAACCAAAATATACAACACCAACCCTGGCAATATTCTTGGTTGGGACCTTAACGACTCCGATATAAATAACTGGGAAGGTATAGAGACCAATAGTGATGGCTACATCACTATCTTAAACATGATTAGTCAAAAGATAAGTGTACTGCCTCCTGAGATAGGAAAATTAGTTCACCTTGACAATTTATACTTGAACGAAAATCAAATAACCGTTCTTCCGATTGAGATCGGTCAGCTTACGAGCCTTACAGAATTAGGCTTAAGAGATAATCAATTAAAGACAATTCCTATACAGGTTGGGCAACTTACAAGTCTGGAAAATTTAGATCTGAATAATAATCAACTAACTGCTATTCCGGCGGAAATGGGCCAACTTATCAGCCTTGAGAACTTAAGTATTCATAATAACCAGTTAACTACCATTCCGGTAGAGATAGGAAACCTTGGCAATCTCGATGGGCTATACCTGAATGAAAATCAGGTGAGTGTTATCCCCCCAGAAATAGGTCAACTTAGCAATCTTAGATTTTTATCTCTGGATGCTAATCAATTAAGTACTGTCCCTCCCGAAATAGGCAACCTTACAAATCTTAAATCCTTATCCTTGACTAATAACCAACTGAGTTCAATTCCTATAGAAATAGGGAGCCTTAGCAGTCTTACTAGATTGTATTTACAGAACAACCAACTAACTTCCGTCCCAATAGAAATCAGCGACCTCGTAAAACTTAGAGAATTAATTATGGGTAAGAATCAACTAACTGCTATTCCGATTGAAATAGGTCAACTCATAGAACTTGATCGCTTATTCTTGAGTGAAAATCAACTAAACAGTATCCCTAAAGAAGTATGTGATTTAGAAACTAATTATGGAACAAATATAATCGTTGATAATGGGGTGATTTGTCAGTAAACACATTTCTCGAAAAGATGTAAACAAAAAACTATAAAAATGAAAACACAATGTAAAACCATACTAATTGTATTTATTTCTGTTTTACTAGTGTATTGCAATAAAGATGATGATACACAATCGAAAACTAAAAGTAGCGAAAAAGAACTGATCAGTTTTATATTTAAAGCTTCTGATAACAACGTTTTTAATCAGGATATTAATGGTACAATCGACCAGAATAATAAAACAGTCTCTATTGTTGTGCCCAATGGCGTAAACATAACTGCTTTAGAACCTACTATTGTAGTTTCTCCTGATGCTACAATAGCTCCTGAAGGCTCTCAGGATTTTACCAACCCGGTATTTTATGAGATAACGGCCGAAGATGGTACTAAAGAAACATATACAGCCACAATAACAATAACTCCCAGTGATCAAAAACAAATACTAAGCTTTGTTTTTATGGTAAATGCTAATGGACAACTCAACGATGATATTGAGGGAGTTGTTGATGAAAACAACAAAACCATTTTTGTTACTGTACCAAATGGCACCAATACAACTACTTTGGAACCTAACATTGTGGTCTCTCCTGATGCTACAATAACACCGGAAGGTTCTCAAGATTTTACCAACCCAGTAACTTATACCTTAACAGCCCAAGATGGTTCTAAAGTTGAATATGTGATAACTGTAATAAATGTTTCTACTTCACAAAGAACTGCTTTAATTGCAATTTATAATGCCAATTCTGGCAATACCCTTGGGTGGGATCTTAATGATTCTGATATAAGTAACTGGGATGGTGTAGACGTTGACGGAGATGGATACATAAGTGAGTTGAGTATAGACAATAAATCAATAACCGCAATACCACCTCAAATAGATCAACTTATAAAACTTGAATATTTATTACTACATAATAATCAACTTAGCTCGGTTCCTGAAGAAATAGGCCAGCTCACAAATCTTTACGAATTATATCTAGATGATAATCAATTAAGTACCATTCCCGAAGAAATTGGCCAGCTTACAAACCTTACAAGATTAGGTTTAAGTGGTAATCGATTAAATGTTATTCCTGCAGAAATTGGCCAGCTTACAAACCTTACTGAATTATCTCTGTTTAATAATCAATTAAAAGAAATTCCACCAGAAATAGGCCTACTTAACGACCTTGAATACCTATACCTTTCTACTAATCAATTAGCTTCTGTTCCTACAGAGATCAATGAACTTATAAACCTTACCGAGTTATACTTAAGTGGGAATCAATTAAAGGAAATTCCAACTGCAATAGGTCAACTTACAAACCTTACTAGATTACATCTTTTTAATAATCAATTAAAAGAAATCCCAGAAGAAATAGGTCAACTTACAAGCCTTACTTTGTTATCCTTGAATAACAATCAACTGACCTCAATTCCCGTGCAAAAAGGGTTTCTTATAAATCTTACTCAATTATATCTGGAAGACAATCAACTAACCGCGATTCCAAAAGAAATAGGTCAGCTCATAAAACTTGATCGTTTATACTTGAATAATAATCAGTTAACTACTATTCCTAAGGAAGTATGCGATTTAGAAACCAACTATGGAACAGTTATAAATATAGATAATGGGGTTATTTGTCAGTAAATACCTTTTTAATAAGACATAAGCAAAAAAACTATAAAAATGAAAACACAAATTAAAAATATACTAATTGTATTTATTTCTGTTTTGCTAGTGCATTGCAGTAAAGATGACGGCACACAACCTGAAACTAAGAGTAGCGAAAAAGAACTGATCAGCTTTATATTTAAAGCTGTGGATAACGATGTTTTTAATCAGGATATTAATGGCATTATCAATCAAGAGAATAAAGTTGTCTTTGTTATGGTACCTTATGGCACCGATGTAACCGCTTTGACACCTACTATAGAAATTTCCCCAAAAGCCAAGATTATGGTTATTAGGAAAAGTAGTACTCTGAACTTCGCCACCCCGGTAGTTTATGAAGTTACCGCCGAAGATGATTCTAAAGTAGTATATACCGTTAGAGTAAGGATAGCTACTAGTGATCAAAAACAAATACTAAATTTCGTCTTTATGGCAGATGATAATAGCCAACTTATAGATGATATTCAGGGAGCTGTTAATGAAAATAAAAAAATAATTTCTGTTATTGTACCTAATGGCACTGATGTGAACCCGATGGTTCCCAGGATAGAAGTTTCTCCAGATGCAAC
Source organism: uncultured Aquimarina sp. (assembly GCA_947498785.1). GTDB lineage: Bacteria > Bacteroidota > Bacteroidia > Flavobacteriales > Flavobacteriaceae > Aquimarina. The sequence goes on along the minus strand of CANMLS010000033.1, from coordinate 8,623 downwards.
AGTATCTCCCGAGGGTTCTCAAAACTTTAATAATCCAGTAACATATACGATAACCGCCGAGGATGGAACTATAGTTGAATATATAGTGAAGGTAATTGATGTTTCCACTTTACAAAGAAACGTTTTAACAAGAATTTACAACACTAACTCCAGTAATACCCTTGGGTGGGATCTTAATGATGACGATATTGGTAATTGGGAAGGCGTACTAATTGATGGAGACGGATATGTCACTGCTTTGAGAATGAATGACAAAGGAATCACTGTGCTACCACCCGATATTAGCTTTCTTAACAATCTTACCGTCTTATCTATAAAAGATAATCAATTGAATGTTGTTCCGACATCAATTGGTAGTCTTACAAAACTTATTATACTAGCTCTAGGGGATAATAAGTTAACTGCTATTCCTACAGAAATATATAAATTATCAAATCTTAATACATTGGGACTAGGAAATAATCAATTAACATCTATTTCTAATGAGATAGGAAACCTCACTAATCTTATTGAACTACGCTTAAACAATAATAAATTGTCATCAATTCCTATAGACATAGGAAAACTAATTAATCTTGACATATTAGATTTAGAAGGTAACCAACTAACCACTATCCCTCAAGAAGTATGTGATTTAAAAACTAATAATGGAACAGATATTATAGTAGGTAATGGGGTTATTTGTCAATAAAAATATTTGATATAAAATAGTTCAAATTTGTTAAGCCAAAACAATACATTTTATTCTATAGAAGAAGCTCTTAACAGTAATGAGAATGCAAAAAGGTTAATTATAACAGGTATACCTTCTTTACCCAAATCTATTGGAATACTAGAGAATTTAAAAGAACTAAGATTACAACGCTGTAATCTTAGTTCTTTACCTCAGTCCTTTTCAAATCTGACAAATTTAGAAGTGTTAACAATTAATGGATGTTCCTCTTTACAAACAATTCCTGAAGAAATTTTTGGTTTAAAAAACTTAAAGTCACTTAATCTTAAAGGAAATTCGATAACAAACTTACCAGAATCTTTGGAAAAGCTTTCAGAACTAAAAAACCTTAATCTGAGCTTCAATCAGTTAACTGATTTACCCAAAAGTTTGGGAACACTTAATAAGTTAAAAACACTTAATCTAACAAGAAACTTGATATCTACTATTCCTGAATCAGTAGGAAATTTATCCAACTTACAAAGGTTCGACCTGTCTAAAAATCTAATATCTCAATTGCCAGAATCTCTCAATAACCTTAATGAAGTAAAACTCAGTCTTTCAGGAAACAAAAACCTCTCTGCTCTATTTGAAAACTTACAAGGATTTCAGAGTACATTAAATTTAACAATGAGTAGCTTAACCATCTTACCTGAAAACATAGAAAAATTATGCATGATAAAAACGCTGAATTTGAGTGGAAATCGACTTAAAGGATTGCCTGACACAATAGGTAATTTAGTGAATTTAGAAGAGCTCTATCTAAATGATAATTCTCTTACTACTATACCAAAAACTATTGGTAAATTAAAAAATCTTTGTAAGTTGGATTTAAGGTCTAATAGGTTAGTTATCTTACCACAAGCAATAGGCAAATTAACAAACTTAAAAGAACTACTTCTAGGAGAAAATGAATTAACAACCCTACCGGATTGTGTCGGTAATTTGAAAAAAATAACTCAATGGAGTTCAGAACGGAATAAACTTATTACAATTCCTGAAGAATTTAGCAAGTTAACCAACCTCAATAATTTATTTCTGGACAGAAATTCACTTACCTATCTACCGGAATCTATCAAAAGTTTAACCGAATTAACAAGAATCAGTCTAACAGGTAATAATTTTTCAAATATAGAAAAAGAAAGAATTCAACAGTGGTTTCCTATACTTTATAAAACGGGCAAAATGATGATTTAAAGAAATACATAATCCTAACTAGATAAATCTAGTAAAGAGGGTCAAAACTGTCAACCGGTATATAATACCATTTATTTCTCCATACTCCCACTTATAAATTAACTCCCTCCCGCTTACAAAATAAGATTCTGTTTTTTAGAGGTCTAGTACTAGATTTATATTGTTTTAATACTCAAAAGCGCAAAAAATGCAAAAGCAAAAATTTATCGTTGGCATATTACTTATCAGTAACCTTATTCATTTTTCCTGCAGTAACGATGATAATTCAGTTGAAAATACTCAAGTTGCGCAGCCAGAAAAGGCAATCGATTATGATACATTAAAACTTTTATATGAAGCGAACCCAGATAATACTTTAAACTGGGATATAGATGATGTTACAATGGCTAGTTGGCAAGGAATAGGCTTGCAAAATGGGAGGGTGATCGAACTTAATCTATCAGATAAAGAGATTATTAAAATCCCTGAAAGTATAAAAACACTTGATAAGCTAACCATTTTGATAGTTGACAACAATTCAATTAAAGAAGTCCCTGAAGAAGTTACCGCACTTAAAGAACTTAAGGAATTTCATATAAAGGGCAATGTGCTTTCACAAATTCCTGATGGTATTAATAAATTGAACTTACTTAATGATTTAGATCTTAGCAGTAATTTTTTAGATTCAATTCCAGCCTCCATAGGAAACCTTACCAACCTTAAGGATTTGTATCTAAACAATAATACCATTAAAAACATTCCCAAAGAAATTGGAAACCTGACAATACTTGAAAATCTTCATCTACAAAATAACAACCTCTCCCTGATCCCACAAGAAGTTTGTTTACTGGAAGATGAAGGTACTGTAATAGAAAAGGACCCTATAGTAGAATGCGACATTACTACCTATAATTACAATATCCTTAAAGCCATATACGAAGCCAATATTGGCAATAGTCTGGGATGGGACTTAAATGACACTTCTTTTCAAAATCCGTGGATTGGTGTAGGCTTTGATATCAATGGAAACATTTACAAACTTACTCTTTCTGATAAAAGGTTATCTAAAATACCACCTGAGATAAGCAAACTAAAAAATTTAGAAGAACTATTGCTTGACAGGAATAATATAGAGGAAATTCCTGCTGAAATTGGAAATCTAAAAGCTCTGTGGAGATTATTTATTAAAGAAAGTAACCTTAAAAATCTACCTTCAGAAATAGGAAATTTAACCGCTCTGGAGGAGCTTAATCTAGAAAAAAACTCTTTGAGAATTATACCCCCGGAAATTGGTCAACTTAGCGGGCTTAAGACACTAAGCCTTAATTGCAATTTAATCAATGACGATGGTATTCCGATCGAAATGGGTAACCTTACCAACCTTACTTTCTTATCTCTTAATGATAATCAATTAACCGTTTTTCCAATAGAAATATTCTCCAGCCTTTCGGTTATTGAATCTATTTCTTTAAGGGAAAACTTTATTAAAGAAATACCTTCTGAAATAGGAAATATGATAAGCTTGATGTCTTTAGGTTTAAGCAGAAACTCTATCGGTAAAGTACCTGCAGAAATTGGAGACTTATCTGATTTAGGATTTCTGTACCTTGAAGGTAATCGTATTGAAGAAGTGTCTGCAGAAATTGGGCACTTAAGAAACCTCACCTTTTTAAGTATTCAAAATAACCTTTTTACAACAATTCCTCAAGAAGTATGTAACCTTCAGCTTCCTCCCACCAATGCCAATATTATTTTAGACGATAATGTAATCTGTAATTAACACCACAAAAACAATATAAAAATGAAAACAAAATTTATAATGATTATAGTAATATCACTAATTACCTCTAGTTGCTCTATGGGACAAAATACAGGTCGCCCAAGCGATAAAAGAGTAATTACTGATATGAACAGTAATAAAGATGGGCTTATTGATATGTATTGTGTAAAAGGAAAATCTGGAGAGGAATATTGGTCGGCCGCCAACCGTACCTGGTACTGGGATCGTAGCGTAACCGTTAAAAGAAAGGCAAACATAAAAGGAGCACCAAATGCTGTGGTGATCATACGAGGGTTAGCACGTTATAAGACTGATGGTAATGGTAAGGTATATAATTATTATAAATTTTTGGTTACCGATAATTCTTATGAAGGTATACCGGCGCCCTCAAAAAAAGAAATAGAAAAACTGGTAAGACAAAATGCCCAAAAAGTATTTGAAGGCAGGGTACATAATATTAAAGAAATTAAATCAATAGAAATTGATGATGATACTCCCTGGGTATGGCATAATCAAAATTCATTTACGGCCAAATTTGAAATTAAATATCGAGAAGTTGCAAGCTATACTGAAATTGCCGATTGTGTTGGAAAATTTGAAATACGTTTCTATCGTCAAGCAATGGAACAGCCAGTAAATAATCTATTAGCATCAGAAGGCGGCAGAAAAGAGACAAAAAGAACGGTCTATACTGCAGACCAGATTAATCGAATGGGATCCATATTACATAACTAAAGTTTTTGCCTGTTGTGCATTTAATTCATTTAGTAGTCAAGTTGAATTTAAAAAAAATGACGAAAATGTATCGAGAACTACTTACTACCCCATTAAAAAAGTAGGTTATAATATTCTCATTAAAATGCGCAACAGGTTTAAATTATAAAGTATTACTAAAACAGTATTTGTATGTAGTATACCATTTCCATTTACGTGAATTGAAATACCAATTATCAGCAGAGTATAAGAGAAATTATAGTAAAAAATTATGAAAAATGATAATCCTAGATTTAAAAAAATACCTGGTAAAAAAAACAATAGAGCCTCTCAAAGAGGATCTATTATCACTTTTAATAGCAGATTATCAAATGCCCTCACTATCATCAACCCAATTCTTTATAGACAGCCAAATACCAAATCAAATAATAAAAGATATTATTATAAATCTGTTAGTAATCATAAATAAAAAATATCTTAAGTTATTATATGATGCTAGAAATCCTAAATCATCCATAACATCTTTAAAAGCGCCATCTTTTGTACAACATATTAACATACAATATGAAAAACATAAATTAAGAAAAGAAAAAATATTCGATTTGTTGAGTTATCATGATGAAACTCATAATAACTTATTAAGTATTATTTCAAACATGAAGTATAATGAATGGTATTTAACAATAAATCTTTATAAACCTAATGGTGAAAAATACACCATAGAGGAAATTTTTAATACCCTGATTCCAGATCTATATTTTGATCAATGGTTAATCATTTTAAATACTATCAAGAAAAAGAAGCAAGAAAGTTGTATACAAATCGCTTCAATAATATAAAATAAATGGAAAATAATATTAAACTAGAAATGCTTTTTTATGAGGCAGATTTAGATATTAAAGCGGGAAAATTTGATCAGGCGGTAGACAAACTTAATCAAATATTAAAGGAGGATTCTTCTTTCGGAAAAGCATACAATCATTTAGGATGGCTCTATGAAACCAAATTCAAAAATTACGAAAAAGCAGAATACTATTACAAAATATGTCTGGAAAAATCACCCGAGTATCCAGCAATTTATACCAATTTGAGTATTTTTATTTCTACCATAGGTAAATACGATGAGTTAAAGAAAATACTGGAAAGATCTCTTACCATTCCTGGGGTTGACAAATCTAAAATGTATTACGAATTTGGTATTATGTATGAAAAACAAAGAGAATTTGAAAAAGCCATAAAATACTATACTGATTGTGCTAAAGATACTTTAATCCAAACTATATTAAAAAATGCAACTGATGGTATTGAACGATGTAAAAGCAAAATGAAGATTTAAACAAAAGTATATACCCAATTTTAAATTAGTTAACAGTACAAACTGATTGTTTTTTTCTCATCTCTTTCACCATAACCGATCTATTTTGATACACGATACTTCAATATGAATTTGAAATTTCTGAATATAAAAACAATAAATAGAGATATTATGAAAACTCACAACATCAAAAATTAAATAAAATATACTGAAATGGATGTTTGGCAAATCATAGAATTGATTAATTCCAATAATCTATCCAAACTCGAAGGTGTTTTTCAAAAAGGTATAAGCCCAAATTTGACCTGTGAATATACCGGTATGACAGCGTTATTATTGGCTTGCGAAAATAACAAAATGAATGCAGGCGCTAATACAAATTGTGTTCATTATGATGGTTATAATTGCTATGATGTTACTACAAATAAAGAAATTAAGTGTTTATTACTTAAAAATGGTTTCGATTTGGTTCTACCTAAAACAGCCGCTTCAAAATATGCTATCGAATATAGATTTATGTCACCGGTGACAGTTATTAATGAAACATGTACATACGAACTACCTGAATCAGGGAAGAATTTTGAATTAGAATACAAGCTATATCAATTTCCGTTAAGGAAAGGAGATATCAACACAACCTTTGAACCAGATATTAAACAGATAAATCTTTCAGGAGTTTCAGAAATACATAAAGTCGAACGAGTAAAGTTTAAATACCCTACCAAATTAAGAATGGAATTGCAACAAAAAACTAGACAATAAGTTAAGCTGCTATTTTCATATTAAATAAATTTTCTATTTCTAAAGGTGTTGCATATTTTAAAGCTGAATGCCTTCTTTTTCTATTATACCATATTTCTATATATCTAAAGACTTCTATTCTAGCTTCTCTTTTTGATTTAAAATTATGCCTATAAATACTTTCTGTTTTTATTGTTTTGAAAAATGATTCTGCTACAGCATTATCCCAACAGTTTGCTTTTCTACTCATGCTTTGTGTGATATTCTCCCTAGTTGTAATTTCTGTAAAATCACTACAAGTATATTGAACACCTCTATCAGAATGAAATATCAATGTTTCACTTTTCATTCTGTTTGAAAGTGCCATTTTTAATGCAGCAATAGATGTTTGAATTGCTAGCATCGTGCTACTCAATGCCCAACCAATTACTTTACGATCAAATAAATCAATGACTACGGTTAAATATAACCATCCTTCTTTAGTTTTTAGATATGTAAGATCAGAGACCCATACCTGACTTGAGAATCAACAGTAAAATTCCTGTTCACTAAATTAGGGGCTATCGGATCACTGTGTTTAGAATCTGTAGTTACTATCCACTTTTTCCTGACTTTACTTTGTATATTGTTATTCTTCATTATTCTAGCAACTCTTGGCCGTGATACTTTATAACCTTGTCGATATAATTCCTCTTGTATTCGAGGACTACCATAAGTACCATTACTCTGATCATAAATAGTACGTATTTCTTCTAAGAGTTTGCTGTTTTCTTTTTCTCTGTTTGAAATTGATCTCTTACACCAGTAATAGTAACCACTTTTACTTACTTTCAATGTTTTACACATCTTCTCAATAGAATACCTTTTTTTATAAGTGTCTATGAAAATAAAAATATCTATCCGTTCTTGGAGAAGATGCTCACTGCCTTTTTTAAGATATCACGCTCCAACTCTGCATCTGGTAATGCCTTCTTTAGTTCTACGATTTGTTTTTGTCCAGAAGTTAAGTTAGGACGGCCGTTTCCTGAAAAACTGCCAACAGAATTTGAGTTGAATTCTCGACACCATCTTCCTAATAATTCTTGACGAATACCTAAATCCGTGCTAACTTCTCGTTTACTTTTTCCTGAATTAACTAATTCAACCGCCATGATTTTAAATGACTTCTCGTATTTTATTCTTGCTGTTTTCATCAATGCTCAAAATTATAATTTTTAAGCTTAACTCATTGTCCAAACAAATGTAGTAACTTCAGGCTTTATCTATTATAAACCCCTTAAAATGTGTAAGACAGCGGTTTGGTTTTTAAGGATTTTAGAGTAAGACTCAAGAAGACCACGCCGAAAATCCTGTTAAGAAAACCGAAGTGATGGTTTTCCGATGAAAAGCGGACTTGATTCACAATTTTGGCTCGGGAATGTAGTGTTCCTTCCCAGAACAGCGGGAAGGGTTAACGGAATGGAAAGTCGAAATTGGGGATTGTGTCCAAGACTTATGTAGTGAAGTTCTTTTCCCAAAATGTAGCTTTTCGCGGAATGTAGGGAAATGTGCTGAGTGAGATAGTGAATACAGAACTTCTTAATCATAGAAAAGGTAATAATACCAATCAGTTTATTTTATTCAATATTAAATGCAGTCAATTAAAAAGAATTACTATTTTTGCATCAGACGAAAACAAGTTGAACTATCAATTATTGTAAATAGGTCACAAATCGTCAATATTAATGAAGATATTTGGCAGAAGTGCCACAGCGATTGGGCTCGCTGAGCAAGGTTCGAGTCCCGTCCAGACCGCAAAATTGCAAAAGCTTCAATGTTTATTGAAGCTTTTTTTGGCAATTAAAAATGTTGTGTTGTCTCACGCTTTTGCGTGAGTGGTTTCGTAGTAAACCGATGAGAAGCTTTTCCATATAAACTTGGAGAGGCTTTTTTAATTAACTTAACTGAGATGAAAGTGAATCAAGACCAATTGTTGTGTTTATGCAAATATTCTAGTTAATCTAAAGAGGAAGAATTCTACATTTTTGACTCTTCTGAATTAAGCTCTAAATGCTTTTATTTATGAAGTAGCTTATAACTAAATCACTCTGCACTGAAAGTGCAGAGGCTTGGTTTTATTAGGGACTAAAGTCCCTATGCCCTATTCCAATATAAAATTGGAATCATCGCTATCATTTTTTCTATG
>CANMLS010000032.1 GCA_947498785.1 uncultured Aquimarina sp. | reverse complement strand
AGTATAAGGTTTTGAAAAAAGATAATCAGTTAAGATTATTTTAATGCCTCGTGGGCTTGCCCCGAGGATTATTTACTTCGCAAATTTAAGTTTTTTAAAACCACTTTATTAAAATTTTAATTATTACAATAGAATTGATTATTGTTAAATATCTTATTGAGAACCTTACTATAGTTCGTGTTACTTTATAACTAAATGTTTTATTGAGTTGCCAAATTATTATTGAAGATGCTATATTTTCTGTAAATAACATTCATAAAGAATTCATGATTACAAATTACGAATGTAATTATCTCGAAAATATTTCGTTATTAAAATGAAGATTAGACTATCTTTAACATAAAATTTATCCACGGGAAACGATATTTACTTTTTTATTGTAATACTTAGTTAAATGAACAAATACATCACCTCGATGCTTTTTGCGATTTGTCTGTCTGCATCTATGTATGCACAGCAATCCGCAATTTATACCAATGAATTAGTGCAGTATAATCAGGCACTAGAATTGTATAACAATAAGCAGTTTCTGGCGGCTCAAACCCTTTTTGATAAAGTACGTGAAGCTTCAGGAGATGAAAATATTGACGCCAATTGTAGTTATTATATTGCTAATTGTGCTGTATGGTTAAATCAAAAAGATGCAGATCAACTTTTAGAAGATTTTGTAGTGCAATATCCAACAAGTATTAAACGTAATGCGGCTTACCTCGATGCAGCTACATACTATTTTGATAATGGAAAATATGCATATGCCCGTAAATGGTATGATAAGGTAGATGAAGGAAATTTAAGCCGTACAGAAAAAGAAAAATACAACTTTAATAATGGATATGCTTATTTTAAAATCCAACGATTTAATGAAGCTAAAAAATTCCTTAATCAAGTAGAAGACTCACCAGAGTATGGAGCAAAAGCAAAATACTATTTGGGTTTTATAGCATATGAAGGAGATAATTATAAGGAAGCAGATAAATTATTTGATGAAGTAAAGGATTTGGATCAGTATAATAAGAACCTATCTTATTTTCAAAGTGACATGAATTTTAAGTCAGGTAATTTTCAGGAGGCTATTAACGAAGGCTTAACCCAGTTACCAAAATCTAAACCTTCAGAGAAATCTGAATTGAATAAAATTATTGGAGAGAGTTATTTCAATCTAGGTGAATATCAAAAAGCAATTCCGTACCTTAAAGAATATAGAGGCCGAAAAGGAAAATGGAATAATACAGATCATTATTTCTTAGGATATGCGTATTATAAGCAGGGTGAGTATCAAAATGCAATCTCTCAATTCAATAAAATTGTAGAAGGTCGTAATGCTACCGCACAAAATGCATATTATCATCTTGCAGAATCATATTTAAAAACCGATCAGAAACAGCAAGCATTAAACGCTTTTAAGAATGCTTCAGAAATGGATTTTGAAGCTAAAATAAAAGAAGATGCTACATATAATTATGCAAAACTCAGTTATGAGATAGGAAATTCTTTTGAGAGCGCTCCGAAGGTGTTATTGTCATATCTGGATCAATATCCTAATACAGAATTCGAAGAAGAGATTAAAGAACTTTTAATTAGCTCGTATATCACTTCCAAAAATTATAAAGAAGCAATGGATTTGCTTGAGGGTAGTAGAAATTTTGCAGATAAGGAAGTATATCAAAAAGTAGCTTTTTATCGAGGAATCGAATTATATAATGAAAATAAATATACTGAAGCCATTTTATATTTTGATAAATCATTAAAAGAACAAGTTGACCCTAAGTTTACTGCTAAAGCCATCTATTGGAAAGCAGAAAGTGATTATTTACTTACCAATTTTGATGATGCGTTAATTGGATTTAAAGATTTTCAAGGTAGTGCAGGAGCTTCTACCACAAATGAATATCAACAGATTGATTATAATTTGGGATATACGTATTTTAAATTAAAACAATATCCTCAAGCAGCTACATATTTTGATACGTTTTCTAAAAAGGATAATATAGATGAAGCAAGACAGGTTGATACTTATTTAAGATTAGGAGATAGTCATTTTATATCTAGCAAATATTGGCCAGCAATGGAAGCTTATAATGAAGCAATTAGAAAAGATGGACCTGATTCTGATTATGCACATTATCAGAAAGCAATTAGTTATGGTTTTGTAAATAAACATAATAAAAAGATTCAGGATCTTGAGATGTTCTTAAAAAAATACCCTAGATCTACGTATCGTGATGATGCTATGTTTGCCTTGGGTGATGTATATGTTTCTGAAAATAAAGTACAACGAGGGATTGATGCCTATGATCGTCTTATCCGTGACTTACCTAGGAGTTCATATGTGCCAAAAGCTCTATTAAAACAAGGCTTGATCTATTATAATGGAGATAAAGGAGATCAGGCATTATCCAAGTTTAAAAAAGTAGTAGCAGAGTATCCAGGTACCGATGAAGCTATTCAAGCTGTAAATACAGCTAGGTTGATTTATGTAGATCTGGGTAGAACAGAAGAATATGCTTCTTGGGTAAAAGGATTGAGTTTTGTTGATGTGAGTGATGCAGATTTGGATAATACTTCGTTTGAAGCTGCAGAGAAACAATTTTTGGAGAATAATGATAGCGCAGCAATTAATGGTTTTGAAAAATATTTAAATGAATTTCCAAATGGATTACATGCCTTAAAAAGTAATTTTCATCTGGCACAATTATATTTCAAAAAAGGAGAAAAACAAACTGCGATACCTCATTATGAATATGTATTACAAAAGGATCGTACAGAATTTACAGAACAGTCACTTGCAAGATTATCTCAGATACACCTAGAGAACCGTAATTATGAAAAAGCAATTCCGGTATTAGAACGTTTAGAGAGTGATGCAGATTATCCCCAGAATATAATCTTTGCACAATCGAACCTGATGAAATCATATTATCAATTACTCAAGTATCAAAAAACCATCGAATATGCAGATAAAGTGTTGGCGAATCCAAAAATCCAAAACGATGTAAAAAGTGATGCTAAAATTTTTACTGCTCGAGCAGCTTTCCAAACTGTAGATATGGAGAGAACAAAACGCGCATATGCCGAAGTGCAAAAAATTGCAACAGGAGAGTTAGCAGCAGAGGCTTTATACTATGAGGCTTACTTTAAAAACCAAGAAGGAAATTATAAAAGTTCTAATGAAACGGTACAGAAACTATCTAAAGATTTCCCAGGGTATCGATTGTATGGGTCGAAAGGATTAGTACTTATGGCAAAAAATTTCTACGGTCTTAAAGATGCATATCAAGCAACTTATATTTTGGAGAGCGTTATTAAAAACTTTACCGATTACCCAGAGGTAATAGATGAGGCAACCATCGAACTTAAAAAGATCAAAGCCGAAGAAGCAAAAACAAATTCATCCATCCAAACCGAACAGTAGTAATCAGTTATTAAACGAGTTGTATTATATGCTTACATATTTTAAAAAAATGAATAAACCTTATAGTTTTTCAAAACCTGTCAGGTCTGGAGTATTACTTCTGATAAGTACTTTTTTTATAAATGCGATAATCTTTTCTCAAGAAAAAGATAAAGAAACGCTTGAAACAGAAAGAGTAGTTATTGTGAAGGCGTATACCCCAACAATTAGTGATGCATTTAAAATCAAAACTACACCAATTCTTAATGATTCGGTGACACAGCAAAAAAAAGATATCCGATATAGTATATTTTCGGTGCCTGTAGCATCAACATATACTCCAGCAAAAGGTCGCGCAGCTAATATTGATAGACCAAAACCGATAGAGATATATGATAATTATGCGACCTTAGGATTTGGAAATTTCACCTCTGTTCTTGCAGAGTTTTATAGCAATTTTCAGATCAATAGATCAGATAATATTGGATTGTATTTACATCATAATTCTTCACAAGGAGGAATTGAAGATATACAATTGGATGACAAGTTTTATAATACTTTTCTGGATCTTAATTATACTTCGAGAACCAGAGATTATACATATGGAATTGAAGCTGGAGTAGAGCATCAGCTATATAATTGGTATGGATTACCAGAAATTCCGCAACTAACACAAGAGCAGATTAATGCTATTGATCCGCAACAAAGTTATTATGGAGCCAAAATAGGAGGGAAACTTCAGTTTGATGATTTATATTTTAAGAAAGCATCATTGAATTACAGATTTTTTGGAGATGCTTTAAGTTCTGTAGAGCACCATGTAGTTGCAAAACCAACCTTTGAATTTGAAATGGGAGATAATTTGATCACTACTAATTTTATTGTAGATTATCTAAGCGGTAATTTTGAAAGAGATCTTGACTTTACCTTACAAACTCCTAATAAATATGGTATTTTAAATCTAGGAGTAAATCCAAGCTTGGTAATTCTAAGAGACGATCTTACGGTAAATCTGGGTGCAGCTGTATATTATAGTATTGATACAGAAAATAGTGATAATGATTTCTTTATTTATCCAAAAGTTACTGCTTCTTATAGATTACTAGAGGAAGCTGTTATTGCTTATGGTGGTTTAGAAGGAGAATTAGAACAGAATAGCTATAGAGATGCAGTACAACAAAACCCTTTTGTCTCTCCTACATTAATTATAGAACCTACAAATACTCTATATGATGCGTATGTAGGATTAAAAGGAAAGATATCTGATGTGGTTAGTTATAATTTTAGGGGGAGTTACATTTCTGAAGATGAAAAACCATTATTTGTGAATAACACCAGACCAACACTGCAATTAGAAGGTTTTGATTATGGAAATTCATTTTCTTATCGTTATGATGATATTAATACTGTAGTGGGATACGGGGAGTTAAATTTTGAAATTAGTAAAAAGTTTAAACTAGGAGCTTCTGTAGAATATTTTAATTATAGTACAGAAGATGAACAAGAAGCGTGGAATTTACCAGAGGTTAAAGCTTCTGTATTAATGGATTATCAAATTAATAAACAATGGTATTTTGGAGCTCAACTATTTTATGTGGGTGAACGAAAGGACTTAAACAATCAAGTTATCCCTCTTCCTACACTTCCAGAATCTATAGTTACTCTGGATAGCTATTTTGATGCTAACGTTAATCTAGGGTATCGCTTGAGTGATCAACTTTCATTTTTTGTAAAAGGAAATAATCTGGCTGGAGAAAATTATGAGCGCTGGGTCAATTTCCCAGTCCAAGGCGTACAAGTCTTAGGAGGGATTACTTATAAGTTTAATTATTAAATTATCTTGTTATATGTGCGAGAGCTATTTGTATATTATGTAATGACCTCCTGCACCCATAAAGTGTCTTAAGCTTGCCAATCTATAGAAAAACTAGAGTCTTAATAGATTAGTATTGGCAACATATGATTCATTTAGTGATGAATTGGTTTGAATTTTTTTCGATTTGTTATAAAAGTGCCCTTTTTTACATCATAAGGCTGCTCCTAAGTGTCAAAAACACTCCAATTGATCAAAAAAATTAAACCACTTCGATAATACAAATCGTAATTTCTGTTTAGAAACCATGATTTTTTTGTAATATTTAAAATTTGGTTCTAATGTTAAACATTCTTATGGTCGGTATAATTTTTGTTATCTTAATGTAAAATTCAATCTATGAAAGTAATTATTGTATTGTTATTTAGTGTGTTTTCTACTACAGTATTCTCTCAGGATAACTTTAAACTTTATTATGAGGAGAATGAGAATGGGTTTGCTATCCTAGCCGATAATGACGAATATAGCCCGGTTTCTGCCAAAATAGATTTTAGGTTAGAGAATTTAAACTCTACCAATGGAAATAATAAGGTTTTTGTTATACCAGCAAATTCCAAAAAACATGTCATTACAGAGCTTACTGTAATCGATAGAAAAAAACGCATAAAATTAGGATATGAGTCTACCTATAATCATGGTAATCATAACCTAAAAAAATATGATACTGATTTTAAATATTACTTACCTTTTCCAAAAGGAAAAGAATACTGGTTGTCTCAAGGATATAACGGTACCGTCTCTCACAAAGATGAAAATGCATTAGATTTTAAAATGCCTGTAGGAACTAAAATATATGCAGCAAGAGGTGGTATTGTGGTAGATATAGAAGAAAGTTTTAGTAAAAGTTGCACGACAGCAGAATGTGCAAAATATAATAATTTTATCCTCATATACCATAGTGATGGTACTTTTGCCGAATATACCCATATCAAAAAGAATGGAGCAGAAGTAAAAATTGGAGACCAAATAAAAATAGGTCAGTTTATAGGATATAGCGGTGATGTTGGCTGGGCTACTGGTCCCCATTTACATTTTATTGTATTTTTTCAAAGGTTAAAAGAAAGAGTAACTTTAAAAACAAAATTTCTAACTGGTAGTGGCAAAAAGCCTATTGCTCTTATCGAAAAAGAAAAATATATACGTGAGTATTGATTTTCTTTTTTACTAAACCTCTTTCATGAGTTGGATATAAGAAATTTCTAATACCCCTTTTTCCTTATTAATAACTCCCTGTTTTCAGTGTCTCTGTTTTCATTGTTTCTGGTGTTTGGTATACTTCCAAACGACTATATCTTGCGCAGTATTAAGAATAATCCATTTTAACTTTTAATACGTAACTACAGATGAAAAAGATTAATATACATACATACATTGTAACATTTATTTTACTTTTTGTTTTAGCAACAATTTGCAGCATACTAGGAAATGCAAATGATAGAGGAACACTTGTTTTTACTCCCACAACAGAGTTTTTAATGAAATTGCATGCTATATTTAAGTTACCTACAGATGCTATTGGGTATTCTGAGGTTGTAAAAGGAATATATGGTCTCATAGGAGGACTAGTTCTTAATGTATTGTTATACTCTTTTGCATTCGAACGGTTTGTTTTTTGTTTGAAAAGTTTAAAAAGAAAATTGATTTAGAATCAAAAAATAGATCACCAACTTGACCAAAAACATTATCTTAGAATCGTTCAAATCATTGATGTGATGCTGTGTGCTCTTGAAAAAAATACAAATACATTAAAATTCATTTTATCTTTTTTGATACTAAGCAATTTTACTTTTGCTCAGGAAAATATTTCATTTAAAAAACTTATCTCCAAAACCAATGAATACCTCAAGTTCTATGAGGGAATTTCAATTTATGGAAAAAACTCATATTCGTTTGATGAAATTGGGATATCTAAAAAAGATCAAAAAAACATACTTAAAAATAAAAAGGACTATGAATTTGTAGTCAAAGACTCTATTGGTAAATATGATTTAATTCTCTTTTTACAGAAAAAAATAATGGATAACCTAAATAGAGTTGTTACTAATACCGAGTTTGGTAAAAATGATATTACTCAATTACTTAATTCATCTGAATTAGATATCATAAAATCAGATGATGGTAAACTTTACAATTTTTCTATTGATGAAAAAACAGGAGGTACATATAAAAGTAGAGTTTCATTGATGCACTATACAGCATTAAACAATAATGTACAAAAAGAAGAAGGTTCAATGAATACCAAAAAATCAAAAGTTTATGAAGTTTTTGATGGTGATGGTTTTACTGGTATTTTTTCGATACCAACAACAGAAGGAGCTAAATATGTGCTAACACAACAAGTCAGAGGATGCTCGCTTTGTTTTGTAACTAGTGCAATGTTGGTGGACTACAAAGACGGAATATTTCAAAAAGATTTTGCATACTCCCTTCTTTCGAGGGATTGGGAAAGAGGTGTTAAATATGACCCTAAGACAAGAATGATATCGGTAGATTATAAAACAGATGACTTAATAACCGATTGTAATTGTAAAAATTCCATTGAGAGTGAATCCGATAATAATGACCAAGACGATTCTGAAAATGAGGATCAATCAAATACTTTCAAATGTCAATGTGTTTTTGTGTTTAACGGACTAAATTTTGAATTAGCAAAAGAGTGTAAGGAAAAAATAAAGGAGAATTAATACTGATTTATACTCTTTTAATGATTTAGTTTTTGAATAAGGAATTTGATTAAATCGTTGATCAACAAAGTCAAAGTAGAAATTAGGTCAGATCAAAACTAACTATATTCGAGAATGTCAGATATAAGATTATAATCTTTTTTATAATCAAGGATATACTGTTTTAACATTGTTAAGAAACATTTCTTTTCTTGTGATTTTTTCTATCTTTCCTTTTTTTAAACAAAAACACATCACATCATGATCAAAAAAACACTTGCTATGGTATTTCTTACCATAATTTTTACAGCTTGTAAAAATGAAACAACCACGACAAAAGAGCCCGCAGAAGAAATTAATGTTAGTGCCAAATTTAATGAGATGCTGGACAATTATTATGAAGATGGTTTACAGCTCAATCCAGTGGAAGCAACTTTTGCAGGAGACAATAGATTTAATGATCAATTCCCAAATCCTTTGGCCGATGAAACCGTACAAAAATCTAAAGCGTATTTTCAAAAATATAAAGAACAATTAGCAAAATTTGATGATGCTACACTTTCTGAAAGTGAAAAAATGACCAAAGCAATTCTCAATTGGGAATGCGACATGAATTTAGAGGGTTTTAATTTTAAACAAGACTATTTTCCTATAGATCAAATGTGGTCGATTAACCTTGTCGCAGGACAATTAGCTAGTGGTTCTAGTGCTCAGCCATTTAAAACTGTAGAAGATTATAACAATTGGTTAAAGCGTCTTGAAGGATATATTGCATGGATGACCTCTGCTGAAGCAAAAATGAAAGAAGGAATGACAGCCGGATATATGTTACCAAAATCCCTAATTATAAAAGTACTTCCTCAATTAAAGGCATTAACCGTAGAAGATTTAGACAAGCATCTTTTTTATACTCCAGTTAAAAATTTTCCTGAAGATTTTTCTGATGAGGATAAAAAACAATTAACCGAAGCATATAGTGAAATGGTATCTGGGAAAATTATTCCTGCTTATAAAAGTTTACATCAATTTATGAGTACAACCTACCTGGAGGCAGGAAGAACCAGCTCTGGGATTTCTGAAATTCCTAACGGTGCAGCATTTTATCAATATCAAATCAAGCTGTATACCACTACAACAATGACAGCTGATGCAGTTCATGAGTTAGGACTTTCTGAAGTGGCAAGAATTTCTGCTGAAATGGAAAAAATCAAGGAAGAAGTTGGGTATAAAGGAGATCTTAAATCATTCTTTGATCATGTACGTAATAAGAAGGAGTTAATGCCGTTTACAGAACCTCAACAAGTAATAGATAATTTTAATGTGATTCATAATCGTATGAAACCACAGATCGAAAAATTATTTGATGTAAAACCAAAAACACCATTCGAAGTACGCCGTACAGAAGCATTTCGTGAAAACTCTGCAAGTGCAGAGTATAATCCAGGATCTTTGGATGGGACACGACCAGGTATTTTTTATACTCCAATACCAGAAGTAACAAAGTATAATACCTATAGTGATGAGTCTTTGTTTTTGCATGAAGCTATTCCAGGACATCATTATCAGATCTCACTTACTCAAGAAAGTGAAGAATTACCAAAATTCAGAAAAACATTATGGTATAGTGGATACGGAGAAGGATGGGCATTATATAGTGAATCATTGGGTAAAGAGCTAGGATTATATACCGATCCATATCAGTATTTTGGAATGCTGGGTGCAGAAATGCATCGTGCTATACGTTTGGTAGTGGATACAGGGCTACACTCAAAAGGATGGACGCGTGAACAAGCAATACAATATTCATTGGATAATGAAGCAGAATCAGAAGCTGGAATTATCTCAGAGATTGAACGATATATGGCAAATCCTGGACAAGCATTATCATATAAGATTGGTCAATTAAAAATACGAGAATTAAGAGCTAAAGCCGAAAAAGAATTAGGCGATACATTTGATATTCGCCAGTTTCATAATCAAGTATTAGAAACTGGATGTGTTCCCCTAGCTTTACTAGAAGATAAAATCAATAATTGGATTGTAGGTAATAAGTAATTATTATTCGATATCATTAAAAGAGGTTGTTTAAAACATTTAAACAACCTCTTTTTTATTTCTTTTTAAGCCACTGCTCAAAATATAAATTCTCGATTTTCTTTCGTAGTCCAGAATTTATAATTTCAATAGGTTGTGCATTTGAATTTAGATTTATCAAATACCAGATTTTTTCATCATCTAATTTAAATTCTAAATCAGAATTAGTATCTCGTATGGTTTCTATTACAATTTGATCACTGTTAGGTATAAGTGTATACGAAATTAAATATTCGTTTTTAGGAGATAATCTTTTAAGTTCAGTTCCGTCTGTTTTTGATATAAATAGGTGTTCAGGATCATCATTATTAAGTTTTTTATCTTTATTATAATCAATATCTCCAATTTTATATAAAATGCTTTTAGATAAAATTGCTCCCGTTTCTTTAATATTCACTGCATAATCAGTAATTCTCATTTTAGATTCAGTTAAAAGCCTAGTTTGATTAGAACTCTTGTTGTAAAAAAGAATGTTCCAATATCTAGGATAATCAGTCCAAGAATATTCATCACTACTATATCTACTTAATATTTTTTTTCTTTCTGAATGTTGTGTAGTAATGGGCAATAAAACCTGAGAGGTACTATCTATAAAAACAGGTTTGTCATATTCAAATTTAAAATTGGTTAATATAGAATCAATCTGATGCTGAGTAAGGTTTTCATTTTCTATTGTTTCAATTTTAAGATTATTTCTGTCACAAGAATATATGATGATGATTGATAGTAAAAAGAATAGTTTTTTCATGATTTAAAGTTTACTAAAAGATATGTGAAAATTGTAAGGTAAAATGATTTACTGTCCTACATCTATTTCATGCCGTTCTAACCATTTTAGCAGTTTAGTAAGTTCGTGATTACAAAATTCTAAATGTATAACTTTCCTTTTAATTATTATCGGTTGTTCGACTTGAAGTGTGTAAAAGCAAGAGGTTTTTTTATTTTTTTAATAATATAGAGGTTGTTATTTGATGCGTGAACTCTGATATTAAGAAAACCTTAACCACTTCAATACTTAGATATATATACATTTAAACTTCTAAACTCAGCTATAATGAAAAAACTATCTGTATTATTTGTCATCGCACTATCCGTTATTTCTTGTCAGGAAGACAAAGAGAAAGTAGATTTACTTGTTATAAACGCTAATGTGTATACCGTAGATGATGTATATCCAAAAGCTCAGGCTTTTGTAATAAAAGAAGGTAAATTTCTCGATGTAGGTTCGAATGATGAATTGCTAAATGAATATGAAGCAAACGATACTTTAGATGTTAAAGGAAAGACCATAGTACCAGGATTGATCGATGCACATTGTCATTTTTATGGACTCGGATTACAACAACAAAAAGTAGATTTAGTTGGTACTAAGAGTTATAAAGAAGTATTAGATCGTATTGTTGAGTTTCAAAAAGAAAAGAATGTATCATTTGTAACAGGTCGAGGTTGGGATCAGAATGATTGGGAGGTTAAGGAGTTTCCAACAAAAGAGAAGTTGGATAGCTTGTTTCCAGATATTCCCGTTGCAATTACAAGGGTTGATGGTCATGCGATGATTGTAAATCAGAAAGCTTTAGATCTTGCCAAAATTACAAAGGATACAAAAGTAGAAGGAGGAGAGATTCTTCATAAGGAAGGAAAACTTACTGGGGTACTTATTGATAATCCAATGGAATTGATCAGATCAATTATTCCTCAACCTACAATAAAGGAGCAAATACAGGCATTAAAGGATGCAGAAGTGATTAACTTTAGTTATGGATTAACTACTGTGGATGATGCTGGATTAAGCCCAGATGTGATTACTTTAATCGATAGTCTGCAAAAAGCTAATGAGTTAAACATTAGAATGTATGCTATGGTAAGTAATGTGCCAGAATATGTGGATTATTATTTAGAAAAAGGAGTGTATAAAACAGATAAACTAAATGTTTCTTCTTTTAAAGTATATGCAGATGGAGCACTAGGGTCTCGAGGAGCAACATTAAAAAAACCATATTCTGATAAAGAAAATCATCATGGAGCCATGGTCATTGGGAATACTGATTTTATAACTTTGGCAAAACGATTAGCTAAATCTCCATTTCAGATGAATACTCATGCCATTGGTGATTCTGCAAACGCAGTAGTGATAAGAACGTATAATGAAGTATTACAGGATAAGTTGGATAGGAGGTGGCGTGTAGAACATGCTCAGGTGGTAGCTCCAGAAGAATTTGATATTCTTAATGATAATTTGATAATGAGTGTACAACCTACTCATGCTACAAGTGATATGTACTGGGCAGATGAGCGATTAGGAGAAAATCGTATTAAGGGGGCATATGCGTATAAAAAATTACTGGAAAAAACAGGCAAAGTTGCTTTAGGAACCGATTACCCTGTAGAGCATGTAAGTCCTTTTTATACTTTTTATGCTGCAGTGGCACGAAAAGATTTAGAACAATATCCAGAAGGAGGTTTTCAAAAAGAAAATGCGCTTACAAGAGAAGAAACGCTAAAAGGAATGACTATTTGGGCAGCATACAGTAATTTTGAAGAAAATCAAAAAGGAAGTATTAGCGTAGGTAAATTTGCTGATTTTGTAATTCTGGAAGACAATATTATGGAAGTAGAAGAGGATGAAATTCCGAATATTAAAGTAAAAACTACATATTTGGGAGGGAAAAAAGTATATTAAAATTGAATTCAAGTAGTTAAATTTCTAAATAAAAGGTATGTGTAGATTTAAGTTGTTCTTAATATTATAAATGCTTTTAAAAAATAGACCTCATTCGTTTTTACATTCGTTTTTTGACTAATTTTTGACTGATTTTGAAAGAGGCCTATTTATTTTTATCTATGTTTAGGTTTTAAGTGTTTTTTTACCACTTCAATACTTTTGATCTTTTCATTTTACCTTTAGGGTTATAGGTTCATATAATTTTTTCATAGGAAAAAGAGATCCATCTTTATTGAAAATTCCTAACTGAGTATTGATAATATAGTATAACTCGTTTTTTACCAAAACACCAGTTGTCGGATTATTCATTATAGAATCGTTCTATTGATTCTTGAGCTATCCCCAAAAAACTAAATTCAACAAAAAAATAAGTTGTACATACCCTAAGTCATTAACATTAATTATTTTAAAAAAGGAAACTAGATGTGATTTTTTTCTGTGACTAATGTATTTGATTAAAGAACTGAAAAAAGTAAATTTATATAAAACACTTCTTTTTTGATGTAAACTTCATTTTTGCTTATGTAAATTAATTACACATAAATAAATTATAGGTTTGCATAAATTATGTGTATAAATAAGCCTGAAATATAAAAATCCTATAATTTTGTTAATGATGAAGGTTAAAAGCATCTGGTTTCATATCGGTTTTTGGATTGTTTATACAATTATATTTACCATAGTTGAAGCTAGTTATAAAGGAAAGTATACAGAGGCATTAGCTTTTGAGCTTATGAATATGCCTATACGACTTATTGTTGTTTATTTTAATTACTTTGTTTTACTACCAAAATTTTTATTACAAGGAAAAACAGCAAAATATTTTACATATACGCTATTAACATTAATTGTAGCAGGGTTTATTCAACGAATAGCTAATTATAAAATACTATCCTTGATTTATTCTGATCTGTATGATTTTGGAGTGTGGTTACCGTATAAATTTCTCCAAACTTCTATGATTATTGCTTCTCCTTTAATTCTCATTATTGGAATTTCTGTAATCTGGAAAGTGGCAGAGTTACAAAAACGAGCCAAAACTCTTGAAAATGAAAAATTACAGTCAGAGTTGAAATATCTGAAATCGCAGATCAACCCTCACTTTCTTTTTAATACACTAAATAATATTTACGGGTTGTCTTTGGAAAATTCAAAAAAAACCCCCGAATTAATTCTGAAATTATCTGATTTTCTTAGTTTTTCTCTCTATGAGAGTACCCAAAAGTTTATTCTTTTAGAGAAAGAAATCAATTTATTAAATGATTTTATTGACTTAGAGAAATCTCGATTTGATGATAGAGTAGCGGTAGAGATTGCTATCCCAGAGAGCATCAATCAGATATCTATACCACCTTTGATTTTGGTGCCATTTGTAGAAAATGCTTTCAAACATAGTTTAAAAAATGAAACGAAGATTGCTCATATTTTTGTTAAATTAGAAGTAATTAAAGGTCAACTGATCTATGAGGTTAAAAATTCTAAACCAGAACAAACTATAGAGGATTCTTCCCCTAAAGGTATTGGATTAGAAAACATCAAGAAGAGGTTAAATATCTTATATGACGATGAATATGAATTACAGATTAAAGATGAAGATAAATTGTATTCTATTGTATTGAAAATTAATGTTTAACCATGTATTGATGTTTAAAAAATGAGTTGTAAAACGGGTTGAAATAACAAAGTAAACAGATGAAATTTCGATGCATTATAGTAGATGATGAACAAACTGCAAGAAATATTTTAAAAAAATATATTTGCGATGTATCAAACTTAGAATTAATTGCAGAATTTAAGAATGCTCTCGAGGTACTTGATTATCTGCAAAATAATCCAGTAGACTTGATTTTTTTGGATATAGAAATGCCTAAACTTTCGGGCTTAAACCTTGCTAAAATTATAGAAAACAGAGTCAAAATAGTTTTTACTACGGCTCACCGAGAATTTGCTTTAGAAGGGTTTGAACTTAGTGCAGTTGATTATTTATTAAAGCCTTTTTCTTTTGATCGTTTTTTAAAAGCAATTCATAAAATCACCCCTCAATTTTCTAATATAATAGGTTCCCCAGCTGCTGTTGATCATATTTTTATCAAATCAGATAAGAAAATGGTTAAAATTAATTTTTCGGAGCTACTTTATATTGAGGGTTTAAGTAATTATGTAAAAATTCATACGATAGAAGATACTTTGGTTGTGTATGAAAAAATGAGTGATCTTATATTAAGGTTACCATCGCAATCTTTTATGCGTATACATAAATCTTATATAGTAAATACAGAGAAAATAAAAACTTATACAAAGGAGTATGTAGAAATTAAAAAAATGCATATCCCAATAAGTCTAACCTATAAAAATACTTTGTTGTCATTTTTAAGTGGCTCTTAATCGAAAATTTAATTTTATAAGAATAAGTTTTTAAACTCTTTGATTTATAGCAAAATATAAATCACCCATACAAAAGTAGTCTGCCAATTACTTGATTAGGTTCATTACTCTATTGACAAGAAAATCACATTTACTAAATCCAAATTCGAAGATATCTGTTTTCAGTGAGAGTTTATAAAGTTCCTCTCTGATCATATCTTTAGCACGATGTATGCGAACTTTTACATTAGAGATTGTTAACCCTAAGCAATCAGATATTTCTGAGATACTCATTCCTTCAACTTCCCTTAAGATATAAACCGTTTTATATTTTGTGTCTAATTGATCAATAGCTTTTTCTAGTGTTTGCTTAGCTTCTTGGCGAATCATTTTTGTTTCAGGGTTTAGCTTTTCTGTATCAGGAATTTCAAGTATAAAATCATTAGAAAAGCTAGCTTCGGGATTATGTATATTAAAGTGTTTGTTTTTTGCTTTTAATCGAGCTAAAGTATCGTTTATACCAATTCGTATTAACCAAGTAGAGAACCTCGAATTATGCTTAAATTTATGTAAGTTTTCATATGCTTTTAAGTATGTATTTTGCATGATATCCTCGATTTCAGAAAGATCATTAATATAACTTCTTATTACCCGATACAGTTTCTGGTTATTTCTCCGTAGTAAAATTTCATATAACTCTTTTTCTCCAAGGAGAATACGGGATATCACATCAGAATCTGATATTTTATGAGTTCTATATTCAGTAATTTTAATAGGTTCCATTGGGTATTGTTTTCTTCTTAGATAAAAAAGAGGATAAAAAGTTACAAAGTTTTGTAACCAAATGGGTTGTTTTCTATCTAAAAAACAAAATAACTAAGTAAATATTTGGAATATGGATTCACAGATTGAAACAGCATTTACACTATTAAAATATACTTATGGATTAGTGCCCATAGTCGCTGGATTAGATAAATTTACTAATATTCTAGCAGATTGGAGTCAATATATTTCGACTGGATTTGCTAATATTTTGCCTTTTGAGGCATCTACTTTTATGATTATAGTAGGTATAGTAGAGATTGTAGCTGGGGTTCTGGTGCTATTTAGACCTAAAATTGGTGGATATATAGTTATGGGATGGTTATTAGCAATCGCATTAACATTGGTGTTTGGTGGTCATTATATAGATGTAGCTGTAAGGGATATTGTTATGGCAATAGGAGCATTTTCATTAGTGAAATTGGCAAACGTTTCAACCAAAAAATCCATAGAAACCATATGATAAAGGAGAATAATTGATTTTGTAAAATGAGTTATTAAAAAAAGCATCATCAAAATAAAATGATGGTGCTTTTTTTAATAACTCATAATTATCTCTTTTTTATCTTCTTGTTATCTTCCGCCGTTAGCTTGTAAATCTGCAATACATTGTGGATCAAGTTCTGGAATTACGTCTCCCATACCCATCATGCCGCTACCAAATTGTATGGCAGCTTCCATAAGACAATTAGATACATTACAGTGGTTGTTAGGTTCACCCTCATCATCTACATCTTCATGAGGAGATTGTATGGGACTTCCTAGGTCTACTAATCCCATGAGATGAGCAAATTCATGATTGAGTGTAGCGATTTCTATTGTACTAAGGGCAGGAGAATTAGGTCTTGTGTTTAATGCCAACAATGTGCCTTCATAAATAACCATAGAAGTATTGAGATACGCAGACCCCAAAGTTACTTGCTCGTTAGTATCATCCTCTCTGCTTCCATCTGCAAAATATACATATACAGTGATATTACCATCTTCATTAAATAATGTTCTGGTTTCATTTTCTATTTCTGCAATTTCTTCAATAGTAAAAGGTGCTTTACCAGAAGAAGGAACAGAACGTTGAGTAATTGTAATCCCATCAGGCTTAAATAGTCGATCTTGTAAGAAATCTCTAAAACCGTTTATTGTGGTAGTTGATGGTTCGAATCCTTGTACAGATACTATTTCTACAGTTATACTGGTAAACTTTGTTGCACTTAGAAGGTCATTTGCAGAACTGCCAAGTGGTTGTTTGTTGTTTACCTGTAATGCACTGGCTGTAGGAGTATCGTCATCATCATTAGAACATCCCACAAGAATAAAAGAGGATATCAGTAGGTAACTTAAGAATTTTGTTAATTGCACAAGAGTATTTTTAAGGATTAGTTAGTGGTATAAATAAAGTAATTTACACAATATTTTATTTTTACTTTAGCATTGTTTTTATATGTTATTTCTCTGTCACAAAGATTGTACCATCAATCATGGATCAAAAAAATAGTTTTGTTAAATTGCTAGAGTAAGTCTGGCTAAGTAGTCGTTATTTTCTCCTTCAAATAACAATTCGGTTAAAAAACCATTAGTATTAGCTGCATTTTGTAGTGTATTATAATCAATATATAGCCAGTCGAATTTTGCTGATTCTTGATTTTTATATTGTAAAGAGTAGCTCATTTCTCCATAATATCCTGCAGATGCATCTACCCAAAAACCACCATCATCATCTTGAAAAAGATATGAAATATCTGAAGAATCCATAAGGATTTGCCCACCAGGTGTTAAGAGTTTTTTTATATGTGTAAAAAAAATATCAATTTTATTCAGGGTGCCTATAATACCACTTCCGTTCATTAAGAATAGGATAGTATCATACGATGTGTGATTGTGATTAAAAATATCTTGAGTTATAGCATTTCTAATCCCTCTTTTTATACAAACTTCGATAGCACCATCAGAAATATCAATTGCCGTGACATCTAGCTTTTTCTGATTTTGAAGAAATAGACTATGACTTCCTGCACCACATCCCACATCGAGTACTTTTCCGTAAGAAATATCCAATGCTTTTTGTTCTATCTTGGGCATTTCTGGGTAAGACCTAAAAAGATAAGGGATAGGTATATGATCATCATCAAAATCATCAGCTTTTACAATAATATCATCGGTATATTCTTTATTATGAAAATCTTTAATAGCATTTCCAAAAACATCTGTATTTATCATTTCTAGTTTATGATTTTGAAGGTTACGATTAGTATTTAAAAATCTTATTTTTGCAGAATGCAAGAATTTATTGATCAATTACCGCAACTGGCCAAAGATAAACATAACGAGAACAAAAAGTTCTTTGCTAAACTCAAAAAAAAACCTCCCAAAAAGTTAGATCTTATCATGCAAGACTTGCATGATGAAGAGTTTAATATTACTGATTGTTTATCCTGTGGGAATTGCTGTAAAACTGCTGGTCCATTGTTTACAGATAGGGATGTAGAACGAATTGCAAAATTTTTAAAAATAAAACCCAGACAGTTTGAAGAACAATATTTACAAATGGATGAGGATAAAGATTTGATTTTACAAGAGACACCTTGTACTTTTCTTGGAGCAGATAATTATTGTAGTATTTATGAAGTGAGACCAAAAGCTTGTCGCGAATACCCACATACTGATCGTAAAAAAATTCAACAAATATCTAATTTGACGTTAAAAAATGTTGCCATATGTCCAGCAGCATTTAATATTGTTGAAAAGATGAAAGCTAAATTATCTTTCTAAATAATACTAAAAAAATATTCCTATGTATTCTTTATAGAAAACATAGGAATATCATAAATCGTGTGTCTGTTGTTTAGAATCTAATTATAGTCCCTTTTTTAAATCAGCAATAGTTTTAGCCATTACTACTCCTGGTAATTTTATTGGAGCTGCAACTTGTGCTAAGAATGTTCCTTTTACTTCACCAGTTTTGAATGTGGTAAAACCAATGCGATATAACCCAACTGTTAATGCTTTAAGAGGATCACCTACTTCACTTTTATATCTTAATAATGAATTATAGCTACTTCCGCTAGGCTGTTTAGGCATTTCACTACTATCATCGTTACGTTCTAATATAGTCCATTTTGCGCTTTTTACACCTTCTTCACTGATTTTATCTTTACTTACAATATCAGAACGCTCTAATGTAATATAAGTATCAAAAAAGTCGCTAGAACTTGCATTTTCTGTATATGCTGTAGATGTAGTAGCCCCCTTTATTTTAGTTTTTCCTACTGGCGACATCATTCTTACCCCTAGTTCTGGTGCTACAGCAGGTACCCAAACATAGATATAGTAAAATTTCTTTCCATCTTTTACTTCATCTTCATTACCAGGAGAAGCATATCCAAGATAAGATACTATATCAGTATAAGGTACTTTTATGGTCTTAGGACCAATTTTTTTTTCAGTTAAACCTCCAAATTTCTTTAGTTTTTGAGCTTGAGTATTAATAGATGTTCCTAGAGCGAATATGCTTAGTAGAATTAAGATTTTTGTTTTCATAATAATTGATTTAGTTATAGTTATTAATGATTAGTAAGACACACGTACTATTTTATTAAATTTTTTACCAAATATTCTATTAAATGTATTGAAATAATCAGTCGTACAAATATGAATCTTTTTAATGAGAATTATAGTTGTATTGTTAATTATTTGATTTTTAATAATTTACAAAGTGTTGTTTTTTTAAAAAGATTCAAAAACAAGATGACCCGAAACCATTATGGTTGTTAATTGTAGTGTTATGGGAATTCAACAAACCACGGGTCATCTGTTATATTAATTTTTAAAAATCTATATCATCACCTGCTTTTGCTGATGCAAATTCTGCATTGTATTTTTCCATAAGTTCACCCATCTGAAGTGCCATACGAGTATCTGTTGCCATTTTTGAAGACCAGTGTGCTCCTACAGAACTCCAATCAGTAACTGTAAGCCCATACTCCTGTAGAATTGAAGCAGCATCTTTTCCTTGTGCTGCTCCCATGTTTTGATGACACATGATTTTGATGTAAAGCTCAAAATCTTCTAATACAGCATTTAAACCACCGTTGTTATTTGAAGAGCTTGGAGCTGAATCTTGATTAGTTTCTTCACTAGCAAACTTTCCTATATTTGAATTCATAAATGCATCTCCGTATACCTTTGATATAGCAAAAGTAGTATCTTGTGACATTCTTGCAGTCCATTCTGCAGAGACCTCGTCCCAGATTGGTTTTTCGGTTCCTACCACTTTTAATACTTCTTCTAGATCCATGCCACCAGCGATCTTGGCATTAGCGGCAGCCCAGGTTTCCATATCAATTCCCGAAATAGGATCTAATAATCCACCAGCTTCTGCAGCTTCTATATGCGCATCCATTTGAGCATCCAACTTCGCTTTTTGTTCTTTTAAGAGATCATCTGCTGCATCATATGCTTTGGATTCTGATTTTTTCAGTTTCACATTAGCAGAATCTACATGGTCTCTAATAGAAAATTGCTCATTATTCTTAAAGCCATATTTTCGAGCAGTAGTTTCAAAATCTTCACTATTCTGAATTTGTTTTAATATGTCTTTAATGTTTTCATACACTTCCCCTAATTCTTTAGGAAATCCGAGCCTTAATAAACAAGCATTAAGTTTTCTTTCGGTACCATCTGAAAACTCATTTAAATCTATCCAACCTCCTAAAGTACCATCCGGATTTTTTTGATAACATAACCACGGTTCGATATAACCAATTTTATCTTGATCTATATTTGGCCAAGTAAAATCTGCAGCCTCTTGACGTGTATAATCGTAATTTTCTGAACCAATACCATTTTTTATTTGAATGCCTAAAGCAATTGCTTTTTGTCCTTGTTCTGTTTTATCGTGATCTGAAAACGTATGTACTGTACTCATAGTATTTAATTTTTAGGATTGATTTTGTTTTTAAAATTGAGATAATATTTCTTGTTTTTTTTGCTTGTATTCTTGCTCATCAATGAATCCAGCATCAAACATTTTTTTTAATTTTTCTAATTTTTGCATGGGATCATCATTTTGTGGAGGAGTGTTTTGTTGTTGTGAAGATTGTTGTTGCGAAGCTTGTTGCCCTTGGTTTTGGTTATTCTGATTATTCATCATGTTCCCTAACATTTGCCCCATTCCTAATCCAGCTCCCATTTGCATACCAATATTACCTCCTCCTTCATTTTTTGCCATATTTTTTAAAGCTTCAAGTTGTTGGTAATCCTGATAGCTAACACCAAGTTCTTTCATTGCCTGAGCTTCTGCACTCATATCTGCAATTCTTCCTATTCTTGTTTTGGTTTCTTCGTCAAAACTGGTACCTTCTATTCTAAAATCAAGTAATTCAAATCCTAATTCGTCAAAAATCTGGGTACATGAATCTTTAGAAAACAAGGCAATTTCATTACGATGTTTATCAATTTCTGTATAACTAAAAGATGCATTGGCAAGAAAATCACTTATAGGCTGGGTAATTCTAGATAGAATAACTTTTTGTATTGCTTTTACAGGATAATAATCATCACCAGCAATCACACTTCTAAAAAAATCAACAGGTCTTGTAATTTTAAAAGAAAAGTTTCCAAAGGCGCCAAGCCCTACAGGAAAATTATAAACTGGATCTTTATATGTAATTGGAGAAGGAGTTCCCCAACGTATATTTTGCATTTCAGCTTTTCTGTAAAAGAAGATACCTACTTTATGAGCAGACTCAAACTTATACATGATATTCTTGATCGTAGTCCAAAAAGGAATATTTCCTGTTTTAAGATCATAAAGACCTTCTTCTTCAAAAAAACCTTCTACTTTTCCTTCGTATACAAAAAGACACCCTTGCCCTGGACCTACAATTAACTTTGATGCATTTTTAATCTCGTCACCATCTTCTGTCCATTTTTCAAAAAGAGTTTCAGGTTTTGGATCTTGCCATTCGATTACCGAACGTAGTTGATTACTAAATGAATTTGACATATCTGTTTGTTTAAGAATTACTAATAGTTAGTTAAAAATGCTGTCTTAGCTTTAAGATCCTTTTCATAGCGATCTTTATAGTCAGGGATAATTTCAATTCTTTTTTTAAGGTAGGTCTCTACATATTTTTGATATTGAGCATCTAATTCCTCTTTTTTATGGATGTCTTTATCTTTTAGGTAATTTTGAAACTTAAGCTCCTCGTAGCTCAGATAGTATTGTAGTGCAGCTTCTTCTCCCAAAGCGTGGATAGCAAAGTGTTCTATATTCCTTGCTTTGGTTCCAGGTTCAAATGTGTTTACAGTTTGGCAATACTCACATGTACTATAGTAAGATCTAAAAAAATTACTTTTCACAGGAAGTTTTGCCTGACATTGCGAACAACAAAAATCGTTAGATAATATATCCTGTACTTGTTGTACTAATTTTTTTGCTGCATTTGCAAATATTTTGACTTCGTATGATTTTAGTTTTTGTTCTAATTCAAATTGGATTCGATACCCTTTATCTCTTTCTTGATTAAATTGATCCGAACCAAAATCTATTCCTGCATTTTCAAAAGCTTCTTCAACTTTTTCATCCCAGGTATCATTTATTTTATAAATCAAATCACTAGCTTGAGAATAAATTCCTTGCCAGGCGTTACTAAAGGTAGTCGTTTCAAAATCTGTCGCTTCAAATAATAGAGGTAATGCAGCTTCAGTTTTTTCTAATACTTCTTGAAATCGTTCTTCAATTTTTTTGAGAAAACCATCCCATCTATTTTGTGTTTTACTAAAAGACATAGTTGTAAAGAGTTATGTTTTTAATAGAATTGATCTCCACAGAAATCACAATACCGAAGGTCTGTATCATCGGGTCTGGCTGCTCCGCAACTTTTACATTTTTTAGTTTCCAGACCAGCACTTGTTTCTTCATGTTTTTTGGTAGAAGAAACTGCATTAGCTAGAATGTCGTCCAAAATATTTTTTTCTTTTTTCTTTTTTTGGTGGTTATTGTCTTCCATTTTTGGAATAGTGAGTTTTAGAAAAATGAGAGTAACAAAAGTGGTTATTCCTATATTTTTGGATTAAAAAATATAGGAATAACCATCATAGAGATCAATATTCCAATTTATATATTATAATCCCTTTTTTAGGTCTGCTATAGTTTTTGCCATAACCACTCCTGGAAGTTTTATAGGAGCTGCAACTTCTGCTAAGAATGTACCCTTTACTTCACCAGTTTTATATGTCGTAAAACCAATACGATATAATCCAACGGTTAAAGCTTTGGTAGGATTGCTTGCTTCACTTTTGTATCTCAATAGTGAGTTGTATCCACTTCCACTAGGTTGCTTAGGCATTTCGCTACTATCATCATTACGTTCTAATGTTACCCAGTTAGCACTTTTTGCAGCACTTTCGCTAATATTATCTTTGCTAGTAATGTCAGATCGTTCTAGAGTTATATAAGTATCAAAATAATCACTAGAACCAGCGTTTTCTGTGTATGCTGCAGATTTTGTTGCCTTTTTTATTTTAGTTTTGCCTACAGGAGACATCATTCTGACTCCTAATTCTGGAGCAACTGCAGGAATCCAAACATATATATAGTAGAATTTTTTTCCATCTTTTACTTCATCTTCATTTCCTGGTGCAGCGTATCCCATGTATGATACTATATCTGTATACGGTACTTTTATAGTTTTTGGTCCAATCTTTTTTTCAACAGAGCTACCAAATTTCTTTAGTTTTTGTGCTTCAGCATTAAAAGTGCTTCCAAAAGCAAGTACTGCTATTGCGATTAAAATTTTTGTTTTCATTTTTTAGTTTTTATGATTTATTAATTGTGTTTAAAGTTTACTTACTCTATAGTAAAGGTTACTGTTACAAAGTGTTTTTGAATTTCTTCTGGTTTATATATGTTTATATGCTGTACGCTTGTGTCAGAATTTTCAATCTTTATGATTTCGCCCAATTTTTTGCCAAGTCCCTCTGCAGCTTTTTTTGCCTTTGTTTTAGCATTTTCAATTGCTGTAAGAGTTAGGTTGGCCCATTCTTTATTTGTTTTTTCTTTTGGATTTACTTCTACTTGTATCACGGTTAAACCATTCATTTTCTGATTAATGATTTTTGTGATCTCTTCCTCAGAAGTTGAGGTGTAATTGTAGTATACAACATCATTTACTTCTGAGTATGATGCGTACAATTGGTAAAGAATATTTTTGTTGTATTTGCCAAAATCTACTCCTATAGCTTTTAATTTATCACTATACATTTGTTGTACTTCGCTCAGACTCTTAGGTTCTAGTTGCTGGTATCCATCTGCAACGATTTGTTTTAATGAAATAGTGAGAAAATAACTACTAACTTCTACTTGCTTATTTGCTTCACCAACTATAGTCAATGTTTTGTTATTTTCTTGTGCAATAATTGGAGTGATAGCTATGAATAATATAAAAACGAGTTTTTTCATGATATAAAGTTTTGATATACTTAGTTTTTATTTACCTAGTAGAGGTAATATTGAGATTAGTGTAATTAATGAAGCAAAAATGATCAAACCTATAAAGTGATACCAAGGAGTTTTGATGTGGTTATTTTTAAAATCAGTAAAAGATGTTATTAATTCCTGATTTTGAATTTCTCTTTTTTCAAAAGCACCTTTACAATGACCACAAACGGTATATACTTTTTTTCCGACAGGAAAGAATGGTATCCAAAATACATGAAAGTATTTTTTACGTCCTTGTATCCACATGTTGTTTTGTGTATTACAATGCGGGCAACTTCCTCCATTTAATTTTTCAGGTTGTATTGTCGAAGAACCAGTTCCGAATATGATCATGATATATTATTTATAGGTTTAGATACATGTTATTCTCTAATTTTAATTTTGGTTTACTTTTTTATTATGTAAAGAATAAGAAAGAAGCAATAATCATCCAACAACCTACTATGATCCCTAAGATTCCTAGTTTACCTTGTTTTGGAGCTAATTTTTCTCTAAGCTTATTCGCTTTTTCTTTAGCAGCTTCATTTTTGGATAAGAAGAACTTATTGATTAGACCAAAACCTAGCATGAATCCTAAAATAGCTTCGATAATGTTACCTGCTAATAGTGTTATCCACCAGATAGGATATGATGTAAGCCATCCCAGGTTAAGAACTGCAGAGATAATTCCCCACACCCCCCAGAAACAGAATACAAGTCCGATCCAGCCTTGGTAAGGTTCGATTTTTTCTAATAGTTCTTTTGCATTTGGCTTTTTAGATAGCAATAAGGATGGTACTGCTATAATACTCAATAGAATTAAAGTGATTCCCCAAGTCATAATTTTAGTTTTTAAGGGTTAGTACTTGTTTTTTACTTTTAATATGATTTTTAAAATGACTCTATACTACTATCTGTAACTTGTTAAGCTGTGATATAGAGACTAAAAAATCACAGTGCAAAGATGGAATAGAAGCATGGGGTGGAAAACACCTTTTCTAGTGAAAAACAACACCCTGAAAACAGGGGTATGGGTGATGTTAAAACTGATATCTATACAGATCGTGCTCTTAAGAATAAGTAGTTTGTATAGGAATAATCAAACGTATAGACTATAAAAGTAGACATTACATTTCCTTTAGTTTTTGGTTTTATGCTTGTTATAGAGGTCTATTTAAGTAGTTCGAAGAGGTTGTGTATTATTTATAAGAGGTTTTGAACTCATCATAAAGGGTTGTATAGGTGGTCCGAAGAGGTTGTAGATTGGTATAAAACGCATATAAACCACTTTTATCAGGTAGAGAACCTCTTACTAATATATGTATAACCTCTTGGTACCGATTTAGAACCTCTTTACAAGGGTTATACACCAATACGAAGCGGTTTTTAACCAGGTTAGGGGAGGTTCTGAACCCCCTCGAAAGGGTGTCTGAGGGGGGTAAAACATTTTGTTTAAAAAATTGAATGATTTGAGTTTGATCTATAAAAAAAATCATGAAAACCATAAGAGGTGAGAGAATGTTTTGCCTAAAAAAACAAAAACCCCCTGAAAACAGGGGGGTGTATATTATTGCAAAACCCCATTTATGGTGATAGATGTCGATAAGATCATGAATAGTTTTGTGGCAAACGAATTATTTTTTGAAGTATGGGAAGCATAAAAGGAAATATTCAGATAGTTAAGCTTATAATGTTAATTATTGCATTTAATCTAACTTATAGTGGTATCAAAGCTCAACAGCTTTATCCAGCAAATTTTGATTTGGGTACTTTAAATGGTACTAATGGATTTAGAATCCCTGGAATATTGAATGGATCTTTGACTGGATCAGAAGTGGATTTTATTGGAGACATTAATAATGATGGTTTTGATGATATTGCTATTGGAGCACAATATGCCTCTTTTAACGGTTTTACAAGAGCAGGGACAGTATATGTTGTTTTTGGTTCTTCTACAGGTTTTGGTGCGGATTTTGACATACTTTCATTAAATGGGACAAATGGTTTTATTATTGAAGGGATAGAAAATGAAGAAAGAATTGGTAGTTCCATTAGTGGAATTGGAGATGTTAACGGAGATGGAATTGATGATTTTATAACTGCAGGAGATATTGATGCACTCGTTATATATGGTAGTTCGAGTACGTTTGTGGCCAGTATCGATAAAAATGATTTAAACGGAAGCAATGGTTTTATTATCGAAAGTAACAGATTCAATGAAGTTGCAGGATTAGGAGATGTTAATGGTGATGGAATTAGTGATTTTATTGTAGGTCCAGTATTCACTTCTACCGATACGTTGGTCATTTTTGGACGCACTAGTAATTTTCCTGGATCCTTTGATCAAAGTTGGATAGATGGGAGTAATGGTTTTAGGATTGATGGATATTCATCTACTTTGAGAGCTTCATATCTTGTCGGGAGTGCGGGAGATGTTAATAATGATGGGTTTAATGATATTATATTAGGAGATTGGTCAATTGGGTCAGGTTCATTTCAGGAGCGCACTCATGTGCTTTTCGGAAGAAGTTCTTTTGATCCTATAGTTGATGTTGATGGAACTTTGGATGGATCTAACGGGTTTACAATTCAACATACAGGCGGATCTTTTTTGGCATATGTAGGGTTGTTGGGAGATATTAATAATGATAATATAGATGATATTTTTTCTGAAGGACTTGCAATATATGGTAGTTCTGATGCTTTCCCTGCTAATTTTGATGTAAGTGATATTAATGGTTCTAATGGGTTTAATTTACCAGCGATTTCTGTTGCAGCTTCTATAGGTGATATAAATCGGGATGGGATTGATGATTTTGTTTCCACTTTTGGTAGTAACGGTTCTAACCCAATTGCTTATGTAGTATTTGGTAGCTCAACAGGTTTTCCCGATCCAATAGATGAAACCACTTTGAATGGTAACAATGGTTTTATCATCGAAGGGTTGTCTGGAGGTAGTGGAAGACCAGTTGATGGAGGTGGAGATTTTAATGGTGATGGAATCTCTGATTTTATTCTAGGAAACCGAAGGGCAACGAACGGTGAAGCCTATGTTGTTTTTGGAGGAGATCATTATGCTATACCATTAAATACTGGATACCCTCAAGCAATTGATGAGACTTTATCAGGATTTACATTGGTTGTTAATGGACCAGAAACAGGAACAATACACTATGCCATTTATCCAGGTAATTTTTCTGGAACTCCAGATCATGACGATATTCTAAATGGAACTGGAGCAACTACTAACGATAATTTTTTAATGGACTTGGCTAATACTGATATTGAGGAAATTATCTCTTCTCTTATGTCTGATACGGTTTATGATGTGTATTTATTTCTAGAAGACGGAGTTGGTAATCAAGGGGAAATTTATCATATAGATAATGTAAGAACACTCAGTCCTACCCCTTCAGTAAATCTTTCGGTTTCATCAGATACAGGTACAGAAGCTGCAGGTACAGTAATCACGGTTACGGCTACTTCTTCGACAGCTGTAGTAGGTGATCAAACTATTGATCTTGCAGCTTCAGGAATCGGAATTACAGCCACAGATTTTACTTTAAGTGGTACTACTATTACTATTACTGATGGTATGACTACAGGTACTGTAACTTTTACTATTGTTGATGATGCTGTTGTAGAAGGTACAGAAACGGCAACACTAACGATTAGCAATCCATCAACAGGTATTGTTCTAGGAACGACTATAGAGCAAGATGTTGTTATTACCGATAATGATTCTGCACCTCTCCCTACAGTAAATCTTTCGGTTTCATCAAATACAGGTACAGAAGCTGCTGGTACAGTAATAACAGTGACAGCCACTTCTACGACAGCTGTAATGGGTGATCAAACTATTGATCTTGCAGCTTCAGGAATCGGAATTACAGCTTCAGATTTTATTTTAAGTGGTACTACGATTACTATTCTGGATGGTATGACTACAGGTACAGTAACTTTTACGATTGTAGACGATACAGATGTAGAAGGTACAGAGACGGCAAGACTCACGATTAGCAATCCATCAACAGGTATTGTTCTAGGAATAACTACAGAGCAAGATGTTGTTATTACCGATAATGATTCTGCACCTATCCCTACAGTAAATCTTTCGGTTTCATCAAATACAGGTACAGAAGCTACTGGTACGGTAATCACTGTAACGGCTACTTCTTCGGCGGCTGTAGTGGGTGATCAAACTATTGATCTTGCAGCTTCAGGAATCGGAATTACATCTTCAGATTTTACTTTAAGTACTACAACGATTACTATTCTGGATGGTATGACTACAGGTACAGCCACTTTTACGATTTTAGACGATACAGATATAGAAGGTACAGAGACGGCAAGACTCACGATTAGCAACCCATCAACAGGTATTGTTCTAGGAACGACTACAGAGCAAGATGTTGTTATTACCGATAATGATTCTGCACCTCTCCCTACAGTAAATCTTTCGGTTTCATCAAATACAGGTACAGAAGCTGCTGGTACAGTAATCACTGTAACGGCTACTTCTTCTGCGGCTGTAGTGGGTGATCAAACTATTGATCTTGCTACGACAGGAACTGGAATTACAGCTTCAGATTTTATTTTAAGTGGTACTACGATTACTATTGCTGATGGTACGACTACAGGTACAGTAACTTTTACTATTGAAGATGATACTGATATAGAAGGCACAGAGACAGCAACACTCACGATTAGTAATCCATCATCAGGGATTACCCTTGGAGGGACTACAACCCAAGATGTTGATATCACAGATAATGATTTTGCACCTCTCCCTACAGTAAGCCTTTCGGTTTCATCAGATACAGGAACAGAAGCTGCTGGTACAGTAATAACAGTGACAGCCACTTCTTCGACAGCTGTAATGGGTGATCAAACTATTGATCTTGCAGCTTCAGGAATCGGAATTACAGCTTCAGATTTTATTTTAAGTGGTACTACGATTACTATTGCTGATGGTACGACTACAGGTACAGCCACTTTTACGATTGTAGACGATACAGATATAGAAGGTACAGAGACAGCAACACTCACGATTAGTAATCCATCATCAGGGATTACCCTTGGAGGGACTACAACCCAAGATGTTGATATCACAGATAATGATTTTGCACCTCTCCCTACAGTAAATCTTTCAGTTTCTGCAAATGTAGGTACAGAAGCTGCTGGTACAGTAATAACAGTGACAGCCACTTCTACGACAGCTGTAATGGGTGATCAAACTATTGATCTTGCTACGACAGGAACCGGAATTACAGCTTCAGATTTTACTTTAAGTGGTACTACGATTACTATTGCTGATGGTATGACTACAGGTACAGTAACTTTTACTATTGAAGATGATACTGATATAGAAGGCACAGAGACAGCAACACTAACGATTAGTAATCCATCATCAGGGATTACCCTTGGAGGGACTACAACTCAAGATGTTGATATCACAGATAATGATTTTGCACCTCTCCCTACAGTAAACCTTTCGGTTTCATCAAATACAGGTACAGAAGCTGCTGGTACAGTAATCACTGTAACGGCTACTTCTTCGGCGGCTGTAGTGGGTGATCAAACTATTGATCTTGCTACGACAGGAACCGGAATTACAGCTTCAGATTTTACTTTAAGTGGTACTACGATTACTATTGCTGATGGTATGACTACAGGTACAGTAACTTTTACTATTGAAGATGATACTGATATAGAAGGCACAGAGACAGCAACACTAACGATTAGTAATCCATCATCAGGGATTACCCTTGGAGGGACTACAACTCAAGATGTTGATATCACAGATAATGATTTTGCACCTCTCCCTACAGTAAACCTTTCGGTTTCATCAAATACAGGTACAGAAGCTGCTGGTACAGTAATCACTGTAACGGCTACTTCTTCGGCGGCTGTAGTGGGTGATCAAACTATTGATCTTGCTACGACAGGAACCGGAATTACAGCTTCAGATTTTATTTTAAGTGGTACTACGATTACTATTGCTGATGGTACGACTACAGGTACAGTAACTTTTACTATTGAAGATGATACTGATATAGAAGGTACAGAGACGGCAAGACTCACGATTAGCAATCCATCAACAGGTATTGTTCTAGGAACAACTATAGAGCAAGATGTTGTTATTACCGATAATGATTCTGCACCTATCCCTACAGTAAATCTTTCAGTTTCTGCAAATGTAGGTACAGAAGCTGCTGGTACAGTAATAACAGTGACAGCCACTTCTTCGACAGCTGTAGTCGGTAATCAAACAGTTGATCTTGTTACCAAAGGAGTAGGAATTACATCTTCAGATTTTATCTTAAGTACTACAACGATTACTATTCTGGATGGTATGACTACAGGTACAGCCACTTTTACGATTGTAGACGATACAGATGTAGAAGGTACAGAGATGGTTAGACTTGCGATTAGAAATCCATCAACAGGTATTGTTCTTGGAACAACTACAGAGCAAGATGTTGTTATAGAAGATAATGACTTTGTGGAGTGTGATATAGAAGCAGGAGAAGATCAAGAAATCGTTCAAGGACAAGAAATACAATTAGATGCAGTCGTTTCAAACCCTGGCACTTTGACTTGGTTACCTTCTGAAGGTTTAAATAATAGTAGTATAGCAAACCCAATAGCCAGCCCAACAGAAACTACAACATATACTTTGTTTTTTACGGGTAATGATGGGTGTACTGCCGAGGATATGGTTACCGTATATGTTACTCCATTAGAAGAGGATGAGACAGGATATGGCTTTTCTCCTGATGGTGATGGTATCAATGAATATTGGGAGATTCATGGTATTGATAATTACCCAAATAATAGAGTGTTGATATATAATAGATGGGGAGATTTGGTTTTTGAAACTGAAGGTTATAACAATACGTCAAGGGTTTTTAGAGGAATAGCAAACAGAAAGAGGAGTATAGGAGGGGGGAAATTACCAGAAGGGACTTATTTCTTTGATATAAAAATTGAAGGGATTCATAATTTGAAAAAAGAAACAGGATTCCTTGTTTTAAAACGTTAATTAATGAAAACAAAATATATAATATTGATGGTTGTAATGCTTTCAAAAGGGGTTTTATACCCAATATTTGGGCAACAAACTCCTGTTTTTGCAAATTATAATTACAATACCGTAATTATAAATCCAGCACATGCAGGGTTTTATCCAGATGCAGATATTACAATTACCAATAGGGGATACTTAAATCAAATAGACGGAAGCCCAAGGAATATTGGGTTAACCTTTAACTCTCCATTGGGTTCAGAAAATGTTGGACTTGGAGCAGGTGTTTATAGTGATCAGGTTGGAGTTACAACTGCTACAAGTTTGTTTGGAGCATATTCGTATAAGTTGTTTTTTGATCGTAGTTATAATCGTGCTAGATGGTGGTCGTATAATCCCAATGTATTATCTTTTGGGATAACTGGGGGTATACTGATTTATGATGAAAATCTATTAGAATTAGGAATTCAGAATGACCCAAATTTTGCAAATAATATTAACACGATTATACCCACCTTAGGGATCGGTATACTTTATAATAGAGAGCGTTTTTATGTAGGTGTTTCAGCACCAAATCTATTGGGAGATTCATTATCTTCTGAAGAAGATAATGTAAATATAGAAAGTCCTTATTATGCCTATACAGGATATCGTTTTTTTGCAACTCGTTTTGAAGAGGTTATGATAAACCCTAGTATACTTATTAAGCATGTGTCTGGAGCGCCAATTCAGACAGATTTTAATGCTAAGGTTAATTATAAAAATAAAATAGAAGTTGGGGCTGGATACAGAACAAACTCTTCTATGAATTTTCTTGCGGGATTCTATATTTCTAATCATTTAAGAGTATTATATAATTATAATCAGACGTTAAAAAGTACACCAATAAATAATACTCATGGGATTGTATTAAGTTATCGTTTTGGTGGTGGTTTTATGGAGAAATAATAATGATGCTTATGTATGTTTAAAAGAACCAAGGCTGTTATACAAAATATAACGTCCTTTTTAGATAGGTTTATTACTCTTTATGGTTATTTGTATGAGAAGAAGTTTGAGAGCTCATAAAGTTGTCTTTTTTTTCTTTTTTGTATTTCGATGATAAATAAAGTTAGGTGTAAAAGCTACACTATTATTTATTCATTCTACATTTCTGATTTAAGATTATCCATTAAAATTTGTTTTCTTCCCTTTATACTTTAAAATAATATAAAGCCCTTAGGCTATGTTTTAATTTTCTTTGTTTGTCTAATACCAATTTAAACTTATAATGCCGCATATCGTCTTGGAGCTACTACATTTGTTTAGACAATGAGTTAAGCTTTAAAAATACTGCTTTTACTTGAGTATTTTTAAAGCTGAAAAGGTATAATGATAATGCTTTAGGGGTGTTTTATTGTGATTAAACCCGTTTTATGTATTAGAACTTCGTGATGAAGCTTTGAAATACCATAAATACTGATGTTTTCTTAATTTCTGCATAGCACCGTTATGGTGAAATTAAAAAATATAGTGAAGCGCCAGTATTTGCAGTAGTTCAAAGATGTAATAGATTTTTTAATGCATAATGCTGGTTAAAATAAGCATCTTTATTGAGAATTTGATTTCTATAAAAAAGGCCTTTCAAATTAATGAAAGACCTTTGTGTAACTTGGCTGAATTATTTGTTTTTAACATAGAATTCAGCTTTTTTTTGCTAAAAGCAAAAGGTTTCTATTCTATCTCGTTCTCGAAACTTACAGGAGAAGGACCAGGAACGTCAAAAATCGGTCTTTTTGCTCCTCCCTTCCCATATACTTTAGATAATGATTGTTTACTTAGAATTTGTTTTCCTTGCTCTTCGAGCAACTGTGCGAATGTTAATTTCTCCATAATTGTAGACTTTAATTAATTTAATTTCCTACAATAAATTTAGGCGATATTGGCAAGGATAATCTCCCTATTTTCAGTGAAACGAAATCCTTTTTTCCGTGAAAAACAGGGGGTTTAGAGAGTTTTTTTGATTTTAAAATTGTAAGTAAATTTGTTGAAATTATCCATTTTTGATGTATTTCATTTTTAATGCATACTTAGTCAGCCCAGCCAGATTTCTTACATTAAGTTTGGCGATGAGGTTTTTTCTATAACTTTCGATGGTATGCTTACTTAAGAATAGTTTATCTGCAATCTCCTGAGTTGTGTGCTCTTGAGCAATTAGAGTAATTACATCAATTTCTCTTTGAGTAAGTTTAATTTCCTCCTGTCTTTTTTTAGAGAACTTGTTTTCAAGATATATATCTTTTATTTCTTTTGAGAAATATTTTTCTCCTTTTAATATTGTTTTTATAGCCTTTAGAAGCTCTTCTTTTTCTGCATTTTTTGGTACATATCCATCTACATCATGCTCAATCAGGTTATCAATCATTTCTGCATTGTTATGCATACTAACTACAAGAGTTCTTGTATTTTTCTTTCGTTCTTTTATAATCTTATTAAGAGTAATGCCATCTAATTCGGGCATAGAAATATCTGTGATGATAAGATCAACTCTTTCATCTGGGTTAATTTCTAAGTATTTTGCTATATGTTTTCCATCTTTGGCGGTTAGTAAAATATTATACTCATCTTCTGAGTTGAGTATACTAAGCAAGCCGTCTAAAAACATTTTATGATCGTCTACAATAATTAAATTATATTTCATTTGCGATTGTTGTTAAAGTTGGAATTTCTATATTTATAATGGTACCTCTATTAATTCTTGAATCAATATAAAAAGTTCCATAAATTTTTTTTAATCTACTTTTTATATTTTCAAAGCCGATTCCGTCGGTATTATTTTTTGGATTAAAGCCAATACCATTATCTTCAAATAATATGCTCAATGTGTTGTCTACTAGATTCAATTGAAGTTCGACAGAGGAAGCTTTTGAATGTTTGATTGTATTGGTGATTAATTCTTGAATAATTTTAAAAGCTTCGATTTGTAATATTTCCTCTAAGAAATCAATTTCGATTCTGGGATATACTACAAATGAAGTATTAAGACTACTGCTTTTGCCTATATTATTAAAATATTCTTCGAGTACTTCACAGAAGTTATTTTTACTAAATTTTTTAGGAGTTAGATTATGAGAAAGACTTCGCACTTGCTCATAGGTGTCATCTATTTGATAGTTAATGGTTTTTAAGTAATCTTCTTTATTACTAGTAGTAAGGTTATTAAGTTGTAATTTTATAGCAGCCAGATTTCCTCCAATACTATCGTGTAATTCTTCGGCAATACGTTTTCTCTCTTTATCCTGGCCTTCTATAGATGCTTTGATTAGTTTTAATTCTTGATCTTTAAGTAATGACGAAATTTTTTGTTCACTGACTTCTTCTTGCTTTTTGTTTAATTCATTCTGGGTTTGAAGTTTCTGATAATACGTAAACAGCAAACTGATAACAGGGATAAGTAATATCAAAAAGGAATACAAAATTGTATTTTTAATACTTTTTTGTCTAATCAACTTAGTTTCCTGAATTTCCTGATCTTTTTTTAACAAAGTAATTTCATTCAGTTTTTTTTCTGAAGCATTCTGAAAAGATAAAATTTTATATTCATTTTCTTTCTTTTCTACTTCTTGCTTCAATTTGAGGTTTTTAATAGCTTCGTTCTGGTTTTTAAGTTCTAATTTTCGATTATGATTCTCTACCTGCAGTACTTTTATTTCTTTTTCTTTTTGTAAAGTTTTATATTTTACTTCGAGTTCATTAATCTCTTTATCACTTTGTAGTTTATTAATAGAATCTTTGATTTTAAAAGCTTTTGTTACAAACTTAAATGCTTTTTTATAATCGTTTTGAGCAATAAAAATCTCTTTCAGATTATCATAGATTACTTTTTGATCATCAAGATAACCTAAGGTAATAGCTTCATCCAACGCCGAAGAAAATGCGATTTCTGCTTCATTATATTTCTTTAAATCTTTATAAACACTTCCAATATTAAGTCGAGCAATTAATGAAAGATGTTTGTATTCTTTTTTTTCTGATAATACTATTACTTCATTATATAGAGAAGTAGCCTTGTCAATCTCTTTTTGTTCTTGATAATTTATGGCCAGATTTATCTTGATTACTGCAATAGCGTGATAGTTTTCTTTTTCTAGACTAAGTTTTAAAGCTTTTTGATAATAATCATTAGAAGATTTGTAGTCATTGAGTTTTGCATAAATGCTACCAATATTGATGTAACTTCCATAAATGATTGCTGGATCTTCTTTGTAGGTTAAGCATTCTTTGAATAGTTTTAAAGCATTTTTATAATCTCCCATTTCACTTTGTGTAAGTGCAAGCCCATGCGTGTGAATGTAAAAAAGATTTTTGTCTTTAAACCGTTGAGAAATATCAATTCCTTTACGATGCCATTTTCTACTTTCTTCTAGTAATCCTCTTCTTTTATAGTTGATAGCAAGTAAATTATAGCCTAAGCCATAA
Source organism: uncultured Aquimarina sp. (assembly GCA_947498785.1). Lineage (GTDB taxonomy): Bacteria > Bacteroidota > Bacteroidia > Flavobacteriales > Flavobacteriaceae > Aquimarina. Next base: position 30,814 of record CANMLS010000032.1, on the reverse strand, counting down.
ATTCTGTTTTTTAGCGAGTCATTTTTGTTTAACTTATTGTTTTTTAATGCTTTTTTTGTGTAAAACAAAGAAGAATCAATTATTTGTCTCGAATTAAAATAATGCCCTAAAAGTAAATTCACATTAGTTTTGGAACGATTGTCGAGTGTTTTTTTTAATAATTCTTGCGCAATAATATATGCTTTTTTTTCTCTGTTGTTATTGAGATGTTTGTACGCTTTATCGATGCGTTTTTTTTCTTTATACTCGATATTTGTGCTTGTTGAAAGACGTAAAGACTTGTCTTCTTTTATCTGAGCTTTAAGTATAAAGCAGAATATAAAGAAGTTATATGTAATTAGTTTTCGTAAAAATCTCAACATAAACAAATGTATTAATTCCTACATACATCAGTATCCCTGAAAAAGGGGGTTTTGTTAGTTTTTGTATTACAGGTAAATTAGGTATTTTTCTCTTTTTATTTTGAATTTTTGAAGATCTTCAATCCATGTGTTTTTGATTTCTTCTGGAGTCAATCCTTCCTCTATTTGTTGTTGTAATTTTTTTGTTCCAGCATGAATGGTAAACGATTTGGTATTAAAAAATTTTTCCTTATCATGAGAATTGTTATAGGCATTGATTAACCACTCCAGATGTATGGCATCTAAGGGGTCGCTTTTTCTTAAATCTTTTCCATAGCATACCTCTCCGCGATGTTTGGGATACTTAGCACCAAAATTAGGTTTTGGAATATAGGCATAATCATATTTTTCTAGAGCTAAATCTGGTGAGCCAAAAATTTGAAACTGAGTTTCGGTGCCACGACCAGCATTTATAGTGGTGCCTTCAAAAAAGCCAAGACTAGGGTAGAGATTAATCGCTTTATCATTAGGTAAATTAGGAGAAGGTCTTATTGGTAAACTGTATGAAGTTGTATGAGTATAGTTTTTTACTGGAATAACCGTAACTTCACATATTAGCCCTTTTCCTAACCATCCCTCTCCATTTACCATATTAGCATACTCTCCAATAGTTAAGCCGTGGACTAGCGGGATTGGGTGAACTCCCAAAAAACTAGAATGTTCTTTTTCTAGAGTGGGACCATCAATATAATGAGCATTGGGATTTGGACGATCCAATATGAGTAGAGGAATTTTATTTTCTGCACAGGCTTGCATTACATAATGTAAGGTAGAAATATAGGTATAGAAACGAACACCAACATCCTGTATGTCAAAAATAACAATATCTATATTTGATAAAGCGGCTGCAGAAGGTTTTTTGTTTTTACCATATAGCGATATAATAGAAAGTCCTGTTTTAACATCTTTACCGTCAGCAACAAGTTCTCCAGCGTCAGCCTTACCTCTAAAACCATGTTCTGGAGCAAATACTTTTTTTATTTTGATATCATGAGATAAAAGTGAATCAACAAGATGAACATGGTGTTGGTTTGTAATGCCGTCTTTGAAAATTACAGATGTTTGATTACTTACAATAGCAACCTTTTTATTCTTTATGAGTGGTAGATATGATGATGTCTGATTTGCTCCAACAATAAGAGGTAATTTAATCTTTATAATATCTGTAGTGATACTATCTTTTTTTATTGTGTTTTGTGCATCAGGATGATCCTGTGAATACATTTTTGTTATACTTCCACAAAAAATAAGAAGGGTATAAACGAATAAAAATGTATTTTTGAATGCATTTCTAATAAAAACCATAGTTAAGCTTGAATTTCGAGTATTTTATTGCCAAACGCCTCATCAAAGGTAAGGAACATAAAAGTAGCATTTCAACTCCAATCATAAAAATTGCAATATCAGCAATTGCTATTGGTATGATTATGATGTTGATTACTGTGGCTACAGGTGTGGGTTTACAACGTAAAATAAGAGAAAAAGTTGCTGCTTTTAATGGGCATGTGTTAATTTCGAGTTTTGATAATAATAATAGTGTTGAGTCCTTGATTCCGATAAAAATAAATCAAAGTTTTTATCCCGACTTTACAGATGTTAGTGGTATTACCCATATACAAGGAGTGGCAACCAAAATGGGGCTAATACGTACAGAAACAGATTTTGATGGAGTAGTTGTAAAAGGAATTGGAAAGGATTATAATTGGGATTATTTTAAAGAATATTTAATAGAGGGCAGATTACCTAATTATGGAGATCAACTTAATGAGGAAATTTTATTATCATCATATATTGCAAGTCGGCTGGGATTAACCATAGGAGATAAAGTAATCACTTATTTTTTAAAGAAAAATGCTAAGCGTAATTCAAGTCCATATATAAGAGCTTTTCAAATAGTTGGGATATATAATTCTGGATTTCAAGAATTTGATGAAACTTTTCTTTTTGCAGATATCCGGCATATTCAGAAAATGAATAAGTGGAAACCTGATGAAGTAGGAAATTTTGAAGTATTTATAGATGATTTTGATAGCATAGATCAAAAAGGTCAGGAAATCTATGAAAATATACCTTCTACGCTGGATAGCCAAACGATCGCTCTAAAATATGCCACTATTTTTGAATGGTTAAAACTATTTGATCTTAATATTATTGGTATTATCGGGATTATTATTCTGGTAGCAGGGATTAATATGATTACAGCTCTATTGGTTTTGATTCTCGAAAAAACTCCTATGATAGGAATATTAAAAGCTTTAGGATCTAATGATTGGAGTATAAGAAAGATGTTTTTGTATAATGCAGGGTATCTAATTTTAATTGGTTTGTTTTGGGGTAATCTAATAGGAGTAGGATTACTAATTCTTCAAAAACATTATGGTGTGGTAGGACTTAATCCAGAAACCTATTATGTAAGCACTGCACCTGTCTATATTGATATGGGTTATGTTTTGATGCTTAATGCAGGAACTATGATATTATGTTTATTAATGCTGCTTATTCCTTCTTATATTATATCAAGGATATCACCTACCAAATCGATACGTTTTCAATAACAGGTTATTCTTGTTTAAAAATTGTCAAACGATAATCTAGATCGTATCTTTGTACTATAAAATACCTACGTTCGGGTACATAAAAATACAGGAGTGAAATACGCAAATAATATATTAGAAACCATTGGTAATACTCCTTTGGTTAAAATGAATACTATGGTAAAGGATGTCGATGCTTTAGTATTAGCAAAGTACGAAACTTTTAATCCGGGGAACTCTGTAAAAGACAGAATGGCTTTAAGAATGATCGAAGATGCAGAAGCTGATGGTAGATTAAAACCAGGAGGAACAATTATTGAAGGAACATCTGGAAATACTGGAATGGGATTGGCTTTGGTTGCAATTGTAAAAGGATATAAGCTAATTTGCGTAATGGCTGATAAGCAGTCTAAAGAAAAAATGGATATTCTTAGAGCTGTAGGAGCAAAGGTAATGGTATGTCCAACCAATGTAGAACCAGATGATCCAAGATCATATTATTCAGTTTCAAAAAAATTAGCAGAGGAAACTCCAAATTCGTGGTATGTAAATCAATATGATAACCCATCTAATACTTTGGCACATTATGAAAGTACAGGGCCAGAAATTTGGGAACAAACTAATGGAAAAGTGACACACTTTATCGTTGGAGTAGGCACAGGAGGAACAATATCGGGAGTAGGTAAATATCTGAAAGAAAAAAATCCAAATATAAAAATCTGGGGAATAGATACTTATGGTTCTGTATTCAAGAAATATCATGAAACTGGTATTTTTGATGAAAATGAGATTTATTCATACATCACAGAGGGTATTGGAGAAGATATTCTTCCAAAAAATGTGGATTTTTCGGTTATTGATGGTTTTACCAAGGTAACAGATAAAGATGCTGCTGTGTATACGCAAAAACTGGCTAAAGAAGAAGGAATGTTTTTAGGGAATAGTGCAGGTGCAGCAATAAAAGGATTACTTCAATTAAAGAAACATTTTACCAAGGACGATGTAGTTGTTATTTTATATCACGATCATGGTAGTAGATATGTAGGTAAGATGTTTAATGATGATTGGATGCGTGAAAGAGGATTTCTTGATGAAGAAGTATCTACTGCAGATGATCTCGTTAGGGATCATATAGAAAAACCATTGATTACTGTTAAAACCGAGGAACTAGTATCACATGCGATTGAACGTATGCGTAAATTTAAGATTTCTCAAATCCCCGTAGTTGATAGTGATGGTTTTATAGGCTCTGTAGATGAAAGCGCTCTGTTTACTGCATTTCTTGATGACAAAAATATGGATAATACTCCTATTAAGGACGTTATGAAAGACCCTTACCCTATCGTGTCTTCAAAAACTTCTCTGGATGAGATTTCTAAGTTAATCAAAAATGGAAATCCTGCAGTTCTGGTTGCTTTGGATAATGGAAAACACCATATCATAACAAAATATGACGTAATTAGTCATATAAAATAAATCCTTATATTTAAAACATTTTTATATCCCCCTTTTATTAGTAATTATTAGCTAATAAAAGGGGTGTTTTTATATTTTATTTGAATTTAATACTATACAACTTTATTAATGAAAATTGATGTTAATTAAAATAATATAGTTGTAAAATTTAGAATATGCATAAATATACATTTGACTTTTCTGATATTGATAAATTAAGTAATTATTTTAGATCTCAATTAGATCCAAATGGTTCTACAGATCGAATTAATTTTCCCTCCGAAATAGGAGAAGGGTATTTGTCATATTATAAAATATCGCCAGAAGTCTTTCTTCTTGTTAATAATTATAGAGCTAATGCAGATATAGAATATATAAGAAATCCTATTAGTGAAAAGGATATTATACTTCATTTTAGAAAGTATGCTTTAGATCATCAGTTAGAAAAAAATCAAATTATAAGTACTTATTCTGATAGTTATACGCCTGGTAATATGAGATGTATGAATGGTCAGCAAGGAGAACAAGTTTTTATTACTAAAGGAGCAGAAGTAAAATCTACGATGATTGTTTTAAAAAGTTCATATACCGACCAATATTTTATGAAAAACAGTGATATGGCAGAGAGAGTAGATAATTATATTAGATATTCGCATCAGCACATTAATAAGTTTTATCTTTCATACAAACAATCAAATCTATTTGATCAAATTGTACAGCCTGATGTAGACAAAATTGAAAATTATCTTTATTTTATAGCTAGAGGAATACGTTTATTAGAAACATTTTGGAAGGATGTATTAAAATGGGAAACAGAAAGTAATCCCTTTAATATTAATAGTGCTCAGGTTGGAAATATATATAAAGTGAGTAACTATTTAAAAAATAATATCCAAGAACCTTTTATTGGAGTTGATCAATTAGCTGCTATGGCACATATGAGTCGTACTAATTTTTTTAACATGTTTAAAGAAATACATAATCAGACGCCATTAGAGTTTTTTAATAATAAGAGGCTTGAAATTTCGTATAATATGATTATAAGTGATGGCCTAGCAATAAAAGAAGTAATGAATACGCTTAATTATTCGAATTCTTCCAAATTTAGAAAAGCTTTTTTTAACAAGTTTGATATATATCCAGATAGAAATTCATAGGTGGTATTGTAGATAGAATTGCCTTTTTTTAATTAAGAAATGGGTGAAAATAAAGATGGTTGCCAAAAATGGCAACCATCAATAACCTAACACAAACTCAACTTAGCTTAGGGTTTTGTAATCTTAAATATTTTTTAAGTGAATTAATTTTCCCTTTTAATTCTAGACAAAGTAATGAAATGAAATTGTAGTAATGTTTTCCATTAATACATAAAATATTACCAATAGTACATTTCTATATTGAACTGATCTGATTTTAAGAATTTTGACTGATCAAACATAGCAATGAAAAGGGGTTCCAAGTATTTTTTAATGTTTTTAGACGTCTTTTTATTTTTTTAATAGAGTCCAATAAAAAAGAAATATCATTTTTATTATAAGTCACAGGTATCTAGAATCCTTAGGAAAGTTTTAGGTTCTGGACGTACACGATAATTATTAGTAAGGTCTACAAAAACAATCTTTCCTTCTTTGTTGGTTATTAGTACTGTGGGCATTACGGTATCACTGTTGTATCCTAGAGTTTGAAGTCCTATTGGTAATCCATTTTTTGACAAGATGTTTAATTGTTGAGCGACTTTGCCTTTATGATCTATCAAAAAATTAAAGTTTAGATTAAATTTCTTAGCAAGAGTTTTTGTTTGCTTATGTGGTTGAGGGCTAATAAATACAATATTTACATTTCGTTTTTCAAGTTCTTTGTATTGTGAGGCAATTTCTTTGATTTGAGCCATGCATAATGGACACCAATTACCACGATAGAAAAGAAAAATAGAAGGATTGCCAATAAAAACAGAAGTAATAATCTTGTTTTTTTGATGTCTTGTAGTTCTAATTCTGGTAAATAACTACCTACTTTAAGAACTGTATTACCTTTTCTGTTATTAAAAGTTGAATACCATTTTATATATAAAACCCATCCTAAAAATATACCAATGCTAGGTAATGAACCACTTAGGTCTTGATTTATAAATCCCTCCAAATATTAAGCTGATTAAAAGACCAATTGCAATACCAATAGTGGGTCTTTTATGATTAGAATCTGTTCTGGCTACTGGTTTGATAAAAAGGAAAAGAAAAAGGCAACAACTGTAGAAGTTAGAATTAATCTTCCTAGATGTCTATATGATACCTCATGATTCATGAGATGTATAAAACTATCAATTGCAAAATAGAGAGCAATTATAGGGAAAATTGAAATAAAAATAGATTTTAAGATGTTATTCACTTAAATTCAGGTTTATGATTTCGTCAATATTCTAATGTTAAATTTACAGGCTTAAAATAAAATTTAGTATTTTCATCAATTATTAAAATATGCTATTATATTTTCTTTGTCCTACCCGTGATGTTTAGTAGCAAATTACATTTTGTAATATAAACAATACGCAATACAGATGAAAGAAGATTTACTCCAATATTTTTGGAAGTATAAAAAGTTTGAACTTTCCAATCTCAAAACAACAAGGAAAGAAGACCTCCTTCTGCAACAAGTTGGATTACATAATACAGATCATTCAGGTCCTGATTTTTTTAACGCCAGACTTATTATAAATGGTCAAAAATGGGCGGGAAATGTAGAAATTCATGTCAAATCAAGCGATTGGTATGTGCATAATCATGAAAATGATCCAGCTTATGATAATGTAATTCTTCATGTAGTCTGGGAAGATGATATTGAAATCTTTAGAAAAGATAATACCGTAATTCCTACTCTACAACTTAAAGACTATGTGTCTCATGAAATATTAGTTCGATACAAGAAGCTTTTTACAGAAAGTAATAAACAATGGATTGGATGTGAAAAAGAACTCCCCAATGTTTCTGAATTTGTTTTGTCTAACTGGCAAGAAAGGCTGTATTTAGAAAGGTTAGAACACAAAACTGGTTATATAATAGAACTTTTAAATCAATCTGCTAATGATTGGGAAGCAGTGCTTTTCAGGCTTTTGGCAAAAAATTTCGGATTAAAAGTGAATGGAGAAACCTTTTTGAGTTTAGCAAATTCTATTGATTTTTCAATCCTTAGGAAATGTAGTGTTACATGTAAAGAATTAGAAGCCTTGTTTTTTGGTCAAGCAGGATTTTTAGACCATAATTTTGAGCATGAATATGGTAAATCTCTAAAACGTGAATATACTTTTTTGAAATCTAAGTTTCAATTAAATACTCAAGGAGTATTACCAATTCAGTTTTTTAGATTGAGGCCTTCAAACTTTCCAACAATTAGATTAGCTCAACTAGCAATGTTATATTTTAAGAATAATCAACTTTTTAGCAAAATTATTCGTATTAATAATGTTGAAGATTTCTATGCATTGTTGAGTGTTGAAACAAGTAGTTTTTGGGAAAATCATTATACATTTCAAAAAGAATCAAAAACTAGAAGGAAAAAGATAACAAAACCTTTCATAGATTTATTGCTGATCAATACTATAATTCCTATTAAGTTTTTATACGCAAGAAGTATTGGTCGGTATCCTGATGAAGAAATTTTTAGGTTAATAGCTCAACTCTCAAAAGAAAAAAATAGTATTGTTGATAAATTTGAAGGATTAAAAGTTCCTGTTGAGAATGCACTACACTCTCAGGCTATGATTCAGTTAAAGAATCAATATTGTGATCAAAAAGCATGTTTAAAGTGTGCAATAGGGAATTATTTATTAAATGGTGATTAGAATTTAGTTTAATATAATTATTTTGCAGTATGCTTTATAATTTAAGACATTTTCTAGAACGCAACGGATTTTATGTTTCTTCTCGATTAGCAGACCGGTTGGGTATGCGTGCTAAAAACGTACGGTTATTCTTTATTTACTTAACTTTTGCTACCGCAGGACTTGGGTTTGTGATATATCTTAATATGGCGTTTTGGTTAAAGTTAAAAGATTTGGTATATACTAAACGAACTTCTGTATTTGACTTATGATAAAAATTTATAATTGGGGCAGACGAAAAGTATATATTGCTTTAATTTTATTAATTATTGTAATTAGTATTGGAGTACTGGGGTTTAAGTTTTTTTCTGATTATTCTTGGATAGATGCTCTTTATATGACTGTGATAACAATGTCAACGGTTGGATTTAGTGAAGTACATCCTTTGGATGATAATGCCAAATTATTCACAATCTTTCTTATCGCGACTAGTGTGTCTATATTTGCATATTCTGTATCTGTGATTACAGAATATATAGTAAGTAAAAATGATCCCAAAAGAGTGCAATACCGAAAAACACAAAAAATGATACATCAGCTCGAAAATCATATTATCATTATTGGTTATGGTCGTAATGGTAAACAAGCGGCAGTGAAATTATTAGCCTATAGTAAACCTTTTATTATTATAGAAAAAGACAGTGATGTGATAGAAAGATGTCAGAGTGATCAGCTACTATTTCTTAAAGGTAATGCAACAGAAGATGATCTTTTGATCCAAGCTGGTATAAAAAATGCTGATTGCTTAATCTGTACACTTCCAGAAGATGCTGATAATCTATTTATAGTGCTGTCTGCTAGACAAATTAATAAGAAGCTTAAAATAATAAGTAGAGCCTCGCAAGATACATCTTATAAAAAAATAAGATTGGCAGGAGCAGATAATGTAATTATGCCTGATCGTATTGGAGGAGATCATATGGCATCGTTGGTTGTGGTTCCAGATTTGATAGAATTTTTGGATAATCTTTCGATTGTCGGTAAAAGATCAATAAATATAGAAGAAGTTTGCTTTGAAGATATGTTTGACGATGATAGAGAAAGAACAATTCGTACGATTGATATGAGATCTAAAACAGGGTGTACAATTATTGGATATAAATCCCCAGATGGGGAGTATATCGTAAACCCCGAAGCAGACACAATTTTGAGGCCGAGTTCTAAGATTGTAGTTTTGGGACGTCCAGAGCAAATTGAATTGCTTAACAAAGAATTTAATATTTAACTGTTACAAAACATTTAACTCCATAAAAATTGTACACGACCGTTTTTTTTAGCATCTTGCTCACTTCTTATAACTAAAATTTAATTAACTCACATCATCATGAAGAGAATTCTTCTTTCACTGTTAGCACTCATCATTCCATTTTTAACATTTGCGCAAGAAACCCAAGAAGTTGGACTTGATCAAAAAATAGATCAAGGATTTAGACCAGTAGCTGATTTTTTCTCGGCTGTAGTCTTTTTCAAAGTTTTAGGAGTTCCGTTTGTTCTTATATTATTGGTATTAAGTGCCTTGTTTTTTACACTTTATTTTGGTTTTCCTAATGTTAGATATTTCGGAAGAGCTATTAATGTGGTACGAGGTAAATATGACGATGTAGAGGGGCATGGTTTAGGGGATTCATCAGCAGCGGTAGATGGGGATATTAGAGATACTATTCGAGATGAATCTAAAGAAGGAGAAGTAAGTCATTTTCAGGCATTAGCAACCGCAGTATCTGGAACAGTAGGTAATGGGAATATTGCAGGAGTAGCATTAGCTATTGCGCTTGGAGGACCAGGAGCTACGTTTTGGATGATTATTTGTGGACTATTAGGGATGTCTACCAAATTTGTTGAATGTACTCTTGGTGTTCAGTATAGGGATGTTGGTGAAGATGGTACTGTATATGGAGGACCGATGTATTACTTAAGTAAAGGTTTAAAAGAAAAAGGATTTACTGTTTTTGGGAAAATTATTGCAGTAATATTTGCAATATTTTGTATTGGTGGTTCTTTTGGAGGTGGTAATGCAGCACAATCCAATCAAGCGACCATAGTTTTAAAAGAGATATTTAATCTGGAAAGTACAGGAGCAGGATTTTGGATCGGTATAATACTTGCAATTTTTGTTGGAATTATTATCATTGGTGGAATTAAACGAATTGCTTCGGTTACAGAAAAAGTAGTTCCTTTTATGGCGGTAATGTATATTATCGCTTGTTTATATATAATTTTTGGTAATTTCTCGTTAATAGATGATGCTATTGGGTTGATTATATCAGAAGCTTTTAATCCTACTGCAATAGGAGTGGGTAGTGTTATAGGTGTTTTATTAGTAGGGTTTAAAAGAGCGGCGTTTTCTAATGAAGCTGGAGCAGGATCTGCATCGATTGCACATTCGGCAGTGAAAACAAAATATTCAGCCAGTGAAGGGTTAGTTGCTTTACTTGAGCCGTTTATAGACACCGTAGTGATTTGTACAATGACCGCTTTAGTAATTATTATATTTAATTTCGGAGGGTTTTTTGAATATGGAGCTGATGTTAGTTCAGACGGTAGTGGAGCTGTTATGATAGGTAATGAAGTTGTTAAAGGAGCTGGAATTACTTCCAAAGCTTTTGCTCAATATATACCTTATTCTAATATATTTTTAACCATTGCAGTTGTGCTTTTTGCAGTATCTACGATGATTTCATGGTCTTATTATGGGTTACAGTCTTGGAAGTATTTGTTCGGAAGAGGTAAGGCCGCAGATTTGACTTATAAGCTATTGTTTTTAACTTTTGTTGTAATTGGAGCGGCTGCAAGTATGGGATCTATTTGGGATTTCTCTGATGCAATGATTTTTGCAATGGTTTTTCCTAACATGATAGGTTTATTCTTTCTGTTCCCAGTAGTTAAAAAACAACTAGTACGATATTTTGATGCTATAAAAGCTTCAAAAAAATAAAAAAACATTATTGTAGATGATAAATACAAAATCCCATTTCGAAATACATACACGTTTTCGAAATGGGATTTTTCTTTTATCTATAATTCTTCTACTAACTATATTGGGGTACTATTTTTACCCTGAGCCAGAATTGACTGAAAGTAGTTTTGTTGAACTTACCCAATTTCAGAATCAGATCGATTCTCTTAAGGGAGTAGCAAAAAACAAGGAGAAGAAATACAGCTTGTCGACATTTAACCCTAATTTTATTTCTGATCATAAAGGATATGTGTTAGGTCTTTCTGCCAAAGAATTAGATCGTTTACATGCGTATAGAGAAAAAGGTAAATGGATAAATTCTGTGGCAGAATTTAAAAAAGTGACTCAAGTCTCAGATTCTCTATTGATAATTATTTCACCATTATTTAAGTTTCCAGAATGGATCAAAAAAAGTAAAACACTAAAGACAAATTTCAAAAAGAAATACCCAGTTAAATCATATGCAGAGAAAAAAGATTTAAATCAAGTTACTTCAGAAGAACTTCAAAAAGATATTAAGGTACCTGATTTTGTAGCAGAACGAATCATAAAATATAGAAGCAAGATTGGGGGATTTGTAAATGATATACAACTTAAGGATATTTCAGGGCTCTATGATCATCAGAGAAATATGATATTGTCCTTATATACTGTAAAGACTTCAAGAGTAATTAAAAGGTTGAATATTAATGTTGTATCTGTCAAAGAACTAATGGATGTACCTTATTTTGATTTTGAGACTGCATTAGATATTAAAGATTTTATAGAGAGTAATGGTGATATTTCAGACTTTAATGAATTGGGGAAAATCGAAGGTTTTTCTTTAGAAAAAATAGATAGAATAAAGTTATATTTGACTTTAAATTAAGAATAGGAAAAGATTGCTGTGAATTCCTGATAAATCGCTAATGTGTAACCATAAAACTTGTTTTTAATTGTGGTTTCCTGTACTGGTTTGTTACTTTCTACAGTAATATGTTAACTAAAAAAGTTGCGGTTGTCATATGGATAGCATGTATTTTACAGAAGAACACGAATTATTTAGAGAAAGCCTTAGAGAATTTCTGAAAAAAGAAGTTACTCCTCATATAGATAAATGGGAAAAAACTGGGGATATTGATCGATTTATTTGGAAGAAATTTGGAGGGATGGGGTATTTGGGTATTGCCTATCCAGAAAAATATGGAGGTCTAGAACTCGATCTTTTTTATACTGTTGTTTTATTAGAAGAATTACAAAAGATTAATTCAGGAGGGTTTGCAGCTGCTATTTGGGCACATATGTATCTGGCAATGACTCATATAGATAAAGAGGGAGATGATCGAATTAAGGAGGAATATTTAAGCCCAAGTATATCAGGAGAGAAAATAGGATGTTTAGGGATTACAGAACCTTTTGGTGGTTCTGATGTAGCAGGAATGAGAACTACAGCGATAAAGAAAGGAGATCATTATATTATAAATGGTTCCAAAACATTTATTACCAATGGTGTGTATAGTGATTATCTTGTGATTGCAGCAAAAACTAACCCTGAACTTGGAAATAAAGGTATAAGTGTCTTTGTTATTGATAGAGAGACCCCTGGAATATCTGCAACCAAATTAGAAAAGTTAGGATGGAGGGCTTCTGATACTGGTGAAATAGCATTTGATAATGTAAAAATCCCTGCTCATAATCTTATGGGCGAAGAAAACAAAGGGTTCTCATATATTATGCAACATTTTGCATTAGAAAGATTAATAATGGGGGTTAATGCACATGCTCGTGCAGAATATGCGCTAGATTATGTGATACAATATATGTCAGAACGAGAAGCTTTCGGAAAAACAATTGATAGGTTTCAAGCATTACGTCATACAGTTGCAGATATAGCTAGCGAAATAGAAATGTGTAAAGAGTTTAATTATTCTGTAGCTAAAAGACTTGATGATGGGCAATATATGGTAAAAGAGGCTTCTATGTCCAAACTGCTGTCTACAAAAATAGCAGATGAAGCCATTTATAAGTGCCTGCAATTACTTGGAGGGTATGGTTATATGGAAGAGTATCCGTTGGCAAGATTGCTTAGAGATAGTAGACTTGGTCCTATTGGAGGAGGTACTTCAGAAATTTTAAGAGAAATAATAGCTAAAATAGTTATTGATAAGAAAGAATATAAAGCAGCGACTTAGAACTAGATAAATTAGGTCTCAAAAAAGGCAAAGAGCAATAAAATCATAATTATTTTATTGCTCTTTGCCTTTTTTGTTGGTGTAAAGTGTTAATGTTGAGTATTTTATCAACACGCAAACGTTTGCGTATAATTTCAAAAGCATTTGATATGTGTTAAATACTTAATTTGATAATAATTTAACACAAATATTGAGTAATCATGAAAATAATCTCATTTTTTTATCCGTTTTTAGCTGTATCGATTTTATTTATAAGTTGTAGTACTGATGAAGTTCTTAGTTCTTTAGAACCTGAAACTAATATACTACAAGAAGAGGTTTCTTCTAAAGCTTTGAAACAAATAGGTTCAGGAGTAATGATGCAAGCATTCTATTGGGATGTTCCAGCTGGAGGTACTTGGTGGAATGTTGTAAAAAGTAAAGTTTCTTCATGGAGCAATGTAGGAATAGATGCAATTTGGTTACCGCCAGTAAGTAAAGCTCATAACGGCCCGTTTTCAATGGGGTATGATCCTTTTGATTATTATGATTTTGGTCAATATGATCAGATGGGTAGTATTGAAACACGTTTTGGTTCTAAATCAGAATTAGAATCACTGATTACGCAAGCACATAATAATGGATTGAGTGTAATTGCAGATATGGTAATTAATCATAATAGTGGTGGAGACCTAGAATCTAATGAATTTGCAGGAAAAGATACCTATACCGAGTTTACACCATTATCAGGTAAATTTAATAGGACTAAATATGATTTCCATCCTAATGATAAATATAATACTGATAGTGGATTTTTTGGAGGTTTTCCCGATTTAAGTCATAAAAAACATTATGTACAAGATTGGTTGTGGAAAAGATCAAACTCTGTGGCTAAATATTATAAAAATACAATGAAGTTTGATGGGTGGAGATTTGATTATGTAAAAGGATTTGAACCATGGGTTGCAAAACAATTTAGAGATGCTGTAGGAGGATTTGCAGTGGGAGAGTATTGGGATGGTAATGTAAATACTTTGAAGTGGTGGACAGATCAAGCTCAGATGTCCGCTTTTGACTTTGCGTGTTACTATAAAATGAGAGATGCGTTTATGGGGGATAATCTAAATGCTTTAAGTGGTGATATGCTATTGAAGAGAAATGGATTTAGAGCAGTGACGTTTGTGGCAAATCATGATACAGATGAAATTATTCATAATAAAATATTAGCATATGCCTATATTCTTACACATGAGGGATATCCAGTAATTTTTTATAGAGATTATGAAGATTGGTTAAATAAAGCAAAAATGAATAACCTTATTTGGATTCATAATAACCTTGCGAGTGGAAGTACAACAAATCTCTGGACAGATAATGATGAGTATATAGCAAAAAGAAATGGGGGAGAAGAAAAAAGTGGACTAATAGTGTATATTAATAATTCTAATTTTTGGCAAGAAAGATGGATCGAGACAAATTGGTCTAATAGGAAAATTAAAGATTACACTGGTAATTCGGGATGGGAGCCAACTACACAAGTAGGAAAATGGGTTAAGATTCAAGCACCGCCAAAAGGGTATTCTATATGGTCACTAAAATAATGCTAAATAAAACTTTGCAGGTAATAGTTTTGTAGTATATTTGCACCCTAATAATTTCTAAAGAAAGGAGGTACAACTATGTTAATTATACCAGTTAAAGACGGAGAAAATATAGATAGAGCGTTAAAGCGTTTTAAGCGTAAATTTGATCGAACAGGAACGATGCGTCAGCTTCGTAAACGTCAGGCGTTTTCAAAGCCTTCTGTAGAAAGAAGAGCTCAGATCCAAAAAGCGCAATATATTCAGCACTTAAGAGATCAAGAAGAAATTTAAAAGTAAATAGCGTTGTCTTTATAATGTTTCTTTACGAAGAAACAAGATACCGTTTTTCAGTATAAATTTTAACCGTTAGAGAATCAAAAGTTTCATACTTTTGTTCTCTAACGGTTTTTTTATGTTTATATCTGAGTTTATAGAGTATCTACTTCTGGAGAAAAAATATTCTGAGCACACTGTAAAAGCTTATAAAGCTGATTTGTTGACTTTTTTGAAGTTTTTTGAAAAAGAATATGATACAGTAAAGATTTCTGAGGCTAATTACGCTCAGATTCGTTCGTGGATTGTGACTTTAGTGAGTGGAGGTGTTTCTAATAGGACTATAAATAGAAAGGTTTCATCTCTAAAGACGTATTATAAGTTTTTGCTTAAAACAGAACAAGTGGATAAAAACCCTCTTGCTAAGCATCGAGCATTAAAAGTTGCAAAAAAACTTCAAATACCTTTTTCTACGCAAGAGGTAGAAAGTGTTCTTGATTATTTAACAGATAATAAAGATTTTGAAAGTGTTAGAGATAGGTTAATTGTAGAGCTTTTTTATGCTACGGGTATTCGAAGAATAGAGTTGGTAAATTTAAAGATTTCTGATATTGATATTGGGAATAAACAAATAAAGGTATTGGGTAAGCGCAGTAAAGAAAGGTATTTGCCTTTGCTTTCGTCGGTTTGTCAGACTATTATACAGTATTTAAATATAAGGTCTATTTTGTTGGAAGGGCAGGAAAATCCGTTTTTATTGTTAACCAAAAAAGGCGTTAAAATCTATGAAACACTTGTATATCGCGTCATAAATGGTTATTTTAGTGAGGCATCTTCAAAAGTAAAAAAGAGTCCTCATATTTTGAGACATTCCTTTGCGACACACTTGCTTAATGAAGGGGCGAACCTTAATGCTGTAAAAGAATTACTTGGTCATTCCAGTTTGGCTGCTACACAGGTGTATACACATCATAGTGTGGCTCAATTGGCCAAAGTGTATAAAAAATCACATCCAAGGAATAAAAAGTAACAGATAAGTTTTCGGTTTATTTGTCTTTTCGGCTTAATATTTTTTTGTAAAATTAATTAAACTAACAACGTATGAAAGTGAACTTGCAATCCGTAAATTTTAATGCAGATCAGAAGCTGATGAATTTTACCCAGAGTAAATTAGATAAGTTAGAAACTCATTTTAATCGTATAATTCATGCAGATGTCTTTTTGAAAGTTATGAATACAAGTGGTAAAGAGAATAAAATTACTGAAATTTTATTAAGTGTACCAGGAGATGAATTTATGATCAAAAAAATCAACAAATCCTTTGAAGAAGGTGTGGATGAGTGTGTTAGTTCGCTGGAAAGGCAGTTGAAAAAAAGAAAGGAAAAATTAAATGCACATGTTTGACTATTTTTTTTAAAAAATAGTTTTGTGAAAGAAATAAATTCTATACATTTGCAGTCCGTTAGAAATAGCGGACTTTTTTATGTTCTAAAACATAGTGAAAAGCCGATGTAGCTCAGCTGGCTAGAGCAGCTGATTTGTAATCAGCAGGTCGTGGGTTCGAGTCCCTCCATCGGCTCTAAAAGAGTTTGGTTTTTGTGATAAAAATTAAACTTTTTTAATAGAATTTTGAATTGTAAAATAATTGATTATTTTTGCGCACTCAAAATTCATATGTTCATCATGAAATATTGATTTTATCAATTCGGGGGAGATACTCAAGCGGCCAACGAGGGCAGACTGTAAATCTGCTGACTATGTCTTCGCAGGTTCGAATCCTGCTCTCCCCACAAAATTTTAAAATGAAGTATCTAGTAAAAAATAATTTGCGAATGCTTTTTTTAAATTAAAGATAGAAATTCTGTTCTGTATTTAAATATAGAACTAAAAGCGGGAGTAGCTCAGTTGGTAGAGCGTCAGCCTTCCAAGCTGAATGTCGCCGGTTCGAACCCGGTCTCCCGCTCAATGAATTTTCTTTACTTCAATAGGTAATGTTTTTAACTTTATTTTTGGGTATAAGAAAGCAGGGTGAAAAGCCTGTATGAAGTAGTAGATTGTGATTTAATTCAGTTTTTCTACTTTGAAATAGAGCAAATCTTAATTATAAGCTAGTTAAGGTTGGATTTTTAACATAAATATAATGATTGATTAGATTTCTTTCTCAATGTAATGAAAGTGCTCTGGTTTGTCATTATACTCATTAAAAAGCCGGTGTAGCTCAGGGGTAGAGCGTTTCCTTGGTAAGGAAGAGGTCACGAGTTCAAATCTCGTCATTGGCTCTAGGTTCAGAATTTTTAAATTGAACACTAATATATAACTAAGATTAAATAAATAATTATGGCAAAGGAAACTTTTGATCGTTCCAAACCACACTTAAATATTGGTACTATTGGACACGTTGATCACGGTAAAACGACTTTAACTGCTGCGATTACTAAAGTATTGGCAGATGCAGGTCTTTCTGAAGCAAGAGATTTCGATCAAATCGATAATGCTCCTGAAGAAAAAGAAAGAGGTATTACTATTAACACATCTCACGTAGAGTACCAAACTCAAAACCGTCACTATGCTCACGTTGACTGTCCAGGTCACGCGGATTATGTGAAGAATATGGTTACAGGTGCTGCTCAGATGGATGGTGCGATCTTAGTAGTTGCTGCTACTGATGGTCCAATGCCACAAACACGTGAGCATATCCTATTAGGACGTCAGGTAGGTATTCCTAGAATCGTTGTATTCATGAATAAAGTGGATATGGTTGATGATGAAGAACTTCTTGAATTAGTAGAAATGGAAATTAGAGATCTTCTTTCTTTCTATGAGTATGATGGAGATAACGGTCCTGTAATTGCGGGTTCTGCACTTGGAGCTCTTAACGGAGAACAAAAATGGGT
This sequence comes from uncultured Aquimarina sp., assembly GCA_947498785.1. Lineage (GTDB taxonomy): Bacteria > Bacteroidota > Bacteroidia > Flavobacteriales > Flavobacteriaceae > Aquimarina. The sequence continues at coordinate 12,694 of CANMLS010000032.1, read as the reverse complement.
AGATACTGTAATGGAGCTTATGGCTGCTGTAGATGAGTGGATCGAATTACCAAAGCGTGATGTTGAGAAAGATTTCTTAATGCCTATTGAAGATGTATTCTCTATTACTGGTCGTGGTACTGTAGCAACCGGTCGTATTGAAACTGGAATTGCAAATACTGGAGATCCTGTAGAAATCATTGGGATGGGAGCTGAGAAATTAACTTCTACTATTACTGGTATCGAAATGTTCCGTCAAATCCTTGATAGAGGAGAAGCTGGAGATAATGCAGGTATCTTATTAAGAGGTATTGAAAAAACTCAGATTTCTCGTGGTATGGTAATCACTAAGCCTGGTTCTGTAACACCACATAAGAAATTCAAAGCTGAGGTGTATATCCTTAAAAAAGAGGAAGGTGGACGTCACACTCCATTTCATAATAACTACCGTCCACAGTTCTATGTACGTACAACTGATGTAACTGGAAATATAGCACTTCCTGATGGAGTTGAAATGGTGATGCCTGGAGATAACTTAACAATTACTGTTGAGCTAATTCAGACAATTGCGATGAATGTAGGTCTACGTTTTGCAATCCGTGAAGGAGGTAGAACAGTAGGAGCTGGTCAGGTTACTGAAATTTTAGACTAATACATATTGTATATAAAAGTTGAGGTATTCGTATCGCGAATACCTTGACTTATGTTATACGGGTTTAGCTCAGTTGGTAGAGCACTGGTCTCCAAAACCAGGTGTCGGGAGTTCGAGTCTCTCAACCCGTGCTTATAAAATGTAAAGTATTTGATTTGGATACGTTAGCATTTTTCATACAAAGATTAATAGAGCAATGTGCTTTGTAGCGATATTAAAAATTGTTTTTTTTGATTTCGTTTAATATATATAAAACAAGATGGCTGGACTAGTGAATTACATAACAGAATCATATAACGAGTTAAAGAATCATGTAACTTGGACTCCATGGGCAGAGGCACAAAAGCTTACTGTGGTGGTTATAGTTTTTTCGGTTATTTTTTCTTTGGTTATCTGGGGTATTGATACTGCTTTTAGCAATCTAATAGAGTATTATTTTACTTTAGTAAAATCTTAAATTTTTAAAATGGCTGAAGTGGATAATACGAAAAAATGGTACGTGGTAAGAGCGGTAAGCGGTCAGGAAAATAAGGTAAAAGACTATATTGAACGCGAAATTGCGCATATGGGGCTTGAGGATTATGTTTCTCAGATCCTTGTACCAACAGAAAAAGTGGTGCAAATACGTAATGGAAAAAAAATAAACAAAGAGAGAGTGTATTTCCCTGGTTATGTGATGATAGAAGCTAACCTTTCAGGAGAAGTACCTCATATTATCAAATCTATTAATGGTGTTATAGGATTTTTGGGAGAGGTAAAAGGAGGAGATCCTGTGCCATTGAGAAAATCAGAAATTAATAGAATGCTTGGTAAGGTAGATGAACTTGCAGTGAAAACTGATAATGTTGCAATACCTTATACGGTTGGTGAAACAGTAAAAGTTATCGATGGTCCTTTTAACGGATTTAATGGAACTGTCGAAAAAGTAAATGAAGAAAAGCGTAAACTTGAAGTTATGGTTAAGATTTTCGGTAGAAAAACACCATTAGAATTAAGTTATATGCAAGTAGAGAAAATATAATAATTGTTACATTATAGATCCTGAATTGTTCTTTTGCTTCCACTTATAGAACAATTCTAATTTAAAATTAGAAAAATGGCTAAAGAGATAGGTAAAGTAGTAAAATTACAAGTGCGTGGAGGAGCGGCAAACCCATCCCCACCAGTTGGACCTGCTTTAGGTGCTGCCGGAGTAAATATCATGGAATTCTGTAAGCAATTCAATGGTAGAACACAAGATAAAGCTGGTAAAGTGTTACCAGTTGTAATCAATGTGTACACAGACAAGTCCTTTGACTTTGTTATCAAAACTCCACCAGCAGCTGTTCAGATACTGGAAGCAGCAAAACAAAAGAAAGGTTCAGGAGAGCCTAACCGTAAAAAAGTGGCTAGCGTTACTTGGGATCAAGTTCGTACAATTGCAGAAGACAAAATGCAAGATTTAAATGCATTTACTGTAGAGTCTGCTATGAAGATGATTGCTGGTACTGCTCGTTCAATGGGTGTAACTGTAAAAGGACAAGCTCCTTTTTAATCCAAAAAAGTTTACAAAATGGCGAAATTAACTAAAAAGCAAAAAGAAGCAAACGCTAAGGTCGATAAGAATAAAGCGTATTCATTAGAAGAAGCTTCTGCTTTAGTGAAAGAAATAACAAACGTGAATTTTGATGCTTCTGTAGATCTTGCTGTTCGTTTGAACGTAGATCCTCGTAAAGCAAATCAAATGGTACGTGGTGTGGTAACTTTACCTCACGGAACAGGAAAAGATGTTAAAGTTTTAGCATTAGTAACACCAGATAAAGAAGCTGAAGCAAAAGAAGCGGGTGCTGATTTTGTTGGTCTTGATGAATACCTTGAAAAAATTAAAGGCGGATGGACAGATGTAGATGTGATCATCACAATGCCAAGTGTTATGGGTAAATTAGGACCACTAGGAAGAGTATTAGGGCCTCGTGGATTAATGCCTAATCCTAAAACCGGAACAGTAACTATGGATGTAGCAAAAGCTGTATCTGATGTTAAGGCTGGTAAAATCGATTTCAAAGTTGATAAAACTGGTATCGTTCATGCTGCAATTGGTAAATCATCTTTTGATGCTGAAAAGATCGAAGGGAATGCTAAAGAATTATTAACAACATTAGTAAAGTTGAAACCACAGACTGCTAAAGGTATATATATTAAATCTATATATATGTCTTCTACAATGAGTCCTGGTGTTGAGATAGATGCTAAAAACTTTGCTGGGTAATTAAGATAAACGATTATGACAAGAGAAGAAAAATCACTAGTAATTGAAGACTTAACTGCTCAGTTGGCTGAAAACGCTAATATCTATTTAGCTGATATTTCAGGTTTAGATGCAGGAACAACTTCAAATTTACGTAGAGCTTGTTTTAAAGCTAATGTATCATTAAAAGTAGTTAAGAATACACTCCTTGCTAAAGCAATGGAGAATTCTGATAAGGATTTTGGAGATTTACCAAATACATTAAAAGGTAATACTTCGATAATGTTTGCTGAAACAGGTAATGCACCTGCTAAGGTTATTAAAGAATTTCGTAAGAAATCAGAAAAACCTTTGTTAAAAGGAGCGTTTGTAGAAGAAGCAGTATTTGTAGGTGATGAAAACTTAGACGCTTTAGTTAATATTAAATCTAAGGAAGAAGTTATCGGAGATATTATCGGTCTGTTACAGTCTCCTGCTAAGAACGTAGTTTCTGCGTTAAAGTCAAGCGGAGGTAAACTTGCTGGTATCCTTAAAACATTATCCGAAAAAGAAGGATAATAATAGTAGTGTACGCACTTTTTAATAAATTATATTTCAATTAAAAAAAATTATTTAAAACGATAGAAAATGGCAGATTTAAAAGATTTCGCAGAACAATTGGTTAACTTAACAGTAAAAGAAGTTAATGAGTTAGCTGATATATTAAAAGAAGAATATGGTATCGAGCCTGCTGCTGCTGCAGTAGCTGTTGCTGCTGGTGGTGCTGGTGGTGGTGAAGCTGCAGAAGAAAAGTCAGAGTTTGATGTAATCCTTACTGCTGCAGGTGGTTCTAAATTGGCAGTTGTAAAACTTGTTAAGGAACTTACAGGTCTTGGTCTTAAAGACGCAAAAGAGCTTGTTGATGGTGCTCCTAAAGCAGTTAAAGAAGGAATAGCTAAAGACGAAGCAGAAGCTCTTAAAGCACAATTAGAAGAGGCTGGAGCTGAGGTTGAGCTTAAATAAGCTTACCATATATTGACATATAGGTTTAGACCCGGAGAATATTCTCTGTGGTCTAAACCGTTTTTGCGTATATAGATGTTAGGCAATATAATACGCACATTTTTTTAAAATTTTAATTTAATTCCGTCCATTGATGTTAGCAACGCAAACTGAAAGATTGAATTTCTCTTCTGTAAAGAATAGACCTGATTATCCAGATTTTTTAGATATTCAGATCAAGTCCTTTCAGGATTTCTTTCAATTAGAAACAAAATCTGAAGAAAGAGGAAACGAAGGTCTATATAATACCTTCATGGAAAACTTCCCGATTACAGATACACGTAATCAATTTGTATTAGAATTTTTAGATTATTTCGTAGATCCTCCAAGATATGATCTTCAGGAGTGTATAGAACGAGGTCTTACTTATAGTGTACCACTAAAAGCACGTCTAAAGTTATTCTGTACAGACCCAGAACACGAAGATTTTGAAACTATTGTTCAGGACGTGTATTTAGGTACAATTCCTTATATGACGCCAAGTGGTACTTTTTGTATTAATGGTGCAGAACGAGTGGTTGTTTCTCAATTACACCGTTCACCTGGGGTATTCTTTGGACAATCTTTCCATGCAAATGGAACAAAACTATATTCTGCAAGAGTAATTCCTTTTAAAGGTTCTTGGATAGAATTTGCTACCGATATCAACAGCGTTATGTACGCATATATCGATAGAAAGAAAAAATTACCAGTTACAACTCTTTTCCGAGCTATAGGTTTTGAACGAGATAAAGATATCTTAGAAATATTTGATCTTGCAGAAGAGATAAAAGTTTCTAAGTCCGGATTAAAGAAAGTATTAGGTCGCAAACTGGCTGCCCGTGTATTGAATACATGGCATGAAGATTTTGTGGATGAGGATACAGGTGAGGTGGTATCAATAGAGCGTAATGAGATCGTTTTAGATCGTGATACGATTCTGGATAAAGATCATCTTGATGAAATTATAGACGCAGGAGCAAAGACGATTTTACTTCATAAAGAAGATAATCAGAAAGGTGACTATGCAATAATTCATAATACATTACAAAAAGATCCTACCAATTCAGAAAAAGAAGCGGTAGAACATATATACCGTCAATTACGTAATGCAGAACCGCCTGATGAGGAGACTGCAAGAGGTATTATTGATAAGTTATTCTTCTCTGACCAACGTTACAACCTTGGTGAAGTAGGTCGTTATAGAATGAATAAAAAATTAGGACTTGATATTGCAATGGATAAGCAAGTGCTTACCAAAGAAGATATCATTACTATTATAAAATATCTAATAGAGCTTATTAATTCCAAAGCAGAGATAGATGATATTGATCACCTTTCTAACCGTCGTGTTAGAACTGTAGGAGAACAATTATCGCAGCAATTTGGAGTTGGTTTGGCTCGTATGGCTCGTACTATTCGTGAGCGAATGAATGTTAGGGATAATGAGGTATTTACACCAATTGATCTGATCAATGCTAAGACTCTATCTTCTGTGATTAATTCGTTCTTTGGTACGAATCAGTTGTCTCAGTTTATGGATCAAACAAATCCACTGGCAGAGATTACTCATAAACGTAGATTATCAGCTCTTGGACCTGGTGGTTTATCAAGAGAACGTGCTGGATTCGAGGTTCGTGATGTACACTATACACACTATGGTCGTTTATGTCCGATTGAAACTCCTGAAGGACCGAATATTGGATTAATATCATCATTAGCTGTTTTTGCAAAAGTTAACTCAATGGGATTCTTAGAAACTCCATATCGTAAAGTTACTGATGGTAAAGTTGACGTAGCAGAATATAGATACTTAAGTGCAGAGGAAGAAGAAGAGAAGTTGATAGCACAAGCTAATATCCCTACCACAGAGGAAGGAAATATTACTGCTGATAAGGTAATTGCTCGTATGGAAGGTGATTTCCCAGTAATTGATCCAACAAATGTAAATTATGCAGATGTTGCTCCTAATCAAATTGCTTCTATTTCAGCTTCATTGATTCCTTTCTTAGAACATGATGATGCAAACCGTGCCTTAATGGGGTCTAACATGATGCGTCAGGCAGTACCATTGTTACGAGTTGATGCTCCAATTGTAGGTACAGGATTAGAACGTCAAGTAGCCTCAGATTCTCGTGTATTAATCAATGCAGAAGGAGATGGAGTTGTAGAATATGTAGACGCTCAAAAGATTACCATTAAGTACGATAGGACTGATGAGCAAAGAATGGTGAGTTTTGATGGAGATTCTAAAACGTATGAATTAATAAAATTCAGAAAAACCAATCAAGGAACTAATATTAATCTTAAACCTATAGTAAGTGTAGGTGATAGAGTTAATAAAGGAGAAGTGTTATGTCAAGGATATGCTACAGAAAAAGGAGAACTTGCTCTTGGTAGAAATATGAAAGTAGCCTTTATGCCTTGGAAAGGGTATAACTTTGAGGATGCGATTGTAATTTCTGAAAAAGTTGTAAGAGAAGATATCTTTACTTCTATACATATAGATGAATATTCTCTTGAAGTTAGAGATACCAAATTAGGTAATGAAGAACTAACTAATGATATTCCAAATGTTTCTGAAGAGGCAACCAAAGATCTTGATGAAAACGGAATGATCCGTGTTGGTGCAGAAATTAAGCCAGGTGATATTCTTATTGGAAAAATTACTCCAAAAGGAGAAAGTGATCCTACTCCGGAAGAAAAACTTTTAAGAGCTATCTTCGGTGATAAAGCAGGTGATGTTAAAGATGCTTCTTTAAAAGCTTCTCCGTCTTTACATGGTGTTGTAATTGATAAAAAATTATTTGCACGTGCTATTAAAGATAAGAGAAAACGTTCTCAGGATAAGGAAGATATTGATATATTAGAGAGATCTTATGATACTAAATTCGAGTTATTAAAAACAGAATTAGTAGATAAGTTGTTCGCTATCGTTGGTGGAAAAACTTCGCAAGGAGTAATGAATGATCTAGGAGAAGAAGTACTTCCTAAAGGTAAAAAGTATACTCAAAAAATGCTTAATAGTGTTGATGATTATGCTCACCTTACCAAAGGAACCTGGACTACTGATGATCACTTAAATGTTATGGTAGCTGATCTTATTCATAACTTTAAGATTAAAGAGAATGATTTACAAGGTAATCTAAGAAGAGAGAAGTTTACCATCTCTGTTGGAGATGAATTACCTTCTGGAATTATCAAACTAGCAAAAGTTTACATCGCTAAGAAACGTAAACTAAAGGTAGGAGATAAAATGGCAGGTCGTCACGGTAACAAAGGTATTGTTGCTCGTATTGTAAGAGAAGAAGATATGCCATTCTTAGAAGATGGGACACCAGTTGATATTGTACTAAATCCACTTGGGGTACCTTCTCGTATGAACATAGGTCAGATTTATGAAACTGTATTAGGATGGGCAGGACAAAAATTAGATAGAAAATTTGCTACTCCAATTTTTGATGGTGCTTCACTAGAACAAATCAACGGATTTACTGATGAAGCAGGAATTCCAAGATTTGGACATACATATTTGTACGATGGAGGAACGGGAGATCGTTTTCATCAACCAGCTACCGTAGGTGTGATTTATATGCTTAAACTAGGTCACATGGTAGATGATAAAATGCACGCACGTTCTATTGGCCCTTATTCATTGATTACTCAGCAACCACTTGGTGGTAAAGCTCAGTTTGGTGGTCAACGTTTTGGAGAGATGGAAGTTTGGGCGCTTGAAGCTTATGGTGCTTCTGCAACATTGCGTGAAATATTGACTGTAAAATCTGATGATGTTATTGGAAGAGCCAAAACATACGAAAGTATAGTTAAAGGTGAACCAATGCCAGAGCCAGGCTTACCAGAATCGTTTAATGTATTAATGCACGAATTAAAAGGTCTTGGTCTGGACATCAGATTAGAAGAATAATATAAAAATCAAACTGTCTACCTGAGCGTGTCGAAGGAGACAGTTTGTTATCAATTTATTATTCAATTTTAAATTACAATAATTCTTTAGCAACCATATATTATGGCAAGAAATAATGATAAGAATACAGTAAAGAGATTTAATAAGATCTCTATAGGTTTAGCATCTCCTGAGTCAATTTTGGCAGCGTCCAAAGGAGAGGTGTTAAAACCCGAAACTATCAATTATCGTACTCACAAACCTGAACGTGATGGTTTGTTCTGTGAGCGTATTTTTGGACCTGTAAAGGACTTTGAATGTGCTTGTGGTAAATATAAAAGAATTCGTTACAAAGGTATTGTTTGTGATCGATGTGGGGTAGAAGTTACCGAAAAGAAAGTTCGTAGAGATCGAGTAGGACACATTAACTTAGTTGTTCCTGTGGCTCATATCTGGTATTTCCGTTCTTTACCAAACAAAATAGGATATTTACTAGGACTTCCTTCTAAGAAGTTAGATATGATTATTTACTACGAGCGTTACGTAGTAATTCAACCAGGTATCGCCAAAAATGAAGAAGGTGAAGCGGTACAAAAAATGGATTTCCTTACAGAAGAAGAGTATTTAAATATTTTAGATAGTCTTCCGCAGGAAAACCTATATCTTGATGATACAGATCCTAATAAGTTTATTGCAAAGATGGGGGCGGAATGCCTTATCGAAATTTTAAGAAGAATCGACCTTGATGCACTTTCTTATGAATTAAGACATAAAGCCAATAATGAAACGTCCAAACAACGTAAAACTGAAGCATTAAAACGTCTTCAGGTTGTAGAGTCTTTCAGAGATGCAAATAAAAATAGAGAGAATAATCCAGAATGGATGGTACTTAAAGTTGTACCTGTAATTCCACCAGAATTACGTCCTTTAGTACCATTAGATGGAGGTCGTTTTGCAACATCAGATTTAAATGATTTATACCGTAGAGTAATTATTCGTAATAATCGTTTGAAGCGTTTGATGGAAATCAAAGCCCCAGAAGTTATTTTACGTAATGAAAAACGTATGCTTCAAGAATCTGTAGATTCATTATTTGATAATACACGTAAAGCTTCTGCTGTTAAAACAGATTCTAACAGACCATTAAAATCTTTATCTGATTCGTTAAAAGGTAAGCAAGGACGTTTCCGTCAAAACTTACTTGGTAAACGTGTGGATTATTCAGCACGTTCTGTTATTGTTGTAGGACCAGAATTGAAATTATTCGAATGTGGTCTTCCAAAAAACATGGCAGCCGAATTATACAAACCGTTTGTGATTAGAAAATTGATCGAACGTGGTATTGTAAAAACAGTAAAATCTGCTAAGAAAATTATAGATAGAAAAGAGCCGGTTGTTTGGGATATCCTAGAGAATGTCTTAAAAGGGCATCCAGTATTACTTAACCGTGCTCCAACGCTTCACCGATTAGGGATTCAGGCATTTCAGCCTAAACTTATTGAAGGTAAAGCGATACAATTACATCCATTAGTATGTACTGCATTTAATGCTGATTTTGATGGAGATCAAATGGCAGTGCATTTACCACTTGGACCAGAAGCAATTTTAGAATCACAGTTGTTGATGTTAGCATCACACAATATTCTTAATCCTGCTAATGGATCACCAGTAACGGTTCCTTCTCAGGATATGGTATTGGGTCTGTATTATATGACTAAATCTCGTAGATCTACTCCAGACTTAGAAATTAAAGGTGAAGACCTTACGTTCTATTCTCCAGAAGAAGTAACTATTGCTTATAATGAGAAAAGACTTGATATTAATGCTAATATCAAAGTTCGTACTAACGATATAAATGAAGAAGGAGAGGTAGTAACTAAAATTATAGAAACTACTACAGGTCGTGTATTATTTAATGAGAAAGTTCCAGAAAAAGCTGGATATATTAATGAAGTATTAACGAAAAAATCTCTTAGAGATATTATTGGAGATATTTTGAAGGTTACTAGTGTTCCTGAGACGGCTGAATTCCTTGATGAAATCAAAACTTTAGGATATAATTTTGCATTTCAAGGTGGTTTATCATTTAGTTTAGGTGATATCATTATTCCTAAAGAGAAGCATACCATGATTGCTGATGCTAATTCTAAAGTAGATGATATTGTAGGAAACTATAATATGGGTCTGATCACTAATAATGAGCGTTATAATCAGGTTATTGATATATGGACGTCTACAAATGCAGAATTGACAGAATTATCGATGAAGCGTATTAGAGAAGATCAACAAGGATTTAACTCTGTGTACATGATGCTTGATTCTGGAGCAAGGGGATCAAAAGAGCAGATTCGACAGCTAACAGGGATGCGTGGATTGATGGCAAAACCTAAGAAAGCTAGTTCTGCTGGTGGAGAAATTATTGAAAACCCTATTCTTTCTAACTTTAAAGAAGGACTCTCTATTTTAGAATACTTTATCTCTACTCACGGTGCTCGTAAAGGTCTTGCAGATACGGCTCTTAAAACTGCAGATGCAGGATATTTAACACGTCGTTTGGTTGATGTTGCACAGGATGTTATAGTTAATATTGAAGACTGTGGTACGCTTAGAGGAGTAGAAGTGTCTCCACTAAAGAAAAATGAAGAAATCATAGAAGGACTTGCAGCTAGAATTGTAGGTAGAACTTCTTTACAAGATGTTATTAATCCATTAACTCAAGAAGTATTAGCAGAAGCAGGTGTAGAAATTACGGATGAAGTTGCCAAGAATATTGAGAATTCTCCAGTAGAATCAGTAGAAGTTCGTTCAGCACTTACTTGTGAAGCTAAGAAAGGAATTTGTGTGAAATGTTATGGACGTAACCTTGCTACTGGTAAAACAGTACAACGAGGAGAGGCTGTAGGGGTTGTAGCAGCTCAGTCTATTGGTGAGCCTGGGACGCAGCTTACTTTGCGTACATTTCACGTAGGAGGTATTGCAGGTAACATTTCGGAAGAAAACCAATTGAAATCTAAATTTGCAGGTAAAGCTGAAATTGAAGAACTGAAGACAGTTAAAGGAGAGGATAATGATGGAAATGAGATTGATGTAGTAATTTCTCGTACGTCAGAAATTAAAGTTATCGATCCAAAAACCAAGATTGTTTTAAGTACTAACTTAATTCCTTATGGTTCTCAGTTGTTTATTAAAGATGGAGATATACTTAAAACTGATCAGGTTGTTTGTCAATGGGATCCATATAATGGTGTAATCATTTCTGAATTTGCTGGTAAAGTTAAATATGAAAATATTGAACAAGGTATTACCTACCAAGTAGAAATCGATGAACAAACAGGTTTCCAAGAAAAAGTAATTTCTGAATCTCGTGATAAGAAAAAGATACCAACACTTCATGTATTAGGAAAAGGAGATGAAGTATTACGTTCATATAACTTACCAGTAGGAGCACACCTTATGGTAGATGATAGTGATAAAATTGGAGTAGGTAAGATTTTAGTGAAAATCCCTCGTAAATCTGCTAAAGCAGGTGATATTACAGGTGGTCTTCCAAGAGTAACAGAGTTATTTGAGGCTCGTAATCCATCCAACCCTGCTGTAGTTAGTGAAATTGATGGTGTAGTTTCATTTGGAAAAATCAAACGTGGTAACCGAGAGATCATAGTAGAATCTAGAATAGGAGAGATTAAAAAGTATCTTGTAAAGCTTTCTAATCAAATCCTAGTACAGGAGAACGATTATGTACGAGCAGGAATGCCGTTATCAGATGGTTCGATTACACCAGAAGATATTCTTAAAATTAAGGGACCTTCTGCCGTACAACAATACTTGGTGAATGAAGTACAAGAGGTATATCGATTACAAGGTGTGAAAATTAATGATAAGCACTTTGAAGTTGTAGTACGTCAAATGATGCGTAAAGTAAGAATTCAAGATCCAGGAGATACTATTTTCTTAGAAAACCAATTAGTGCATAAAGCTGATTTTATTGAAGAGAATGATGAGATTTTTGGAATGAAGGTGGTTGAAGATTCAGGAGATAGCGAAAACCTTAAGCCAGGACAAATTATTTCTCCTCGTGACCTAAGAGATGAAAATTCTGCATTACGTAGGGATGATAAAAACTTAGTTACTGCGAGAGATGTTTCTCCTGCAACAGCAACTCCAATACTACAAGGTATTACAAGAGCATCGCTGCAAACTAAGTCATTTATTTCTGCTGCATCGTTCCAGGAGACAACAAAAGTATTAAATGAAGCTGCAGTGAGCGGTAAAATTGATACTCTTGAAGGTCTTAAAGAAAATGTAATTGTTGGACATAGAATACCAGCGGGAACAGGAATGAGAAACTATGAAAGTATTATTGTAGGTTCAAATGATGAATTTGAAGAACGAATGGAACAACGACAAGAAGTTAATTATAATTAATATAAGAGCCTGCCTTTTTAGGCAGGCTTTCTTTTTTATAAAAAGATGCTAAAATAAATTTGATATGGCAGATAAAAGTAATCAGAAACAAAATCAATTAAATATTGAATTGGATGAAACCATTGCAGATGGAATATATAGTAATCTTGCAATTATAAATCATTCAGTTTCAGAGTTTGTAGTTGACTTTGTAAATATTATGCCTGGTAGACCTAAAAGCAAGGTGAAAAGTAGAATCATTTTAACTCCACAGCATGCTAAAAGATTACTGAAAGCACTTAATGATAATGTAAATCGTTTTGAAGCTGCTCATGGGGAGATTAAAGATTACGAACAAGCTCCTATACCTATGAATTTTGGACCTACAGGAGAAGCTTAATATATCTCTGGATAAACAAGAAAGATTCGTATAATACTATTTAATATTTTATTTTACTCAATTAATGGTTTTGTATAGATGTCATATGCTGTAATGGAGATAATCAAT
>CANMLS010000031.1 GCA_947498785.1 uncultured Aquimarina sp. | reverse complement strand
TTGGAATAGGGCATAGGGACTTTAGTCCCTAATAAAACCAAACCTCTGCACTTTCAGTGCAGAGTGATTTAGTTTTTCTTAAAGCCATACAAATATGAGTTCGGTATAAGAAAATTTACATCGGTTAGAGTGATTTTGATAGAAAATTGTTTTGAAGGCAAATAAATTCTCAATCAAAAAGCCTTGTCATCCTGAGTATAGATAAGGTAGTACATTGTACCTTTCTGAATTATTCTTAATAATCTCTTTTAAATACAATTGATCACTACTTATTATTCTGCTCTAAAATTTTTATCATTTTAAATGATTTTAATAGATGAAATAACCCTGGCAATATCAGAGCTCCACCAATAATAAGTGTTATCCCTAAAACTTTTATTACACTATCTGGAGCAATATTTTCTAATATACTAACGCTTCCGTTATCCAAAATAATAATTCTAGGAAAATGAGCCAATAACGCTGCCAGTAAAATTAAAAACACCTGAAAACCTGCAAAAAAGCGACTTAATATTCTCCTACCTTTTTTTATCGTAATCCAAAGAGGAATTAATAATAACCCAGAAAATAACATAGCTGATATTGAATAAGGGCTTTTAATAAAATCATGTACAAATACATAATCATAACTGTACCCATAAACAAAAGTTAATAATCCTATTGTAAAAACAACTATAGTCGCAATTCCAGCTTTTCTAATATAAATACTTTTTTTCTCTGATTCGCCAATTAATAAAACCGAAGATAAAAATGCGCAAAGAGATGCAAAAAATAATCCAATTAATATACTAAACACATTAAACCAAGGCAATACAAAAGTTTCATAAAAAGTCAAGGTGGCAACATCATTTACTTCTTTAATCTTACCACTTATCAATCCTCCAAACACCATCCCCAAAAAAATAGGAGTTATAAGACTAGATATCTTGAACATGGTATCATATAATTTCTGCGAATTATCAATTACAGCATCATAATGTCTAAAGACAAATGCAACCCCTCTAAGCGTTACTCCTAACAATACAATTGTGAGTGGGATATGCAAGTTCACTACCATAATATTATAATATTTAGGGAAAGCTACCCATAAAATTACAATTAGAATAATGATCCATATATGGTTAGCTTCCCATACAGGTCCCATTACACGATAAATAGTTTTCTTGGTAATTTTTTGATTTTCTTCAGAAGAAAAAAGCTCTACAATACCAGCCCCATAATCGGCACCACCAAGCACTACATAAAGATACAGCGAAAATATCAGGAAAAACAAAACAACATATAACATATTTATTAGTTTAATTTGAGGAATTAAGAACCCTTATTTGTCTTAGCATTAACCAGGTCACTGCTATAGATAAAATCGAATATACTGCAACATAAGTATAGAAGCTAAAAACTATACCTGGCATGGGAGTAACTGCATCTTTTGTTCGCATCACTTTATGAATAATCCAGGGTTGTCTGCCTACCTCAGTTACAATCCATCCAGCCTCTAATGCAACAAATCCCATAGGAGCCAGAATCACAAAAAGCAACCAGTATTTATTAAAATTAAACCATCTTTTTCTTTTTAAAGAAATAAAATATAAAACCCCAGCAAACAATAATAAAGTTCCTATACCAACCATAACCTGAAAAGCATAGTGTACTATAGTAACATTTGGTCGTTCATCTTCAGGAAAATCGTTCAACCCCTTTACCTCTGCATCAAAATCTCCAAAAGCCAAAAAAGATAACATCCCAGGAATTGCAATTTTATAACTTACTTCTTGATGCTCTGCATCTACTATTCCTCCAATATATAAAGGTGCACCTTTTTCGGTATCATAATGAGCTTCCATAGCCGCTAACTTTACAGGTTGCCGTTCTGCAATATCCTTTGCCGAGATATCACCACTTATGGGTTGTAATATTGCAGCTATAGCTCCAAATGTAATTGCTATCTTAAATGCTTTTTTATGTAACTCTACTTTTCTCTTTTTATATACCTGATAAGCATGAATGCCTGCTACTGCAAAGCCTGTCGCCGTAAATGCTGCAAGAGTCATATGCAATGCTTGTGTAAACCATGCAGGGTTAAGCATGGCCTTAATTGGATCAATATTTAAAAATTGACCATCTACATAGTCGAATCCACTTGGTGCATTCATCCATCCATTAGCAGCAACCACCAAAATTCCTGAAGCAACTCCAGATATTCCTATAATGACCCCAGTAAACCAGTGGAATTTCTCTGGCAATTTATTCCATCCATATAAATAAAACCCTAAAGCTATTGCTTCAACAAAAAAAGCAGCTCCTTCTAATGAAAATGGCATTCCAATGATTGGTCCTGCATGTTTCATAAACTCTGGCCAAAGCAATCCTAATTCAAACGATAAGGCCGTACCCGAGACGGCGCCAGTGACAAAAAATATGGCAACACCTTTTTGCCATGATTTAGTCAGTGTTAGGTATATTTTATCTTTAGTTTTTAGCCATTTGTAATGGGATACTACCATAAAAAAGGGCATTACCATACCAATACAAGCAAAAACAATATGAAATATAAGAGTGAATGCCATTTGAAGTCTTGCAGCATCGATATTTTCCATAGATTATTTTTTTAATCTTTTAATTGTATAAATATACTTTTAGACATAGAAGTCATTCATTTTTTTTCAATTCACTATAAAAATGTCTTTTTACCAGAATCAAAAAAGTTTAAATCACTTCATAAAGACAATAGATAGCCTTGGCTAAATATGTCATAAAAAGATTGTTTTCCCGGAAATTTCTTTTATGGTATAAAGATACATCTCAAAGTTGGTTTTGGAAAGAAAAACAAATACAGTTTTTATAAAAAAAGAGCTAAATTTTTCTCAATGAAATTATATTCTGATGGATTTTCCCTAGTTTTTAAATTTAACACTACACTCTTACAAATAACACACTGATTAAAAGATATTTAAAATATATAGATTTGTAAATCAAGAATTCTATTTAATATCTGAATTTATAGACAATCAACTTACAGAGTTTATTAGATATGATGTAAGTAAACCCGCTGTGTATTTAAGAAAAATACTAGAAAAAGCGTCAATTTGAGTGTTTTGTCGTGATAAAATGGAAACAAAATGTATCGCGAATAGCCTTTTTAGTCGACAATCTTATTCTTGATACACCTCTCCTAAACCCGAAGGACTACCATTGACAAATTTTGGTTAAAAAAATGTCTAAATGCACAACAAGTTAAATAATTATGCTATTAGTGGTAATCATTCTTTTTATGATACCTTACTGAAATTAAAAGATGGCAGTACTATGCTTTCTAAGCAAACTGTAGTTACCGAGTGGAAAGATGGAAAAATCTTTAGAGAGTACTATTGTCACACTTAATACATACGTATTATCTTTTATACTTTATAAATTCTACATTTTAAATTGTTCATCATTAGGAAGATGTACCAAAAATAAAGTTTCATATTATTTTCTTCAATTTTATCAGACTTTATATTAAATGATTTATTTATATTTGCACCCTCAAAAGGATAACCTTTTTTCGGGGTGTAGCGTAGCCCGGTTATCGCGCCGCGTTTGGGACGCGGAGGTCGCAGGTTCGAATCCTGCCACCCCGACAAAGTTAATCCGTTCATTTTCAGTAGATAATGAGCGGTTTTCTAGTTCTACACATCAGGGGTCGGCAGTAAAGTCGTCAGTTTATAGTATATTTGGTTTAGTACCAAAGTATACATACGAAGATATGCATAAATTTAAAAAGGCTCGTCTTGTCAAGTCTAAAGCTGCAAAAGGCAACTATATCATGTTCTATGTGTGGGATGTACAGAAGAATGATCTAGTAAGGCAAAGGCGATATATTCCAAAGAAATATAAATCTGATGCTGAACAAAAAGCATACGCCAAAGATATTATTAAGCAAATAAACAGCGCTCTAGCTGAAGGCTATCATATTGATCGAAAAAAAGTTTCTAAAAATACTATTGAACAACAACGTGCGGTATCAGAAAAAATCTATTCTGTTCGAGAAGCCACAACAGCATTTATAGAAATTAAAAAAGCTAAGAAACTCTACAAGCGAGGAATCGAATTTTATACCAATACCTTAGAACGTTTTGTAAAGTGGCTTGAAAATCAAGGCTTAGACAATATTTGGATTGGAAATTTGGATAATGGTTTAATTCAGCAATATTTTATGTATTTGCTTACTAAAAGAAAGAATAGTGCCAAAACCTATAACAATACCCTTGGAGTTCTTAAAACCTTCTACAACGTCTGTCTGAAACAAGAATGGGTAGACGGCAAAAACCCGTTTGATAAAATTGAAAAACTCCCTGAAGAATATGGTACTAAAAACAAACCTTTTACCAATGAACAAGTTGCAGATATCAAAGAATATGTTTTAGAACATGATCCATATCTCTGGAAAGTTATCTGCTTTGTATATTATTCTTTTATGCGCCTTTCAGAAATTAGACGATTAAAGGTTGGAGATATAGATTTAGAAAAAGATCTTATTTGGGTAGCAGCTCAAACGAGTAAAACTAAAAAAAGAGATGTAATCCCAATTGTTCCTGCCCTAAAGAAGATCATTTTAGAAATGGATTTAGAGCAATATCATCCAGATGATTATTTATTTGGCACTAATCAGACCCCTTCTGCTATTAAAATGGGCGAAAACTATATGGGTAAACATTTCAGAAAAGTAAAAGACTATTTTGAATTAGGAGATGATTATACATTATATGGTTTTAAACATACTGCTGTAGTTAATTGGTATCTAAAAGAAAAAGACATTCGTAAAATCCAGAAGATGTGTAGGCATTCTAGTATGCTAATGACAGAAAGATATTTAAAATCCCTTGGTTTGCTAGATGACAAAGATGCGGTTTCTGAATTGCCGGAGATTTGATTATTAATATTCTTGGATTTATCAAGAGAGTTTATTAATAAAATACAGTATTTCATTATTTTCAAATCACATCTTTTCAATAAAAATGGTGGTTTTATTAAACTTTTGGTCAGAAACAGAAGAATAAAACCTATCCCGTTCAATAAAGCGGTTCATTTCATAAGTTTACCAATTAACACTTAAATGAACTAGTATGTTATTTGGATATGCACGTATTAGTACTCCTTCCCAAAAGTTTGATTTGCAAATCGACGCTTTGCTGAAAGCAGGAGTAAAAGAAAAGAATATTTATAATGATGTTTCTTCCGGAGCAAAAGCAAATCGAAAAAACCTTGATTTACTTTTAAGTAAGTTACGAGAAGAAGACGTAGTCATTGTTTGAAAGATGGATCGAATCGCAAGGAGTGTTTCTCATATGCTAAAACTTGTTGATGAATTTGAAAAATTGGAAGTTGGCTTTAGAAGTTTACAGGAACCTTTTATTGATACAATATCTACTCACGGAAAATTTGTACTAACTATTTTTAGTGCGGTTGCCGAAATGGAGCGTAATATTATTGTGGAAAGAATATTGGCTGAACAGGAAAGTGCGCGGAGAAGAGGCGCTGTTATTGGTAGACGAAAAGGACTTGGTCAGAAGGCAGAAGCAAAAGCTATCCTAGCTGAAAACTACTATCGAGATGAAAAAAATCAACTTTCTATTTCTGAAATTATGAAACTAGTTGATATTAATTCCAAAGCAACTTTATACAAATATTTAGCTCATCGCGGTCGCAGAAATTGTGTTATTTGCAAAACTATGTTTTGGGATAAAGATCAGGATATGCACAAGTCATATTGCAAAAAGCATATAAATAAAAGAGGGAAAAATAACCAGAATTAAATAAAAACCCTTAATTTAGAATTAACGTAATCATGCTAATTACCCCTTATCCGGATTAACTCTGGGTAAGAGATTCTTTGTTTTTTAAAAAGATTAAAGCATAGATATAAGAACAGAAGAAATAGCAATGGAATACAAGTATAATATATTTTACAATGATGGTTCTTTTAAAGAAAGAGGAACTGGTGATTTATCAAGTTTGGAAAGACTAATTCCACCAGAAATTTTAAAACTGGTTTCATCTCTAGAAGAAACTAATTTAAATAAGAACATAAATGTTTCTGCAACTACGGAAAGTTTTTCTGTTACAATCAATAGTATAACTAAAGTCTAAATAAACGATGAAATAACAAGTAATAAAAGAATTTTAAGACGTTTAAATTTAACACAAATGAAATTTGATAAAGATTTTAAAAAGGCAATCAGCCATTTACCATCAGATGAAAAGGATAAATTAATACTGCGTTTGTTAAAAAAAGATTTAAACCTTGCTAACCGCTTGTATTTTGAATTATTAGATGATAGAACTGCTGAAGATAAACGACAGGTCATAGAGAAAAGAATATTAAGTAGAATAGAGCATTTTTCAAAATACGACTCTACACCTGGATACTTGATGATGTATATAAGAGATCTTAGTGGAGAAATAACTGAACATGTAAAAGTTACGAAGGATAAATACGGAGAAGTCAGTTTAAACCTGTTAATGTTAATGCATACATTAACTCTAAAAAACAGAGATGTTTTATCATATACACACGGAAAAGCAAGGAAGTTCTGTCTGTATATAATAGCAAGAGCTTTTAAGATACTTATTCTAATACAAAAATTGCATGAAGATTTATGGATGGAGTTTTATGATGATTTAGAAGAATTGGGGCAATTAATTTCCGAGAATGATTATTTAATGAAGACTGCTATTCAAAACGGTTTTGATGTTAATTGGCTAATAAATAAGGAAATACCTGAAGATATTGAGCAAATTCATAGAGATATTAGAAATCAAGGGTACTTATCAGGCTCAGTTTATTTGAGAGATGCTGGATATACAAGAAAAATAAAATAAGAATCCTTAAAGTTAAAGTTCAATAAAACGATGAAAAAAATATCAAAACTTAATAAGTCCTCATTAAAAATAGATCACCAAAAACAGATTTACAAAATTATAATACTATACTTGGTTTAAAATTATGGCCAAGACAAAGATTCGAGATTAATATATTAAAGAATTACCTATGAAATCTTTCAATAAATACGAAATTATAATATCAACTTTGACTATTTTGCTTATTATAGGTTGCGTTAATAGTAATAATAATGAAATGAATATTGATTTAAATTGTGATTTTGACTTTATTCAACCAGAAAAGACAATTAAAATTATAAAGGAGGTATTTTCTTCTAAGAGTAAATTTGATAATGTATTCTTTAAGGGTGATTTTGATCTTGCAGATAGAGATACTATTAATTTTAGATATGTATGTCCCTTTTGCGAGAAATCTTGTTTTAAGATAAATCTTAGGGATAGGCTCCGTGATGATTTTGAAAAAATAGTAGAAAATAAGATTCTATTACCTGAAGATATTGAGGAAAATAAAATTGTAATATCAAGTAAATTATTTAAAAACTCATATAATATGATCTATGGAGGAACTCCAACATATTCTTTTATTAAATGTAATAATTGTACAAGTGAATATTTAGCTGTAATCGGATTAGATGAAAAGCAATACGGATTATATTATGGGCAAGCACAAGGTATGTGGCTGATTAAACAAGGAAGGGTAATCAACGATACCCAACAAAAGTAACTGTTGCGCCAACAACCCCATAAAATTAAAAGTTCAATAAAACGATCAAAGAAAGAAAACCATGGCAATATTTAAACTAAAAGGAGATAGAACCACCAGTAAGGTTTGGCTTAACGACAAAGAATTAGACCTTAAGAAATCCCTCAAAGTTAAGTTTCATTCTCCAAGTGGATTTTCATGGGGTTATAATGGTGCTGGACCAAAGCAATTATCATTAGCAATTTTATTAGAATTTTATTCAAAACAATGGGCTCTTGATGAGTATTTGTATTTGTTGGAAACTGAAATATCAAGATTGCCTTTTGATCAATCATTCGAAAAAGAAATAGATTATTAAAGTTTAAATAAACGATCCTCAATTAAATATGCAACAAGTAACATCGTGTAGCGTGTTACCCTCTTGCTTTTCCTATTACATTTGTTTCACAAACTCCATAGTAAAACTATCACATAATAGCCTACTGTAAAAAAGCACATTGAGATTCTCTATATTTAGGCATAAAATATTGTAACAAAATTTTTCAAAACTAGAAAATAATCAAGAGGTGTTCAAAGGGTTCTGTTTAAAAATTACTTAAAACCATTTTTCTTAGACGTACACTTATAGGAATTTCATAATCACCAATAATAATTTTATTTTCTATAATTTTATCTACTTTAAATTTAGATACCATATACGATTTGTGCGTTTGAATAAAATTATTTTCGGGTAATTGATCTTTAAAGTTCTTTAAAGGTATTTGTGCAACTATAATCTCTTTAGATGTTACAACTTTGATATAATTTTGCATTGCCTCTACAAATAAAATATCTTTTATATCTACCTTTTTAAGTTGCCTTTCACTTTTTAAAAAAAGTATGTTTTTTTCATCCTTATGCTTATGATAACTGTTTACCTTATTAACAGCCTGCAGAAAACGTTTAAAAGAAATCGGTTTTACTAAATAATCTAAAACGTTATACCCAAAGCTTTGCAACGCATATTCCCTATATGCTGTGGTCATAATAATTGAAGGAGATTTTTTTAATCCTTTTAACCAATCTACGCCCGATAGTATGGGCATATTGATATCTAAAAAAATTAAATCAATTTCATTGCTTTCGAGATAATGATTTGCTTGCAATACATTCTTACATAGTGCCACCACATTTAAAAACGAAATCTCTTTACAATAATCGTTAATACCTTCTCTAGCAATAGGTTCATCATCTATGATTAAACAATTTAGCTGTTTCATTCTTTTATTTTCTATAAATCTATGATCAAGTCTACTATAAAGGTTGTGTTTTTCTTATGTATGGTTATTTGATGTTTATCTGGATATACTAAAGACAAGCGTCTTTTTACATTTATTAATCCAATACCTCCAACGGCATTCTTATCCGCTAAACTATCAAAAGTGTTTGTACAATGTAGAGAGAGTTTACCCTTTGCTTCTTTAATGTTTATATCGATACTATTGTCATCATTATTGGTGTGATTACTACAATACTTAAACGCATTTTCTATAATCGGAATTAATAATAATGGAACTATTTTTTTTGTAGCATTCTCAAATTCTATATTATAGGTTAATTGAATGTCTGAACCCTTACGGGTTTTTTCCATCTTAATATACTGTAATACAAAACCTAATTCCTTTTCTAATATGATTTGAGCACCGCTTTCATACAACTGATAGCGCAATAGCTCTGAAAATTGATGCAAGGTATCTTTGGCTAAGGCATCATTTTTACCTATTAAGTGGTAAACATTATTAATTCCATTAAACAAAAAGTGTGGGTTTAGCTGTGCTTTCAGGTATTTTAATTCTGCCTTAAACGATTCTTCTTTCAATAGTTGTTTTTCCTTTTCGGATTTTTTGTGTGCATGTCTAAATATGTAATAAAAACCAGCAACACTATAAAAAAGGTTAACGAAAACGGTAACGCTAAAGTTATCCTTAAATTCATCTGTATCATATATTTCAAATACATCATAAAGTATATAATCAAAATAGGTTTCGATAAGAGAAATTACTATACATATAGAAATAGAAAGCGCATAGTATTTTGCTTTTTTATGCTGCATGTACATTTTGGGCACTAACCAAAACACTTGTATATAAAACAAAAAAACATTGGTAAAAAGTCCATAAGTATAAGCATATGCTAAACTATTAGGATCAGATACATTATTGAAACCATTCCAGTTTGAATGGACAACAAAAGCAAACAACCAATAATTTAATACCCACATCAACAGATGCAGTACTATTTTCTTTATTGACTTGGTCTTGTGCATCGGTATATTTTGTACAAAGAAACATATTATTTATTCGTAATTAAGTAATTCTTTCGTTCATCAACAAATAAGCAACGGTCGTCAAATTACCCTACTCTAGATTGTTTTTTTCCATTTCTTTGCCCAAAAATTATCAATAAAAATAAATCATGAAAAAAGTGCTCTTAAAAATAACAAATTTAGATCGCAGTTATGCTCTTACCAATACAGTACTAATTGTGATGTTTTCAATCCTTACATTCTCTTGTTCTAATGATGACGACCGAACACCTCCAGCGTTTATTACAGAAATATCACAAGAGATTAAAGATTTAACATATTTCAGAGGAGATGAAAAAGCTCCTGCAGTACTGATAGCTGTACCTGGTGGTCCTAGTACCGAATTGGCTAGAGATATAGTAGATAATCTTGCACAAGATATTAGTTCGCCAAGCATTTTAACTGTAACCGTGCATCAGGCCCAAACGTTAAATCCTAACATATTAGAAGGCAATGATATAACATTAGACCAAGCCATTAATTTTAATGCTGAAAGTGTAGAGATGCTTTCTGAAGTGATTACCTATTTTAAAGATGAAGGTAGAACGGTTTATGTCGCTGGAATATCATTTGGCGCATTTGTAACGCAAGAGCTTATTGCGCAAAAAGGAATAGATGCGGCCGATGATTATTTAATTATAACAGGAAGGCTAGACATTAACGATGCTATGTGGCAAGGTCTAGCCGAAGGAAAGAATGCGTTTTTTGAAAACGGCGTTACTCCCATAGTAGATGATGAACCATTTGCAGATGCATTTAATAGAAATGAAGCTAGAATGTTTGCTGGATTAGCAATGAATAGATATAGGGAGCAATTTAATACTATTGAAAGCCTATCTAACATAACATACATTTATGGAGAAACAGACATGGCTGTTGGTAGACTTACGGACGAAGAAGTTACATTTTTACAATCGAAAAATGCAAACATACTTTCTGGAAATGGCGGTCATAATTTGCCTTTTGAGGGTTTTCTTAAACAGGGGTTTAATGAAGCATTTGGAATAGTATTACAATAATAGATAACATCACTACAATTAAAAAGATGAAAAAATCTTACCTTTATTACTTTACACATCTGCTCAACTGGAAATAAATCCGTATGATTTTTTATAAATTCATAATCTTAAATAGTGGTATATACTTTTTTAATCAACTTTGTCAAAGTTTATAGAATACTCTTCTAAAATATTAAGTCCAATAATCTTATTTTGCTCTCGTTTAAATTCAACACCTATCCAAGGAACTGATTTAATGTAGAACATATCCTCAGATTCTGGAACCAGAATAAAATTTCCATTTTTGTTTTTGCCTTTGAGTTGCTTATTTTCATAAAATACTTGTATAGAATCTTTGTGATGGTTGGTGTAAATAGCACAATAGGAATCATATACATTTTTATTTAGTATATATTCATTCTGAAGAGCTTTATCTTTATTTTGGTTTAGCATCCAATTAATTAAATCATTTTTTTTAAACGGCCATTCCCATATATCATGACCTGCATTTGGGTATATGGTAATTTTTGCATTACTATTGTATTTTTTGAGTAACTCTACGGTTTCAAAATTATATGATACACCAGTATTTTTGTCTTTTTCGCCATGGAATACCCATACTGGCAAATGTCTAAGCTTCCAAGGATTCTGTAATTCTCCAAAAACCGCTCCTGAAATAGGGGCTATTGCGGCAAATCTTTCAGGATTATTTATAGCCCATTCCCAAGTTCCCCACCCTCCTAAACTATGACCACTAAGGTATATTCTATTTGTATCTACATTATATTTTGAAATTACATCATCTAGCATTTTATTGAGAATGTCAACACTCCATTTTTTGTAAGGGTTTACTGGAGAAATAAGTATTAATGGCATGCCTGTGTCTTTAGAAAAGGTCACTGGTAAAAAGTCTTTTTTTACTTTATTAAGGGTTGGGTTTTCTCGTGATCCATGTAAAAAAATAAGAACAGGCCATTCATTTTTTGAGTTTTTATTGTATTTAGAAGGTAAGGTTACTAGGTATTCTGACCGAATAGTGAAATTTTCTTCATTTTGTTGGGCAGTAATTGTCATACATTTTATCATCAAGAAGAGAAAATAGGTATAAATTGACGCTTTCATATTATTTTAATTATTGTGTTATAATTAGTTTCAAATAAACAATTTTAAAATGAAAAAGGGATTAGAATTGTAACCTAGACCATCTCATTGCGGGTTATGAGACTCTTTTTCAGCTTTTTTAATAGTCTAGAGGGGGTATTAGTTTTGTTTTTAAAACTCTATAAAAGCTACTTTTTGAACTAAAACCTGATGCAAGTCCAATACCCTCTATGAAGTAATTTTTTATTGCATCAGATTTTTTAAGGAAAAATGGACTTTACATAAATAAAAATCAAAGGAGGAATAAAAAACCTTACGCATCTTCCAAATAATAAGAGAGATATGATAATATTTTTAATTGATGGAGTATCATAATACATTTTGTTTTAAAATAGTTCTTTTTGCACTTAGTGAACGATTCGGTTAATCGTTTTTAGGTTTTCAGTGTAAATTGCTGATATACAGTTCTTTGAAATGTTGAGAAAGTTTCCTGCCACCCAGACTGAAATAAACCCTCTATTATCAGAAAATAATAGAGGGGGTATTGTTTTTACACGTCAAGGAATCGGCTGTATAAATCAACAGTCTCCAAGCAAGATTGTAAATCCTAGATATATACTCTCCAAAAAATCTATTAAAACAGTGTTTATCGTCTTTAGGAAGAAATCTTATAGGTGGGCATCGTCTGTCCTATTTTATTGTATTCTCTTCGAATGCCTTCTAAAATAATTTCTAAAGGCAAGTAATCCGAATTTTGTTTTTTATATAAGGCGACAAAGCGTAAAACATTTACTAAAGCACCTCCCGTTAGTTTATATGTGGTAGCCAAATTATGTATCCAATCATTAGGTATATTATAATTATCTGCAAAAATAGTACTCCATAATTGCTTTCGTGCAGCAAAATCTGGAATTGTAAATTGTATGCTTACTTCAAATCGTCGTAAGAAGGCTTCATCTATGTTTTCTTTTAAGTTGGTCGCCAATAAAATAATTCCGTTATAACATTCTATACGCTGTAACAAATACGCTATTTCCTGATTTGCACCACGTTCATTAGCGGTACCAGAATTACTACGGCTTCCTAAAAGTGCATCACATTCATCAAAAAATAAAATCCAATGATTACGTTCTCCACGATCAAAAACTTTAGCTAGATTTTTTTGAGTTTCACCAATATATTTAGAAATAATACTGGATAGATCTATTCTGTAAACGGGTCGATCTGTTTCCTTACCAATAAGGGCAGCCGTTAATGATTTTCCTGTTCCAGGTGGACCATAGAATAAACCTCTAAAGCCTGGTCGTATCCATTTTTTTAGATGAATATCTTTTTGAAAAAAATCTTCATTTTTAATCCAATAAATTAGTTCATTCAACTCATTAAAAATAGTTTTAGGTAAAACAAGATCTTCTTTTTTAAGTGATGTTTCTAATAATTGTGCTGGAAATTCTTTACTATACTCTGGTATATATTCTGTTTCCCCAAAGAATAGACATTGTGCTTTTTTTGTAAAAATAAGAGGAGTATTAAAAACTGAAGGATAAAAAATAAGGGGTTCAATAATCTGATCCGTAAACAAAAAGTGATGTTCGTCTATAAACTGAGTCTTTATGT
The DNA here is from genome assembly GCA_947498785.1 of uncultured Aquimarina sp. GTDB lineage: Bacteria > Bacteroidota > Bacteroidia > Flavobacteriales > Flavobacteriaceae > Aquimarina. The sequence goes on along the minus strand of CANMLS010000031.1, from coordinate 57,823 downwards.
TGCACGAATCACAAAGCCAATTAGCTGTATGAATAGTAGGCTGTATATGATTTGTAACAGAATGTGCTATTAATCCAAAAGAATCTATGCTTGTGGTATTTTCAATTTCCTCGTGCAGTAATTTTTGAAACAGCTTTGGAGCTAATTGAAAACTATGAGCCAAAGCAAGTATGACACGTTCATATAAAGTTGGTTGTACTTTTTCTAAATATTTTGAATATGCCAGATCTTCTTGCAATAGAGGAGGAACTACAATATCTCCTTGCTCTATTGGTTTTATTGTTTGCAATATCAAATTGTATATCCAATTTATTTCTAGCAACATGGGCGATTTTATAGAACTAATTGACATTCTTTGCATCTTTTTTTTAATTACTTTTCTTTGGAGGTGTTATACAATACTGTTTGATCGTTTTTAAAATATGATCGTAATCACCACTTTTAGCTTCTTTTAATACAGCTTCAATTGCCTCTTTTGACCAGCCTTGTTTTGATGCTTCTTTTTCGAAAACAAGCATAACCATAAAATGATTTACTTTTATGTTTTTTAAACGCAGATGTACTTTACTCTTCATTTTCATTAGATAAATAAATTTTGTAGTATTCTTATACTAACATATATTGAGAAAAATTAATACCTTCTGCCAACTGTCGTTGTTCCTCTATGATACTATTTAAATCTGTTATTTCTACCAAAGGGTTTGCTAATACAATACGCAAACCTACAATGGGTTCTTTATGATATTTTTTTAATGACACTGTTGTATAAGAAACAAATGAATATCCTGCTTCCATTTGTTTTTTTTGTAATATTTTATTAAATGTATTCAAACAGTTATTCGTTGTTTTGGTTTTAGGTTTATTTCTAAAGATTTCAGGGATATATCGGTAAAGAAAAATATTGGTTTCAGGAAACGTTAATAACTCAAAATCTTCCAAGGTTTTGATATATAATGCCATAGTATTCGCTTTTTCTATTCCTTTCTCTATAAGCCAACCATATTTTTGTTTTCCAATTAATTTTAATCCAGCCTGCAAATAAAAACTATGCGCTGGACGTGATCCTTCAATTGTACGTTTACCAAGATCTATAGAGTTTTTGCGAATAATATATTCTGATTGTTTTTCTATTAATTTTGCAGTTTGTGGATTTCTAAAAAAGATAAGTCCTATTCCCATTGGTAAGTACAATTGTTTATGTCCGTCTATCGTAATAGAATCAGCTTTTTCAATACCTTTTAATAAATGGGCATAAGTATCAGAAAGTTTTATAGGTCCTCCCCAAGCAGCATCTACGTGAAAATATATATTATGGGTATCCGCTATTTCTGCTAAAGTATCCAAAGGATCTATACTACCGCATTCTGTAGAACCTGCCACACCAATAAGAGCTATAATTTTAAGTTTTTTCTTTTGACATTTTTGGATTGTTTCTTTTAGAACTTCAATATCAATTTTGTTGCTATCATCTGTAGGAACAGTGATCAAGTTTTGACTTCCCAAACCCAATATACCCATAGCTTTCTTAATGGAATAATGACCTAACTCTGAACAAATCACTACTCCCTCCCCTTCATTGTATACTCCTTTTTTTTCTATTTGTGGATATGTTCTGTTTCGTGCACATTGTAAAGCCGTAATATTAGCTATGGTACCCCCAGAAGTTACTATTCCTAATGTACTATCAATATGATGAATATGTTTATTATAAAAATCCTTTTTATGGTTATATAGTAACTCATGAAGCATGGCTATGGCCTGTCGTTCATAAAAAGTTGCAGATTGTCCTGTTTCTACCTTTACTACATTTTGATTTAATGAGGTTACTAATATTGCGATATTTGAAATAAAATTTGGTAATATAGAAGTCATGTGTCCCATAAATTTTGAAACTCCCACATTGGTTGCATACGGTAATAGTTTGTCCTCTAATTCTGTTATGTATTCTCTTTCAGAATACCCTTCATTAGGAATAGATTGAAAGGGGAAAATTTGTTCCATATCCTTTTGATTGTATTTTTTGGAAACATTCTTTCTTGCCATGTACGACCTTAGTATTTTTTCCATCTTTTTGGATAATACTGTTGTTTTTTGATTTTTAAAAACTGTTTTCAGAAATGTTTGTATCTGTTTACCTTTCGTATTCATTCTTTTGTAATTATATCTTCATCTAATTTTAACACTGGTGACTTTACTTTTAATAAAAAAAACACATAGAGTACAACCGCCATAATAATTATAGTAGCCACAACTCCTAGTAAAACTTCTTTAGGATTTAATCGATTAATTTGCCACAAGAGGAAAAGAGAAAAACCTATACCTCCTAGAATAGATATCTCTGGGTCTAATCCTCCTTTAATGGAACTAGTTGTTGTGTTTTTTTTTAGACAGCTAGCTAGTATATCTCCTCCACAACTAGTTAATACACCTAAAAAAGGCCCCCATAGCCAAAGTGGTTTAAGGTTCATTTCTACAGCAACCCCCACTCCAACAATAGTATATGCTCCAAGAGCAATAGCCTCTATAAGCATTCTTAAAAAAAGTGATCGATTACTATAGTTATAAGTAAATCGATAATAAGAGGCATATTTTTGTATTAAAAAAGAATGAAGGTTTAATAGTAAAAAACCTATTAAGGAAACAGATAAAATTATATATATGTAAGTAGTGTCGTTTAAAAATGAAAGCGTTCTATTAACCAGTAAATCTCTCATTATACCTCCTCCAGAGGTTAATAAAGCTACCATTACGATAGTTCCAAAAATATCAAACCTACTCTCGCGTGCCTGTAAAAAACCTGCTATAGCAAAAAAAATAACTCCTATATAATCCACTAATCCAAACCAAGTAGTCTGAACAGTAATATTCATTAAAACTGGAAATAAATAATTAGCAACGATAGTATTTAACTCACCTCTTTTCTGCATAGTTTTTAAACTAGCGTTAAAACGATTCATCAGTACCGTGTTCCTTTGTATACTAATACTATCTTTTCCTTTGTGTAGTAATAAATGAATAGGTTTTTTAGGTAACTGAAGCGCATGCTCAGAAACATTTACTTTCCATTTATCTTTATTTTTCCATATAATCTGAGCTCCAGTAATACGGTCAGCAATAATAATATTTACTTTGTTTTTTATTAACTGATCAAAATTTTCTTCTTCATTAACAGATTTTATAATAAAATCACTTTTTTCACATTGTCGATTAACAAACTTATTTATAGCTGGACTGGTATAATGGTAACCAGAAACAACACCTAATTTTAATTTATTTTTCTCTACATATTTCAGTAATGTATCAATATTAGATATCTTAGATAGTTTTGCTTCATTTTTGAGAATATAAAGTGTATTCCACTCATGTCTGTAGGGATCTGATATAAGGTATTTTTTACTTCGCTTTTCTGTCCAAAAAGCCCCACCAGTTATTGTCTTGTCTCCTTCTAAAACTTCTATCTGATTTTGCTTCCAACTCTTTTTTTCTTGAGCATCAAATACTACTCTTACAGCTGTTTTTTGAAAAATATGAGTTATTAATGCATGATCTAATCCTGTAATAACACCTTTATCATCCACATATTGATAGGGAGCCCACGAATACCAAGCCCCTTGGATTGTATCTTTAACCTGAGCTGATATTGTAAAAGAAATACAGCATAACATTAAAAAAAAATGACTCCACGGTAATCCTGAATTTTGTTTTGAATTTTTCATAATTAATATAATATCAGACATTAAAAAGTATAATTTATCACTAGCCTTACATCCAAAATATGTTGGTTATCCCCAGAGACATTTTGATTTAAGACAGCATTTTTTATGCTACAACTCCATCTTTTATTAAAATTATACGAAGCAATAAGGTCAATTTCATCATATATACCTGTACTATTTTTTTGTTTATCAACTGTATGCAAATACAACACATACACCTTCCCCTTAGAAAAACAATAACTACTTTCTACATAATAAGATTCACTTCCTTTAGTAAAGGAACTGCTTGTACCTAATAGAGGTTCAGAAAGAATTAATTTAGCTCCAAAAGGGTTCTTCCAAAGGTTCTCTTCCTCTATTGTTTTTCCAGTGACCAAAAACATTCCTCCTTCTACATTCAACTTATTATGAGTAAATAAAGATCCTATTTGTACGCCTCCTATATCTTCATCTATTTTATTCTTACCTGTATTACATTGTATAATACCTTTGCTTTTAAAGCTTAAACTACTATCATATCCCAAACTTGCTATTTTTTGCAAATAGCTTATGCCTACGGTACTCCACAAATTATTAGCTTGTATATAATAGGTATTAAAAGCGATGTTAGCGACCTCATCCTTAAACCCAATTTCTATAAACTCTTGTTCTTGTTTGTAATCCAAATCTTGTTCATCTTCCGAATCTTTTCCAGAATCGTAAGCATTACCAATGGATGTAAACTCATGAGGATTTGATTTCCAACTACTAAATTTGGACAGGTATCCCAATGTAAAGTTCCAATTACCGATATTTGGAACATCCAATAGCACACCTTCAAAAGCTTGTTCCTTTTGCCTAAGCTTATTTTTTGTCATAAATTCTGTATTCAAAGGAAAACGTCCTACAGAAATTACTCCTTTTTTAAGACCCAAAAGCTTTAAATTATAATTGATACTTGCATTATTTAAGATCCCAAAAGATGCATTTTGAGTAATCTCTGCCGCATTTCCTGATATCGAACTATATTCCTGAAATTTTATAGATTGTATATAAGATAGGTGTACATAAAAATTTTTAATTTTTGCACTTTCATAATTTAAAGTAAAGGCTAGAGAAGTAGCATTATTATCAGTCGTATTACTATCTTCCTGAAAAGTATTAGTATCATTAAGTCGTGTGGATTGATTAATAAAAAACAACTGTCCATTACCTTCAAAAACTCCTATACCTTTTTTATTAAGATGATCAAAAACAGATTCCTGACTTTGACAAAAAAGGGAGAAAAAGAGTACAAATAGTATAATATAATTTTTCATTAGAGTTTTTTTTAAAGTATTGAAAAGTGAAGGGTGGTTAAAATGAATATGATAAAGCAGAATAATGGCCAATACATCATTTTTATGATTTCCCCATTATTCTTTTTGAAAAAAGAAGATGCAGATGCCGAAGAAAATAGAATAGCTCCTACAGAAACAACCGTGATTAAAAAATATAAGCAGAAGAAAAAATATTCCAGATAAATAATGCTTCCTGTCTGCAATGTTTCTCTTAACGACATATGGGATACGATAATGACAAAAAACAAGCTGGCACAAAATCCTAAAACAGTAGAAACACTAAATCCATAAAATTCATTCTTTTCAGAATTTCGAGTGTATGTCATTAATACTGTAAAGAGCAAAAAGGCGGTGACCAAAATCGGAATAAAATAGACCACAAAAACTTCAAGAAATCGGCGTTTTACACTTATATTAAAATACAGTTCTGGATAGGTGTAATTTTCTTTTAAATTAAACTTACCAAAAGATGTTGTATACAATCGATCGCGTATAGAAAAAGAGGTTCTTACAATTTCCCATCCTTTTATAAATAAATCTTTTTCTAATCCATTTTTTAGGTTTTCTTCTGTGATATTAGGATTTAAATAATGATCATTTTGCGATGCAAATTTTGGATAAGAATCAAAGTCAGGCACAAATAATAATTGATCTTGATACGCCTTTTTAGGACGTACTCTTAACCATATGTCTTCTTCATCAAAAGGATAATCAGAATAATCAAATGACTGTCGTATTTCTGCAGAAAAATACCATTGCATCAAACCGTCTTCTTCGCTTACTAATTCTAAATCCAGAGACTCAGCTTCAGGAAAATCTGGTTGCAATATTTCGGTAAGAGTTTCTCCCTCAAACCTTGACATAAGTGCTGGTAGGTCTTCAATTTTTTGCCAAAAATAGCCTGTAATACTTAAATCATTTGCCGAAGAAAACTTAACATTCTGAATAAAAAAACCAGCCTTAATCTTAATTGAAGTAGTATTTTTTTTCTCTCGCTGTATTGCATTGAGATATGCATCAAGTTCTGTGCTATTAGTTATTTCTATATCTGTATTCGAAAAAGAATATAAAGGTGTTTTTAATTGTACATAAATAATTAATAAAGACCCTGTGATATAAGTTGCCGATTGTAATGTGATTAAAAGCCAAATCTTACCTATATCGAATAATATAAAAATCCAAAAAATCAATAGAGATACAATTGAAGTAAGCCCAAACAAAAGCTGCAAACGCAATGATTTTACTGCCTGAGTAGGATTGTTATTTTCAAGATTAAAAGCAGATAACGTTTCACTCTCTTTTAAAATAATAATAGCTCTATATACAGTTTCGGTATTGGCAATATGCAAGGTATGTTTAAAGTATAAGTTACGATCCACTATACGATTCTTATACTCCTGTATGGGCAAGAATTTTTTTTCTTGCAAAGCATTAATCTTTTCAAACTCATCAATCGTAATAACTTCAGTTATTTTTTTTCCTAAATATTTTGATGAAGGATGGGATATCACCAAAGAATCTTCATTAATAATAATACCGTACCCTTTGCGAAAGAGGTTAAGTTTTGCCACTTCTTCCTGGATATATCCCAATGCATAATCTAGACATACGATCCCTTCGTTAGTATTTTTTTTGGCGTCCTTGATTATAGGTGATCTATAACTAACCACCAATGTATTATTGGCAGCCCCCAAATAGGGAGTCGTCCAGCTACCTGTTTTTAGTTTTTCTGAATACCAGTATTTACCCGAAGTAGCTGCACTGGTATAATCGTAAGGAAAAGGAATAGTCGTTTCTTGCTCTTTTTTAAAAAATGGTGCCCATAACTGTTGATTAGTTTTGACACTATATTTTTTGTTATGTTTTAATAACTGTTTACTATACTCTACTGAAGGATGTATCCCAATAGCAGAAAAATTATAAGTGGTAAACAACTCTGATAAAGAATCAGCAATAACGATGGCATTTTTGGGATTTTCACCTATAACCTTTGCATAACGATTAGCAATTTCCTGAGCATCTTTAAAATCAGTTTGTAGCTGCCTTTCTAATTCTTCTAATTCCTTTGCTACTTCCTTTTCAGTAATTGCAATAACTTTTTGTTTGCTCTCTAAACCCAAATTTTTATATGTGAAAAATAGAAATATCGTTACTGTAGTGATTAAAAGACTAAGAAACCCCAAAGTCCACTGTTGTAATCTTGATAGCTTTTTCATTGTTAATGGTTTATATCACAAAATTGTAAGAATCGATATTGCTACGGATGCGCATTTATACGGGGTTATAAAAATTGGGTAGTTTGTTGTTTTTGTCTATTTCTTAATATAACTTCGAATGCCACGCTTTTGGGGCGTGGTGTGTTGAAGAGTAAGCAATACTAAACTGATTCTCTATAGTTCTTTTGAGCCCGTTGAAGTACATTTTGCTCCATTAACATTCCAAAAAATCGAACTGATATTGCGTTACTAGTAGTAGTATTATTTGCTCTCTTGTTACTTCTAGTGGATTTGCAACGCTAGTGGAAAAGCGTGTATCGAGAAGCCGTTATACTTTGTATGTTTATTGAATGTTGTTATAGGGGCAATCCTTTTAACCAAGCTAAGGTGTAATTTATTGAAGTTCTAGTATTGTTATGAATCATATCAATAGTGTGAGGGTTAAGATTAGGGTGAACTAAACTATCTGGTCCTAAAAGTTCAAGTGTATCCCAGTTAAGTAATTCTAGTGGTTCAGTATTATTTAGGATACTTAAACCTTGTTCTAATTCTTCAATAATAAGTTTTTTCGAATCCCAAAATGATAATATTTCTCCAGATCTTACTTGATTTACTTTATTATCTAACTCCAATACTTTTTGCATGATTTTTCCATTTTCTGAATATTCTTTTGGTCTTTGATTTTTTTCTGCTTTGGTTAGATGGTATTCTATTACTGTCAAATCATCATCCTGATACTTTTTAGTATTAGAATTTTCAAATTCATTTAATTTTCGTGATTTTATTGTTCCGTCTTCATTAATATAGCTACTTAACTTGGTCTTTAAAAAATCCACATACCTCGGGTCCTTTGTTTTTAAATTCCAAATACGATTCTGAACATCTTGTAAACGTTTGCTTAATCGTTCTTCTTTATGAGCCATGTCAACATGAGGATGAAGTCCATGCATAAGATCTGTTACATTATCAGCTCGGATAAAAACTTCAAACGGATCACCAAGATCAATACCTGGTATTTTTTTTAATTCCTTCCATACTTCACTTTCAAATTCTTTTAATGGCTCGATTTTCTTAGATCCAACACTTCCTCGATCTACAGTAAGTCCTTGACTTATTGAATACGCTGCAAGTGGTGGGGCATCTAAGTTTGCATCAATATCAAATTTTTCGGGAAGGAAGCGAATATATTGCTTTGGTGCACTTTTATATCCTTTAGCTAAACTACCAATATAATCTAAGTCACCAATCATATTTTCGTTCATGTAATTCAGATTTTCTTTCTTTTTATTATCAACCATCCAATCTTTAATATAACCTTTCGCTAAAGTCCAATGTAATTCAAGAATTCTGTTTGACTCTTGTATTGCTGCCCACCAGTTTTTTCGCCAGATTTCAACTCCATCTTTACTTTTCATTTCCATTAATGTCTTTGTATCCAAATCTCTTAATGTTTGGCTTGATTTTTTATAATTATCTATTATTTCTACACTGAGGTTTGTGACATTTCGAGTTAATTCGTCTAATTCTTCAAAATACCAACCTTTTAAGTCTGCTATGCTAATTTTATTATTAAAATTACGCAATTGAGCTTTATAGTTAATTGAAACTTTTTTTACTGTGGATGCAATGTCTAACAATCTTTCTGTAAACTGATGTTGCTTATCAAAAACTTTAAAATCACCTATGTCTGACCTTAATGATAGTAAAATATTATGGGTATCGTGAAATGCTACTCTAAAGGGTTGATAAATCGGTGGGTCTTCTGGTCTTGCAGTACCTTCTTCTATAGATGGTCTCCATATACCAAGTTTCTTATCTATATCACTTTCGCGTATTTGCATACCCTTGATATCTTCATCTAAATCTGTTTCTATTTTGTTTGGATCTAGGTTATGAATTCTATTATGGTCCCCAAACTCTTCCATTCTAATTACTTTTTGCCCTTTTCTTTTACCATCTCTCCCAAAATTACCAAACTCAAGACCTTCCCTTCCCATTTGAATCGGTGCTGATGAAGAGAATCCAAATGTTGTTTGAGTCGTTTTTGTTTTTTGTAGAACAGAATTAGCAACCTCTCTACTTTTATTCTCTTTGGGTTTCTCTATTTGTGTATACATATCTCAAACTTTTATTACTGAACTCATTAGTCGTCTACAATTTATCGTAAGTTATTACCATAGTGCTATTTACATAAGGATAGTTTTGTGTTGGTTGGGTTTTTAGGTAGCAGTACGTGTTTGTAACTTCTATTACTTTTCTTCTCCTCTTTTCATTCTACATTTAGAGATTATCTTTAAATTATACCTCTAAAGCATTTCTTGTCACCATCTTTTCATAAATTTTATAAGTGCATATACATATTGTCCCAATTTTGCTGCACTTCTTCGGGAGTAGGAGAGCGAGTTAATTCATTTATAATCGTGTTACGTTCATTATAGTTCCTTGGATCTGGTATTCCTCCACATTTATTCCAAATCCTTGTAACAAAATCCTGACAATTGTTAGTTATTTGATTAAATGGTAGTGCGTTCCCTTTAAGTTTTTGTGCCTCTGTTCTAACTCGTTCATCAATATCATTATCTACCAAATCTCCTACTTTTGTGTATCCAGAAATATGCTTATCGGCTACGCGTATAAATGCCTTCCCCTTCAAAAGTCTTTCCGATTTGCCCGAACTTCCTCTTGCTTCTCGATCTTCTGTAGCCGAAATAGCTCCAATCTGTCCAGCTTCACCCAATCCTTCTTCTTCACCACCATATTGTAATTCCCAATGATGAAATCCTAAAACTGCTGGTTTTTGTACGATAGTGGCACATTGAATACATTCCCTATCTCCAACTCGGATCGAATTATCTCTCCTCTGTCCAATGACCTGATCGATTGTGTTTTTCGTTAAGATTTCAGGCCGATTATCCACAAACCCTAAACCTTGCTTCTCATTACTTTTCTTCTGAGCAACAGAATTAGCAACCTCTCTACTTTTATTCTCTTTGGGTTTCTCTATTTGTTCATACATATCTCAAATCCTTTTTTAATTTTGCTACTAGCTTTCATTAAGTCTCTAGGTACTCTACTGCTTTTATTCTATTGCAAAATACTATCATAACTGTATATATATAAGAGTAATTTTACTTGGGTTTCGATTTTAGGTAGTAGTACATGTTTGTAACTTTGATTGGTTCTCAACATACTACCTCAAGCCATTAAATCAACTGCGTCATATGGTAATCTATCACTCCTTTTTTTCCGTAGTTCACTACTGTACGCATTTCTAAACTGTAGTTAAAGGGAGTCCCTACCCAACGTAATCGCATACGTCTCCACCATCTCCATCCATAATAGCTTTGAAACTTTCTAATGCTTCCTCTTTTTCCTGCATAGGGATTGAGTGCTATGGCGTGAAGCACTGCATATTTTCCTTCTCCTTTTTCACCTCTTGCGCAGGCACTAAGTTCTAAGAGTTTACAATCTATTTGATTGGATAGAATCGTGTGCCACTTGCCATTAGCCAAAATAGTACCACTGGCATAAGTGCCCTTTCTACTTTGTATTCCTAAATCACCTTTTATATCCAAAGCGTGTTTGGGAGTAGTGGTATTGACTCCTATTTTCCCTCCTTTTTCTATATAAAGGCGACTTATCTGGTTATCGCCTTCTTTAAAATTTAACCCAGCACCATTATCCTTGGCGGTTAATCCCAGAGACCAGGCAGCATAGCCATCATCAATCTGATGAAAAAGACTTAGCAAGTTTTCTGCGGTATTGCCTTGCGGAGAAAGGCTTAATCCATGATCAAAATTTTTCTCTATCCCATCATCCAGTTTATTGATCATCGAGTAAATCAAATTCGAAAATATAGCCCCGCTGGGTCGCATACCATCTTTAAATAGTTCTGCTAGTGTTTCTCTATTCAATAATTTATCAGCGTTATTGTTTTGTGTTGTCTTCATTGTTATTATTATTTTTTAGAATAAAATCGTTTTCAATTTCCATGGTTCCTATTTGTAAACGTGTCGCCTTAGTATTTACAGGATCATTTACAATATTTATATTATGTGTGGTACTTGGCACAAAAACAGACCAGGGTTTAGTAGGTTGTAATCCCTCTTCTTGAGGTATACCAATAGCCTCTCTATAGACATAGGTTTTACTTTCTTCAAACTGATGTATCTGTACCATCGATAATCCGCTAACGTGTGTTACTTCGGGTAATGCCAGCAAATGACTTAACAGACTACTAGGATGTAAAATCTGATGTTGAGGGTTTGTATTAGATGCTTCTTGATCATGTTCTAATATCCACGGAGCTATAAATCGATTGATCGTAGTAATTAATTTTTGTAATGCTGTCCCAGTTTCATAAGCATCTTCAAAGGTAACTGTGCAAGAGACACATATGGTTTCATAAAAAGGATTAATAATATGTAATGATTTGTGATGCATACAGATACCTTCTACATACTGTTTCATTTTCTTGAGGGTATATCCATTAAATTTTCGTTCTCCTTCTGGGGTATCTTCATAGATAAAGGGTAGTACCATAATCTGTATCGTTCCTGGAGACACTTCATCAGGATACATGGTAGAAGGGAAACAACTGGCTTGATATACCTGAGAAAAAGCTTCTAAAATCAACACTTCAAAATCAGATGGTAATACTCCTCTTTTTTTATGAAACAAACGTTCGCTAACCCGTGTATAAAAATCTTGTTGCTTTTCTGTAACCACACCACCTGTTGGGATAAAAGGTTGTAATATCGATTTTATTGCTGGGTCTGGGACATACATAGACTCAATAGCATTTGGTTGTATTATTGTGGTATGGGATTCGCTATTTATATTTATTTTTCTAATGGCTTCTACTCCGTTTAATTGTATACAGATTACTTTTCCTATTTGTGAGTTTATAGCATTGGAAACCGAAAGCCGTAACCAGACTTTCTCTTCTTCAAACAATGGATGGTGATGTTCTAAATGTTTGGGCATTTGTATACGAATAACTCCCGAATGCTGAAAATGATCAGTACCATCATATAACAAAAAAGTACTGGGTGTTTGTTTCCAATATTCACCTAATAAATATTCCCACCGTATTTCTAAAGGTTCCTTGACCGTATACCCTACTCGTTGTGTTTCTATCTTAAAATAAAAAGACAACTCTTCTAATGGCGCTACATTTTTTATACCCATATATAAATACCCTCTATCGTCAAAATAAGGAAGTAGGGATCGGGTTTTTACATAGGTTTGTGTTGCTGTGGGTAATAATCCAAAAGGATGAATATGAAATAGCTCAAACGGAAATCGTTTATCTGTTCGTCTCCCTTCCTCAGAATGAAGAATAAATTCTTGTTCGGCTGTATAACTTGCTGTAATATCTTGTACTTCTGGAGAAAAAGGAAGTTGCGGAACTCGAATATCTTTTCTTCTTGCTTTTTTGGGGTCCACAGCTATTTCTAATACTTTCTCATTAACCAATGTTGTATACACATCATGTCCAAAACCAAAACTAGGTGCTGTGAGTTGCCATCTAAAATATCCGTTTTTTGCTTCATTAAATGCAAAAGCTTCTTTCTGCTCAAAATCAGGGACCATCTTCAGAATTGAAGGTTCACGAATACTCATAGAAGTATGTGTAGCTATGTCATTTTTTGTTTTATGAAATAATGAGATTTCTTGTAACGCTTTTTTAGACGATTTCCATTTTCGGTTTGACAACGAACTAATATTAAATTTAAAGCTATTTTCATTTACTTTTTCTGGATATTGTTTGTAGATAATTGATAAATTAGTACCCAAAATCTGGTGCCATTTTATAGTAAAATCTATGGCAGTCAGCTTTTTATAACGCCATTCATCATACCCAACATAGCAAGCTGCGGCTCTACCTGGCTGCGAACCAAATAAATAGTATGGTTTTGAGGTGTCATGCTTACCGTACTGATCATAAACTTCTAAATTTTGTAACTCTTTGACCTCAACTTTGGTTTGGATTGTATTGATTTTAGCATGTCTTAAAAAAGAATATGGATAGTAAACTTTACCCTTATCTAAGACTATTTTTAATACAGGCCATGTTGTTTCATACTTTCCCATATGTATCCCTTTATTATAAGGTGTAATAGAAGGGGCATCTATTGATAAGGAAAAAGAGAAGGTAAGCCGATAACTTGTTTCTTTTTCTTTGATGGCTGTATAAAATTGAGCTACAGAAAACCATCCTTCACCTGTGGTTAAAGACAATTTAAATGTTTGATTAAAAAAACGATGTATCCATACTTTTTCTTTGGTTGTACTGCCTTTGACTATGTTTTCTATTTGCTTTTTAAATCCTGATAAACTTTCTTTTTCTATATTAAAATGCAAAGTCACCTTGCGTAACCCTTCTTTTAGCATGAATATCGGGCCACTTACCGCCCACCCTATTTCTGAATGTGAGATAGGGTTTACTTCGGTAGCTTCAAAACCATCTTGTCCAAATAGTTGTAATGGGGTATTATTGGGATTTAATTGCAGTACATCATGTATCGAAGTTTGATAAATACCAGTAACTAATCCTGCCTTATTATGAGGTGATACATGAATATTATTAGCAATATAAATAGTATTGAGATCAGTAAGAGTTGCTTTAGATACATATAATTCCTCTACGGTTTCAAACAAAATTTCTTCTCCATCCTCCTCTATACCTGCTGATAACAATGTTTTATTTGGTACTAAAGTTTTCTCAGCTTCTTTTGCCAGTTCTAGAAAAATCGGGGTACGTTCTGGCTCCTTACTTTTTTTGAATTGCCCTAAGACCTCTTGATAATAATAATCTAAATGTCTTTTGGTTAAACCGTTAAATGTATCTTGAATGTGTTTATATAATTTTAAAACACTAAGTAATAAAGCTATATGAGGTTTTGAAATTTCTTCTTTAATTATATATGCATCAAACAATGTTGTACAAACTCCTTGAAGATATAAAATCGTTTCTGTAAGGGTTTCTACACTTTTTTGAAGTGTTATTTTTTCTGAAACTTCTTCTTTAATTGAAGTACTCCATATTGTATGAAGCGATTGCAAAACATTATTTTTTATGTATCTGCGCGATTTTTTTAATTGATTGTCAATTGCATTTTCTAGTTCGAACGATAAAGGATCTATCTTAAGAGAAAGTGCTTTTTTATACCAATGATCTATGGTTGTTACTAAATATATAAAACGAGATTTTAATGCTCTTGAAGGAATACTAACCATGTTTTCAACCTCTTCTTCTATAGAAAATTGTTGCAATTTTACTAGAAAAAAGAGCACATCTTCATCTAGAAATTGTTGCCAGGTACTCAATCCATTTGTTGTTTCCTCAGTAAACTCAATGTCATTTGCAATAGATCGTATTTCTGCAATCAATGCCATTAGAGATCTTTGATCCAAACCAATGATCTCTGGCATTAACTCTTGCACAACTCTATCGTCTCTTGTTGTACTATTAGGAATACTATTAAGTGCGTTTTGCTTTGTCATTTCTAGAATCGCTTATAAATCATTAGAACACAAATTTCTTACAAACTATACGCCTGCTAAAGGGTATATCATCGCAGGTTTTTAAATGAGGTAGTTCTACCTGTATCATCAAGAGAACCATGAATATCGAATTTTGAGAGTAAAAGGATATTTGTTTATAGTATCGAAGTAATCCCTTTTTTCTATCCGTCACATTGAACGTAGCCAAAATGTATTTACTAATATAAATCCTAACCGAAGTGTAGAAATAACAGACCATACATTATATTAATCATTGTGTAAAGTATAATATACTAAAATGGATTCCGGTTTTAGTTTATACCTGAGTTATGACTGTGGCTAGAATGACAAAAACAGATAGAAACTTGTCAGTGAAATATAGACCGGAATCCAAAATAATAGTAAAAAATTAGTAAGACTGCCCTCCTTACTTCTCTATCAAATAATACGGAAACACTAAATTGGTTCGCGTATTGGTTTCTCTAATCAGGTAATGAAGATCTATAAGGATGACATTTTCGTGTTCTTCCTTGGAATCGATAATAATATCTTCAATAGTTATTCGTGGTTCATAGATCATAAAAATAAAGTGTAAGTGTTCTTTGATTCTATAAATCAATGTCTGATCCATCGTTTCAAAAACCATCAGATATAATTGATGTCCGTATTCTGGAAACATAGGTCTTTCTCCTTGTCTGGTAGAAAGTAGCATTCTAATATTTTGTGCAATACACTCGGCATTGCTTACCATAGTAACGTCTTTGGTATGTGTATTAAATTCTATAGGAAAATTCCATCCCGTACCTAAAAATGTATTTTTATTCTGTGTATTCATTTTGAATTCATTTGGTTAAAGAATTATTACTTTTTTCTTTTCATTGGTTCTCGATGCAATTTATTTTCTGTTATCACTCCATATAAATCACTCGAACTGATACTAAACTTTAATTCTTATTTAGTTGTGCCTTTGATTGATTTTGACAATAAGAGAAATTGCATCGAGAAGTTAATTAAGTGCCACCAGCGCCCCTTTGATAGAGGTTTTACCACTTGCTTTTAATTCTGCTGTAGCGTTTCCTTCTAGCGCTATTGCTTTTTTTGCTTTCATCTTCACATCTAAGCCTTCGGCTTCTAGATTAGTAACGGCTTCCATTTTTATAGCATTTCCTTTTATAATTACATCTTTGGTAGCTTCTAGTTTTATATCCCCTTTACTTTCTATCACTACACCATCTGTACTTAATGTAATCGTATTATTATTCTGGTCGGTAATACTTATCTGTTTGTCTTTATCAGAAAGTATGATTTGATTACCAGCAGGAGTAGCTATGGTAGTAATTTTATCTTCATCATTAAATTCTATTTTCAAATCGTTTTTGGTTACCAGAGCCTTGATCGAATTTTTATTATCGGGAGTATATGGTGCTGTATATTTTTTGCTGAATAAACTTCCCAAGATAATAGCATGAGAAGGATGCCCTTCTATAAACCCTAACACTAATTCATCACCTATTTCTGGATAAAAGAAAAACCCCTTTTCTTTTGTTGCATAAGGAGTGGCAAAACGCGCCCATATCCCTTCCTTTAGTTCTGGAAGTGTAGGGATAGTAACCTGAATGCGATATTCATTATTTGGATCTGCATCTATTTTTTTTACAATGCCTATTTGCATACCAGTAAAGGCCGAAATTCTGGATTCGCTTCTACTACCTTCTTTATTGACTTCACTTTCTGGCAGTCCTAATTCTATTTCGGTTTCCCAATCTCCTGGTAAAATTGTGTGTTTTACAGCTCCTATATATCCATTACCGTTATAGTTGGCTCCAAACCCTTCTAAGGTCACTGTTGTATCAGGTTTTAATGTTGGATCTCCCTGACTATTAATTCTACCATTAATTTTGGTAAGGCGTAAATTCATTAGATATGCATTAGCCCATGCTTTGAGTGCCTCTTGTTCTAAAAAATTACTGGTTTGTAAAACATGTTCTGCTCCTATATTTGTTGCTAATTTTTTTCCATCAGTATCTCCTTGTTTATTTACAGTAGGTTCTGTTGCTACTGCCTCGATTAGTTTTTGAGTAGAAGGATTCCAACACATCGCTTTTACTTTTATAGGCTGATTAGCATCACTTACGGTAAGGCTTTGTTCTTTTATATTATTGCCATATTTGAGTGTTCTAATTCCGGTGGTAGTTACTTGAGGAGGTGCTACAGTAAGTTTGCCATCATTAGCAACCACAATACAACCATTAATTTGTGCTCTTTTTTTTATGAACTCCCAATCATTGATTCTATACTGTACTAACTGCTCAAACTTTGTACCTTGCGAAATGGATATTGTTTTTTCCAATCCCATTTCAGCGATAATACTGGTTACAATTTCTGAATCATTTTTATTATAAAAAATCTTCGTTTTACTTCCTCTGGTCAAGACAGCAGCTTTATCCAAACATTCCAGAATCATCAATGGGTTTTCATTCTTGTCTTGTTCTATATTCTTATTAGAGATTTCCCCTTCAAAAATGAGCTCGGTTTTGGTTTCATATCCCGCTTTAATTTCAATAGTTTGCCCTATTTTAATTTTTTTGGCAGTCTCAAAACTATCATCTCCTGCTACAGGATTCCCATCGATAAGATGAATCGTAGCTTTAGGGATTTCATTGATTTTCCTCTCTACACTTATCTTTGTAATAGGAAAATCCTTTTGTATTGGTTTACCATTAACTAAAATTTCTGCTTCAATTTGAAGTGTCGGACTCATATATATGGATTCACTCATAACTTTATGTTTTTAGTGGTGGTGCCGTAATCTCGATACCTTGTTTTAGATTTCTAAAAGAATCTAGATTATTAAAACGTGCTAATTCAATACAATAATCAGGGTTTTTATAAATTTCGTTTGCAATATTGGGTAAAGTAACTCCTGCGGTAATGACTTTATAATGTGTCATATCCGGAGAATTCTTTTGCACCATTTTTTGATATTGCTTATGCGTCATTCGTTGTTTAAAATCTGCTTTTACCTTTGCTCGAATAGGAATCCCGTTGCGGTTAAAATGGGTATATTCTATATCTATAGATTCACAAAAACATCGAAACTGCAATGTTCCCCAGGAGAGCAGTATGTTATTAGGCGCATGTGTCTGTCCATTGACTTGATATACCAGCTTTACAAAATTTGCGATTTGATCTTTTACGGTTTCTTTTGGACTATCTGCAATGACTCCCGATTGGTCAAAAAGAAACTCGAACGATTGTGTTTCTGCTTCTTCGTTACCAAATCTGTACACCTGTATTCCTCCTATTGTGGGAGTTTCTGTATAATTATGTTTTTTGGATTGATTATAACTATCTGGGTTGATCTGTACTTTTACCCTGCCCACCCGTTTGGAAAAACTATCATCACCATAGGCAACAATCGTCATCTTTTCTAATTTCCCGTTCTTGATGCTCATTTGTTCTTTAGTTTTTTGTCCAACATACGCTCACAAGATTTTAAGAGATCTCTTTTAAATTGCTCCAAATCAATATTCTCTTGCCTCTTGGGATCCTGATAGACCTCACTGGTAATGATTAATTTTTTTACAATAACAGTCATTGGTTTTTATTTTTTTGATAATAGCAAGGTATATGATGTAGTAGTTATAGAAAATAGTAGTTTTACGTGTTTTTGGGGATAACGTAGTTTGAGTAGTTCTTAATAGTTCTGCTAAACTCTACCAGGGTACATTTTTTACTATGCTGTGCTTTGTAAAAAAGAACTTGTCTGAGACCAAATATTAGTAAAATACACAACAGTTCTACATAAAAACGCCTCAAGAAACCCGAGATTGGTTATAGCATTACTTAATATCATCCTGGATTTTCTGGCATAACATCAAGTTCAACTGGAGTTATGCCAGAAAATCCGTGGTGGTTTCTAGTTTGATACAATCATTCTAAATAAAAAACATAAAGAACTCATAATCAGAATTAAACGATTTTTAATACTTTTAGGTTCTGTTATAAGGTACCTCAGTTATATTCAACGCTAGTTCCTAGAAAGGATTAGAGTGCTAGCAGGGAGTATATTTGTTTTTTATTAAACGACTAATTTGTTAATCTTCCTCAGAAAAATAACCCAACCCAAGCAAAGTATTGTATGTTATAAAAGCTCCAACAATAATGGATGCTCCTGTTACACCAGCTCGAATTAGAAAATCTCTAATCGGATGAGTAATTACAATCTCTGGTGGAGGTGCAGGATTACTAACATCTTTTACTAAATCAGAATAATGTTGATTATAAGGTTTAAGCTCGTGTTTTTCTTGAGCAATTCTATTATTTATCCCTCTTATCTGCTGCTGTATTCCTTGATTATTCTTTTTATTAATTTTCTTAATTAATTTTGATCTTTTACTCTGATATTGATTAATATTGTTTACAATTGTTTGAATGTTTGCTGTTATTTGCGCTCTTTGATTAATTGCTCTTGTATCATTAGTTAAATCAAAATCTGCTTCTAAATCAATTTCCCCATTGTAAACGTTTCCATGTGCTGCGACTTGTGCTATAACCATTGGAGTCGTAATTCCATACTGTCTATTAAACCATTGTGGGTTTCCCCAATTGGCATACATTTCTTGAAAACTTAAGTATCTAATGACTCCAAAAATATCTGTAGTGAAGAACCTAGAATTTTGTTTCAGATTAGTACCCATCATTCTAACTGGTACAAATCGAGCCCCTTCAGCAGCAAGTTTAGTTACCGCATCAAAACCTTCGTGATTCTCTTCATTAGTTGGAGATCCCCAACTAGTATAATTAGGAGCTTTTAATCCATCAATTTGCTCTCCAACATTTTTATTTGTACCAATGTCATGTGCTGAAGAGTATTCGAATTGTTGGGCATACGGTTTTAAATCTCTCACAGCATTATAATTTCCCGCATCTCTTATTCTTCCCGTCAAATTTTTACTACCAACTCTTACTCTGGTTATGTAGCTGTTAGCGGCTTCTGACCAGTTAGTTTCGAATACCCAATTACCAGCACCTGTTTGTGGAATAGTTATTCGAGTAATAAATGGGTCAATGAGACCAATATTAGCATTATTCCTAGAATTATTTCTTACATTTCTCACAAGATTATCACGCATTATTAAAGCTGCTGGACGACCCATTGCGTGAGATGTACCAGGAGCAAGCCGAGCCCAATTTTCAAAATTAGCATGAAATACATGAGCTGCATTCATAAAATTTGCTACATTAGGTATATTAGGAGGTTGCGAATTTTTATCTAAGAATTCATGAGTTGACATAACTCTTCCAATTGCTGTAGCTCTTACAATATAGCGATCTATTGCTTGGTCAGTATCCGTAGCAGCTGGTAAATTTTCAGTAAATATGGTTCCTTGTGGAAGATTAACATTTCCTGCAATATTGTATAAATTACCATCACCAGCCATATTACCTAAACCAACCATTCCAAGGGCGCTTCTTAATTGAATAGGATTATTAGGGTTAACCGAGTTTTTAAAATCTCCTAATTTTTTCTCTATTGAACTATTATTAACAAAACTCAGTAATTTTATCGGCACTATATCCTCGGTCCGATTATCAACAAACCCAAAACCTTGCTTCACTATATTTTTCTTCTGAGCTATAGAATTAGTAACCGCTCTACTTTTATTTTCTTTTGGCTTTTCTATTTGTTCATACATATCTTAAATCTTTTAGGTTTTCTTATGATCTTGATTCTTCTGCAATATTCATTAATAGTACTCGACAGAGTCGAATACCCATACAGATTGGCGTACCATACCATAAAAACTATAATGTTATATTATCTTATCTAAACCCACTTTATACATTAGAACATCTATTATAGTTTCCAACTGTTTCAAAATATAACGTTGCTCTACATTTTTAAGTTTCACCATAGTGGTACTATGCTAAAACTTAGAAAATGCTATATTTTATTGCACTTAAATGCAGCATCATGAAGTTTCAATGCATAAAGCGAACTAAATCATCGCTAGCTTCTTATGAGGTATGGCAACCGAAAGGATTTGAGCGTTAGCGAGGGTTAAAAAACGTTTTAATAATTTTTATTTATTCTTTTTAAGGTAGATTCGCTAATGCTACTGCCCGTTTTTGTTTCATTGAGTTCTCCGCTCTAGTAATTATTTCATTTGCTAAGGCCAAAGAAAGTCCAGCTCCTACAGTTAAGGCTAAGGTAAGTTTGGGACTTGTATGTCCTATTTTTTCTTCGGTTTCTGTTCCTTCATAAGTAATAATTACAAGAGCTAAATACTTTAGTAAGTACCCAGATACAAGCAGAGTCTTATCAGTATTGTCACCGTATTTCCATAATCGCCTAGCATCTATTAAACCAAATATATCTTTCCAGGCTCCAGCGATAAATGCACTTATCACCATTTTCCATGCCGATGATTTTCCTATTAAAGTCGAAAGCACTGATAATGTACTACCTAATATATTTTCTCCAATTCTCTTTATAGCATCTTGCATATCTTCAGTTCCATCTTCATCCACTAGTTGAGCTACATCTCCTCCTTTAAAAGATTCTGAAGTTTGTATCTTGAGTTGTTCTTTAGCATGTGTAACTAATTGTAGTCCCGTATCAATTTCACTATGAGATATACTCCTTGATGTATTTTCTGATCTAGTTTGTAGAACTGAAAACCTGAATTTGTTTGAACTATCTACAAATCCAAAACCTTGTGTTACATTACTTCTCTTCTGAGCGACCGAATTAGCGACTGTTTTACTTTTATTTTCTTTTGGCTTTTCTATTTGTTCATACATATTTCAAACTTTTTAATTTTTCCTCAATAACATCCCATCTATTCAAAATATCGCCTAAGAAATTCATATCTCAAAAATCCAAATTCTTGTTTTTCTTTACTTTTCTTCTGAGTAACAGCATTAGCAACCGCTCTACTTTTATTTTCTTTTGGTTTCTCTATTTGTTCATGCATATCTCAAATTTTTTAAATCATTTTATAGCCTAAAACAGGAGCTATATAATTATATATAATGTCTTCCTTTTACATAATGATCTCGATATAATTTATTTTTAACTTCAAATTAATCACTCGATCCGACAGTCTAATGTTCTATTAATCTTCTATCTACACCATCACATAATAATTATAATTCAGTGTAATGGTTTCAAACGAAACACTGCTATCTTCTGCATTAAAATTAGAAGCTTCCCAACTTGTGGGATATGCATTGATAAATTTCCAGGATAAGGCTGGTTCTCCTTTTTCATTAAGTAAGGAAACTAATAGATCGTAGGTCGTGATAGGTTTATCGATACTAAACTCCATCGTATCATCACACCAGGTGGTTAATACACTTTTATATAGTGCCATCCCTCGTTTTAATACCAAAGGACTATAGCTTGTTTTTATAGGTAGTTGATGTTTAAATCGATTTTCGCCACCTTCTGTCACCTCTTCTGTATCTATCGTGGTTTTGATACCCGATATTTCCTGAAACCCATAATCCAAGGGGTCTTGCGACCCCAGGATTTGTAGCCTAAAATAGAAAGCTACAGGTGGATATAGGTTTTTTTGTGGATTACTCATTAGCGATAACTATACCTTCGTGAGCAATTTCTAAACTCTCTACCGCTACTTCTCCCCCTTCTGATTTAAGATCAACTCCAGAGATTTTGGTAGGAAATGCATTGTTTAAGGTCCATGTCATTGTAGGTGCTCCTGCTTCATCCAATAGTTTAATGACTACCGTTTCTCTTTTTATGGTATTCATTTTTATAGAATTGAACCAATCCCAAAACTTATTGTCTTTTACAAATACACCTTTTTTAAGGGTGACATTTCCCGAAGAGAACATCCCCGGCATTTTGATCGTTGAAAATTGTGGGCTGTTGCCATGTCTATATTCTATAACTTTGGATTCTACATCTAATCCATTGACCTCCTGAAAAGCAAGGTCCTTTTGATCACCAATATCGACACTAAAATAAAAGTTACTAATTGGCCATATGTTCTGACTTTGTACTGATCCATCTTCTGCCATGATTCTTATTTTTTATAATTATTATTTATTTTTAATTGTTATTCATATTGGGAAGTATTTCCCTTTTTATTTATGCAGTTTTACAACGAGGTTTATCTACTTGATACCATTTCTAGTTCCTATATTGAACTTATCATAGTATCAAAATCACTCTAAGTGATAATTTTTGTAAGGTCGAGTGTGTTACACAACAGAATGAAACAAAAGAGCTTGTGCTGCTATAGAACAGTATATCGTGACCCTTATAAAAATTGTATTGAAAACCTACTTATGATTTTTGCATTTGTTGTTGGAACGTGATTACAATAAATTCTGCAGGTCTGGAGATCGCTACTTTAACGCTTATATTCATAATTCCTTCTAGAATATCAGTTGGTGACATCGTCGATCCTAATCCTACAGCAACTTCAAAAGCTTCTTCTGGAGATGATCCTGCCAAAGCGCCTTGTTTCCATAAATTGGTTAAGAAACTACTGATTATACTATTGATAGCTACCCATGTGTTTTTTACATTAGGTTCAAACACATACGCATTGGCCGCAAATTTTACCGATTGCTCTATCATGATCATCGTACGACGTACATTAATATATCTCCAATCCAAACTATTGGCATCTAATGTTCTCGCTCCCCAAACCATAGTTCCTAGTCCTACAAAAGGACGAATTGCACAAACGGCTTTTCCTAAAATAGGAGCATTTAAATCTTGTTGTTGATTATGATCGATATGTACTGCAGGGCCAACCACACTATTTACAGCTACATTAGCAGGTGCTTTCCATACTCCATGTGCATTATCAACTCGAGTAAAGATTCCTGACATAGCCCCAGAAGGTGGTAATAGGTTTTTCTTTTCTAGCACTGCTAGCATTACTGATTTATAGGCAGGAAAGGTGTTATTCATGATATAATTAAGCGTATCTGGATCGCTAGGCACATCACTTTCTTCTTCAATTTCTCCCGTTAACGCTTTGATGTAAGGTATCATTGCTTCGATCTCTTTTTCTTTTAAGCCCGAAATACTTTCTATTAATAGTTTTTGTAATAACTTAACACCATCTTCTGATAGGTTTTTATAACTCAACTCAGTAGGCTTTACTACGGTAGTTTTTAACCAAGGGTAATATGCAGAACCGTAGCTTAAAAACTCAGAACTTACAGCATCTCTAAATGAATTAATGGGGTTATACGTCTGATCATCTAACCCTTTGTCTCCATTAAAAACATCCAAAATAGCTACGCGACTTTTTAATGTTCCGCAATGGTTTAGCATTTCTTGTTGTAAAGAATAGCAATTAGCTCCATTATCATCTGTAAACAATAATGCGTCTGGGATCACTACCATTGTTGGCTCTACTTCTTTTTCTAGCAGACGTAATCCATTAATAAAAGGATCGGTAGAAAAATCAGGTTTTACAGTCTCTCCTCCATAGGTACCTACCGCAATCACATAACAACTGGCTCCACCATTTTGGTAAAAGAGTTTTACCGATTCATACATATAAAACAATGTACCGGGTCGTGGAGAAAGACTTAAATGCTTGTCTAGCATAATTAAATCGGTTGGCGGAGCGTCTTCCTGATCAGGATCTATGGTCGCCACATCATAAATGGTATGGGCTCCCAGGCCAAAAAAGTTCTCGAATTCTAACAAAGAATCCACTCTAATAGGTTTGTTTAAAAGGGATTTCCCTTTAAATGTGGCATTTTCTGTATAACCGATAAATGCTGGTATAGCAGTTTCTACAGCCACTACTGAATTGGAAAAGGCGTTCTTTTCCTCGATGTAAACACCAGGTGTTTTTAATGTAAGACTCATAATATTTAGGTATTAAAAATTTATATATATACTATTGTTTGTGTTTTGAATTCTGGTACTTCTGATGTACTGTGAATTTTTATATTTTCTGGACTGGCATTGGGTAATATTCGATCTTCTAATGAGAGATAAGGCGTGTTATTTTTTGCATTTAACACTAGTTTAAATCGTGTTTCTGGATGTTCTTTATAGGGTATCTTTTGATCGGATAAATAACTCATCGTATCTACTCCCATGATTGTTACTTTTCCTTGACAAGTAAAAGTGTATGTATCATCATTATCAATAATAGAATAGGTTTCTTCTGTGATTTCTTTTTTAGAAATAATCAGATATTCCCAATACGTCTTTTTGGTTTCAAATTGTATATGAATTTGATGTACTTGTTCTGATTTTAATTGAAACATACATACTCCTATGATGTGATCAAGGTTTTTATCAGTTAGAAAAAAAGTGTCCGAAAATCCATTAAATGTCCACGTATATAAACCATCTTCTTCGCTGGTTAAATCTAAAACTGTGCTTTTTGTACCTGTTATTACAACCTCTTCATATACCATATGGCCATTGCTGTCAAAAACTTTAATCAGTTCATCTTTTACAACCGTTTCATCAAATACAACTATTTGTAATTTTCGTTGTATATTTTTTATAAGTTCTTTTTTAGGAATAAAAGACTCTTCTTCTTTTTCATTCACAAAACACAGCATATGATCATGGTTGATCAGTGTTTTGGGTAATTGGATATAATTATAAAATTGTGGATCTGTAACTTGAATCCAAAAGATAAACGTGAGCGCATCAGTATTATATGGTTTTATCTTTTTGCTATAAATTTCTATGGTTGCTTCTGTTTGACGTAGCCACAATTCTTCTTTTTGAAAAAGAGACCGTGTGTGGTTTGTTGGTACTAATCTAAATCCCTTGGTAGAACGATTGGCGTAATTTTGATGGCAGGTTATTTTTCCTATTAAATGTAAGGCATCCATGGTTATTTTTTAATTAGATTAGGTATTGCTTTCTGAATCATTGGCAAAATGGCTTTCATTTTGTTTTCTGTTATACTTACTTGTTTCATTTTATAGATAACAGAAGGCATATATTTACTGGATAATGCTGCCCAAAAGTGTCCTTGTTGCTGGATATCCACATTTACCAATTCCATTGTTAATTTTTCAATTTCTGGAGAGAGATCGGGTGTATTCCTAGAATCAAAAACTGGTTTATTTTGAAAAAAACTAATCGCTTCTGATAACCAATGCAATCCTTCTAAGTATTGTTCTGTTTTGAAACAAGAACTAATGAGTATATAGACATTTAAATTGATCGGTGGATATTGTTTTATTATACCTCCACTTTGTTTTAAATAGGGAGAATTTGTAGTTCGATTGTTTTCTACTTCTATATTTACCACTGTAAACGCAAGGTTATTAGCATCTAATGAATTGTTTTTTCCTTCGGAAAGCGTATGCATTACCACGGTTTCTTTTTGCAGTTGAAGTACTTCTTTTAGATGTTTGTTTAGATTGTTATGAATAGTATGTAATGCTAATGAAATCATAAACTTGTGTGGTATTAATGTTTGATTCAGCGTTTTAAAATTGTATTTTACTTTTCCAAAATTGCCTTAAAATAAGGTTGTATATAAGGGACTTTTTACCTGTTTTGGAGAAATAGGTACTAATCACTAACAGTGTATTGTCCTGCTGTTAAAAACTGAATACAACCTCCCCAGGCACACATACATTTACATGTGTTATCAATAGCAGGTGTATTGCCAATCAAAATGGTAGGTTTTCCTGGAATCCATGGAGCTGTTGTTACCGGAATGCAAGGCATTGGTGTTAGAACTCCTAATGCTGCTGCTGTAGCTGCTGCTACTGTTGGATTAGCCAAAGAGCTACACATCGCAAAAGGCATAATATTTACTAATGGGATATTATCCATAATAGTCCCCGCAGGTAAATTAGAAGTGGTTACTCGTTTTATCGGTAAAATATTCAATACAGCAGGTGCTGCTCCAAAAGTGCAAGTTAATTGTGCACTTGTACATGCTATGTTTGGCATAAGACTACTATTTTATGATTATAGAGTCAAAACTACTGGTAGATAAAGGAGTGAGAAAGGGTACAGATACGTGGTTTTGTAAATAACGTACTTCTACATTTATATCATTATGGAGTCACAAAATATATGATGAACCCATCTTGAATGTTTTCATTTGATCAAAAAATGATTTTTTTGCTTATACAGCTACTTTTTTTTTTGAGTTTGATAGTAGCATTACGAAGTAATGATATGATTTCTGACTTTAAAATATTCAAGTAAAAAAAGAAGTGTTTTTTAAAAAGGAGTTTGCATCGAGATTTGTAATAATTTATAGTCTATAACTACTAGTTTATAAATTAAGGCGTATAATACCAGACCTACTGTGTTTTTGGATCCTGTTTTAGAAAGTAAATTATTACGGTGCCCTTCTACAGTTCTAATACTTAGAAATAATTTTTTTGAAATTTCATGATTTGTGTACTCATGACATATTAGATTTAGTATTTCTAATTCACGTTTTGATAATTTTTCTCGTACCAAAAATTTAGAATGTAATGCTTTCACGTCTGCTCCTTCAGAATATAATATGATATCTTTATAAGGCTCTGTAGGGTATATTCGTTTTTCATGAACTGTATTAATAGCGTGATACAGTTCATCATTATTAATTTGTTTCGAAAGAAATGCATTTATTCCTATTCTTGTCATTAAATTAATAAAAGAGGTGTTATAAAATGTTGTAAGCACAATAATTTTAATATTAGGATATTTTTTCCTGATAATTTCAATAAGAAGAGTTTCTTTTTCAGGTGCTATTTTTAAATCTATAATAATTATTTCTGGTAATTGAGTTTCTAATATTTTTAGAGTGGTTATTTTATTTTCTGCTTCAAATATTACTTCATAATTCTCATTATTATCCAAAATTTGAACCAACCCTTTTCTAAATAGAGTTTGATCATCTATAACTCCTATCTCTATTTTTTTCATAATCTTTTGATTTTGATGTAACTTTTTTGTGGTCACATTTCAAAAGTAGATGTGTTATAAAATTAATAATTGACAATATGTTTTAAGCCATATAAAAAATAGCATGAACGACAAAAAAAATGATATAAACGGAAAATTTAAATCTCACAAAAAACTCTTGATCAATCTCTATCAAGCACTTAGACTCCGTAGAAAAAAGGGAGTAAATTTTATTACTTAAAAAATAGTATATTGTGTTATTAACCACCTAAAATTCACAAAATGACACAAATTGCCGGACTCAAATTTGAATTATTAAATCATATAAACTATGGTAATGCTTGTAGTATTCCAGATTATGAAATAGGTTTTAATCCTATAATTAAAGTAGAAAATATTGAGAAAAATAAATTTATAGTAAGCATCTGTAACTATTTACCAGAAATCCTTTTTCCAATAAAAGACACTCCCAGTAGTTCTTTTCCTATTAAGGAAAGTCAAATCTACATACAATATAATGGTATTACCTCTGTACAGACACAGATTCCTACTACAAATCCTGATAGCACAATTATATGTAGAGATTTTAACCTTATTTATGACTCTAAAGAACCAAATCCAGAATCATTCTGTTTTCACTCCATAGTTTTTGAATATAGCTTTGAAGAAACAGATGCTTTAAATGCAGAAGCTATTATTGTAAAAGATGAAAATCTAGATCCCGAAACATCAAGAGGTACTGTTAGTACCCCAGCAAATCCAACAACTTAATTCTTTATTATGACTCTTAAACCTTTGTATTTCTCGTTTTTTTTTTATTTCTCTTTCTGTTTTTGCTCAACCTAAGAAAGGAGAACAATTCAAAAAAGATATTTTAGACATATGTACTATATGTCAAGCCGATAGTACTTTCTATACTGTATATAAAAAAGATAATTTTCATCTTTCTCATTATTACTATTTTAATAAAAAATTAGATACAGCATACACACACATTGCAAAAGCATTAGCAAAAAGCAGCGAATCTAGAGAGCAATTATTTATATTACATGCACTAAAAGGGCGTATTTTTAACGAAAAACAATTATATAATCAGGCTTTATCTCATATTAACAAGGCTATTGTTTTAGGGAAGAAAACTAATCGACATGGGCTTTCTGAACTATACTCGCTTCTTGGTCAACTTTATATTAACAGAAAAGAATATGCTAAAGCGATAACCATCCTAGAAGAATGGAAAGCATTACACCTCAACTCTATAATGGGAAATGAAAGTGAGAACTTTATTAATCTTGGTATAGCGTATCAATTCATCAAAAAATATAAAAAAGCTGAAGAGAATATACTAAAAAGTCATCATTTGAATACCAAAAATAAAGACACTCTTAAATTAGCGTATTCTTCTATGGAAATAGCTAATTTATATTATGTACAATACAAGGATTCATTAGCTATACCATATTTTAAGGAAGCTTTACGATATGCCAAAAACAGTACTGATTTAAACATATTGAGTAGCGCATACCTAAATATGGCTGTTGTAGAAGAAAATGAAAAAAATTATCAAGAAGCATTATCTCATAGAAAAAACTATGAAAAAACTAAAGATCTTATATGGAATCGAGATAAAATATGGGAGCTTTCTCAAAAAGACAAAAAGATTGCAGCTACTATCAATCTTGAAAAGCTAAAGACAGAACAAAAAAAAAGAGCCAGTATTTACATCTAGTCATAATCTTATCTGTTGTAATTTTATGCATTGGATATTTAAGTCTAAGGCTAAGCTCAAAAAACAAAATTATAGCAAAACAAAAGACTCATTTACAAGCTTCTAATAATTTCAAAAACGAATTATTTTCAGTATTAGGACATGATTTACGTGCGCCGATGCATCAAATTTTAACCATTAGTAATAAGCTCAGACAGGCATTTCAAAAAAAAGAAAAAAAGAAAATCGAACTTTTTTTAAAACAGAACAAGGATGCAGCTACTAAAACATATTTATTATTAGATAATCTATTGTATTGGATTAGATTACAAAGTAGTGGTATGACCATAACTAGAGAAAAGCATAATATCTCTGAACTTATAAAACAAACGATTTCAATTTTTAACGTTACCATAATTGATAAAACTATACATTTTAAAGTAGAATGTTCTGCTCTTATTTTTGCTAATATCGATGCTATTATGTTTAAAATACTATTCAGAAATTTACTGGATAATGCCCTTAAATTTACGCCTGAAAATGGCAACATTATTGTAAAATGTATCGAAAACAAGTATCGATTGGTCGTTATGATTAAAGATAACGGTTTAGGAATCGGTAAAGAACTATTAACAGATCTAAACGACTATAACACTATAGAATCAAGTATCACAGATACATCAGGAAAAAGAAGTACTGGTTTTGGCATTCGGCTTTGTAAATCATTTATAAAAAAACTTGGAGGGAGTTTAAAAATTTTAAGCGAAAAAGGTAAAGGAACTACGTCTATAATTTCCATTTTTAAAATAAACTCTTAATTATGCATACGATCAATGTTTTAGTCATAGAAGATGATGATTTTGAAGCTGAGCTATTAAAAGAATGCTTAGAGGATAACCATTTTAATATTGTTAAAATCACAGACAATATAGTTGATGCTATAGAAATTTATTATTCTCGAACTATAGACTTTATAATTATAGATATTTTTTTAGATGGAAGACCAGAGGGGATTACTTTTGCAAAAATCCTAGTAAAAGATCCAAACTCTACGACACCTTTTTTGTTTTTAACAGGGCATACAGAAAGATCTATTTTTGAAAATGCGATAGCCACAAGACCTCATGGTTTTGTTTTAAAACCTTTTAATGAACGAGAATTAGTATATAGTATTGAATTGATATTAAATAAGCATAATGACTCTGTAGAAAATAATATCTCCTCAAATAATAAAAATGAGTCTTCTCCTTACTTCTTTAAAAAGAATGCTGTTTTTCATAAAGTGTTTCCTGATGACATTTCTTTTGTTGAAGTTGAAGGACGTTATTGTAAAATAATTACCAAAAAAAACAATTTTATCTCACAATATGCTTTAGCTGATTTTCAAAAACAACTTCCAGCATCCTTTTTACGGGTGCATAGAAATTATGTTGTCAATACCACTAAAATAAAAGAAGTTCATCCCAAAGATAATCTAATAATATTAGAAAATAATCAAACGATTACTTTGGGACGTGCATATAAAAATGAGTTTTTTGATCATTATAAAATTATAAAATAACCTATTGTACATTTTTGAATTGGTAAAGCGTCAGTCCTAGAGTTTGCTATAGTAAAGAGATAAAATATATCGAAATACTCGATGTATAGGATTTTTCTTGATAAACATTTAAAAAAAATAACCCGTTATCATAATATAACATCATGGATTTATAGAACTTTTTTGCATACCCGTACAAATACCTAAATATCACAATTACATATTTTCACCCTTATAAATAGTACACAGACTATCTAGTTTTACTTATTCAAAAAAACAGAAAAATAGATATGAAAACCTGTGATTTTATAAAAACAAAAATCCTTTTTGTAGGACTATTATTAGTAAGTATACATTGCTATTCACAAGAGCCTCCAGAACTTCCTAAACCTCCAGAAATAGCAATAGAAAAACCTAAAATTGTAGATAAAATTATAGAATTTATAGGAACGGGGTTAGGTCTTAGTAAAAAATTTAGACAAAAAAGGGAAGGCTTACAAATTAATAAACATATACTACATGAATCAGAATTAACGTATTACAAAACAAACACTAACGCATTTCGATCATTAGAACACTCTTCATACAAGACGTCTATAGATAGTTTAAAGTATACGGTTATGGGATGGAATCCTTTTTGGGTCAAAGATGCCTACAAGTCTTATACCTATAACCTCCTTTCTGACATATCTTATTTTTCTTATGAATTAAATACGAGAACAGGATATTTTAAAACAATTCATGATTGGAATACAACTCCTTTGGTAGATGTTGCCAAAGCAAATGGATGCAACGTTTCTATAACATTAAGTTCCTACGGAAAACAAGATAATATTAGATTCTTAAATAACCGCAGAGCACAAAAAAAATCTATCAGCACCCTTATACGGTTACTAAAATATCGTAATGCTAATGGCGTAACTTTAGATATGCAGCCAATTATACCAATAATGTCTTCTCGTTTTACTCAATATGTGAATGCTCTATCTACAGCATTACATGAGGAACAATTAACCTTAAATTTGGTACTTCCACCAGCACATATCAAGAATACATTTGATATACCAAATCTAAGCCCTAATGTGGATTTATTCATTATTTTGGGGTATGGATATGCTCCTGATCAATATAAAAAAGCAGGTCCGTTAAGTCCTTTACTACCCGATGAATCATGGCGGTTTCATGCTTTAGAAACGAGTATAGACACCTATTTAGAACAAGGTGTTCCTCCAAACAAATGTATTGTCTCTCTACCCTATCTAGGCACGCAGTGGCAAGTAAAAAAACCAGAAATCCCCACATCAAAAAGCAAGCATACTAAATATCTCCCAGTACGAGCACAGCAAGCCTTTTTAGACAAATATCAATTCGAATTAGAACCATTAAGCTATACAATGTTTACATCGTTTCCAGAAGGAAAAGAAACATTTTCTCAAGTTTGGATAGATACTAAGGAAACCTTACGAGCAAAATATCAACTCATCATAGACAAAGGCCTAAAAGGAGTAGCTCTTTGGTCTCTTGGTTATGATAACGGAACTACTGAATTCTGGGAATTAATAGAAGAAAACTTTGCTTTTTCTAAACAAGAATCAATAGAAATACAAAAGAAAATAGATGTAGAGAAAACCACATCAATATTAGATAGTCTCTTGGTTGTACAAAGCAATTTACAAGACTCTACAAATTTAAAAATAGAAAAAATTTCAGAAAAAATAACAGAGATAAATGAGTGCAACCAAACCTTTCAAAAAGAAGATAGTCTCATTCAATCTGCTGATAATCTAAAAAAAGAAGTCTTTGGTTGGCATCCACACTGGGCAGAAGAACAATATAAAAGTTACAATTTTAACTTACTTACCACTCTTGCATATTTCTCGTATGAGTTAAATCCTTCTACCGGGCATTATACCGATATACATGATTGGGCCACTACAAAGGTCGTGGATTCTGCCCATGCAAAAGGAACAAAAGTACATTTGACGGTTACAAACTTTGGTAAAAAAAACAACAGAAGGTTTTTAAATAACTTAAAAGCCCAAAAGCATTTTATTAATGAAATTGTAAAGCAAGTTGAAAGACGATCAGCAGATGGAGTAAACTTAAATTTTGAAAACATCCCAAAAAGATTAAGTGAAAAATTTACACGTTTTACAATTCAATTATCAGAAAGACTACAAAGAGAAGGACTAGAGTTTAGTATGGCAATTCCCGCTACAGATCCTGACTATGTTTATGATTTTAAAACACTCATCAACTTTGTTGATTACTTTGTAATGATGGGATATAATTATCATTATAAAAACAGTAAGACAGCTGGACCAAATGCTCCATTAAAAAGTAGTTTAAAATGGGGAAAACTAAGTATCGAAAATTCTGTCAACACGTATTTCTCTAGAGGAATACTACCTATACAACTTATAGTAGCATACCCATATTATGGGATAGAATCCAGAACTGAATCTATCAAAATACCAGCAAACAATAAGGGTTTCATAAAAGAATGGACGTACGGTAATATTCGCAAAGAATTTAAAAAGGCGCCCATTTTAGATATAGAAAGTACCAGTGCGTATTACATCATTCCAAGTCCGTCAGACGATCAGATCAGGCAATTATGGTTTGATAATCAAGAAAGCTTCGCCTTAAAATGTGATTGGATTAATCAAAAAAAATTAAGAGGTGTGGGTATATGGGCTTTGGGATATGATCACGGAAATAATGAATTATGGACCGTACTGAACCAAAAATTTGCCAAAGACCCTAATGAAACCAATTTGAGACCATCACACATTGGAGAAACTTTATTATTTAAAATAAAACATATCCTTAATGACCTAAATCTTAATAGTAATACCATTATTGCCTTACTAATTCTTTTGCTTACTATTCTGTTTATCGGTTTTTTGTTTGCAATAACCAATGGACAAGTAGTCGATATCATCTTTAGCAACAAACTCTATCAAGCAGGACTCATCATTTTACTCTTAGTCGCGATTGTCTCTGTTTTAGAACTCAAGAACCTGATTAGTAATCCAGAAGTCCTATTCTTTATAGGAGGACTTATTGGTATTATAATAACATTCATTATTAGAAAAAGAATTGTAGAATCTGAAAAAAACAAACCTTAAAATGGAAAAAATATTTGAGTTTCTTGATTATTTAAAAGGATTTATTGTTAAAGAATTTCTTTGGTTTTTTGCTAGCCTTTTTATCGCTATGCTACTCTCTTTACTGAGTATATGGTCATTTAATGAATTTTCTATATCGTTAATTAATAGATTAGAATGGCAAGAAATAGAAGACAATAGTATATATCTTGTTTTGATCATATCCTGGTTTGTTCTCATCTACCTTATCAGACTTATTAGAAATGCCATTTTATTCTTAACACTTCCAAAAGAAGAAGAAAAAATAGAAGAATGAAAAGGTATACATTTTTTAAGAATTTTAAGAAGGGGATGCAATTCATTACAATTTATGATCTTGCAATGATCCAGACTATATTTTTTTGCCAATACCCTTGATATATAAATCTAAAACAAAAAAAGTAGATCTACTTCATAATCTAGTACCATAGTATAAATTCGATGAATTGACCTTTGGCAAAAGGTAATCGATTTTATAGAAATATTTTCTAAGGTGTAATAACCAATAACGAGTATAATCCAATCTAAAATGTCTACAAAAACTCAATTCATACAACGCGCAAAAAAGAACAATCCAAGTACTGATTTTTATAACTTAAGAAAAGAAGGTATTGAATATATACAACAATTGTGTGGTCATCTATGGACAAATTTTAATGCACATGACCCAGGGCTTATCCTCTTAGAGACATTGTGCTATGTACTCATGGAATTGGGATATAAAAGTAATTTCTCGATTATAGATATTTTACAATCTATCCCTGATAAAAAGTTTTATCTACATGAAAATGCTCTGTTTGAAAAGCAAGAGATATTTTCTACCCATCCCATTACATTAACCGATTATAGAATAATCTTAATAGATCAATTGGCACCAATTGTCAATAATGTGTGGGTAGAAGCCGTGAAAAATAAAAAAAATGAATTTACAGGAGTATATAAAACCTGGCTACTAGCAGATGATCACATACACTATAACGAAGCCAATATCATACAAAAAGCCAAAGACTGTATGGCCGCAAATAGAAACATTTGCGAAAATATACATGAAGTTTTTTTTCTAAGTCGAAAAAAAGCACATATACATGCAGAAATACAAATCTCTAATGATGCTTCTCCTAATAAGATACTTGCCGCTTTTTTTTATCGTTTAGAAGAAACGTTTCTCAATCCTACTTTTAAAAGATATACCGAAGAAGAACTTCTGGATAAAGAGATTCCTATTGACGAGATTTATAATGGTCCTAAAACCATAAACGGGTATTTTGATAAAAAACAGTTAAAAAAATTCCCTAAAACTATTGAAATAGAAGATCTTGTTCAACTATTGTTTCAAATTGATGAAGGAGTTCTAAAGGTGAACGACTTTAAAGTATACATAGATCATAAAGTATACAAAGAAACCATTCCTCTAGATAATTTTTTACCTCAATTTATAGCAACCGATTGCGAACACATGATGCAATGCTTTCAAAATGGAATGAAAATAAACATTGATAAACACCAAATAGAGGTACAGACAACAATACTGAAGCAAGGACAAAACAGAAATTATGCAATACAACTACAAAAACAAAACAAAAATGAAGTCATAGGTACCAAGAGAGATATTACCTCTCTTTTGCCAATACACCATGACCTCCCGAGCATCTTTGGTTTAGGTCATCAAAGTCCCCACAAGAATAGTAGCTCTAGAGAACAACAGCAACGTCAGCAATTAGAATCTTACTTGCAAATCATGAATACTTTTATAGAAAACGCTTCTAAAAAACTTGCAAATACAGCTTCTTTTTTTAGTATTTATAAAAAATCATACACCCAAATGATTAAGAAATCTTATACAGAGCTATCAAAAGAAACATTACAACAACGAAACTTGATCTTGGATCATTTATTAGCTCGTTTTAATATAAAATTCCCAGATTATACTGAAAACAAGGACACAAAAAAAGAATTATTAGCCAAAATTAGTGTCAAAGAAAAATGCTTACAAAACATCCCCACACTTACTGCAAATCGAAGTTCTGGAGCTGATTTAAACAAACCTCAATGGGGAACCTCTAATATTTCTACTTTTTCTAAATGGTTACATCTATTTCTTGGATATTCTGATTTTACACTACGCAGTCTAACAACTCCTATAACTTTACTCAAAACAGGTATCCATAAAAAAAACAGACACTTAGAAAATATTCCTTTAACAGAAGTATTGATAAAAGGATCCCGTTTGAAGAACTATAATGTCGTAAAAAGCAGAAAATACTTTGTTATATGGTTATTACTAGACAATTGTAAACTATACTTGGGGAAACGAAAAACAAAAGTCAGAGCTAACCAAGCAATGCATTCTTATCGCAAAACCATTATAAAAACAACTAAAGCATCAAAAAGTTTTTATATGTTAGAAGATTTTTTAATCAAAAAAGATAGTCCTTTCTCTATTAGTGTGTTTTTTCCAGATTGGATAACAGAAATACAAGACAATCGCTTTAAAGAATTTATAAAATCACAAGCTGTAGAACTATTGCCAACACATCTACATGCCAAATTTTATGCCTTACCTTATATCCAAATGCTGGAATTTGAAACTTTTTATAAAAATTTGGAACAACAGAATAATGAATTTACTATTGACATTATTAAAAAATTTAAACCTTTCCAGTTTTAATAATATTTGGTCGATTCGAGTGGTTTATTTGAAGTAATAACTGAAAATAAAATGTATCCATACTACTACCCCAATATCTTTTGATACATTACACCTACAATAGCAACACTCGAGTTTACTATATAATAAACACTTCTACATATAATTTCTTTCACTACCACTACAGAAATTACTCAGCGCTATAGCTTATAATCTAGAAGCTAATAAAAAATGTAAAGCTAAAGTGTAGAAGTCAAAAGAGGCGTAAAAACAATAAATAAAGCCTCAAATTTATTTTAACTGCTCTGCATTCTATATAAATGATCAGGTATAATTTATATTACACACGATAGTATAAATATTCATTGCATATAAAAGCTAAATCCCTGCACTATCACTTTGCTTCCTCCTTGCAGAAAAGAATATCCATAGTACTGGGAACTATATATATACCGCAGGGAAAGGTCATCTACCCGCCAGGAGCTATATATATACCGCAGGGAAGGGTCATCTACTCGTCAGGAGCTATACATATACCGCAGGGAAAGGCTATCTACCCACCAGGAGCTATACATATACCGCAGGGAAAGGTCATCTACCCGCAGGGAGCTATATATGTACCGCAGGGAAGGGTCATCTACCTGCCGGGAGCTATATATGTACTGCAGGGAAAGGTAATCTACTTGTCAGGAAAGCAAAAACGTGTAGAGATAACTTCAATCTTATGTCTATTATCTTCTACACTTCTAACAACAGCTGATTCTCGATAAGTCTGCTATGCTTGTCGAAGTACAATTTTCTTCATTACCACTACAGAAATTACTTAAAATGAAAGGTTAACAAATAGAAGTGGTTTAAACTTTTTTTAATTCGCTATAAAAATGCTCTTTTTCATTCAATTTTCGTCTTTTTCTTACTTCGTAGCGCTGCTATGAAGAGCAAAAAACACTTCAATTGATCAAAAAACTACTATTTTTCACTAGAATCAAAAAAGTTTAAACCACTTCATAATAATACTAACAAAACAATGTTGGTTCGATTTGATTTATTTGGAGAATATTAGAAAATAAACAGTATCCAGAACAAACACGTACTATTACCCAACATCCTAAACCACGCAAAACTGCCCTTATACAAACTGTACAATCACAGTATCTTGCTATAAAAACAAATATCATGTATAGACACCAACAAGAACATCAAAACGATGCTACAGACTATATCACCAAACCACGAATAAATGATCGTGCACCACATGTACAACGCAAAGAAGTTCCCAACAAAACTGGGATGTCTAATCAATTAAAGCAAGGTATAGAAAACCTTAGTGGGATTGATATGAGTGATGTTAGAGTACACTACAATAGTTCTAAACCAGCACAGCTCAATGCGCATGCCTATGCACAAGGTAACCAAATACATATGGCATCAGGACAAGAAAAGCATTTACCACATGAGGCATGGCATGTGGTACAACAAAAACAAGGCAGGGTACGCCCAACCATGAATTTTAATGGGCAAGCTATCAACGATAATGTAGGACTAGAAAGAGAAGCCGATGTGATGGGAGCTAAAGCATTACGAAGTTTTTAGGTGGCAAACACCATATCTGCTTGAGTGTTTTTTCTTAAGCTAAGCTTGTCACAATCTAAAGAAAATATGTTTGAACAAAATCATTAAAAACCTATTAAACCAGAGGAATACAATGTATACGAATTTGAAGAGGTTATTCTAAACAAGGCTCATTTTACAACTAATGATCTACCAACTTGGAGTGACTATGATTTACCTCTCAATACAAATGGGCAAAATATATTGCTAAGAGAACTTAGAGAAGAAGCCAATCTAATTTATAATACCGAAAAAAGTAACATTTTTAGTATTGAAAATAGCAACAAAGATCTAATGGTCGATCTCAATAAAGAGGAAGATATCGATGCAATGATAGAATCCTGAAGAACAGCTTATAACCCAAACCTACGAAGTGTACAGCTTCGTGGCCACATTGTCAAACAAAAAAGAATAAGAGTCATCTTATAAAAAAGGTGCTCTTATTCTTTATAAAATTTAACTTGTTTTTTTATGCATATAAAATGTAGCACTGTTTTTTATGAAGAGTAACCACTTCTGGATGTTCTCTTTTCAAATACGGATACAAAGTGCTTTTGTAATAACCATAAAACAAAAAAGTATGAATTAAAAGCTCAACATCAGTTCGAGTATTTTTTATACAGTATAGCCTAATAAAGAAATCAATCGAAGTGACAAAAAAACAACCATGAAGCACCATCATATAGAAACTCTACAATGCAAACTACAGATTCATGACAAAAAGCTCCATAAACCCTTGCAAAATCAACTCATGCGATTTTATGATATAGGGCTTTTTTCTATATTAGATAAGGTATTTAATAAATTTGCAACACAGGGTTTGGTAATAGCCCAAATCCTATTATCCTTACCTCCTATACCAGAACATTCTTTTGCTAAGGATTTCTTACCTAGTATAGAAACAGCTTTAACCTCTTTTCTAGAAGAGTATTGTAAAACATTAGAGGCTTCGCAAAAAAAGAACACTTTAATACTTCCAAAAAAAGAAACCCTCCACACAATACTAACCTATTTACAAAAAGGCTACTACCCCTACTCAATTAGCGAGAGCTTTATGACCTTATGGCAACAAGCTATGCAAGATGATCCTAAAGTACTGACACAGCGATTAGAGGATAACTTACAGCAAAACATGCTTCAACGATTAATATATCAACTTTCTGAAATAAAATTATGGGAATTGGTACAGCAACTCTATACTCCTACTATATCACCTATACAACAGTACTATGTATTGTTACAAAAAGCGGGATTGCTTTCTTCATCAGAAAGTAATACTAAACACATCAAAAATTATGCTTTTTGGTATGCTCTACTAAGGATTCTATTAGATCCTAAAGAGCGAACCTTACCCATAGCACCTCTTATCGATCTACATTTAAAATACTATACAAAAAACACTCAGGTTTCTACCCAATATATAGTAACACAATTAAAAGAGCATATTCAAAGTTTTCCAAATAGTAACATAACAAAGCTATTACACCCCATATTGTCAAAACATTCTCTCCATCTTAATGCATCTACTCTTTTGAATAATGACTTAGACAGAACGACATGGTTAGTGCAAATAGCAAAGGATATTGAAGAAGATGTATTTCCGTTTTCAGTATTAAACGACACAATCTTAAACACACTTTCGACAAAAGAACGAGAATTTCTTATGTTTAGCTTTCCTTTTACAACTATAGAACGTTTGGTATCAAAAAAAACTCCATATGTTAAGGAGTTCTACAGCAAAATAGCTTCACAATTTTCTTCGACTATAACTCGACAACAATTTAAAGATTTTTTATTTCGCTTTGCTTGTGGTTATTTTTTGCAAAAAACAAAAACTTCATCTACACTAGCTCATTTTATTGTTGGTTTTAATGAATATATACAACAAACTAACCATATCGACTATTCTAAAAAACAAGAATATATTACAAAAACCAACATCACTTATCACAATCTCATACAGGATAAAAATACTTTTTCTGC
Source organism: uncultured Aquimarina sp. (assembly GCA_947498785.1). Classification (GTDB taxonomy): domain Bacteria; phylum Bacteroidota; class Bacteroidia; order Flavobacteriales; family Flavobacteriaceae; genus Aquimarina. Next base: position 17,539 of record CANMLS010000031.1, on the reverse strand, counting down.
TGAGACATTAACCTCAACCACGAGTACAACGATTAACATAATTCTACATCTTTTAAAACATGGATGTTTTCCTGCACATAGTAATACTATCACAACATATAAGTTAGATAGAATGTTTGGTACATTGTTTCAATCAAGCACAAGCTCTTTCTGGAAAAAAAAATATAGTAGTTACCGTCATAAGGGACATGAAATTTTCTCTTCGGTGTTAGAAAAATATATAGCTCAAGAAGCTCATAGAATTCTTTATATTGTAAAATTAGATCATTGGTATCCCTTACATCAACGGGAGTTGTTTTATTTAACCAACGGAATGCAAAAAAAGCAACAGAGACAGTCTGATTTTGCAAAACAACTCGTGCAAACACTTCCTGAAAAAGCATTATATGCTGTTATTGGTTATATAGAACCTGTGCATCAAAATCTAGTTTTCAGTTTCGTAAAGAACAGTGTATTTGTAGCAGAAATACAATCACTAACCGATAAGTTAACTGATTTTAAAAAAGCAGTTTACACTTTTGTGCTATCTTATATTTTATTAAGAAAAGGGTATAGTTTTAGTAAACAACAGTTCGTCGCAGTCCAAATTAAGCAACTTGCATTACATTTTAATATTACATATAATGCCATCTTACAGTTATTTCTGAACACGTTGAACGCTAACACTACCTTTGGTAAAACAAAAGAATTGTATGCAATCATACGTGCCTTACAAACTGGCGAAAAAGAATTTACAAAAGAGGATAAATTCGTACTTATTTCTTCTAATGTAGCATCAGAGAAAGAAGATATCACATCCCATTTATGGATCGAATTATTTTTGTATTACCTAAATTATCAGGCGTTTCCTTTATGGTCGACTATAAATACAATAGAAGCTTTGGTACAAGAAATTCCGATTACTGTAAACACCGAAGAAAAAGTAATTTCTTTTTTAAATTCAAAAAAATCAATCACTCAGTTTTTAAAATCAAAAATGGCGTTGCAATATGACATAGCTTTAACTGATTTATGTAGATTTATTTTACACGAAAAAAAATCTAGACCACACTCTATTAAAAAGATTATTAATCTAACCAACGGAGCAGAAAAAAAAACAAATAAAGCTATAGATGGAAACACATGGTCTATCATTTTTCTATATTACTTAAGGCATCGTAGTTTTCCATGGTGGACCACTATAAGTGATTTTGAAACATTAGTGCAAAAAATCCCTATTGATGTATACACAGAACAAAAAATAGTTTCTTTTTTAAAATCACAATCGGATATCATTCATTTTTTAAACTTTAAGATCGCTAAACAATATGGCATTACTTTAATTAGTTTGTGTCATTTTATTTTGTATAAAAAAGAACCCGTACACTTTATTACAAAGCATAGTAAAAAACCAAAACAAATAATAACAAAAACAATCCCTGAAGAGGTAGAAACTACACATTGGGTTTCTGTTCTTTTATATTATTTAGAACATCAAGAGCTCCCTTGGTGGTCTTCATTTTCTAATTTGGAATTGTTTTTAAAAAATTCTAAAACTGATAAAACAAGTCTAAAAAGATTGACTATTTTTTTTCAGAAAAACAAAAACACACCCTCTTTTTGGAAGACTATTGATCATATGTCTAAAGAAAAGCTTTTTAGAAAGGTATTACTACAGTGGTTAGTACCCAGTATACCTCATTTATCTGCAATACATATATTAACCAATCTATTTTCTCCATTAGGCTTTAAAGATGAAATTCTGTTTTCCAAACATTTTGGAATCTTACCCGATGGGAGTCTATTCTGGAAATACCTTTGGAGCTCTCGACGTTTATTCTTTTCGGATTCTTCGAACAGCTTAGTCACTTTTTGGACAAGTATGTATCGCCAATACCCTTTACATTCTGCTGCTTTTAACTTAGCAACTTTGACTTCTTTAAAAGAAAAAAAAGAAGCAAAAATCTGGTCTACGATAATCTCAACGCCTATTTCTAAAACCATACTCCAGAAGGATGTCTCAAAAATTGATGTCAATCATTTAGTAGAACAACTTTTTGACACATCAAAAAAAATGACACCTGAAGAAATACAACAACTCAAAAACAAAATACAAGTGTCTCCTATTAGTTTTATAAATACCATAAATAAAATCTTTTATGAGAAAAACATCACTAAAACAGAACTCACAGCACTATACACACATTGGCTAACTATACTATTTCCTGAAATAAAAGTGCAATTATTGTCCATTTTTAATGAGTTTGGTATTCTAGAAAAGTATTTCAAAGATTATACGTTTAATACCTACAGGCTTACTGGTTTATTTATTTGGAAAGCATCAAACCGTTATCAATTTAAATCGACTTCTCAATACTTACAAACCTTGTTTCTAGAATTAGCGCAGCACAAAAAAATTCCTTTCAATGATTTAATTGTTCAATATTATAATGCAATATATACTCATCGCAAAACCTTACCAAAATTGTATCAAGGAATGATGATATTACAATTAGACCACAGTAATAGTAGTATCCAACAAAAGGATCAAAAGCTATCACAAGAAACCAATCCATCCAAAAAGGTTTTAGAAATAGAAGAAAATCTTGGGTCTATACCTCTTCTCAATTCGGGAATTGTATTGCTCTGGAAATTTATGCCCATGTTTTTTGAAAAACTACACCTTTGGAATCCTATAGAAAAAGAGTTTTATGACCAGAAAGCTAAAAACAAAGCAGTATTAGCTTTATATTATTTAACTACCGGAAATACAAAATACCCAGATGAGCATGGATTGCTAATAATGAAATTATTATGCGGGTTACCATTACACTTTTCTCTTTTTGAAGATGAACTTAATGAAGAGGAAAAACTAATAGCTGAGAGTTTAATTACTTCTGCCATTTATCAATGGCAAAAACTAGGAACTCTAAGTATCGAAGGGTTTCGAAACACTTTTTTAACTCGCAGCGGTATTTTGGATATCGAGGAAGAAGTACAACATATTACTATCCAATCTACAGGAATAGATGTATTGTTAGATTACCTACCCTGGACGATTAGCAAAATACGCCTACCTTGGTTAGATAAAAAAATACATGTATCCTGGAGAGAACAGAACATTATATAGAAGCTTTTCTCACTTTTCTAATGCATAAAACTAATACGCTTGCATTGTGTAGTACAGATTTATAGAATGGTTTATATTAATAATAGTATTTGTATAATTTTATTGATGCTATTAGAGTAAAATAGTAGTTATGGGTATATGAATATGTTCTGCCAATTTGTTATCCATGTACAACATCTCCAACCTTACTCTGGTAACAAAATTTTTGCTTTAACAGGAATTTACAATCATACTATTCAAATAATATTCTTGTAGCAAAATGGTATAAACTACTGTAAATAATTATGTCTGTGTGTAATTATCTTTTAGACTTTGAAAATTCTAGTAAATTCCTAGGATTTATCTGTGGATGATCCAACCTTAAAAAATGCATAATTACTGAGTGAAACTCATATATTCTTATCTTTAACAGATTAACCAATTTTTACACAAATGAAAACTTCAACAACTAATTTTTGCAGAATCTTATTATGGTTCCCTTTATTAATTTTTAATTTTGCGATGCATGGGCAAGTAAATGAGTCCCAGATACGGCAAAAAATCACAGAACTCAATAGTTTAATTACCACTGCTGAATCTCAAAGTATAGATGCAACACGAGAACGCATGAGCGTTCGAGTAGCAGAAGTGTTTTTGGTTCATGCAGCATGGGATGAAAACAATAAATCTGTTAATGAGGCAAAGTTTGAGAATATAAATGTTATTCCATACAATGCACCTACCCAATATACAGCAACACAATTAGCTGATTTATTACCTGGTCATGAGCGCTCAGAATCCTTAAAACTTTTAAATAGAGCGATCGATAATCTCACAAAATTGATTGATGGAGAAATAACACGAAAACCTACGATCAAGCTTGATTATAGTAATATGACGATCAGTGGTAGTAGGATATTACAGGATAATAAGCCTGTATTTGCCGCAGAATGGGTTTTTAGGCCAAATACTTCTGGCTCGGTCGATCTTACAGAATTTTTTGGTGATTTTGGAGGAACTCATTTACGACCTACCAACTTTCTTAGTCAAGATGCGTCAGGTGAACTCATACTAACTGGAGGAGCTATAAATCGTCTTCAAAATTTATCAGGTAATTTTGGTTTAGGTTTTTTAGCTACTGGTACAAATGATATCCCTCAATTTTTTCGTGATGAACATCCAGATGTAGTCGCTGCTGTCACGCAACATACAGGTTTTGATATTGATCATCCAGAAATTAGAAATTTCTATGCAAAATTTCTTGAGCTTGTAGTACCATATATGAAGGAAGAATTAAATAGTGAAATAGGCTATCTTTTAACTAATGAACCTCATTGGAATGTTTACGGAAACTGGTGGCCAATAACACCTACTCAATACACCAGAAATAAATTTACAACATGGTTGCAAGATCAACACGATAATATAAATCAGTTAAATAATAGATGGGGAACTAATTTTAGCTCTTTTTCACAAGCTGGTAATTCTTGGGATGGTCCAATAGATGCCATTCCAAAATCTACACCCAGATTTTATGATATTCTTAAGTTTAATCAGATAAGAGTAGCAGAATGGTATCAATTTTTGAATAACTCAATAAAAGCTCATGATAGCGATGCTAAAACTAATATAAAATTAATCCCCAATCATTGGTCACAAAATGGTAGACAGCATGGACTGGATTTTGAAAAGTTAACCGAGATGAGTGGTGTGATTGGTAATGATGCCAATACCGCAGATATGGAATTATGGAGAGGAGCTACTCCAGATTATTGGAAAGACGTATATACCATTGAATGGAGAAATATGGCTATATCTTACGATTTTATGTCTTCTGTGAATCCTAATGTTATTAATTATAATTCTGAAAGTGGATTTACGGGATGGGTTAGATATCGTAATCTTTTTCAAGATCCATCGTATGTGCGTTGTGCTTATTGGTTGGCAGTAATGCAAGGAATGGATTTGGTTAACACCTGGGCCTGGGGAAGAGATAAAAATGCTGCACCTATTGACAGATGGGGACCAGGACTTGTAGATCAAATGCCACAAGTACTAAATGAAACACATCTTACTATGTTTGACCTGTCTGCTAATGGTGAAGAAGTATCACTCATTCAAGATATGAAAAGGCCAATAAGAATTTTTTATTCTGAAACAGCTGCTATTAATGATGAGAATTATATGGAAGATAATATTCAGGAACTATATGATGATTTTTATTTTGAAGGTTATAAAATAGGATTTGCTACGGCTAATATCATTAATAATCAAAACAATCGAGATTGGGATGTTATTGTTGTAAAAGATGCAGAACGGGTAACCGATGCTGAGTTTCAAAGTTTACAGCAATACTTAAATAATGGTGGTACTATTATAATAGATAGTAATAGTCTTACACAAAATCAGTATGGAGAAAACCGCTCAGAAACATTAAATCAAAGTGGAGGAACTCTAATTGTTTCTGGAGACGACCAGCTAAAAACTAACGCATTAAACAAAGTACAATCTCAACTTGTTCTTGATGTAACAGAAACAAATTCTCAAGGAAGTGAATTTAAGGGTGTCATGCATAGAGCCATACGAACAAGTGATGGTGAAAATGTAATAACTCTGGTTAATTTAGGTATTGGAAATGCAAATATTAATCTATCTATACCAGGCTATAATGGCAATATCACAATTACAAATATGCTAAACGGTAAATCAATGGACAATGGATTTTCTATGAAAACAGAAGATGTCCTTTTACTTAAAGTTGATAGAGGAGGTAATAGTACTGGGGTTACAGTATATAAAAACTGTAATTATAATGGTACTAATGCTACATTTGCAGAAGGCACATACTCATTTTCAGATTTTGTTGCCCAATTTCCAAGTAATCAGCTATCTTCAATTCGAGTACCTTCTGGGTATAAAGCAACTTTATACCAAAATGACCTTTCTGGTAATATTTTAGAATTAATTAGCGATGATGCATGCTTAATAGATAATGATTTTAATGATGAAACTTCTTCTATAAAAATTGAACTCATCTCTAACGGAGTTACAGTATATAGTGATTGCAATTATGGTGGTGAAAGCGCTACTTTTAGTGTAGGTACATATCCGATTTCTGATTTTGTCACCAAATTTCCGAACGATGAATTATCATCTATTCGTGTACAATCTGGGTATAAAGCAACATTGTATGAACATGGAGGTCCTTCTGGTGCATCTTTAGAATTGATTAATGATAATTCTTGTTTAATCGATAACGGATTCAATGATATAACTTCTTCTATAAAAATAGAGCTTGCCCCTAATGGATCAGAGAATAATGGACGTATACAAGTAAATGGGAAATATACTATTAAAAATAAAGGAAACAATCAAAATGTAATTTCTCCTATTTGGGATAACTTTAATGCCAGAATGTATAATTCTGTAACTGTTTTTTCTGATCATAGATGGGAATTTGTTCATCTTGGAGAGGATCGTCATACTATTCGTAATGAAGAGACTGGAAGATATCTGGAAGTGATTAATGGAGAGTGTTCTAATGATGCTAATGTTAAAACCTGGACTAATGCCGATTCAGATCATCAAAAATGGTATATAGAGCGTAAAAATGATAATATTTTTTTAATACCTGTACATTGCACCTCACGAGCATTAGACAAAAACTCAGGGGATGATGGTGATATTCATTTATGGAATCGAAATAATAACAATGTCGATCAACAATTTGAGCTGATTCCGGAAGATAATAGATCAAAAACAGGTGATCTTTCACAATTAAATATTTTTCCAAATCCTGCAAACAATAAATTAAATATTGACCTAAGTAAATCTCCACAAGAGACTTTAGAATATTCTATTTTAAATCTAGTAGGTCAAACTCTTATAAAAGGTAAGTTTAATGATCATCGAAACGATATAGAAACAATCGACGTTAGTTCTTTGCAAAATGGTATATATCTGATCAAAGTGGTGAACTATTCTAGCTCTTATAACATACTATCAGACAAATTTTTAATTTTGAAATAGAACCTTTTTCCTAAAACTTAAAAATGCGGTAAGAATTCATAATCTTACCGCATTTTTTACAAATAGAAGTGATCTATTTGTTGCTGGTATCTTTTTCTGTAAAAAGCGGTATGATAATCCTACTAGGATATTCGACATTATGATACATTTTCAGAAGAGCTCTTTGTGCTTGTTTACTGGATTGACGAGAAGAATCTTCCCAATAATTAAAATTTGTTTGAAAATTAGGTGAATCAATAAATGAGAATACAATCCTGATTCTACTTCCTTTTTTAAGCACTCTGCTAAAAAAGTTTTTTCCTTCAAAAGTATACTTGACAATTTTATTTTTAGGAATTTTCTCTCCTTTTTCCAAGCTATTTCTGTATCGAGCTCTCAAAAAATCTTTTTGTAAAAAAATAGATTTATTATCACTCGTTATTTCATATGCAGTAAACTTCAAATCTGTATCTTCTACATTCAAAGAAACATAGGTTTCGAATTTAATTTTACCATTAATAGTAATATCTTTTTCAAATGGAGCAGAATTATAAATCAAAACATTAGAATCTGTTATATAACTTTGGCTTAAATAATAATCATCACTATTATCTTTATAACTTGTATTGTTAATTCCTTTTTTTAAGGAGGGATTATATATGATCGTATCTGGCTCCAAATCTTTTTCTAACGGTTCTTTTAATAAATCTCCTGAAGAGAAAACATCACTAGCCATTGAATCTAATGAGCCGAGGTACAGAACCATCTTATTATTGGAAACTGAATTTAGGTCGTTAGCATATTTCCATAGATTGCTTCCCATTTGGTAATACATTAAACGGTTTTTTAGTATTACTGGTTTTTCACCTCCTTTTAAAGTCCAATTAAACCAATCCAGATAAAGTTGATTCATATTAATTATTGCATTTTTTTCAAACTTAAGGCCTCTGAGTTCGCTTTTTGGTTTTCTTGTCCCTCCATGATTCCATGGACCAATTAACAGATAATGGTTTTTCTTCGCGATAGTATTACCATATTTCATATGATCATTGTAATAAAGCAGAGTTCCTACTTGATCTCCATCAAAATGACCTGTTATTGATAAAATCGGAATATTTATTTTCGAATTTTCTTCGGGAGTTAAATAAAAGTTTTTCCAAAATTTATCATAACTGGGGTGCTCTAACCATTTCTGAAATACTTTATTTGAAGCACCTACAATACTATCATACTTATAAAATGGTAGTCCACTTTGACATAATTTTTCTTTCTTAACTTTCCAAAAATCCTGTCCAAATAGTTCTCCATTATATGTTTTACCACTGGTAAACATTAGCCAACGCAAAGAATATGTAGAAAAGATGTTATTATATTTAGGAAAATCTCTTCCTGGACCTACAGAAGCTATTGGGATGATGGTTTTTAGGTTTTCTGGGAAATTTTTTAAAGTAAGCCATTGATTCATGCCTCGATAAGACCCTCCAAACATTCCAACATTTCCATTACACCAACTTTGTTTTGAAATCCAATTAACAATATCATACCCATCTTTGCCTTCATTTTCAAAAGGAATAAATTCTCCTTCAGAATTTCCTCTACCTCTTGAATCTACTGAAATAAAAATATATCCATTTCTTGCAAAGAAAAGACCTCTAGAATGATTTTCATCAGAAATATAGGGTGTTATAACAAGAACTGCTGGATATTTTTTATTTGAATCCGTAGGCATATAAATATTTGATGACAAGCTAACTCCATCAGACATCTTAATTTTTTGATAAAGACTAATATTGACATCCAAAGAATCTAAATCTTGTGCTACAATAAAATTTAATCCTAATATAAAAATGAATATTATTTTAAACGTTTTTGTTTTCATAGTATTTAATTTTCATTTTTAACAATATAGGTTTTGAAAAACAATGACGAATTGATTTCTATTGGTTCTGAAAATCCTACTTTTTTCATCATTTCAAATTCTTCTTCTTCGGTAATCATTTTATATTCATTATCCAATGTTGAAGATAATTTATCGAGCATTTCTTTTTCTAATCCGTTTTGTTTTGGAAACTGTAGGAACATTTTTTTTAAATATTGAAACTCAGGTTCTGTCTTTGGTTTAATACCAACATTCCAAATAAATACCCCGTTTGGTTTAAGCAATCTTTTTACATTTCTAAGAATGTTTAATCTTTCTGATGAATCCAAATAATGAAAAACAGCTATAGATGTAATTGCATCGAAAGTTGAATTATCCATCTTAAAATCGATCAAATACCCATGCAAGAATTTTGCTCTTTCTTGAAGTTGTTCTTTTTCTGACCAGTATCTAGCCAGTTGTAACATTTTTTCTGAAGGATCTAATATGGTAAAACTCCAATTTTCAGAGTATTGATAAAAAGAGCTTAATTCTTTTCCTCCACCACCTCCAATGATGAGTAATTCTGCACGCTCTGGAAATTCCATTTTTAATGCAGTACCAATTGCTGTATAAATAGCATCCTGTCCCAAGACTACTTTTTTTGCTATTTTTCTGTAAAATTCAGGAGATTTTACATGTTCCTTTTTATCAAAATTTGTCATTTTTTCTAATTAAAAACTTATATAAGTTATGATTTCTTTATAGAATAATCTATAAGACTATTCGACAAAATCTAACTGTTTGATTACTATTTTTGTTGAACTCATCTTGATTTATTATACCCTTTTAATTTTGTAATTATAGGTCTAAATTGAACTTGTTTTTTAATGAAGTGGTTTAAACTTTTTTTAATTCGCTATAAAAATGCTATTATTCAAAGCAAAAAACCTCAATTTTTGGGTCAAAAAAAATCAAAATGAGTTCTTTTTGGTATAATACAGAATCACAATGCATTATAGTATTGTTAGCTAAGTTCTTTTAAATTCCATTTAAATATTCCTTTTTCTTTCATGGTTGCACCTAATCTATTGTAAAACTCAATAGCTTTTTGATTATCTTTTTGCACTTCCCATCGAATTAGATTTATACCTTTTTTATTACAAATTTCTTTTGCTTGTTGCATTAAATTCAAACCAATTTTATGTCCTCGATAGCCATTTTTAACAAATAAGTCATCCAAAATCATATATTCACAACCATTCCAAATAGAATAATTCCATGTATAAGAGAGATACCCAGCAATTTCATTATTAAATTCAGCTATTAAAACTTCAAATTTAGGTTGGTCACTAAATCCTGCTCTTAATATTTCTTTTTTATCTATGATCACAAATTCTTCTTGATTATGAAACTTTGCAATTCCTATAATCAAATCGTACAGTGCATCAACATCGTCTTTTGTTGCTTCTCGTATTTTTATCATATTTTAGTTTTTATATTATATCTCTGTGCAGTAATTATTATGATTATAAATGAAATAAGCAATAAGCTTAGCATAGAAGAAAATAAATAATGATGTTTTTTAGCAACATATGTAAAGCTTGGCAAATCTGTATACATATTCTTTTTAAATGCCTTGTTATTATATAACAGGGGGATAAAATAGTTTCTCCATTCTTCGGCAAATATCTGTACTTGTCTTCTATAATTATCATAATCTTGTTTTGTTGTTCCTGCCATACTTCCTAAAGCACGTTGCATTATTATAGCAGGTGATATCCATTGAAATTTGAATATCCAAGATTGTTGTTGTTCAAGTTGATTCTCATAACTAGACAAAAGAGGTTCTAATTCTTCTTTGATCAATTTTTGAGAAGCCATATATTTATGCCAGTAAGTATGGGACTGGGTACTATCATTGATAGCATATTCTGGGTGATCACGTAAAAAATTATTGAGTATTTCGTCTTGTTTCTCTGTAGCTTCTGCCTTGAGTTCTCGCATTTCTTGAATCATTTCAGTCCTGGGTGGAATACGAAAAAAAACATCCCCTGTTTGACTAACTACAGAAGGTATAAGGAGTACAAAGACAATCCATAATCCCAAAAGGGATAATGCATTTTTTGCCGATTCACCAACACTTATATTAATTGCAAATGCCAAACTAAACCAAAACAACATATAGCAAAAAACTAAACCCGAAAAAGATAGAAAACTTGATATAGATACTATACTGTTTAAACCAAACACCAAGGCAGAAATCAACGCAATGATTAAAAACATCCAGAATAAGCGTAATGTCAATTTTTGAAACACCCATTTTCTGATGGATATTGGTTGAGAAGCCAATAAACGTAAAGAGCCTCTCTCTTTTTCTTCTGATAAAACGTTATAAGAAAAGGCTATGATAATGAGCGGTAATAAATAGACAACCACAAACATCAGGTCAAAACTTCCAAAGAGTAGCTGTATAGGGCTAGTCATTTCGATATAATTAAGAGCAAAATCATTTCCAGATACAGTTGGCATTACATAATGGGTAAATACATCACTTTGTCCAACTGCTAAGAACCCTAAATCGCTGGATTGCATAGCGGCAACCCTTGGGTGATAATTACCTACTGCAATAGGTTTGGAAGGAATCTTCCAAGATGAGATACTGACATCTAATCCTCTCTCAATAGAATCTAAAAGGTGTAACATTTCTTGATCAGAAACTTTTACAGATTCATGAGCTGCCTTAATATCAGCTTTTCTTTTTTCTATTCTGTTTTTACCATTGAAGGAAGCAAAAACAAACAATACCAATAAAAGAATGCTTATCAATTGTATCCAACGACTGCGCAAGAGTATTTTTAATTCATATTTAAAATTATAGTACAGCATATGATATCTAATTTTTGGGTTTAAAAATGAATAATAAAGTAGCGGTAAGAATGCCCCAAACTAATAGAGCTATCATACTGAATTTTTGTTGTTTTAAAACAGTTATCAACTTTAGAGGTTGATATTCAAATTTCGGAAGGTCTTTCCAAGTATTTTCATTAGCCAAATAGTCCCAATCTCCAAATTTTGAGTTTTTGGCAAAATTATCGTTTAAGAATTTTTGAGAGGCAATACGATAATTTTCAGATGCATCAGCAAAATCCCAGTGCGAGTGATAGTCTGTACGAGCAATACCCATAGATAAAAATCGTGTAGGAAGGAAAGGTGAAATAATAGAAATTAAAGCATAGGTATCTGCTTGTTTTTCAAATTGTTTTTTTAATGCTGCATAATGGTTTTTGTAAACGATAGCTTGGTGCTCCTCCCCTTTCTGCATTCGATATGCATCAAAATTAAAAGGTAGTTGTTGTAGACTGTCCACTCCATATTCTAGTAAAACTTCTTTCTCTAAACGCTTTGCTTCCTTGTTCCATGGATCATGTCCGTCTAGTCCTTCTTTTTTAGCTTTTACTATTTTGGAAGCAAATTCTTGACGAGTAGGATATGGATATTTGGATTCTGCAAAATTACTGGCTGCCTTGGGAGCTGCCAAACAAGAAACAATCCAAACTCCTAGGAGTATTACAAGAGAAATGCCAGATTTTTTAACATGCTGTGAAACAAAGAGTACAATATTAATGAATACAGCATAATAAAATAAGTAGACTATAAGCAATACCCCTAAGGAAGTCCAACTAAATATTGCGTATCCTTCAATATTAAAAAGTAAGACTCCTGCAATAGCAAAAATCGAGGTTATAATGATGCATATAGGAAAGAAAATCGACATCCATTTTCCTAATATTATTTTCGAGAATGAAACCCCTTGACTTCTTAACAAAACCATAGTTCCCATTTCTTTTTCTTTAGTAAAACTATTGTATCCGCTTAAGATGATAAGAAGGGGAATGATGAAGAGTAAAATAAAATCGGGCGAAAGTTCTCCAAAACGAACCAAACCAGTTTGATCCGCAACATTACTATATTGTGCTTCATTGCGCTTATGTGCTTCTAAAAATATAGAAGTCCCTGTATATTTATCTACTCCTTGATCCAAAAGAGAAAGTGGATGCTTTGATTTAAAAACATAAGTCCCATAGTGTGCCGCAGAATGTGGATTTTTCTCTCCTTGATTTTCCCAAACCGAGCGTTCTGCAATTTTAGCAGAAATGAACTCTTCATTGGATCGTTTATATTTATTATTACTTATCCAAATAGAAACTCCCAATAATAACAATACTATAATTCCTGAGATTTTAATTCGGCCATCTCTAAAAAGTTCTTTTGTTTCTTTTATAATTGTTTTCTTAATCATACTATCAATTCTTTATAGTTCATAGCCTTTAGATAGGTTTCCTCTAACTCTGAAAGAGAGATATCCTGAGATACAAATTGCTCTAACAATTTTCCATTTTTCATAATCCCTATATTGGTTGAAATTTCTTTGGCTCTGAACAAATCATGTGTTGCCATTAATATGGCTATATTATTTTGTTTAAGTTCTTGTAGCAACAATCCAAATTCGTTGCTGGCTTTAGGATCCAGGCCAGATGTAGGTTCATCGAGAAGGAGTGCTTTAGCTTGCTTAGCCAAAGCGATGGCAATACCCACTTTTTGTCGCATTCCTTTAGAAAATGTATGAGTACGTTTATAAAAAGCTTCTGGTTGTAGACCTGCCTGAATTAAAAGTGATTCTAATTTATTCTTTTTTAAACTTTGCCCTCCAATACCCGAAAAATAATCAAGGTTTTCTATTGCTGTAAGTGTTGGATATAAAGTTAAATTTTCTGGAATATAGGCTATGTCTTTTTTGGTTTCGATATTATTATCAAAAACATTCTTCCCATTGATAAGAGCTTCTCCAGAAGTTGGTTTTAGAAACCCCAACAATAAATTTATTGTTGTTGATTTCCCTGCTCCATTAGCTCCCAAAAGACAATAGATTTCTCCTGAGTTTACATGCAAAGAAAGTTGATCTAAGGCTGTAAAATTATCAAATTTTTTTGTCAGTTTTTTTGTTGTTATCATTTGTTATATTTTTTGAAGTAATTATAATTTCAGGATTGTGGATTCTACTCTATTATTGAGTTTCATGTTTTATTTCTATCTGAACAACAACTCTATTGAATCCCAATCTTCCAAAACAAGTTTGAATTGCATGGCGTCATTATTCATGGAGTTTATTTAGGCTTTTACTTTAAAATCTCTTGAAGACCTTTTTTCTATTATTATTCAGATACTCTTTAGAAGCTGAAAGAAAAACCAAAGAGATTTTTATGACTTCACAGTTTTTAGTTTTTCTATGAACCTCTATTTACTCAACAACAGTAATCGATTTATTAAGAAATTGATTTGAAAATAATCCTACGAAAACATCATCGCCCATGGGCTATTAATACATTGCTATACACTCATTATTTTATAAAACATGATAAAACACATTAAGGTTTTAACTTGCTCTATACAAAATATATACAATGAATTTATAAGAGATTGTATTTAATAACATTTTCTATTTTAGCTTCATATCTAAAATGTAGATACATCAAACCCATTAATCAATAGAATAATATTATATTTCTTTATGTTGTGTTTTAATTCTGGATAATTAACTTCATAATTCAGAAATAATTGACAACTCTTTAATAAAAAAATGTCTAGGAAAACTTATACTAAAAAAGGAGGAGGTCTAGAGAATAATTGATCAGAAGTAATCGTACTAGAGATAATAAAACTGTAGTTTTTGATTACTTCTCTTTGAACAATAAATTCAGTGTTTTCAATTGTAACACTCTGTAAATCTGATGAAATTATTGGAGTTAAATTATTTGTTATAGTATGATCACAAATAACACAATGTATCGTATGATCCTTATCGTCGGTATGCAACAAGACATGAAGTCCTGCAATTTTCATTGTAAGGAAAAGGGCAACAAAAAAGAAAGTTACACTATTTTTAATACGACTGATTCTCATTAGAAAGCAAAATTATTGAATATAATTAATAGATGCTTTTAAAAAGCCGTTAAAGAAATACTAAAAAGAAAGACAACTAATTCCGTGCTAACAACATCTCGCTATTTGAAGAAAACTAAATCAAAATATTTCTCAGTATGTTAAATACCAATCTCTCAAATAAATCATGTTTCAGTTAGGTTACAATGCTTTAGAAAGAGTTTTGTGTTTTCATTTTTTTATTCTTGATGTTGCTTAACAAGAGTTTGTGTATTAACCTGTTTTTATATATTCAAATAATAGGAGTTGCTTTTTTATAGTAAAAAGCTTAGAATGATTTATTTTTATCACAGATTGTAAAATCTAAACCATTGGGTTTAGAAGTTAACATTTTCATTTCGTTTTTATTCACTTTAAACCTTTTCCCTTTCTCCAATCATTGCAACTCTTAAGAAGGATTAACATTCATACAGACTGAGCGCCATCAAATACTTTGGATTCAATAGCGCATTAGTCTGTACTAGGGAAAACATAAACATAGGGGTATAAAACATAAAATATTGTAATAACTATGAGCATCGCGACAGTTGTTGTATATTTTTATGTTTTAAATTATTTCAACTACATTGCTGCTAAATTTCTTATGGTTTGAAAATCAAAGTCCTGAGTAGTAAATCCATGAGAACAATGATAAACCTGTACATCTAGACCTTGAGCATCTACAAAATTAACAAGATCTTTGGCTAAATCAATCATTCTCTGTTGGTCCTCTGCATTAAATTCATCAAAGACAAATATGAATCCTGGATTAACTAAATCATTAAAATAAATCGTTTTAGTTGAAGGTTTATACAGTACTATATAATCTTCATTTTCTGCATGATTTGTTGCAATTGTATATAGTTCAACTTGTTTGTCACCAGTGCCAATTGTTATGTTATCTTTTAAACCAATAATATTTATACTATTACCTGCTATTGGATTTGGAATTACGGTACTTGGCCTTTGCATTATTTCTTCCATAAATACTTTTGTTCCTGCTCCAACAATCAAATCACCTCCTTCTACCAGATTACCTCGGGTACCACCACTATGATCAAAGTGATTATGAGAGTTCACTACATACTTAATGGGTTCGTTACTAAAATCACTTCGTATTTTTTGGAGTACGGTAGCTGAGCGTCGATCATTAACTGGAGAATCATATAATAGAAGCCCATCATCTATCTTAAAAGCGTAAGTATAATGGGATTGAAAATCACCAGATACACGATAAGCATTTACATCATTAGCTACAACTTCTGATGGCAAGGCCAAAGGGGAAGTTTGTTCTGTGAACTCAACAGGAAAATCGATTGGAAAGGTTTGCAATAATGTCCTATAGTGAAATTGTGAAGACAAATGCCCATATTTTGCTTGATTAGCATCATAAGGCCAAGAGTCTGCCTCGGCAACCATTAGCTCTGATACATCTGTAACTGGATTTACTTCAAAATTACTTAAGATTTCTGTGCGTAAAGTGTTTCCGCCTAATTTGTGTTCTAGATATAGAGGAACTTGTAAACCATTTATTGTTGTCCATTTGCTATATAGTACTTCATAAACCACATCTCCTAATAATGGATCATGTTCTAACACTTGTGCTTTTATTGGCAATTTAGTATCAGTATCAATAATTAACTCAATATCGGGTGTAGTACCACCAAAACCAATAGTTGAAATATTGAATCCAATTGAAATTGTACCGTACTCTGATCCGACCACATCTTTGGATGCTATCATTTTAGAAATGGCAATAGGTGATGACATCATTAATACTTTTTGTCGAGCAGCTACTTTTGTAGAAAACATCGGATCTCCTGTCACACCAAAACTTCCAAATCTGGCAGAGAAAGTTCCTGTTTCTCCTTCAGAATGTCCTTTTGTACCATCAATTGTTTCTGTAAATGCAAATTGGGTGAGATAAGGATATTTGGCATTTACATCCCATTCCTGTTTTGATTGGGTTCCATCAAGGTTGTATAATAGAGTATAGTTAAAATCAGCTACTTTTCCATTTATAGGTTCAGGATCTTCCTGAAACTCAAAAGCCATTCCCGTTGATTCATACTGTATGAGGGTTGCAGCGGCGATATTTTTTGCTCCACCCAACTTTTCCTGCATTTCTTTGAATAACTTAGTATTGTCCTGAGTACTTGTCCCATCATCATCATCATTACAACCTATTATAGAGAAAATGAAGAGAAGTATAAAAAATGTTATTTTGTTGAATTTCATTGTTGCTTTTTTTGATTTAAATTATTCGTGATACAGTTTCTTATGATAATAGAATAAATAGATATTCATTAATTATATAGCTCTGGCAATTCTAGCTAAGCCTATGAATAAATGATATAAAAAGTATTGAAAAGGACAGGGAGAAGTATTAATAAAACTCCTGTAATAATTTCTATTTTCTATTAATGATCTCATACACCTACCTTTCTCCTATGATATAGAAGGCATAGACATAAATTGGAAGAATTTGATTAATCCAAATATCAGAACCATTAATCCCAATAGAATTTATACTATTTAATATTTTATTTTACTCAATTAATGGTTTTGTATAGATGTCATATGCTGTAATGGAGATAATCAAT
>CANMLS010000030.1 GCA_947498785.1 uncultured Aquimarina sp. | reverse complement strand
AACTATAAGCCGTTTTGCGGGTGCAAATATAGAAACCTTTTTAATTCTGACAAGAACTTTTATTAACTATTTTGAAAAAAAATTAAAAGAATAAGAAAAGCCCTGATTTTAAAAAAGATAGAAAGCTAAGATAGCAAAATTAATTAAAATGAATACTGCTTTTAATGCTTTTTAAGGTTACCTCCTATACTATTTTCACTTAAATCCTTGTATTAAGGATAGAAGTGGCATCCTTTTGGCTAGCATACGGCCTATAGTAAACTATTTTTATAGTTACAATAATTATTATTTACAAACGAAGCTTTTGTTTTAAATGACAAAAGATATAACGGATAGCCTGCCCCCATCATTGGGGAAATACCCTAAAACTAATTTTTATCTGAGGTTATTTTTGTAGTATCAGACCATTTATTTCTCAGATCATAAAAACTAAAATCCAATACCGTCTGTTGTTCTTTAAGAATGTTTGATTGAAAACTACGCTGTAAAATATCTTCTATCCAATAATCTTCTTCTACATTAATAGGGTCGTATTTCTCTTTTAATGAAATATTAAACAGTCTAGCAGTATTATTATACCAAAAAGCTTTCCATCCACTTCTATATTCTTTTACTAATTGAAACATCGTATTACCCGTTTGACGATAAATCAATTTCACGAGAATCTGCCCCTCTGTACGTGTGAGTTTTTTTAGCTCTGCTGTAAACTCCTCCTCCATATACTTTTGCAATATTTTTATATATCGCTTTTTCTTTTTTTTGGACTCGATGCCTTCTAATCGATCATTAAGTGTTGTCAATCTTTCTGCAGCCAACTTTGCATAAGGATAAACTTTTCTAGTTTTACGTCTAAGTATAAGGTATCTTCTTCTGGATAATTTATCTTTAAATTTCAATCTTCCTAAAATAATAACCTCATCAAGATCTATCGCTTCATGAGGAATTGTATCTCCATCAACAATATAATATTGTACATATCTTGTAGTATCTATTAAAGAAGTATCAATCTCCTTTTGACCCCTTTTTTGAGCATAGACAAAGGACACAAACATTAGAGATGTTATATATAATATTGATTGTTTAAACATAATAGATTATGAGAGCTTCCAAAATTGTTCCAAAATTAGTAATTAACCAATAGTAAACTGTAAAATCAATGTGAATATTATTATTTTCGCAATAAAACGAAATTATAACATGGCAAAAAAAAGCATTCTAAATAAAAAGTCACTGACTTTTCTCGAAAAATATTTAAACAACCCTGCTCCAACCGGATATGAATGGGAAGGGCAAAAAATCTGGATGAATTACCTAAAACCATATGTGGATGAATTCATAACAGATACATATGGAACTGCTGTTGGTGTAATTAACCCTAAAGCAAAATACAAAGTTGTCATTGAAGGGCATGCTGATGAGATTTCGTGGTATGTAAACTACATTACGGATAACGGACTCATTTATGTGATCAGAAATGGAGGTAGTGATCACCAGATTGCAACATCCAAACGTGTTAACATTCACACAAAAAAAGGTATTGTAAAAGGCGTTTTTGGTTGGCCTGCCATACACACCAGAAAAGGAGCAAAAGAACAAGCTCCAACGCTAGAAAATATATGCATAGATGTGGGTTGTAATACTAAAGAGGAAGTTCTAAAACTTGGGGTTCATGTTGGTTGTGTTATTACATACCCTGATGAATTTTTTATATTAAATAAAGATAAATTTGTTTGCCGTGCACTAGACAATAGAATGGGAGGTTTTATGATCGCTGAAGTTGCCCGTTTATTAAAGGAAAATAAGGATAAGCTTCCTTTTGGATTATATATTACTAATTCTGTGCAAGAAGAAATCGGTCTTAGAGGTGCAGAAATGATCACCCAAACTATACAACCCAATGTGGCTATTGTTACTGATGTTTGTCATGACACTACTACACCAATGATCGAAAAGAAAACTCAAGGAGAAACCAAAATTGGAGATGGGCCTGTAATTTCATATGCTCCTGCAGTACAAAACAGGTTACGAGAATTATTGATCGATACTGCTGAGAAGAAAAAAATTCCTTTTCAACGTATGGCCTCTAGTAGAATGACTGGAACAGATACAGATGCATTTGCTTATAGTAACGGTGGTGTTGCTTCTGCTTTAATATCGCTCCCCTTACGTTATATGCACACTACTGTAGAAATGGTACACAGAGATGATGTCGAAAATGTTATAAAATTAATTTATGAAAGTCTATTAAATATTAAATCTGGGGAAAGCTTCTGTTATTTTGATAAATAATATTTTTTTTAGATAAGCATCTAAAATAATAAGACCACAAAACAGCGATTGTATTTGTGGTCTTATTATATGTAATACTAATTCTTATATGAAATAACCATATAAAATTACCTTTTTAGATTTCATGTTGTGTCACTAAATTAATAGATAGCTATCGCTATTCATAAATTTTCTTCCTTAACTGAAACCAAAATAATTGAATTTCGTATTTCAGTAATTTCATACAAAAAAACAGGTATTATGTTATATCATTTTTTAAAATGGGAAAGGTATTACAAAACTTTATCCATTATCTCTTGAATAACCTCAGGATTAAGCAATGTACTAGTATCTCCCAAATCACTTGTTTCTTTTGAAGCTATTTTACGTAATATTCTTCTCATAATTTTTCCACTTCGTGTTTTTGGAAGTCCTGGTACAAATTGTATTTTATCTAATTTGGCTATCGGTCCGATTCGTTCAGTAATTTGTTGATTTACTTCTTTACTTAGATTCCCTCTATCTCGATATTCTCCTGTTTCTTTAAGAATAACAAATCCATACAAGGCATTTCCTTTAATATCATGAGGAAAACCTACTATAGCCGATTCTGCTACTGCGGGATGTTCATTTATAGCATCTTCAATTGGTGCAGTTCCCAAATTATGCCCCGATACGATAATAACATCATCAACTCTCCCTGTAATCCTATAATATCCTACCTCATCCCTTAGAGCACCATCACCCGTAAAATATTTATTTTCAAATGCTGAAAAATATGTCTCTTTAAAGCGTTTATGATTTCCATAAATTGTCCTTGCCATTGATGGCCATGGAAATTTAATACACAACCTACCATCTACCTGATTTCCTTTTATTTCTATACCCTTTTCATTCATTAGAGCAGGTTGTATTCCTGGTAATGGTAAAGTAGCATAAGTAGGTTTGGTAGGTGTTGAATATGGTATTGGTGAAATCATAATACCTCCTGTTTCTGTTTGCCACCATGTATCTACTATTGGGGATTTTTTTTCTCCTACATGATCATTATACCAATGCCATGCTTCTTCATTGATAGGTTCTCCAACCGTTCCCAAAACTTTTAAGCTGGAAAGATCTCGATTTGTTACATAATCCAAATTTTCTTTAGCTAATGCTCTAATTGCGGTAGGAGCGGTATAAAACTGTGTAATCTTGTGTTTTTGTACAATATCCCAAAATCGTCCAAAATCAGGATAAGACGGTACTCCTTCAAACATAACCGTTGTTGCTCCGTTTGCCAATGGCCCATACACAATATATGAATGCCCTGTTATCCATCCTATATCTGCAGTACACCAATAAATATCATCCTCACGATACTGAAATACATTTTTAAAACTATATGCAGTATATACCATATAGCCTGCTGTTGTATGCAACATACCTTTAGGCATTCCTGTAGAACCAGAAGTATATAAAATAAATAAAGGATCCTCTGCATCCATAATTTCGGGCACACAATCTTTATGCGCTTCATCAAGCAGTGGTTGCAACCATAGATCTCGACCATCTTTCATACTAACATTAGAATTAATTCTTTTTGCTACCAAAACAGTATGTACTCCAAGACAACTTTCTAAGGCCTCATCTACAATACTTTTCAAATCAATTGTTTTTGCTCCGCGATAAGATCCATCAGAAGTAATCACCATTTTTGCCTCGCAATCATTGATTCTTGTTGATAATGCACTTGCAGAAAACCCTGCAAAGACAACAGAATGTATTGCTCCTATTCTAGCACAAGCTAATACAGAAACTGCTAATTCAGGAATCATTGGTAAATAAACACATACTCTATCTCCTTTTTTAATCCCTTTATTTTTAAGGACGTTTGCAAATTTACATACACGTTCATGTAGTTGCTTATACGTGATATGCTGTGCATCTTCATTTGGA
Organism: uncultured Aquimarina sp.; assembly: GCA_947498785.1. GTDB lineage: Bacteria > Bacteroidota > Bacteroidia > Flavobacteriales > Flavobacteriaceae > Aquimarina. Next base: position 67,530 of record CANMLS010000030.1, on the reverse strand, counting down.
TCGTTAGGTTCAAAAAGAATAGCTGTCTTATGCCCTCTATTACTCAAATGTCTGTCGATACAATTTTCTGTAATATTTAACTTAGCACCTTCAAACCACTTTATTTCTGGCTTTGTAAAATCCCAGCTCAATACATTATCCCATTTTTTCCTCCACATAAAATGCTCTTCTGCTACTTCTGCCCAAAATGTTTCGGGATCTCTAAGCGATTTTCTATAAACCTGGTAGTATTCTTCTAAATGCTTTATGTGATAATTACTCATTATGGTTAATTTTTATATCTGTTTAGTTTGATTTATGCTATTTTTCATCATCTATTGATACAAAAGTCGATATCAATACTTTTATAGAATTTCTCATACACCAATAATACTTATAGTATTTTAGTTTATAATCAAATGATCAATTCTAGTATTCTAAATCAGAAAAATACAGAAATTAATTATTATGAATCCAAAAAAATAGCTAAACAGATCAAAAAATACCATCAAAAGAATGGTAAAATATTATGAAGTGGTTAAATGATCTGTATATTTTTCTTCTTTTTTGCTGCGATAATAGTATATATTAATTTGAAAAGTCATTCTAGAAGGCATCTAATATAGAATAAGGTTAATAGAATACTAAAAAGTGACAAACTTTCGATTTGGAGATATTTCTAAATAGCATTGAATTTTGTAAAACCATCAAGCTTCCTATTTTACTATATACAGTTCTATCTTTATTTTATTCAATATCTGGAGACCAATGTGGGTCTAAAGATTTTCCATGCCCATTAGGACATTTTCCGTATCCATACGCACTGGTATTCCAATGAGTACTACAATAAAATTTTTGACAAACAGAACAATAGCCAGCCATATCATAAAATAATTCCTTAATCTTTATCGAATTAAAAGGTTCTGTAAAAGTATTTATCAATGCCGTTTTTGTCTCTTCATCAATTGGATTTCCAATATTTCCACTACTTCCTCCAGGTCCAGAATAAATTAAATAGTAACTATCAAAATTTCTATATTTCTCATAATTAGATAGTTCTTTTGTACCCCAACTCGCAGCTTCTTGTGGATAACCATTTGGTTCTGTTATTTCAATTTTAGAAGCCCAATTGTTACATTCTGAACATTTCTGGCTTAATATGATTGATTTTATGTTTAATAGTTTTTTCACACTTAATTATAAATGATATTAATGCAAAGATACTTCTCTTTCATCACCCGGTATTCTAATTTTTTCTACAATTTCCTGAACCTCTATTGGTGGTTCACTGGTAAATTGACAAATAAGTAAAGAAACTACAAAGTTAATCATCATTGCTATAGCTCCAAAACCTTCTGGAGAAATCCCAAACCACCATTCATCTGGGAAAGGAACTTCTTTATCAAACCACCCTAACTTGTATTTCATCATATAAGCAAGCATGACAATAATCCCTACTAGCATTCCTGTGATTGCTCCTTGTTTATTCATTTTTTTATAAAAAATACCTAATACAATTGCTGGAAAAAACGACGCTGCTGCTAATCCAAATGCTAAAGCTACTACTGCTGCTACAAATCCAGGAGGGTTAATTCCAAAATATCCAGCAATACAAACGGCGACTACAGATGAAAGTCTTGCTGCAACCAACTCTTGTTTTTCAGAGATAGTAGGCTTTATCATCTTTTTGATAAGATCATGAGATACCGAAGAAGAAATAACCAATAAGAGTCCAGCAGCTGTTGACAATGCGGCCGCTAACCCTCCTGCCGCTACCAAAGCAATAATCCAATTAGGAAGATTAGCAATCTCGGGATTAGCTAAAACCATAATATCTCGATCAACAAATAGTTCATTTTTGGTCTCGGTATCAACATTTGTAATTATTCTTTCTCCATATCTACCTCTTTGTTTTTTATCAAAAATCGGTTTGTTTTTATTTCCTTTTACTACATGTCCATTATAATACTGAACTTTTCCGTCTTTATTTTTATCTACCCACCCTAAGAGCGCTGTATCTTCCCTATTTTTAAACCAGGTCGGTAACTCTTCATATTTTTTATCTTGAACGGACTCTATCAAATTTGTTTTTGCAAATGCTGCTACTGCAGGTGCGGTTGTGTATAAAATGGCTATTAGTAACAGGGCATATCCAGCTGATTTACGAGCATCCTTTACTCGTTTTACCGTAAAAAATCGTACAATAACATGTGGTAACCCTGCTGTTCCTGCCATCAATGCTAATGTAATTGTGAATACATCTAAAGTAGATTTGGATCCATCTGTATAAGCTTCAAAACCAAGCTCTGTACTCAAACCATCAAGCTTGTCCAATAAATACATCTCTGAAACGTCAGTCATTACACTTCCAAACCCTATTTGAGGAATTGGATTACCAGTCATTTGTATTGAGATAAAAATCGCCGGAACCATAAAAGCAAAAATCAACACACAGTATTGGGCAACCTGAGTATATGTAATTCCTTTCATGCCTCCTAACACAGCATAAAACAAAACAATAATCATTCCTATAACTACTCCTGTATTGATATCAACTTCCAAAAACCTAGAAAAGACAATTCCTACACCACGCATTTGTCCAGCCACATAAGTAAAAGAAACCAAAAGAGCGCAAAGAACAGCTACAGATCTTGCCGTTTTTGAATAATATCGATCTCCAATAAAATCTGGTACGGTAAATTTTCCGAATTTTCGCAAATATGGCGCTAACAGTAATGCCAATAATACATATCCCCCTGTCCATCCCATTAAGAATACCGCCCCATCGTACCCTGCAAAAGCAATAATTCCTGCCATTGAAATAAATGAAGCAGCGCTCATCCAATCGGCTGCAGTAGCCATTCCATTAGCAAAAGGAGACACTCCTCCTCCAGCTATATAAAATTCTTTAGTAGATCCTGCTCTGGACCATATAGCAATTCCTATATATAAAGCAAATGTTAATACAACAAGTATATAAGTCCAAGTTTGAACACTCATACTAATATTTTTTGAAGTTATATGTTAATAAAAAATAATCAGTCTTTATCATATCCATATTTCTTATCTAATCTATTCATCAATTTAACATAAACAAAAATCAAAATCACAAACAAATAAATAGAACCTTGCTGTGCAAACCAAAAACCGAGTTTAAAACCACCAATCCTTACCTGATCTAAAAAATTTCTGAAAAGAATTCCTGCTCCATAGGACCCAACAAACCAAATAGTTAAAAGTATAGTTAGGTATTTGACGTTAGTTTTCCAATAAGTTTTAGTATTATTCTCTGGATTTGACATATCTATTAAGGAATAAAAGAATTAATCAGATGATATAAATATATAATTTTAAAGGCAAACAACTTTTATTAAAATGATTTGTTATTGTATCTCATCAAATTGTTTTATATTAATATTCCAAAATAAACTTAACTATTTATGAATGATGAACTTATTGATATACTTGATTCTACAGGAAATCCAACTGGAAAAGTAAAACTCAAATCCAAAGCTCATCAATTAGGACTATATCATGCTAGTGTACATATTTGGTTCTTCACCGATGACGGTAAGATTTTATTTCAGAAACGAGCAAAAAAAAAGGACAGTTTTCCTGATTTATGGGATATCTCGGTAGCAGGTCATATTGCTGCTGGAGAAAGTCCACAGAATTCTGCGATTCGCGAAATTAAAGAAGAAATTGGTATATCAGTCTTAAGACATGAATTAGAGTTTATTGGCACATATCTAGCAAAAAAAATACCCAAACCTGGTTTTTTTGATAATGAATTTCACTACATATACTTAAGTAAATTAAATGTACATATTAAAAAATTGAGTCTACAAAAAGAAGAAGTAGCAGATGTTGCTTTTTTTGATATCAATCAATTAGAAAATATCCTTCATAATCCACTTATGAATAAAACTTATGTACCTCATGATCTTGAATATTATACTTTTATTCTTAAAGAAATCACAAATCGCTTAAACTAATTATGTCATTATATCTGACTATTGTAACTTCAGATTAACATCTTTGACAATAGTTTTTTGTTTCTATGTTAAAAATCAAAAGAAATATAATTAAAACATCCAAAGAGACGACTGAAGCACTTAATAAAAGAATATTGGGAAAAAAATTGGATACTGGATGCCTGAAATCAAAGAAATTAATACCATGCTAAAACTAAAATTATTAATTTATCTATTTTTTGCAGTTATCTCGGTTAGCTGTCAAAAAAAAGAAAAAAATAATCTATTCAAAATCGCCACTTTATCAACATCCTTAAATGAAGTTTCAGGTATTACCATGATTTCTGGCAGCAATCATATTTATGCTATTAATGATTCTGGAAATTCTAATGAAGTTTTTTGCCTGAATCAACAAGGCGTCATAGAACAAATATATAAGGTTCCACAAAGTAAAAATAAGGACTGGGAAGATATCACCTATGATCACAATGGCACTATATATATTGGTGATTTTGGAAACAATGTTAATGATAGAAAAGAACTTGTTATTTATACACTTTCTGGTGTTTTATCAGATGTAGTAAAAACCCAAAAAACGACATTCAGTTTTGAGGATCAGAAAAAATTTCCGCCAAAAAAGAAAAACAGAAACTTTGATGTAGAAGCTTTCATTTATCGAAATGAAAGCTTCTATTTATTTACAAAAAACAGAAGTTCAGAATTTGATGGAACAACTAAGGTATATAAAATTAAAGCCAAACCTGGACAACAAATCGCCAAACTTATAGATACTTTTAAAACCTGTAATGATCCCAATGACTGTTTTATAACAGCAGCAGCGATTAATCAAAAAGGAAATAAAATAGCATTGTTAACTTATAATAAAGTGTATCTTTTATCAGATTTTAAAGGTGACAGGATTTTTAGCGGAAACATACAAAAAATTAAATTAAACCACTACTCACAAAAAGAAGGTATCTGCTTTAAAAATGATACCACCTTATTGATAACAGATGAAAAACGTGGATTGACTGGCAGCAGTAATCTGTATGAGTATTTCTTACAAAATAAGTCCATGAATTAATTTTTTTCTAAAAAAACATATCTATAGATATCTGACTCACTGTATTTTTATGGTAATATTTTGACTTTCTACTTACACTTTATTCTTATTTTTTTCAAAAATTAAAGAAATATACTAGTATAATTTTTCATGCAATGTATTTTATCTTTTTTAAACAATGTAGACATCTATTTTAATAAAAAAAATTGTATGTTCGTGGGCAACAAAAATTTCATGTTTACAAATTTCCTATTTAGTTGTGATTATTAAAGATTCTATCACTAGTCCTACGCGCAAAAGATTTGGCATATTAGGGTTAGTTTTCATTTCTGTTGTTATCAATTATTTAGATCGTTCTAATATTTCTGTGGCAGCCTCAGCGCTATCCGATGATCTTAATCTGAATAAGGTCAAAATGGGATTAATATTCTCAGCCTTTGGATGGACTTATGCCAGTTTACAGATTCCAGGAGGTATAATAGTTGACAAGATAAAAGCTAGGATATTATATACCATACTATTAGTATTATGGTCTATAGGTACTCTTTTACAAGGATTTATTAATTCTTTTATTGCATTAGTTGGCTTACGCGCCAGTATCGGTATTTTTGAAGCTCCATCATTCCCCATAAATAATACGATTGCTACCAAGTGGTTTCCAGAAGAAGAACGTGCCTCTGCTATTGCTTTTTATACTTCTGGACAGTATATTGGCTTGGCATTTCTAACACCTTTATTGGCATATATTCAAAGTGAACTTGGGTGGCGTGGATTATTTATATTTTCAGGAATCATTGGTATTATTTGGGCAATCGTATGGTATTTATTTTATCGTGATCCAGAAAATCACAAAGGTATGAACCAACAGGAATTAGAACATATCCAAAAGGGAGAAACTAAAGTAAAAAAAAACATCAAACCTTTTAGCTTATCTGATCTTAAGCATGCATTTATTTACAAAAAACTTTGGGGACTATATCTAGGACAATTTTGTTTGGGCTCTACTTTTATATTTTTTCTAACTTGGTTTCCAACATACATCGAAGAACAAAAAGAGATTGACTTAATGAAATCAGGTATTATGGGATCTATCCCGTTTCTAGGTGCGTTTTTGGGAGTAATTATTTCAGGATTACTTTCTGATCGGCTAATAAAATTAGGGATTTCTAAAGAAGTGGCCAGAAAAGCACCTGTAATAGTAGGCCTTTTATTATCTTCTTCTATAATTTTTGCGAATTATACTAATAATCCTGAAATCACCATTGTCTTTTTGACCTTAGCCTTTTTTGGAACTGGATTTGCCAGTATTTCTTGGGTTTTTGTTTCTACTATTGCTCCCAAAGAACATATTGGTCTTATAGGCGGTGTTTTTAATCTTATGGGAGGGTTATCTGCGGTTATTGTTCCTATTGTTATTGGAGTTTTGGCAAAAGATGGTAATTTTGAACCTGCATTGCTTTTTATAGCGAGTATAGCTATTATAGGATTTTTGGCATATATTTTCCTTGTCGGTAAAGTAGAAAGAATTCAGATAAATACTAATGAATAATATCATTCATGATTAAGATAACAGATATTAAAACTTACCCTATACGTATTGAAAACGGAAATCAATTGGTTATAAAGGTAGAAACCAATGAAAAAGAAATTTATGGTTGGGGAGCTTCGGGGCTAAGCGGAAGAGAGTTAGCCGTTGTTGGAGCTGTGCGTCATTATGCACATTTCTTAATAGGACAAGATCCAAGAAGAATTGGTGCTCTTTGGCAGGAAATGTATCGCAGTCAATATTTTGAGGGTGGACGTGTATTAACTGCAGCTATTTCTGCTATTGATATTGCTTTACACGATATCAAAGGAAAGTTATTGGATGTTCCCGTATATGAATTATTAGGAGGCAAACAACGCGATCGTATTGAATGCTTTGCTTCTTTAAAATTTGAATCAAAAGAAGAATTAATTACAAAGGCGAAAACTCTTAAAAAAGAAGGGTTTTCTGCTATACGTCTCTATGAAGCCAGCGAAGGTGATGCACCATATGTTGCACGAGAATCAATGGCTAATTTGACTGAATGGTTGCCTGCTTTGAGAAAAGAAATGGGTAATATCATGACAATTGGTATGGACTATCATCATAGGCTTACCGTTCCTGAAACAGTTTCTTTTATCTCTAGAATGCCAGCAGGAACATTGGATTTTCTGGAAGAACCTATTAGAGATGAAAACCCACAAGTATACCAGCAATTAAGAAAAATGATTCAGGTTCCTTTGGCATTAGGAGAAGAGTTTTCTAGCAAATGGCAATTTTGGCCATATCTTAAAGATCAAATCACACAATATGCACGTATTGACGTATGTAATGTAGGAGGACTTACAGAAGCTATGAAAGTAGTTGGTATGGCTGAAACCAATTATATTGATATAATGCCTCACAACCCATTGGGACCTATTTGCACAGCAGCTACAATACATATGCTTGCAGCTTCACCAAATGTTGCTTGGTTAGAAGAGATTAACACCCCTGTAGAATGGTGCGGAACAAATAGTGAGCAATTCTACCCTATACAGCCTAAAATTGAAGGAACTTATTATAAAATCCCAGACAGCCCAGGTCTTGGAGTAGAGTTTAATGAAGAATTAGCTATGCAATCCACATTCAAAATAAAAGAAATTCCACATTTATATAAAAAAGACGGTTCCTTTACGAACTGGTAAACAGAAAGTATATGAGTTTTGTTACATTTGGAGAAATAATGCTTAGACTGACACCTAGTTTACATGGTGAAAAATTAACTACTTCGGGAAGTTTTAAAGTAGATTTTGCAGGTTCTGAATCTAATGTTGCTAGTGATCTAGCAATATTAGGAAATGAAGTTACTTTCATTACTAAATTACCCGATCATGCCATTGGTGACAATGCTATACAGTCTTTGAATAAATATGGGATCAACACAAAAGATATCCAAAGAGCCCAAGGAAGAATTGGAACGTATTTTATCGAAATAGGTGCTTCTATAAGACCTTCTAGTGTTATCTATGATCGTAAAGATTCTGTTTTTTGTACAATGGAAGCAGATGAATTTGATTGGGCTCAAATTTTTAAGAATAAGAAATATCTATTCGTTTCAGGAATTACTGCAGCTTTATCTGACAACTGTGCTCAAGCTTTAATTTCCTGTATTCAGGAAGCAAAAAAACAAGGAGTACTTGTAGGTTTCGACATGAATTATCGCCGTAAACTATGGAAAAATGCTTCAGAAGCTCGCGTCATTTTTGATAAAATACTTTCTATGACCGATATATTATTTGGTAATACGGGAGCATTACAGGATATTTATGATATTCAACTCAATTCTAAAGACAATCTGGAAGCTACACTACAAGCAATTACCATTGCCAAAGATATGTTTGGAATTGAGCAATATGCTTTTACCATACGAAATCATCTATCTGCCAGCACTAATGAATTACAAGCAGTGTTTTCGTCTCCACAAGGTGATGCAATATCCAAAATATATACTGTGGGGATACTAGATCGTTTTGGAACAGGAGATGCATTTGCTGCTGCTTGTTTTCACGGATTAGGAAAAGGTTGGAATCCTCAGCGATTAATAGAATTTGGTGCTGCTGCTTTTGCATTAAAACATACAATATATGGCGATCAACATACCAGTAATGAAATAGAAATTCAATCAATAGTAAACGGACAAACATCAGGACACGTATTAAGATGAAAAGACAAGAAAAATCAGCAATTATTCAACAAGAAAAATTGATTGCAATTATTAGATCACAAAATCAATCAGATGTCTCAGTGATTATAGATACTTTGGTAGATTCAGGAATTAAAGCTCTAGAGGTAACCTCTAATACAACCGGTTTTATTGAAGAAATTCAAAAGGCAAGAAAAAAACATCCTCATGTTTTAATTGGAGCGGGAACCATCACTAATGTAACCTTGGTAAAACAAGCCATTGCTGCGGATGCACAGTTTATAGTTACTCCAAACACTAATACCGATGTTATCGCATATGCTCATCAATTTGAACTTCCTGTTTTTATGGGAGCATTAACTCCTTCAGAAATTTGTACAGCTCACGAAGCAGGTGCTGATGCCATCAAACTTTTTCCTTGTAGTATTGAAAATCTAGGAATCCCATATTACAAAGCTATAAGAGGCCCTCTCGACAATATTCCATTGTTTGCTGTTGGCGGTGTTGGTTTACATAACCTAACTCAATGGTTAGAAGCTGGAATTCAAGGAGTAGGTGTTGGCGGAGGATTGACTACTCTAAATAAAGACAACACCATTGAAGACATACGTAAAACTGCCAAAGCAATGGTACAAATTATTAAAGAATATGACTAAAATTCTTAAACACTAGAAATAATATATAGTACAATGCTATTTTTTAAAGTGTCTAATTTCTTTCTTAGATACTAACTCCAAATCCAAAAGTAAATCGAATACCATCTTCGCTATGGAAAATTCCTAATTGCCCTCCGATGGTGTCAATTGCATTAACCCACATTCCTCCTCCATAAGAACTATGCCACTGGTTAGAATCCTCTCCATCTAGCCAAACTCTCCCAATATCATATCCTCCATATACTCCTAGCTGTAATGGCAATATACCTGTTTTAAACTTATTAAAACTATACCTCAAATCATTACTAAACGCCAATGCACTTTTTCCTGTAAAACGTTCTTCTCTATATCCTCTTAACCCATTAACTCCTCCTAATACAGCTCCTTGATAAAACTCAAAATTATCACCAATAATAACTTGAGCTATAACATCTGTTTTTAACACTAGCTTTCGATTTCTCGTAATTGAGTTATAAAGACCAAATTTTGGATAAATATACCCATAGGTTCGATCAACATCTTCTAAATTCATCCTTGCTCCTGTCTGAAATTGAAATAACATACCACGAGAAGGGTTTACAGCATTATCATAGCTTTCGAATTTATATTGCAAATCTACATTTGCAAAAAATTTTCTTTCAAAAAAATCGGAATCTACAGTTACAAAATTAAGACCCGAGGTAATAAACCTCCCTCCACTGTCTTGTACTTCAATTCCTTCATAATTTGCCTTTATTGAAAATATCGAACCATAATTTCCCTTTTTAGAAAAACCAAAACCTAAAGCAAATGTACTTATCCTTACTCTATTATAATCTAAACCTAATTCGTCATCATTATTTATAGAATTATTTCCTAATCCAAAAAAGTTTTGTGCAAAATTTTCACTTGTACCTAGACCATTAAGTAAGATATTCCAGTTACCAAAGGCATTTATATATTCTCCAGAGTAGGATATATCATACCCGCCATCAGTCTGAAAATAATATGCCGCTTTAAAGACATGTTTACTCTGATATGGATTATTTTTAAACCCTTTTACTATATAAGTATCTGTGAGGCTTAAATTAAGCCCATCATCAGGATTAAATCCTACAAAGGGTATCACTACATTAGTTTTTTCTCGGTGTTTATTATAATCATATAGATTATACTTATACACATCACTCCACACAAATTTTGCTCCACCCTTCTTTTCTACTGTATTAGGTTTTGAATGATGATCGTATACCTTTATTTTTCTTCCATTTTCTATAGTATAAGTATCGTTATTCTGTCCTCCAATAATTCTTATTTTGATAGGTTTTTTACCTTCTCCTTTTACAACAAACTGGTCATCATCATCCAATCCATAAATCCATATTTCTCTTGTTTCATTGGCTTTAAAAACTCTTTGACTATATGCTTTTGTTATTTTTCCTCCTTTTATTCTGGATATTTTAATTGTTGTTTTGTAATCTTCTCTTATAATCTCAATGAAATCATCTTTATCTGTTCCAGTTAAAATAGCATGTCTGGATAGATATTTATAGTACCGCTTGGCTATATCTTCAATATCATCTCTTCTGGATTTTAAATCTTTTTGGATTTTATTGATAGTTTTATTTTGAAGCTCTTTTGGGAAATTTTTGAATGCTTTTTCTATATCAGAATCAGATAGATTTTCTTTAATATATCGAGCTTGTTCTATCCAAATTTTTTCTCCCGAATTCTGAGTTAACTTTCTATCTAATGGCAACCCTGATTGGTTAATCCATCTTACTTTCTTTAGTTTTTCATCATAAACCTGAAATTTTCTAGTAAGTGGGGCCACAAATTTTATAATATCCAAAAGCAATCCATCATAGTTGGAGAACACCTGATCCCTATCTTTGGGAATCGGTCTATAAACCTTTTCTTTTCCCTTATCAAATTGTGCCCATCTCCATTGATCAGAATGACGATCCCAATCTCCTAGAATCATATCAAAAAGTCTGGTTCTGATATAATGTTCTTCATCCATTTTATATTTTTCATCCTTCCTTAACTTCTTTAAAAGATCGTCTGTACTTTCTACATCATCAGGTTTACCAAAAGATACTTCATCTTTGTATTCTTTTCCAGGACGTTCTTCGAGAAAATATATTTCATCTCCAAAATTTTCATTATACTGACCTAATGCAGGGTGTTTGGGGATATAATATAATTTTGGATTAGCATGATAGACCCCTATGGCATCTGCCAAAGTTCCTACAGCTAAAAATGCATAAGGGTAACTCGAAGTATAAAAATCAGAAAGTAAATCTTCTGTAAGCGTATTATCAAACCCGTCATCTAAATAAGTATATTTAAAAGCTCCCTTTTGTAGAAATTGCGTAACACTTTTTCTCATTGCTCTTAAACTATAGCGTTTTCCTTCTTTATTTATAAGGCGTAAAGATCGTGTTACTTGTCCCCCGCCCTGACGTTCTATGGTAAAACCTCCCATAAGGGTATCAAGAGTTGCTATTGGAACATTGATATCTGTTCCATAAATATTACGATAGTGATCTCCCCACATTGATTTATAAAACTTAGATTTCTTTATCTCTTCTTTTTTATAAATTGAGGCAGATATTTCTGTTTTAAAAGTATTTGAGATATCGTTAAAAGAATATTCTTTCTCTTTGGGATACACCTCTGTCTGATACACTAATTTAGGATCTCCATTTTCATTTCCATAAAACCGAACATTTGAAGAACCATTTTTATATATATCTAATACCGCAAACCCTTGACCTGGATATGAAAACAAACCATATTTTCCAAGAGTAGCTGCAGAAACCTTAGATCCAGAACCCGAAACAATCTGCTTAATACCTTTACTATCAATATATTGCAATGAATGCTCATGACCTGAAACAAGAACTACACGATCCATTGCTCTAGTCATTGTAGAAAGTCTTCTCATTAATTTACTATAATGAGTATTAGATATATCCTGAACTGAGACTCCTCCTTGAGAACGAATCAAAGTTACTAACGAACCTAAAATGGGAAGAGGAATTTTCTTCTTTGAAGGAAAAATGTGTTTATCAAAACTATATTTCCCTCCATGGGGTCCATTAGTATACATTGGATGATGCATTGCAATTAGAATTGTCTTTTTGCTATGCTTCTTTAATTCTCCTTCCACTTCAAGAAAAAACTTTTCTCGTGTTTTGATTTCACATTCATCATTTATTGTTGGGTTTTTATCCCAATTTGCTAGATACCACTGTGTGTCCAAAATCAACAGATGGACTTTGTCGTTTATTTTTACACTTTCGAGAGGGCATCCTTTTGACGGTAAAAATGTGTTATCATTCCCTATTTTCTCATTTACATACTGTTCTTGTCGGTGCAAACCTTTTACTCCATTATTATACCAATCATGATTTCCAGGGATAAAAGCTACATTACCTTTAAAGTTCTGCACGCTTTCGACTTGAGCATCAATTCTACGTTCTGACAAAACTCTTTCTTGGGATTCTTTCTTAGGCATTCCTTTTTGGTAGATATTATCTCCTAAAAAGAGAACATATTCATCATTAGATTTAACTGTGTCCAATACTTTTTTTAAAACTGCCAACCCCTCAGAAGTCTCTGTCATAGTAGCATAACCAGCATCTCCTATCAAATAAAATCTTTTTTCGATTGTAACATCCTGACTTGGTAATGTTTGAATGAAATTTTCGACCTTATATTGAGGAGAGTATGTTGCGCAAGAACTAATAAATATGGCAACACAGATAATTAGAAACTTATTATATTTATTCATTGTTTGAAGTACAATCTCTTTTTTTTAATTATTTTGGTTACCGAAAAAATGTATGTATGTCTTCTTTATTAGAAAAAACAGATAATTTTGTTTCAGAACTTTTTGAAAAAGAGCTTCCGAACTCCTGTATTTACCACAATTACGATCACACCAAAAGAGTATTTAAAAGTACAAAAGAAATCATTGATAACACAAATTTACCTGATGAAGATAAAGAAGTTTTATTATTGACTGCTTTATTGCACGATACTGGGTATTCTAAGAGTTCTGACAACCATGAAGAACATAGTGTTGAAATTGCAAAAGATTTTTTATCTCAGCAAAATATCTCTCAAGATATCATTGACAAGGTTTCTAAAAAAATTATGGCTACCAAAATGGAACATCAACCTACTGATCTTATGGAAGAGATTATTAGAGATGCTGATGCCTCTCACTTTGCTAAAGATTATTATGGTGAAACAAGCGAATTACTAAGGCGAGAATTTAAATTAAATTCTATCAAAGATTTAACCACTTCAGAATGGCTCAAAGCCAACATTGATTTATTTCAAAATAAACATTACTATTATACAGATTATGCAGTAACAAACTGGAAGCCAAAAAAAGAAGAAAACTTGTCCAAGATGATTGAAGAACAGGCAAGAATAAAGAAGGAAAAAAAGAAAGAAAAAGAAAAATTAAGAAACATATTAAAAGAAGAAAGTCCAGAAAAAGGAATACAGACTTTATTTAGAGTCACATTAAGAAATCATTTAAAGCTAAGTGATATTGCAGATACCAAAGCCAATATTTTACTTTCTGTAAATGCAATTATTATGTCTTTGGCCTTATCAAATCTTATTCCAAAACTTGATAATCCATCAAACCAATATCTTATTTATCCAACTTTAGTTTTTCTTATATTTACTATTGCTTCTATAATTTTATCTGTACTTGCTACTAGGCCTAATGTGACGAGTGGTGAATTTACCCGTAAAGAAATAAAAGAAAAAAAAGTCAATCTATTGTTTTTTGGAAATTTTCATAAAATGCCATTAAATGAATATAAATGGGCTATGACAGAATTAATGGGAGACAAAGATTACATCTATGATACAATGATAAAAGATTTGTACTTTCTTGGAAAGGTACTACATAAAAAATATAAAATCCTACGAATTACATATACTGTATTTATGATAGGAATAGTTTCTTCGGTAATTTCTTTTATTATCGCATTTAACACTTTACAATAATGACAGATAGAAAAAGAGCTTAACTTAATTAAGTTCTTTCATTAAATCTTCATAAGTATAATATTCTTTATCTTTCTCATTTTTATGATATAAAATATTCACTCTAAGTGCTTTTAACCCTGTAACACCTTGAAGATCATCTAATTCAACGATTTCTATTTCCTCTTCAAGATAGTTCTTAGATTGTAAGAAGTTAATATATTTTATATACTCACGTTCATCAGAACGTTGAGAGTATATAATCACAAGCTTACCTTTTTCTGTAACGCGTTGATCTGTACCTTTTATTTTCGATTTGTCAACTCGTTTTTTGACTACCTCATATCTTGCGTTATATGTACCGTCAACATCAAATCGTTTTTCATCCATTCTAAACCTCACTGACAATGAAGAATTAAACACCAGAACCATTGAAGCAACATCTAATACAACAGGTAGTTCTTTTTGCATTTGATAATAAGCATTTTCCATTTCACACATAACCTGCAATTGCCATAACCTTAGATTATATAAGTACACCTTATTAAAACTATCTTGTTTGGTAATAGATTCTCCAATGTACATATTATGCTCTACTCCATCAGATTTGAAACGTTCAAAATAGTGAGGGTACATTTTTTGAGCTTCATCCTGCTTTTGATCCAATAAAGCTGCCATTTTTTTATTGATCAGCATAACTGATTTATCATATGCTTTGCGATGTTTGTAAACCGTTTTGATACCAGCATCAAGAATTCCCTCGTACTTCTCTATAAGTATATTTAGTTCAACATTTTTCTTTTTAAGATGTTTAAACAAAGGATTGATTTCCTTCTTTATGAAACTTAGAATATTTTGTTCACTATCTACCTGTAATTGCTCTGTAATTGTAGTAATATAACGATTTGTTCTATATCCTAATTGTTCATATATCGGTAATGAATCTGATTTAATAACTTTATTAATAATCTTAGAAATACCTTCAAGTTGTAAAACTAAATCCTTTTGTATTGCTTCATTACGAGCTTCGGAAGAACCTTTTATATCTATTTGCCCATATAACGGATATACATTTTCAAAAACTACTTCTCTAAACGATACTGGATTTTCATCCACTATAGCACGCATAAATCGTTTGGCCTCTCGTTTAAATTTCCAATGTACACTTGGATGTATTGAAGTACATTCTTGCTGAATGATTAATTCTAACTCATTCTCTGATTTTGCTTTAGAACGCAAAACAGCATCTACAAGATATGGCATAACATCCTGTAACTTATTAGCATTAATACTATTGAGTTCGTGAACATTTGGAGAAACAATCTCTAGAATCCCTAATAACTTACCATCTCTTTTTATTGGAGCAAGAATTGCGCTATTTATATCTTGAGCAACCAGATTTTGATACATTAACTTATTATCTGTGGTCAATTTTTGATATTTTTTTACATCAGAAATTGCAAAATATGTAGATTTTTCAAAAAGATAATGATATGTTCCTTTGCATAATGCTGTTTCACAACAATCTGTATACCTATTATACAAAATATAACTATCTATATTTTTAAATGGTACACGCTCTAGTACCTTATCTTCTGGATTATAATTGGAAAAACCAACTTTGATCTCGCGAAGATTAAATATTGCTCTAAAAATATCCTGAAAGCTGCCTACAAAATCACCATGAGTTTTATCATACTTTATCAAGCTAGATTTAAAATCTGATAAAGAAACATCTGTTGTTACATCAAACATGTTTGCTATGATAATCCCTTTAAAAATCCAACTATTAGGAGGAAATTTTTCTTTCCAGATATCTATATTATCAAAATTATCAAGCAATTCGGCTACATCGGTATCAGTAATATCCTTTGCTTTATCAGTTTTAATAATATCTATAAAATCACCATTATACATAATTCTATAATTCCTTATTACACCAAAGGCATCAGGTATATCATAAAAAAATGGTCTTCTAAAATCTATATTATAATTGTAATATTGTCCCAAAATAATACTACACCCCATAATATAGTAATGATCCTCATTCAAATTCTTGATTTGAGGTTCAAAATCTTCACCTGCATCTTTTATAATATTTTGATAGCGCAAAGTAGATTTTAGTACTTTATTGTGAAATGGAGTTGTAACAACTTTAATTTCATTTTGTTGCAATATACCTGGAAAAGAATCTTCTAGAACTTTATTAATTGGTTCTAACAACTCATGTACTTGTTTTTCGTCTTTGATACCTTCATCCAACTCAGGATACTCTTCTGCTATTTTTAAAATATGCGCAGCTCTATCCCTGACAATTTCATTATCACTTTTCAACATCTCTTTATATTGTTCAAAAAATTTTGAAAAGCTAATCCTTATATCTAATGGAAAATCATGCTCTAACCCCGTCATGTTTGCTCTTTTATTCTAGGATACAAAGGTAATACAAACCATATTCTATCTCTAGTTATTAACAATTAATTAAATTATATTTTTTTTAACTAAAAAAAAAACTTCTATTTAACATTTAAGACGATTGAATTAATAAATTTTAGACACTAATTAGGGATTTATATCCAAAATATTAACAAATACTCTATTACGTTAGACGAATTATTATAGGGTTTTGTTACATAAAATATAAGGTTTTTATTTGAATTTATACATTATAAAAAAATATCTTAACAATTATTTCTATATGCAACGTTAATTTTTGGAGTATGTAGTAAGGATTCTTTATTTTTACAATCAATAAATCTTATTGCAATAAAAATGTATATCTATTAATTAATATTCTTAAAAATGAAATTGATTGGTTTTAAATATACGGATTCCCAGAATATGTCAGTTTTTTTGTCATATCAAAAAAAATAAAAAAAACGAAAAAAATGAAAAGAATTGCGCTTCTAATTACTACACTTTTACTTGTAGCTTGTCAAAAAGATCAAAAAGGATATTCTATTACTGCTGACACCTTGGGCTTTGAAGAAGGAACCATGGTATATGTAAATGCTGTTAGTCAATCTAGAAGACCAATAATTATAGACTCTACGACTATACAAAATCAAAAATTTCAGATTTCATTACCCACACCAGAAAGTAATGATTTTAATTACTTAACATTTAAAGATCTAAGAGGAAATGTTCTGTTTTTGGCAGAGAATAATCCTATAGAAATGACTATTTATAAAGATAGTATGCGATCTTCTATTATAAATGGAGGGAAAGAAAACGAGCTTTTCTTTACATATGCTAATACCATTAAAAACTATGGTGAAGAAAAATTAAAACTTAGTAATGATTACCAAATTGCTACAAAACTAGGTGAAACTGATAAAGCCATAAAAGTTGGAGCTAAAAGAGAAGAATTAGTTGAAAAAGAAAAACAATTCAGAAAGGATTTAGCTAATAACAATCCAAATTCTCTTGTGTCTATAATGGCTCTAACTGATCTTTTGAATCTTAAAATTGTTTCTGCAAAGGAAGCTAAAGAACAATTCAACACTATTGATGACTCTCTAAAAACAACCCGATTAGGTAAAAACCTAAATCAACTCATTACTAATGCAGTAGCTGTATCTATGCAAAAAAAGATAGATATTGGCAGTACTGCCGAAGATTTTTCTGCTCCTAACCCAGAAGGTAAAATGTTATCATTAAAACAATCAATGGGTAAAATCACAATTATTGATTTTTGGGCTTCGTGGTGCAAACCATGCAGAATGGAAAATCCTAATGTAGTAAATGTATACAAGAAATACCATGATAAAGGCCTTAACATTATTAGTGTTTCTTTAGATAAAAAACAAGAAGCATGGACCAAAGCCATTGCTGATGATAACCTAGACTGGAATCATGTTTCGAATTTACAATTCTGGCAAGAACCTATTGCCCAAGCTTATGGTGTACGATCTATTCCTGCTACTTTTATTATAGATGAAAAAGGTGATATTATTGCAAAGAATCTAAGAGGCCCTGCATTGGAGCAAAAAATTTCAGAATTACTTACTCAGCAGTCTCTATAAGGTATAAAAAAGGTAACCTTATCTATAATAGGGTTACCTTTTTTAGTATTATAATTTTCCCATTCTTTGTAAAACAAAAAGGATAATTATAGGTATAGCTAATAAACCAATCATAAAAGGGTTTTCTTGAAATAGCCAAGGTGCCAATATTAAAGTAATACCATAACCTCCCACTGCACCTCCAAAATGGGCATCATGCCCTATATTTCCTATTTTATTTTTCATTCCAAAAATAGAATATAATAAATATCCAATTCCGAATATATAAGCTGGAATAGGAATAGGAATAAACATTAGATACAAACTCATATCTGGTCTGAATAAAATTCCAGCATATATTATTCCTGACACTGCACCACTAGCTCCTACAGCGCTATAATGATATTCATCTTTATGAAAAAACAATGAAAATAGATTTCCAACCAATAAACTTCCAAAATAAACTATTAAAAACTTAGTATTACCTAAAAATTTGATTACCGTTGGGGCAAAAAAGTAAAGTGTAAACATATTAAAAAACAAATGCATCATATCGACGTGTAAAAATCCAGATGTCAGCATTCGTATTTGTTCTCCTCTTCGTATTCCACCAATATTAAATTTATACTTTTCAAAAAAAGAAAAATCTTTAAACCCTTTTAATGATAACAATATATTAGCCCCAATAATTATGATTATAATAATATCAAGTTTCTCCATTAATCAATAAATTTTTTGTTCAAAGATACCATATATTTTAACCTCTGAAAACCCAAAATAAGCACGCTTTCTAATTCATAAAAATTTATGAAAAAAAGAAGGATGTTCTTATATTTACAATGATCTAATCTTGGGTTTAATGCAATTGTTAGTATATCGTTTGGTCTATCCAATTTTATGGGTAATCTCAAAGTTACCTTGGCAACTGTTATACATTCTATCCACTGGCATATACATACTTATGTATTATATTATTGGATATCGGAAAAAAGTAGTTTTAGAAAATCTAGTTTTAGCTTTTCCAGAAAAACCTGACAAAGAGATTAAAAAGATTTGTAAAAAATTTTATAAACATATGTGCGATATGTTTATGGAAATGATAAAAAGTTTATCTATTTCTAAAAAAGAAATGAGTAAACGTTTTACAATAATTGATCAACACACTTTCAAGGAATTACAATCTAAAAACAAAAGCATTATTGTTTTAATGGGACATTATGCCAGTTATGAGTGGGCCATTGCTGCACAATTCGTAATGGATTTTCCTATTGTTGGAGTTTATAAAAAAATCAAAAATAAATATTTTGACCAACTAGCACATCGCATTAGAGGAAAGTTCAATGCAAGACTTATTGATAATCATAATGTTATTAAAGAGATAACTAGAGATAAAGTACATGGAAGGTTATGTGCCTATGGGTTATTATCAGATCAATCTCCAAAATTAAAAAATGCTCTATACTGGACTGATTTTATGAATATTAAAGTTCCAGTAATTACGGGAGGAGAAATTTTGTCTAAAAGATTAGACATGCCAATTACTTATTTAAGAGTAGAAAAAATAAAACGAGGATATTATCAAGCAAAATTTATAAAGATTACCGACAATCCAAAGAATTGTAATGATCATTATATCACCAAAACATATCTACAATTATTAGAGGAGCAAATAAGAGATAAGCCTGAATATTACCTCTGGACTCATCGAAGATGGAAACATCGAAATGCAAAAATTCCTAAAGAAGCTCTAGTAAATTAAACTATAAAAATCAACTATTTAAACAATAAAAACCCAAAATTTAAAACACACCTATCACATATAAATAGAAAAAATTAATAATAACTCTCTATATCATTTTTCAACTCAAAAAGACATAATCACCAAAATGAATAGCTCCAAAAAGCCTCAATAGTTCAATACATCTATAAACTATATCAAATAAATAAGCTTATATTGCACGTTTTTTAACCATCAATATGCAATTACTAATATATATCCTGGTTTATCCAATAATACTAGGAATTTCGAAACTACCTTGGCGATTATTTTATACTTTTTCCACTGGTATTTATTTTATCATTTATTACATAGTACGTTACAGAAGAAAAACGATAACAGAAAATCTTCATCTAGTTTTTCCTGAAAAATCTAAAGAAGAAATCTATAAAATTCGAAAAGAGTTTTACAAACATATGTGTGATATGTTTTTGGAAATGACAAAATCGCTTTCTATTTCTCGAGAAGAATTAATAAAACGCTATAAAGTAACTAATCTTGATGAGTTTCATGAATTTGAGAAGAAAAACAAAAGCATTATAGCTCTCATGGGACATTACGGAAGTTTTGAATGGTCAAATGCCGTAGATTTAGTATCTATTAATCCATGTGTGGGTATATATAAACAAATTGAGAATAAATATTTTGACAGATTAGCACATCGCATACGAGGGCGTTTTGACTCAAGACTTATTGCTAGTCATAAAGTAGCAAGACAAATCATAAAAGATAAGCAAGAAAATAATATATGCTCTTATGGTATGATTTCTGATCAATCACCAAAAATTGGTAATGCAAAATATTGGACTGACTTCATGGGTGTAAAAGTGCCTATATTTTTGGGTGGTGAATTTTTAGCACAACGCCTTGATGTAATCGTTTTGTATTTGCATGTAGAAAAAGTAAAGCGAGGACATTATGAAGTTAGATTTATTCCTATCTCAGAAAATAGTAAGACCGAAGAAAAATATCATGTTACCAAGCAATATTTAAGACTATTAGAAAAACAAATAAGAGAAAAGCCTCAATATTATCTATGGTCTCACAAACGTTGGAAACATAGAAATACTCCAATTCCTAAAGGTGCTGTTGTGGATTAACAAATAAAATTACTACCAAGCTCGTAAAAAACACGGTAACAAACTTGGTAGAATTTAAATTATTATATACCCGCAATACTTTTTAAGGTTACAATCGTATCCTCTGCCAACTCATCTGCTTTTTCCTGACTCAAAGCTTCAGTGTATATACGGATAATAGGTTCTGTATTACTCTTACGTAAATGCACCCAATTATCTTTAAAATCAACTTTTACACCATCTATAGTAGAAACCTCTTCTGATGCATATTTTTTATGAAACCCTTTCAAAATTGCGTCAACATCCAAATCTGGAGTCAATTGAATTTTATTTTTGCTCATAAAATAAGAAGGATAGCTATTTTTTAATTCGCTTACGCTACATTTTTTTTCTGCCAAATGTGTAAGAAACAAAGCTACTCCTACCAAGGAATCTCTTCCATAATGGGATTCTGGGTAAATAATACCCCCATTTCCTTCTCCTCCTATAACCGCTTTATTTGCTTTCATTGTTTCAACTACATTAACCTCCCCAACTGCACTGGCTTCATATTTACCATTATGCTTTTGAGTTATATCTCTTAATGCTCTACTGGATGACAAATTTGAAACTGTATTCCCTGGTGTTTTACCCAATACAAAATCTGCACATGCAACTAACGTATATTCTTCTCCAAACATTTCTCCATCCTCACTCATAAAAGCTAATCGATCAACATCTGGATCAACGGTAAGTCCAAAATCTGCTTTCTCTTTTACTACTAAATCAGATAAATCTGTCAGATGTTCTTTTAATGGCTCTGGGTTATGAGGAAAATGTCCATTAGGTTCACAATATAACTCTATGGTATCCACTCCCATTTTTTGAAGTAATTTTGGTATTGCGATACCTCCTGTAGAATTTACTGCATCTACAACTACTTTAAAATTAGATTTTTTTACTAATTCTGCATCTACTAAAGAAAGATTTAATACTTCTTCAATATGTTTTTCAATATAAGTATCATTTACAGTAATACTTCCTAAATCATCAACTTCTACAAAAACGTATGCATCATTTTCTGCAATATCCAAAATCTTTTTACCATTTTCGGCATTCAAAAATTCTCCTTTATGATTTAAAAGCTTTAGCGCATTCCATTGTTTTGGATTGTGGCTAGCAGTCAAAATTATTCCTCCGTCTGCTTTTTCTAAAGGAACAGCAATTTCTACTGTAGGTGTAGTAGAAAGCCCCAAATCAATCACATGAATCCCTAAACCGACCAAGCTATTCATTACCAATTGCTGAATCATAGAACCCGATATTCTGGCATCACGGCCTACTACTACTTTTGGATGATCAATTTTTGTTTCACCTTTTAACCAACTACCATAAGCTGATGCAAATTTTACTGCATCTATTGGTGTTAGGTTATCTCCTACAGTTCCACCAATTGTACCTCTAATTCCTGAAATCGATTTTATTAATGTCATATGTATAACAGATTGTATATTTTTTAATGTAAATGTACGAGCTACGGCAGACTACCACAACTTTAGAATTAAAATTTACAAAAAAAACAATATTAACTTTCCAAAAAATTGTAAATTTCCATAATGAACTTTCTAGCCCATATTTATCTTTCTGGAGAAGATCCAGAGCTTAAAATAGGTAATTTTATTGCTGATTCTGTTAAAGGAAAAAAATATCTAAACTATCCAAATCGTATTCAACAGGGAATTACACTACATCGTAAAATTGATTTTTATACCGATACTCATCCTGTTGTAAAAAAAAGCGTGTCTCGACTATTTCCTAAATACAGACACTATAGTACTGTAATTGTAGATATTCTTTATGATCATTTTTTGGCTAATAATTGGGCTGACTATTCTGAAATTCCTTTAGAAGAGTATACAGCCTCCTTTTATGAATTGCTTCATGAATATCATTTAGTTTTACCCAAACAAATTCAAAATTTTTTACCCTATATGATTAAGGACAATTGGTTGCTTAGTTATGCTTCTATTGAAGGGATAGGAAGTGCTTTATCTGGTATGAATAGAAGAACAAAAAACAAATCCAGAATGGATCTGGCAGTAAATGAACTAGAGTTTTATTATTCGGATTTTGATGAAGAGTTTCGTTTATTTTTTGAAGAACTCAAAATGTACACTGAAAATGAAATGAAAATATTGTAATTAAACACTATAGTCAAAGTATCAAATCTTCCTTACTAGTGTATTAACAATGGTTAAAATAATATCTAAAAACTATACCCCATGAAACACACATTGCTTTTATTACTCTTCTCTCTTTTCTTCTCCTGTAAAAATAATAGTACTGATCAACAAAAAGAAACCGAACCTGTATTAGGTTTGATTACTCAAAAAGCTATGGTAGTTTCTGCAAGAAAAGAAGCTTCAACGATTGGTGCTACTATTATGAAAAAAGGAGGTAATGCCTTTGATGCTATGGTCGCTACCGAAATGGCACTTGCTGTAACCTATCCTTTTGCTGGAAGTCTTGGTGGTGGTGGGTTTATGGTGTATCGTAAAGAAGATGGAGAAACAGGAGCTTTAGATTATAGAGAAAAAGCCCCCCTAGCCGCTTATAAAGATATGTATCTGGATGAAAATGGTGATCCGATACCCAAAAAAAGTCAAGTCGGAGCTATGGCAATTGGTGTTCCTGGAACAATAGCAGGTATTTTTGCGGTACATGAAAAATTTGGCACATTACCAATAGAAGAAATACTTACTCCAGTAGTTGATCTGGCTAAACGTGGTTTTACAGTTACTGAAAAACAAAAAAAACGTTTTGATAAGTATCAAGAATTGTTTTTTGAGGTTAATAAAGATACTATTCTTTATGCAAAAGGTTACAAAGCAGGTGACACTATCAAAAATATAAAACTTGCAGCTACTCTGAAGCGTATTATTAAAAATGGAAAAACAGAATTCTATGAAGGTGAAACTGGTAAAAAACTAGTTGAACATATACAATCTAATGGAGGTATTATTACTATGAAAGATTTGTCTATGTATGAAGCAAAATGGAGAGAACCAGTACGATTTAATTACAAAGACCTTTCTGTTGTATCTATGTCTCCGCCATCTAGTGGAGGTGTCTGTTTGGCACAGATCATGAAAATGATAGAACCATATGAAATTTCTAAATATGGACATAACCAACTTAAAACGATTCAGGTTATTACAGAAGCTGAACGAAGAGCATATGCAGATCGTAGCTTTTATCTTGGCGATCCTGATTTCACAAAAATACCTATAGATACTTTAATTGGTGCACCATATCTTACTGATCGCATGCATGATTTTAGCTTTGAAAAAGCAACTCCGTCATCAGAAATAAACTGTGGGATGATTCCTGGTTATGAAAGTGATGAAACCACCCACTACTCTATTGTTGATCAATTTGGTAATGCAATCTCTGTAACGATAACACTTAATGGAGCATATGGTTCTAAGTTGTACGCCCCAGAAATTGGAACGTTTTTAAATAATGAAATGGATGATTTTAGTGCTAAACCTGGAGTTCCAAATATGTTTGGTCTAATTGGCGCAAAAGCCAATGCAATAGCTCCAGAAAAGAGAATGTTAAGCTCTATGACTCCTACTATTGTAGAAAAAAATAATAAATTCTGGATGTCTGTAGGTACTCCTGGAGGATCCACAATCATTACCTCTGTATTACAAACCATACTCAATGTAGAAGAATTTGGAATGACCATGCAAGAGGCCGTAAATGCTCCTCGTTTTCATCATCAATGGTTACCAGATGTCGTAGTCTTTGAGCCAGAATCTTTTGACTCTGTATTATTAGATAGCTTGAGTCAAAAAGGATATAAAATTGATGAAGAAACTTCAAGAATTATTGGTAAAGTTGATGGAATACTTGCCCTACCAAACGGTACCCTAGAAGGAGGTGCTGATAAGCGCGGAGATGATACTGCTGTTGGATTCTAGTTTTTTATAATTACTGTAATCATTTTAACAACAAAAAAATAGGCGGGTTTTAAAACCCCCTATTTTTTATTTACACAGTTTATTGGACACTACCTGATAAAAACAGTTTTTATCAAATCTAAAATTAATTTACCTTTTTGATTTTACCAATGCCTTTATGATCTAACTTATTAATTTTGGCATTTCCTTTATAATAAACACTTCCAATACCTGAAGATGTGATACTTATTTCTTCTTCTGCATTAACTTCAACTTTTCCGATACCAGAATTATTAACCTCTAATTTTTGTGCAATTAAATTATATGCTCGTAACGCCCCCGTTCCATTATTATCAAGTTTCATTTCTCCAACTTTTCCTTCAAGGGTTAGAATCCCTACCATAGAAATCTCTCCTTCTAATTTATTACAGTTTAATTTTAAAGATGTATTTCCTACTCCTGAAACTTTTAGATCAAGTTCTGTCAAAGAAAGTTCTGAAGCCGTTTTAACATTTCCAACTCCGGTAACTTTAAGTCTTTTTAAGTCCTTTAAAGTTATGTAAACATTCATTTTTGTTTTTTTCTTGACATTCATTCCTTTTTTCCAACCTAAAACAAGAGTATTACCTTGGTTCTTTACCGTAACTACCTGTTGTAAATTTTCATCTGCTTCTACAGTAACAGATTCTTTTTGTCCTTGTGCTAAGTATATATTATACACTCCTTTTACGATAAGCTCATTAAAAGAAGATATTGTTCTTTCTTCCTTAGTAACATTACCATTACCGTTTATTTTATTTTGAGCAACGCTCAAATTAATTGTAAATAATGCAATCACAATGAATAATAGTGAATTGATGATTTTGCTGTTTGTTTTCATATGATTCGTCTTTAAATAATGAATGAATTGATTTGTTATGAGACTCCTTTAATGATTGTATGTTTGATAAATAGACAAAATTCTTCTCTTATTGTTACAGTTTGTACTATAAATTTTACTTGTTTGTTTATTCTGTACATCTATTAAATTTAAAAATGTGCATAAAAAAAATGCACAACCTATGGTTGTGCATTTTTATCACTATGTATAAGAATAATCTACTTTACTTCTTCAAAATCAACATCCTCTACATCACTTCCTTCAGAACCATTATCACCAGAAGGTTGATCTGAAGCTGCATCAGGTCCAGGTTGTCCATTCTGTTGTGCTTCGGCCTGAGCTTTGTACATTTCTTCACTAGCTACTTTCCAAGCTTCATTGATTTTATCAAGAGCAGGTTGGATAACAGCAAGATCTTTTGTCTCGTGTGCTTTTTTCAATTCTTCTAAAGCTTCTTCGATTGGTTTTTTCTTATCATCAGATAATTTATCACCAAACTCGGTAAGTTGCTTCTCTGTCTGAAAGATCATTCCATCAGCTTCATTAAGCTTATCAGCAGTTTCTTTGGCTGCTTTATCTGCTTCAGCATTAGCTTCAGCTTCCTGCTTCATTTTCTCTATTTCTTCTTCTGTCAATCCTGAAGAAGCTTCGATACGAATATCCTGAGATTTATTTGTTGCTTTATCTGTAGCAGAAACTTTTATGATACCATTGGCATCAATATCAAAGGTAACTTCGATTTGCGGAGTTCCTCTTTGAGCTGGCGGAATTCCATCAAGATGAAAACGACCAATCGTTTTGTTATCTGCAGCCATTGGGCGCTCTCCTTGCAATACATGAATCTCAACCGATGGTTGGTTATCAGCTGCAGTAGAAAATACTTGTGATTTCTTAGTAGGAATCGTAGTATTGGCCTCAATCAGCTTGGTCATTACATTACCCATTGTTTCTATACCTAAAGAAAGTGGAGTAACATCTAATAATAAAACATCTTTAACATCTCCTGTTAATACTCCTCCTTGGATAGCTGCTCCAACTGCTACAACTTCATCTGGATTCACTCCTTTACTAGGTGATTTACCAAAGAATTTCTCAACAGCTTCCTGTACAGCAGGAATACGAGTAGATCCTCCTACTAATATAATTTCATCAATATCACTAGTTGATAATCCAGCAGCCTTAAGTGCTGTACGACATGGTTCTATCGTTCTTTTTACTAAATCATCTATTAATTGATCAAACTTTGCTTTTGTTAATGTTCTTACCAAGTGCTTAGGACCACTTGCTGTAGCAGTAACATATGGTAAGTTAATTTCAGTTTGAGCAGATGATGATAACTCAATTTTAGCTTTTTCTGCAGCTTCTTTAAGACGTTGTAAAGCCATTGGATCTTCTCTTAGATCCATATTTTCTTCACTTTTAAACTCTTCTGCTAACCAATCAATGATTTTTTGATCTACATCATCTCCTCCTAAATGCGTATCTCCATCTGTAGATAATACTTCAAAAACACCATCTCCTAGTTCTAATATAGAAACATCATGAGTACCTCCTCCAAAATCAAACACTACGATTTTCTGATCTGTACCTTTTTTATCAAGACCATAAGCTAATGCTGCTGCTGTAGGTTCGTTGATAATTCTTTCTACTTTAAGACCTGCAATCTCTCCTGCTTCTTTGGTAGCCTGACGTTGTGCATCATTAAAATAAGCTGGTACAGTAATTACTGCACTAGTGACATCCTGACCTAGGTAATCTTCTGCTGTTTTCTTCATTTTCTGAAGTGTCATTGCAGATAATTCTTGTGGTGTATATAAGCGCCCATCAATATCAACTCGTGGCGTATCATTATCTCCTTTTACAACTTTATAAGCTGCTCTTTGGGCTTCTTTTGAAGATTCAGAGAATTTATTTCCCATAAATCTCTTAATCGAAGAGATAGTCTTAGTTGGATTAGTAACCGCTTGACGCTTTGCAGGATCTCCTACTTTAATTTCTCCTCCTTCTACAAATGCAATGACAGAAGGGGTAGTTCTCTTACCTTCAGCATTAGGGATTACTACAGGCTCATTACCTTCCATTACAGAAACACAAGAGTTGGTTGTCCCTAAGTCTATTCCTATTATTTTACTCATTTTTATATTTAAATTATTATACTATTATTCGTACTAATTCAATGCTGTTAAGTCAATGATTATGCCATTACAATCAATCTGACAGGATGTCATTATAATATGGTGTTACAGAGTATAAAACAAGTGATTTACTGTAACCAAATAGCAGGAATAAGTATTTCACGAAAAACAAGCTCTTTTATTATCAAAAAACTATATTTACCGCTCATTTTTTATCAATAATTAAGATTATGGAATGTATCAGTATTTTTGATATGTTAAAAATAGGGGTTGGACCTTCTAGTTCACATACATTAGGGCCTTGGCGTGCAGGTAGAAGATGGATCGCAGAGTTAAAAGACAATAATGTATTTGAAGCTGTTAGCGGAATCACAATAGATCTTTTTGGCTCATTATCACTAACTGGGAAAGGACATGCTACTGATGTCGCTGTGATCTTAGGATTATGCGGTTATGACCCCCAAACTATAGACGTGTCTACCATTGCTCCAATCATAAATTCAATCAAAACTGATAAAAAACTTATTCTTAATAATGAAATATGCATATCGTTTAACCCTACGTCCCAAATTATTTTTAATAGAGAATTTAAAGAGTTTCATCCTAATGGTATGACATTTCATGCCATATTGAATAATGGAAAAAAAATGTCTTCTTCTTTTTATTCTATAGGCGGTGGATTTGTTGTAAAAGAAGAACGAAAAAGAAAAGAGAAAAAGCTTGAAGATTTTCAATGTTTTCCACTACCAATTCAAAAAGCTACAGATTTACTTCAATATTGCACCTCGCAAGACAAAAAAGTCTCTGAAATCGTCTTGGAAAACGAACGTTCATTACGAAGTGATACTGAAATTAATGAACGAATTGCTCAAATCTGGAATACAATGCTCGAATCTATCTATATAGGTTGTCATACAGAAGGAACATTACCAGGAGGGCTAAATGTAAGAAGAAGAGCTTATGATACTCATAAAAAATTAATAGGTACTACTCCCTATAGCACACCAACAGAATGGATTGAATCTATTCGAGATACTGAAGTAAAATTTCGCCAAATCCTTAAATGGGTGTCTTGTTTTGCGTTGGCAGTAAATGAAGTAAATGCCTCTTTAGGAAGAGTTGTAACTGCGCCTACTAATGGAAGTGCTGGTGTTATTCCAGCAGTTATGATGTATTATATGGTTATCGAAAATCACGACGCTAATTTTGATGATGTAAAACAATTTATGCTCGTAGCGGGTGAAATCGGAAGTCTATTTAAAAAAGGTGCTACTATTTCTGCAGCAATGGGAGGTTGTCAAGCAGAAATTGGTGTTTCTTCTGCAATGGCAGCTGGAGCATTAACCGAATTGATGGGAGGAACTCCTGAACAAGTACTTATGGCTAGTGAAATTGCTATGGAACATCATTTGGGATTAACTTGTGACCCTATAGGTGGTTTGGTACAGGTTCCTTGTATAGAACGAAATGCTATGGGTGCTATAAAAGCTATTAATGCATGCGAAATGGCATTAGATACTGACGCAGCAAATGCTAAAGTTCCTTTGGATAAAGTAATCGAAACGATGTGGGAAACGGCTCAAGATATGAATACCAAATACAAAGAAACAAGTGAAGGCGGTCTGGCTATTAAGGTAAGTCTAAGTGATTGTTAAATTTAGATAACAATAATAGTCTAAAATAGTAAAGCTCTTTCTTAGTCAATTTTCTAATACTTATTTACACCCCTCGCGATGCCTGGTATCTGCAATAGCAATAATTTTCCAATCTTTACCATCGTTGAATAGTTGAAATACATTTACTCCACAATGACTGAAATTATCATTAACATAAAACTCATATGGAGTCCAGACATTTGCAATAAATGCATCTGTATCAATTTTAAATGACAATAATCGTTCTTCCCATTTCTGTTCGGTAGGTC
Source organism: uncultured Aquimarina sp. (assembly GCA_947498785.1). Taxonomy (GTDB): domain Bacteria; phylum Bacteroidota; class Bacteroidia; order Flavobacteriales; family Flavobacteriaceae; genus Aquimarina. Next base: position 37,410 of record CANMLS010000030.1, on the reverse strand, counting down.
TGTTTTTAATAGCCAAAACAAATTTTTCTACATCTGTCTTAACAGTTCTGGTATCCCCCTTTTTATTCTTGGCAATAGTTTGCATTACTATATTCTTATCCATTGTACTCTTCATTTTAAGAGTATCGCGAGAATGAAACCCTTCAAAAAAATCTAAAATGGTTTGTTTTACTTCTTCTTTATAATTATTTACTTCACCTACAACTACTTTGTTTTGTGAAAAAGCATTAAACGAAAATAGTACAACAATTAATAATGATAATTTACACATAACGTCTTTTATTTTTTAATTGATATAAAAGTAAGATTTTAATTATTTTCTGGAATAGATAATTCTAACTTCGATATTATAAAGAAAATCAAAAGCAGATTAGTCTTGTTACCATATTGGTAATTCACTACTTTTACACTCCTTAAAAATAACACAAATGTCTACAGCTAAAAAAGATTACAAACGGGTCACAGTAAAATCCTTAGTAGAAATGAAAACTAACGGAGAAAAGATATCAATGCTAACCGCATATGACTATACAATGGCCAAAATTGTTGATGGAGCTGGTGTTGATGTAATTCTTGTTGGTGATTCTGCATCTAATGTAATGGCTGGTCATGAAACAACATTACCTATTACTTTGGATCAAATGATCTATCATGCCTCTTCTGTTATTCGTGCAATCGACCGTGCACTAATTGTTGTTGATTTACCCTTTGGAAGTTACCAAAGTGACCCAAAAGAAGCTTTGCGTTCTGCAATACGAATAATGAAAGAATCTGGAGGGCATGCTGTAAAATTAGAAGGAGGAAAAGAAATTAAGGAATCAATAAAGAGAATACTTAATGCTGGAATCCCAGTCATGGGACATCTTGGATTAACTCCGCAATCTATTTATAAGTTTGGTACATACACGGTAAGAGCAAAAGAGGAAGAAGAAGCTCAAAAGTTAAAAGAAGATGCACTCATGCTTGAAAAAGCAGGATGTTTTGCTATTGTTCTTGAAAAAGTACCTGCCAAATTGGCGAAAGAAGTTGCAGAAAGCCTTACCATACCTATTATCGGAATTGGTGCAGGAAACGGTGTTGATGGGCAAGTTTTGGTAACACATGATATGTTAGGTATGACACACGAATTCAATCCTCGTTTTTTAAGACGTTATTTAGATTTATACACAGAGATGACAAATGCTTTTAAACAATATGTAACCGATGTTAAAGCTATTGATTTCCCGAATGAGAATGAGCAATATTAAATTTGAATAGTGAACGAAAAATTTTTATCATCTAAAACTTTGCAAAAAAAAACTCTTTCGAATAAATCAAATCTTCAAATTCTCTATGAAGACAATCATATCATTATTGTCAATAAACGTTCGGGAGATATTGTACAAGGTGATAAAACTGGTGACATACCTCTTAGTGAAGTCGTTAAAGAATATATTGCTGAGAAATATAATAAATCAGGAGCTGTATATCTAGGTGTAGTACATCGATTAGATAGACCCACTAGTGGTATTGTAGTATTTGCAAGAACAAGTAAAGCTTTACCTAGGCTTAATAAATTATTTGCAAATAAAGAAGCTCAAAAAACATACTGGGCTGTTGTAAAAAAACAACCTCCAAAAGAAAAAGATACGCTAATACATTGGTTAAAAAGAAATCCCAAACAGAATAAATCATACGCTCACATTAACGAAGTTCCTGATAGTAAAAAAGCAATTTTAGAGTACAAAATGATTAAAAAACTAGATCGTTATTATCTTTTAGAAATTGATCTTCATACAGGACGTCATCATCAAATACGATCACAACTATCTAGTATTGGGTCAATAATAAAAGGGGATTTGAAATATGGTGCAGATCGTAGTAATAAAGATGGAAGTATACATCTACATGCAAGAAAACTTACATTTATACACCCAGTAAAAAAAGAATCACTTACAATAATTGCTCCTCCTCCATCGGATTCTATTTGGGATCATTGTTTATAATTTCAAAATCTGCTTTGAATGATGCCCTATATGTTCTACATAATCTACAATTAACCAATCTAACGTTTTTAAATTGCCTACATCGATATTTACTTTGTAATCTAATTCTTCTCTACTTAAATTTTTAATCACAAAAGCAATTTGTGTATTCAAAGCGCCCCAAAATTCGACCATGTTTTCAACTACATATTCTTGATAATTATTTGCTTTCACCAAATCGTTTTGGTTATACTTTCTAATCACGTATGGTTTAGATTCAAATTGCACCTCTGTAAACCGTTGCAAATTATGCATTGCAGAGTCAATAAGATGTCCTAAAATTTCTTTTTTAGACCACTTTGTTTCTGATATTTTGTAACTAAGTACATCTTCCTCAAGCTCAAGTATAGTTTTACTTGTTTTATATACCAAATCTTCTAATTTCAAAATCGTGTCTTGCATTATACACTAAGTTATTTATATGTTCTTACACTTTCGATAATTACAGAGGTCAGAATTAAAACACCTCCGATAATTGTAGAGACAACAGGAATTTCTTTTAAAAATATAATTCCTATAATAATCCCATATACTGGTTGTACGCTACTTATTATACTAGCAGTAGTAATTGAAAAACGTTTAAAACTTCCCAAAAACAAAGTATGTCCTATTGCTGTGGTTAGCAACGCCAAAATCAAAGTTGGTAGCCACTGATCTTTTATTCCCGAACTATCCATAAAAATAAGAATAGGAAAAAGAAAAACACTTACAATAACTAATTGATACCACATTAACGCAGAACCATTATAATTGGTAATCTTGGTTTTCATAATCAAATTTCGTAGAGAATAACATAAAGCAGATAAAATCCCAAGTCCTACTGCTTTTGTGTACGAATTACTAAAATCCAAATCTGGTACCAAAAAATAAATCCCAACCAAGACCAATAATGCCAAAAGCAAGTGTACTTTTTCAAATTTTGTCTTTAACAAAACAGGTTCTAGCAATGCTGTGATCACAGGATAGGTAAAAATAGAAAGCATTCCGATTGCTACATTAGATAGTTTTAAGGCATAGAAATAAGTTATCCAATGTAGCCCCATAAGTATACCACTTAATAGAATGATAGGCTGATCTTTACTTTTTATTTTAAAAGAAATACCTTTCCATCTGCAAAAGATAAAAAGTAAAACACCTGCAAACAAAGCTCTAAACCCAATAATTACAGGTACTGGCATATCAATATATCTACCTAAAGCACCCGAGGTGCTGATTAGAAGCATAGCCAAGTTTAGTTCTAATACGTTTTTTAGGTGTTGGTTATTTTTTTTGATAATCTAATTCTTTACGTTTACAAACCTTAAGATAAAAAAGCCTATTAATTTAAACACCTTACATGACAAAAGTATTATCACTCATCCAGAAACCAATATTACTCATCTTACAAGCCCTTTTGCTTTTTCTTTAATGATATCTGCGACTGGTCTTCCTTCAATATTACTTTCTAACCAAGAAAGAATATCTAAATACAAAAAAGCTCTTTTTTCATAAGGATGATCTTCGTATGTTTTTAGTCTTTTGTGTAGTTTTTTAAATTCATCCTTTATTTGATGAGGAAAAATATCTCCTAGGTTTTTCAAAAATTTAATCATTTCCTTTTGCACCTCATGCAGATCGTTCATTTTAATTAAAAATCTATAAGTTTCTTTTAATTGACTTTCCAAATGATAGTCCATACCTGCTTCATAATGAGCCACCAAACTAAGAACTCTAGAAAAACACATTAGATCCTCTCTCATCTTTAGAGATTTGTTATTGATAATCTTTGCAAGATATTCGATACATTTTTTATGATTTGCCATACCAAAATACAAGCAACCTATTTTATAATAGAAAACCATGATATGATGATCATCCAAACGACTCTTAAATTCTTTAATTCCTTTGAGAATATCCTGAACCAAATACTCTCCTTCATCAAAACTACCTTCTAAAAAATGTACATTTAATTTATTATTGTAAATATACTGGAAGGATAAAACATCAATATTATCATCCTTTGGAAATGTTTCGTCTGCTATTGTTTTTTCTAACTTTGACAATGTAGATTTTAATTGTGCTTTATCTTTTATCAGATATAAAGATTCTAGCAAATAATGATTTCCTCTTAAGAAAAAAACTGGATTTTGAATGATCATTTTTGGATGTTTATAAAATAGATCTATCCATTTTTTGGAATATTTATAACACGATAAGAAATCCTGAATTATAAAGCTATACCATAAATGAGCTTTATACAACCACAATTTTTCTCTAAAACCCAGCATATTCCATTCATATTTCGGAAGTTTACTGTTGAAATAGTTTGTAATTATGTTGTGCTCTTTGTCATTTCTTACATATCCGCTTTTTAACATTAATCCATACAATTGCAATGACAAATTTGATAGCTTACTAGTTAAAACATTTTTCATACTCAACATCTTAGCCTCTATTGTCAATTCATCTGCTCTACTACTAATACTTCTGGTTATATATTGCGTCTCTATAATTTTTTCGAGTTCAACAATTTCATAAGCAATATTATGCTCTTCATTTTCTTTTGCAAGAGCTTTTGCTTTTTCTAATATCTTTAAACTCTGTTTATACAATCCTTTATGATATAGGATCGATGCAAAATCAAACTGCTCTCGTATTTGCGATCGTATATTTTGATGTAAAGGACTTAACCTAAGACTTATCAATATTTGTTTATATAAATGAGCTTTAAGGTTAGAAATCTGTAATTTTGTCACAATTCCTTTTTTTACAATAAGCTCTTCATTTAAAGTATCACTCTTATCCAAATGATTAAAAAGAGCAAGGAATTTTGAATCGGTATTTACGCCCAATCTACCAACATATACTTTAAATTGTCGCTTTTCAGATTTAGAAAGTGACTTAACTAAAACAAACAAAGAATCTTTTTGATCATTAGTCATTGTAAGAAAATATATTGTAATTAACTGATTAAAAGAAAGTTATGTTTTCATTAAAACATTTTAGCATTGTAAAATGTATACTTCAATACTTCCTTTTTGAATTCCCAAAATATAAATTCGTAAGAGATTTAAGAAACATCTTTGCAAGAATATTTAAAAAAGATTGGGTTTCATAAACATACTGAACAAATAATTCATATAATTCCGATGAGCGATAATAAAGTCCAAATATTCGACACTACCCTAAGAGATGGAGAACAAGTCCCTGGTTGTAAGCTTAACACTGAGCAGAAATTAGTACTTGCAAAACAACTAGACTTATTGGGTGTTGATATTATAGAAGCAGGATTTCCCGTCTCAAGCCCTGGAGATTTCAAATCTGTTAATGAAGTATCAAAAATTGTAAAAAATGCTACTGTATGTGGTTTAACAAGAGCTGTGGAAAATGATATTAAAGTAGCTGCTGAAGCATTGAAACATGCTGTTAGACCTAGAATACATACTGGTATTGGAACATCTGAGTCTCATATCAAATACAAATTCAATTCTACACAAGAAAAAGTTATTGAACGTGGCGTTGCTGCTGTTAAATATGCTAAATCATTTGTAGAAGATGTTGAATTTTTTGCAGAGGATGCTGGACGTACAGATAATGAATTTTTAGCCAGAGTTTGTGAAGCTATTATAAAAGCTGGAGCTACTGTACTTAATATCCCAGATACAACAGGGTATTGTTTACCAGAAGAATATGGAGCTAAAATTAAATATCTGAAGGAAAATGTAAAAGGAATCCATAATGTAGTCATTTCTTGTCATTGTCATAATGACTTAGGATTAGCAACTGCTAATTCTGTAGCTGGAGCAATTAATGGAGCAAGACAAATAGAATGTACTATAAACGGAATTGGAGAACGTGCAGGAAACACTTCATTAGAAGAAGTCGTCATGGTACTTAAACAACATCCATATCTAGAATTAAATACTGGCATTAACACCAAATTATTATACGAAACAAGTCTTATGGTTTCTGATCACATGGGTGTTCTTGTGCAACCTAATAAAGCTATCGTTGGAGCTAATGCTTTTGCTCATAGCTCAGGAATACATCAAGATGGTGTAATCAAAAATCGTGAAACTTATGAAATAATAGATCCTGCTGATGTAGGAGTCACAGAATCAGCAATAGTACTTACTGCAAGAAGTGGAAGAGCTGCTTTAGCATATAGAGCAAAGAAAGTTGGATATGAGCTAACTAAGCTTCAGTTAGATGATGTGTATAAAGAATTTTTGAATTTTGCAGATCATAAAAAAGAAGTAGTTGATGAAGATATTCATCAAATTATGAAAAATACAAATGTAGTTGCCGCTTAGTAGCATGATATAAAAATACATTAATAAACCTACGAATCTATGCTGATTTATTTCAGTTGTAAAATCGTAGGTCTTTTTTTTAGAGAATCATGAAAAAAACCTTATTTGATAAAGTTTGGGATGCACACGTCGTCAAAGAGATTAAAGACGGGCCACAGATTCTGTATATTGACAAACATTTAATCCATGAAGTTACAAGTCCTCAAGCATTTGGAGAACTAGAACAACGTGGAATTTCTGTTTTTAGACCAAATCAAATTGTAGCCACAGCCGATCACAATACTCCTACAGAAAATCAACATCTGCCTGTGAAAGATGAATTGTCTAGAAATCAACTTGAGCAATTAACAAAAAATTGTAAGAAAAACGATATTACATTATATGGACTCGGTCATAAATATAATGGCATTGTACATGTAATGGCACCAGAATTAGGCATTACACAACCAGGAATGACCATGGTATGTGGAGATAGCCATACCTCTACCCATGGCGCTTTTGGAACTATTGCTTTCGGAATTGGGACTAGTCAAGTAGCGCAAGTTTTTGCAAGTCAATGTTTATTACTTCAGAAACCTAAAAGTCTACGTGTAAATGTAAATGGAAAACTTAAGACAGGTGTTTTACCCAAAGATGTTATCCTATATCTAATTGCAAAACTTGGGACTAATGCAGGTACAGGATATTTTTGTGAATATGCTGGTAATGTATTTGAAAACATGTCGATGGAAGGCCGAATGACTGTTTGCAATATGAGTATAGAAATGGGAGCTCGTGGTGGTATGATAGCTCCTGACAAAAAGACTTTTGAATATATTAAGGGAAAAGAATTCGCTCCTAAAGGGGACGAATTTGATAAAAAAGTAGCTTATTGGCAAACATTGCCTACCGATAAAGGAGCTACTTTTGATAAAGAATATCATTTTGATGCAGAAGATATTGAACCAATGATTACCTATGGTACTAACCCAGGAATGGGTATTAAAATATCTGAAAACATTCCTTCACAAAATAATGAGTCCTTCGAAAAATCATTAGCTTATATGAATTTTAAAAAAGGACAATCTCTTGTTAACCAAAAGGTTAATTACGTGTTTATAGGTAGTTGTACCAATAGTAGAATCGAAGATTTTAGAATTGCAGCTCATTATATTAAAGGAAAGAGAAAAGCAAATAATGTGACCGCTTGGTTTGTTCCTGGATCACAACTGGTAGCCCAACAAATTATTGAAGAAGGATTGAATACTATTTTTGAAGAAGCTGGGTTTCAACTGCGTCAACCTGGGTGTTCTGCTTGTCTTGCTATGAATGATGATAAAATTCCAGAAGGAGAATATTGCGTCTCTACATCAAACAGAAACTTTGAAGGAAGGCAAGGACAAGGATCTAGAACTATTTTGGCGAGTCCTTTAATCGCAGCAGCAACTGCAATAGAGGGAAAAATAATTGATATCAGCAAACAATTAAACTAATTATGGATAAGTTTACTACATTAACATCCTCTGCTATTCCATTATCTATAGAAAATGTAGATACTGATCAGATAATTCCGGCGCGTTTTTTAAAAGCAACAAGTCGTGATGGGTTTGGAGAAAATTTATTTAGAGATTGGCGTTTTAAGAAAAACGGAGGAGTAAATGAAGATTTTGTCTTAAACAATACTATCTATAAAGGAAGTATATTAATCGCTGGTGATAATTTTGGATGTGGATCTAGTAGAGAACATGCTGCATGGGCCATTAATGATTATGGTTTCAAAGTGGTTGTTTCTAGTTTTTTTGCAGATATTTTTAAAGGTAATGCTTTAAATAATGGTGTTTTACCAATACAGGTTTCAAAAGAGTACTTAAAAGAACTATTTGATCAAATTAAGTCAGACCCCAATTCGCGAATCGAAGTAGATTTAGAAAATCAAAAAATAACTATTTTGGCTACAGGTACTTCATCTGGTTTTGAAATTAATCCTTATAAAAAAACTTGTTTAATTAACGGGTATGATGATATTGATTTCCTAATGAGTAATAAAGCAGAAATTGAAGAATTCGAAAACACCAAAATTTAAGAAATAAGATATTCTAAAGTTAAATATTTGACCAAAAAATAAAAATCAGAAACAAAAGAATAGATGAAACTAGATATCGCAGTATTATCGGGAGACGGTATTGGACCAGAAGTAACTGCACAGGCTATTAAAGCGTTAGAAGCTGTTGCTCACAATTTTGACCATTCATTTATGTTTAAAGAAGGCTTGGTTGGTGCAATTGCAATTGACAAAACAGGTAATCCTTTACCTGATAAAACTTTAGAGCTTTGTGTTAACACAGATGCTGTATTATTTGGTGCTATTGGAGCTCCAAAATATGACAATGACCCCAGCGCTCCTGTTCGACCAGAACAAGGGCTATTAAAGCTGCGTAAAGAGCTTGGGCTATACGCCAACATACGCCCTGTAAAAGCATATGATACTTTAATTGACAAATCACCTCTTAAACGTGAGATCATTGATGGGACAGATATTTCTATCTATCGTGAATTAACAGGTGGTATCTATTTCGGAAAAAAACAAATAAGTGAAGATGGCAATATAGCATCTGACCTATGTGAATATTCTAAAGAAGAAATTGAAAGAATTACTCACCTTGCGTTTAAAGCTGCGCAAAAAAGAAAAAAGAAACTTACATTGGTAGATAAAGCCAATGTCTTAGAATCATCAAGACTATGGAGAAAAATAGTGACCAAAATTGCTACAGAATATAGCGATGTAGCTCTTGACTTTTTATTTATTGATAATGCTGCTATGCAAATGATATTAAATCCAAGTCAATTTGATGTGATTCTTACTGAAAATATGTTTGGTGATATTATTTCTGATGAAGCTAGTGTTATAGGTGGGTCTATCGGTTTATTAGCTTCTGCTTCTGTTGGTAACTCATGCTGTATGTTTGAACCTATTCATGGATCATTCCCACAAGCAACAGGAAAAGGAATTGCTAATCCTATTGCAGCTATTCTATCCGCCGCAATGCTATTAGAACATTTTAATTTAACAGGAGAAGCCAATGCAATTAGAGATGCTGTAGAAAAAGCATTAGAATTAAACCTTACTACACCTGATCTAAACCCAAATAATCCACTTACAACAGAAAAGGTAGGAGATTTTATTGCCGATTATATTCTTAATCCAGAGGATTCTAATATTAATTTTGAAAATATACATGTAGGTCAATCTACAATTATATAAATAAACGCTGTACATAATTTTGTTAAAGCACTCAAAGAGATTCTCTTTGAGTGCTTTTTTATTAAAACAAAAAATTCAAAATCAATAATACAAAACAATATCTTTACTTAATAAATTGATCATCAAAAAAGGTATCATAACTTTTTTGTATTTTACAAAAAAAATCCTCTATTTAATACATTTAATGAATCATAAAATCTACATCATTCTCTTTTTTATACTTGCTCATTCAATAACAGCACAAGAAATAACATGTTCTGCAAAGGACAAAGAAATTTTTACAGCTAGAATGCATGAACTAAAAAAAGAATATCATATAAAAAATAATTTTAGCGAAACCATAATATTTGTTGGTAAAACATTTTTAGGTACTCCATATGTAGCTAAAACCTTAGAAATAGGTATTGAAGAAACTCTTGTAATTAACCTACAAGGTCTGGATTGCACCACATATATCGAAAATGTTTTAGTATTCGCTTTAATGTTAAAAAATGACAAAAATGATTTTGACACATTCACAAGCTACTTAGAAAGAGTACGTTACAAAAATGGTGTATTAAATGGATATACTTCTCGATTACATTATTTTTCAGAATGGATCATTGATAATGAGAAAAAAGGTATTGTCAAAAACATCAGCGGGGATATTGGTGGTATAGAAGTAAAAAAAGAAATTAATTTTATGAGTACCCATCGTGACCTTTACCCTTTTCTAAAAGAAGATCAAAACTATAAAAACATACAACAATCTGAAAAACAAATTGGTCAATCCACACAATGTTTTCTTCCGAAAGATAAAATTAAGGAAAATGAACATTTAATTGAATCTGGTGATATTATCGCATTAACCACTTCTATAACTGGACTTGATGTGACGCATACAGGAATTGCTATTCGAGAAAAAGATGGAAGAATTCATTTATTACACGCTTCATCCAAAGGAAAAGTAGAAATTTCTATGCTTCCGCTAGTTGATTACCTAAAAGGAATACGTAAAAATACAGGTATAATTATTAATCGTGTGCAATAGATATTTGATAGAGAAATTATATCGAAGAAAAGTAATTTTTTATACGAAAGCCTAATTTTCGACACAATTTTTCTTCTGTCGTCTATAGAAACATGATATTCTCTTAAAAATGAATCGTACTTACGAATTTTAATAAGTCTTGAGTTATAAAAAAATCATAATAATTATATAAATATTTTAGAACCTGAAACAATAATATATCTAATTCTGTAGTTTCTATTATGCTCTAAGTCAAATATTTTTGTTTTCAAATGTGTATATATCATACCGAATATTGATTTAAACAAGGCGTATTTATATTTATATATATTAGTAACAGAAACTTAATTTAACTTCGTAGTACATTGATAAAAACTATAATTTATACATCAACAAATCGAATATTAGAAATAAACTATAAGGCTATAATCCCAGATTTTCATATTGATATGTAAATAAAAACACATATTTATGTAAGTAATGAGAATAAGAAACACTAAATAAAAACTATACCAATAACTCAACCTCTTTTTGAAAACCATCAATTTTAACTTTTTTCAACTCCTTATATTTTTTGGATCAATCCAAGGAATTATTTTTACTTTTATTGTTATTTTCATAAAAAAATACCAATCAAAAAGTTCTCTTTTTTTAGGTCTTACAGTACTATTTCTTTCTCTTAGCAATATTCAACATATGCTCATTGATGTAAGTTACTTTGATGACACATCAATTATCAAAAGAATTTATATCCCTTGGCAATGGATGGTAGCACCAATGTTTTATTTTTTTGGACATAATTTTTTACAAAAAAAATCATTAAGTAAAAAATTATTAATCTTTCTTATTAGTCCTTTCTTTTTGATAACCACGCTACATACTCTTCAACTTATTTATCAAATATATTTTGACAACAACTATGTAATCACCAATTATTACCAACGAGGTTTATTCCTTTATACTAATTCAATTTCTTTTATCCACATCCCTATTATTATATATATAATGTATAAAATGATTATTGTTTATGAGAATGATCAAGAAAAATCAATTGAAAAAGTTAAACAAGAGACTATTTGGTTAAAAAAACTTATACATGTAGGAATCGGAATTATATCAATAGGTATAATATCAGTAATCATAGGAGTTTTAGTTGACATGAAAAATTCATACTTTGGCTATCCTTTTTTTATATCATTATCGATCTGGATTTATTGGGTAGGGTATGTTGGTATCAACAGATCTTCTTTACATATCAGGTTAGAGAAACTAGAAAGAAGTCAATTATCAAAAAAAACAGGATATACGACTTTTACCAAAATCAATAATTATGTTATAAAAGAAAAGAAATATTTATTAGCTGATATAAATCTTAACAATGTTGCTGAAAAATTTCAGATTAGTAGTGGATATTTATCTCAACTAATCAATACACATACTCAAAATAGTTTTAATGATTATATTAATGAATTAAGAGTAGAAGCCTCTAAAAAAATGCTTACCGATTCACAATATGCTAACTACACAATAGAATCTATAGGGTTAGAATGTGGTTTTAAGTCCAAATCTAATTTTTACACTACTTTCAAAAAATTCTCTAATCTTACACCCAATCAATTTAAAAAATTAGAAGAATAAACATTTATACTCATCACATTTTTTTATTTCACTTTTTGACTTACACATTTCAATACAATATTAGTTTATTCTTTACCATCCCATAAATTCCAAGTTTAATTCAATATATAAAAAAGACATCTTGTAAAGCTTAGCGTAAATCACTAATTTAGTGATGCAAAAGAAAAACAAAATGTTACTTCCTAAAACAAACATTGAACAAAAACTTAATAAACTTAAAGCAAAGAAATTTGATGTTTCATCTTGGAAGGATCATGTATCTAAAATATTTTTGGAAGAACAACAACACAAAGAACGAATTCTTCAAAACTTAAATAATTCGGCAAACATTGATCAAAACACCTTTGATTTTGATGTATTAGAATCTAATAAGATATATCATATTGACCAAATCAAAAAAATATGTATCGATTATCGCTTACGCTTTTTGAATTCCAAATATTTTAAAGGAAAACTACCTCAATCTGCTTTGCTGGCTATTAAAGATATTGAAAAACAGCACCAAACAGAATTAAAAGGGTTCAAAATAATAGCTCCCTCAAAACTTTTTAAACTAGAAAATGCAGACGACCCGTTACTTTTTGCTCCTATGGGTAATGATTATTTCTATTTGATTCATAAGTGGGGGAATGATTTACATCCACTTCGTAAAAATGTAATGTGGTTTTTTAAAAGTTTTGAAAATTTACTATTTCTTACTTTTATAATAAGTGTTTTGCTTACTTTTATGATTCCTGATGGTTTATTTAGTAAACATAGTGATACCGCGCAATCGGTAATGATATTTTTCTTTATATTTAAATCTGTTGCAGCTGTAGTTTTATTCTATGGATTTGCTCTTGGTAAAAATTTTAATACTTCCATCTGGAATAGTAAATATTTTAATGCATAATACACACAAAAAATATGTTTCCAGAAAGTGAATATGAAAGAGTATATACAGGAAGTTTAATAAACATTCAATTTCTACAAAACCTATTACAGGAAAGGGGAATTAACTCTATAACAAGAGATGATATGCAATCGGGTATGATTGCTGGTTTTGGAGGAGGAGTTCCTGATCACATCCAACTTTTTGTTAAAAAAAATGATATGGATGATGCTATTCCTATTATCGAAAAAAGTCTATCTTAAACTTATGAAAAATAAAAATGAATCTCCTCGTAAAGCTTGGGATTTAATGATTGGTATTGCACTTGTCATATTTGGTGGTTTACGATTGTATAATCGATTGCAATCTGAAGCAGAATGGAATCTTAAATCTATTATCACCTTACTGTTTATTGGGTATGGAGGATATATGATTTATCGACATTTTCAAACTCCGCCAAAAGAATAATATAAAATTGAATATTATTTCTTTAAATAATCAATACCCCCTTTTTTATTTGCTAGCTATTTCTAAAATTTATTTATTTACCTAAAGAGTATTTCTTTCTCTGTTAATTGATACCCTGTAAAAACGCCAAATCCGTTTTCTCCTTCAATATTGGTGGGTGCAATTACAGATTCTGTAAAAGGATTTTCATCATTATAATTGTTTATAAATTCTGCTCTTAATGCATTATATAATACCTCTTCTGTATTAGTAACTTTAATCTTTACTTTTGTTATTATCGCAGAATCAGGAAGAAAAAAACCTCCATCTGCGGTCACTACAGAATTTTCTCTATTCATATCGGTTAAAAATTGGTTAAATTCAAAATCTAGGTTTATGGTTGTTCCACCAGAAGTATCACCTTCAAAAGAATACGTAGCTTCTGCACCTACTACATAATAATTACTTTTATCTTTTATATCTCCAATAGATAATTTCAGTATTCGATTTCCTACAGCACCATCTCTCGTTTCTACTCTAATATCTTGTTCTATTCGTTCTATTTGATCTAATGGGATTATACAAGACGATTTATATTCTTTACCTTGCACCATAGCTGTCAAAAAATATTTTTTTCCTGGTAGTATTGGCAAATCTATTCCTTGAGCTTCATAACTTAAGGAACTATTTGTGTATAGTAATGTAACCTCATTTTCTTCTTCATCTGCAATTACGACCGTTGCATCTTTAATCACAAAATCTTCATTGGTATTATTGGTTTGTCCTCTAGCTTTAGACTTGGATTTAGACACTTGTACTTTTAATGTAGAATCCTGTGGAGATAAAAATCCATTGATAACGATAAGTTGTTGTTGATCCAATAAATCACTTGCATCGACACTAGTTTCACAACCCACTAACCAAATACCTAATATTACTACTATTATGTTTTTAAAATATCTCATAACTTCAAAAATTTCTTATGATTTATATCTTGATTATTTTTTTAGAATTTATATGTGTAATTAAATGAGGGGATAAATTGTAAGACAGAAACTTTAGTAAGTTTAGCATCTTTAAAATAGTAATAAAAAGGATTCTTTCTTCCATAGATATTATACATTGAAAAACCCCATGTACGCTCTCTATTCTTTGCTAGCTTTTTATGAAATTGAATTCCTAGATCTAAACGATGATAACTCTCTCCTCTAAAATTGTTTCGCTCTGTACTAAAAGGAGTTGTCCCTCCAGAAAGCTCCAGAATTCTAATTGGAAAATTACCTGCACTCGATAATGATTCTTTATCTAAAAGATTAAAATTATTCCCGGTAGAATATATCCATGTTCCTGACAAAGTAATTCGATCACTGGGGTTATAAATTCCAACTAAAGAAACATCATGCCTTCTATCATATCTCGAAAAAAACCTTCTTCCTTTGTTTAGTTCATCAAATTGTCTTTCTGACCATGATAATGTATATCCTAACCAACCTGTTAGTTTTCCTGTTTTTTTGCGGAGTAAGAGTTCTGCTCCATACGCCCATCCTTGACCAGTTGTTATGTTTTCTTCCCAATCGATTTCTTTTCCAGTTTCCAGATCTTCTAATAATAAAAACGAAGCTCCTTCTTTATATGAGATTACATCATCCATCTTTTTATAGTACCCTTCTAAAGTAAGAGCATATACCTGATTCAGAAAATCTTTGGCAATACCCAAGGCATATTGTTGCGAAACCTGTGGTTTTAGTTGATCGGTCGAAGATACCCAAAGATCTGTAGGTAACCCAATACCGGAATTAGAAAGCAAATGAATATACTGATTCATTTTTGCATACGACGCCTTAACCGCCAGGTCGGGTTTCGCATTCCAGGCAATAGTGGCTCTTGGTTCGAAGTTAAGATAGTCTGTTGACTTAAATTGAAAATGAGTTAATCGAAGTCCAGGAGATACACTGATCGTATTTTTGATTTTCCAATCGTCTTCAAGATACACTGCGCTTTCTATAGATTCTATATTTTGAGTAATATCAACATTATCTTCTCCTGTCTGTCTAATCTTAGATTGTTTTGGGGTAAAATTATGGTAAGTAGATGCTACTCCAAATCGTATAGAATGCTTCGGATTAGGGTAATAATCAAAATCTGCTTTAACTCCATAATCATTGATCCCTGAGCTTGTTTTGAAATTAAAAATTTGATTATTAAATTTTTCGTCCAGTTTAATTTCAAAATTATAATTACTAAAAATCAAGGACGTATTCGAAAAAAACTTATCACTAAACTGGTGATTCCATCGTAATGTTGATGTGATATTACCCCACCCCAATTTGGTTTTAAAATCATCCTCTTCAAATTTATCTACCGCATTAAATCTGTCTTGCCCAAAATAATTACTCCAATACAATTTATTTTTTTCGTTAAAAACATGATGAATTTTAAAATTAAGATCCATAAAGTGATATCCTACTTTAAAATCAGAAGGTTGAAATGGTTTAGTTAACAAATCGGCATAAGTTCTACGCCCGCTAAAAACAAAAGAAGTTTTCCCTTTATTAATAGGACCTTCTAATAGAACGGAAGTAGAAATCAATCCTACATTTACTTTTCCGCTTAACCGTTCTTTATTTCCATTTTTTGTATCTATTTTAAGCACAGAATAACCTACCTCCAAACCTGGCCGGAAATCCACCTTTAAACGTTTCTATGGACTTTATAGCATCTCCATTAAATACTGAGAAAATTCCGAAAAGGTGATTAGAATTATATACCGGTGCTTCATCTAATATGATTAGGTTTTGATCAGGAGTCCCTCCTCTAACAAAAAAACCAGCACTACCTTCATTTCCTCGTTGGATCCCTGGTAATAACTGAAGAGCTTTAATAACATCTTTTTCTCCTAAAATAGCCGGTATATCTTCAATCTCTGAAGGTTTTATGGACACTACACTCATTTGAGTCACCTGACTTTCATTAACCCCTCTATCTGAATCTATAATAACCTCTTCTAGACTTTCTGTCTCAAGTTTCATATCAAAGTTGAGTACAAGATCGCTTGCAAGATTAATATTTTTTTTAATCGTTCCGTACCCAATAAATGATATGACCATATCATGTACTCCTTCGGGAACGGTTAGAGAAAAGAATCCATAATCATTGGTAGTTGTACCTACACTACTCTTTGGGATATAAATCGATACTGTAGGGAGATATTCCTGACTCCCAGCCTCTTTGACATATCCACTTATTGTATATTTTTTAGATACTTTTTCCTGGCAAAATCCTTGATAAAGGTATAGAGATAGCAGCCAAAACATTGAAATTACTTGTTTTGTTTTCAATTTTTGAAAATTTATTGATTGTATATTTAGTTATGTTGTAACAATGAAATGATTTATAACTTTGAACTAAAAAGAGTTCAAAAAACATTTTATATTACCATACCTGTATGAAAGCTTTGAATATTTGTAAAAATTTTAAGAGCTAATTTTAGTGTAAATTTCTCATCTTTAATTATAGTTCTGTCAAAAAAACAGGTGGTTAAGGTATATTTCATATCCTATTGGTTTTGTTAATTAAGCACTTTTAATAGTTTAAAAAAGCGGAAACATTTTATTGTATCCGATTTATCTATATCCCTAAAACAAATAGATCAAAAAAGACCCTACTTTTTTATTCTAAAAATTAAATTTGATTTGTCATTCTATGTTTTGCGATTTACTGACGTAAAAGTATACTGATCAAAAAAATAAAAAAGTAATTTTGAGATTGAAGAAGTACTGAAACAGTAAAACTATACGAATCAAGATGTTTTTTGAAGCTTTCTAAAAGTTTCTAAAAATATTTTCAAACTCGTGTTGAAAAATGATGAACTAAATTCGAAATAAGAAAATTTACATTAGTCAGAATGATTTCCTATCAAAAAAACTTGAAAATAAAATCATAACAATGATGATTAAATTTCTTTTTCTTCCTTCTTTATTATATCAAGTTTGGCAAAATATAAAAACCTACAAACTCAGAGTCTGTAGGTTTTTATATTTGTTGTATTAATAATTATCTAATTAATAATAATTCTAGATGTTTTTGTTTCAAAACCACCTGATCCAGAAATTTTCACCAAATACATTCCTGAGTTAAGATTTTCTAGAGATAATAGTTGCTCAGATACATTAAGTGTTCCTAGTTCTTTTGAATACACAAGTCTCCCACTTAATCCATATATCTCTATAACACTATTAAAAACAGTATCTCCTGAAGATATTCTTACCTGTCCGTTAGAAACTGTCGGGTAAAGAATAGGGTTCTGTGTAGTTCTAAAAATTTCTTCTACTATTTCTTCTTCTTCAGGAACTATTTCTTTATCTGCATTAATTGATCGTATAGCCCAACCAAAAGAAGTTATTCCTGGATCTGATATTAACCTGAAACGTATAGCAATAACATCTCCTACATTAAAAAAATCTAATAAATTAATAGATTGTTCTTTAAACAAATCATCATTTATAGAAGGTGTTGGACCTGAATTAACAACATCTGTCCATTCAGGAAACTTCTCTCCATCATAAGCATCCAAAGTTACCCAATTGTTTAGATCACTAGAAGCCTCTATAGTTACGTAATCAAAAAATCTACCAGGTGTGGGATCAAATTCTGTAATCGCAACATCTTCATAAGCAAAATCTCCATTATCAGCTGTAAGCGCAATTGGGTGTTTTAAAACTGTTCTATATTCAACGTTAATCAAATACGGGTGTCCTGAGTTATTAAGAACCTCCTGGCTTACTGTTTCATCTACCGTATTAATAACAAATTCATCTCCAAAAGTATATACATCTGATGTTTCAAAAGTTTTGATAGAAACCAATTCTTGAGGCTCTGTAAAATCAATAATATCGAATGAACCTGAAGATATAACCGAGGTATTACTAGAAGCGTCTATTGCCTGCAATCCTATACTATGACTTCCTTCTTCTATATTTTCCAGGGTATATGTAAAAGTTGTTCCCTGGGCAATATTATCAGTTATTTCTGCTGCTTCTACTCCATCAACATAAACAACAATCTTTTCAACATCATCATTCTCCTGAACATAAGAAACTACCACATTTTGATTTTCTATTGATTCCTGAACTGTACTAACAATAGTTGGTGGTGCAAAATATGCTGGAGGCTCATATCCTTCTAGCTCTTCCAAAGTTGCTGTCCAAACACCTCTCCCATGAGTAGCCATTACAACTTCATTATTCACAATTTTCATTTGCCAAACAGAAAATGAAGGTAATCCAGCTAGTAATGACCAATTTTGACCACCATCTAGTGTTTGAAAAACTCCAATATCAGTTCCAACCCATAATCTATTCTTATTAAAAGGCATTTCTACCAGACTATGAATGGCAACATCAGGAAAACCTCTATCTTCTTCTGTAGAAAAGCCTGAGATATCTTCCCAAGTTTGACCTAAATCTTCTGTTTTTAAAATTTTAGCGGCTCCCTGTCCAGAAAATAAAACATAAGCTCTATTCTCATCCATTGATGAGGTTTCTACACCAGAGATAAAATAATTATGATCTATATCATCCCTAGGATCAGAAAATAAGGCTGTAGGTGCATAAGAGCTCCCATTATCTTTGGATACATGCATCACAAAGCTTCCAGACTCTGTCATAGCGTTTCCTGCCCATACAATATCAGGATTAGCTGTAGATACAGAAACATCTAATGAGCTAGAAGCCCCAACCGAAAAGTTATCTAAGATAGCTGTAAGTTCCCAAGACTCCGCAAAATTGGTCGATCTCCATACCCCACTAATCGCGGGACTAAAAAGAACATTAGGGTTATTATTAGCGTTGGCTATTTTAGAATAAAAAGGAGATGTTCCAGAACCAGATTCTCCATGCCTTGCATTAAAACCCTGGCCATTTACATAGCGTACAAATCCATTAAATTGCGAACCTCCAATAAATTTATTCGGATCTTCATAATTCCATAGCACTTCAAATCCATCACCTCCAATAACAAATGTATATGCTGTATCCTCACTTGAGCCGTTATCAGTTAATGACACCCAGGTACCATTATCCTGCGCACCTGCAATATAATTTTCCACTCCATTACGTTTATCCGCTCCATAAAACTGAGTACAATTTAACCCTGTTGCAGCTGTAGACCAGTCATTAAGTGTTGTCCCAGGATCTTGTAAATAATCTGTATGATATATCCCTCCATCATTTGCAAGAATTAATTTGAATTTCTTTTCTACACCTTTAGTTATCCATGTAATATTTTGTTGATCTACATGCACATAATCATTAAGTTCTCCGTTATATCCTGCAGCTATAGGTTGGAAAGTATAATATAAAGGCTCATCAGGAACTGGCTTGTTTTTAACTATTGTTCCATTCTTAACAGTTGCTTTATTTATTTCAACCCTATGCATTACAACCCCTCCAGCGTAAAAAACATTTTCATTAAAAGGGTGCGCTCTAACAATATTATCATACCATCCTTGCCCTGTAATCAGATTCCCTTCTTCTGGGGAATCTTCAAAACCAATTAGTTTAAAATTTACTCCAGCATCACTTGTAACATAAAAATCAGTGTTTACAGCTGTCGTAGCTTTACCTCCTGGAGTATATACCGAAATAAAAACTTTATTTGTATTTGCAGGAGAAACGTCAAGTTCGAATCTCGCATGGTTCTCATTAAAATTATCTTTGTCTAAAATCAAATCCCAAGTCAAACCACCATCTAAACTTTTTATAACACCAATACCGTTTACACCACCATATAATGTATTAAAATCAGAAGGATCATAATCAAGATCCTGAACATTACCCTCTGTATATGTATGTTGCCATGTTGTACCACCATCTGAAGTAACAAAAATACCATTACTACTTGCTACTATAAGGTTGTTCTCATCTACTGGGTTTATTACTAATCTACCGATTCCTCCAAACTCCTTTGTGTTTTGTAAAAATTGCCAACTATCTCCCGCATTGGTACTCTTAATAATTCCAATACCCCCGATAGCATCTAAATTACCAAATGGTTCTCCGGTTCCTAAATAAATTGTATTTGGATCATTTTCACTTATCACAACCGTAGAGGTAGATAAACTGGGGACTTTATAATCTGTTAAATTCTTCCATGTAGCTCCTGCATCCTCTGTTACCCATAATCCACCACCAACGGTACCAACATACCATTTATCATCATTATCTGGTGCTACTTGTATACCACGTATTCTTCCTGGGACATTTACTGGCCCACGCTCATTCCAATTAATAATACTTGAACTCTTGGCAGTGAACCTATTTTTCATAGCTTTTTGATGCTCTGTCATCATAAAACCATCTTCATAAGTTGATTTTTCTGCTCCAATAGGCTTCATTAGATTAGCAATATGTTCTGCAATCTCCTCAATGCCTTTCTTTTTACTATAATCTTTTTTTGTTTTGTTCTTTTTACTCGTTTCTAGAGTGTTTATCTCTTTTATATTTTGGTCTTTATTAGTATTACAAGAAGAAAATACCGCCAACATAAAAACAAAAATGAGTAATTTTTTAAAGTAGAGTTTGTGTTTCATGAATTATTTAATTTAGTTTGATTATCATTATTTTGGTCTTAGTGTTCGAAAGAAATGCATTTTCAGGATTATCAGATATTGGTTTTTGCTCCATACCTATATATGGGGTTAATTTTAAAGAAGTATTATCGTTCCATTCTACATTGATTCCTCTAAAATATCCTTCTTTTACTATATTTTTAGTTCCAGTGTTGTGTACAATGTATTCAAAATGGAATGCAGGATCACCAGGCTTTATGCTTTTTTTAATTTGAAGCTCCATGGATTTGTCCCCATTTAGTTTAGAAACTAAAGTGTGATTTCCCATAATTTTAATAGGGTTAGATCGCGGTTTACTCTTCTTTGTAGTAGATTTATTTTCAACAGTTTTGCATTGTGCAAAAGAAAATATTGTTAAACCAAGAAAAAAGAGAATTGTAATTTTTCTCAATAGCATTATTTTATAAATTATTTCTAAAATTATATTAGTCGTTAACTATATAGTCAACTAACTATTCTCTATTTGGGGAAGAAATAATAGAGAGAAAGTATGCTTTGATAGTAGCAATAAAGTATTATCAAAAACATGCTACTAATTTAATTTTTATTTGTAGAAAATCAAACACTTAATCCTTTATTTGTAAAAAAATACAATACACCATTACAACCATTAATTAGCTCTATAAAAAGATGTAAACATCCTTGAGTAATTTCTAAGATATATTCAAGGGAAAATAATTTTTTAGAATTTTGAAGCAAGCTTCGCGACATTGAACCAAAGATCTCGCCGAAAACCAGAGTTAATTCAACTATCTATTTTGAATGCGTGCTTTGTTGCTTTTCAATAGAGTTTTTTCACTAATCAAAACAGAATAGTATCAGCTGAGTCCTTAAAAATAAATATCTAAAACTTAACATTATCAGCTATTAACTCTTTACAAATAAGCCATTAAACGTTCACTGTATACATTTTCTCTCTAAGATCTTTGATTTTTGGATCACTCATATATTCATCAAAAGTAGCATAACGATCAATAACACCATTTGGAGTTAATTCAATCACACGATTACCTACAGTTTGCGCAAATTCGTGATCATGAGTAGTAAAAAGGACAGTGCCTTTAAATTTTGTCAGAGAATTATTAAAAGCCGTAATAGATTCCAGATCAAGGTGGTTTGTTGGCTCATCTAACATCAATACATTAGCTTTTGTCATCATCATTTTAGACAACATACAACGAACTTTTTCTCCTCCAGATAAAACATTTGATTTTTTAAGTGCTTCTTCTCCACTAAAAATCATTTTTCCCAGAAAACCTCTAATAAACACTTCTTCTCGTTCCTCTTCTGTGGTTGCCCATTGACGTAACCAATCAACCAAAGTTAGATCATTTTGAAAATATTCACTATTATCTGCTGGCAAATAAGATTGCGTGGTAGTAATCCCCCAAGCAAATTTACCTGCATCTGCATTAAGCTTATCATTTAATATTTGGTAAAAATTAGAAGTTGCCCTAGAATCTTTTGAAAAAACAACAACCTTATCTCCTTTATTAAGATTAATATCAATACCATCAAACAAAGTTTCTCCATCTATAGAAGCTGACAACCCTTCTACATTCAAAATTTGATCTCCAGCTTCTCTATCTCTTTCAAAAATTATTGCAGGATAACGACGACTAGATGGTCTTATATCTTCTATGTTTAGTTTTTCAATCATTTTTTTACGAGAAGTAGCTTGCTTAGACTTGGCTACATTTGCGCTAAACCGTGCAATAAACTCTTGTAATTCTTTCTTCTTTTCCTCTGCTTTTTTATTTTGTTGAGCTCTTTGTCTTGCTGCTAATTGAGAAGACTCATACCAAAATGTATAATTCCCACTATAGTGATTAATCTTACTAAAGTCGATATCAGAAATATGAGTACAAACGGCATCAAGAAAGTGACGGTCGTGAGAGACTACAATCACTGTATTATCATAATTAGCAAGAAAACTTTCTAACCATGATATTGTTTCATAATCAAGGTCATTTGTAGGCTCATCCATAATTAATACATCAGGATTACCAAACAAACATTGAGAAAGCAATACCCGAACACGTTGTTTTGTATCTAGATCAGACATTTGAGTATAATGTAAATCTTCTTTGATCCCTAAATTAGAAAGCATTGCTGCTGCATCACTATCAGCATTCCAACCATTCATTTCTTCAAATTGCACCTGAAGTTCTCCTATTTTTTCTGCATTTTCATCAGTATAATCGGCGTACAAAGCATCTATCTCTTTCTTAATCTTATATAACTGTTTGTTCCCCATAATTACAGTCTCTAGTACTGTATACTCATCATATGCATAATGATTCTGTTCTAAAACAGACATTCTCTTTCCTGGTTCTAAATGTACATGACCAGATGTAGGCTCCATTACTCCCGAAAGGATTTTGAGAAATGTTGATTTACCTGCACCATTTGCACCAATAATACCATAGCAATTCCCTTGGGTAAAAGCTGTATTTACTTCATCAAAGAGTATTCGTTTACCAAATTGAACCGAAAGATTAGAAACTGATAGCATAATTATGAAAAATTGAAAATTATAATTCGCCGCAAAAGTAGAAAAATGGATTCAGAACCTGAAATAATCTATCATTAATTTGTCGCTCTTTTCTTTCACTTAGCTAGAATATATAAAACATAATCATAAAATGAAAAAGTAAAGTCATTTAAGCCTTTTTATATTCAAATTTTGTTTTTTCCTTATTACATAACACTGCTATGAATTTCAAAAAACACTTCGATTGATCAAAAGAGTACTATTTTTTGTTAGAATCAAAAAAGCATAAACTACGTCATTCATGAGCCCATACAATTCTTTAACACATATAGAATTAACGTATAATTAACAACGGTCTAAGGAGTTTCCCTTTATTTTTGAACGAATAGTCTATTAATTTTATAGTACCCTAAATGTCATTTTCTGTATTAAAATATTTTATTCAAGCTTCTTTTCTTTTTTGTTTGCTATGGAGTTGTGATACGCCCGAAAATAGTAACCGAGAATACACTTATTTTGGTGGAGAGATAGTGCATCCAAATACAGATTATATAATATTATCTAAAGGTTATGATTTTAGAGATACCATTCCCTTAGACAAAAATAATAGGTTTTTACATAAGATTGAAAATTTAGAAAACGGATTATACTCATTTAGACATAACCCTGAACATCAGATTGTTCTTCTCGAAAAAGGAGATAGTATCCTTATACGATTAAATACTTTAGAATTTGACGAATCTCTTGTTTTCTCAGGAGATGGTGCCGAAAAAAATAATTTCTTAATTGAAACATTCCTTCAAAATGAAATGGAACGCCAAAAATTAAGAAAAACAGGATTACAATTTTCTCTAGATTTTTTTAAAAAAGATCAGGATTCTCTCTTAAAACACAAACTGAAGAGGTATGAAAAGCTGACTAACAAATACGAATTAAGTAATCTGGCAAAAAAAATTACACAAGCAAGCTTTAAGCTGGATTATTACACTAGGTCTGAATTATATTATCATGGTCGTTATAGTATTGGAGATTTTGATTCTGTAAAAGATCTTCCTGAATCCTTTTTTGACTATAGAGAGCATATAAATCTTAATGATGATGATTTAAAAAGATTATATGCGTATAATCGATATCTAAATTATTATTTCACTAATTCTTCTTTGACTAATTATTCAAACGAACAACTATCTCAGTATAATAAAGAAGTGGGAAGTGTAATTCATAAACTTAACCTAATTGATAGTCTTGTAAACCATCCATATATTAAAAACAATTTACTAAGAAGAGCTACTACTAATTTTTTACTAGAAAGTCATAATAATCCAGAATCGGACAAAATACTTAAACATTACTTATCGGTAAGTTCTAATAAAAAATCTCAGGAAGAATTAAAAAGACTCACTAGATCTATTTCCAAATTAAGACCAAACCACGCTATTCCTGATCAAGAATTAATAACTTCGAAAGGAGAAGTTATAAAATTGTCATCTCTCTTTAATAAACCGATTACTGCTCTATATTTTTGGTCTATGGAAAGCAAAGATCATTATGTAAGAGCTCATAAAAAAGCTGAATATTTAAAAACGTTATACCCTGGTATTGATTTTATTGCGGTGAATACTGATGATGAACAAACCAAAAACTGGTTAAAAACAATTAAAAGACATCACTATAATCTAGACTATGAATATGAGTTTAAGTACCCCAAGTGCTCATCAGAAGAGCTTGTGATACACTATAGAAATAAAGTAATACTTGTTGATAATGAAGGTAAAATCATAAATGCAAAGGCCAACTTATTTGCTTCTATTTTTGAAAAACAGCTTATGCAATATACGCAATTAGCTAGTTTAGAAAATTAAAAAGCTACCCAAATTAAGGAGTAGCTTTTCATATCTTTCTACTTTATATCTATTTTTTATTGCTTCGTAGGCGCTACTCTAAAACTCAAAAAAACATAATGAGTTCTTTTATTTAATTTCCTTTTCTGTAATCTTCAAGAAATTTAGCAAGCCCAATATCTGTCAATGGGTGTTTTAGCAATCCTTCTATTGAAGAAAGTGGACCTGTCATTACATCGGCACCTATTTTAGCACAATCAATTACATGCATTGTATGTCTTACAGAGGCTGCTAATATCTGAGTATCAAAACCATAATTATTATAAATCAATCTAATTTCTGCTATAAGATTAAGACCATCTGTAGAAATATCATCTAATCTTCCTATAAATGGGGAAACATAAGTAGCTCCTGCTTTGGCAGCAAGTAAAGCCTGACCAGCAGAAAAAACAAGTGTACAGTTCGTTTTTATACCTTTATCGCTAAAATACTTAATTGCCTTTACTCCCTCTTTAATCATTGGTACTTTGACAATGATTTGATCGTGAAGTTTTGCTAATTCTTCTCCTTCTTTAATGATACCATCAAAATCTGTAGAGATCACCTCTGCGCTAACATCTCCTGTTACAATGTCACATATTTTCTTATAGTGATTGACAATGTTTTCTTTACCTGTAATACCTTCTTTAGCCATCAAAGATGGATTTGTAGTCACTCCATCCAAAACTCCCAAATCCTGCGCTTCTTTAATTTGATCAAGATTAGCTGTATCAATAAAAAATTTCATATTACTATGTTTAAAATTGTTGTGTTTTTACTATAGATCGCGAATATAAAAATAAATCACTGTTACGATAAACAATCTTTTTGTTTATTTAAAGATTTCTTTTCGGTCTTAACTTATTTTTATTAAGAAATGGTTCAAACTTTTCTGAGGAAAAATAGTATTTTTAATTATTTAAAAAAGATTAAATCACTCTTAAGAATATATAATTATTTTATGTACCCAGTATCAAAATCACAATTTATAATGATTCATCAACATTTTCTCATATATCTTATCAGGCAAAATTCGTTTTAGTACAATTGAAAATTTCTGCATAAAAACTCCCACTTTATAATGTCCTTTAGGTTTTTTGGTTTTCATAATTTTAAAAACAGCCTCTGCCATTTCCAAAGGATTACTGCCAGAATCCACGTGTCCATCCATTAGTTTTAAAGTATCTCCATATGGTTTCTCATATGGAGAACCATCTATAACAGGAGCATGATATCGTCCAGCCGCAATATTAGTCGCAAAATCACCTGGGGCTACATTAGTCATTTCGATATTAAAACTCTTTAACTCCATTCGCCATGCTTCAGTAGTCATTTCCAAAGCAGCTTTTGAAGCACTGTAAATTCCACGATAAGGTAACCCCATATATCCTGCTATCGAAGTTATATTAATAACCAAACCACTACCCTGCTTTCGCATCAAAGGTAATACCGCTTTTGTAACATTAATTGGTCCAAAATAATTGGTCGTAAAATTCCTAAGTATTTCTTCTTCAGGAATCTCCTCTATAGGCCCTGTAATTCCAGCTCCCGCATTATTTATCAACACATCTAATCGGCCGTGTTTTTCTTCAATTATTTTAACCGCAGAAGCAATACTATTGTTATCCGCCACATCCAATTGTAGAAGATCAAACGTTTTAAAATCATTCAATTTCGAAGGGTTACGACTTGTCCCATAAACTATATATCCTTTTTTCGCAAGATATACACCTATAGATTTTCCTATTCCTGAAGAACCTCCAGTAATTAAAACAACAGTAGTATTTTGATTAGCATTCATACTCGCAAATATACAATTCTGATTTACTAATTTTAAGTAAAGAATCGATGAATTACAATAGGAAAAAAATGGAAATTTGCTGAATGTATCACATAAAAAAAGGCAAGCTACCTACATCACACTGCTACAACCGTCTACCTTTGCTGCGTTCCCGCCCTGGAGGATTCAACAGGAGCTAGTTGTGTAGGACTTGCCGGTGCAAAGATACAATCTTTAGTAAATAAAACAATGATTTTTTAAACCCAATTAAAATAAATATCTTGCCTCAAAATTTAACCACACAAATGAAGATTCTTAACTCCTTCGTCATCATTACATTAAGCCTATTTATCTTTTCTTGCGGTAGTAATCAAGAGAAGAAAAAAAAATATTTTTCTATCGTTATAGAGGATAACCAGACCAAATTCGTGCTTGGACAGACGATAAAAGCTAATATTCTAAACAATCAAAATATTAAAATTGACTCGGTAATATATCAATTAGATAATAAAAAGGTTGTTTCAGAAAACGATTTCAAGTATGAAGAAAAAATCGATATTGAAAGATTAGGAGATCATGTACTAAAAGCACAGGTATTTTATGAAGGTAATATAGATACAATTTCCAAAAAGATAACATTCCTTAATAATGCATCACCAAAATTATATAGCTACAAAATTATCGCGGAATATCCACATGACAAAGAAGCTTTTACTCAAGGTTTAGAGTTTTTTGGAGACACCCTTTATGAGAGTACTGGGCATAAGGGAAAATCCTCTCTAAGAAAAATCGATTACAAAACAGGTGAAATTCTAGTAAAAAAAGATATTGACAAACAATATTTTGCAGAAGGAATCACCATATTAAATGATAAAATATTTCAATTAACATGGACTGCAAAAGAAGGTTTTATTTATGACCTTACCACTTTGCAAAAAACAGGAACTTTTGCATATAACCAAAGTAAGGAAGGTTGGGGTTTATGTAATAATGGTAACGACATCTATAAAAGCGATGGCACTCAAAAAATATGGATTCTTGATGCTAATACACTTTCAGAGAAAAATTATATAGAAGTAACCACAAACAAGGGTGCTAAATCTAGATTCAATGAGTTAGAATGGGTTGAAGGAAAAATTTATGCCAATACATGGCAGAAAGACGGTATAGCTATTATTAATCCAAAGAATGGTGCTTTGGAAGCCGTAATTAATCTTAGTGGTTTACGTAAAAAAGTATTACAGCATCAAAATCTAGATGTCTTAAACGGTATAGCCTATAAAGCTGATACAAAACAATTATTTGTTACCGGTAAAAATTGGGATAAACTTTTTGAAATCGAAGTGATAAAACAACCCTAAAAGCACAAATATTAATATCTGAATTTAAGCAATATAACTAGGCTTTTTTTGAAAATTTAAATATCAAAATTCTTTAAAAATCGAGCTCCCAATTATATAAAATTATCATCTCTAATTTGGATAGTTATTGCAACACTATAATAAGTACCTCGTTATTGTTATAGACAGATAATAAACCGTACCTTTGCGGCTTATTTTTAGCTATATGAATAAATTTGAAGCATTAGGCCTAGGTGAAGCCATTGTAAAGGCGGTGAATGATATGGGTTTTGAAACCCCGAGTGAGGTACAAGAAAAGGCAATCCCTATTTTGCTTAATGAAGATACAGATATCGTTGCATTAGCACAAACTGGTACTGGAAAAACAGCAGCTTTTGGTTTTCCGTTAATTGAAAAAATCGATAATAAAAGTAGAATTACGCAAGGATTAATCCTCTCTCCTACTCGAGAATTATGTTTGCAAATTACCAATGAACTTAAAAATTACTCTAAGCATGTCCCAGGATTACATACTGTAGCCGTTTATGGAGGAGCTAGCATTACTGATCAGGCCAAACAAATAAAACGTGGCGCTCAGATCATAGTTGCTACTCCCGGAAGAATGCAGGATATGATTAACCGTAAATTGGTTGATATTTCTAATATTGGTTACTGTATATTAGACGAAGCAGATGAAATGCTGAACATGGGGTTCTATGAAGATATTAATGCAATTTTATCTCATACCCCAAAAGATAAAAACACTTGGTTATTCTCGGCTACCATGCCTAAAGAAGTGTCTACAATTGCAAAACGTTTTATGAGTACTCCTATAGAAATCACTGTAGGTCATAAAAACACTGGATCCAAAAATGTATCTCACGAATATTATGTAGTAAACTCTCGTGATAGATATGCTGCTTTAAAACGATTAGCAGATGCCAATCCTGATATTTTTTCTGTTATATTCTGTCGTACCAAACGTGATACACAAAAAGTAGCAGAAAATCTTATCGAAGATGGTTATAATGCTGCTGCCTTACATGGTGATTTAAGCCAGAATCAACGTGATCTTGTAATGAAAAGTTTTAGAAATCGACAAATTCAAATGTTGGTTGCTACCGATGTTGCTGCAAGAGGAATTGACGTAGATGATGTAACACATGTTATTAATTATCAACTTCCTGATGAGATAGAAACATATACCCATCGAAGTGGAAGAACTGGGCGTGCAGGAAAAAGTGGAGTTTCTATGGTGATTGTTTCTAAAAGTGAAATTAGAAAAATCAAATCTGTAGAGCGTATCATCAAAAAGAATTTTGAGAAAAAAGAAATTCCAAGTGGAGAAGAAATATGTCAGGTTCAGTTATTTCATTTAGCCAGTGACATCAAAAAAGCAGAAATAAATCATGAAATTGATAGTTATTTACCTTCAATTAATGAAGTTTTGGAAGAGTTCTCAAAGGAAGAATTAATTAAAAAATTCTTTTCGGTAGAATTTTCGCGTTTTCATAATTATTATAAAAAATCAAGAGATCTAAATGTTATAGGAAATGATCGAGATGGTAATTCTCGAACCAATGATGGCAGTACACGTTACTTCATCAATGTTGGAGAAAAAGATGGTTTTGATTGGATGACTTTAAAGGACTTCCTTAAAGAAGTTCTTTCTTTAGGAGGTGATTCCTTAAGTCGTGTAGATGTAAAAGAAAGTTTTTCATTCTTTAATACTAATACAGAGCATCAGGAATTAGTTCTTTCTGTTTTTGAAAACTTTAAAATGGAAGGGAGAAAAGTTAATGTAGAAATTTCTAAAGATTCTGGCCGAAGAGGTAGACGTCGTCGTGATGAAGGAGGTGGATTTAAAGGGAAACGCAGAAGCAACGATTTTAAACCAAAAGGTAAAAAACGTTTTGGCTCTAATGAAGACAGAGGAGGTAATGGAGGCAACCAAAGAAGAGATCGAAGAAAACGTAGTGATCGCAGATAAGTCAATGATATACTTTGATATTTAATAAATTTAAACCAAAACAATTCACTGAATATCAAAACTTAACAAAGTAATATTATTTTTGGCGCGATTTTTATGTTATATTATTAAAAAATGAACGTCATATTATAATACATGAAGAGAATATTATTTTACATAGCATTAATAATCGGTATTGCCACTCATTCACAGGACACCAACTCTGATGGTGTATCAGGTCAAGTATTAAATGCTGCAACAGAACAAATACTAGAAAACGTTCATATTGTAAACCTTAGTCAAGTAATTGGAACCATAACCGATGATTCTGGAAATTTTAATATCCCAGCTAAAGTAAATGATACTCTTTATTTTTCTTATATTGGTTATAAACCATTACGGGTTAGAGTTACCAATGACTGGGTTAAATTTGGAGATGTTAAGATTAAAATGACAGAACTAGGTATTGCTTTAGAACAAGTAGTAGTTGCTGATGTACAACTAACGGGTTATCTCGAGATTGATGCAAAAAGAATTCCGATATACAACAATTACAGATATAGCATATCTGGATTAAACTCTGGTTATGAAGGAGGTAGTAAACAACCTGGAGCTGTTAACAAAGTTTTAGGAGCTATTTTTAATCCTGCAGATTTTCTCTATAATATTTTTAGTAAGCGGTCCAAAGAACTAAGAAAACTTCGTAAGATGAAAAAAGATGATAAAATCAGAAATCTTTTGGAAACCAAATTTGATCGTGAAACATTAACAGCCTTACTTCAAGTAGAACGCCTAGATATAGATGAAATACTTCGTAATTGTAATTATTCTATTGATTTTATAAAATTTGCAAACGATCTTCAAATACTTGACGCAATAAGTGAGTGCTACGAAGAGTACAAAATCTTAGATAGAAAGTAAAAAACTTCTTTAAAAGAAGTATCAATACCAATTCAATTAATAAACCTTGTATTTATTTTTACTCACAAACAAACACAAGGTTTATTTTTTTTAGCTTAAAGAATGTAATGCAATTCTATTCCCTTCTGAATCAATAAAATAAGCCATATAGCCATTTTCTTCAGAGATTTGCTTTTTATTTAAAACCACTTTTCCTCCAGCATCTTCTACTCTGCTTATCTCGTTTGACACATCTGAACAAGAAAAATACACTAAAACTCCATTTTCATCTGGAATATAATGATCTTCGGCCTCTACTAAGGATCCTGTTGCAATACCTGATTGATTTTTATTAGGAAACCATCCCATTTGCAATCCATCCATGTCATGAATAGAAATCTTAATATCAAATACTTTTTCATAAAAAGCTTTTGCTCTACTCATATCGGTAACTGGAATTTCGAACCACGTAATCATAATATCAAATATTTAACCGTTATTGATCTGAAATTTACCTATTATCCTGATAATGTGCAATTATTTGCTCATGACTTTTAATAACTTTCTTAGCCCATTCCATTCGTTTTTGCAGTTTTTCTTCTTCTTTTAATTGCCATTTAATATCTGTGCTTCTAAGTTGAGAAGTTACATGTTGAATTACAATTGCTGCAGAAACAGAAATATTTAGACTTTCTGTAAAACCGGCCATAGGAATATGTAATTTACTATCCGCCTCTTTAAGGATATAATCACTCAGCCCTTCTTGTTCTCTTCCAAAGAAAAAAGCAGCAGGTTGATGAATATCAAAATCACTAAGAACCTTTGAGTCATTATGTGGAGTAGTTGCTACAATCTGATATCCTTCTTTTTTGAGAACATCAATACATTTTTTTGTTGAAGAATATCGGTTAACATCGACCCATTTCTGAGCTCCCATTGCAATTTCTCTATCTATTCGTTTTATATTTACTTCTTCGATCACATGTACATTTTGAATACCAAATACATCACAACTTCGTATTACCGCACTCGTATTATGCAATTGGTAAACATCTTCTATAGCAATCGTAAAATAATTTGTTCTACTATCCAAAACTTTCTTATTGAGACTTTGTCGTCTAGGAGTAAGAAATGATTCCAAATATTCAAGAAGCTTTATATCAACCATAACGGCTAAAATATAAAACAATATACACTTAAACTCAAATAAAGAGGATTGTTTGATATTACACCAAACAATCCTCTACCTATCTACTTAAGTTAACTTAATTTACATTGTAAATAATATATATCACTTTAATTCATATTAATGTGATAATAACATCTAAATCCAAAAAACATTGGATTTAAGAAATACAAAATTACAATATTAAATTTTTCATTTTTTGACAAATATAAAACCTCCCGCAATTACCCCTAAAAACGAGAGGTTTATAATAAACACATTGTCAAAATGTAACTTTATAGCCAATCAAACATTTTAAGCATAATTGACTTTATTATATTTTATTTTTTATTCATCATTTAAATTAAAACCCCCTGAAATTACCCCTAAAAACAGGAGGTTTATAGTAAACACATTGTCAAAATGTACTTTATAACCAACCATATGAATATTATAATTAGTTATCTTATCTCTTTATCTGACCAAATGTAATTAATAAAAAAACCTCCCGAAATTACCCCTAAAAACAGGAGGTTTATTGTAAACACATCGTCAAAATGTAACTGTATAGCTAACCAACTCTTTAAGTATAGTTAGCTTTATTCTATTAGTTTAACCATGACTTACTATTTATAAAAAAACCCCCTGAAATTACCCCTAAAAACAGGAGGTTTATAGTAAACACATTGTCAAAATGTACTTTATAACTAATCACATAAATATTATAATTAGTTTTATTCTTCTTTTTCAATTATTATCATTCAACAATATTTTCTCAATTTTTTAAAGACTTTACAAACAAGAATTATAACTGAGAAATAACATTTTGTCTACAGTTGTTATCATTAAAACAATAAAACAACTAATAGTCCATAAATTATATCTACAAACCGCATTACAATCGAGTGCAGTAATTTTAAATTTTGTTAAGAAAATGCTAAAAAAATTACGGAAATACCATATATAAGATAAAGAATTCCTATATTTCAAACTCAAAAAATTACCAAAAGAATGTATATTCTTTTCTTTTAAGGAAAGATATGCCTCATTAAAACAAGACCATAAATTGTATCTTGTCGTTGCAAGAATCAATAATCCACTCATAATGGTTAATTTTTAAATTAATCGTTATTCAGACCCTGCTTTTGTTGGCTCGCCAAAGTTTTACAATTGCGGGGTTGTTATATTTAGACATTTAATTGTCTAAAAACATATTTTTATTTTTTAAATATGCCTCAACTAAATCATGTTATGACATATTTATATAAATTTTATTAAGTGCTTACTTATTATATAGAGAGCATAAAAACTAAAAATAGGGGTAAGAAAATAAGTTTTTATTCTTCTAAATTACATTTCAAGTTTTACTTAAAAACAACACTTAAAGATAATCACAATTTGTCAAATACACATACCTATAACACACCTAATTATTACGGTTAAACCATAGTTTTTTTTCATCCAGTTTAAATATCACAAAAGTGGAAAGTAATCGATCAAAATCTTCATACATAAAAGATACAAAATACTGAAAAACAAACGTTTAAATCAATTTCAAAATGTTTTAAGCATAATTTCATTTGTAAGAATTATCTTTGAAAAACTTCATTTTTTATATTTTTTAACTACTATTTAACGCTTTTAATCCGGTTTTTAATTTTCAAAAAACGTCAAATAATTAAAAACAAGCCACATAAAATCATCAAAATAGACACAATACCCTAGTATATCTATAGTTAATTAGGTTTATAAAATTTTCGAATGTTAAAAACATAAATTTTATAAAAATTTATGTTTTCAAAAACTAAGCTTTCTTTTGAATTTCTACAGAATGAGGATAAGGAATTTCTATTCCTGCTTTATCTAAAGCAAGTTTACAATTTTCTAGCGTTTCAAAATATACATCCCAATATTCTTCTGGTGTACAATATGGTCTTACAGCAAAATCTACAGAACTCTCTCCTAATTGCGATACATTTACTGACGGAGCAGGATCTTGTAAAACTTTTTGATTAGAGATTAATACTTGTAGCAATACCTCTTTGGCTTTTTTAATATCTTCATCGTAACCAATACCTATAGTAAGATCCACTCTCATCATTCCTTCAGCTGTATAATTAATGATATTACCGTTTGCAAGAGCTCCATTAGGTATAATTGCTAATTTATTTCCTGGTGTAATCAATTTTGTCGTAAAAATCTCAATTTCTTTAACAGATCCTATCACACCTTGTGCTTCTATTAAATCTCCTATTTTATAAGGTCTAAAAATCATGATCAGCACTCCTCCCGCAAAATTAGACAAAGATCCTTGCAAAGCTAAACCAATAGCTAAACCAGCAGCAGCTATTACAGCGGCAAATGTTGTAACATCTACCCCTAATCTGGAAATGACAATGATGATCAAAAATATTTTTAATGCCCAATTTACAAGATTCAATAAAAATTTCTGTAAAGATTCATCATACTTACTTTTAGACATTACTCGCCTAGTACTTCCTATCAACTTTTTTATTATCCATGATCCTACGATAAAAATTAAAATTGCAGTTACCAACTTAGGTCCAAATTCTTTTGCTAATTCGATACCATAATTAAACCATTCCTGAGTTTTTTCCATTTGTTTAAAGTGTTTGTGTGTATTGAAAACAGAATATCATCATTTTTTATACAAAACTTATTAGATAATCTTATTAATATTAAAATCTTTATTTAAATATATAAAACAAATGTTATTATTAAAAATAACACAAAGGAATTAGATATAACTTTAATTTGCTCCTGAATAGAGTTTGAGTTGGTATCATTTGAAGAAAAAACTAGATACATCTAATGATGTAAAAAAAAATGAAATCTCATAGCGGTTATTGTATTAGATTTATCGTCACTCAGACCCTCCCTAGTTAACAGCTCGCCAAAGTTTTATACTAGCGGGATTGTTTTTTATTTTTTTCTTCAAAAAAGAAGAATTCATAATTATTATTCTGTACAAAAAAATGCAAGTACAAAATCAATATTCTTCTAATTATTATTGTTACAAAATGGTTTTGGTTATTATTCTATTAAAAAGCAAATAGATAATTTAATTCTCTAATTAAATATTAATTTTTTTAACAAAATACCACATATCTTATACTTTTTTTAACATGATAAATTTATAGATAAAACTTTGATTCCTACTTCACACATACATCAAAATAAATACGTTAAAACCATAAAACAATTCAAACAATTGATTTTCAATACAAAAAAACATCAAATAGGACGGTCACTACAGATCGCCCTATTTTAATTAACAATATGTATTTTTCATTTTACTCTGGTTTATTAATCATTAAAAAATTATGAGACTATCTTTGAATATATAAATAACCCGCTTTATTTTTTCTTTTCCCTGATGCTACAATATATTCAAGCACATAGTAATATGTTCCTACTGGTAACTGATCACTTTCTTTTATAGTTGATCTACCCTTAGAAATCCCTCTGAAAAAATTATCGTTCCTTCCATAATCTTCAGCTTCAAATACTTTAACACCCCATCGATTATAAATCTCTAGTGTATTTTCATATTTTTCTATTCCATTTATCATAAAAACATCATTAACTCCATCTCCATTTGGAGTTATCCCAGAGTATATGATAATTTCATCATCCATACGAATTACCGTAACAGTTTCGTCTTCAAAATCCCCATCATTATCAATATCAACATTAGTATCATTTAAAGGATCATCGGATATATCGATTACATCTTCTCCAATTAGATTTTGACCCGTTACGGTTGCTTGATTGGTCACACTACCTAAAAGTATATCTTCTTTGGTTAAAATATAGATTGCAGTAAAACTATTCTCGTCTTTTTCTCCTGCTTGCAAATCTATTGGTCCTCCTATAACTTCTATTCCTTCCAATGGATCTGTAAGAACAATATTGGTTATATCCACATCACCTGTATTTTCTACAGTAAAAGAATATTGTATTTCATCCCCTACATTTAGAACATTATCATCATTGGCATCTATATAATTACCTACTTTAGTTAATTCTAAATTTGATATATCATTCATATTCCTAACCGCAATAGTTATGACAGCATCATCACAACCAATCGGAGTTGATATACTACACAACGTATAGATAATTGTATAATTTCCAGATGGTGTATCTGGCAATACTATTATTTCCCCTGTCGCTATATCCAGACTGACTCCATCCATTGGATTTGAGTCTATTATAGAAGTTATGGTTGCATCTATTCCTAAAATAACTGGATTACTATTTAACGTATCATTATCATCTATAACGTTTATAGAGGTACCTCCAATATCACCATTAACATTTACATTATCATCATTAGCAACGATGACATTTGATATGATTACATCAAAACTACAGGTTGTTGTATTGCCAGCATCATCAATAACTTCAAATATATTTGTTGTTGTTCCAATTGGAAAAGCTGAACCCGAAGGTAAACCAGCTGTTTGAACTGCAGTTACTACTGAACAATTATCTGTACTTGTAGGAGTTGCATAAGTAACCACCGCAGTAGATAAAACAGAATCAGCATTCTGTGTAATATTTACTGGGCAAGTAATTACTGGATTGATCGTATCATCAACGGTAATGGTTTGAGTTACATCAATACTATTACCTGCTGCATCAGTTATACTATAGGTTCGGGTAATCACTCCTGGATTTGAACCTACAATACCACTATCTCCAACAAA
>CANMLS010000029.1 GCA_947498785.1 uncultured Aquimarina sp. | reverse complement strand
TTGGAATAGGGCATAGGGACTTTAGTCCCTAATAAAACCAAACCTCTGCACTTTCAGTGCAGAGTGATTTAGTTTCTTCTTGAGCAAATATTATTTGAGTAGCCACTAACAATAGGGCATAGATGTATTTTTTCATCTTGTATAATGAATTATTACGATAGCTTCTGACTGCTTACTTTTAGGTAAACAGAGAAGGTATCATTGTTATAATATTTAAAAGGTTTGAATTTTTTGCATTAATACATGCTGAATAGGAATTGATTCGTATTCAAAAGTAAATTCAAAAATATGTTAGAGTTATTAAGAAAAAATATGCTGAGGAGGGTGGTCAATATCTTTAGAAATTGTCTTTGTATGCAGGTATTTTACTTTCCAGTTTTGGATATGTCCAGGAATGAAAGGATTTGTGTTTTTTATCTGTACGGTATGATCTTGAAAAAAAAGAGGAATAAAAGCTTCCGTAATTAGAATACTGCTAGAAGAACCATCTGAAGACGGTTGAGTTTTAGCTTTCATCTGATTCATTAAATAACATTTTCCATTACAATTTAGTCTTGGTCGTTCTTTGTTGATACAATATTTTTCTACAATAGTATCAATATTGAATTGATAATAAAGAACATTACTAATTTGTATCGCAGGTCTTATAGCAAAAGAAGCAAATAATAGTATGGAAAAAAAAATCCTTATCAATACATGTTAAATTTGGCGCAAAAGTACAAATAAGGATTATTATTCTATCCTAAAAAGGATAAGATTTTGATAAAAAGTAATATAGGGAGTATTTGTTATACTAGGTTATTTTGAAGAGCAATTTATTTTGCTTAAAATAGTACAAATTGAATTGGTAAGAGGAGTGTTGATTTGATAAAAAGCACCTATTTTTTTGATTACACCATTTTTTGCACCTAATTCAATTGGATTTCCATTGCATCTATCTGTTAGCATAGAACTTCCTTTTGTGTCTGGATATTTGGTAAGTTTATCAAGTATTTCATCAATAAACGAATCATTAATATTGGCTCCATCTGCTTTTGCGACATTTATACCTTCGATAAGCAGGTTTTTATAGAATTCCTGTGTTTTTGGATTTTTGAAAATCCGACAAGTTTCTCCTGTTATACATAGAATTGCACCTAGAGTAGAACTTTCACATATTTTTTTCCAGCTCTCGGTTTTAAAATCAGAAGTAGTTCTGATATTAAGTTCTCTTTTATTAAATAAATCAGAGAATTCTTTTAATACTTCTTTTTTAGAAATTGTAATAGTTGGTTTTCTTAACTGTTCATAAAATCCACCAGAATCTGGTTGCACAGGACAATCTATCATACATTCTATAATATAGTCTTCTGAAGTAAATTCTAGAATAGGTTCTTTTAGTTGTAAACCATTACGAATTACCACAATCTTTGTTGAAGGACTTATGAGTTTGGATAACCATTTTTTTGCATTCTTGAATTGATGTTCTTTTAAACAAATAATTAACCAATCTAAATGTTGTTTTTTATCAATGTAAATATTACAATGTATTGAGAATTCAATTTTTATATTACCTCTTTTTATCTTTATCGTTTCTCTTGGTGATCTGTTATAGTAGTGTGTATTGAGCAGATGTTGAGATTTTATCAGAGATGCAATTACAGATCCAATTGCTCCGATACCTATAATACCTATTGTTTTAGTATCCATTTTTTGATTACTTAATCTAATGTGTTAAACAGAAAAATGAAGTTTCATACCTTCATGAGAATCTTTAAATCCAAATTTTTTATAAAACTTAATTGCTTCTGGTCTTTTTTTATCTGTTGTAAGCTGTAATACGTGTGCACCTTTTTGTTTGGCTCTTTCTATAGCCCATGTAAACATTTTTTTGCCTATTCCTTTGCCTCTTTGATCGTTTCTAATTCTTACGGCTTCAATTTGAGCCCGTATTCCGCCTTGATAGGTAAGATATTGAATAAAAGTAAGCTGAAGTGTTCCTATTACTTGATAATTAGTATCTTCTATCACTATTAATTCCTGATTAGGATCACTATAGATGGCTCTAAAAGCATCGACATACTCACTGGGTAATGGTGTTTGGAAATTTTCTCTGGTTTTGCCAAGATCATCATTAGCAATCATTTGTACAATTGTTAAAAGATCTTCTTGAGTTGCTTCTCTAAAAATCATTACTTTATTTTTATTACTAGGTTAAAAAAAATTTGGTCGAAAGCATATGATTAACCAATATCAAGTTTGAAATATATAGATTAACCCTTGGCAATATCATCCGTGCTGTTTTTGAGTTCAATTAATGTTATTTGTGCCGCAGCGCATAGTTTTTCTTTTCCGTTTTTAACAATAAACACTTCAGATTTGCATATCGTTAAGGTTCTGCCATTTTTTAAAACATTTGATTTTCCAATGAGCAATTCACCATCTCCTGGTGCCATTAGATTGATCTTAAATTCTACGGTTAATACAGAAGAATTTTCTTCCATTAATGAAAAACCTGCATAACCAGCGGTATTATCGGCTACGGTACTAATCACTCCAGCATGAAAAAAACCATGTTGTTGTGTGAGATTAGGGTCATAAGGGACATGAATTTCGCAATATCCAGGTTGGACATCTGTTAATTTAGCATTAATCAGCTTCATGAATTTCTGACGCTCAAAACTTTCACTTACTTTTTTATGATAATGATCTGATTTAGATTTGAATTTCATTATTGATTGACAGGATATGAGATTAATCCTCAAAAGGTACTAAAATTCATTCAATAGTATTTCTATCTCTGATAGTAAATAATAGTAATGATACCTTATATTTTACTACCAATAATCTAATTATAATGATTAGGAAAGCGGTAGAGATGTATATTATGTTATGATTCAAATCAAATGAATATAGAACCATAAAACATATCCCACCTGCTATAGAAGCTGTTGCATAAATTTCTTTTCTAAAAATCACAGGAATTTCATTACATAAAATATCTCTGATTACGCCACCAAAACATCCCGTCACTGCTCCTAAAGCGACAGAGATTATAGGAGCTATTCCAGTTTGAATACCTGTTTCTACTCCGATAATGGTAAAAATGCCTAATCCTATAGTGTCAAATAAGAAAAGAGATTTCTTAAGGTAATCTAATTTGTTTCTTAGTATAATTGACAACACAGTAACTCCACCAATCAAGTATATATTAGCAGTATTCTGCATCCAAGAAACTGGAGTATTACCAATGAGTATATCACGAATTGTTCCTCCTCCAATTGCAGTTGCAAACGCGATTATAAAAATACCAAAAAGGTCGAATTTTCGGTTCATAGCACTTAATGCTCCGGATATTGCAAATGCAACAGTTCCTAAAATATCTAATACATCAAAAAAGATCATAATCTTATTAAGAAATTTTATTGAATGTAAATGTAATAGTATTGAGTATGAAGAAAAAAATCAATAATTGAACTTTATAGGTTAATAACAATTCTTAATAACTTTAATGTAAGGTTTATGATCAAATTGCTACTTTTACATCATAACAAAATGAAAAGAATATGTCTGATACAATAGAAAGAATAAAATGTCTTATTATAGGTTCTGGACCTGCGGGATACACAGCAGCGATATATGCAGCAAGAGCAGATCTTAAACCAATTATGTATACTGGTATGGAACCAGGAGGGCAATTAACTACCACAACAGAAGTAGATAATTTCCCCGGATATCCTGAAGGAATAGATGGGCCAACTATGATGGTACAGCTACAACAACAAGCAGAACGTTTTGGTACAGAAGTACGTATTGGAATGGTTACTTCTGTAGATTTTAGTAAAGACCATGGAGGAATTCATAAGGTTACCGTGGATAATTCAACCCAAATAGAAGCAGAAACAGTAATTATTTCTA
Organism: uncultured Aquimarina sp.; assembly: GCA_947498785.1. Lineage (GTDB taxonomy): Bacteria > Bacteroidota > Bacteroidia > Flavobacteriales > Flavobacteriaceae > Aquimarina. The sequence continues at coordinate 69,714 of CANMLS010000029.1, read as the reverse complement.
CTGGAGCTACTGCAAAATATTTAGGATTACCTAGTGAGCAAAAATTAAGAGGTGGAGGAGTGTCTGCATGTGCAGTTTGTGATGGTTTTTTCTATAAAGAGCAGGATGTAGCAATTGTTGGAGCAGGAGATACTGCTGCAGAAGAAGCTACATATCTGTCAAATATTTGTTCTAGTGTGACCATGTTAGTTCGTAAGGATTATATGAGAGCTTCTAAGGCTATGCAACACAGAGTTAACAATACACCAAACCTTAAGGTATTATATAATACAGAGGTAGACGAAGTATTGGGAGATCAGGTAGTAGAAGGACTAAGAATGGTGAATAATCAAACAGGAGAGAAGTCAGAAATTGAGATTACAGGACTATTTATAGCTATTGGTCATAAGCCTAATACCGATATTTTTAAAGGACAGTTAGAAATGGATGACACGGGCTACCTTATTACCGAAGGTAAATCTACAAAAACAAACATTCCTGGGGTATTTGCCTCTGGAGATGTTCAAGATAAAGAATATAGACAAGCTGTTACTGCTGCCGGAACTGGATGTATGGCGGCATTGGATGCAGAAAGATACTTGGCAACGGTCGAAACTAATGAAGAGGTTTCTGCATCATAATATTGTTTGATAAAAATAAAGCAATAAAAACCCGCTAAATAGCGGGTTTTTTACTGAACATATGTTAAATGGTTATCTTATTTCAATCTAAACTTACTAGGAACGTAGTCTATATTTTTCTTATATAAAGTGGCTTCATTTGTGAATTTTTTTATACTAATTTTGGGCTCACCGAGCAGGTATATTTCAGTTTTGTCCTTAGCATCTATATTAAGTTCTTCATTAGTTAATAGGAAACAATCGCTTGTTCCTTCTGCTATTAAGGTAGTTTTTGTAGCACTTAACTTTTCACCATAAAAATCAGTATCGTTATCAGCTCTTACTAACATCGATTTTACTTCTCCTTCAAGTTTGACATATCCTCTTTGGTATAAATCAACTGTAAGGCTATCTGTAGTGATAATACCTTTTAATTCAGAATTATCATTAATCTGGTATATAACTTCTCTAGCTGTAGTATGTAATTCGGTGTTAGATTTTCCGCTACCAGTATAATTTACTTTACCAGCGTCTATAGTTAAGAATATCTCTGCATTATCGTTTGCTTCAACAATGAATTCTCCAGAAGTTATAGGTGATAATGATTTTGCATTTACTTTGTCATAAACCTTAATTTTTTTTAACTCAGAAGCATAAGAAATGTTAAGATTTAAAGCTTTTGCCCTCCTTAGGTCTTTATCAGATTTTATAGTCAAAACACTATCCTGAACAATAATTTGTATTAATTCCTGAAGATTACTGTCAGCTTCAATTCTAACTTGATGATCGCTACTTTCATCTAGTGTAACCTCAAAATTTTCGTATATTTCGATGGTATGAAAGGCTTCTATATCTAACTCTTCGGTACTAACAATTTTGTTTCCCTTTACCTTTTCTTTTTGTCCAAATGTATTTGCAAATACTAGAAGAGCAAATAGTAATAGTAGTGAAGTTCTCATATTTGTTTGATATTTATACGCTAATAAAACAGTTTTTTTTAATTTTAAGTATAGTTTTCTATATAAAACTTATTTACAAATATAAATAGACTTAAAGATTAAATAAGAGTTACACAAAGGAGAAGAAATAAGAATATATGTTTTGTGTCTTTTAGAACCTAAAAAATAAATCTGAACTTTGAAACCTGTACTTACAATAGGAGATGTTATTATTACTTTGGAGAATATTATAATTGAATCGAAAACTAATAATAATCCATTAGGGTATTTTGCGACTTTATATAAAAAGGTAACCATCAAAGTTAAGGAAGGTATAGAGAATGATTTTTTTGATGATGGTCCAAGAATGGAAAAACTAGACGTGATATTTGCAAATAGATATCTTCATGCTTATTTCACATTTCAGAAAAACAAAGAAGTTACCAAATCATGGGAAAAGGCGTTTAATCTGTCTAGTAAGTATTGGCCAATTGTACTGCAACATTTATTGATAGGTATAAATGCTCATATCAACTTAGATTTGGGTATAGCTGCCGCAGAAGTCTCAAAGGGTGATAATATAGAAAACCTTAAAGGAGATTTTGATAAAATAAATGAAGTATTATCTTCATTAGTCAAAGATGTAGAGAATGATCTAGCTGAGATTTGGCCTACATTAAAAAAAATATTGAAGTTAACCCGTAATGTCGATGATTTCTTAGTTGACTTTAGTATGAAACTAGCCAGAGATGGAGCTTGGAAATTTGCTGTAGCGTTAGCAAATACTCAAGATAATATGATTTCTGATTTGATAAAAGAAAGAGATATTAAAGTAGCAGAAAAGGCAAAAATTGTAGTTAATCCGGGATTTGTTGCCCGTATACTGTTAATGATTGTTAGATTGGGAGAACGCGGTACTGTTAAGGATAAAATTAATGACCTAAATGAATAACAGTGAATTCACGAGGTAAAAAAGCTGCCTGAAAAGCTCAAGGTCGGTTAGTTTTGCTTATCAGACAGCTTATTTTGGTTGATTAATTGGTTAGGTTGTTATTATTATTAAAATATGTTGATCTATATTCTATTGTTCTTCAAGTTGTAAGATCATTTCTTTTGCGACTATTGCGGCTGAAGGAAGAAACATAGTACTTATGATTCTTTGATCGATTACAATATCATGTTTATCTTCTAAGTCATTTTTTGTTAGAAATATAGCTCCGTTTTTTCTAAGTTGATCTTCTACTAAAAAAGGCAGCAATGTTCCTTCATTTGCCCAAGCCTTGGTTTTTTCTGTGGAATTAGGAAAGCCTGTGATTTTCTTTTGGCTTACCAAAAAATTCCCATTAGATAACTTTACATTGGCATATGCTCCTGGTCCGTGGCCACATCCACCTAGGATTCCTCCATTTTCATAGATAGAAGCTATTACAGATAATAATTTTTCTTCTACAGCAACGTCAAATAACGGACCATAACCTCCACCTATATATACGGCATCATAATTAGCAGGTATAATCTTTTCTGGTGTTATGGATTGATTTACTTTTTCCATAAAGTTTTCGTATTTTATGGTATAACTACTAATACCCAATGGCTCCATAGAGAAAGGGATTTTTTCTCCAGAAGGCGAAGCAAAATCTACATTATAACCATGTGATGAAAAAACATGATATGGAGGAGCTACCTCAAGCAGATTATTACCTGCAAAATGCTTTTCTGGATCCCCCATATATTCTATGTTAGAAACAATAATGAGTATTTTTCCTTTTTTGTTTGTGATATTAGAACACGAACTAAAAGCGAATATCAGAAGAATATATAAAATAAAATTTTTCATACGTATAAGATACATTAAAGGATATTGAAATTTGACAGTTTTAAATCATTTGATTTTAATGCCTTCTAACATTTCCTCCAGAATTGTCTGTTTCGGATACTTTTTCTGGTTTTCCATAGTATACCACATCTGCTCCACTTGTTGCTTTTCCTGTAAATTCATTTTTAGCATGAATCCTAATAGATGCTCCACTAGTAGCTTTTGCTTCGGTAGATAAGCTTAAAAGGTCTTGAGCACGTATATCGGCTCCACTAGTAGCTTTTGCGTGATGATTATTAACTTTTCCTGAGAGATTCATCATTGCGCCACTTGTAACAAATGTTGTTACAGTTTCTGCCTTTATTTCTAATTTTATATCTGCACCGCTTGTAGCACTAAGATCAAGATCTTTTTGAACTACTTCTTGTTCTGACGAAACACTTGCACCGCTATTAACATGTACCTTGTTTAATTTGGTATAAGAAACATAAACCTTTTTTTCGTCAGCAGAATATATGTTCTCATCAGAGGTTATTCTTAGTGTATTGCCTTCAACATAGATTTCAATATGATCGTGTAGATTTTTATTGGCTTCAACTATCACTTTTTTGTTAGGACTACTAATAAGTATAACATCTAATCCTCTGCTGGCTTTAATGGCATCAAAATCAGAATTGATGGTTCTTTCTTTTTCTATTACTTCTCCTTTTCCTCTAACTCCATTAAAAGCAAGGTTACATGAGCAACAAATTAATGATAAGGAAAAGGTTACTAAAATTTTGGCTAGAGTGGTCATAATTTTATGTTTTAATGATTTTAAACTGTTCGTTTTTTGATTGATGTTGATTTAATTTTCGGTTTTAATTTCTATTCCGTTCTCATCTATTTTTAGCTTTACAGGTTCGTTATTTAGTTCTACACCATCTTTATCAATTTTTAATTTAAAATCTTCATCATTAGAGTTGATATTTATCTTGATGCTATCATCATCATTTTGAGATTCATAGTACTCCCATTCATCTTGATCTTCGATGCATGTATCACATTCAAATTTTCCATTCACCAATTTTGCATAGTTTCCTTCTTTTCCGTTTAAAGTGATATAGTCATCATATTTCCAGGAATTGTTGTAGCCTGATGTATTATCATCAGCGAATACTGTCATTCCTTCGGGTAGTGTTAAGATCACTTTAATTTCTTGATCTCTATATTTGTTGGCATATTCGGTAATAGCATAACCATTTAATAGTAAAGTATCACCATCAAGCTCGTATGCATATTTAAGTGCTTCAGCTCTTTTTGAAGCTTCTTCATAAGATCTTCCCTGAGCTTTCTTTTCTATAGAAATTCCTACAGTGGAATCATTCTTAGAAGCTTTAAGATATAATTCTACATCCTGAATAACAATTACTCGATTACCTTGTTCATCACGTTTGATCTTATAATCATGTTTATGTTTTAAGTGTCTGACATATCTACTGTTGCCTTCCATTTTTATGGATAATGTGTCATTGCTGGTTATAGGAAGTATTTCTTTTTCTGTGATTATCTGTGCGTCATAGGCTTCTAGAGTCGCTTGTCTGATTCCGATAATTACCAATCCTATTAATGAAAGCATCCAAACTCCTAATAGACCTAGTTTTGCTGGGGTACCTATAGATTTTAGGTTTTTAATCATAATCTTCAATCCAAGAATGAATAAAAAGAAAAATGGTATTCCGACTGCAAAAAACGACAATAAGGAAATTAACCATAATGGTACCTCAGGGTGACTGCCAACTTGGATATATTCGACCCATGGAGTATCCATAAAACCAAATGTTCCCAAAGTAAATAAACCTATAAAAAGACTGATTAAAATTACACCTGAAGCAATGATAAGAAGGATACCAATAAACTTTACAAAAATCTTTAATAAGAATAATAATACATCTCCCAAAGCATCAAAAAAAGTAGTAGAACTGTTTTTTACTTTATTACTATATTTTTGATAATCTACATTTTTTACGGTATCAGCAACGCCATCAAATCCTTCTTTAATTTTCTTTTCTATATTACTAATGTTTACTGCTTCTCCTCTCATCGCAAGAAAATCTGCTGTAGTTTTAGCTTCTTGAACAAAAATCCAGAAAGCTATATAGATAAGAACAAATGCTCCACTAGAGAAGATTGTAAATAATATCCATGCTAACCGAATCCAAATTGCTTCTATCCCTAGATAGTGACTTAATCCAGAACTTACACCACCTACATAAGAATTTGTTGTATCCCTGAATAAGTGTCTTGATGTTTTTGATTTTTGATTCGGTGTTGTTTTTGGTTCGTCTTCAAAGATTTCTTCATCTAACCTGTAGTCTTCAGGTTGCCCCATTACGGTTATAACTTCTTCAACTTCTTGACTTCCAATAACCTGTCGTTCATTCTTTATTTTTTCACCAAACAACTCTGCAATACGAGCTTCGATATCTGCTATAATCTCATCTCTTCCTTGTGAATCGGTGAATGAGCGTTTTATAGCATTTAGATAACGTTGCAGTTTTAGATAAGCGTCTTCATCTATATGAAAAAATATGCCTGCCAAATTTATATTAACTGTCTTGTTCATTTTACTTCTTTTTTTGTTTGGTTACCAGATTTACAGCGTGCTGTAATTCATCCCAAGTGGTATTTAATTCTTTGAGAAACAGTTTTCCTGTTTCTGTGAGTCCATAATATTTACGAGGTGGTCCTGAGGTTGACTCTTCCCAACGATAACTTAATAATCCTGCATTTTTGAGTCTTGTCAACAGGGGATATATTGTGCCTTCTACCACAAGCATCTTTGCGTCTTTAAGGGTTCCCAAAATTTCGGCAACATAAGCATCATCGTCCTTAAGGATAGAAAGTATGCAATATTCCAGAACACCTTTGCGCATTTGCGCTTTTGTGTTTTCGATCTTCATAAAACTAATTTTTAAATGTTAAACTGTTCATTTTTTGATTGATGTTTGATTGATGGTTACCTTAAAAAATATTGATCAGTAAATACTGCACGGGCTATAAAAACAGATGTTAAAAAATAATTGATTAGGTTAAATTTTATAGTGTACTTCTGTTCTTTTGATGTTTTTATTACAACAACATGTGTCATAATTTAGAATATACTTTATATTAATTTCAGACTTCATTATTTTATAAATCTTATGGATAATGGATATCTATATTCTTCTCCTTTATTTGCTTTTATCGCTGCACTGATTACAAAGACTATTTCTAGAAAAAAACCAATTAATGCTATTATACCAATGAAAGAAGCTCCAATAAGAGTTCGAAACCCTCCTGCATCAGAAAAGTTTATGGATATGTCATTAAAATGAAATAAATCTGATATTGTAGCATCTCCAAAAATATTGAAAATAAAAAACGGAAACGAAAATATCCCCAGAATGATCGTATATAATAATATGCTTAATTGAAAATTGATAGCCTCTTTACCATGATCGTTGATGAATTCTGATTTGTCCTTATTCGTGGTCCACAATAGAATAGGAACAATGTAATTTCCAAAAGGAATAAAGTATCTAGAGAATGCACCCAGATGAATAAATGTTGCAATATTTTTGTGATTTTTGATTGACATTGTAAAAGTATATAATAGTTTCTTATACAAATATATGGTTAAAAAAAGGTATTATGCAAAACATAGTACCATAATTTAACATAATTTTATGATTAAAGCCTTTTTTGTATGCAATTACTTTTTACTTATATTGTGTAGACTAAATATAAAAACATGAATATTACACCAGGCAAGCTCAATACTTTTTTATTGTTTAAATTACCTTCTGCCTGGTTGTGTGGAGTACGTGTAAAAACTATCGATAGAAACAGTTGCATTGTGCGTGTAAAGCATGGATGGATAAATCAAAATCCTTTTAATTCTATCTTCTGGGCTGTACAAGGAATGGCTGCAGAGCTTACTACAGGAGCCATGGTCACAAGTTATATAAGAGATAGTGGTAGAAAAATTTCTATGCTAGTTGTAAACAATAATGCAACGTTTACAAAAAAGGCTACAGGAAGAATTACTTTTGTATGTAATGATGGTCATTTGATAGAAGATGCAATTAAAAAAACATTAGAAACTGGAGAAGGACAAACAGTTTGGATGAAATCTATAGGGACAAATACAGATGGTATAGAGGTGTCTACATTTAATTTTGAGTGGACTGTTAAAGTTAAAAGCTAAATACTATAAGGTATAAAGTGAAAAATGCAATATTTAACCAATTATCTTTTAAAGTACATTATGTCTCTGATATGTGTTTATCAAGATGAAGTATAGAAAAATATATATCCTCAGTAGTTTTGCATTATTACTTTTTATATTTAAAGCTACCATTTATAGAGTTATTGTTAAATATGAAACTGTTGGTTCAAGAAAAAGCTATGAAGTAAAAGATAAAAGTTTAATCAATTTTATAGAAAAGGAATTAACAGAAGAGGATCTTATAGATATCGAATCAATACTTGAAAAAGCGACAATACTTACTAATGATAAGTTACATTTTACCACATCTAAAAGTGATATTGATCCTAATAAGTTAATAACTAGCGAATATACTCATTGTACTGGGTATGCAATTTTTTTTGAAACCATTTGTAATTATATGATCAAGAAAAACATTCTGTTAAAAGACTGGAAAGCTATGACTAGAATTGGAGAATTATATTTTTTAGGTATTAACATTCATGATTATGTTAAATCTCCATTTTTTAAAGATCATGATTTTGTGATTATCAAAAATGTAAAGACTGGTCAGAAATTTTGCGTTGACCCAACCGTTAGTGATTATCTTAACATTGATACGGTATCAGAAAAATAAATAGTTCGAAACGATTGTAAGAACATTTTTTTTGAGCAATGATTAGTCTAATTTTTTAAAATGCGTTTCTGTAACCATAAGATAATGTAACATATTCAAAAAAATGCATACTTATATAGCAATTAATGAATAATTAAAACATTTAATAATATGATAGCACACGAAATCGATTATGAGATTGTTGGAGAAGAAATGCAATATGTAGAAATAGAACTTGATCCACAAGAAGGAGTAATTGCAGAGGCAGGAAGTTTTATGATGATGGACGATGGTATAAAAATGGATACGATCTTTGGCGATGGATCAGAGAAGGATAATGGGGTTTTAGGTAAAATTTTTGGAGCTGGTAAGCGGTTATTAACGGGAGAAAGTTTATTTATGACAGCTTTTTATAATGAAGTAGGAGGGAAAAAGAAAGTAAGTTTTGCTTCACCATATCCAGGTAAAATTATTCCTATAGATTTATCGAGATATAGAGGTAAATTTATTTGCCAAAAAGACGCTTTTCTATGTGCCGCCAAAGGAGTTTCTGTCGGAATAGAGTTTTCCAGAAAATTAGGTAGAGGACTGTTTGGAGGAGAAGGTTTTATTATGCAAAAGTTAGAAGGCGATGGTATGGCTTTTGTACACGCTGGAGGAACTACAGCTCGAAAAGAATTACAAACAGGAGAGAAATTAAAAATTGATACGGGTTGTATTATTGGATTTTCTAGTAGTATACATTATGATATTGAGCGTGTAAAAGGAATAAAGAACACCATTTTTGGAGGAGAAGGACTCTTCTTTGCTAGATTAACAGGTCCAGGTGTGGTATATATTCAATCTCTTCCTTTTAGTAGGCTTGCTAATAGGGTATTAGCTTCAGCACCTAGAGCAGGAGGTAAAAGTAAAGGAGAAGGAAGTATACTAGGAGGTTTAGGAGATCTTTTAGATGGCGATAACAATTTTTAACAATGTTAAATAAGCGCTAAAGGACTGCTTTTTTGGTTTTATTTGCATATATTAGCTTGAACAACTTTAAAAACAGTAAGCTTATTCCTACAATTACTTGTTTAAACCTAATATTTAAACCCCTATTAATTTATGGCCAGAGCGATGTTTGATTATACCAAGACAGTGCTTAAGAAAGTAAGTTTTGATGTTAATCTTTTTACAAAGGAAGTCCTGAAAGCACTAAACAGATTACTTCCACATGAGATTGAAGAATTAAAAATTTGGATTCAATCACTAACAATAAAACAACCAGAATTACAATCTTGTTTAATCTATTTAAAATCATAATAATAAAAAGCGACTTTCTAGTCGCTTTTTATTTTTGAAAGAGGGCTGATGATCTGTACATTTTGAAATGCAATGGCTCCTTTTACAATTCCTGCTATAGAGGAATGTAAAGCTTCAATGATTTGCATTTTTAATTCACTTTTATTAAAAATCAAACTTACTTCTCTGGCAGGAGAAGGTTCATTAAAGTAATGAAGATTACTTTTTTCGGTACTTTTAATATCTAAAGTGTGTAAATATGGTAATAAAGTCATACCTAGGCCTTCATTAGCAAGTTTTATTAATGTTTCAAAGCTTCCACTTTCTAATTGAAAATGATCTTCTTCATAGCTCTTTTTAGTTTTGCATAAATTAATAATACCATCTCTAAAACAATGACCATCTTCTAGGAGTAACATATCATCGATATCAAGATCTGTAGTGTCGATTTTTTTCTTCTGATTTAACCTATGGTTAGAAGGAATATATCCAACAAAAGGTTCATAATACAATACTCTTTCTTTTATATTTTCGTTTTCTAAAGGAGTAGCAGCAATAGCGGCATCGAGATGACCATCCAGAAGGCGTTCTACTATTGTTTCTGTGTTTAACTCTTCAATCTTTAGCTTGACTTTTGGGTACTTTTTTATGAAATGATTTAAAAACATTGGTAATAAGGTCGGCATTATTGTAGGAATAACACCAATTTTAAACTCTCCTCCAATAAACCCTTTTTGTTGATCCACAATATCCTGAATACGCTCACTTTCATTTACAATATTTCTGGCTTGCTGCACAAGTTTATTACCAACTTCAGTAAGCTCAATAGGTTTTTTACTACGATCAAAAATTAAAATGTCCAGCTCTTCTTCAAGTTTTTGTATTTGCATACTTAACGTAGGCTGGGTAACAAAAGTTTTTTCGGCAGCTTTGGTAAAATTCTTGTTTTCAGCAACGGCTAAAACATATTTCAATTGTGTAATAGTCATAGGTTGTATTTTGGGCAACAAAAATAGGAAAGCTATCGATATTATTTATTAAAAAATTACTAAAAATTTGTTTTATCTATGTGTGATTGTAAAAAAATTGCACTGATGAGGTGCAATTCTTTTTTTGATTGATGAATGCCTGTATTTTATTTACATTCTTATTTCAAGTTCTAGGTTTTCTGAAGTCACTTCAAATTTTGCTTCACTCCATAAAGGTGGTCCATAACTCATACTATTGTTTGATACACCATAATTCTCTTTAGGCATTCCGTTAGGTTCAAAATCCATTTTGTTATTTCCGTTTATATCATGAAAACATGAGATAGCATATACACCTGCAGGAATATTGGTAAAAGTAATTTTTGCTACACCATCAGTGATCATACTTTTTTCTCCTTTTATAGGAGCAGTTTTCATAAATGTATTTTCGTCATATAATCCAAAAAGAACTTCTCCTTCTGAGCTTGTAACATTAGGAACCGTTACGGTAATAGTTATTCCTTTGCTATTGTCTTGTGCATGTGAGAGAAAATTAGAAATTATAAGGGCTACGATTAAAGCTAGAGTTTTCATGCGATTAAAGTTTTATAGTTTATTGTTTTTTGATGATTCAAAAGTCTATAAAACGATATGTCTTTTATAAATTAAAATACTGAGTTGTTATTTTTAGAGGATGAAATGTATAGTAGAGATATAATCATTACAGAGCATGCATTTTCTTTTTTGTATTAATACAATACTATGGCAGAATTAAAAAGCTATTGATGAAATTATAATAATCCTCTCGCTTTAATCTCCAGATATTTGTTAATAGTATTTACGGTGAGGTTTTCGGGAGTGGTAAGTACGGTTTGGATACCATGCTTTTGCAACTCTTTTACCATTACTTTTTTGTCGTAGGCAAATTGTTGAGCAATGGTTTGGTCATATATGGTTTGTGTATCTTCTGCTTTTTGATGTATTAAAGCATCCAGTTCTGTGTTTTGAAAGAAAATTACAACCAGTAAATGCTTTTTTGCTAAGGCTTGAAGATATGGAAGTTGTCTTTTTAGTGATGAAATATGCTCAAAATTAGTGTATAATAATAATAAACTTCTATGGTTAATTTGCTTTTTTACATGAGCATATAATAATCCAAAGTCAGAATCCAAAAACTGAGTCTTGACATTGTACAACGTTTCTGATATAGTGTTGATATATGTTTTTTTTCCGCTATCTGGCAAAAAATTATTTACTGTATTAGAAAAAGATAGCATGCCAACTTTGTCATGTTTTTTGAGCGCGATATTAGAAAAAGCCAAGGTGCTATTTACAGCATAATCCAATAAACTCAATTCATTAAATGGCATTTTCATGACACGACTGGCATCGATTATAGAATAGATAGGTTGAGATTTCTCGTCCTGAAACTGATTAATCATTAAATTACCATGTTTTGCCGTAGCTTTCCAATTAATAGTTCGCACATCATCGCCAACGACATATTCTTTAATCTGTTCAAACTCCATAGTATGACCAATACGACGAATTTTCTTGAGGCCAATCTGAGTTAATTTGTTGTCAATGGCTAAGAAATCATATTTTTTCATTTGTATAAAAGAAGGATATACTTTTACCATAGCCGATTTATCAAAACTATAACGACGTTTTACAAAACCTATCCTGGTCATGGCATATATATACAAGCTTCCAAAAGTATATTCTCCTCTTTGCACAGGACGCAGAGCATATTCAAAATCAAATATAGATTTAATAGGTATTCTAACAGTTTTAAGGAAATCACGTTTCTGAAACTGCACTGGTATTTCGTCGATGATCTCGACGGTTGTGGTAAATTGATAATTACTTTTTATACGCAGAGGAATGGCATTAAAATCACTATTCGAAAATTTATCGGGTAAAATTCTATTAGCTTCAATTCCCTTTTTTGTATTGTATAGGATTATAATATCAAATAAAGAGATAATTATAAATCCCCACACCAAAAGCCAGACAATTGGGTATAACGCATTAAACCAATAGGATACTAAAAAAAGAATCGATAGCAGTGCGAGAGTGTAAAATACTCTGAAACTAAAATACAATGATTTCAAGAATTTGATCAAAACTAGCGTGGTATTTCAACAGATTGCAGGATCATTTCAATAACATTCTCAGTAGTCATTCCTTCCATCTCACGTTCTGGTGATAGGATAATACGATGACGTAATACTGGGAAAAGTGATTTCTTAATATCTTCGGGTGTTACAAAATCTCTTCCGTTAATTGCTGCAAAAGCTTTAGAAGCATTCATTACAGCTAAAGATGCTCTTGGCGATCCGCCCAAATATAAATGCGGATGTGTTCTGGTTTTGGTTACTATTTCTGCAATATATCCTAGAATCTTTTCTTCTATGATTATCTCTTGAGTTTTTGCCTTAAATTCTATTAGTTTCTGTGGTGTTAAGATGGTATTAACCAACTCCAGAGGTTTTGCAGTTTTTCTCTCATGATGTGTTTTTAAAATATTCACCTCTTCTTCCAATGTAGGGTAGTCGACTTTTATTTTAAATAAAAATCTGTCTAGTTGTGCTTCTGGTAAAGCATAAGTGCCTTCTTGTTCTACAGGGTTTTGTGTTGCTAATACCATAAATGGAGGATCCATAGGATATTGTGTGCCATCTATGGTTACCTGTCTTTCTTCCATGACTTCAAATAAAGCGGCTTGAGTTTTGGCAGGAGCACGGTTGATTTCATCAATGAGTACCATATTCGAAAAAATAGGCCCTTTTTTAAACTCAAAATCACTGGTTTTCATATTAAGAATAGAAGTTCCTAACACATCACTAGGCATAAGATCAGGGGTAAACTGAATACGATTAAACTCGGTCTTTAATGTTTTAGCAAATAGTTTAGCTGTAATCGTTTTAGCAATTCCAGGTACCCCTTCTATTAAAACATGACCATTAGATAAAAGAGAAACAATCAATAATTCGATAAAATCCTGTTGACCAACAATAACTTTAGCGAGTTCGGCTCTTAATTTTTCTACTACCTGTTGTAGTTCACTAAGGTCAATTCTATTCTGAAAATCTAAATCTTGCTCAGATGATTCTACAGCTGGAGTTTGTTCAGAATTTGTAGTATTTTTGATTTCTTCGTTTTCCATATAGTATTCTTTAAAAGAGTAGTGATGATTATGATTTACTTTTGAATTTGGTAATCAATTCGTATAATTTCATTAATTCATCTTTCTCTATTTTTGGTTTTTTATTTATTTCTTCAAAATATTTGAATAGATTTTTGGTCTCCTCGATAGTATTATTACTTCTGGCAGCAATATCGGTTAGGGTTTTTTTATCCAAAGTATCCGTAGGTATTCTTAATGTGTTGCGCACATAATCCAAAAATAGTAGATTTTGTTTTGTTGCTATTTCTTTATGTTTTTCTTTTTCAAAATACATACCGCTAATCGTTCTTGTAAAAGATAAAGTTTGATTTTTTAATGGAGTAATAATAGGAATACTTCTTTGTTTTCGTTTACCTTCAAAAAGGATAAATAATAATACTCCAATAATAACAAAATAATACGCCCATTTAAGATACCGATTACTTAATAGAAGAAAAAGAGGAGAGGTATAAAATGTTTTTCCCGATTTATAATAATTGTCCCAAAGGATTTGTTGTTTGGGATTAATATAAGCCAGAAGATTTTGAGTGTATTGATAATTATTTTCTTTTAACATAAAATAATTTCCAAAAGCTTCAGGAAAAGTATGAAGCAAAATATGACCATCCCCAAAAGGTTGTTTGATATAATTGATTTCTGGATCTTTTATCAATAAAGTGTCATTGTATAGTTGAGAAACACCTAGAATAGTAGTGTTTACGGTATCTATTTCACTAAAATATGGATTACTAATATCCCGATCATATAAAAATGGATTTTCATTTTTTAGATTGGTATTGGTTAATGAGACAAGAGGTTTGGTATTAATGTCATCAAGAGCTAATAGATTATCAGTATTTAAATTAAGAGTGTCTAACAATTCAAACCCTATATTTTTTGAAGATATAAATAACGTGTTTCCTTTTTCTACCCAACTTAATACTTTATCCAGCTCACTTTTATCAAAACCTACAGAGCCATTGATAAAGACATAGGTTCCTGTTATGCTATCATTATCGGTAAGAAACTCATAAGGTGGTTGATTAATATCTTTAAGTCCCTTTCTATCAAATGCTTCTTTAATTAGATTATAGGAGACAAAAGTACCTAAAGGAATTTTATCTGTTTTAGAATAGCTAGGGAACCAATTAACAGGGGCTGGTTCACTAGCTTCCATATAGGTTAGAAACGCAATAAGCCCTATAATAATGATGATAAATATTTTGGATCCTTTTGTCATCAAATCAAGATTGTATGCGATTGGTTATAGATTTAAACTCTTTTTCTGCTTGTAAATACGATTTTTCGTTTACTTCAAAACTCCCATACCAAATAAAATCATATAATTTGGTTATAGATGTAAATTGCTTTTTTATGAGATCATCTGATATTTCTTTGGTATAATCGGTATTTGTTTTTTGGGCTTCCCATGTGATCAATTCTAAATCAGATAGTTTTTTTAAAACAAATAGATAGTAATATCGAATAGCTAACCTATAATTATTATGATGTAATGCTTGATTAATCAATTGTTGAATATCTTTATTTTGAATGATATCTTCATCTTCTGAGAGCTTTACCTGTGGTGGGATTTGTTTTTCTAAAAGCATATCACTAGGGTTCACTTTCATGAATAACCAACCTAATAAAAATAATACTCCAATAATCAACAGATAAGGTAATAACTTAAATATGATTGCCCAAAAGCCTGTAATTTCATCAATGTCAAAAAACCAGGATTTGAATTTGTTCCAAAGCTGATTGAACCATTTTTTTAATCGAGTCCACCAATTATCAGGTTCTTGGTATTCTGTATAGTTGAAATCATCTTGCTTTATAAATTCATGTATTTTTTGATCATTCAATTTTTTGATCTCTTTTGGAGAATCAAGATCATATACTAATTCCTGAGTTATAGAAGTAACCGTGCTGTCTTGAATCTTAGCAGATAAGGAAAAGGTAATGAAAAATAAAAAACAGTAAAAAATTTTCAAATTATTTGTTGTTACCTAGTGAATCTATTTGTTCTAAAGCTCCAGTGGCATGCTTTATTTCGTTTAAATTGAAATAAATAAATGCAGTAGAAATTGCAGTTATAATATACAATATATATTGTGCGGCAGATGATATCGTATTTAAAGCAATAAAAACCCAATCGATCATAGCTGTAGGATCTACCATAGACCCTTGTGAGGCTGATGATAATAATTTTGTGTATGAATAGACGGCGGCTGGTATAGAAAACACCATGCTTATGATCCATATAACTATCCCAACAATAAGAAGAGTAGCAAAGGTTATCCACCATTCATTTTTTATGAGATGAAAACTATCACTTATGGCATCAGAAACGCTAGTGTTACGAAATATTAGTATGGAGAAAACAAGACTCATAGGAACATATAAATATATACCTGGTATGACACAAATTAATGTTCCACAAAAAGTGATCAGACCAGAGAGAACTCCTAGTCCGATGATTTTGCCAAAATCGTTTTTTACTCCTTGTACTACGGTTTCAGAATGTACAACACCTTTGTTTTCGATATAGTTTTTAATATAATGTAGCACAGTTCCAAAAAGGACACCATAAAAAATTAACAGCATGGCAAACATTGCAAATAATGAAATTAATAATGTTCCAGAGTTAAAAAACTCTCCTCTTGATATACTTATGGGGTCAAAAACATTAGCATAGGTATGAGTGTAATATGCAGATGCTAATAAAAGTAATACAAATGGTATTGCCGAGGTTTTTAGTAAAATTGATAACAAGTGCTTACCACTTTGTCTTATAAAGGCAAAAGTATCTGTGAGAATATCTCCTAACTCTCTTTTTTTCTTAAATTCGATGTAATTATTGTTCATTTACTAATTTTTTATAAAGTACTCTTGGGTATATAACATAATAAAACAGAATCAAAGCCAAAGATCCTGATATGATAATAATTGCCAGCCAATCTGGCATTTCTGTATGTCTTGTCACAAAACCTTCTAAAAATCCGGCAATAATAAAAAAGGGAATTGTACTGATAACAATTTTTAATCCTGCTTTGACTCCTCGTACAAAAGAAGTTAATCGAGTATATGTTTTTGGAAATAAAATTGAATTTCCAACAACCAACCCAGCGCAACCTGCAATGATGATTACAGATATTTCAATAGTTCCATGAATCCAAATGGTACGCGCACTTTCCCAAAGTAACCCTTTGTCGTAGAAAAAATATTGAAAAGAACCTAGCATAATAAAATTGCTCATTAACATATAAACGGTTCCTATACCAAATAATACTCCAAATGAAAAGCATAATAAGGCAACTCTTATATTGTTAATGGTAATACCGAGAAACATATTGGTTTCTTCCATCTTTTTGTATACAGCCATAGGATCATCGTTGGCAATGTTTTCTAAGGTCATATTAACGTACCCATCTCCTAATATAGATCGCACAAATGCACCATCTGTTGCCGCAGAATAAGCTCCTATTACTGTAAATAAAATAGAAATCAAAAAAGTAATAAGTAATTGCTTTTGATATTTGTAGAATTCTAAAGGAAACTCTTTAACCCAAAAAGAATACAATCTATTTTTTTTCTCCTTTTTTGTTTTATAAATTTTTTGATGTGCACTCGAGGCTAAACTGTTTAGATAGTTAAGTGTTTGACTATTAGGATAAAATGTTTGTGCGTAACTAAGATGATCTGTAATTTCGATATACAGATTAGAAAGTTCATCTGGAGTTATTTGGGTATTATTAACCAGAACACTTTCAAATTTTAACCATTTATCCTTATTTTGCTTTACAAAAGCTGCCTCGCGCATGTATCAATCAATTAAGAGGTTCAAAGAAACATAATTAATGGATAATTTTCAAATAGAAACGGCTCAAAATGTTAGTATACAGCAAAATGCTGCAGGAATTGGTGAGCGGATATTGGCATATCTTATTGATCTCTTAATCATTATAACCTATTTTATTATAGCGATATTTATACTTGGAGCTTTGGGGTTAGACTCTGGAGATGAATGGACATACTGGTTAATCTTAAGCTTACCTGCTTTATTATATTTTTTGTTATGGGAAACATTTTGGGATGGTAAAACCCCTGGTAAAGCTGCAATGAAAATAAAAGTTGCAAAGTTAGATGGGTCAAGGCCTACTTTTTCTAATTATTTGATTCGATGGTTACTTCGTTTATTGGATATTTCTTTTGCTTTTGGAGGAATAGCGGTAGTCTCTATTTTATTGGGAGGAAAAGGGCAACGTTTAGGAGATATGGCTGCGGGGACTACCATAATTAGTGAGCGACAAAGGGTGCAATTTCATGAGACTATACTCGTTGATATCCCTGATGATTATGTAGCGGTATATCCACAGGTTACAGTTTTTAGTGATGAAGAAATGCGAAAAATCAAAACCATTTATACCGATGCAAGACGAAATGCAGATCATAATATCATTCTGGAGCTTTCAAAAAAAGTAAGTACTTTGATGGATGTGACCCCTCAGGAGAAACCATTACAATTTGTGGATAAGGTAATAGCAGATTATAATTATTATACACAGAAGTTGTAGTTTGTGTGTTAGAGTACAGAGTGTAAAGTATTAAGTACAGAGTAATAAGTAGAGAGTAATAAGTACAAAGTATTAAGTAGAGAGTAATAAGTACAAAGTATTAAGTAGAGAGTAATTAAGTAGAGAGTATTCAGTAAGAAGTTATTAGTGTTAATTGATTACTGTTCTGTAAAACCTCAGTAATAAAGTAAGATTTCTTAGCCATATAGTGAGTATGCTCTACAACATACTAAGTAAGACCAACAACAGGTAGAGTAAAAGCTACAGCATGTTAAGTAAAGTCAACAGCAAATAGAGTAAGAGCTACAACATATCAAGTAAGACTAACAACAAGTAGAGTAAGAGCTACAACATATCAAGTAAAGCTAGCAACAAATAGAGTATGCTCTACAACATATCAAGTAAAACTAACAACAAGTAGAGTGTGAGCTACTACATACAAAGAAAGATTGACAACAAGCATAATAAGACTTATGCTATATTGGTTAAAATAGACAATAAATAGAATGGTGTCAGCATAAACTTTATTGTATATTCGTGGGTAATTTTAACCACTTAAATATATAATATGTCAAGAAGAAACTATCCATATAGTGACAGTTCGCTATTAGAATGGGGAGATACTACCTCAGAACATTTAAAAACGGATATTAAGGCATTCTCTGCATTTGATAAAAAATTAAATCAGGATTTTTTGACTAATTTAGAAAAGCAAGTAACCGATGGTTTTGCAGAAGGAGGAGACAACATTAACCTGGCACAATTAAGACAAAAAACAGAGGTTGTAGAAGAAGCTATGCAAACTTGTCAGAAGTATTTTAAACGATTAAAATATTGGGTGTTAGATGCGTTTCCTGGCAAGAAAGCCATACAAAAACAATTTGGTATTAGCGGGTTTACTAAAATAAAAGATAATCAAACCAAGATGATCCAGTATATGGAAGGGCTTAAAGATACTATTAAACGGTATCGCATAGAGCTTGAAAAAGCAGGAGCATCATCAGGGTTTCTGGATCAATCACAAGAATTAGCAGAAACCTTACGGGGTGCTAATAAAGAACAAGAACAAAAAAAAGGTACACGTACTGTAGATACAGCAGATCGTGTAGAACGATTAAACGATTTGTATGCAATATTGCGTAAGATCAATGCTGCAGCAGATAATGTATTCGAAGATCAACCAGCCAAAAGAGAATTATATCGACCACCATCTAGAAACACTTCTAATAATGGAACTGATGAAGAAGAGTAGGTGATTTTGATGATGATCAAAAACAAGGAATACTATATGGGTAGTATTCCTTGTTTATTTCAAAAAAAAATAGATGTAAAATATACTCCTATTGGCTTGATTTTGTGTAAATCACATAGCGACCACAAAAATATTACGCGATTACCATATTTAACCTATTCAAAATATGTTGTAGTATTGTATTGCTATTCGATACAACTATCCTACCCAGTAATCGGATTTTCAACATAAATTTTATTAATCAATATCAAATTGATGGTATGCACTTATTTCTTATTGTAATAAGATAGAAGTACTATATAAAAATGCTATTGATTTTGGATTGAATAAAAAAGAAAACCGTTTCTGTAAGTATATAATAAAATACAAATCATTAATTTTTAAAATTTGATTTAATATGAAAAAAATCGTTTTAACTTTAGGAATATTTTTAAGTGCATATGCAACATATGCAGTAGGTAGTAATAATAAAATGAATGTTGAAGAGGACAATGTTATAAAAATTGTATCAGAAGATGATACATATTGTACTAGAATCGTACGTACTTATAATGAGCATGGTGATGTAATTGGGATTCTTGTAGAAGAATGTTAATAAAATAATAAGAGTACACAGAAACGGTTTAAATTTAAAAAAATTAGTATAAAAATGAACAAGTATATATTCTTTTTTTTAGTTGTAATTGCTACATATAGATTGTATGCTCAAGAAGCATTAACAGCTATAGTAGATTACAATAGAATTATTAATAATACGACAGGTACTTCTTTTGGAACTCATTATAGGCTTTATTTTGATAATGAAACTTCTATGTATGAAAGAATCGGAGATGCTAAAAAAATAAATAAAAATAGAGAAGAATCTTATGAACCAAATGAGGAAGAAGTAACAGAAAGAATTATGAAGACTAGTTTACCATTTTCTTACTATTATACCAATATAAAGTCTAATAATTTAATATTTAGAGAAACAATAGTACAAAAATCCTATATAGTTCAAGATACTTTAGAGACGATACCTTGGAAATTACAACAAGAGCATAAAAAAATAGCGAACTATGATTGTCAGAAAGCCATAGCAAAGTATAGAGGTAGAGAGTATACAGTTTGGTTTACTACAGAAATTACTGTATCCCATGGTCCATGGAAATTAAGAGGATTACCAGGTTTAATTCTAGAAGTTACCGAAGAAACTGGGAAATATGAATTCAGAGCAATTAAAATCAATCTAAATCCTAAAACTGAAAAAGTGAAGGATAAGTTACAACAACCAGACACTAAGGGTATAGTTGATTTAGATAAGTACAAAGAAGTTATAAAAAATAAAGCCAAAGAGGAAAGAGCAATGTTATTGGCATCTCTACCAAGGGGAGCTAAATTATTAGAAGGTTGTGATGAATGCCCAGACCCAAATAATAGAAGTTTAGAAAGATTTGAATAGTTATGAACTAAAATGAAGAAGATTTTATATTTAGTGTTTGTATTTACAATTGGTAATACAATAACCACAAAAGCACAAGATCAGTTTACGGGTATTGTCAATTATCATTTTATCATAAATAACCCTGATGGGACTACTTTTGCAAGGCCATATAAACTTTACTTTAATAATAAAATTTCTTTTCATGTTAGAAATGGTTGGGCTGAACGCATTGATAATATAGATGATCTAAATGAGATGGAGATAACTGATAAAGTGCTTGAGAGAATGGATATACAAAGCGATCTACCAAAGGATTATGTATATACAGATCTTGAAAACAAGGAATTTATTTTTCAAGAAGAAATAGTAAAAAAACTGTATACTGTGGCAGAAGATAGTGCTGCTACTATTAAATGGAAACTATCTGCCGAAAATAAGAAAATAGGAAAATATACCTGCCAGAAAGCTGTTGGATTTTTTAGAGGACGAACCTATACGGTTTGGTTTACTACAGAGATACCAGTATCTCATGGTCCATGGAAATTAAGGGGATTGCCGGGGTTAATCTTGGAAGCAGAAGAAGATAGAGTCAAATTTAGTTTTAGAGTTGCCCGAGTAAACTTAAGTCCTGATAAAAAAGAAGTTTTAGAAAGATTAAAAAAGCCAGAGGTAGGAAAACTCTCAAATATGGATAGATATAGAATGGCAATTAAAAACAGACAAAAAGATTTTGACGCTATGTATAGAGCTTCATCTTCTAGAAGAGACATTAAATTTAAAGAAAATTGCGAAGAATGTCCGAAAGCAGAAGATCTTAGTCTGGAGATTTTTAAATAAAATCATGTTGTGAATAAATTATTAATTTGCTTTTTATTGATTTTAATACAGATTTTTGTTGCACCTGCTCAAGATCAGTTTGCGGGCATTATACAATATGATTTTATGGTTCGTAATAAGAATGATATTTTTTCTGAAACCTCTCATAAACTATATCAAACTTTAAAATTTACAGAAATGGTTTTTACTTTTAAAATTAGAAATATAGTATACTACTACATTTTTATCTTGGAAAACGTTGCACTAGCCCAATCAGGAGTTATACATTATAATAAATTATTGAGAAATACTTCGGGAGAACTTTGGGCTACGCCGCATATTCTTTATTTTAATAACAACGAATCATTTTATATAAAATCTGGTAGTGGAAAAAAAATAACCGAAGTAGTCAAAGACGGAGAATTAGATAAATTTGGAAACATTAGGTCATCAAAAGTAATACCAAGTAAATTCTATGAATTTTATTATATAAATAAACAAGATAATGAAATCATATTCAAAGAAAAAGTGGCAGAAAGAACTTATGAAATCAAAAACACATTAGAATCCATTAATTGGACTTTAGTTGATGAAAAAAAGCAAATAGATAACTTTAGTTGTCAAAAAGCTATGACTACCTTTAGAGGAAGGGATTTTGTCGTTTGGTTTACCACAGATATTCCTGTTGATATTGGTCCCTGGAAACTCAGAGGTCTTCCTGGGTTAATTATGGAGGTTTCAGAAAGCACAGGTAAATATGGATTTAGGGTTTCAAAAATCGATTTAAATCCAGATCAAAATGTAATCAAAGAAAAATTAAAAAAGCCGAAGACAAAAAATATAAAAGATTTTGAAGTATACAAAAATGCAGTGAAGAATGCTTTTGAGGATCAAATGGCAATTGCTCGAACCCGCATACCAAAGGGGGCTAAATTATTGTTTAAAGGTCCTGATTGTGATCATTGCCCCGATCCCGATAATTACTTAATAGAGAGATTTGATTAATTATAAACTAAAATGAAAAGACTTCTGTATATAGTATTTGTAGTAGGAATAAGTATTCATGTTAATGCGCAAAACCAAGTAAATGGTATTGTGGATTATCAAAATATTATCCACAATGAAAATGGTGTTTCTTTTGCAAGCCCTTACAAGTTATATTTTAACAATACTATTTCTTTTTATGAAAAAATTGGTAATCCTCAAAGGGTTGCTAATAAATTTAGAGAAGAGAGAAGAGAAGGTACTACAACTATTTCAGAAGATAAAGTTATGAAAAGTAACAGCCCCGTGGATTATTATACTAATAATAGCACAAATGAGCTAATTTTCAGAGAAACCATAGTTGATAAACTTTATGAGGTAAAGGATAGTGTTGATTTTATTTCTTGGGAACTACATGCAGAACATAAAGAAATAGGAAATTATACCTGTCAAAAAGCAACAGCAAAGTACAGAGGCAGAAAATATACCGTTTGGTTTGCTACAAAGATTCCAGTATCACATGGTCCTTGGAAATTAAGAGGATTACCTGGTTTGATTCTGGAAGCTACTGAAGAAACAGGTAAGTTTGAATTTAGAGCTATTAAAATAGATATACAGCCTGATGATAAAATGGTTCAAGAAAAGCTTAATAAACCATTGGTAGATAAAATCACTAATATGACAGTCTATAAAAAAGCACTTAAGAACAAATTTGAAGAAACTAGAGTTAAGATTAAATCATCATTACCAAGAGGAGCAAAGTTTATGACAGATTGTGATGTCTGTCCCGATCCAAAAAATCATAGCCTAGAACGGTTTGATTAATTATAAACTAAAATGAAAAGACTTCTGTATATAGTATTTGTAGTAGGAATAAGTATTCATGTTAATGCGCAAAACCAAGTAAATGGTATTGTTCAATATGATTTTATAATCAATAACCCAAATGGTGTTTCTTTTGCCAATCCATATAAACTTTATTTTAATAATAATAAATCTTTGTACCTTAAAAATGGAGAATCAAAACGTATAACTGAAAAGGATGAAAACATGGTGTTGATAAGCGGTAAAATGATTGAAGAAAAGATTATAAAAAGTACTTTGCCAAAGAATTATGTATATACTAATCCGAGTGAGAATACATTAATTTTTAGAGAAGGAGTAAATCAAAAACTTTTTGTGGTAAAGGATAGTGTTGCCAATATTAAATGGGAGTTATCCAATGATCATAAGAAAATAGGTCAATATGATTGTCAAAAAGCTGTTGGGTTTTATAGAGGGAGAACCTATACAGTTTGGTTTACTACAGAAATTCCCGTATCTCATGGTCCCTGGAAATTAAGAGGGTTACCTGGTTTAATAATGGAAGCTGCTGATGAGAAAAACAAATATGGTTTTAGGGCCACCAAAGTAGATCTTAATCCACATGAAAATGTGATTAGTGAAAGGCTTAAAGAACCTGAAGTTGAAAAATTTTCTAATATGAAAAACTATAGTATAGCTATTAAAAACAAGCAAAAAGATTTTGAAGCGATGCTAATGGCAGCATCGTCTGATAGGGATATGAAGTTTAAACGTGATTGCGATGAATGCCCTAAAGCAGAAGATCTTAGTTTAGAGATTTTTAAATAAATAATATCAAATGGAAAAGCTTTTATATCTGCTAACATTTTTAATCTCAATATCTTTCCTACATGCACAAAAAAAGGTAACAGGTAAAGTTGATTATTTTATGACAATCACACAGCCTGATGGTATAGCTTTTGCCAATCCCTATACTTTATATTTTGATAACGAAGTTTCTTTTTTTATTAGAACAGGTGATGCCAAGCGAGTGGATAATGAAAAAGAAGTTGATAATATCAATGGAA
Source organism: uncultured Aquimarina sp. (assembly GCA_947498785.1). GTDB lineage: Bacteria > Bacteroidota > Bacteroidia > Flavobacteriales > Flavobacteriaceae > Aquimarina. The sequence goes on along the minus strand of CANMLS010000029.1, from coordinate 45,176 downwards.
ATCAAGTAACCCATACTATGATAAAAAGCAATCTCCCTCAGCCTTTTTATTATACCAATACAAAAAATCAGGAATTAATTTCTAGACAAAAAATAGTAAGAGCTATGTATCTTGTAGAAGATATTTTAGAACCTATATCTTGGAAATTACAACAAAAGCATAAAAAAATAGCAAACTATAATTGTCAGAAAGCCATAGCAAAGTATAGAGGTAGAGAGTATACGGTTTGGTTTACTACAGAGATACCAGTATCTCATGGTCCATGGAAATTAAGAGGATTACCAGGTTTAATTCTAGAAGTTACAGAAGAAACTGGCAAATATGGATTTGTTGCAAATGCAGTAAACTTGAATCCAGATAAGGAGTTGTTACAAAAAAAAATAAAAAAACCGGATACAAAAGGGATTACAACCATGGAGAATTATATTGAAGCTATTAAAAATAAGTATAAAAACACAATGGCGATGGCTAGAGCTTCTTTGCCTAGAGGGGCAAGATTAGCAACAGATTGTGATGTTTGTCCAGATCCTAAAAATTATAGCCTAGAACGATTTGATTAACTACAAACTAAAATGAAAAATTTTCTGTACATAGTTTTTATACTTGGGATAAGTATTCATGTTAATGGGCAAAACCAAGTAAATGGTATTGTTGATTATCATTTTGTTATAAATAATCCTGATGGTTCAACTTTTGCCAATCCTTTTAAAATGTACTTTGATCAAAATACTACATATTATACAAAAGTAGGTACAGTTAGAGAAGTAAGTGATAAATCAAAGAAAGTGAGTGTTGGATTGAATGATAATGTAGTAACCAAAAATATTATGAAAAGCAATCTCCCTCAGCCTTTTTATTATACCAATACAAAAAATCAGGAATTAATTTCTAGACAAAAAATAGTAAGAGCTATGTATCTTGTAGAAGATATTTTAGAACCTATATCTTGGAAATTACAACAAAAGCATAAAAAAATAGCAAACTATAATTGTCAGAAAGCCATAGCAAAGTATAGAGGTAGAGAGTATACGGTTTGGTTTACTACAGAGATACCAGTATCTCATGGTCCATGGAAATTAAGAGGATTACCAGGTTTAATTCTAGAAGTTACAGAAGAAACTGGCAAATATGGATTTGTTGCAAATGCAGTAAACTTGAATCCAGATAAGGAGTTGTTACAAAAAAAAATAAAAAAACCGGATACAAAAGGGATTACAACCATGGAGAATTATATTGAAGCTATTAAAAATAAGTATAAAAACACAATGGCGATGGCTAGAGCTTCTTTGCCTAGAGGGGCAAGATTAGCAACAGATTGTGATATTTGTCCAGATCCTAAAAATTATAGCCTAGAACGATTTGATTAATTATAAATTAAAATGAAAGGGTATCTTCTGTATATAGTATTTGTAGTAGGAATAAGTATTCATGTTAATGGGCAAAACCAAGTAAATGGTATTGTTGATTATCATTTTGTTATAAATAACCCCGACGGAACTACTTTTGCAAGACCTTATAGGCTTTATTTTAATAATAAACATTCTTTACATATTAGAAATGGAAAGTCTAAACGTATTGATAATATAGATGACTTGAATCTAACAGAAATAACAGGAGAAGTAACCGAAAGAAAAGTTATAGAAAGCTATTTGTCAAAGGATTATGTATATACCAATTTAGAAAAAAAACAATTAATCTTTCAGGAAGAAATAGCAAAAAAACTATATACAGTTACAGAAGATAATATAGCCAATATTAAATGGGAATTAGCTACCGATAATAAAAAAATAGGAAGATATTCTTGTCAAAAAGCTGTTGGGTTTTATAGAGGGAGAACCTATACGGTTTGGTTTACTACAGAGATACCAGTATCCCATGGCCCATGGAAATTAAGGGGGTTGCCTGGTTTAATTATGGAAGCAGAGGAAGATAGAGCCAAATTTAGTTTTAGAATTGCTCGAGTAAACTTAAACCCTGATATAAAAGAAGTCAATGAAAAATTAAAAAAACCAAAAATTGAAAATACTTCAAGTATAGAAAAATATATTAACGCTATCAAAAATAGGCAAAAGGATATTGAGGCGATGATAATAGCATCATCATCGGATAGGGATTTGAAATTTAAAAGAGATTGTGATGAATGCCCCAAAGCAGAGGATCTTAGTTTAGAGATATTTAAATAAATGATATAGTGAATAGATTAAAATTTTTAGCAGCATTGATCACTTTATTGGTGAACTCTCTGATTGCTCAAGAAAAGATACAAACAGGTATTGCTACCTATTACAATATAGTAAACAATCCAAATGGTATATCATTTACAAGTACTTGGAAGTTGTATTTTGATAGTAATACGTCAATGTATATAAAATCCAAGGAAACTAACCCTATACATAAACCAAAGGAAGAAATTAGGGGAGCAACTACGATACGAACTGAGATAAAAATTTTAAAAAGTAAAAAACCTTCCTTTTATTTTAGTGATTTAAATAAAAAAGAATTAGTGTTTAGAGAAACCGTATCACAAGAATTATATACCATAAAAGATAGTATAGAAACGATACCATGGAAATTACATGATGAATTTAAAAAAGTAGGTATATATCAATGTCAGAAAGCTACAGCTCCATTTCGAGGGAGAGAATATACCGTTTGGTTCACTACAGAAGTACCTATTTCTTATGGTCCATGGAAATTAAGAGGATTACCAGGGCTAATAGTAGAAGCAACTGATAAGACGAATAAGTATAAATATGAAATTGCTAAAATAGAGCTAGGTGTAAAACCTTTAGTTGTAAAAGAAAAATTAGTTATTCCCGATGATGTTAAGAAAATTCAGTCAATGTCAGTATATATAGATGCTATAAAAAATGAATACGAAAATACTATGGCTAGAGCTCGTACATCTTTACCAAAAGGAGCACGACTAGCTCAGGATCACGAATGTGATAGATGCCCAAAAAGAAATAATAGAACTAAAGAACTTTATAATTGATATATCATAAACTTATAAAGTATAAATATTGCCTAATATTTCTTCTATTAGGCAATATTTTATCTGCCCAATCTACCGTTTCGGGTACGGTAACAGATTCTATATCAAATCCTATTGCATCGGCCAATGTGTTTTTAAAACAAAAAGATTCTCAAAGCATCATCGCTTTTGCTTATACCGATCAAAAAGGTAAGTATGTACTGCAATCGGATGCCATAGGAGAATTAACCTTAAGTTTTTCAGGCTTAGGATATGCAAAACAAGATGTTGAGATTACTTTAGAAAGTAATACGACAATCAAAAAAGATGTAGTCTTATTTGCAACATCATACGAGTTAGATGAAGTGATCATTGCTTCAGAGAGAGCTATCACAGAAAAAAAAGATACGATTGTTTTTAATGCTTCTTCTTTTAAACAAGGAGAAGAGACAGTTATCGAGGATTTGCTTAAAAAATTACCCGGTGTTGATGTTTCAGAAACAGGTATCATAAAAGTAGATGGAAAAGAGGTCGAAAAAGTAATGGTAGAGGGCGATGATTTCTTTAAAAAAGGATATAAATTACTCACTAAAAATCTAAATGTAGATGCGGTTGATAAAGTTGAGGTTCTTCGACGGTACTCCAATAATAAACTATTAAAAGGGATTGAAGAGAGTGAAAAAGTAGCACTTAATCTAAAACTTGATGAAGATTTTAAACGAGAATGGTTTGGAAGTGTATCACCTGGTTATGGAGTGGTTTCAGAGGACAGATATGACATAGATGCAACAATATCTAGTTTTGGTAAAAAAAACAAATATTTCTTATTAGGAAGCCTTAATAACACCGGTGAAGATGTAACAGATGATGTGCGAGGTTTAATCGAATCTCAAAATTATAATGATGAACCTGGTATGTTGGGAGAAAATCAAAGAGCATACTCCCTGATTACTTTGGGAGCTCAGGTGCCAGGATTAAAGAAGATGAGAACAAACTTCAATAACGCAGAGTTAGTTTCTTTAAACTCTATTTTTAAGTTGTCTTCTAAAATTAATGTAAAAGTACTTGGATTATTTAACTCAGATAATACTCAATTTTTTAGTGAAGGATTTGATACTTTTTTTATAAACGCCTCGTCATTTACCAATACAGAAAATTATGCTTTAGGTAAAACAACCAATGTTGGGTTTGGAAGAGTTGAGTTAAACTATGACATCTCAGAAACCAAGATGTTAGAATATGAAGGAAAATATAATACATCATCAATAAAAACAGGTTCTCAATTAGTATTCAACGATCTCGAAAATAATGAAGAGCTAGATGATACCAATGGGTTGCATGATCATATGATCAAATATAGTGATAGGTTTAAAGATAATAAGATACTGCTATTAACAGCTAGGTATATTAATGAGAAAAAACCTCAGGAGTATACCACTAACCAATTTTTATTTGAGGAGTTATTTTCCAACGTTCAAGAAGTAAATAGAATACAACAATTTAGTGAAAATGAATTTAAGTATACTGGGATAAAAGCTCATGTACTAGATAGAAAAAAGAATAAAGATTTACTGGATTTTAGTATGGGTTACGAATTCAGAGAAGATGAATTGTTTTCTGATTTTTTTCTAAAAGAAAATGAAAATACCATACTTAATCCACAAGAATATAAGAATACGATTCAATATCAGACACACGATCTGTATTTGAGTTCAGGGTATAGAAAAAAGTTAAACAATACTAGTATAGGTTTAAATATAGAAGGACATCAGTTGTTTAATAACTTAGATGAGACCAATCAAAAATTAGAGGAGTCTCCTTTTTTAGTAAATTCGAAATTGAGTTTTGACTGGGAGATTAATAAAGCAAACAGAGTTTTTGCTTATGCAGAAAATACAAATTCTAATGCCAACATATCAGATCTTTATAGTAATTATATAAGTACAGGTTATAGGAATTTTTCAAGAGGAACAGGAGAATTCAATCAGCTTAGCTCTACTAGAATATTTGCAGGATATAATCTGGGTAATTTTGGAGATAGATTTATTGCTAATATTGGATTATCATATATTAAAGATAACGACTTTCTAAGTACTAATTCTATAATCACGCAAAATGTCATACAAACCACAAAATTAATTATTCCTGATAGGGAGTTTTATAGGGTTAACAGTAGTTTAGATCGATATGTAAGATTCATTAGAAATAATATTAAAATTAAATTTTCATACTCACAGACAGAGTTTAAAAACATAGTAAATAGTACTAGTTTAAGATCAGTAGAAAATCAGAATTATAAATATGGTTTCGAAATAAGATCTGGGTTTAGAGGAGTTTTTAATTATCATTTTGGTACAACCTGGGACATAACAGAAATTGAGACAATAAGCGCAACAAATACAGCAACACAAAATACATCTTTTCTGGACCTTTCATTCGTCTTGAATTCTAGGTTTAATCTGCAATTACAATCAGAACGCTATTATTTTAATAATCTACAAAGTAATGATGACACTTATTATTTTGTAGATTTTGAAATCAATTATAAGCCTAAAAATAAGGCTTTGAGCCTTTCTTTGGTGGGGAATAATTTATTAAATACAGAAAACTTTAGAAACTATTTGGTGAACGATACCAATATTTCCAGTACAGAATATAGATTGTTGCCAAGGTATGTACTGCTTAAAGCGAGTTATAGGTTCTAAATTAGTTTTATTTTGGCTAGTTTCATTTTTTAAATTTGAAGAAGAATAGATTAAGGGTTCTATAAATTGCGGATATAAACTTAAAATACTATTCGATTACCTCTGCCGTAATAAAAATATTTTCTTTAGGCCATTCGCTTCCATCAACGGGAACGTTAGATATTTTATCAGCTATATTCATTCCTTTAACAACTTTTCCAAAAATAGTGTGTTCTCCATCCAAATGAGCAGCTCCTTTTTTTGCAATGACAATAAAGAATTCATAAGGTGTAGAACGATTTGAGGGGTTATCAACCCATTGTTTGGATAAAGCAACTGCACCACGAACATGTTTTAAACCTTTTACAGGTTCTTGAGGGATAGTATACTCTCCAATTTGAAATCGTTTGTTTGCTGTTTCTTGACGATCACTATTACCTCCTTGAATAACAAATCCCTTAGCTACACGATAGAAAAAAGTCTCGTCAAAATATTTTTGCTTAACCAGATAAATAAAATTAGCTCTATGTATGGGGGTTTCTTTATACAATTTAATATGTATATCACCATAAGAAGTTTTTATTTTTACCAAAGTTTCTGGGTTTTCTTTTCCATAAGCTATCATAAATTCTCGTAGATTTTTATTGGTTAGCTTAAAAGGTTCATCATCAGAAATTTTATCTTCGGCGTTGGTTTTTGATTCAGAAGATGCATCATTATGGATCTCTTTTGTCTCACTTACTGTAATAGTATCTTTATTTTTTTTACTACTCTGCTTGTTTTTTTTAGAATGTGTATCTTCACAATTAGAGAATATAATAATAGATATACAAAAGCATAAAATAGATCGAGTAAATGACATTTGAAACATTTAAAAATTTAATTCCAAAAATAAAGAAAATGTCGGTACCTGGGGAATCTTCGCATTTTATTATGGCTCCTGATCTTCGGATAAAAGAATTAAACAAGCTTAAAATAGAAGAGAGAAATCCCCGAAATGCTGCCGTTATGATGCTTTTTTATCCTAAAGAAGAAATTACCCATATTGTATTGATATTAAGACCCAATTATGAAGGAGTACATTCTGGACAAATCGCATTACCAGGTGGAAAAGTAGAGCAATGTGATTTAAATTATACAGAAACAGCATTGCGAGAAATGCAGGAAGAAGTCGGTGTAAAAACTAATACAGTTACTGTTATTAAACCATTAACAAAAGTATATATACCACCATCTAACTTTTGGGTACATCCATTTTTAGGTTTTACAGAAAGCTATCCCGATTTTGTAGCACAAGAAGAAGAAGTGGCAAAAATAATAGAAGTGCCATTATCAAAATTATTGGACGAAAAAAGCGTAGTTCAGGAAAAATTAACAACCTCGTATGCAAAAAATATAGAGGTACCTTCCTTTGAATTAAATGGTTATGTGGTTTGGGGTGCAACTGCGATGATGCTTAGTGAGCTTAAAATCTTTTTAAAGGAGTCAATGGTCTTATGATTTTGTATATTTGACGTTCTTAATACAACGAGTTTTCTAAAACATATGGGATTATTTAAAAGAAATCCATTTGGTCATATATTATTTCTAAAAAAATGGCTTATCCGTATCATGGGAGGGTTAACGCATAGGCGATATAGAGGTTTTAATGAATTACAAATAGAGGGAAGTGAAGTTTTTAAAGATCTTCCAGATAATGGTGTGCTATTTGTGTCTAATCATCAAACTTATTTTGCAGATGTAGTAGCAATGTTTCATGTATTTAATGCCAGTCTAAGTGGCCGTACAGATTCTATTAAAAATGTAGGATACTTATGGCAACCAAAAATGAATCTTTATTATGTCGCAGCAAAAGAAACGATGAGAGCTGGACTATTAGCGAGGATTTTGGCATATGCAGGAGCAATAACTGTAGAACGCACCTGGAGAGATAAAGGAAGAGATATTAACCGTCAGGTAAAAATGAGCGATATTACTAATATCTCACGAGCTTTAGAAGATGGATGGGTGATTACATTTCCTCAAGGAACTACAAAACCATTTAAACCTATCAGAAAAGGAACGGCTCATATTATAAAACAATATAAACCTATAGTTATTCCTATCGTTATTGATGGATTTAGAAGATCTTTTGATAAAAAAGGTATTCGAATCAAGAAACGAGGAATATTACAATCAATGGTCATAAAAGAACCACTTGACATAGATTATGAAAATGATACTACAAATGATATTGTAAGTAAATTAGAATTTGCAATAGAACAACATCCTTCTTTTCTTAAAGTTATTCCTCAAGAAGAGTTAGAAGCAGAAGAAGAGTTAAATAAAAAAAGAAAATGGGAGTATTAAATTATTACAATTTACATTCAAGTTTTTTGTTAGCTATCTAACATTTGGTTAGTAGTCATAGTGTTATAAATTTGTTATGGAGCTGTTAATTGTTTCATAAACTATCCATTGTACTTTTCTTTATATATCTTTAAGTTTGTAGGTTAACCTTCTGTTTTTTAATGTTTTGTGTTTTTTGTTTGCTTTTTTGATATTTCTATCCATACAGCACATAACTTTTTATCCTGTAAGTTAGAAAGATACATTCGTACCAACTGGTAATCGAGAAATACGAACATCAAAAACATACTTTCTTGATTTTCACATCCTATTCGGCCGAGTAAAAATGTGTAAAATACTTAATAATTATTCTATTTAATTGCGAGTTATTTCTTTACGAAAAACATAAAATTAGGGGTATTGAGTATTACAATTACATTAATTTAAAACTCAAAAAAAGATGAAAAATTTAAAGTTAAACGTATTTGCGCTATTGGCTATAGCACTAATTTATACTTCATGTGATAGTGATGATTTTCCAAATACAGTAGGAGATGTAAATGGAGGAGATGATTTTGTTGGTGCAGTTTATGCAATGACAAATGGAAACGGACAAATCCCAGACTCAAATACCCAAGGAGAGAATAGGATTATAGCATATGGAAGAAATGCCGATGGAACTTTATCTTCTATTGGTACTGTATCTGCAGGAGGAAATGGAGGAGACTTTGATGGAGGTGAAGGATTAGATCCTCTTATTTCTGCATATGCACTTACAAAAACAGATGACAATAAAAACTTATTGGCCGTAAATGCAGGAAGTAATACAATTACTTCATTTAATATACAAGATGATTTTTCTATCGTTGTGGCTGGTTCTCCACAACCAACAGGTGCAGAAGGACCAAATAGTATTGCATATACGACAAGCAATGCAGATGGTGTAAAGGGTATCGTATATGTATCTAATATCAGTAGATTAGAGTTTTTGGCAGCTGGTGAACCCGCACAACAAGGAACTATAACAGGTTTTTGGTTATTAGAAGATGGTTCTTTGTCTCCGATAGCGGGTTCTACTAGAAACTTGGCAAATAGACCTTCTGCTGTTCAATTCTCTCCAGATGGCAACTGGTTAGTGGTTGCTTCTATAAATGCAGGTGCAGCAGGTTTGGCATCAGGAAACGAAGATGAAATCGTAGTGTATGCAGTAAATGGAGATGGAACATTGTCTGCAAATCAAGTAGCAGGAGCAACATCTACATTGAGAGGAAATGCAGAAGGAAGAAATTTACCCTCTGCAATAGGATTTCAAATTGTTGGAAATAATTATGTAGTAGTAACCGAAGCTAGAGAATTTCAACCAGATGGTACACCACCAGCGTTCCCTGCTTTGCAAGATGGATCTGTCTCTACATGGCAAATTCAGGGAGATGGAAGCTTAACAGCAATAAGTACTGATGTACAATCAGGAGAAGGTAATACAGGCAGAACAGCATGTTGGTTAGATTTTACAGCAGATGGAAATACATTCTTTGTCTCTAATGCGATTGAGGCTGGATTAGCCTCGTATAGTTTTAATAATGGTGTAGTGGAACTGTTAGATCAGACTGCTGCTGTAGGTACTGGGACTGGAGGAGCTGATAACGGACCAGATGCTTTTGCTCGTACCGATGGATGGATCGATATGTGGATTTCTGATGATGGCCAGTTTTTATACCAATTATACGGATTGGATGGTACCATAGGCATTTATAGAGTGAATGGGCAATCTCTTGAGTTTATAGATGAAGAATCAGGAGATCTTCCTGACACCAATACTCAAGGTATTGTAGCGATATAAAAGAAAATAAGTGCTTTTTTAAACACACTTATTATTTTTCCCAAGAAAGCTAAGAGAATATTTTTTCTCTTAGCTTTTTATGTATAATTATTTTGTAATCAATGAATTAAGTTACTGAGATGAAAAAGAAAAAAGAAGTGTTAACAGAGGCATGAAAAATCAATTTCACACTTATTAACAGTGTAGGTTTTTATTTTTGTTTTTTTTAACTACCCCTCGAGAATAAATTGTAAGAAAAAAGGGTAGGGGGCGAAAATGTTGGCGCGTTATATTAAAAAAAACATATTTATGAGATTTTCAAAATTATTTTTAAGATTAGGATTAGGCATGCGATTAGTAATACAATTTATTAGGGAACTTCCTTCTGCTTCTTCAAATGCAATTCATAGAAGATAAAATTTAGTACTTATTTATAAAAATTGGGCGATAAAATTTTCTGCTGTTTTATATAGTAGATATCTTTCTAAGTGTTAAAAGACCTCCTTCATTTTTTTGAAAGGAGGTTTTATATTTCATAAGTAGAAAGGAGGCAAAATTATAAGTTCAAATTGGTATTATAGTCAAAGAATTAAATTTTGCTGAAAATATTTTTGTAGAACGTTAAGTCCAGAAAACTAAAATCCAGTAGAAGTCAAAAATTATGTAGCATAATAATAACTATATGCCAAAATCTAACAATAGATGAATTACATTTTTGCGGGTTACAAGACTTGAGAATTGTAATTGTATTAAAGAAAGGTAAATCGATTTTAAAATATCAAAAAGGTAAAAATGAAAACCTTAAAGATGTTGTAATAGGGTTTGATATTATTCTAACCATGATTTAAAGTCCTTTACACGTTCACGTGCTACAATAATTTCTTGTTCATTAAAATGATTCAGTTTTATTTGTAATCTGGAATTGGTGTAAGAAATAATGTCTTTAATGGCATTTATATTAATGTAGAATTTTCGACTGGTTCTAAAAAATTGTTGAGGATTTAATTCTTCTTCTAATGATTCCAAGGAGGTATCTATCAAATAATTTCTATTATCTGTGGTATGAAGATATGTACCTTTATTTTCAGAATAAAAACATTCGATATCCTCTACCGAAAATATTTTTAAATGTTGTCCGACCCTGGCAGTAAATCGTTTTTTATACGAACGATCTATTGGATTTACTAAGAGTTTTCTAATATCTTCAAAATCTACCTGTAATTGTTTTTTAAGAGGGAATTGTTCTTTGTATTTGTTTACTGCCGTCTCCAAATCTTCGTCATCTATCGGTTTCAATAAATAATCTATACTATTTAATTTAAATGCTTTGAGAGCATATTCATCATAGGCAGTCGTAAATATTATAGAGCTTTTAATAGTAATCACATCAAATATTTCAAAAGATAGTCCATCACTTAATTGAATATCTAAAAAAATAAGGTCGGGATGTTCATTAATACTAAACCATTCTATGGATTCTTTAACAGAATGCAGCATGGTATGTACTTCTATATTTAAATCTCCAAGCATTCTTTTAAGGCGTCTTGCTGCTGGTTTTTCGTCTTCGATGATTATTACATTCATTTTTTATAAGTTACAAAGGTTTTGGAAAGCGAGGTTGAAGAAGGTATATCAGGTGATTATTTATTTTGTTTTTTTAATATCGTTCAGTATTTCATTCCCAAAGTTGCTTTTGGTCATCTTGCTCTTCTTCCATGTATTTTCTAATCTTTCGTTCTTCCCAATCTTTATTAAACATAGGGTTTATTCTAAATGCCTTAATGGCGTGAAATATGATTCCGATTCCCCATCCAAATGCGGCCCACAAGAACCAGGTATACCTCCATTCGTTTTGATAATAATTTAATCCTCCTAATAGACTTATGATTACTATATATGAAATTAAGTTGTTGTAAAACTTTTTTAATTCATCAACGCGTTCTTTTGCACGCTCATATCTTTTTTGTTCATTAAAATCTTTCATAATATTTTTTTAAATTGTTTAATAACCTTCTTGATTCATATATTCTTTGACCTTAGATTCTTCCCATTTTTTATTAAAAAGAAAAAACTTTTTAAAAGCCCATAATCCATGAAAAAACAATCCTATTCCCCAAAATACTACAGTAACAATGTAACTAAACCAATACCAGTAAAGAAAATCTTCATTTTTTATATCAGGATGAATAAGTTCTAAGATTTTCTGTTGGAAAATAAGTATGGAGATATTGATCACTATATAGGCAGTAAGATGGTTATAGAAATCTTTTTCGTTTTTGACTCTTTTCTCTGCTTTTTTATAAGCTTTTATGTCTTGATTATTATCCATAACTTTTTTTGTTTGGTTTCTAGAAATCATCCTTATCCATTAATTCTTTTATCTTACGTTTTTCCCATTCTTTATTAAATATACTGTTCTTGCCAAATACTGAAACTCCATGAAAAAATAACCCAATTCCCCAAAATAAAGGAGTAGTGTATAAGTGCCAATGAAACCAGTTATTAAAACCTTGATTTATAAAATCAGAATTGATAAATAATAAAATAAGATTTATAACGATGTAAACCATAAAATGTGAATAGAATCCTTTTTCTTTTTTGACTCTTTTCTTTGCTTTTTCGTATCGTTGTTGTTCAAAATTTTCCATGGTGATAGGTTTAAAAATCATCTTTATCCATTAATTCTTTTATCTTACGTTCTTCCCATTGCTTGCTATATATCGTATTTTTAAACCATTTAATATTTCTTCTAAATGTCCATAGACCATGACTTAGTAGGCCTATTCCCCATAATAAGGGTCTAAATATGGTCATCCAAAACACCCAGTCTTTATGACCGTCTAATGTATACTGAAAGATGGTGATTGTTATATTCATAACTATATATATAGTAAGGTGGATATAAAACCCTTTTTCTTCATTTAGTCTTTTTTTTGCTTCTTTATAAGCTTGCCTTTCGTCGATTTCATCCATTGGATCTATTTTTAGATTCATCCATATATTTTTTGATCTTTTTCTTTTCCCAGTCTTTACCAAATATTGGATGATGACCAGAAGCTTCTGAATAATGAAATAGTAGACCAATTCCCCATCCAGCTATTGGAAATACAACCCAAGGGACGCCAAAACCAGTAGTTTTATAATTGATAAATGCTAAAAAAGGAATGACAATACAATAAGAACCAAGGTTCCAGTAGAACTCTTTTATTTTTTGCACCTGTTCTTTTGCCCGCTCATATTTTAATTTTTTTGCGCTCTCAATGTTTTCTATCGTTTGCGATATTTCCATATCTGCAAATTTTATTTTTTTAGTTAATATCGGAAGCTTAGCGATAAAAGCTTCCTCTGTTTTGTATACCAAAAATTTTCTTTTCGTTAATAAAGCATAACGTTGTTGTACGTTGCCCAATCCAACACCACTACTTTGCTTTATTACTTCTTTTGGTTGAAGATTGTTTTCTACTACCAAAAAACCATCTTTTTCATAAATTCTGATGCGTAGTGGTTTTTCGGGCATTACCACATTATGTTTAACTGTGTTTTCTAATAAAATTTGTAACGATAATGGTACAACTTTTGCTTCTGAGTTAGTAGCTTGATCAGGAATTTCAAATACTATACTATCCTCAAAGCGAAGCTGTATTAATGTCATGTAGGTTTTTGCAAAGTTTAATTCTTCATTTACCGTGACCAATTCTTTATCTTTTTGTTCTAAAACATATCGGTATACCTTTGATAGCGAAGTGGTAAACTTTTGTGCCATTCTAGGGTTTTCTTCGATAAGTGATGTTAAAACATTAAGACTATTAAATAAAAAATGTGGATCTAACTGATTCTTTAATGCTGCAAACTTAGCTGAGGCAGTACCTGCGATTATCTTTTGTTCTTTAACCTTTTTTTCTTGTAGCGCTTTATAGAAATAAACCGCATGAAAGAACAATGAAAAAATAATCATGATTATTAACGGAAAAAGATAGTTTCTAATGGATTGATTAGTAATAAAATCTTTTGTTGAATATTTTTGAAAAATTACTACGGTAGTAATATACTCACAAAAGGCAAATGCTATTATCGTAATTATAATTGAACCTAAAGCACCAATAAGAATACGTCGTAATCCTTTATTTTTCCAATTTATTTTATGATTTATATAGTGAAAATAATATGAATTAATAGTTGTTAATACAAAAGAATACATAAAAACTATTCCCCACCATTGTATCTTTAAAACTCTGGTAAAATTAAACCCATTTAATACCAAGGTCGCCAGTGTTACGAATAAGGCAACAATAACAGAAACTAGGATTATTTTTTTTAGGTCTTTCATATAATAAAATCTATTACTTTCAATTGGTTTCAAATAATAAAATAACTACTTGCAGTTTTTTTGAATTCTTGCTATTTGATCTTTTCCCCATTTTGGGTAAAAAGGGGTGTCATTGGGTTCATTTTCAAAGTACAAGATAGCTTTTTCTATTTCAGGACAAAAAGCTTTTGGGTCTTTCCCCCAGAATTTTGCACCTCCCATTTTCCATTCGGCGTGGTATAATATGGCTCTGGGGTTTTCTGGTTCTAGGGCTTTAGCTTTGCGATATAGTTCTTCTACTTTTGCAGAAAGTGTTGGCCCATATACAGATGGATTGTATACTACATAGGCTGTATTGAGCATTGCTTCCATAATCAAAATTTCTGCATTTTCACTAGAGAATGTTCTGGCTTCATTTAAAAAATCCTTAGCTTTTTTTAATCTGGATTCAATTTGATTTTCATCTTTACTACCAAATGTGGTAATAATGTGTACTTGAGCAGCATAATAAAAAGGTAACCAATTTTCTTTTTCAGCTCTGGCAATGCGTTCAAAAAGATTAATAGCTTCATCAGGGTTTTTACTTGCCCAGAGTTCAAAAGCTTTGTTCATTCCTTTTTCGTATGCCGTTTGCGAATGAATCGTTGCTATGCTAAGAAAGGAAATTATAATTAGTAATGTTCTCATGGTTGTTTTGTTTTGAATTATAATATAAATATCATCAGGGTTATGCTTTTTTTATAGTATTTATGACCGAAATGTATATTTTATAGGATGAAATGTAATTAGATGTATACTCTCGTATATTGATAAGATTATAACGAGATATATTGTGAGATTTTTCTATCGATAACTTTGAATTTTGCATCTTCCCATTTTGGAGGACCAAATCTTCCCTTAGTATTATTACTAACTCCGTATGGTTCTGTGGGTATTTTTAAAAATGTATTGAGTTTTTGATTATTATCTTCATCGTGATATAATGAAATTGCATATGTTCCATTAGGAATATTCTCGAAGGATACCGTTACACTACCCAATTTGGCCTCTGTGCTAATAGATTTGAAGGGTTTTTGCAGGAAATTTTCTTGTTTATTGTATAAACCTACACGTAGTGTTCCTTTACTAGATTCAATATTATTGATGGTAACTAGAATTGTATAGTTAGGCTCTTGTGCAGCACTCAAATTAAGAGAGTATATTGCAAGAAGGAAAAACACAAATTTTGTCGTTTTCATAATAGTATGATGTTTTAAAGTTTATAAAGTATCTAATTGATTATCTGTTTTGTTATCACTTATTGTCCAGAAGAACCCGATGATGAAGAATCGATCAGCATTTTGTCGAATAGCTCTTCTTGAGAAATCTCCATTAATATTAGGAGTGTTAGCATATTGGTAGTTAAAAATGTTATCTGTACCTAATACGTTTGAGACAGAGAAGTATAAAATCTTTTGTTGACTAATGAGATATGCCCAACTAAAATTTATAGCATTGAAATTTTTGGTTTTACTGTTTTGAAAGACAGGCTCGTTAGGGTTGTTATATGGTCTTCCTGATGCAAAGTTATAAGTTGTGCTTAACAAAGATTTCCAATCTTTTATCCAATATTTTGTTACTAGTGAAAGATTGTGTTTTGCTGCGAAATTAGGTGTAGCCTGAGTAGGGTAGTTTCTATAGTCTCTTTGGGTGTCGATGTAAGAATAACTTGCCCAATATTCAAAATTCTTTATAGATTCATTATCTCTCCAGAAAAGATCTATCCCTGTAGCATATCCATCTCCCAGATTGTTATATGTACTATTAAATTCTGGAATATCGGTGTCGAATTTAATTAGCCTATCATAAGATTTATAATATCCTTCTGCTCTAAAAGTTCTTCGGTTTTTTTGAAACTGATAGTTAAGAATGTAATGTGAAGATTTTTCTGGATGTAGAGTAGTGTCATATCTTAAAATTTCTTGCTGAGGTGATTGATAGAAATCTCCATAAGCTAGTGATACTTGAGATTTTGATGAAGTCTTATAGGCTAAAGAAACTCTTGGGGAGACTTTAGTATTTTCTAATGAGAAATTATGAACACCTCTTACACCAAGCTGTAGGGCTACTTTTTTGCTAAAAAATATATTTGCTTCTGTAAAAACTGCTGTACTATTATTGTCATACGATGTTCTGAATATTTCAAAATCAGGAATTTCTGTTTTTTCTGTAAAAGTGTTTAGAAATTGTTCTGCTCCAAAATTTAACTTAAAACGATTACTGAATCGCTTTCTAAGTTTTACTTTAGTATGGAAACTGTTTTCTCTATTATTAACATCTGTGTTTACCATACTGATATCGTTATAGTCACTTGCAAAACTCGCTCCGGCAACAATTTTCCAGTTATTGCCAAAACTACCGTTGTATGATGAGTTTATATATAAATTTCGGTTTTTGAGACCAAAATTAATTCCTTCAGGGACATTAATATCTTCTTGCACGAGTTCGAAATCAGTATAACTCAATCCACCATAAATTTTTAAAAGACTTTTTTTAAGTTTATGACGATATACAGCTTCTCCAGATAAAGATTGAAAAGGTTTAATCCATTCTACTCTTTGTTTGATAATGTTTTGATAGGGTTTAAGGTTTACATAAAAAGCATTTATACTTAATGAATTATTTTTCCATTTTTGAGTGTTTCCTCCACCAAAACCTACATTTATGAATTGAAATTCAGTTGTTGAATGATCAGGTTCATCTATAGTGTTGAGAAGTAATACACTAGATAATGCATCTCCGTATTCTGCAGAATACCCACCTGTAGAAAAATTGGTTCCTTTAAAAAGGAAAGAAGAAAACCGTCCTCTGGTGGGAATAGTATTGGTTGTAGCTGTAAATGGTTGAAAAACTCGTAAATCATCTATATAAATGTTCGTTTCGTTAGCATCTCCACCTCGTACAAAAAGTCTACCGTCCTCAGCAACATTAGAAGTACCAGATAAAGTTTGAAGGGCTCCTATGTAGTCCCCAGCGGCTCCTGCAGTAGTCACAATATCTAAGGGAGTTAGTACAGAGGCTTTACTATTATCTCCGGCAGAAAATGTTCCTGCATTTAAAATTACACTACCTAAAGAATTTACATCTTCTTTCAATGCAATTTTTAATTTTTTCATTTTGGTAACATCTTTTGTAAGAGAATAAGTTTCAAAGGATAAAAATGAAATGAGTAATGTTTGTATACCTGTTTCTTGAGTAGTAAAAGAAAAAGTTCCAGTATCGTTAGAAGAACTTCCATCATAAGTGCCGTCGAGATATACATTTGCTCCAGGAATGGGACTTCCAGAAGAGTCTTTAACAATTCCTGTGATTGTTGTTTGCGCGGTTATAGTACAGAGTAAGGTTAAGATAAAAGTAAAAGTCAATAAAAGTTTCATCTACATATTATGTTTTGATTGATGCATCAAAAGTCTATTATGTCATAAGAAAACAGAATTGAATATTACTCAATTGTAAGAATAAGAGGATGAAATGTAGATTATATGAACAGCATCAATGTAAGGATGACGCTTATAATGAAATAGTTTTGTGATTTTTTCTATTTATGGATGCTTTTGTTTATCCACCAAGGAAATAGTGTCGATTCACCATTAAAATAATATCATTTACCATGTTTTTTATGTTTTGGTTATTTAAAGAAATAAATTCGCGCGTCTCTTAAATAATTGTGTTTTACCAAAAACTAAAGTAAAGAATGAAACACAGCCTAATTCATGAAAAAAGTAGAGCCTCATCCTTTTTTTATAACAAAGTACATTACTATTTTTACCTGTTTTTTGTGAGTATATTAATATTTGGATGCAGCAGTGATGATGATGATCCTGTTGTTCTTGATACGAATAAACAAATTACAAGTTTTCAGTTTACAGAATCTGATAACTCGGACATAAAGGTTGATGTGATTGGAGTTATTGATCAACCTAATGCAAGTATTATTCTAAAAGTTCCTTCAGGAACAGTTGTTACTGCGTTAAAGCCAACTATTATTACTTCAGAAAAAGCATCAGTTACCCCGTCTAGTAAAGAGACGCAGGATTTTAGTAATCCAGTAACTTATGTTGTTACGGCAGAAGATGGATCAAAGCAATCTTATAAGGTTGCTGTTTCAATAGTTCAGGATGATATAAAAGCAATTAATAAGTTTGTTTTTTTAGCAGCAAACAACAATACAGTTCTTACTACAGATGTAGAAGCAGTAATCAATGAGGACACAAAAACGATTGCTTTAACGGTTCCAACGGGAACAAATGTTACTGCATTAAAGCCTGAAATTACTATCGAAGGATCTAATATATCCCCTGCTAATAATGTAGCTCAAAATTTTAGCAATCCAGTAACTTATGTTGTTACGGCAGCAGATGGGTCAAAACAATCTTATGAAGTTACTGTCTCTATAATGAGCAGTGATACTAAAACAATTAATAAATTTGTTTTTTTAGCAGCAAACAACAATACAGTTCTTACTGCAGATGTAGAAGCAGTAATCAATGAGGACACAAAAACGATTGCTTTAACGGTTCCAACAGGAACAAATGTTACTGCATTAAAACCTGAAATCACTATCGCAGGAACTAATATATCCCCTGCTAATAATGTAGCTCAAAATTTTAGCAACCCAGTAACTTATGTTGTTACGGCAGCAGATGGGTCAAAACAATCTTATGAGGTTACTGTCTCAATAATGAACAGTGATACTAAAACAATTAATAAATTTGTTTTTTTAGCAGCAAACAATAATACAGTTCTTACTGCAGATATAGAAGCAGTAATCAATGAGGATACAAAAACGATTGCTCTAACAGTTCCAGCAGGAACAAATGTTACTGCATTAAAGCCTGAAATCACTATCGAAGGATCTAATATATCTCCTGCTAATAATGTGGCTCAAAATTTTAGTAATCCAGTAAACTATATTGTTACGGCAGCAGATGGGTCAAAACAATCTTACGTAGTAGAAGTAACAATCAATATGGTATTGTCTGAACGTGAGATTTTAATAGAGTTTTATAATGCTAATCCAGGAAATACATTGGGATGGGACTTAAATCAAGGTATGGACACTTGGGACGGTGTTAGACTTGATGGCAATAAAGTGACTGCCTTACGAGTAATTTCTAAGAATATTACAGTATTACCATTTTCTATAGGAGAGCTTACAGATTTAGAGGATCTAGATTTGTATGAGAATAAGTTAACTAGTGTTCCTTCTTCAATAGGAAATTTAGTTAAGTTGACTCATTTGGCATTTAGTTATAATGATTTAACAAGCGTTCCTGAAGAAATTGGTAATTTAACAGCTTTAGGAGGTTTATACTTTGAGAATAATGAGCTAACCGATTTGCCAGACTCAATCCGGAACCTTACTAATCTTAAAGAGCTCCAAATTTTAAATAATAAATTTACTACTTTTCCTGATTGGATAGTGGATATGGTAAACTTAGAAAGTCTTTATGTAAATGGAAATGAATTGACTAATGTTCCTGAAGAATTGGGTAATCTAACAAAATTAAATTATTTAAATTTAACTGATAATAACTTGACTACGATTCCTCAAGCGATATGTGATCTCGAGCCTAATGGTACCATTATTGATAAAGACCCAGGAGTAACTTGTTTATAAAATGATTAGATTTTAATCCTTCTTTCAGAGAGGCTTTTTTAATATATAGTCTTTCGCAAAGAAGTAATGTAAAATTCAAATTTCTGCTTTTTGATGGAAAAAAGCTTAATAAATCCCATGATAGTATATGTTTAATTCTTAAAAAAACCATAAAAAAGGAGGTTTTCCCCCTAATGATTTTAAGAAAAACACAAATTCAAAAAAACATAAATATTTGGTTTTTAAATTTTTGTAAAAAAAGCATGTTTTTGTGATTCAAAAACAGAACAGAAAAAAAAGACTGCTAATTTTGAACTAACATAAAGGAGAACTTAGAATAAGTTTCTTTTTTGTCTAATGTTTAGAATTATGTAGTCTTTATTTTGATGGTGTTTCAAAATAAACAACAAATTGTGGTGTCAATTTTTATCACTCTATTTTTTATAATAAACCAAATTTATTGAGACTTTTTTGTCAATTCTACAAGGAAATGACATCATCAATTATGTTTTTATAGAAGATTAATGAAGAGGTAAAGTTTATGTATGCTCCTTAATGCATCTGTGTTTGAAAAAATAATTAAAATGATGAATCAAAATATGCTTAGTGAAAAAAGTAAAACGTTTTATTTTTTTTCGAACAAAGTGGGCTATTATTTTTGCTTATTTTTTATGACCTTGTTATTAATATTTGGGTGCAGTAGTGATGATGATTCACCTGTTGTTCCTGTTGTTCTTGATGCCAATAAACAAATTACAAGTTTTCAGTTTATAAAATCTGATAACTCGGCCATAGAGATTGATGTGATTGGAGTTATTGATCAATCAACTACAAGTATTGAGGTTACAGTTCCTTTAGGAACAATTGTTACTGCATTAAAGCCAACTATTATTACTTCAAAAAAAGCATCTGTTACCCCAGCTAATGATGAGGTACAAGATTTTAGTAATCCAGTTATTTATGTTGTTACAGCAGAGGACGGGTCAAAACAAACGTATCAGGTAATTGTCAATATAGAAGAAATATCTGATCGTGAAATTTTGCTTAAGTTTTATAATGTGAATTCGAATAATACATTAGAGTGGGATTTAAATGATCAGACCATGGATTCTTGGAATGGTGTTACTCATGATAATAGTAAGGTGACTTCTTTATTGTTAAAAGATAAAGGTATTCAAGTTATTACAGCAGAAATAGGAGATTTAACAAACTTAAAATATCTTAATCTAGATGAAAACCTTAAACTGGTTACTATTCCTAAAGAGATAGGTAAATTATTGAATCTAGAAGAACTTTCTTTAAGAAGAAATTTTAGGATAGCTAACATTCCTCCAGAAATAGGTAATCTGATTAATTTAAAAAAATTGAATTTACAGGGTAATGAAAGAGTTAAAGGAGAAATAACTAGCCTTCCTGTAGAGATTGGTCAACTTAAGAATTTAGAAGAATTAGCGATCACTAATCATAGTTTGACAAGTATTCCCACAGAAATTGGAGAATTAAGTAAGTTAAAAGAATTGTTTTTGTATTATAACGATCTAGTTAATATTCCTTCAGAAATTGGTAATTTGACAAAGTTAGAACATCTTGAGGTGTCAGGAAATAATCTTTCAGAGCTTCCCGAAGAAATAGATAATTTAATACATCTGGAATCATTAGCTGCAACAAATAATAAATTGATAAATATTCCTTCTACGATTGGCAATCTAACAAAATTAAGAAAGTTATGGCTATGGGAAAATAATCTTTTAAGTATTCCATCAGAGGTAAGTGATTTAACGAGTTTATATGACTTAAACATAACTATGAATAGTTTGACAACTATACCTCAATCTGTATGTGACCTTGAAATTAATCAAGATGTTGTTATCAAAAAAGATGATGGAGTAATCTGTATATAGTACTTTTGTATGTTATACGCTTGGTTGTTTTCTTAATAGGATATTCGACAATGTTTCTTTTTATTTGGGTGTTTTTTAAAGCAGAAATAATATAGAATAGTAAAGGAACTGACCGTGTATTCATTTAGATATTTTTTTAATCAAAATCCGTCAATTCGAGACCTCAAATAAAATTTCATCCAGCTTGTGAATTGACGCTTTTTCTAGTATTCTTCTTAAATACACAACGGGATAAAGAAACAAAATTAGACACTCTCTCTTGTGTAATCTTTATTCTTAAAAGGTCTTATAATAAGTCGAGCAGCTTTGTCATAATTAATGTAGTTGTATAGCCAATTAAAAAAAGTGATAAAGCGATTTCTAAACCCTATCAGAAACCATAAGTGGATAAACATCCAAATAAACCAGGCAAAGAAACCTCCAAATCGAAATTTCCCAAGATCTACTACTGCTTTATTGCGACCAATAGTAGCCATAGACCCTTTGTCAAAATATTTGAAAGGAATCATGGTTTTGTTTTTTAGAAGAAGTTTTAAGTTTTTTGCCAGATGTTTTCCTTGTTGAATAGCTGGTTGTGCTACCATAGGATGACCTTTTGGGTAATTTTTGGTTTCCATAACCGAGATATCTCCAATTGCAAAAATTGTATCATACCCTTCAATCTGGTTATACTCATTTACTTTATAACGATTTGCCCTTGGGATTAGTGATTCTGCATTTATGCCAGATACAGGAGCTCCTGTTACTCCTGCAGACCAAATAAAGGTTGCGGTTTTAAGAGAAAGATCGGTATTAGTAGTTACAAGATTATTCTCATAATTTTGTACTTGAGTATTTGTATGAATATGTACACCTAATTTTTCTAAGAATTTTGTTGCTTTTTCTGAAGCATTTTCGCTCATAGGAGGGAGAATACGAGGAGCCCCTTCTATTAAATGGATTGTCATATCTTCAAAATTCATATCAGGGTAATCTCTTGGCAGGACATTTAACTTTAATTCTGCAATTCCTCCTGCTAACTCAACTCCCGTAGGACCTGCACCAGCCAATACGAAGCTTAATAATTCTTTCCTCTTTTCAATATCGGTAGTAATAACAGCTTGCTCAAGGTTTTCGAGCATTAAACTTCTCAAATTAAGAGCTTGCGGTAAATTTTTCATGCGCATGGCATTACTTTCTATAGTTGTATTTCCAAAGAAATTTGTTCTTGCACCTGTGGCAATCACAAGATAATCGTAGGATATATTACCTATATTAGTAGTTATATGCTGATTTTTAGGGTCTATAGACATGACTTCGGCCATTCTAAAAAAAGTATTTTTACCTTTTTTTACAATTTTACGAAGTGGATATGCAATAGAATCTGGTTCTAAAGAGGAAGTAGATACCTGATAAAGTAAAGGTTGAAAAGTGTGGTAGTTATGTCTGTCTAATAATACTAATTGGACATCTTCTTTTATCATATTTCTTGCCAAAGCAACTCCAGCAAAACCACCACCAATGATTACTAATCTGGGTAAATTAGTGTAAGGGATATTCATACTATCTTGTGTTGTTTTACAAAGATAAAATGATAAAGTCATATACCCTATCAAATGTCGATTTTTGTAACTAAAATTACGATATTATCTATTTTTATGTAACATAAATGTTTTCTTGACTACAAATAAGATGTAACCAGCCAAAGTGAATAAAGAATTAGAACATAGTTTTGTAACCAATCTTGAGCAAAATCAGAATATTGTGCACAAGGTGTGTCGTATATATACAAGTGATCCAGATTCGCATAATGATTTGTTTCAGGAAATAACTATTCAACTTTGGAAGGCGTATCCTAAGTTTAGAGGAGATTCAAAATTTAGTACATGGATGTATAGAGTAGCTCTTAATACTGCTATTACTTTATATCGCAAATCTAAAAGAAGTATTAAGACTGCTGATCTTGATACCATGAATTTTAAAATTAAAGCAGAGGACTATGATGATGAAGTAGAGCAACAATTAAAATTAATGTATGCTGCAGTAAAACAACTTAACGATATTGAAAAAGCTCTTGTTTTTTTATATCTAGAAGACAAGTCATATAGAGAAATAGCTGATACCATGGGTATTAGTGAAGTGAATGCTCGAGTAAAGATGAATAGAGTAAAAGTGAAGTTGAAAAAAATATTAAATCCGTAAAACCCCATGGATGAATTAGAATTATTAAAAAAAGACTGGAAGAATAGAGAGCATAGGCTTCCGAAATTGTCTTATAATGAAATTTATAAAATGATCTTAAAAAAATCTTCTTCAATTGTAAGATGGATTTTTATTATCAGCATTTTAGAATTTTTGTTTTGGGCTTCTTTGGATATCATTGTTAAACTAAATGGAATGCAAGCTAGTGTAGAAAAAATAGATATGGGGTCTTTTTCTTTAATATCTTCAATCGTTTCATATTGTATTTTAATATACTTTATAGTTCGTTTCTATTTAAATTATAAAAAGATTAAAGCTACAGATTCTACTAAGGTGTTAATGGAAAATATCATTAAAACAAGAAGAACTGTTAAACAATATATCTGGGTGAATATTGGGGTTTTTATGATCGCCATGCTTATAACATTAGGATATATGTTTTTCTTTACAGATGAATTTCAGGGAAAATCAGTTGAAGAACAGATACCAGTATGGTTGGTTGTAGTAGCCATACTATTCACTATGTTTTTGTTTATTGGACTTATTGTATTGTTTTATAGAGTTATTTATGGAATTTTAACACGTAGGTTAAAAAAGAATTATAAAGAGTTAGAAAAATTAGAATTATAAGCGATTATTTGTTCTCATTAAAGGCCGAAGGTAATAACTGAGGAATAAACTTGACTAATAAAGGAAGTAGTAGACTCCCCCCAGGAAGAATAAAAATTGCTAAAGATGGAATAGTTTTGCAGATATCCAATAGTTGATTTTTTACCTGTTGCTTTTCTTCTTTGGATAAATCTCGTATAGTAGATTGACCTAATAAAATCATAAGATCTTTACTTTCTGTAATCTCTTTGATCAAACGCTTTTTGTTTCTTAACACCAGTATACTAACCGTTCGAGAGGTTTGTTGATAGAAATGTAAAGCAGGGTGTGAATAGTTAAAAAACGAAATTTGTTCCTTATTAGAATTTATAAATGTCTGAACCAAATCTATTGATTCTTTGATTACTACATTTGATAGTTGAAGCTCTGCTCCTAATGCAGACAAAAAACTCTGCTCACTTTTGTCTATTTCGTTATCATTCCAAACGGCAAGACTAGTGAGGTCAACAATATATCTTTTTTCGATTTCATCGGTGTATGGATCCAACTCTATATAATCAAAACTAGCTTCTTCTTCTGTTGAGATATTTGTATATCGAACAGATGAAGCA
Organism: uncultured Aquimarina sp.; assembly: GCA_947498785.1. GTDB lineage: Bacteria > Bacteroidota > Bacteroidia > Flavobacteriales > Flavobacteriaceae > Aquimarina. The sequence continues at coordinate 20,125 of CANMLS010000029.1, read as the reverse complement.
AACAATTTGACCAACATTTTATCATAATCATCTTGTTTTTGTTTAGAGTTTAAAGCCAGAAAAACAGTATTAGTTAAAGTTTCTTCTAATTTTGCTGCATATTCAAAAGGATTTTTATCATGTATCAAGAAGTAATCAAAAGCTAAAACATCGATAAATAATAAAGCATTTGTAAGTAAATGACTAAAATTTTTCTTAAAAATCGATTCGTTGGTTTGAATACGCGTATGTATAATTTTTTCTAGCTTTTCACTATTATTTGAAGCAAGGATATTTCCGAAGGAAAAAAAAGATTTTTTGGTGTCCAAAAAATTGTAAAATTGGTTTAAAGCTTCAACACAATCCTTTTTATCAGGATTCTCTATAGTATCATAATAGACCACTACTAATGCAGTAAATAAATTCAGTTTTGTTTTCTCTTCTTCAGAATATACTATATCTGTATCATTTGTGATTAAAGTATCAATAGAAGTTCCATAAATAAAACCAACTTGTCTTAAATCAGAATATAATCGATCAAATGACCATTGAGATGTATTATAATGATCATCGAAATTTCGTAAAAATTTTTCTATCCAACCAGAAGTTGAAGGGTTCATTGAATAATGATTTGTTACAAAGTTAGCTTTATTTTAATAAAATTTGATTTCAATAGAGTATTAAAACATGTTCTTAGAATAGAATTTAAATACTATTTGTTCTATGAGTAACTGCTTATTCAAGAGTGCTTTATTGTCTTCTTTATTATTTTAACCTAAGACAAATCTTTTTTTGTTAACAAATGTTTAACAAAAATTAAAAAACCAAAGTTTGTTTGCCATCGTAAGTATTGCAGTAAACATTTAAAATAAAAAAAATGAATCGTATTAAAAAAGCAAAATTGTTTATCATTGGGGGTCTACTTTCTATAGGAATATTATTAACGGCAGCTGATCATTTAGATGCTCCTGCGGTCGGAGGAACTACTGCTGATATCACAGATTTTTATGCTTTTGAAGGAGCTAATTCTGATAATACCGTTTTGGTAGCCAATGTACAAGGGTTATTAGCTCCCGGAAGTACTGCCGAATTTGATGAAAATATATTGATAGAAATAAATATTGACAACGATGGGGATTTGATAGAGGATCTAATTATACAGGCTATACCTAGAAATGGCATAATGTATTTCTTTGGACCATATGCACCAACAACAACTGGACTAAATAGTGTCATCAATGAAGATGCTCAATACTTAGGACAAGTTAAGATTAGCAAAGGAACAAATGCTATTACCTCTTCATTTAATGGAATTTCATATTTCGCAGGGTTACGAGAGGACCCTTTCTTTTTTGATTCAAGCCAGTTTAATGCCATCATTGGAGGAATGGCTCCTAGCGGATTTAATAATCCAGGGAATGATGATTTTGACGGGACTAATGTTTTATCCATAGTAGTGGAGGTGCCAAATGCTCTTTTAGGAGAAACATTTAGTCATCCTGCAGGGACTGGTGTGCAGGTTTTTAATGCATGGGTAGAGGCAAAAAGAAAACAATAATTAGAAATTAAAAAAAATATAAAAAAAATGAAACTAAATAATTTAAAATATATAGCTGCAACATTTTTAGTAGTGATAGGATTAACGAGTTGTGATAATGATGATGTTGGAGTTACAGTTATAACACCAATTCTAGATTTTTCGGGAACTTTTGTTCAGGAAGATCAAATGGGAAGACCTGGTATTAATACTGTATTTAGTGCGACGCCAGAGATTGAGAATGATTTTAATGTTACAATACCTTCAGAACAAGGAGCAGCCTTTCAATCTTTATTCGAAACACAGTTGGCTGGATTGCACTCAGCTTTTGGAGCAACGTATGAGAATAATATTCTTAACCTGGATATTACTACCCTAACCACTTTATTAGCTTCAGACGTACTTCAAGTAGCCCCAGATGAGCCAACTACTTATTTTGATGGGGCTAATGTGCTTACAGGAAGAACGTTGACCGATGATGTGATTGATGTTTCTTTAATTCTATTATTCGGTGGACAAACAGGAGACCGGTTTAATGGTCAAGATACCAATAATGATGGTACGCCAGATCTGCCTATTTTGGTTACCGATGGTGTGAGTGCAGCAGGTGAAACACCATTAAGTATGTTTCCTTATTTAGAAGTGCCTCACGGAATATAACATATAAAATGGTTCCTACTTGCCATTAAGAGCGGAGTAAGAAAATTTACTATGAGTTGATAGTGAAAAAAACTCCGCTCTATATAAAAAATGTAGAATAGAAGTCAATATTAAGCAATAGAAAACATCAAGATGAAAATTATAAACCTAATCTGTGTTGTGATAATGAGTGCGATTATCATTTCATGTCAAAAACCAGAACGTATAATTACCAATTCAAAAGATTATACAAAGTATCTTGAAAAAAGAGAAAATCAAGTACAAAAAAAGGCTTCGTTAGAACTTCATTTTTGGAATACTAAGATAAAAAAAGATAGTATGCAGATTTCGGCTATGAGCCGAGCTGCACAAATGTATTCGAACTTATTTCAATCTACAGGAGATATAAAATATCTTAAACAAGCAGAACAAATATTGACTAAATCGGTAGAAATAGCAGCAATAAAAAAAGAAAGATATCTTTTGGCTTTGGCTCGCAATTATATTTCTCAACATCGATTTAGAGAAGCTAAAACTGTTGCAGAAGGAGCATATGAGTTACATCCTAATAAGGCTTCAAGAATGGTGCTTTTTGATATCTATATGGAATTAGGAGAGTATGATAAATCAAAAAAATATTTAGAAAGTATAGCAGATCAAAGTGATTATAATTTTCTAATTCGATTAGCAAAATGGAATGATTATTTAGGCAATCTTGATGTTACGATACAAAACATGGAAAAGGCAAAAGCGATTGCTGAATCTAGTAAGAAAAAAGGATTAATGCTGTGGTCGTATACAAATCTAGCAGATTATTATGGACATGCTGGAAAAATTAAGGATTCATATAAACATTATTTAAAAGCATTACAGATTGATCCTTCAAATAGTTATGCTAAAAAAGGAATTGCATGGATTATATATTCTCATGAATATAATCCAGAAGGAGCTTTAAAAGTTATTGAAGCAATCACAGAAACAAATCAAAGTCCAGATTACTTTTTATTAAAAGCAGAAATTGCCGAATACCAGAAAAATAAAGAAAATAAAGAGCAAAACCTGAAAGCTTATTTTAAAGCGATCAAAGATAAAAGATATGGTGATATGTATAACACATATACTGCTTTACTATTAGCTGAAGAATATGAGGAGTATGATATGGCCTTACAAATCGCAGAGAAAGAAATTTCTAATCGCCCGACTCCTCAATCTTATATTTTAAAAGCAAATATTCTTAACCTTATAGGGGATCATGAACAAGCATTAAAAATAGCAAAAGAGTTTGTTATTGACAAGACGTTTGAGCCAGAGGCCAATTATCAAGTAGCACAAATTTATAAGGCAAATCAATTACAAGATAAAATAAGTCCAATAAAAAAAGACTTGATTGAAAGTAAATATGAATTGGGACCAGTATTATCTCAAAAGATTTTGGAATTATAAAAGAGAAAGAAGGTTCCTATATCCATATTAATATTGATATGTCATTGGAGAGTATCCTGATTTTGATTGGGAATTCGAATATCTCGAATATGAAGATGTTACAGTGTTTAATAGGAAAAGTAAAATACTTGACTTGATGATATTAATATTGAATATCAAATTAATAATTGGTTATACCTAGATACTAATATCGGATATGTATTGATAGGCGACAGAATTACTACTAATTATAATGTAATCAAGAATACTTAGTTGCTGATACAGAAATTAATTATATCTGGAAAAATTTCGATTTTGGTGTTGTTATGAAAAATATATTTGATGGAACATGTAATAATTGAAGGTTAGTAGGAGCATCTAGATTGACCAATGAATTGAAAAAAGAAACAAAAAGGAATTTATTTTACACCAGATACTCCTTTTACAATTAAAGCCAGCATGGTATATAGTTTTTAGATTTTTTCAAGTTTTAAATAATTACATGAAATCAGTGAGATAGAAACAATTTAATTTTTGTTTTTGATGTTTAGAAAAGCTTGTTTGCAGGGGCGCAGACAGGCTTTTCTTGTTTTTATATTTAAGTTACCTTTGTATATACTTTGGTATGGTATAGTTATTTTAAAAAATGAATATTGATAACACATTTGTCGAAGTTAAATTCATGTTATGAAAAATTATATGTTCCTATTGATAATTATTACTGTGGTTTCCTGTCAGAGAACAAAAAAGGAAAATTCTGATTATCAGGAAATCAAAGAAGAGGAATTAATTCCAGCCCCGATCGTTAATGAATCATTGACAGATAAGCAATTAGATCATATTAAAACAATTCATGAAATTTTTTTAGAAGTATATCCTATATCTCTTGATGAAACAATCACTAATTTTAAGAAAGATCAAAATCCAGATAGCGAGATTGAGGTTTGGTTAGCAATGGCTGAGTCGTATAAAATTTTTATTTCAAAAAATAACGGAGATGATCAGTTAGAAAAAAGGAAAGAAGCTTTTAAGCTAGTTTTAATGAGATCTATGATGACAGAAGAAGAAACAATTAATAAGACAGAATTAAAGATATTGACAAAAAAAGAAGCTAAAGAAATTCTCGATAGTTATCACTTAGGAAAAAAACCAATAAAAATAGAAACGCATTAACGTTAATATGATTTTTCCTTTTGATTTAATTTTCTAAGATTCTACAACTCCCAATGTATATAATTGTTCTAAATTAGGAGATTCACTACCACCTTCGGGCTCAAGTGTTATTCCAAAGGCTTCAGATTCATTAGGATTAGTTAATATAAAGATTTTAGTATCATCATCATTGAACTTATCCAGAATTCCCATACTTGTCGGTGTTAACGGATCCAGTTTTAAAGACCATACCTGATATACTTTTCCTAGAGGAGGGGTAGGTAAACCTGCAACATCAATATAGGCCATTTGTTTATTTTTATCCCAATAAACAGAAGCAAAAGCAGTTGGGTCTACTTTTTGTGCCTTTAAAGGAACTTGAATGAGATCTTTATTCCTCAATACATTTAATAAAGATTTAGTCTTAGAAAGATCTTCTTCAGCAACATTGATTTTTCCTTCAAGTAACGTTTGTTCAATTTGATTTGTAACAAGTTGTTGTTTCAGTTTTTGGTTTTTGTTAAACTGAATAAATAGTCCAATTAATAGAGCAACAGAAGCGGCCCAACCAATATAAGTAGTTAGACTAGAACGTTTACGGGTAATTGGTATTACATCACCAGTATTGGAGGATTTAATTTGTTCTTCAATCTTATGATATAATAATTCTGTAGAATTATTAGGAGCAACTGCTGCAGATAATTGTTGTAATGCATTTTCGATACGCTCTACTTCTTTAATAGCTTTTGGATATTCTTGTAGGATTTTATATACCTCGGTACTCTCTTTTTCTGAGAGCGAACCGTAGACATATAGTTCTAAAATACCAGATGCTATGTAAGCGTTAATATCCATAAATTATTATACTTCCAATATTTGTTTTAGTTTATCAATACAAATTCTATTCCTTGTTTTTACTGTTCCTAACGGAATATCTAATTCTTCAGCGGTTTCTTTTTGTGTAAAACCTTTAAAAAACAAAAGATTGATTACTTTTTTACATAGTGGTTCTAATGCAGCAATATACTTTTTGATTCCTATACTATCTATTTTACTGTTAAAATTAGTTTTGTCTTCTAGTATATCTACGAAAAAATCAGTTGTTAGGTTTTGTGATGAATGTTTAAAACTCTTTGATCTAGTTTTATCAATAGCCGAATTGCGAGCTATATTAAGGATCCAAGTAAAAAACCTCCCTTTTTTCTCAGAATAAGTATTGCCATTATTCCATATTTTAATAAACACATCTTGTAATACTTCTTCGGATAGAGCTTCATCTCTAACAATATTATAAATAATGCCGTAGACATTTTGAGAATACATATCATAGATACGTTTAAACGCAGCTTGATTTTTATTCTGGAAAGCTATGATAAGTTCTGTGGGTTGCATTTTGTTATTCTACAATAGGTATGGAAGTTACTGTTTTTATGATTGAAAACAAAAAGAGACTGTTATTTAACAGTCTCTTTTGTTTTTTTTAGCATTTATTGTATTATTCCACCACAACTTACTCTGCTGCCCGCTGCACCAGATGGTTGTGAGGTAAAATCATCAGTTCCTTGATGAACAATGATAGCTTTACCAACTATATTTTTTTTATCATCATCGCAACCAATACACCATTCATTAGTCGCAAAAGTAATACTTCCTGTACCATCTGCGTCTACCTTAAAATTTCCTATATCACCTTTATGATATCCTTCTTTTACTCCCCATTTACCGTGAGGTTCCATGGTAGGGTTCCAGTGACCACCTGTAGATTTACCGTCTGCAGAAGAGCAATCTGCTTTTTCATGAATATGAATAGCATGCTCCCCTTCACTTAATCCAGTTAAATCTGCAACCATATTTACCATACCTTCAGATTCAGTAAAAGTAACTTTACCAGAAACATTACTGTCACTTTTTGGTTCAAGTGTAAATGATAGAGTTATTGTCTGATCCTCCTCTTTTTCCTTCTTTTCTACAGTTTCTGTAGTATCTTCCTGATCTGTAGCCTCTTTCTTTTCTCCTTTACAGCTGAATACAGCTATAGATAGAAAAGTAAGTACTGCTAATTTTAGGGTTTTCATAGTTTTATGATTTGTATTTATATTGTAAACGTAATATAATGTAGTTTTAGTTTATGACAAAGATTATATATAGAATTTTGCTACAAGTATATATGATAAGATAAAAGGCTTTGATGTACAGTGTTTTTACAATTTTTTCGGGAATGTTAATGGACTATATAATGTCATGAAATGAATAAATTATAATAAAAATGTCATTTAGTATAAAATAGTTTTTATTAATTCTTTAATTGTCTATAATTCCAGATTTTAGGTTTTCTGTATTGCTAAGTATTTTGCTATTAATGATTTTAATATGTTGATATTTAATTGTTTAAACTTTTTTTTGTCAATGGTTAACGTTTTAAAAATATCAGAAACCTTTAGGATTAACTCAAAATACAGCTGTGCTATCTGAATTGGGACAATAATATTGAGGTCGGATTGAAAACAATTTTAAAATACATTGATTTTCATTGTTTTAATTTTGATAAAAAGAACATAAATCAATTGTAAACCATAATTAGAGAATAACTTGTTTAGGTTTTGAAGAGTTTTGTTAATCAAAATTTCCTTTTTTACTAAAATAGATGACACTAGTTATTGAAAAAGTAAAATTAATTTCAACATATTTACCGTTTTCTATAATGGTACAGTAAACCCTCCAATAGAATGTGTTACTTTAGATTTTAACGATTTTCAGATTACTCCTTTTTCTAATCAAGATTCAGCAGGTGATTTTTCCATCGAAAATGGAGGTGCAGGATTATCTATGCAGAATAATACTTGGAAATATATTCCTCTTAATTATACTGTAACTACAAATACTGTTATAGAATTTGAATTTAGTAGTGGAACTCAAGGTGAAATTCATGGAATTGGTTTTGAAAATGATGATACGTTGACACAAACTCAATATTTCAAAGTTCATGGAATTCAGAATTATGGAGTAACAAATTATGATAATTATACTAGCGGAACCACAACATATGTTATTCCGATAGGAGACTTCTATACTGGAGTAATGGATAAATTAGTGCTTATTAATGATAATGATGCAAGTTCAGGAAATAACTCGACATTTTCTAACGTAAAAATTTATGAAGGGTCTTGTGATGGATCATTAGCAAAAATAGTAACTTCTAGATTTGGTGGAAATATACCAATCATAGGAAATGAAGATGTTTTATCAAGTATTGATGTTTTTCCAAATCCATTAAACAAAGGGGATGTGCTTAAGGTATTTATTCCTAGTAAAACAGTCTCTGAGACTTCATATTCAATACTAAACGGTTGGAGAAGGAAAGATTAATAGTAATGGATTTATAAATGTTGATCGTTTGAATGTAGGTATGTATATGATTAAAATTCAGGAAACGAAACTATAAATCGTTTTATTAAGCAGTAATCAATTTATATGATTTAGTCTTAAAAAAGCATTACAGTTTATCTAGGCTAAAATCATTAAACCTCTCTCTCAACAATCCATGGATTGTTGAGAGGTTTTCTTTTTCTATATATTTATTTCTGAAAAACATATTGGTTTTGATACTTTGTGAAAAGTGTTATTATTAGGTTTTTTAATCAGTATACTATGTGCTAAAGTTACATTATTCCTATAAGGCCTCTTACGTTGTATTATGAATAGACATAAGATAGACTCTTTTACGAAGTACAATCAATGTTAACAAGACCTAAATTCAATGTTATATTTTGTGAAAACTTATGTTAAAATATTTAAGGATGTATTAAGAATTTATGTAAAGTAATTTGTTGTTGATCAATTGGTTAAATTTGAGTCTCTTTAAACCTAATCTAACACAACCATGAAAAAAATCTGCCTTTTAATTGTAGTCATAATAGGGTTACAAACTCAAGCATCTAATGATAAATACAGGCTAATGTTAAGGGATAATCCAGGTACTTCAATTGTTATTGGATGGAACCAGATTTCAGGAAGCAATCCTGTGGTATATTATGGTTCTGTAGACCATGGGGTTAATTATAATGAGTACAGGTATTCGGCCCCTCCCAGCAGAATTGTTTCCTATAGAGGAATGAATAATCATTTTGTTCGTTTGTCTAGACTAACACCAGATACAGCCTATTATTTTGTAATCAAAGATAGTGAAGGAGTAAGTAAAAGGTTGTGGTTTAAAACGGCACCTTTGGTGAACGGTAAATTTTCTTTTATAGCAGGAGGAGATTCAAGAAATAATAGAACACCGAGACAAAAAGCAAATCGCTTAGTCGCAAAACTCAAACCGCATGCGGTACTTTTTGGAGGAGATATGACTAATAATGATAGCGATTCTCAATGGAAAACCTGGTTTAATGATTGGCAACTAACAATCGCCGATGATGGAAGAATGTTTCCGATCTTAGCTGCTAGAGGAAATCATGAAAGGAGTAATAAAACCATTACAGATTTGTTTGATGTACCATCTTCAAATGTACATTACGCGATTACTTTTGGACGTGATTTGGTACGTACCTATACATTAAATTCTCTTGATGCCATTTCTGGAGGACAAACCGATTGGTTAAGAAACGATTTAAATGCAAATATAGATGTAACATGGAAAATAGCTCAATATCATTTTCCTATTCACCCTCATGTGTCTTCCAAAGGAGAAAACTTAATTGAATATGTAAATTGGGCTAATTTGTTTTACGAAAAAGGAGTAAAACTTGTTGTAGAATGCGATGCACATACAGTAAAAACCACATGGCCACTTCGTCCTTCTACAAGTTCTGGAAGTGAGGAAGGGTTTAAAAGAGATAATCGAGGAACGGTATATGTTGGAGAAGGAGGGTGGGGAGCACCTCTAAGAAATAATGATGATATAAAAGGGTGGACACGAGATTCTGGAAAATTCAATCAATTTAAATGGATTTTTGTTGACGAAGCAAAAATAGAAACCAGAACCATAAAGGTGGATAATGCATTAGAGGTAGGAGAAGTTTCTAATGATAATGTATTCGAAATCCCTATTAATCTGGATATATGGAACCCCTCTAATGGAAGCGTAGTTAAGATCGTAAACCCAGATTTAAAAGCACCACAGGTTTCTTTTACTAAGCCATTTGAAGGACAACAACTACCAAGTGGAAATATTATTTCCTTTGAAGTAAATGCTACAGATGAAGATGGTCAAATTGATAGAGTCGAATTTTATGTAGATGGAAATTTAATTACTACTGATATAAACGCTCCATATAGCACCTTGAGAAGGTTGTCAGATGGAATTCATGCTTTAAAAGCAATAGCGTTTGATGATCATGAGTTGTGTAGCGAAAAGGAAATTTTTGTAAACGTAGGACAGTTTTCAGGTAATCTCACAGTTCCGGTAACTGAAGGGTTTGACGATGTTGAAGAAAATATTATTGGTCAGCTATATGTTGATAGTAGTGATTTAGAATTGGTATATGACTCCACAAATTTAATAAGTTTTCAGAAAGTAGGTATTCGTTTTCAGAATATAGCATTACCTCAAGGTGCAATAATAAATAGTGCATACATACAATTTACTGCTGATGAAAGTAATAGTAAACGGGCAGAACTTGAATTTTCCTTACATAACAGTGATGATTCACCTCAATTCACAAATAAAAATAATGTCTCTGACAGGAATGTAGTATCACATAAAATACGATGGAAACCTAATCCATGGATCGCAGGACAAAGTGGTCCTTTACAAAGAACACCTGACCTTAAAGGAATGGTACAACAAGTGGTTAATAAAACCGGTTGGAGCCCTGGAAATAGTATGAGTTTTATTATACGAGGAAAGGGGAAAAGCTCGTGGAGAACCAAATATAAGCGTGTTGCAAGTTCGTATGAAGGAGGTTCTGGTAAAGCAGCAAAGTTAATTGTAAACTATACTTTTGGAAGAACCTCTAAAATGGGAACTAAAATTAAAAAAGAAGAGGTTGCTCAATCCAATATACTACCAGATACAGAATTACAAAAAATCAAAGTTCACCCTAACCCTTTTCGACAACAGCTAAATATTTTGATTCCAATATCAGATAAAGAAATAACTATTGAAATATATAATGCTAACGGAAGAAAAGTGTTTTCTAAAAATAAACAAATACGAAATAACGGAGTAAGTATTCGTCCAGAAATTCTGGATAAAGGAATATATATTATCCAAGTTATAGATCAAAACGGATTTACATTAATTACTAAAAAAGTGCTTAAAGAATAATAAATTAATACTTTGGAATTTTGAGAAAGTATATTCATTTTTATACATTCTGTAGAATTCATAGAGATAACCTAGCATATTAAATATTAAGCACAAATAAAGAATATCTCTTTAAACCACTAACTTAAATGTAAAATGAAAAAACTCTATTTTTTGTTTGTGATTCTTATAACATTACAAATTCAGGCTTCTAATGGTAAATATCGATTAACAGTAAGAGGTAATCCAGCAACTTCTATAGTGATTGGGTGGGATCAAACTTCTGGAAGTAACCCTACAGTGTATTATGGGACAACCGATTTTGGAACCGATTATAACAGCTATTCCAATTTAAAAACCCCAGACAGAACTATTTCTTATAAAGGAATGAATAATAATTTTGCGCGTCTTAGAGGATTGACTCCTAATACAGCGTATTATTTTGTTATAAGAGATAGCCAAGGAACTAGTCAACGTTTTTGGTTTAAAACAGCACCATCAAACAATAGTAGATTATCTTTTATTGCGGGAGGAGACTCTCGTAATAATAGAACACCACGTAGAAAAGCAAATAGTTTGGTGGCTAAACTAAAACCACATGCAGTATTATTTGGAGGAGATATGACTAATGGAGACAGTAGTTCTGAATGGAGAAAATGGTTCGATGATTGGCAATTAACAATAGCAACTGATAATAGAATGTTTCCAATTGTAGCTACAAGAGGAAATCATGAAGATAGTAATAATAGTATCTATAACCTTTTTGATGTGCCTTCATCAAATATATATTATGCAATTACATTTGGTCAAAACCTAATAAGAACATATACGTTGAATACAGAAATATCTATTTCTGGAAGTCAAACAACATGGTTGCGAAACGATTTAAATGCAAACCCCAATACTGTTTGGAAAATGGCTCAATATCATAAGCCTATGAGACCTCATGTTTCTTCAAAGAGAGAAGGGAATAGTCAATATCGTAATTGGGCAAATCTTTTTTATAATAAAGGAGTAAAATTAGTTATCGAATGTGATGCCCATACGGTGAAAACTACGTGGCCGTTAAGACCAACTAACGGATCCGGAAATGATGAAGGATTTGTAAGAGACGATGCTAATGGAACTGTATACGCAGGAGAAGGTTGTTGGGGAGCACCATTGCGATCTAATAATGATAACAAAAGTTGGACTCGTAATTCTGCTAGGTTTAATCAGTTTAAATGGATTTTTGTAGATGAAAATAAAATTGAAATAAGAACAATTAATGTAAATAACGCGTCACAAGTAGGATCAGTATCTAACAATAATGTGTTTGCAATCCCAAGTAATTTGGATATTTGGAACCCATCTAATGGTAGTGTTGTTACTATTAACTCTACAGTAACTACACCAGATACTGAAGCACCATCAACTCCAACTAATCTGACATCATTAAATCTAACATCAAGTTCAGTTTCTTTAGATTGGAATGCTTCTACCGATAATGTAGCAGTGTCAGGATATGATGTATATCAAGACAATACAAAAATAGAAACCATTAGTTCGACAGTGTATAATGTTACAGGATTATCTCCTAATACTTCATATGCTTTTAAAATTAGAGCAAAAGATGCTGCGGGTAATGTCTCTAGATTTAGTAATACAAAGAGAGTAACAACATTAGATGGTTCAGGAGGTCAAACAGGAACGGTAGATACTTCTATCACTAATGGAAACGATGATGTTGAAGAAGATAAAAATGGAGATTTGTACACAAATAGTAGTGATTTAGAATTCGTATATGATAGTAGTAATAACTCAAGCTATCAAGTGATTGGATTAAGATTTAGAACTATTAACATACCAAAAAATGCAACTATAAACAATGCATATTTACAATTTACAGCAGATGAAAGTAATAGTGCAAGTGCCTCATTAGAAATTTCATTACATGATAGTCGTAATTCGCCTGCATTTTCTTCATCTAATAACGTATCTGGCAGATCTACCTTTGCTAATAAAGTAATCTGGAACCCGCAATCCTGGTCTAGAAATGAAAATGGAAATAGACAACGTTCACCAGATTTAAAATCAATGGTACAAAGTCTGGTATATCGAAATGGCTGGACATCGGGTAATAATATTAGTTTTATCATAAGAGGAAGAGGTGTAAGTCTGAGTAGTACATCGGCAAAAAGAGTTGCAGATTCATATGAAGGTGGATCTAGTAAAGCACCTAAATTGATAATAAATTATTCGTATGAAAATGGAGGATCAACAGATATTTGTGTTGGGATACCTGCTTGGCAAAGTGATATAAGTTATAGTGTTGGAGATAACGTCACATATCAGGGCAATTTATTCGAGCGTATAGCATCAGATTGGAAAAATCTAGGTGCCTGTGGAGATCGAGCTATTAAAAATACTAAAGAAATAAACTTTCCTCCACTAAAAGAAAAAGAAATGTTTAGTATTCACCCAAATCCATTTACAAATACGATTAATATTTCTACACCTTTATCGAAATCGAATAGTAATTATACTGTAATTATCTATAATTTACAAGGTAAAGTAGTCCACAAAGAAGATATCTTATCGGCATCAAAGAGTAGTATCATATTACCTAAAGTTAATCATTCTGGAATTTATTTACTTTCAATTAGTGATAAGAATGGTAAGGTGATAAAAACCAGAAAGCTTATCCGAAAATAATAACCTTAAAACGCAAAACTAAATATTTTAAGAACCGCTATTTCAATCGAGAATTAGCGGGTTCTTTTATTTTTTACAGTAATACCGGATACCACTTTTTATATGAAATTACCATATAAAATTGTCTATGTAGTTTCATTATTTTATACAAGGCAAGAAGATGTATCAAGAAAAACTATTCAATAGAGTTTAATTATTTTTCAATAAGTTTTCCGCTAATTTAGGAAAAATACGATTTAGCAGTCTTAATATTTTGACCTTACCAATATTAATCTCATACTTTTCTTTTTCAAAACCTTTTAAGAATTCTGAGACTAATTGTTCTGTAGTAAGTTTGCTTTTTCCGCGTCCTTTTGTCATTGGTGTATCTACCAAAGGAGGTATTATTTCAAAGATTTTGACGTTGGATTGTTCTAGTTGATATCGCAAGGCCTTGGTAAATATATGAAGCCCAGCTTTGGATCCACAATACACAGGAGCTGAACGTTTTGGTACAATACTCAATCCTGATGAAATGTTTACTATTGCACTACTGTTTTGTAATTGAAGTATTGGAAGACATAAAGCGATGAGTTTTATTGGTGCTATTAAATTAACCTGAACTTCATAGTTAATTTTATTTAGAGTATCATCAGTATGCGTAAACTCATAATTATATTGAACACCAGCATTATTGATAAGAATATTGAGATCTTTGTGTTCCTGCTCTAAATATAGAATCAAACTATCCAATTCATTTGCATTAGAAACATCTCCTTTGAAAATATCAATTTTTGGGAAATCAAGTTTTACTCTATTAAGCCTCTTCTCATTTCGTCCAGTAATGATTAATTTATTACCTAATTCATAAAAACGTTTGGTCAGTTCATATCCAATACCAGAACTTCCACCAGTAATGAGTATTTTGTTATTGGTTGACTTCATCTTAGTTATTTTTTAGTTCAGTTTTTTCAAAATCCTCAAATCCACCTTCTATACCCAAAATAATATCATTCAATTCTATATAAGGTTTTGTGAAGAGTTTAGTATCACGTATATATTCCATAAAAAAATAGAAGTCTTTTAAGAGTTTAGTTTCCACAATTAAAAAATCAGAAGTTTTTGCATGGAATGCTTCACTGTCATAAAATCTAACCTTTAATCGGTCTTCAAATTTTTGAAGTATTGGGGACAATTCTTTCTCGGTGAACTGATTTCTTTCTTCTCGGTTCAAACTCAACCAATAGTTTGTAGCACGATACAATACTAGGATAGTAAATTTTTTGTCTTGTTTGGATGTACTTGTTTGAAGTGTTAATTCTTGTGCCATAATACAATTCAAGTTTAATAGTGTTATGATTCCTAATAGAATAATAAATGTTGCCTTTTTCATTTATGATATTTAATGATTATGACAACAAAATTGAACTATGGCAGCGTCAAAAACATTTACATATGTAAAGAAATCATTTTTGAGTCAATGATCTTCTGATCCGACTTAATTGAGTGGCTGTAATACCTAAATATGATGCGATGTGGTATTGAGGTATGAACTGTTCCAAATTAGGATATTCTTCTTTGAAAATTGCATACCTTCTTTCTCCATCAAGTAGGACAAGTTCGATCTCTCGTTTTTCCTTGGAAACGAAATAAAATTCAGACAATCTTCGCGAAAGCGTTTCGATTTCTGGATATTCTTTGTATAAATTACAAAAATTATCATATTCACCAACAAGTATTTGACAACTTGTCAAGCATTGAATATTTATCAAATTTTTTGTTTTTGTCACTAGAGAAGAATAGGCTCCTATAAAGGATATAGGTACGTTGAAGAACTTATTATATTCTACACCTTCAACATTTCTGAAGAATGCTCTGGCTACTCCCTTGGTTAAAATTCCAAAATGGTTCTCATATCTTCCTTCTTTGGCAAAATAAGCTCCTTTTTTAAAATCTCGAAGTTCAAGCGTTTTAAAAAAAGCGGTATAAGCTTCTTCACCAATTGTTGAAATAGAATTTAAGTATCTTTTTGCTTCTTCCAAAATATTAGATTCAAATTGTACAGAGTAATAATTATAAGTTCCTGACAAAGGTTTTAAGTAATCTTTAGTAAGATTATAGGTGTATATATAGTATAGAAGAATATTATTATTTTATTCCTGTGGAATACAATCCTTCCATTTTTATTGGTTTTCCATCAAAATCAAAGTCTGGTTCAGAAATAGTTTCGGTCTTTATTTTTTTGAATCCAGTACTTTCTAATAAATTTTCGACCTCCGTTTCAGTGTATTTGTTAAAACCATATTTTGTTAGTTCAATTTTATTCATCCTTTTTTTTGATCGATATCCAATCAATATTTTCCCATCGGGTTTAAGTACTCTATAAATTTCTTTGGCATTTTCTTTTAAATTAGGCCAAAAATATATTGTATTTGTAGAGGTTACATAATCAATACTATTATCTTCAAATGGTAAACTTTCAATAGAGCCATTTACAAATGAAACTTTTTGCTCATCGATTAGTTTTTGGTTTAATTTTGTTGCTTCATCGATCATGGTTTGAGAAAAATCCAATCCTATATATTTTAAATCATTATTTAGGTTTAATACTTCTTGAATAAATAAACCATTTCCCATTCCAATTTCTAAAATGAGGCTATTTGTTTGAGGATTGAGTACTTTATATGAATTTATGCAAATATATTTATTACCAATATTCATCTTCTTACCAACTTCTTTTCCGTCTTCTCCTTCTGGTTTTTTTAATTGGGCAGCTAATTCTTGTTTAGAGAGGTTCCTTGTATTATTTTTTTTTGTCATATTACTTAATAAATAACGGGTAGTACATGTAAAGTAATTATCATAGATACTAATTTATACAACTCGAAGGTACATGTTTAAAAGAGAATATTAGTTAAAGTTTAGCTCTAAGTCACTATTATATATATAATCATTGAATGTGAATAGTTTGTGTTTAAAGCTTATCTCTATTATAATTGGAACGTCATTTACAACTTTCTATTGATTGTTTTTATTTTGAATTAAGGTAATGTATTTTTGAATATAAAAAGTTATAGAATTATGAAATCAAGGTTGTAATCACTTGTGTTTCGCTATGTAGTGTTTTGTGTACAGGGCATTTATCTGCAATTTGTAAGATTCGTTTGATTTGCTTTTCATCGAGATCACCTTCTAATTTGATTTCTCTCTCAAAAGTATCAATTTTTGCTGCAGGGTCTTCACAGTTTTCGCAATCTACAGCATGAGTTTTGCTATAACTAGTGTGTACTTCAATATTTTGGAGATCCCAACCTTTTCTAGCTACATACATTTTTATGGTCATTGCAGTACAAGAGGATAAACCAGCAGATACAAATTCATATGGAGAGGGACCAAAATCATGACCTCCAACACTTTCTGGTTCATCAGCAACTATATAGTGATTCCCTACTTTCATCTCGGTAGTATACCCTTCAGCGTTACCCAAACTTGCAACGACATGATGTCGACTGTTGATTTTTGATTTTTTTGGAATGTCTACATATCGAGAAGACCATCCTGCAATTACTTTTCCGACATAGATAGAATCTTCTTTTCGCATTAATAAATGATCGGCACCATCCAAAGTGACAAAACTTTTTGGATGCTTAGCAGCATGGTATATTTCTTCAGCATTTTTAATTCCTACTGTAGTATCTTGAGGAGAATGCATTACCAATATAGCTTTATCCAAATTTTTAGCAACCTGTGGCAATGATTTAGTCTCCAAATCATCAATGAATTGTTTTTTAATGGTAAAATCGCGACCACTTAGGTTTACTATGGCTTTACCATTTGCTTCAATTTCTTCCAAGCCACTCTTTAACAAATGCTTTACATGTTTTGGGTTTGAGGGAGCTCCAACTGTTGCTACTGCTTTTATAGAGTCAATTGCTGCGGCTGCAAAAATAGAAGCAGCTCCACCAAGTGAATGTCCAACAATAAGCGTAGGAGATTTGTATTCTTTTTTAAGAAAGTCTGCGGCGGCAATAAGATCCTCTACATTTCCAGAAAAATTAGTATCAGCAAAATCACCTTCGCTTTCTCCAAGTCCTGTGAAATCAAATCTAAGAACACCAAACCCTAGAGAGGTAAGTCCTCTACTAATATTTCTGACAGCCCCTAGATTTTTATTGCAAGTAAAACAATGTGCAAATAATACAAAATTATGAGGATGTTGGTCTACAGGAAGTTCTAAACGACCAGATAGCGTTTGACCCTCAGAATTGGTAAAAGTGACTTTAGAAAGGCTCATTATAAAATTATTTATGTAAACAGTCGGTACGGCTAAAAAATACTTTCTAAATATAATTTTTTCACCTGAAAAAAATGCAATTTACTTCTGAAAATATGTTGTTGGTTTCAGTTTTTGTTTAATTAAATTTGAATGTAACCAAAATCTTATATTATGTTAAAAAAAATTCTTGATTTAAACGGAGTTAACAAATTATCAAATGATCAGTTAAAATTTGTAAAAGGAGGGCTTGCCTGTAGTATGGATTACCCTTGTCCAGGGAGCACATATTGCGACTATAGATGGGGAGATGCTGGATTATGTGTCTGATGATTGAATAGGTTTATGAATACTTTAGTATTTAAATCCTATTTTAGAACATTTCTTTTCTTTAAAATTAATTATTAATAAAGTCCATGTATCATGAAAAATTTAATCTTTCGTATTACATGGACTTTACTTTATTAAGATTTCTTTCAACCCAATAAAATATTGAATTAGCTATTCATCAATAAAGTTAAAAAGAGTTTCTGTAGATAAAATTGTTGCAAATTCATCTTTTAGGCTAGCTATAGCTGTATCATGTATAAGTTGTGCACTATAGTGTTCACCATTAGCTCCAATTTTATTGAAAGTGGCTGCAGCATCTTCTATTAAATAAGTCTTAAAGCCAAAATTACCTGCCATTCTTGTAGTTGTAGAAATACAATGATCAGTAGTAAGACCAGCAATTACTATAGTATCAATAGTTTTGTGTTCTAATTGTTCTTTAAGGTTGGTACCAATAAAAGCACTATTTACTTCTTTTTCGATAATGGGTTCATTAGTTAACGGAACTATAAAATCCATGAAATCATTACCAGGATTGGTTTTTGATAATGGTGAAGAGGCAGCAATAGAACAATGTTTTATGTGAAATACAGGTAAATTTTTCTTACGCCAAAAAGCAAGTAGTTTTTTCATGTTAGTTTCGGCATCAGGATTATTACGTTCGCCTCCCCAATATGCTATATCTTCAAAACCTTTTTGAATATCGATTAATAATAATGCAGGGTTGTTGTCTTTTGAAATATTCATTGTTTTTTGTTTTTAGAGATCGGAAGGTTTTCTATTTCACAATTATTTTTGGATTATGATCAATATCAAAATTACATGAATTTGCAATAAAACACATTTTATTAGCCTCGGAATGCAATTTATTTGCCTTTTCTACTAGTTCTTTATTTTCGATAGTTACTATAGGGTTTAATGTAACTTCTCTAAATTTTCCACTTCCATTTTTTGATTCTTCCATTATCCCTGTTGCATTATCAATATAACTAGTTACTATTATCTTATTTGTAGAGCATAAATGTAAGTACCAAAGCATATGACAAGCGGATAATGAAGAAAGGAAAAGGTCTTCTGGATTGTATCTTGATTTATCACCTAAAAATGATGGGTCAGAGGAAGCAAATATTTTATTGTATTTTTCATTTCCCGAAATAGTGTGATTTCTGTTATAAGATTTGTAATCAAGGGTTCCTTTTCCTTCATTACCTGTCCATTCAATTTTAATTTCGTAATTATGATTTTTCATATTAGTTTATCATCTATTTTTTTTATTATTCTTTCTCCAAATGATGTTTCTTCTATATTAGATTCTAATATTTCTAAATGTTTAGTTATTGATATATCCTCATTTAGTATTTCGTAGATTACTTCTTTCCCATATTCCCATATTTTCTGTATTTTAGGTAAAATAACGTATGCTTTTTTTGTTAAATTAAAAATCGTTTTTCTTTTGTCTTTTTTATCTTTAGAAACTTGTAAATATTCTTTTTCTACCATTTTATTCGTAATTGTAATTATTGACTGATGTGCAAATCCTAAATATTTAGCAATTTCCATTACCGAAATGTTTGGGTTTTCTTTAACTATTATGAGGACTAAGTACCAGTTCGGTTCAATATCAATATTTATTTTTTTATACATCAATCGGGTACTATAGGTCATTTTATCACTAATTCGCTTTAATCTTGTTGCTAAAGCGATATATCCCATTTCTCTAACTAAATCAGTATACATGTAATATTTTTTTTCAAAAATATAAAAAACAAACGCAGTTAACTGCGTTTGTTTTTGGTTTTTTATTGGTCTCAAATTCGGGTAAAAACCCTGCAATTTCATTGCAGCACTTTAGTAATGCGAAAAAATCTATATT
>CANMLS010000028.1 GCA_947498785.1 uncultured Aquimarina sp. | reverse complement strand
AATATAGATTTTTTCGCATTACTAAAGTGCTGCAATGAAATTGCAGGGTTTTTACCCGAATTTGAGACCAATAAAAAGATTACGTTAGCTTTATGTATGCTCAAAACAGAATCATACGTTTCAAATATTAGTTAGAAACAAATATTTTTAGAGCCTATAAATTCAATATAGAAACGTAGAATTATTAAGGCTTTTATTACGTAAAAGCTTCAAAAAAATCATCAAAACTTACAATCAAATCTTGATCAAACATCTCAAAAGCTCAGAATACTCTTAATTTTCCAGCTTAAAGATATCTTTTTAATCGTTTTAAGAGTAAGTTCCTTCTGTTTTGGGACTCGAAAGCTTTTTATCACCTAATATGTTTATTCATGGAGACGTTACAGAAATGTCACTACTTGTTTCCGAAATTACATCTATCCCCTCTATATTCTCTTCAGGATAAATTATTGGTTTCTGCTTTGGAGTTTTTTCTTAGCGAAGAAATAGACTTTCTGTAAGAGAAGAATGTGTACTAGATGGCACTGAAGTATTAATCATTTTTATGAGTGAAAAAATAAAATCTTTAAAAGAGTTGTTATCTTCTTGATCTCCTTTTATAATTTCTATTATTACCTTTTGGTTTAGGCTTATTGTGTGATCTATTTTTTGTATTAGTTTTTTTATTTTCAAAACTTGTAGTGGGTTCAAATCCTTCGACCACTTCACTTTGTAATTTTTCTCCAAGTAACTTTTCTATTCCTCTCACATAGCTTAATTCATCCTGACATACCAAAGAAATAGCTTCTCCACTAGCTCCTGCTCTTCCTGTTCGGCCGATTCTATGCACGTAATCCTCAGAAATATTAGGTAATTCAAAATTTACGACATGAGGTAATAAAGGAATATCTAACCCACGTGCAGCAATATCTGTGGCAACCAATACCCTAATAGTTCCTTTCTTAAAACCTCCAAGAGCTTTAGTTCTTGCTCCTTGACTCTTATTTCCATGAATAGCGGCAGCGGTTATACCATTTTTAACCATTTTTTCACTTAACCGGTTCGCTCCATGTTTAGTTCTTGTAAAAACTAGTACTTGTTTCCAGTTTCCTTCTGAAATAAATTTAATGATAAGTTCTGTTTTCCTTTTTTGATCAACTCTATATATCTTTTGATCAACTTTTTCTGCTGTAGTATTTTCTGGAGCCGCCTCAACCCAAACAGGATTATGTAGCATCCCATTAGCTAATTGCTTGATCTCTTTAGAAAACGTTGCCGAAAACAATAAATTTTGTCGTTTATCAGGTAGTAATTTCAATATTTTATTAAGATCTCTTTGAAAACCCATGTCAAGCATACGATCTGCTTCATCCAAAACAAGAATCTCTATGTTGGCCAAAGAAAGTGCTTTTTGATTATGTAAATCCAATAAACGCCCCGGAGTAGCTACTAATATATCAACTCCGTTTCTCAATGCTCGAATTTGAGGGTTTGCATTTACTCCACCAAATATCACCATAGATCTCAAATCCAAAAATTCACTATATGCTCTTACGTTATCTAATATTTGAGCCGCTAATTCTCTCGTTGGGGTTAATACTAGGGCTCTAACGGGTCTTTTTCTCAATTTTTGTCCTTGAGATAGTAGTTGTAATAGTGGTAATGTAAATCCAGCTGTTTTACCTGTTCCTGTTTGTGCAGACGCCAAAACATCCTTTCTTTCTAGAATTGGGGGGATTGCCTTTTCCTGAATAGGAGAAGGTACGGTATATCCTTTTTTATTAATAGCTTTTAATAGTGCATTGGAAAGTCCTAATGTATCGAATGACATATAAATTGTTTAAGAAATAACAATGTATATGAAAATGCCATTTCTGAATGAATGCGCAAATGTACATCATATTTTTAGGATATGCAGTATCTATAGTCGATAGTGCTTATACTACATTAAACCCGTATTATGCATTAAAAATCTATTACATCTTTGAACTACTGCAAATACTGGCGTTTCAATATATTCTTTAATTTCACGATAGCAGTGCTTGCTATGCAGAAATTAAGAAAACATCAGTATTTATGATGTTTCAAAGCTTCATCACGAAGTTCTAATACATAAAATAGGTTAAAGTTAACTTGAATTAGATATAAGAAAGTTTACATCAATCAGAGTGATTTTTGAGTTAAAATTGTATTGAAAACCAATAAATTTTCAATCCAATTTTTATAACTCACACCAAAATTATGTTTACTTACTATCTCTGAATATTTATTTTTTAACTCGTTGTATACTCTTAGGTATTTTTCAAATCAAAATTTGTCAATTAAAGAGTTTTAACCTTAATAACTATTGACAGAGAAGTCTATAGAGAATAGGATTTTGGTTAACAAAAAGTATTTTTAATATCCTTTTAAAAAATTCTTTATTCCAAAACCATCCATAACAAATCTTATAGTATATTTGACAAACGTTATTAAGGAATGCAATTTAAACACCCAGAATTTCTTTACGCTCTTTTTGCTCTTATCATTCCTATTTTAGTTCATTTATTTCAACTAAGACGTTTTCAAAAGGTAGATTTTACGAATGTACAGTTTCTTAAAGCCGTTACGATACAAACTCGTAAAAGTTCACAAATTAAAAAATGGCTTACTCTTTTAACTCGTTTGTTGGTATTAGCAGCAATTATTATTGCTTTTGCACAGCCCTTTCTTGCTTTAGAAGAAATTGTTGGTAAGAAAAGTGAAACGGTTATATATCTAGACAATTCATTTAGTATGCAAGCAAAAGGTTCTAAGGGGCCTCTTTTGAAACGTGCTGTACAAGAAATTCTGAGCGACCTTTCAGAAGAAGAAACCATATCATTATTTACAAATACAGAAACTTTTATAGATGTTTCTAAAAAAGATATACTTAATGATCTCCTGCAATTAGAATATTCTTCTAATCAGCTTTCATACACTGCGGCATATCATAAAGGTAAACAATTATTAAGTTCATCTTCAGAAACAATCAAACGAGTGATCATGATTTCTGATTTTCAGCAAAAAGAAAACGCATTTAGTTTACCAAAAAATTCGAATTCCAAAATTCATTTAGTACAACTTAAACCAGTAACAAGACAAAACATAGCAATCGACAGTTTATACTTACAACGAAATGCTAATAATGAGCTAATAATCAACACAGTACTAAGCAATACTGAAGTTTCTTCAGAAGATATATCTATTGCGATATACGATAATGATAAATTAATTGCAAAAACAGCAATTACAGTACCCAAAAATGGTACTTCTCAAACTGAATTTCGTTTAGACGAAAATACTAAGATTAATGGTCGTGTCACTATAGAGGATCCTGCAATTACATTTGATAACACAAGGTATTTTACCATTAATACCCCAGAAAAGATTAAAGTTGTAGCTATTAATGAAGCTAATGACAATTTTATTAAAAACATATTTACTCCGGATGAGTTTTCATTGAGTAGTAGTTCTGTTAATGAACTTAATTATAATGACCTCAACAATGCAAACTTGGTTATTATAAATGAAGTAAAACAAATACCTATTTCTTTAATTAATGCTTTAAGACCTTTTGCAAATCAAGGAGGTACTATTTGTTTTATTCCTGCTACAGACGGTGACTTAATATCCTATCAACAATTTATCACAGGGTATTCTACTCAAGGGTTTATAAAAGGAAAGAAGCTAGAAAAGAAAATCACAACTATCAATTTTTCACATCCTTTGTATCGAGGAGTATTTGACAAAAGTGTTACCAATTTTCAATACCCAAAAGTAAATAATTATTATACAAGTACTGCCTCTGGTACAATTCTATCTTTTGAGGATAATGCTCCGTTTTTATACAAAACAAATTCATTATATGTTTTTACTGCAGCAATAAATAATGAAAATTCTAATTTTAAGAATTCACCATTAATTGTTCCTACATTATATAATATGGGAAAACTTAGTGTACAACATACAGACATATCTTATACTATTGGTCAAACTAACTCTTATGATGTACCCATTTCACTTGGTCAAGATGGAATACTATCATTGGTTTCTGATCATGAAAAGATTATTCCCTTACAACAAAGTTTTTCTACCAAAGTACGTATAACAACTGATGAGGTTCCTACAAAATCTGGGATTTATAGTTTACAAAACAAAGACAACAATACTATTCAACATGTAAGCTATAATTATAATAGCTTAGAAAGCGATTTACAGTACTACAACTTAAATACCACAAAAGAATATCAAGTTAGTGATTCTGTAACTGAGCTTTTTGATCAAATAAAAGAAGAGACAAGTGTTAATGAACTTTGGAAATGGTTTATTATTTTTGCGCTGATGTTCTTATTAATTGAAATATTACTATTAAAATATCTAAAATGAACTTCTTACTAAAGGCTGCCACTGTAATTGATTCCGCATCACCTTTTCATAATAAAACAGTTGATATTTTGATTGAAAATGGCATCATTACCGACATAAAAAACACTATAACTGATTCTAATAATGTAGAAAAAATAGAATTAGCTGATCTACATGTTTCACAAGGTTGGTTTGATAGTAGTGTTAGTTTTGGTGAACCTGGATATGAAGAACGAGAGACCATAGATCATGGACTACAAGTAGCTGCAAAAAGTGGTTTTACAGCTATAGGATTACATCCAAATACTCTTCCCATAATAGATAATAGTGCATCTATTAGTTTTATTAAAGGAAAAGCACAGAATCACGCTGTATCCCTATACCCTATTGGAGCTTTAACTACTCAATCAGCTGGAAAAGATATGGCAGAGCTTTTTGATATGCAACAAGCTGGTGCGATTGCCTTTGGAGATTATAAAAAAGCGATACAAAACCCTAATCTGTTAAAAATTGCCTTGCTCTATGCTCAGAATTTTGATGGTTTGGTAATGTCTTATCCTCAGGAAAATAATATTGCAGGAAAAGGAATGATTAATGAAGAAGAGCAAAGTACATTATTAGGGTTAAAAGGAATTCCAGCTTTAGCGGAAGAATTACAAATTTCACGAGATTTATTTTTATTAGAATACACTGGAGGAAAATTACATATTCCAACAATATCAACGGCTAAATCTGTTGAGTTGATACGAGAAGCAAAGGCCAAAGGATTACAAATAAGTTGTAGTACAACGGTTCATCATCTTGTATTAACTGATAAAGAACTGGATACATTTGACACTAATTATAAGGTATTACCTCCACTTCGAACACAAAAGGATGTAGATGCATTATTAAAAGGTATAGAAGACGGAACCATAGATATGATTACAAGTGATCATAGACCCATGGATATAGAACACAAAAAAGTGGAGTTTGATAATGCAAAATACGGAACTATAGGATTAGAAAGTGCTTTTGGTACACTTAATCATCTGTTAGGAATAGAAAAAACAGTACGTATACTAACCAATGGCAAATCAATATTTGGAATGAAAAATACAGTAATAGATAAAGGTAATAAAGCCGATTTATCTTTATTTAATTCTAAAAATGAGACTATATTTACTGAAAAACAGATCTTATCTGTTTCTAAAAATTGCGCTCTTATAGGAAAACCCATTCTAGGAGAAACCTATGGTATTATTGCTAATGGAAAAATGATATTGAAATAGATCATAAATTAATAATTCATTAATCATGGAATCTGATTACGCAAAACAAGGAAAAACGGCAGCTATAGTAGCTTATATTACTATAATTGGTACAATTATAGCTTTTTTTATGAATCAAGATAGTAAAAATCAATTCACTGTTTTTCATTTAAGGCAAGCATTGGGTTTATGGATTACTTTCTATGTATTGGTTGCGTTAGCTAACGTTTTTGGATCGATAATGATACATTTTGCTTTTTATATATTCTCTATCGTTTTGATTGTATATGGGCTTATAACAGCAATACGAGAAGAACAAAAAACTGTTCCTATACTTGGATCTTTTTTTCAACAATGGTTTAGTTTTATAAAGTAAGAAAGGGTTCTATCGTTGACTGCTTTTTTTAGCATTAAAATGATCATTTTAAATGTTTCAAAAACTACCAGTTTTTGCGTGAATACGATATCTATTTCAGTTCCCAGAAAATCATCTACATCTTTACTTAGGCTTTCTGTAATAGAGAAATAATAAGCTTTAAGTAATAAACTAGATTTTTCTCCAGTTTTGATCCTAGGTTTTAGTAGGAATTATTTATTATAAGTACACTACACCTCCAAAGAATTTTTGTAACCATTCATGCAACCATTCCTTTGTAATCAAAAACAGCTCTGGTATTGCTTACGTTGTTTGGGTTAAATAATGTAGTTTGTCTGCTAATACCATTTTGGTTAAAGGCAATCCAAATATCTAATTCAAAATCTTCTTTTGTATATTTAAGTAAAGTAGTATTATGAAAACTTCCTTCTACCGTCCAGTCTAATCCTCCAAAAATTCCCTGATCATCATAAGATAAAACTTGCCTTCCAACTTTGGTTGACCAATCACTTTCAAATTTAAAATCAATCCATGCTCGAGCCAAAGAAAAGCTATTGTTATTATCTGCTGCAACAATTTGTGAAGTATCCCACAAGCGTTAACATCTTTAACACTTAAGTAGGTAGGCAAGAATCCACATCACTAAAGCGCATTTTTATTTTTACAGTTTCATGTTTTTAGATTGGGGATAAAAAAAATACGTATCATTATGACTCATAATAAATACGTATTTTTCCAATTGACACTTAAAATTACAATTTAACCTTTTCGTATAAACTGGTTACTCCATTAAATGCTTTTGTAAGATCATTACTGATTCTATACATATCCTCTTCTTTAATACCTTGCTTAAACAATTTTTCTTTGTTAGATTTAACCTGATCCCATTTTGACATTGCAATTCCTAATTTTTCATCGATCCTAGAATTATTAAAATTTGAGATTAATAACATACTAATAGCTCCATCAAGTTCATTATAAACATTCTTTAGCATCTGTTCAGAGTTTTTATCTTTTAAAGTATTTTGATTTGCATAATAGTATAAAGCTAATCTTTGAGCCAACATACGTTGTCTACCAGCCATATTTATGATTTGTTTTAATTCTGCATCTTCATCTCCCAAACTATCATCCTCTAATGAAAATTCATCATTATCATTAGCTCTTTTAGATTCTACAATTACAGCAGAAACTACATTATTTGATGCTTTTAGAAGATCTGTGTTCATTTCAATAATTTTTTTAGCATTTTCATAACTAGGCTTAGCTTCTATCAGTTCTTTAAACTCTCTCCAAAGTATCTCTACTTTTCCTAACTTATCTTTAGTAGCTTTATATCCAGAATTTTGAATTAAAATATTATTCTGTTTTTCAAAAATTAGTTTACTAGTTAGTAAATCTCGCTTTGCAACTCCATCACTCGGGTTCTCTAATATGTATAGATAAGCCTTTGTTATCTTTTGGCTTAACATTCGTTGTTTTCCCGAAATATTAACTGCTTTATTGAAGCTTAAAATTCCGTAAGAATTACTTTGTTGAGCATATAAATTATTTGTTGTAGGCATAATCATTCCTAATAAGAATAACATTACCATAAATTTGAGTGTAAAAATTTCTTTTTTCATTTATTTGAATTATAAGGTTATAGTAATTTAAAATTTGGTGTATTAATACTCTTCAAGAGCAAATATTTTAATTTTATTATCTGAATTTAATCCTAAAATTAAAACAGAAGATGCATTGTCAAACTCTGCTAAATAGCGTCTATTACCATCCTCTTCTAGTAAAAAAACAGATTCGCCCATAGCTCCTTTTGAGTTTTGATTATCTGTTATAAAGTTTTTAACTTTATCAAGAGTAAATGTAGATTGTAATTCGGCAGAAAAAATATCAAAAATTTTATTTGCATCTTTGATATTATATCCATTAGATATAGTAGCTATTATTTTTTCATAGTCGCTATCGGTTTGCGAAAAGCCAAATTGTAAAAAAGATAATAGTACAATTGTGCATGTAATTTTATTCATAGATATAGGGATTAATAATTAATATTTAATTTGTTTTACTGTTAAGTACAAATTTTATTATCGCCCAAAATTAAATTAGATGTAGAAAAAAAACATCTAATACAGTCCAAATACAATTTTCTATCTATCAAATACCAATCTCATAAGATAATCCGATAGTGTATCAGCCTGTATTTTCAGTAATAATTAGTGTGAAGTTTTAAAAAAATGTATCAATTTTAAAAATAAATACAGTACTAATATATAATGAAATTATGGTAAAAGCATAATACAATTACGTTTATTTATCAAAATTTAACATGTGTTTAAACTTATAAAAAACTGCAAAACAAACAATTACAATAAAAGCAACCAATAAAATAAGATTTAATTAACATTTTTATATTTTTTGTTGAACAACAAACTTTAAACAAAAATTATCTTAAAAATCATTAAGTATATTTATTCCAATGAGTTCAATACCTAAAATAATATTCAAAATCTTCATTGGTAAGTCTATTAACTATTATTAACCAGATTGGAGGAGTTATAAATCTTTGTACAGACTCCTTATTTTTTTAAAAAAGTAAAGAAAAAAGTGATTATAAAAATAGGCACCTTTTTTCTATATATACTTTTATTACTTTCTTGGTTCTTCCATATGTAACTCCAATTTTTGGAAGAGTAAAAATTAAAGATTCATCAAGTATAGAAGCACATACAATTTTTACCAAATTCTTAAATAGAAATTACGTAACACCACAATTACAAAATACACTACAACAAATTGCCTATTCATTAGATAAATCAAATCCAGGAATCAAATTAGTATATCTAGATGCTAATTTTCCCTTTATTGATAATTTTCCATTACTTCCACATCTTAGTCATAATGATGGCAAAAAAATTGACATCTCGTTTGTTTATAAAGATCAAGAACACCATATAGTCAATAAAAAACCTTCTATTAGTGGATATGGAGTATTTGAATCCCCCTCTAAACAGGAATATCAACAAACCAACATTTGTAAGCAAAAAGGATATTGGCAATATGACTTTACTAAATATTTCACTTTTGGAACCATAAACAAAAGGCTAAAATTTTCTAAAAAAGCTACAAAAGATTTACTTTTGGCAATTGTAAAACAAAAACAGGTCAGCAAAATATTTATAGAACCTCATTTAAGACATCGTTTGGATATACAAAGTCCTAAAGTTAGATTTCAAGGATGCAGGGCTGTACGACATGACGACCATATACATCTACAAATAAAATAAAACTATGCAAACGCAATCTCTTTCTTTATATCATATTATCAAAGCACCAACAATCAAAAAAGAAAAAACTCCAGTGTTGTTTATGTTTCATGGATATGGTAGTGATGAAAACGATCTTTTTTCTTTTGCAGTAGAATTACCAGAGGAGTTGTGTATCATATCGGTTCGTGCTCCATATCCAATGCAACCCCATGGCAATGCCTGGTACGCCATCTATTTTGATGCCGCACAAGGTAAATTTAGCGATGATAAACAAGCTATTGAATCTAGAGATAAGATTGCTAATTTTATTGATGAAGCTGTAAGGGCATATGATTTAGATTCTGATAATGTTACTCTTCTAGGGTTTAGTCAAGGTACTATTTTGAGTTATGCCGTAGCACTCTCTTACCCTCAAAAGGTTAACAATGTAATTGCCCTTAGTGGTTATTTGAATGAAGATATATTAAAAGAAGGGTATAAGTCCAATGATTTTTCCAAGTTAAACTTGTATTGTTCTCATGGTAGTGTAGATCAGGTTATCCCTGTTGATTGGGCTCGTAAAGCACCAATATTACTTAAAGAATTAGGCATAGAAACTTCATTACATGAATTTCCTGTAGGACATGGTGTTGCTCCGCAGAACTTTTATCAGTTTAAGGAATGGTTGAGTAAATTGATTTAATTCTTATTACGAATCAATAAAAAAGTAAGTAGCGAAGGAATTGAGATTCCAGCAAAAAGAAAAGTATACTTTACTATCCCAGAATAAACAAAAAATTCATGACTTATCAATTATCTTATCTATACTTATCATTTAGCCCTACTCCGCTATTAATCATAGGAATAATCTTTTCAAGCCTTGATAATTTTGTAGTTTCTCGTTTTGCGGTAGCAATATATTCTATATATTCTTTTTGTTTAAAAGGAGTTAATTCCTCAAAACATTGCTTAAAATCTGAATCTGATTTTAATGCATTAGATAATTCCAGAGGAAATTTTACATCTTTTGATTTGGTTGGTTTAATTTCCTTTCCATCCTTCTGATTCTGTATAGCCTCTTTAACATATTGAAGCACCTTATTTTTATCTATACCATCAACACCTTTAAACCTCCATTGTCTTAACCCTTTAGTTTTTCCTTCTTGAGCATTTACTAGCACATTAGATGTATCCTTAAGAAATACCCCTTGAAAAAACCAAATACCTCCATAAGATTTAAAAGCCCCTAAACCTATTACATTTTTATTATTAATAGTATAAACAGGAGCTCCCCATTTTATAGTTTCTTTCATTTCTGTAGAAAGCATGATACCTCTTAAGACTTCTAGAGCTTCTTTCCAGTTTGGTTTTTTGGTAATGAATTCTTCGACAGATTTATTTTTTAGCATGGCTCTTTGTTTGTACTCATTTTATTTTCTTCTTAATGTAGAAAAAGCTACTACTTCATTATCATTCAGTACATAATAACTAAAACTAATATGGTTTTCATCTACTTTTGTAAGTATCACTTTTCCTTTTTCTATACAGGCATTAGTGTTTTCTATTATTAATTCAGAAAAAATAGCACGACCATCAGAAAATTCGATTAACTTCCAATTTCCATTGCATTTAAGGCTAGGGTATTCAATATTGAATACTCTTTTATCAGAATTGATATTTAAATTAATTGACCAAGTATGAGCTTCGTCAAAATCTAATTGACATCCAACACCTTCCCATTGACCATTTAACCATAATATATTATTAGATTTACACCCCATTAGGTATAGGGCAATAAGCAAAAAGAGTATATTCTTTAATTTCATTTGTGTTATATAATAAATTACTAAGCTGATTGAGCTCCTTAATATACTATATATATATAAAACCAAATAAATTTTATATCTTCCTTAAGAAAACAAACCTTATAAAATATTATTCATAAAAAAACTGATAAATTTTAGCGTCCAGAAATACAGCAGTATTATAATGAAATATTCATCTCTTTAGTTTTAGAAGAATTCCAGCTAAAAGATAACTTTAATGTTTTATCTTTTTCGCTCCAATGAAAAGGTGTTGATTTATCATCTATTTCAATTGATTTTGGCTTTGCATTAATATTATGTATAACTAAAGAAATGTTTCGATCACTTGATGCATAATTTGCTCCTTTTTTTGCAGATAGATAAATAGATAGCTCCCTTAAAGATGTTTTACTATCAAATTTTAAAATTTCATATTTTCCATTTTCAAAAGCCATAGGTGTTTTACCATCATCATCGTATAATGTTCCCATACTCTTCTTGACCATATTATCATAGTAAAAATGTAGTACTAAATTTTTGGTAGAATATTTATCTGTAGTTAAAATTGGTGCTATCATTGGAATAAAAGCTCCTCCTTTTACAAATACAGGAATATGATCTTTTACAACATTAACGGTTTTATACCCTCCTCCTTCATACTTTTCTCCTGTAAAAAAATCATACCAATGTACCCCCTTTGGAAAAGGAACATCCATAGATACTATTCCTGGTTTCATAATTGGAGATACTAGAAAATCATCTCCCCATAAATACGTAAAACTTATTTCTAACAGTTCTTTATTATCAGAATTTTCAAAGAACAGGGGACGCATTAAAGGTATTCCCGTTTGATTATTATTAAAAGCAATCGTATAATTATAAGGTAGCAAACTATATCTAAGTTCAATACTTTTCTTGGCTAATGTTTTTGTTTTTTCATCATGAAAAACTGGCTCTGGTGCTATATGTTCTTGTGCATGAGGCCTGAATATAGGTTGAAATACCCCATATTGCAACCAACGTGTGTATAACTCAGTATCAAAAGCTTCTCCGCCAGCAAATCCTCCTAAATCAGAATGCATATATCCCATACCTTGCATTCCCATCTGAAGCGCAATTTCTGTTTGTGATTGTAATCCTCCCCAACTTCTATTCACATCACCAGACCATGGAATCATGCCAAAACGTTGTGATCCTGAATATCCTGAACGCATTAATATGAATGGACGTTGATCTGGAAAATCTTTCTGATAACCTTCCTGTATTATTCGTGCCCAATCATGGCCATATATATTATGAATTTCGTCTGCACTTCCTGTAGCGTGCTGTAAATCTGAAGGATGTACCTCGGGTTCTCCTAGATCCCCCCACCAGCCTGCAACACCAAAATTTTTAATATGCTCTTTATATACATTCCAAAACCATTCTTTTCCTTTGGGGTTATAAATATCAATAATTCCTGTAGTACCAAAGTAAAAATCATATGTAAAGGGTTTCCCTTCTATATCAGTCCCTAAAACTCCTTTTGAAACTGCTTCATCCCATTTCTTAGAAGATGTTAATACGAACGGCTCTGTAATAAGAACCGTTTTAACGCCATTAACCGAAAAATCATTAATCATTTGTTTTGGATTTGGAAATGAATCTTTTAAAAACTCAAGATTTCCCATATGTCCTTTAATATCTTTTCCAAACCAATAAATATCTAAAATTACTGCATCTAAAGGAATGCTATCTTTTGCAAATTTCTCTACGGTCTCACGAGTTTCTCTTTCAGAATGATATCCAAAACGACTGGCAAAATTTCCAAAAGCCCATCTTGGAGGTAAAGGTTGTTTACCTGTAAGTTCTGTATATTCATACATTAAATCTTTCCAATCATCTCCTGCAATTACCTGATACGTTTTTCGGCCACTTATAGTCTCATAGCCAAGTGTATTATCCTTTTTACTATCAATATCCAAAAACCCAATAGGTGCATTATCAAAGTGTACGGCGTACATCTTAGATGAAAACACCAAAGGCATTGTAAAATTCATCAATTCTGAGTGGGTTTCATATCCATAATGAGCTTTATTGTATAATTGAAGCCTCTTACCTCTCCTATTCATTCCAACAACCCTTGATCCTGCTCCATAAATCACTTCACCTTTATCCAAATTAAAGTTTAATATTTCTAAAGAATCTGTTTTTACATATCCTTCTTTTTCTGATATTAATTCTTTTCCTTTATAGGTATATGAAATATGAAATGGTTCTTTGATTATATGAATATCAATACCGTTTGTATTAATAGTCAACATACTATCATTATCATGAATAGTTGTTTTGGTCTGTCTGGGTTTTAAAATTACTGCATGAGACTCAGAATCGAAGGTTTCTCCTTCAGGAATAAAAGAGGTTTCTATAATTTTATCAGAATAGATTTTAAACCTATATTTTCCATCTTTTTTGAAAACTTCTATATATTCATTCTCTCTTTTATAGCCCCGATAAGATCCTTCATATTTCTTTTTACAGGAAACAATAGTTATTACAACTATTATACATAATACAGCACAAAGAAACTTGATATTTATCTTAGACATATACTTTCCTAATAAGATTAAACCAAATATAATTTAATCCCTTTAAAATATTCTTATAGTATCTCTTGTCAATTGAGAATTATTAAATTTTCATTAAAATTTAATTTATGCAGCAAGAATCACAATATACTACTACAACGTTATAGTAAAAATTCCTGACTTCACATTCATTTTTGGTATTACACAATCATAAAACAGCTAACCTTATCCTAAACATTTGTTTAAAGAAGATAAACGATTTGGTAATATACAGCGCGTAATTTTATACAGTCAATAACCAAGCTAATATTAAATGTAAAACACATCATGAAACGTCATTATCAAATCATTTCAAAAATGACATACTATACACTATTAAGTATCATATGTATCGTATCATCATTACAAGCCCAAAACTCAATTAAAGAAACTACAGAACAATATCAATTCGAGATTCCTACTGATAATGTTTATAACAAGAAAATGATTCCAAAAGGAACTGGTAAGTCCTTTACTAACTTTGGAGATATCTTAATTTCAAGAGCAGTTTTGCCTGCTGCCAGTTTCTCCAAAGGCCCTACCTCAGGACAATATCTCAAACAAGGATTAATCAATCAACAACCAGTTCCTTTTTTGAACAAACAACCTATACAAGGATTTTCTGCTATCCTAAATAATTTTGATCGAACCTTTACTGCATTATCCGATAACGGTTTTGGTAGTATCGAAAACTCAGCTGATTATAACCTACGTTTATACAGAATAAGACCAAAATTTAAAAGTATTATTACACATAATGATGGTAAAATTGACGTATTAGACTTTATCGAATTGCGCGACCCTAATCATTTGATACCTTTTGCCATAACTAATCATTTTAGTGATTCCAGAATTCTTACTGGTGCTGATTTTGACATAGAATCTATACAAAGAACTGCTAATGGAGATTATTGGATAGGTGACGAATTTGGGCCTTTTTTACTACACTTTGATAAAAATGGAATATTAATCGATCCTCCATTTTCTCTTCCTGATTTTGATAACCTTGGAAAAGAACTTCGTGCGCCACAAAATCCATATAGTGAAGAATTTAGTGCGCTTCGCGTGATGAACGCAATGAGATCGCATGCAAAAGCAAACGGAAGTAAGTCACCGGTAATGTCTCCTTGGTTTGTTATGTTAGATGATCAAAACTCTAATACATCTGTAGATAGCAGAGAGAATCCTCCTATGGGTCTTAACCAGGCTTCTAGTGAATTATTTAATGTTTCTTCTTTAAATCAAGCAGGACATCAAGTAGTAGTATATACTGTAAATGACATCGAGAATATGATGCTTCTTCTAGATCAAGGTGTACAAGGAATCATTTCTGATCGTCCTGATATATTATTAGAAGCAGTACAAAACTTTGATAAAAACAAAGATGGCCAACCTGATTATATAGATACAGATGGGCTAATTGATGTAAAACTTTTTGATGCACAGGGACACAGAGGTTCTCGAAATCTACGCCCTGAGAATACATTACCAGCAATGGAAGCCGCTTTAGATTTTCTAATGCCTACTCTTGAAACTGATTGCGGAATTACTCTAGACGGAATTCCTATTTTGGATCACGATCCACATATTGAAGCTGCAAAAACTCGTAAAGTTGATGGTACACTATATGAATTTAATGATGAGGTATTAGTAAAAAACCTTTCATTAAATGAAATTCAAACAACTTTTATTGCTGATAAAATTTTAAACGGGAGACCAGCACAAACTAATGATCTTACATTATCACCCGTTGCAGTTGCTTTTTCAAATCAAAAAGGATTTATTGATCCTTATATTATGCCATCTTTACAACAGTTATTTGATTTTGTTAACTTTTATATTGAATATTATAAAAACGGACCTGGATCATCAGATCCCGAAGCAATGAAACGTTGGAAGAATGCATCCAAGGTTCGTTTTAATATTGAAACCAAAATTAATCCTAGAACAGACAAAGATGATCGTGGAGACGTTTTTGCTGATAGAACATATGATGCTGAAACCTTTACCAAAGCTGTAGCAGATGTTATTGTAAAAAATAACCTTACTGATCGTGCAGATATACAAAGTTTCGATTTTAGAACACTACTAATTACTCAAAAACAGTATCCAGAGATACGAACTGTATGTTTATTCGGTGATTTTCCAAAAGTTGGAGATTCTGGAGATGGTACAAATTTACAAGATCAAAATGGACAAAATACTCCGTGGTTAGCTGGTCTATATTGGCCTTATCGCGATACAAAACAAGATACGCCTTTCCGTGTAAAAGGTAGTGGTGGTTTTGAAGGAATGGCATTAACAACCGATAAAAAAACATTACTTCCACTATTAGAAAAACCTTTACAAGGAGCGGATAATAGCAATTTACTTATCCATGAATTTGATTTAGAAAGTAAATCATACACAGGCAAAAAATTTGAGTATCCCTTAAATCAAAAAGCTAGTGCAATAGGAGATTTTATTATGTTTAACCGCAATAGAGGTTTAATTATTGAACGCGACGGCTCTCAGGGAGATCTAAATGGATTTAAAGCTATCTATGAAATCCATTTAGATAAAAATAAAGAATTAGTAGAAAAAAGACAAAATGTAGACTTGCTTAATATTAAAGATATCTTCGGAATTTCTGAACCTGGATTGAATGGAGATATTGGCATAGGAAAAAACTTCGCCTTTCCTTTTGTAACCATAGAAAGTGTTGTAGCATTTAATCCTTTTTTGATTGGAGTACTGAATGATAATAATTATCCATTTAGTATTGGTCGACATGTAGGCACTGGATTACCTGATGATAATGAATTTATTCTTTTATGGCTTGATCAACCTCTAGGAAGGTCATGGAATAAAATAAAAACGGAAAAAGAAGATATCATTCACATTTCAGAAAACATTAAAATTTATCCCAATACATTTAAGGAGCAAGTTACTTTTTCACACACAACAGATAACAATAAGAATAAAGTATTATCTATTACTATTTATGATATACAAGGTAATCTAATCCGAAAATTAGTTGATGGTCTGGAAAATAATGGAAGCTTTAGTTATATCTGGGATGGTTCATCAGATAATGGATCTTTAGTTTCACAAGGGACTTATATTGCTATAATCGATGTCAACGGAAAACTCACTAAAAAGAAATTATTAAAAAAATAAACAGCATACTTTAACCAACTTCACACCATACATTACAAATAAACCAACAAAAAAACTACCTGATGTTTTCAGGTAGTTTTTTTATTTTTACTCTACTTGAATTAATTTTTTGGGTATAAAAATGATTTTTCTACTTCAAAATCCACAACTCCATCCTTTCTAACTTCATAGGTAATAAAAAGCTCTCCCCAATATACACCATCAGTAAAATCAGCTATAATCCATTTATGATTAAGAAGCCTTACTTTGTTAATACTCATATTCCCTTCCATTCCTACAAATGGGATTATAGGATTATCTTCTCCTGCTTTATTTTGACTAATAATTTGATCCCCAATAGTTAAAGCCAATTTATTGGCATCATAACCCATTTCTTCAAAATAAGCAGCGGCATCTTCATTACTTTCTAATGAAAAATAAGTCAAATCCAAATTAACATCTAAAAGTGAATCAAAAGCTACTTCTTTTTCTGTAATCTTAGCTTTCAGGTTAACAATTTTTGTATCATAGGATTCTTTTGCCTTTTTAGCATTCATAAATTGAAAAAGGATAAATAATGATGCAAAAATAAATAGATATAAAAAAATCTTACTCTTCATGTTTTAGATAGTTATTTTTAAGTTATCGTATGCTATATATACATTCTTAGGTAATAGTTTCTCTACTTCTGCATGAAACCCTAACATATGACTAATATGAGTTAGATATGCTCGTTCTGGCTGAATATCTTCTATAAACTCTAACGCTTCTTCTAAATTAAAATGAGAATGGTGAGGCTCAATTCTGAGTGCATTAACAACTAGTACTTTAACGCCCCTTAACTTTACTCTTTCTATTTCTTCTACTGTCTTTACATCTGTTAGATATGCAAAATCTTTAAATCGAAATCCAAAAACCTGTAATCTATTATGAAATGTATTAATAGGAACAACATCTAGATTACCTAATAGAAAAGGAGTGTTATCTAATTCATTTTCTATAACACTTGGCGCTCCTGGATATTTATTTTCTGAAGCAAAAATATATCCAAATCTTATTTTCAATGCCTCCATTACCCTTTTATGAGCATATATTGGAACGTCTCCTTGTCTAAAAAAAAAAGGGCGTATATCATCCAATCCCATTGTATGATCAGCATGTTCATGAGTAAAAACAACACCATCAATTCTTGAAACTTGATTAGATAACATTTGTTGTCTAAAATCTGGTCCGCAATCAATTACATAATTATATTTATCCCATGAGACAAGTACAGAAACCCGAAGTCGTTTATCTCTAGAATCATCACTTAGACAAACAGGGTGATCACTTCCTATAATCGGAATTCCCTGCGAGGTCCCAGTGCCAAGAAAAATTACTTCCATAGATTTTGATAAACTATGGCAAATGTACTTATATTTTTTTGGCAAAAATTATATGAATCTATTAATTCTTTTTTAAACATTCTTAAACTATAGAAATTCTCTTTTCAAGTTTTTTTAATACTTACGGTATTAGTACCTTTACATTGAACAAAAAAAGCCCTTTTTACTATGCCTATTAAGATAATGGGAGATAAAGAATTTGAATCTGTCCCTTCAATAAAGAGTAAAGCTTTACGCATAAATCTCAATCAAAATATCTATGGTACTTTTGCTGAAATTGGTGCAGGTCAGGAAACTGCAAGAAATTTTTTTAGAGCAGGTGGTGCTTCGGGTACTATTGCAAAAGCAATGAGCGCATACGACAAAGATTTTAGTGATGCAATTTATGGTATTGAAAATGACAAACGTTATGTTACCGAAGCAAGATTAAAAAAAATGCTTAAACATGAGGTTAAACTTATAGAAGAAAGAATTACTCGCGAGAAACATCCAAACAAATTATTTTTTAGCTATGCCAATACTGTAGCGACTATTGATTTTGCAAAAAAGTACAAAGGACATGGCTGGGTTGGTATTCGTTACCAAACAGTTCCTAATGAAGAATATAATGAAATTTCGCTACATATTAGATTTCATGAAAATGATGCTAGATTACAGCAAATGACTCTTGGTGTATTAGGGGTTAATCTGATTTATGGTGCTTATTATAAATACGATAATCCAAAAAAATTATTACGTTATCTATATGACCATTTGGATAAAGATCAAATTGAAATTGATACCATAAATTTTTCTGGTCCTAGGTTTACAAAAGTAGATAACCGTTTGATGAGTTTACAATTGGTTAAGAATGGCATGACTGAAGCGGTTATGTTTGGTCCCGACGGAAATAACATACTACCTGCTGCTATTTTATATAAGAAAAACATATTGGCACTTCGTGGAAGTTTTAGACCCGTAACGAAGGTTAATATGGATATCTATAAAAAATCACTTAACATGTTTTTGAGTGAGAATAAAGTGAACAAAGATAAAACAGTAGTCATTTTTGAAATTACTTTATCTAACCTAAGAGCAGAAGGAGAAATAGATGAAGAAGATTTTATGTCTAGAGCTAGATTACTTTGTTCTCTTGGGCAAACTGTAATGATTTCAAACTTCAGGGAATACTATCGAATGGTTGAATATTTCTCTAATTATACCAAGGAACGTATGGCTTTAGCTATGGGAGTAAACAATCTGGTAGATATTTTTGATCAAAAATACTATAGACATTTAAGTGGTGGAATATTAGAAGCTTTTGGAAAATTATTC
Organism: uncultured Aquimarina sp.; assembly: GCA_947498785.1. Lineage (GTDB taxonomy): Bacteria > Bacteroidota > Bacteroidia > Flavobacteriales > Flavobacteriaceae > Aquimarina. The sequence continues at coordinate 54,863 of CANMLS010000028.1, read as the reverse complement.
TTCAAAGATTTAAAAGTATACCTATACCCATTAAAGAATCATAAAACAGGAGAACTTACAGATAGTGACACTCTTAAAGTACATCCACGTATGAAAGAATTATACAAATTCTTTAAATATAATGGTAAACTACAGGATATTACAGATTATGATCCATCTATCATGGACATTTTCTCAAGAGAAGTTCTTCAGAAAATTCAAGAAGGAGAACCTGGTTGGGAAGATCAATTACCAGAACTTATTCCAGAAATGATTAAAGCGAATAACTTCTTTGGGTATCAAAATGTAGAATCTTTAGAATAAAAGATTAAGATTTGGTCAAAACAAAAAAGCAGCACTCATTAATGAGTGCTGCTTTTTTATGATTGTATTTTCACTATAATATCTGTGCAGCATGATCTTTGGTTTTTACCTTAAGTATTACTTCTGAAATAATTCCACTTTCATCAATAACAAAAGTTGTACGATGGATACCATCATACTCCTTCCCCATAAATTTCTTAGGTCCCCAAACACCAAAAGCCTCAATAACTTTTTTATCTTCATCGGCTAATAATGGGTAAGGTAGTTCAAACTTATTTTTAAAATTCTGTTGACGTTTTGCACTATCAGCACTTATTCCAAGGATTTCATACCCCTGATCTTGAAACGTTTGATAGTTATCTCTTAGATTACATGCCTCTACAGTACAACCAGGAGTACTTGCTTTTGGATAGAAAAAAACCACCAGTTTTTTCCCTTTATAATTGCTTAAGCTAATCGTATTTCCATCTTGATCTAATGCTGAAAAATTAGGAGCCTTATCTCCTGCCTGTAATGTGGTCATTGTTCTATGATTTATATAAGTTTAAATTTTGTTTAAAGTTTCTGGATAAAAATAAAACAATAATAATAATCTATCTTAGGTTTTATAAAAATTTTAATGATTGCCGTCTATTATATTCGGTTTATAATTTAATACATTAGCATAAAACAATTTAGGTAACATGACCAAACAGGAAAAGATTGATTTTACAATTAAAACGCTACAAAACTTATATCCAAAAATTCCCATTCCTTTAGACCATAAAGATCCATACACTTTATTAATTGCTGTATTAATGAGTGCACAGAGTACTGATGTTAGAGTAAATCAAATTACTCCATTATTATTTGATCGAGCTGATAATCCACATGCAATGGTTAGGCTATCCGTAGAAGAAATTAGAGAAATCATAAGACCAGTTGGTTTAAGTCCAATGAAATCTAAGGGAATACATGGTTTATCTCAAATTCTTATAGATAAATACAATGGAGAAGTTCCTCAAAGTTTTGAAGCTTTAGAAGAACTACCTGCCGTTGGGCATAAAACCGCAAGCGTAGTCATGTCACAAGCATTTGGAGTGCCTGCATTTCCTGTAGATACTCACATACATAGATTGATGTATCGTTGGGGGTTTACAAATGGTAAAAATGTAACACAAACAGAAAAAGATGCCAAACGCTTATTTCCAAAAGAATTATGGAATGATTTACATCTTCAAATTATTTGGTATGGAAGAGAATATTCTCCTGCTAGAGGCTGGGATCTTGATAAAGATATTATCACCAAAACTATAGGACGAAAAACCGTTTTGGATGATTATGTTAAAAACAAAAGACCTATTAAAAAATAGGTCTTTTATAAATTTAATTCAAAATCGTTTCAAACTTGAGGTTATTATATTCTAATACCTGTAATGATTTTGAATAGCTCAATAGAAAATCAATTGTGTTTCTACTAGGAGCTAAATGTTTTTCTTCTTTTGAAGACCTAAAGTAAAATTTTGCCATATTAATGATCTTAAATATATAAGTTATTTAAAATAATAACGAGGCAGCCTAAACTTTATTGTATCAGCATATTATTAATTTGTTAAAACAATATTATTTTTTTCAATTACTTTTCTTAGATTGATTAATGCATACCTCATTCTACCAAGAGCTGTATTAATACTAACCCCTGTTTTATCAGATATTTCTTTAAAACTCATGTCTCGATACATACGCATGATAAGAACTTCTTTTTGATCTTCTGGCAATTCTTGAATCAAATTGCGTAGATCTTCTTCTACCTGATCTTTGATTATTCTTTTTTCAGCATTAAGATCTCCATCACTTATTACAGAAAAAATACTAAATTCTCCATTATCTTCAAATTTTGGCATTCTATTTCCTTTTCTAAAATGGTCAATGACCAAATTATGAGCTATTCGCATAACCCATGGTAGAAATTTTCCTTCTTCATTATATTTCCCATTCTTTAATGTTCTAATAACTTTTATAAAAGTATCCTGAAAAATATCTTCTGAAACATCTCTATCAAAAACTTTAGAGTAAATAAAACTATAAATACGTTGTTTATGACGTTCTATTAGGACAGATAAAGCGCATTCATCGCCTTTAATGTAATTATTAACCAGAACCGCGTCTGACAGGGTGTAATTCTTCATACCTTGATTTAATTTTAGTACCAACAAGCTTGGGGCTCGTGCTATGTTAAACTTAAAAGTAAAGGTATGCTATAGGCGGTTTGGTTTTAGATTTATGGCTTATTAACAGGGGCAAATATAGTAACTATCATTGAATATCAAGCAGTTTCTTGTTAATTTTTTAACTAAACTTTCATTTAATATAGTTTATAATACTTAATTTAGTAATCATTATCTTTGTGCTCTTACCGCATATTTACTATGATTCAAGACATAACAACCCTAGACCCAAAGGACAATATAATTATTAAAGGAGCTAAACTTCATAACCTGAAAGATTTAGATGCTGTTATTCCAAGAAATAAATTAGTGGTTATTACTGGATTGTCTGGATCTGGTAAATCCAGTCTTGCATTTGATACCTTATATGCAGAAGGGCAACGTAGATATGTTGAAAGTCTTTCATCATATGCTCGTCAGTTTTTGGGGCGACTTAATAAACCCAAAGTTGATTATATCAAAGGAATTGCTCCCGCTATAGCTATTGAGCAAAAAGTAAATTCTACCAACCCAAGATCAACAGTAGGTACAACCACAGAAATTTATGACTATCTCAAACTACTATTTGCTAGAATTGGAAAAACCTACTCTCCTGTCTCCGGAAATCAAGTAAAAAAAGATAGTGTAACTGATGTTATTGAGTACGTAAAAACTTTTAAAGAGAGTGAAAAACTCTTATTACTCTCTCCTATTCATATAGAAAATGGTAGAACTCTGGAAGGTAAATTAAAAGTGCTACAACAACAAGGATATGCTCGTGTCAAGGTAAATGACACAGTGCATAGGATTGAAGAAGTAACTATTAATGAGAAAGATGAATTTTATCTTGTTGTTGATCGTATCGTAAAAAAAGATGAAGAAGATTTTTATAATCGTTTAGCAGATGCTATAGATTCTGCATTTTTTGAAGGTAAGGGAATTTGTTATCTCGAAACACTAACAGATAATAATGTTCTAGAATTTAGTAATACTTTTGCACTAGATGGTATTACTTTTCTAGAACCTAATATACATTTATTTAGTTTTAACAACCCTTATGGAGCCTGTCCTCAATGTGAAGGATATGGTGATGTTATTGGTATTGATGAAGATCTGGTTATTCCTAATACTGCTTTAAGCGTTTATGAAGAAGCTGTTTTCCCATGGCGCGGTGATAGTATGAGTTGGTATAAAGATCAACTTGTGAACAGTGCATATAAGTTCGATTTCCCTATTCACAAACCCTATTTTAAACTATCAGACAAACACAAAGAGCTTCTTTGGTCTGGAAACGAACACTTTGAAGGAATTACTGGTTTTTTTGAAGAATTAGAATCCAAAGCATATAAAATTCAAAATCGAGTAATGCTTTCTCGCTATCGCGGAAAAACAAAATGTACTACTTGTAAAGGAAGGCGTTTACGCCAAGAAGCCAACTATGTAAAAATCAATGGAGCTACATTAACAGATTTGGTAGAGAAACCTCTTAATGAATTGGCTGATTTCTTTAAAGATCTTACATTAAATGAATATGACGCAAAAATTGCCAAACGCCTTCTTAAAGAAATTAATACCCGTTTAGAATTTTTACAGAATGTAGGATTAGAATACTTAACACTTAATAGAAAATCAAATACATTATCAGGAGGAGAATCACAACGTATCAATCTAGCTACATCATTAGGAAGTAGTCTGGTTGGTTCTATGTATATTCTTGATGAACCAAGTATAGGGTTACACCCTAAGGATACAGAAAAATTGATTAAAGTATTACAATCTCTTCGAGACCTCGGTAATACTGTAATTGTCGTAGAACACGATGAAGATATAATGAAAGCAGCTAATGAAATTATCGATATTGGTCCAGAAGCAGGTACACATGGAGGGCATGTTGTTGCTACTGGTACATACGATCAAATTCTAAAAGCTGAATCGTTAACGGCAAAATATTTAAATGGGACTCTTGAGATTGAGGTTCCTAAAACTCGTAGAACTTCAAAATATTATATTGAAATAATAGGAGCACGAGAAAACAATCTACAAAACATCGATATTAAGGTTCCACTTGGAATTTTTACAGCCATTACAGGTGTATCGGGTAGTGGAAAAAGTACGTTAGTAAAAAAAATAATATACCCCTCTATACTCAAAGAGTTGGGAGGATATGGAGAAAAAGCAGGCCAGTTTACAGAACTTAAAGGAAATTACAGCAATATTAAGCATGTAGAGTTTGTCGATCAAAATCCTATTGGTAGATCATCACGTTCTAATCCTGTAACCTATATTAAAGCTTACGATGACATTCGTAATTTATTTGCTTCTCAAAAGTTATCCAGCATTCGTAATTATAAAGCAAAACATTTCTCATTTAATGTTGATGGTGGGCGATGTGAAACATGTAAAGGAGAAGGAGAAGTTACTATAGAAATGCAATTCATGGCAGATGTACACCTAGAATGTGAAACATGTGGTGGAAAACGTTTCAAAAAAGATGTTTTAGAAGTAACCTTTCATGATAAAAACATTCACGATGTGTTATCCATGACTATAGATACTGCAATTGATTTTTTCTCTGATCATAACCAAACTAAAATACATAGAAAACTTCAACCCTTGCAAGATGTCGGACTTGGATATGTGCAATTGGGGCAAAGCTCTTCTACCCTATCTGGAGGAGAAGCACAACGGATTAAACTCGCTTCTTTTTTAGTCAAAGGAAACACTAAAGATAAAGCACTTTTTATATTTGATGAACCTACAACAGGGCTTCATTTTCATGACATCAAAAAATTATTAAAATCTTTTAATGAATTGATATCCAAAGGGCATTCTATTTTGGTAATAGAACATAATCTAGATCTTGTTAAATGCGCTGATCATGTTATCGATCTTGGTCCAAAAGGAGGAAAAAATGGTGGTACTATTATGGCAGAAGGTACTCCAGAAGAAGTTCTAAAAATTAAAGGATCATTTACAGGACAATATTTAAAAGAAAAACTTTAGCATCCCATTCATCTCGTTTAAAGGAAGATTATATTTTCTTTCGATACAAAAAAACATTAAAAATGAACGTCCCATTATATCGGCTAAGAGCAGACATATAATCTTAAATCAAAAACAATGTCACTTACTCAAGATCTAAAAGCTCGTGCTGATCAATCTGCAGAGAAACATTCAGAAAGTACACTCAAAATAATGACTAATCAATAAAAAGATATCTGTACAAGAATTGTTATTAGATAAAAAAGTTGTATTATCCTTCTATCGTGGTGGATGGTGTATCAGATATGATTATTACGGTAGACTAAAAAAGGTTGGATTCAATTATATCAGCTATGATAGATACAATAGGATACGTAGAATTGGTACAATATCAATTCGATATAACAGAAGGGGATTAATATATTAAATTGGTGGATTACATATATATTATAATAGGCATAACAGAATACGGGAGACAGAAGGTAATATTCACTATGACGGTTGCGGGTATTGTGGTATTGATGGATGTACTATAACCCACACCTCTCATTATAGTAAAAATTGGAAGCCTAATTATCGTAATCATGATAATCGACATTATAAAAAAGAAAAAAAAAGATATCATCATGGCAATTATAATCCTGATAATAAATAAAATAACGTGATTTCGATGTAAGAAAATTTACGACAATGGTAGTGATTTTTGATAGAAAATTATATCGAAGATAAGTAAATTTTTAATCAAAAACCCTTGTAATCCTGGGTATGGACAAAGGGTATATGTAATATAATTTTTCTTCTGTCGCTTCGAGCGGAAGCGAAAATGGCTTTTTAAAACCAAATTCTTATTATTCACATTAAAATATAAAATTTAGTTATTTAAAATCCCATTACCAGATACTTTAGGTAACGGGATTTAATGCCAATAAAAGTTTAAAAAGTATTTGTTATTCTCTCAGAGATTAGGATCACTCCAGTTTCGATTTTTATATATAAATTAGAGGGTATGCTTCCTATAACGCATCTTGACCTAAAGACATTGATTGTCAATACATAAGCTCTTTTATATACATTTAAGTTTCAGTATTAGAGTTAACAAAGTAGTTTAAACCTCTTTTCAATTTACTATAAAAATTCTTTTCTCATTCTTATTCTTTTATAAATTTGATTTTATCTTTTCCTGACACTGATAGTAAGTATGGTCCTGATTCTAAACAAGAAACATCTAAACTTTCTTCTCCCTCTTTGGCTATTTTACTGATGACCAATGCTCCTAATAGTGTATACACTTTTATTTCATCACCATAACTAATTCCACGTATAGATATATTATTTTTGGATGGATTAGGAAATGCTTCTATGACGTTTTGAGTTTGAGTATTAAAACTTGAAGTATTTGTTTTAAAACTGTTGACAGCAACAATTTCCCATTTTTGATTAGTATTTGTTGAAGCGTACTCCCATGTCTGAACATTAGCATTCAAAGCTCCTCCCGCCCTATCTAATGCAACTCTTTGACAATGTAATGGTTTAAATGAATATGTATTTGAACCATTTTTGATAACTTTCCATTTTTGATGATTTGATTCTCCAGAGGTCAATGTTCCTACATCTTTTCCATTACCGCAGTTTGCCAAAGAAACCTCAAGGTATCGATTTGTTCTTTCATTCTTAATGTTATATATATTATCATCGAGATGGGTAAAGACCCATCGTTGATCATTATAATTTCCTGGATTAGTCATTCTTGCACTGTGCGACTCTAGTTCTCTAGATAGTAAACGTTGATTAGAAGTTACTGAACCAATATAATAGGCGCCATTTTCAATTAATTGACTTGTTGTGATATCTTTAAAAACTCCTTTATACCAACCACTACCCCAACCTGCACTCCAAAACACATTTTCATTTTTATTGTCTGGACGAATGTCTGTAATTGCTTCAGGGTGTGCTAAATTTTTATTGATTTTAATCCAATTTTCACCTCCATTTCTTGATAAAAAAGCTCCCATATTTTTTGCTTGTATATTCCATGGAACACTTACGATAATTATGTCTGGATTAATTGGTGATGTTTCTGTCTGCCAAACATAAGGCAAGTCAAATATTTTTTGCCAAGAAGCTCCTTCGTCTTTACTTCTCCAGACTCCTCCTTCGCCATTGCTACCTGTCTTTCTACCACAAGAAATATAAATATCATTTGTTGTTTTATCAATATGTACATTATTGACCGATTTAATAACTGATGGAATATTTACTTTGGTCCAGGAAACTGCTTTATTAATTGTTTTATACAACCCTCCCGCAACTCTATTTTTGGAACTCCAATTAGAAGCAGCGTATATAACTGAGCTTTCTGTTGGGTGCATTTTTAACCTGCGAATGCTTGCTCCTGCTGGAAAACCCTGGTTCATGATTCGCCAATCAAACCCTCCATTTGTACTTTTATAAACACCAAAATTATTAAAATTTCCCGCAGGAATCGAGCTATTTACCTCTGCAGGGGCATCTCTAATTACACAGAAATAAATGTTTTCAGGAGTAATCGGGTCTATTAATATGGAGTATGAAAATATTCTCTCTCCAGATAAATTGGTATCTGGGTGATTTATTGGAGTTGAAATATTTTCCCAAGTCATACCTCCATCGATAGATCTACGAAAATTATCCCTATGATCTTGCCTAAATTGAAGAGTATATAGAATATTTGGATTTTGAGGATGTACGGCAACATAACCTATAGATGTAGCTGCATTAGGTTCATTAACTTGTCCTTCTATTTGCTTTACAGCTACTGCATTAGGGTTTGGATGATCTTTTAAAGGAGCTGATTCCCATAAACCATGCTCTCCACTGCAAAACATTTTTTTATCCGGAACACCTGTTTCTAATAAAATATACCTTCCTGGTAAATTACTTCCTCCTCTTCCTACCCATCCTTTACTACCAGTGGCGGTCTCATAATCATCTATTTGTTTCCAGTTTCTTCCTCCGTCAGACGACTTTAAGACTTGTTGTTCAATACTTGCATACATTTCGCCCATTGAATTGATCTCAATAAATCTACATCCAGAGTACCCAGCTGATTGTTCCATTTCATGCTGCAAATGAGCAAAAGTAGTATTCATACCTGTTGGAATACCTCTACTCTCCCAGTAGTCTCTATCTTGACCGTTTTTCCAATATTTCCCTGTTCTTGCACACGGAAACCATGTTACTCCTCCGTTTTCTGTTTTCCAAACATCACCTGGACCAAAAGAAAAATCATGCTTTACATTATGAGAAAGGTATATCTCATCTGGATTTTTTGGATTTACTCTAATTTTATGAAATGTTGGAATTGTATGAGTTGGAAAATTACCAACTCGATTTGAAGGAATACTTAACCATTTTGAAACTGCTCTTTTATACTTTGATCTGGTTGTATAATCTGTAACCTTTGTTAAATCAAAGCCCAAATCACCAGTGATAGAAGTCCAATTTTGCCCTCCATCTGTACTTTTAAAGATTCCCCCTTTAGATCTAGTAGTATTTCCTTGTTTAATATAATTTGTTTGTTCAACTATATATAAAACAAATTTGTTTTGACTTTCATCATAATAATATGACATATCTTTTGGCAGGTTGTTTGTTAAACCTGTTTTACTTGGAGACCAACTCTCTCCTTTATCTGTACTGCGATAAACACCAGTATTAGCAGCCATTATAATATTATTCGAATTTCTAGGATCAACTATGATCTTAGCAACACTTAATGCAGACGGCAATCCATTACTTATTTTTCTCCATGTAGTTCCTTTATCTGTGCTTTTATAGATATGTCCAGATATTGCTGTACTACGAAGGTTAGCCTTTTGATTAGCTAAAGTTCTATGGGTTCCTTTGACATCCCACCAAGATCCTGCTCCGATATACCAATTGTTATCATTCGATGGGTCTACGGCAATTTCAGAATGCGCTTTTCCTATCGAGAATGTTTTCTTCCAAGTTCTACCTTTATCTATTGATTTAAAAACACCTCCTGTTTCATCAATCGCAAAGCCCAAATTAGGATTTTGTCTAGAAAACTCAATATCATATGTACGTCTCATATTTCTATCCTGACCATCAAAATCTTTAATAGTTTGCCAAGATTCACCTGCATCAAAACTTCCGTATGCGTTAAACATATCCGGGCTCATATGCATGGTATTGGGATCTGTAGGGTGACACCAAAAAAATTCGCAATACCCAGACATGCCAGGGCCAAATTGAACCCATTCTAAAGAGTTATCAGATGCTACTGTATTTGATTTCAAAAAATTAAAATAATCCGTATCCAACTGCCCATATGATGAGCTATAAATTAGACATAAAATAGTCAAGAATCTTAAAAAATTTTTCATGGTTATTAGCTTAAGTAATTAAATTTTTGTGCTAGAATTAATTTATTTTTGTTGTATTCTAAAAAATATAAGGGTAGACTTAGAGGAGCAAGCATCTCTTCACGGGCTTATTCTTTAAATGATTACAATATTCAATGTAACCGCTACAGAAAGAAGTTTTATAATAATTTATATGATTTAGTTGTACCAAAATGGATTTTTTTTTGGATTAAAACATATCTATTCTTAACATTAATTAAGAAAGTAAATTAAAATAAAAAAATAGCCTGCTTATGGAGTCGTTTTCTCTGTCTTATATAGTTAAAAATCGGTAAGAATAGTTTTTCATGTTTTCAAAAGTAAGTTTAGTTAAATTAGTTTTAATCTACTACTATTACTATAGTATCAGATATTAAGGATTAAGAAATATTTAGAAACAATCTTAATTTATTATAGCCATTCTATGCGAGAATATTACTCTAAAACCTATGAGAAGTTATTTAAAATTAGGTTTGTTTTACGTTCATTGAAAGTTTGCATATTATGGATTAAAAAGAATGATTGATATTTTGGTATTACGAAATTATAAAAACAAAATTCGTTGTGATAAAATTAAGGTATACATTATGAGTACCTCTATCAAAATACTGGATACATTTGGAATACATTAAACTATATACAAAATTTGTCTAATTTAATGAAACATTACTTTTGAAGGTCTTTTAAAACAATCAATTTCCTGAGATTAAAACTACTCAATTCGATGGTTTTTTAAACTCAATTCTTAAAAACTCATGTTACAACTGTCTTAGCAATGTTAATCATTATTTTAACCTTACCAGAACTATTTATATAATTCTTATGTAGTTGATTAAAATTTCTTGAATATTAAAAGAAGTTCTTAAAAATTAAAACGGATAACTACATCTGGTGTAAGTTGTAATGATTTATTTTCGAAACTTTTTATAAAAAATCCATTTTCATCCTCTCCTTGAGAAAGTCCTTGAGTAATCGTATTTTTTCTATTATAAATATTACGAATAGAGAATCCAATCATTCCTCCCCACGGTTTTTTGGCATTAAAATTGAATCTATATACCGCAGAAGCATCGAGTCTATGATAATCCTTAAATCTACTAGAATTGATTCCTTTTGGATCTATCCTAATACCATCTGCTACATTATCTACATCTCTTAAGAGTCTTGTTAAAGGTCTTCCTGTAGCGTAATTCCATCCAAGTGCGAACTCAAAATTATTAACTTTTAATGTTTGGGAGATATTAAATACATGACGTTGATCAAAATTTCCTGAAAAAGCATTTTGCTGTATACTGGGAAAAGTAACTAGAGCTTTACTTAATGAATATCCAATCCAGAATCTATAATTCTGAATTCTCTTCTTTAGTAAAAAATCAAAACCGATACGTTCTTCTTTTCCTATTTCAAAAGCATTTCCAGTATCCAGAGAAGCAACATCTAAAATAAAATTATTTATAGATGTAATATCAGTTAGCTTTTTATAGTAGGCTTCTAAATCAAAATTCCATCCTTTAAAAGTATATAACGATCCAAAAGTAAATTGCATACTTTTTATTACAGGAATAAAAACAGGTTCACCATTTTCCATTGTTCCAGAAAGAATCCATACATTATCAGCAACTGGTAAACTTTCAATTTGGTTATAAATACTGCCAAATGTAACCAAGCGGTTAAGTTGCTGATTTTTTAATTCTGCTGAAGTAGTAAGTCTAAGGTTTTTTAACACTTTTAAAGAAGAAAACATACGTGGTTCTATAAAAAATTGCTCTGTGTTACCTAAATAAGAACCTCTAAATCCAAAATTCATATGTAATTTTCTGGATTTATAAGTATATTCAGAAAATAAAGTATGGTTATTTCCTGTACCTTTAACTCTATCGTCAAATTCTTCTCCAATATCCCCAGTAAACGTTTCGTTTAATATATAATTTGCCTCATTATAAACAAACTGATATCCAACACCTAGCGTTTGTTTTGGAGTCAGCAAAATATCTAATGCGTACTCTGCTCCTATATCTTTTACTTGATTATTTTCATCAATATTTAATGTTCCATTTGTAATATTTCCTATGATCTTATATCGAGTATCGTATGATGAAAAATAAACATTTGTTCTCTGGGTGATATGGTTAGAATATTCTCTTCTCCAGTTTAGACTGGCTCCTAAGTTTCTAAGCTTTAAAATATCACTGATACGACCATAAGAATTAATAGTATCCGTTATATTTCTAATATTATCCAATCTGTTTTCTGCAAATATGCCGCTAAATTTTATTGTATTTTGTTTATCTGGATACCATACAAGTTTAATATTTGTATCAGAAAAGGAAAAATCATCTTCTCTAGATTCTTTTTCTAAGGTTTCTTGTACATTACTATTTGGAATATCTGCTCTAGTATTTTGAAAGACTTTTCGAACCAAATTGTTATATGCTATATTTCTATACAGATCAGTAGTAGATCTTCGGAAAGCTGCCATCACGCCTATTTTTTCTGACAAAGGAACTTTAACAAAAACATCAGCGTGAGTAAAGTTTACCCCTCCTCCTATTTTAAATTTTTTAGTCAGATCATCATCAGACTCTATAATCACTGCTCCAGAAATACGATCTCCATATCGTACACTGGTCCCTCCTCGATATACCTTTACATTTTTGACTATGTAGGGATTAAAAGTTGATATTTGATTAAAAAAATGACCATTATGATACATCTTTATACCATCCCAGAGTATCAGATTTTGATCTGGAGTTCCTCCCCTAATATATAATCCAGAAGGATCTTCTGTTGGACTATTTACTCCTGGTAATAATTGTAAACTCTGCAGAACATCTGGTTCTACAAGCCCTGGGAGAATTCTAAGTTTTTTGGTGGATACATTAATAGAAGCATCTTTATTTTTTTGGACACCTGTTGTAAGGTATTCATTAATTATTACTTGACTTAAATTTTGAACTTCTGGATATAACCTAATCGTATCACAACTCGAGCCTGAGAATTCTGAGGCTTTAATTGTCCTTGTATTGTATCCTAAATGCGATATAGAAATTGAATCTTTTGGTCTCAATTGTAATTTAAAATAACCCTGTTCATCTGTAAGTTGAATGACATCATTATCGTTTATAATGTTTGCTTGAGTAAGTTCAAAAGTAGATACTGAATCAATTACAAAACCACATATTTCTATTGTATCATCATTTTTTATTAAAATATAACCACCATCGTCAACCTTTTGTAATAAAAATGGTGTTTGCTCTTTTATTTCTTTTAATAATGAATCAATGGAGATTGAGCCTGAATCAATTTTTAATTTTATATTCTTGATAGCATCGACATCATACGAAAATCTAAATTGATGTTGTTTTGTAAACGTTTCTAGAATATTAGATATAGATTCATTTTCAGTAATGTCTATTTGCTGAGAATAACTAGACATACTCCAAAAACATATTAATAATACAACGAACTCAAAACGTATCACTTATTTCTTAGGACTATAATTTTTTCTCCTTCAAATGTATAACTAATATTCATAGGGTTAAAACTAGTTCGCAGCGCGGTTTCTAGATCATCATGATTAAAGAAACCTGTAAATATTCTTTTTACATCTACGCTTCCAACATTAATTTTAATGTCATACTGTCTTTCTAATTCTTTTATAAGTTGCTCAAGAGGCACCTCATGAAAATAACTTTTACCATCTAACCAATCTGGTTTTGGTTTTGTTACTTCAAATAAAGATAAACTGTCGTTTTCATTATACTTAGTACCTTTTCCCTGAGTAAGAATCACCTTATTATCATCTTTCTCAACACTCACTTTACCTTCGAAACAATGTACTTCTAATTTTTGATTTCTAGAATATACGTCAAATTCGGTCCCCAAAACGGTAATCTTCCCATTTTTAGTACTCACTGTAAACGTAGACCCATTACTTACATCAAAAAAAGCTTCTCCATTTAACCGAAGCTCTCTATCTTCTATAAAAGAATCTTTATCATATGTTAAAGAAGAACCTGCATTTAGAGTCACTACAGAATTATCAGGTAGTGTTACTGTTTGGATTTGCGCCATTTTAGTACGTATTGTGATATCTTGAAAAAACATGGTTTTCAATCCAATAATAATCAAAACTACCGCTGCCGCACTGTACATCCATATTCTAAGTGCAATCTTTTTTGACGTTTTGGATGCTTTATAAGAAACATTGTAGATTTTTTGCTCTTTTAAACCTTTTTCTATGTCAAAAACAGGTCTTTCAAATCTTTCTACTCCTTTTAATATATCTTTATATGCCAAATAGTCTTTTGAATTCTCAAAAGCTTTATGTTCCTCATTAGAAAGGTCTCCAGATAACCATTTTCCTAAAAAATTATCTTTATTCATATCACTTTTATTAGCTTTCTTTTATAGAGTCATTTTTGGATAAGGTCGAAAATACTAAATTCTTATATAAGGTTGAATTAACGAACGAATTAAGTTCTTTTGTTGTAAGTTCACCATATATCCACTTGGCCAAAAATTCATTTTGATAATATTGATCTAAAAAATTCATCTTTTACAGATTTGGTGTGTTTATTTTTTTTCTTAAAATAATTAATGCCAGATGCATTCTTTTTTCTACAGATTTAACAGAGATTCCCAACATTTCTGCAATCTCTCTGTATGTTTTCTTTTCGATTCTATTCAAAAGAAAAACCTCACGCTGTCCTTCTTTTAAACCAGAAATAGCCATATTTAAACGATGCATGAATTCTTTTTCTTCCATCTGAAATTCTGGCGATTCATTGGTATATGTTTTTTGTTCTATCTTCTGATATTTTAACACTGTCTTTTGATGCACAATAGCATTGATCGAAGCATTATTAGCAATTTTATAAAGAAAGCCTTTGGCTGCTCCAAAAAGTACCTTTGAGCAATTAATCCATAATTTGGCAAAACTATCCTGTACTATATCTTGTGCTTTTTCCATATCACCATATTTATAATAGAGATAGTAACATATTTTTTCTGCATGCTCACGGTATAATTGTTCGTATATTTTTTCTTCACAAACACTAATTGTTTTCTCTGGCATTTTCAAAAAATTTAAGTCAATTATATTTTAGCATAAAAAGTTAATCTTCTATATAACTATTAAATTACTACTATTAATATGAATATCATAATCCATAAATCAATATCGGGTTAAATCTAAAGTTATATAAATGAAGTTTGACAATTCTAAAACAAATGAACACATAAATACCCTACCAAAAATTTAAAAAATAATAGCAAATTATTTATTGTTCTATTATATAGTGTAAATACATATCAAATTGTTACCATGAATATCCCACTGTAAAGTTTAAAACAGGATCAAATCCATCTGAAAATGCTCTACCAAACATATTTGCAACGGTTCTGTACTCTATACCTCCAGCTACTTCTATAGTTAGCCCTTTTAGCGCTTTCTCAAACACCCATTGATATCCTGTTTTACCAGAACCTCCTACCTGAAAACGTTCTAAATCTACACTTTGATCATTAATTCTACTTTTATACTCACTATAATTACACTCTCCTAACAAACCTCCACTTACAAACCAGCCTTCGGGAGCTTTTTTGTGTTTTGATAAATAGAGTTTTAGCTCCGCTTCAACAAAAACAGTGTAATATCTTACAGATACAGTATTAAAAAACTCTTCCTTATCAAATTCCTGAATCAAGGTAAAGTTTAACGAAGTTTTGGGTTTAATAACGCGTTCATACCCAACTCCAATTTCACCAATCAATGCATTCAAAGGAAATACTTTAATTATATTCTTAGGTATAAATGTATTTTCCTTATTATTATTTTGTACTGCTTTTTGAGCATTTAATGATACTACAGTTAATAGTCCTATAAATATGTTCAAACCAATTTTTTTCATGTTTCCTTTTTAAAAATTCACACTCCTAAAACAAATTGCTAGATAAATACCCTACCAAGGATTCTCTTTTTAGACAAAAAAGCACACACAAACACCTCTTTTACAGACCACTATATTATAAACACGTGATCTAAAAAAAAGCTCAATTACATTCACCTCTTTTTTTTGGCACGCTGCTTGATACTATAAAAGTGAAGTTGAAAATCAATTTCAACATTCATTTTAAAACCACAGATTATGAAAAATTTTGTTTTACTTTTTACAGGCTTATTATTAGCTTCATTTACTGCTAATGCATCCGAAACGAATACCGAAACATCTGCTAGATATTCTAACTATGGGAAATCATTTATTTTTTCTGAAGGAGGAATCGACTTTTCGATTTATGCTGATGGGCAATTTGATTTTTATCTTAATGGACAACGAGGCGGTGTAAGTGTTGGTGTTAATACTCCAGGAGTAAATATAAGTTTTAACGCTGGTTACAATTATGATTCATACGTACAATATGATGATTATGGAGCGGTGGTACAAATTGAAAACACTCCTATTTTTTATGATTATTATGGAAGAATTATACAAGCTGGAGATATATATATAAACTATAATAATTATGGTCGTGTATCTAGAGTTGGTGGTTTATATGTACACTATAATAACTATGGTAATTTTTTAAACTGTACCGGCTATATTAATAGTTATAACAGACGTTACATATATAGACCATTTCATGCTTATTTTACAGTACCTGTTGTAAATAGATGTATTGTTTATGAAAGACCTTACAGAAGATATTATACACCGTACAGATGTTCTTATACTGTTTATAGAAACAACTATTATGATGGGTTTTATCAGAGATCATATAGGAGTCGTAACTATTACAGACCACATAGTAGAGTAACTAGTTACCATAGAGGGTATAGAGGTTCTAGCGCAAGAGGTATTACTTATAGAACTCGAAACCATAGAACTGCAATGTACAAAAGAAATGATCGTAACTATAGCAATAGATATGCGAACAGAAGTAGATCTAAGACATATAACTCAAGAAATGTAACCAGAAGTAGATCTAATTATAATGCTGGTAAAAGGGTAAATAGAACTCGTTCTGTTACACCAAATACAAGAACTCGTTCTGTAAGTAGAAATGTTCAGAACAAACAAAGACAAAGAGTACAATCTAATCATAGAAGTACTCCGACAAGGCAAAGAGTACAGTCTACACAAAAAAACAGGAATGCTGTAGCGAGTACATCATCTAGAAATAATAATAGAGTAAAATACAATAGGAGTGTTAGAACCCAAAAACCTGCTGCCAGAACAAATCAGGCACAGAGACAAAGAAGTTCTTCTAGAAATTATTCTGGAAATGTAACAAAACGTTCTAACAACAGTCAATATAGAAGTAAAGGTACAAGTAGACCCAGAGCTCAAGTAAGTAGTAAACAGAGAAGCAATACTTCAAGAAGTACAAGATCGAATAACTCTCGTTCGCGTTCTTCCAGAAGTAGAAGCTAAGAAGACATACAACAATATTTATTTTTTTGGTTGGTTAGTTGGAAAATCCCTTAGAGTAAAATGCCCAGGCATATTCTCTGGGGATTTTCTTTTTGTGCCTACTATCTTAATCTGTTTATAACATTTTTAATTAATACATTAAGGTCTGGTGATATGGATAATGTATAAAGAACTGCAGTATAACTTAAGCTTATTATAATACTTTTAATAGCTATATTGATAATGGCATGAAATTGTAATTCCCAAAAATAAAACCCAAATACATATCCTGAAATCAATAAGAGAGTTAAAAAGGTTTTTTTAGAAAATGGATGCATCTTAAATTTTTTATACACTATCCATATTTTAGTGATATTATAACAAGAAATAGCTATAAAAGTTGCAATTGCAGCACCCGTAACTCCAAAAACCGGAATGCAAAGAATATTCAATACAATAGTTAGAAGTGCCATCCCTATTCCTATATATAAAATAATTCTATAATAATCTGAACTGTATAAAATCGAATTGTTATTGCCCAATAGATTATCAAATAGTTTTGCACTCCCAATCAAAACTACTACCCAAATGAATAATTCATACTCATCTGGAATAATTTTAAACAATTGATTCACATTACAAACAATCAATACAAATAATAACCCACTGGTTGCCAAAAGATTTAATGAACTCTTTTTATATAGATCACGTAATTTTTTCTTGGCATTTTCATTAATCAATTTAGCTGTTAATGGATATGTAATTTGATGCATTGCCCTAGAAGGTATAATAATTACACTAGCGATATACGCGCATATCCCGTATTTTGCAACATTTTCTATAGGAAGATATCGTTCTATCATGGTTTTATCCAAATCAATCAATAATGTTGCTACAGATCCGGCAATTAGAATAAGCGCGGAATACTTAATCACTGATTTATAATTTTCTGGTAGAGAAAAACTAAATGTAATTCGATGTAATCCAAATGCATATAATTGCATAATTATCATTCTTAACAGACATGCAATAACAAGTGCATAAACAAATTGATCAGGAGTGAATATTTTAAAATATACCAGAAATAAAAAGATACATACACATATTCTAAGAAATAATTCTTTTATAAAGTTTCCAAAAACACTTTTGAGCTTTACTTTGGACCAAGCAAAAAACACCTCAAAATAAGATTGTGAGAATGCAATAACAAAAATAGTCCAAACATAAGGCTGTATAATTGTATTTTCTTCTCCAAAAAAATCTAAAATAGTAGTATAAAACAATACTCCTATTGCTCCAAAAACTATAGAAATTAATAGAGGTAAAATTAGCATTAAGCTAAGAAATCTATTTTGCTGATTAATATCAGAATATGATGAAAAAAACTTGATTAAAGTGTTATGAACGCCAAAGATCATTAAAGGCCAAATCAGATTCGAAGCAGAAAGAAGATAAGAAACCAATCCATAATATTCTTTTTCCATGAAATTGGTAAATAGAAACAAAGTGTTTACTGCTCCAATACCAAATCCAATACAAGTAATAATTACATTTTTAACAGTCTGATTAACAACTACTCCCATTACTTTTTAAAATCTCATTTTTTAAAGTTTCACTGTTATTTAACTAAATGTCTTAATATATCTCCAAATTTTCTAGTTAACTCCCTCCTACTATATTTTTCTATTCCATCAACCTCGGATATTAATGCTTCTTTTTTAAACTGATTAAAGTATCCAAGTATTTGGGTTTTTATTGCTTGATATTCTTGATATTCAAAAAAAGACCCTGAGTTTGTCTCATAAATCAATCTGGATACATCTGCATCTTTAGGACCAATTGCTAAAATAGGTCTTTTTGAAACCATATATTCAAATAATTTACCTGGAATAATACATTTGGTTTCTTCACTATCAATTTCAATCAATAGTAAAACCTGTGAACTCCTCTGAATCTTGATTGCTTCTGCATGAGGAACATATCCTTTTAACATAAGGCAATCTGACAAACCTGCTTCTTTTATTGAAGATAACACATCGTCACTCACCGCTCCTACCAGTTGTAATTTAAACAAATTGGCAAAAGCTTGATTTTCTCTCACTAATTCTGACAACGCATTCCATAAATGTATTGGATTTCTACCTGATAGTAGAGATCCTATATGTGAAATTGTAAAATTAGTATCTAGAATAGTTTTTTCTACTTTTTCTATATCATATCCATTTGTAACCACAGAAATCGGTGTAGTTGTAATCTCTGCAAATTCTTTCTGCGTAGCAAAACTAGTAACAACGATATGATCAGAAACTCCCAGAACATCTTTTTCTAATGTTTTATGCTTCTGTATGGATTTCTTGGTTAGCTTTAACTTGTCATGATATCCAATTGTAGTCCATGGATCCCTAAAATCAGCTAGCCATTTTATTCCAATGATTTGCTTTAACTCCTTCCCTATGAGGTGTACACTATGCGGAGGACCTGTAGTAATCACAGCATCTATATTGTGCTCTTTTAGATAATGTGTTAAGTATTTTACTGAGGGTTTTACCCAAAATTTACGAGCATCAGGAATAAAAAAATTACCCCTTATAAATAATAGTAACCTTTGAATAAAAGATTGTTTTTCCTTATTTGCAATAATCCCTTTACTTATAGTGTTAGCTTCTTTTTTTGAAAAGAACTGGGCAAAACGATAAGGTTCAAATATAGAATGTTTAATAATAGTTACCCCTTCAGGAATTTCTGAAAGTAAGGAATCATCTACTAAAGGATATGTTGGATTTTCTGGTATATAAACCACTGGTTCTATATCAAATTCTCTGAAATACTTTACAAACTTTAACCATCGCTGTACTCCAGGACCTCCTGCAGGTGGCCAATAATATGTAATAATGAGAACCTTCAAAATATAGTTTACTTATCTTCTTTGGGTAAAGATAGTAAACTACCTGTTTTTTTATATTGAAAATAAAACCCTCCAAAAATTAACAAAACAAGAAGAATAGAACTTGTAAGAGTAATAACACTTCCCGTTTTTACTACCTGAGGTTCAAATTTGAATTCGATTTTATGTTGTCCTTCAGGTATTGGTAATCCTCTTAAAGTATAATTCACTTGGACATGTTCAACTGGATTTCCATCAATATAAGCTTGCCAACCTGGATAGTATGTTTCTGAAAAAACCGCAAAACTTTCTTCTTTAACTTTAGAATCATACACCAAATGATTGGGTTTATGAGTAGTTAATGCTATAAACGCTAGGCTATCTGGTGTATACTTGGCATTAGAAATCACATCTTTAAACTTAGAATTCACCAAAGCCTGTTTTTTATTATCTAAATCCTTCAGTGCTAATATTTCTTCATTAGCAGAACTTACCTGCTTAACTTCAGAAACAAACCAAGCATTTCCATTTGCATAAGGATTAGTTAGAGCCTTTACACCATCTTCATCCTGAGTAATTATATACTTTATATTCAGCATGTTCATTACCTCTACATCATTTTTTGCCAAATAAAATTCAAACAAATCCTGCATTCTATCAGGTTTAGCTGCGTGATATCCCCCTAAAGCATTATGAAAATATGAGGCTCTACCAGAATTAAACGGATCTGCTGTTAAATCAAATACTCTAAAATGTTCTTTGTCCTTAAATATCTCTTCATCTGCCTTATTCGCAATAAAAGGTTTGCTAAACTCTCTCGAGGATACAAAATTACTATGGTTCACATAATTCCAATCCACCAGAACCAAATCCAAAGTAATTAAAACTCCTATTCCAATTAATAATAGATTTTCCTTTAGTTTCCCCTTCAAATACAACCAACATCCTCCTGCGATCAATAAAATTAATATCAATGATCGTATAGTGTCGGTAGTAAATATTGCTTTTCTATCTTCTTTTATTGCCCTTAGATAATCAGGGCCACCTTGCTCTAATATCAAACTGTCTCCTAGTCCGCTAAAACTAAATAGTGTTGACTTGAACAACAAAAAAATCAATGTTAACCCTCCTACAATTCCTGTTGTATATTTTAGAGCTTTTATTTTCGACTCCTCAGTAACCTCTCTATTAAGCAACTTATGTATTCCAACAACGCCTAAGATAGGTACACATAGCTCTACAATTACTTGTATTGATGACACTGCCCTAAATTTATTATACAAAGGAAAATAATCAATAAAAAACCGAGTAAAAAACTCCAAGTTTTTCCCCCAAGAAAGCAACAACGTTAAAATAGAACCTCCAACAATCCACCATTTTAATCGACCTTTAACCAAAAATAATGCTAAAACAAATAAGAATAATATCGTGGCTCCGATATATGCAGGTGCCCCAACAAATGGTTGATCTCCCCAATATGTAGGCACATATTCTGTATATGACTTCGCCTGAGCAGGAGCTACTCCCAACCTTAATAGTTCTTCATAAACATTAGAATCGGTTCCAAGATTCTCTGTAGATGTACCTCCCATAAAGCGAGGAATAAATAGATTAAAGCTCTCTAACCTACCATAACTATACTGTGTTATATAATCAAAATCTAAACCTGTACTCTTTTTTTCTTTGCCATTTGGTTGTATCGTAATCCCTGTATCTCCTCGAGTACTATACTGTGTATATTCCTTTGTTGCTAAAAGGCTTGTTGCATTAAGTAATAAGGAAAATAAGACTGCAACAACCATTACCCCAAGGGATTTAAAATAATCGGGGATTTCTTTCTTTTTATATGCATCTATTAGATATGAAATTCCTAAAACCAACACCAATAAAAACAAATAATACGTCATCTGAAAGTGGTTAGCAGCAATTTCTAGAGCCATCGATATAGCCAATAAAAGAAATCCCCAAATATAATTCTTCCTAAATGTGAGTATAATTCCACTAAGTACCAAAGGCATATACCCTATAGCGTGTGCTTTGGCGTTATGTCCAACACCTAATATGATGATAAAATATGTAGAAAAACCAAAAGCTAGACTCCCTAAAAATGCAACCCGATAATCCACTTTTAAAACCAATAAAAGAATATAAAATCCTATAAAATATAAAAACAAATAATCAGCTGGTCTTGGTAAAAATCGTATAAGTCTATCTATTTTCTTTATATAGCTATGCGGATACTGAGCCCCCAACTGGTACGTTGGCATACCTCCAAATGCATTATCTGCCCAATACGGTTCTTCTCCTGTTTGATTTCTAAAATCGGTTTGTTGTCTTGCCATTCCAGAATATTGAACAATATCCCCTTGCTTCATTTTTTTCCCACTAAGAACAGGACTAAAATAGGTTAATGAAGCAATTATAAAACTTATAACGACAAGTATGTGAGGTAAAAATCTTTTGATTAAAGGCATGATCAGTGTGAGTTTACAAAATAATGAGCCAAATTAATCAATTTCCTCATAATCGATATACTCTCCTACATCTTTATTCGAAGATTTTTGTTTTGGTTTTTTTTCAATAGTAACTTCACCATCTGTAGATTGGCGAGGTTGTTGATATTGTTCAAATTGTTGCTGAAATTTCTCTCCTGCTTTCTTTGTAACATATTTAAGCAATAGAGGACCAAAAAAACGCGTTAATACTTTTAGTCCATAATATATCAATACAATAATGAGAATTACCGTCAATACTCCTTGCAACGAAGCTTCTTGCATATCATTTTTTTTCAAAAATAACGAACTCTATATACAATTACATATAGACCACCCTAAAAAAATGATAAAATCTGCTATATTTGAACAAAATCTATTGAATATGAACCCAAAATCTATTCTTTTATTAATCACCTTTTTTCTATTTGGTGTTACCTTATCCGCTCAATATACAGAGAAAATAAACACGAATAGACCTGGAACGTCTCAAGGTGCATTTTCTGTAGGCAATAATGTTTTACAACTAGAAGGAGGTATAGGCCTTGGAAAAGAAAAACATAAAATCCTTAATACAAAAACTAATGTTTTTAATTTTGATTATGCAGTAAGATATGGCCTATTAATTGAGCAATTAGAACTTAGGTTAAATGGTAAATTTAGAGCAGACGGTGTTAGACAAACCATTGGCGGTAATGAAGAAAAAATAAAAAGAAGTAATTTTGAGGTAAATACTATTGGTGCAAAATATTTAATTTATGACCCTTATAAAAAACCAAAAAAAGATTCTATAAATTATGATGCCTTAAAAAGTTGGAAAGAGCGCTATAAATTTAAATGGAAAAGCTTGATTCCTGCTGTTTCAGCATATTTAGGAGCTAACTTTATTTCTTCAGACAATCCTTTTACTGCTCCAAATGATGATGTTTTTAGTCCAAAGATTGTTGTAATGACACAGAACAATTGGTCTACAAGTTTAAATGGAGATTGGGTGTTAGTAACAAATTTAATTGTAGATAAAATAACTACAGATGACCCAATTATAGGATGGATCATTACATCAACACATACAATTAATAAAAAATGGGCTGCTTTTGGAGAATATCAAGGACAAAAAAGTGATTTTTATAGCGATAATATATTAAGACTGGGTGGAGCTTATTTATATAATAAAGATTTACAGTTTGATGCTAATGTTGCTTTTAATTTTAAAGATACACCATCAATTTTTACGGTTAGCGTTGGTGCATCATATCGATTTGACTGGCACAATAAAGATGAAATCATAGAACAACCTGGATTAGAAGGAGGGGTGAAAGAGGAAGAAGATATTGAAGGTGAAGAGGATATTGAAGGCGAGTTTAATGAACTTGAGGAAGGAGAAGTGATTGAAAATGACAGCCTTAAACTACAAAAAACTCCTTTTATTAATGATTTTGAAGATGACAATTTTAGAGATGCTATAGAAAAAGATCTTGATGAAAGAAGAACTGCTGATCGCATAGAAAGAGAACGTATAGAAAATGAGAAAATTTCTAAAAAAGAAGGTAAGAAATTCAAAAAGGAAGAAGCACGACGACTGAAACGGGAAGCTAAAGAAGCCAGAAAAGCTGAAAAAGCCGAACAACAAGCAGAGAAAGAAAAACAAAAGATGATTGATGACATTGATGCAGAATTAGATAAAATGGAAAAAGAAGAAGGTGTTGACCAAGAATTACAGGATATTGATAAAGAGCTCAAAGAACTTGAAAAAATGGAAGAAGAGCTTGATATTGATACTAAAAAAGAACAGAAAAAGGAAGAGGAGAAAAAAGAGGAAGATGTCGATTCAGAATATGATAAGTATCAAAAGGATCAGGAAAAAAACAAAAAAGCCGAAGAAAAACGTAGAAAGAAAGAAGAAAAGAAACGCCTGAAAGAAGAAAAGAAAAGAAAAAAAGAAGAAGAAAAACGTAAAAGTCAGAAAGAGAAAGAAAACGACACAGACAATTCTGATGTAGATAAAGAATTGGAAAAAATGGATCAATAATGATTGAAGAGCAAAAATAAAACTCTTATAAATGCTTCAAACAAAGAATCAATTACATTATTACCAAAAATGATCCTCATGCAATCATATTATTTAATAAAAGGATTATATATTTGTGACGAATTATAGATGATATATGATTACGATTAAAGAAATTACTTCAAAAGGAGATTTAACTACATTCGTTAAATTTCCTTTTGATTTATATAAAAATTCCCCTTACTATGTTCCATCGATCATTAAGGAAGAGTTAGATGTAATGAATCCTAAAAAAAATCCTGTATTCAGGAATGCTGATGCAAAATACTTCTTAGCGTATAAAAACAACACAATCGTAGGAAGAATTGCTGCCATCATAAATTGGATAGAGGTAAATGAACAAAAAAAACCAAAAGTACGTTTTGGATGGTTTGATGTTATTGATGATGTTGAAGTTACTAAAGCTTTGCTTGGAAAAGTAAAAGAATATGGCCTTCAAAACTCTCTTGAATATATGGAAGGGCCTGTAGGTTTTTCTAACATGGATAAAGCTGGTATTTTAATCAAAGGATATGAAGAGCTAAATACAATGATTACATGGTATAACTATCCATATTACGCAAAACACATGGAACTTCTTGATTTTGAACCTGCTGCTACATGGGTTGAATACAAAATCAGAGTACCTAAACAAACAAAAGAAAAAGTAATCAAATTTGCCAGTGTAATTAAAGAACGCTATCAACTTAAACTTCTTAAATTTAACAAAAGTAAAGAAATCCTCCAGTATGCTGATGATATGTTTGATTTGCTCAATAAAACATATAGTAGTCTACAAACTTTTGTTCCCATACAACAATATCAAATAGATATGTACAAGAAAAAATACTTGCCATATCTTAATCCAGAGTATATCACCTGTATCGCAGACAAAACTGGTAAACTTATAGCATTTTCTATAGTTATGCCATCATTTTCTAAGGCTTTGAAAAAAATGAATGGCAAAGTATATCCCCTTAGGTTTTTACATATCCTAAAAGCACAACGTAGAAATAACACTGCTGCCTTTTATCTTATTGGAGTTGACCCAGAATACCAAAACAAAGGAGTCACTGCACTTATTTTTAAGGAAATGAATGAAGCTTTTCTTCGTAACGGAATTGAAGTTGTAGAAACCAATCCAGAACTAGAAGAAAATAAAGCAATCCAGGCACTATGGAATGGCTATGAGCATGAACAACATAAAATGAGAAGAACATTTAGAAAAAGCTTCTAAAAGAACTTATTTTAGACAGAAAAAAATAATTCAATAAAAAATCCGCTAAGTACTTAGCGGATTTTTAGTATAAACTTTTATTCTATATTATTCTCCCATGGCAGCAGCAACGGCAGCAGACATGCGTTTATATGTTCCATTTTCTAATCGTTCACGTATAGCTGAGAACGCTACTAATGTTTCTTGAATATCTTCCATAGTATGAGAAGCTGTAGGTATTAGCCTAAGTAAGATTAATCCTTTTGGTATCACGGGGTACACCACAATAGAACAGAAAATACCATGATTTTCTCTAAGGTCTTTTACCAAAGCCATAGCTTCGGGAATACTTCCTTTTAAATATACTGGTGTAACACAGCTTTGCGTAGTTCCCAAATCAAATCCTCGTTCTCGTAATCCGTTTTGCAATGCATTTACATTTTGCCATAATTTAGCTTTCAATTCAGGCATGGTTCTTAACATATCCAAACGCTTTAAAGCACCTACCACAAGTTGCATCTGCAGCGATTTTGCAAACATTTGAGAACGTAAATTATATTTCAAGTAATCAATAATTTCTTGATCAGCTGCAATAAACGCCCCTGTACTTGCCATTGATTTTGCAAACGTAGCAAAATACACATCTATTTGTTCCTGAACACCTTGCTCCTCACCTGTTCCCGCTCCAGTTGCTCCTAATGTTCCAAAACCATGAGCATCATCTACAAACAGTCTAAAGTTATATTTTTCTTTAAGAGCTACTATTTCTTTTAATTTCCCTTGTTCTCCTCGCATTCCAAAAACACCTTCAGAAATCAATAAAATACCTCCTCCTGTTTTCTCTGCCATTTTTGTGGCTCTCATCAGGTTTTTATCAATACTTTCCATATCATTATGTCGATATGTGTATCGTTGTCCTTGATGTAATCGTACACCATCTATAATACATGCATGAGCATCAACATCATACACAATTATATCATCTTTACTCACTAATGCATCAATAGTAGAAACCATTCCTTGGTATCCAAAATTTAGTAAATATGATGCTTCTTTATTAACAAATTCTGCCAATTCATCCTGTAATTGTTCATGAAGATCAGTATGCCCACTCATCATTCTAGCTCCCATGGGATAAGCAGAACCATATGCAGCAGCTGCTTCGGCATCAACTTTACGCACCTCTTCTTTATTTGCTAATCCCAAATAGTCATTGATACTCCAGGTAATTACTTCTCTCCCTTGAAACCTCATTCTATTTGATATAGGACCTTCTAGTTTAGGAAAAACAAAATATCCTTCTGCTTTATCTGCCCATTTCCCTAACGGTCCTTTGTCTTTATAAATCTTATCAAATAAATCTCTCATTTATCAAAAAATTGTTTCTTATAAGTCTGCGAAAATACGGAAAATTGATTTGATGGCATAATTATATTTAAATTCACTTTTACAAAGTTTTATTTTAACAAAACGCAATTGAATAAATATATTTAGCTATTGATATCCCGATGATTACTTGTAATTTAATAAATAAAAACGACATCAACAATTACAAAAATATAGAACCTTATCAAAAAGGCTTATATAAAAAAAACACCTCGATATTTCGAGATGTTTATAAATTTATATTTGGTTACATTATTTTATGAATTCTACTTTTCTGGCATCAACTTCATTTTTGCTATCAAAAAAACCTTGTTCTGCCATCCAATCATCACTAAACACCTTGCTCATATACCTAGATCCGTGATCAGGTAGAATTACAATAACATTACTATTCTTATCAAATTCGCCCTGAGCAGCTAATTGTTTTATACCCTGTAAAGCAGCACCACTGGTATATCCTAAAAACATACCTTCTTTTCTAACCAACTCTCTTGCTGTATGTGCACTATCCTCGTCGCTAACTTTTTCAAATTTATCGATCACATCAAAATCTGTTGCTGTTGGTATTAGGTTTTTTCCCAAACCTTCAATCCTATAAGGATATATCTCTTCCTGATCGAACTCTCTGGTTTCATGATACTTTTTCAATACAGAACCATACGCATCAATTCCAAGTACTCGAATATCTCTATTTTGCTCTTTTAAATATCTTGCTGTACCAGAAATTGTACCTCCTGTTCCGCAACAAGCTACAAAATGTGTAAGTTTACCATTAGTTTGATTCCATATTTCTGGTCCGGTAGAATTATAATGTGCATCAATATTTAATTCATTAAAATATTGATTTATATAAACAGAACCTTTAATTTCTTCATGAAGCCTTTTTGCTACCTGATAATATGATCTAGGATCATCTGCACTTACATGAGCAGGGCATACATATACCTTTGCTCCCATATTCTTAAGCATATTTATCTTATCCTTTGAGGATTTTGAACTTACTGCAAGAATACAATCATACCCTTTAATCACACTTACCATAGCCAAACTGAAACCAGTATTACCACTAGTTGTTTCAATAATGGTATCACCTGATTTGAGAATACCTTTTTTCTCGGCTTCTTCTATAATATAAAGTGCTATTCTATCTTTTGTTGAATGTCCCGGATTAAAAGACTCTACCTTAGCGTAGAAATTTCCCGGAAAGTCTTTCATAATATTGTTTAGTTTTACAAGCGGGGTATCGCCAATAAGCTCTAAAACATTATTATAAGCCCTAATATCTTCTCTCATATAATTGTGTTTATACAGATTTTTGAAATAAAATTGGGGGTTCAAAATCTGTTACAAAAACGGTACGAAGTTACACTATTTTTTTTAATTACTCTTTTATACTTTCTAAATCTAATAAAAACGCATATTCTTCTGCTACTTCTTTAAGTGCCTCGAATCTACCTGAAGCACCACCATGACCTGCGTCCATATTAGTATGTAATAATAATAAATTATCATCTACTTTTAATTCTCTCAATTTGGCTACCCATTTTGCAGGTTCCCAATACTGCACCTGTGAATCATGCAACCCAGTTGTTACCAACATATTGGGGTATTCTTGTGCAACCACGTTATCATAAGGAGAGTAAGACTTCATGTAGGTATAATATTTTTCTTCGTTAGGATTACCCCACTCATCATATTCTCCAGTAGTAAGAGGAATACTATCATCTAACATTGTACTTACAACATCAACAAAAGGTACGGATGCCACTACTCCATTATACAATTCTGGGGCCATATTTACTATTGCCCCCATTAATAAACCTCCAGCTGAGCCTCCCATAGCATACAAATGATCTGTAGAAGTATATCCTTGTTCTATTAAAAATTTTGAGCAATCGATAAAATCTGTAAAAGTATTTTTCTTTTTCAATAATTTACCATCATCATACCAAGACCTCCCTAAATATTCGCTTCCTCGTATATGCGCTATTGCATAAATAAACCCTCTATCTAACAGACTTAATCGTACTGTAGAGAAATACGGATCTATAGTTGATCCGTATGATCCATACCCGTACTGTAATACAGGATTATTACCCTCTTTTTTAATTCCTTTTCTATATACCAATGACATTGGAATCAGCGTACCATCTTCTGCTTTAGCCCAAACTCGCTCAGAAGCATAATTATTTTTATCAAACTCAGCTCCTAGCACCTCTTGTTCTTTCTTAACTTCCTTTTCCTTAGTTTCCATATCAAAATCAATAACGGAATTAGGAGTAGTAAGAGAATTATATGAATATCTAAGATTTTTGGTGTCAAAATCAGGATTAGTACTTACATAAGCCGTATATGTCTCATTATCAAACGGAAGATAATAATCTGCTGTACCATCCCATCTTTTGATATTAATTCTATTAAGTCCATTATCCCGTTCACTAACTACAAGATAATCTTTAAATATTTCTACATCTTCTAACAAAACACTTTCTCTATGTGGGATAAGGTCTTTCCAATTTTCTTTGGCCGTATTTTCTTCTGAGACTTTCATCAGTTTAAAATTAGTGGCTCCATCAGCGTTAGTCAACACATAAAAATCAGTATTATAATGAGCTATGCCATATTCTAAACCTCTAATTCTAGGTTGAAAAACTTGAAAATCTCCTGTTGGGTCATCTGCTCTTAAAATTCTATATTCTGAAGTAAGTGTACTACTAGAACCAATCACAAGGTATTTACGAGATTTGGTTTTATAAACAAATGTAGAAAACGTATCATCTGTTTCATTAAAAACTTCCACATCATCTATAACCGAAGTCCCTAAAACATGTCTGTAAATTCTATCTGATCTTAATGTCTCTTCATCTTTCTTTGTATAGAATAACGTTTTACTATCAGCTGCCCAAGTACTTCCTCCTGTAGTGGTTTCGATAGTCTCAGGATATATTTTACCAGTTTCTAAATTTTTAATCCGTATCGTATACTTTCTCCGACTTACAGTATCCACACCATAAGCAGCTAACTTATTATCTGGACTTATACTAAGTCCTACTAATCTATAATAATTATGTCCTTCTGCCTCTTTGTTACAATCAAATAGGATTTCTTCTTGTGCTTCTAACGTTTCTTTTTTTCTGGAATATATAGGGTAATCTTTCCCTTTCTCATATCGTGTTAGATACCAATATCCATTAAGCTTATAGGGAACCGAAGAGTCGTCTTCTTTGATACGACTTTTCATTTCTTTAAAAAGATCCTCCTGAAACTTTTTGGTATGAGCCATCATTTTATCATTATAATCATTCTCTCTTTTGAGATAATCTATTACTTCTGAATTTTCCCGATCATTCAGCCAAAAATAATTATCAACACGAACATCTCCATGTTTTTCGAGTGTAGTCTGCTTTTTGTGAGTAATAGGTGGTTGAATTTTAGTCTCAGATGTCGGCATAATATTTTTTTTACACGAATTAGCAAAAATAAACGATATTAGGAATATATAGTACCGAGTTTTCATAATAATCTTGTTAGTTTATTAACAACCAAAATACTAATTTTGTAATTATAAATTTCAAAATAAATATACATGTTTGGAGATATGATGGGAATGATGGGGAAACTCAAAAAAACCCAACAAAAAGTAGAAGAAACAAAAAAAAGGCTGAATACTGTTTTAGTAGACGAAAATAGCGCCGATGATTTACTTAAAATCACACTTACTGCTAACAGAGAAATCAAAAGTATTACGATATCAGATGAATTGTTAGACGACAAAGAACAATTAGAAGACTACCTAATTCTTACACTTAACAAGGCAATTGTTAAAGCAACACAAATTAATGAAACAGAATTGGCAGCAGTAGCAAAAGAAGGTATGCCTAATATCCCTGGACTGGATATGTTTATGGAATAGTTATTGTAATACCTAATAATAAATAGATTCTAAGCTATGAATATCATTAATCTGGTTATCTTTTTTTTAAGTTTTATCGCCCTTTCTCAAGAAGAAGCAAACTCTTTAATATGGGAAGAAGATTTTGAAATGACTTTACATAAAGCAAAGTCTGAAAAAAAACCAATTATCATGTATTTTAACGGAAGTGATTGGTGTGCTCCCTGTAAAAAATTAAAGGAAGATTTTTTTAATAATGAAAAACTCAACAAGTATAAAAGTTCTTTCATATTTCATATGGTAGATATTCCTAGAAACCAAGATTTATTAACAGAGGAACAAATGAAACAAAATTATAGTTTATTAAAAACATATAATAAAAATAAATCTTTCCCAATGATGATAGTTTTATCTTCAGACGGTAAAATTTTTGATAAAATATCTGGATATAGTGCTCTTAGAGACCCAAGATTTCATTTTGAATTATTAGAAATGTTTTCTAAATAACACCAATTACTATTTTAAACTTAGCATCTCTTATTTCATTATAGAACAAAAATCAATAAAATAAAAAGGCTACGATTAATTTTTATTTTAACCCGTTTTATGTATTAGAACTTCGTGATGAAGCTTTGAAATACCATAAATACTGATATTTTCTTAATTTCTGCATAACACTGTTATGGTGAAATTAAAAAATATAGTGAAGCGCCAGTATTTGCAGTAGTTCAAAGATGTAATAGATTTTTTAATACATATGCGGGTTTAAAACTGAGGTACAAAAGAAGCTTTTTACTACAGTAAATTAAAAGTGTAAATGGTATACAACAAAAGCATCCAGTAAATAATTTACTAGATGTTTTCTTTTTGCAAATATTCCCCCAAATATTTACTGTATAAGTCTAAATTCTGTTCTACGGTTAACCGCATGCTCTCTCTCTGTACAAGAAACACCTTCTGAACACCTATTTTTAACTCTTGTTTCTCCGTATCCGTTAGCTACTAAACGACTATTATTAACTCCTTTAGTAATTAAATAGTTTACCACAGATTGTGCTCTTCTATCAGAAAGGTTTTTATTATTTTCTTGTGACCCTCTTACATCTGTATGCGAAGCTATTTCCATTTTTGCTCCTGGGTTATTTGCTAAAACTGGCATAAGTCTAGTATCAATTAATCTTTTTGCAGCTGCTGTTAAAGTAGCACTTCCTAAATTCCAGCTAATTGGTAAAGCAGAATATTCAACTAAAGAACATTCTACTTCTTTCCATGTTGTTAACCCTCCTTTTTGAGTGAGGACTTCTTTTGTTATATCTTCAAATGTTGCTGGCACTATGATTTCCTCTGTGTAAGCATCTTTAACTAAAACAGTTTTAGTTATTGTAGCATATTCTGCTGGAATTTCCTCCTCAATAACCTTAGCTGGCTCCACAACTACTCTTTTGGTATACGTTGCTTCTTTTTCATTAATAGGTGAGCTTTCTATAGTAGCATCTGAACTTAAAACCTTAATTGGAATAGTAGTAAACTCTGCTGGATATCCTTTATAACACCAATAACGACAATCATCAGGATTACTAGAAGCACAGTCAGGTGCAGAAACACCCAATTCCCATTGAGCAAAAGCAGGTTTGATTTCTACCGTTTCAGAATCAGTACCTAGTTTAGCTGGAATAATTTGCAAACTAGATGCCTTTTGTTTTTTAACAAAAGTTACCGTTTTTGTTTCGTATTTAGCAGCAATCACTTTAAGTCTTTTTGATGCTTCTTTAATTACCACTTTTTCTGTAACCGTCTTATATTCTGCAGGGTATGTTTTTAACTTTTTATATTCTGGTGTAATTTTAACTTGTACTGTTTTGTTCTCGTATACATCTGGAGTAGTACAGCGCACATAACATTTTCCTGGTTTTGGGTTTTCTGGTAAATCTTGTTGAGCCTGAAGCTTAGCTCCTAAAAAAGTAAGAGCTATTAAAAAAATAATTTTTTTCATTGTTGATGGTTTTTAGTTAGAACTTTATGAATTTACAAAATTTTAACATTTTAATCGTAAAATTAGAAGTAAAAAAGCCCCTACTTTTTTTCGTTAGATCATTAATATTTATTATTCCGATAATATGTATGTTTTTTCGATAAAGCACACACTTTAAACTAATTGAACTACGATACATTTTTCTTTTTGCGTTTTATTATATAATTTTAACAAAAGCTAAAAATTAACTATAAATCCAATAATATGTTTGAACTCAAAAATAAGGAAGGATCTACCTATCACTTTACTTTAAAAGCTAAAAACGGGCAAGTTATCTTAAGTAGCGAAGTCTATAATAGCAAATCAGCTGCAGAAAATGGAATTGCTTCGGTTAAGAAAAATGCTTCTGAAGATGGTAGATATGAGCGTAAAACTGCAAAAAACGGGAAATTCTATTTTAATCTTAAGGCAGGAAATGGTCAGGTTATTGGTAGTAGTCAGATGTATTCTTCTGAATCAGGAATGGAAAACGGTATTAACTCTGTAAAAGAAAACTCTTCTGGAGCAGATACAAAAGAAATTTAATTTTTTTGAGTGTTACAACAAAGCTGTTTAAATATTATAAACAGCTTTGTTTTTTTGTACTATAACTATTGATGCTAAAATATCTAGAAAATATTCATGCATTTGTTGGGTATAATCTAGATGGGTTACAAACCTTAACTTACCTTGTCCCATCCCATAAAAATGAATATTCTTTGATGCCATTTGTGCTATAAAATCTTCTTCATTACCATCAATCGTAAATATGATAATATTTGTATCAATAGGCTCTACCTGTTTTACAATTGTTAATTTCTCTAAAACTTCGCCTATTTCTTTGGCTCTCTTATGATCTTCGGCAAGCCTATCAATATGGTTGTCTATTGCATATAATCCTGCTGCTGCCATATACCCAACTTGACGCATACCTCCTCCTAGAATTTTTCTTATTCTAATGGCTTTCTCCATGATCTCTGTATTTCCAACCAATACAGACCCTATAGGCGCCCCTAACCCTTTGCTCAAGCAAACAGAAATAGTATCAAAAATATCTCCATATTGTTTAGCACTTTCTCCTTTTGCTATAATAGCATTCCATAATCTTGCTCCATCCAAATGATACCCCAGATTATGTTGATCACAAACTTGTTTAATTTTTTTAATGTCCTCAAAATCATAGCAAGCTCCTCCTCCTTTATTTGTCGTATTTTCTAAACATACTAAGCTTGTTAACGGACTATGATAAAAATCAGGAGGATTGATAGCCTCTTCAACTTGAGCGGCTGTAATCATACCTCTATGGCCATCCAACAATTTACAAGAAACCCCACTATTAAAAGATACTCCACCTCCCTCATAGTTATAGACGTGAGCATATTTATCAGCAATTAACTGTTCTCCCGGCTGAGTATGTAATTTGACAGCTGCTTGATTTGCCATGCTTCCTGAAGGAAAAAACAAAGCCATATCTTTACCAAACATATGTGCTATTTTTTCTTCTAAAGCATTTACAGTAGGATCTTCTTTATATACATCATCCCCTACTTCTGCCTCCATAATGGCTTTTAGCATTTCTGGGGTTGGCTTGGTAATCGTATCGCTTCTAAGATCTATTTTCATCGTCGTAAAATTTTTATTTAATTTTTCAAAAGTTACAATTAACCTGTATTTAATTAACTAATCAAAAGGCATTCATCCCATTTGGTGTCAAAGGGTGCTAAATAAGATATAATAGACAAACCTATACCTGCAATTCCTTCAAGCAAACTCACTTCCGTTTTCCATTGCTCTTTCTCAGAACTACACCATACCATATATCCAGCGTATCCTTTTTCATGAATTCCCATACTGAGAGCTTGTTGAGCCCAATAATCAGCTGTTTCTTTAAATACTATTTCTTTGGTTTTTCTATATATATAATTATAGATAAGGAGTATACCATATGCACCATGACATAATCCAGCATCCTTAACTCCTGCTTCTTTTACATCTCTTCTTTTGGTAGAATGTTTTAATATAGTAA
Organism: uncultured Aquimarina sp.; assembly: GCA_947498785.1. Lineage (GTDB taxonomy): Bacteria > Bacteroidota > Bacteroidia > Flavobacteriales > Flavobacteriaceae > Aquimarina. The sequence continues at coordinate 19,623 of CANMLS010000028.1, read as the reverse complement.
CTGCTTCATTTTTAAGCTCTTCATCTTTTAAAGCTTCTCCTGCATGCAAAAGAGATATTCCTACTCCTAAATCACCATAACACCATGCTAATCTTGAATAATAATCTACATTATTTTCTTCTACTATCCAGCTAGGAAATTGTGAACTTTCTGCAGTATCCCGATTTTTATAACTCTTTACAAACTGAACAGTTTGAGTTAACACCTCACTAACATCATCATAAAACTCTTTGTGTTCTGCTATTCTGGACAAAAAATTAATCGTACTTGATATCCCGTGAGATAAACTCAGGTTACACCCCTTAAGATTATCTTCTCTTTTTAAAATAGATTCCCACCAGACTCCACGGTCATTCTTTTTTGCAGTTTTTTTGAGTGCATTTATTAACTCATCAAGATATTCTTTATATCCATTTTTCAACACCAAAGAAGTAGTATTTTGATACCTTTTTAAAAAATAATACCCATATCCCATTGCTCCATGTAAAAAGTCAAAGTTTTCTACTTCTATATCAGCTCTCATAGCTTCTAACAGATATTCATCTAGATCAGATGATAGAAAATCATCTTCAAGCTCAACAAACTCTTCTTCTTTAAGAATTTCTAATGTCCAACATGCCCCAGCAATACCTGTGCAAAAAGTTGGATATGTAAACCCTTCATTAATAAGCTCTACAGCTTTTGTTATTGTTTCTACCCCTTTATCCGAATGCGTATCATCATCCAAAAACTTAGCATAATAAAACTGAAATAATGCTATTCCCGAGACACCAGACAACACCCCAACTTCTTTATTTTCAAAAGTTTTATCATCCAAAACCTTACTAATTTCTTTTAATTTATGCCTAAAATCTCTTTCTATATCCATGGAGTATTATTTTTCACAAAGTCAATTATTTCTTAGAACAGGTCTATAAAACAAATTTCTGCTATAAAAATGTATTTGAGTATTAATTAGCTATTATATTCTACTGCTGCACACTACACTGATAACTTCCTATAGGAGAACCATCTGGGATTTTTGGAGATGGTAAAACTTTAAATTTTTCTGGATGCTCTAAAAACCTATTGATTTTATCTATATAAAAGCTGTTATATACTTTGTCAAAGGATCCCTCTTCAGTGTTTTTCAGAAGAGCAACTAGATCTACAATCTTTCCATAAGCTATTGCATTTACTTGAGAATAAGTCTTTTTATCAGCACTAAGATTCATAAGATGCTTTAAGACATTTGCTTTTACCACTTCTTGCACTTCTTTATGATAATTATTCTTTACTTTAGTTTTAAAAGACAATGTGATCAATTGATCTAATGTTTCTGAAAGACCTAACTGATTCTGATCTAAACTTTTTTGTTGTACTAATCTCGAAGCTCTTTCTGGGTGTAACAAAAGAGAAAGACTCATATCACTTGCTGTCGATGCGACACTAAGTGCATCAAAACCAACTCCTGTTTTTCCTTTAAAAGACTCTCTTGTTCGCTGATAACCAAAAGCTCTTGGAGGAAACAATTTTAGTTTATCTTCAGGAATAGCAAGCTTTTGTGGTGTTAGTGTCTGTAACACTTGTATCAATGCTTCTTTTTGTTTTTTAGGACTAACTGTCTCAACAATGGTTTGTTGATCGCCTTTAACGGCATAATTATAATTCAAGCCTCCAATTAGTTTTACTGTTGCTTCTGTTTGATACCTATGAAAGAAATAAAGTGGAACAAAAACATCCTCGAGAACTGAGTAGGGTTCATTACTACGAATATTATCTGTAGAAAAAGTTCCTATTGCAACTTCTCTAATTTTTAATACATTTATCAACTCATCTGTAACGCTCTTACCATTATCCCATAGATGTGCTAATTCATGGGCACCACCTTGTGGTCTTGCATCACTATCAGATATAAACCTAAGTCCAGATGAATATGCTTTATCCAGAATTGCTCTCAGCGCTTCATCTTCGTTTATTCCTTCTTCAAACTCTGAATAACTATACGCTACTGTTACTTTATCCCATTCCCCAATATTTGTATCATAAGCATTTGACAAATCTACCCTATCATCCTTAAGAGTTATTGTAGGATGGGGATAATCCATTACAGATGCTCTTCCATTTGTACTCGCTGCAAAATTATGAGCAAATCCAATAGTATGTCCTACTTCGTGAGCAGATAATTGTCGAATACGAGCTAAAGCCATTTCCAACATAGGCTTATAATTATCATCATTTGCTGCAAAAGGTTTATTTAGCAAAGCCTGGGCAATTAAAAAATCTTGTCTGATTCTTAAACTACCTAAACTCACATGTCCTTTCAAGATTTCTCCAGTTCTTGGATCCACTACACTCGCTCCATAACTCCATCCCCGTGTTGATCGATGTACCCATTGGATAACATTATATCGTAAATCCATTGGATCAGCATCTTCTGGCAACATCTTTACCTGAAATGCATCTTTAAAACCAATAGCTTCATATGCTTCGTTCCACCATCTTGCTCCTTCTAATAATGCTGATCGTACGGGTTCTGGTGTACCAGGATCCAGATAATACACAATTGGTTCTTTAGCTTCACTAATCGTCTGGTTAGGATTTTTTTTCTCTAACCGATGACGAATACTATATCGTTTTGTAATCGGCTCATGCACAGGAGTAGCATAATCCATATATGATATAAATATAGAACCACTTCTCGGATCAAATGCCCTTTTCTTATACCCGTCGTCTGGTAACTCTACAAATGAGTGGTGCTGAATAACGGTAAGGTATTTTGAATTAGGCGCTACAGATCTAACGTTTTGACTATTAGAAGTTCCTGTATATGTAAGTAAAGCTTCAAATTCTACATTTTTGGGAAAAGCTTTAGTTCTTTCGAGACTCAACGCACTTTTTTGTTTATCAATACTATAAACACCTTCTTTTTGAGTTTTTAATCTTTCTATAATGCCATGAGTATCCTGTAATAAGAAAGGCGTTAAATCTATAATGTACTTTCCTGTTTTCTCTTCTTTAATAGGGAAACCAAATAGTATTGATTTTGTAAATGCCTGTTCTACACTTCTTTTTTCCAATGTATTATTGGTAATAGCACGATATCGTTGATTAGACTGAACAAGTAATAATTTATTTCCTGCTTTTTGAAATTTCACTACTACTCCTTCTCCAATTTGACCTCTATCCAAACCTATATCATTAGATCCTAATCCTGTAGCCAAAGAATGAACATATAAAAATTCAGACCCAAGTTTATTTACCTCGAGATAAATCTCATCTTTCTCTTCATTATAATGAAACCTAAAGTAACCATCATAAGATTTTAAATTTTTCTGTTCTTTAAGAAATTGAGCAGAAGCAACATTTCCTATTAGAAAGAATAAACAAATATAATAAAGTTTCATAGAGTATGATTTGTATAGAAAAGTTTGTAAAATTTCTAAAATTATAAAATAACACCAAAATTATTTCTTACTGAACTGTTAAATCCTATTTTTGTCAAAAATTAATTAGATTATGATTACAACAGAGACTTTATTAGATCTCAGAAAGCGCCTGGTTGCGTTAAGGAGGTATCTTTGACATTGATGCCAAACTTATAGAAATAGCAAACGAAGAAGAAAAAACTTATGCTCCTGATTTTTGGGACAATGCACAAGAAGCAGAAAAATTAATGCGCTCTCTTAATGCTGAAAAAAAATGGGTGTCTGACTATGAAAAAGGAGTCTCTATGGTAGATGACCTTGAGGTTCTGCATGAATTTTACAAAGAGGGAGATGCTACAGAAGCTGAAGTAACAGATCGTTATGAAGAATCACTATCTGAAATTGAAAGTTTAGAATTCAAAAACATGTTAAGTGATGAAGGAGATAACATGAGCGCAGTTTTACAAATCACAGCTGGTGCTGGAGGCACAGAAAGTTGTGATTGGGCAAGTATGCTAATGCGAATGTATTTGATGTGGGCAGAAAAACAAGGGTATACTGTTAGAGAACTAAACTATCAAGGAGGGGATGTTGCTGGAATAAAAACCGTCACACTCGAAATTGATGGTGATTATGCCTTTGGATGGCTTAAAGGAGAAAATGGTGTACATCGATTGGTACGAATTTCTCCGTTTGACAGTAATGCTAAACGACACACTTCTTTTGCTTCTATTTATGTATATCCTCTTGCTGATGATAGTATAGAAATAGATATTAACCCTGCTGATTATGAAATCATAACATCCAGATCTAGTGGTGCAGGTGGGCAAAATGTAAATAAAGTAGAAACCAAAGTACAGCTTACTCACTTTCCTACTGGTATTCAAATTTCATGTTCAGATACTAGATCACAACAAGAAAATAGGATAAAAGCATTACAAATGCTTAAATCGCAACTATTCGAAATAGAACTTCAGAAACAAAGAGCGCAACGTGATGAGATCGAAGCGTCAAAAATGAAAATCGAGTGGGGTTCTCAAATTAGAAACTATGTAATGCATCCTTATAAACTTGTAAAAGATGTGAGAACAACTGAAGAAACTGGAAATGTAGATGCAGTGATGGATGGAAATATTGATAAATTTCTAAAAGCTTACTTAATGATGATGGGGCAAAAACAAGAAGAATGATTTAAGAGTTAGGCAAACCAATAATTTAAAAATAGAACCAAATTTAAATTTTCATTATTAATTTAGAAAAAAAATAGATCCGAAGTCAAAGATTATACCCTAAAGAAGTATCAAACCTCTGTCATCAGGCTTCTATCTTTAAAAAAACAACAATGACAACAATTTATCATAATCCAAGATGTCGTAAATCTAGAGAAACGCTTACTATACTGGAAGAGAAAAACGAAAACATCAAGATTGTAAAATACCTAGAAAACCCTCCTTCTATAGAAGAATTAACAGAAATAATCAAATTTTTAAATATTTCTCCAATAGATTTAGTAAGAAAAAATGAAGCCATATGGAAAGAAAATTACAAAGGTAAAGATATTGCAGATTCCGAATTGATTTCTGTTTTAAGTAAAAACCCAATTCTTATTGAAAGACCAATTGTTATTAAAGATAATAAAGCCATTATAGGAAGGCCTCCACAAAAAGTCATTGATATTCTTTAATTTTTTTTAAAATATCATATAGATATAAAGAAACTCCTGAGAATTCATTAAATAAAACAAAGTTTTTAAACATCCACTCTAATGTAACAGATAATTCATATACTTTTCTCTATAAAAACCCAGATTTCGGTAGAATACACTAAGAGCAAAATTCTAATACTTGGAGTCGAATTGTTTATAGGTAAAACTTCTTCGATTACGACATTATTTTCACATCAATCAATTAGATCATAATATTAATACCATAAAATTATCACAAAAATACACTATATATAGTCGAAGGATACGTAGACTCCGACTCAAGATTTATTAATCTACTCTCTTCTAGATTGAGGTAACTAATATTTTTCAAAGAAATCTCGATCTAAATTTTAGTTATGCTAATACTTTTAGCGTAGAACACTTTAGGATGAGTAAATTAACACTAAAAATAATGGTAAAAACCTAAATATCATTCATGGTCTTAAACAAAAAAAGAAGCCAAATTGACTTCCTTTTTTTGTTTAATATATATAATATCTGATTATGCTTCTTCTTTAGCTTTACGTTTTGACTCTCTCCACATTTTAAAGTTCTCAATATTTGCACCAACAATCCAGTAAGGAACTACAAAAGTTAACAAAAAGATCATTAGCCAAAACCCTATAGTTAGGATAGTTAAAAAAGCTAAAAAACCAAGGTACTGATCAAATTCAAACATAACGATATTCTAATTTTCAATTTTGACAAAAATAATAAGTTTTATTTATATGTCATAATAGAAATATAATTTATTTTTTATCTTTCTAATGATAATTTATATATCAAAAAATAGTCCCTTTTATTGAGAAATTAGGATGGCAAATGCTTAAATTTGCCTTTTCAAAAAATACAAATCATTAAGGCTATGCAATATAGAATAGAAAAGGATACAATGGGCGAGGTAAAAGTACCTGCTGATAAGCTTTGGGGGGCGCAAACGGAACGTTCTAGAAATAACTTTAAAATTGGGGCACCTGCATCAATGCCATTAGAAATTGTTTATGGATTTGCCTATTTAAAAAAAGCTGCTGCATATACCAACTGTGAACTTGGAGTCTTACCAATAGAAAAAAGAGATTTAATTGCACAAGTTTGTGATGAGATATTAGAAGGAAAACATGATGACCAATTCCCGTTAGTAATCTGGCAAACAGGCTCTGGAACGCAAAGTAACATGAACGTGAATGAGGTTATTGCAAATAGAGCACATCAAATTGCAGGAGAAACAATAGGTGAAGGAGAAAAAACATTACAACCTAATGATGATGTTAATAAATCTCAATCTTCTAATGATACTTTTCCTACAGGCATGCATATTGCTGCTTATAAAAAAATAGTAGAAGTTACCATTCCTGGAATTACTCAACTAAGAGATACGCTTAAGAAAAAATCTGAAAAACTTAGAAATGTTGTAAAAATTGGAAGGACGCATTTTATGGATGCCACTCCCCTTACCATTGGACAAGAATTATCTGGATATGTTTCTCAATTAGATCATGGAATAAAAGCATTAGAAAATACTTTACCCCATTTGGCAGAATTGGCTTTAGGTGGCACAGCTGTTGGAACTGGGTTAAATACTCCAAAAGGATATGCCAAAAGAGTATCAGAGTTTATTGCACAATTTACCAGCTTACCATTTATTACTGCTGAAAATAAATTTGAAGCTTTGGCAGCGCACGATGCATTTGTAGAAAGCCACGGTGCCTTAAAACAATTAGCCGTTTCTCTTAACAAAATAGGAAATGATATTCGTATGCTGGCTTCTGGTCCGCGAAGTGGTATTGGTGAACTGATTATCCCTGCTAACGAGCCAGGAAGTTCTATTATGCCAGGAAAAGTAAACCCTACACAATGTGAAGCACTCACTATGGTATGCGCTCAAGTATTAGGAAATGATGTAGCTATTAATGTTGGTGGAATGCAAGGCCATTTTGAGTTAAACGTTTTTAAACCAGTAATGGCATCTAACTTATTGCAAAGTGCACAACTCATTGGTGATGCTTGCGTCTCTTTTGATGTACATTGTGCACAAGGGATTGAACCCAACCAAAAAAGAATTACAGAATTGTTAAATAATTCCTTGATGCTTGTTACAGCCTTAAACACAAAAATAGGATATTATAAAGCTGCAGAAATTGCTAATACGGCTCACCAAAATGGTACAACATTAAAACATGAAGCTATCGCTCTTGGATATGTAACCGATCAAGAATTTGATGAATGGGTAAAACCAGAAGATATGGTCGGTACTTTAAAATAGAACATTACCCCTTTAAACATCAAGCCTCACAGTCTTTTTACACCAGACTGTGAGGTTTTTTTATTCATTATATTTAGTCATTTTATAGTTTTTTTCGGATTAATGCAGTATAATTGATAAATTTATATGAATGAAGTTCATTTTTCTTTTGACATTATTTTTTCTGATAGCCCCAGATTCTTCTTCTATTACATCTGAAACCTATATAGGTAAATGGCAAATCACAGGAGGCTCAATAATAGAAATTTATAACGATGGAGATTTTTTTTATGGAAAGATTCACAAAAGAGCAAAGAACCCATTATCTAATTTTAATGGCCTAGACAACAATAACCCTGTAAAAGAGCTTCAAAAACGTCCTTTGCTAGGGATGAATATCTTAAATGAATTGAAATATGAAAATGGTGAACTATCAGGAGGTACAATATATAATGCTGATAGCGGAAAAACATATACTGTAAAAGTTTGGATAAATAATGAGGATATAAATTTATGTTATATCAGAGCTTATAAAAGTTTTCTATTTAAGACCTTCAAAGCAAGAAGGGTAAAACTCAAAGACACAGCAAATATTAAAAAATAGTTTTCTCAAAGAAGAAGTAATTTAAATTTTTTCAATTCGCTTTAAAAGATTTTTTTGCATTCAATTTTCGTTTTTTATTTACATCACAACATAGCTATAAAGCGCAAAAAACATTTCCTATAATAAACCCGTATTTACACAAATACGGGTTTATTATTTTTTCTCTTACTCTTTTAATCCCCCAAATTAATTTCTAAGATAATATGTAATGGTTTTTATCTACGCATTGCATTACTACTAGCTCTTGGAAGTTCTTTAATAAATTTTAAAATAGATTGAAAATTGATACCGAATAAATTCATGATTTCTATGTGTAAAATTGGTTTATAATATTTATTTTATAATTATGAAACAAAGATACCACGATTGCTTGTTCGTACAATGGGGAAAAAACCCCATTTTTATTTAGTCGATACCCCCTCCTCTCTAAAAAAATTAAATACATTATTCATATGCTTTTATATCACCTTCAATTCTTTTGTAGAATAAGATTCAACCTTTCCTAAGGCCTGTTTCAAATCCCAAATTAGATCTTTAGAATGCTCTATACCTATTGATAATCTCACCAATTGATCTGTAATTTTCATTTGTTGCCTTTGCTCTTCATCTACTCCTGCATGTGTCATTGTTTTTGGATGCTCTGCTAAACTTTCTGTACCTCCCAAGCTTACAGCTAATTTCATTAGTTTTAGGTGATTTAAGAAAGTAAACGCTTCTTTTTCACCACCTATTATATCAAAAGAAACCATTGCTCCTGGTGCAAAACATTGCTTCTGATATACCTGATACATCTCTGTTCCTTCTTCTAATAAACCTAGATAATATACATTTTTAACTTTTGAGTGATTTTTTAAATAATCAGCAACAATCTGAGCATTTTGAGTTTGCTGATCCATTCTCACTTTCAGTGTTTCTAAACTTCTGAGCAATAGCCATGCGGTATGTGGGCTTACCATATTCCCCAGAAATGTACGTAATGTTTTAACACGTACCATCAATTCTACATTTCCTAAAACTGCCCCTGCAATAAGGTCACTATGTCCTCCAATGTATTTGGTCGCTGAATACAACACCAAATCTGCACCGCATTGCAAAGGGTGCTGCCATAAGGGTCCCATATATGTATTATCTACCGCTACAAGAGCTTGTTTGTCTCCTTTACTGAATTGTTTCGCTACCTGACTAAATTTATCAATATCAACAATATTATTAGTTGGATTCGCTGGTGTTTCCAAATAAATCATTGCTAATCGATCTGCTTTACCAGAATCTTTAATCATTTTGATGACTCCATCGATCCCCTGACCTGGCATTATTCCGATAGTATGTACTCCAATTTTATTAAGAAAATGATGAATAAAATGATCAGTTCCTCCATACAAAGGGTTACTATACACTAACAAATCTCCTGGTTTCAGGAATTCTAATAGTACCGTACTTATTGCAGACATTCCACTCTCAAAAACAGCACAATCATCTGCTTTATCCCAAAGGCATAAACGATTTTCTAAAATCTCAAGATTAGGATTATTGATTCTACTATATATAAGCCCAGGCTCTTCTTTTGGAGATTTTTCTCTTAAACCATAGGCTAGTTCAAAAAAAGCCTTCCCCTCTTCTGCTGTTTTAAAAACAAAGGTTGATGTTTGAAAAATTGGGCATTTTATTGCTCCTTCAGATAACTCTGGTTTATACCCATAAGTCATCATAAGGCTTTCTGGATTAAAGTCGTGTTTTTTCATTCTATAAAATTAACAACAAAGTAATTAAAACTATATTATGACATAATTTTAGAAGAAAAGGCATACAAAAATCATAAACAAAGAATTTTATTCTATTTTTGAAGTATAAAAAAGGAGTGTAAAGAAAAATATTATGGATAAAATTGATCGGTCAATATTGTTTTTATTACAAAAAGATGGAAAAACTACTATCAAAGAGATTGCAGAGAGGCTTAACTTAACTACCACTCCAATATTTGAGCGTGTCAAGAAATTAGAGAGAGATGGTTATATTAAGTCATATAAAGCAATTTTAGATCGTAAAAAAGCAGGGTTACAATTGATGGTATTTTGTAATGTTACCTTAAACCTTCATCAGACAGATTATCTAAAGAAATTTGAAAAAGACATTCAAAAGTTTCCTGAAGTTGTAGAATGTTATCATGTTGCGGGTATGTTTGATTATCTCATCAAAATATACGCTCAAGATATGGAACGATATCAAGATTTTTTATCAAACAAGTTGGCATCACTAGAAAATATTTCTAGAGTTCAAAGTTCTTTTGTAATGACAGAAGTAAAGGATTTTTCTTACTTACCGATTCTCTAAAATAACATTTGAGGTTAACAAAAGATTTAGAACTCAAGCTATATCTTTGACCTCAATTTTAAAAATTAAAGGAAAGCATGAATATTAAAGATGCAAAGGTATTGATCACAGGAGGTAATTCTGGTATCGGAAAAGCAACTGCAAAACTTCTAAAAGAAAAAGGAGCAAAAGTAATTATATCTGGAAGAAACAAAACAACACTTCAAGAAACTGCTAATGAACTAAACATAGAGTATATAAAAGCAGATGTCACTAATGAAACTGAAGTGAAACAAATGGTAGAAGAAGCAAAAGATAAGATGGATGGCCTCAATGTATTAGTTAATAATGCTGGCTATGGATACATATCAAAGCTTGTTGATATTGAAGCAGATAAATTTACAGATCAATTTAAAACTAATATTCTGGGCGCTGCTCTCTGCGCAAAGGAATCAGCTAAGCATTTTGTAGCAAATGAATACGGAAATATCATAAATATTGGCTCAACATCCTCATTAAAAGGTTCCCCAACAGCTTCTCCATATGTAGCGACCAAGTTTGCATTACGAGGTATGACAGAAAGTTGGAGGAATGAGTTACGTCCTCATAACATTAGAGTAATGCAGGTTAACCCAAGTGAAGTAATGACTGGTTTTGCAAATAACCGAGTGGATAGTAATCAAGCTTCAAAACAATACACTGAGGTAGAACAACAAACTAAACTTAGAGGTGAAGAAATTGCCCATACCATTACCAGCCTTTTAGAGATGGATGATCGAGGATTTATAACAGAAGCTACTGTCTTTGCTACCAATCCAAAAAGTTAATACGAGTAGCCCTGAAAGGTTAAAATGATATTATTTAATACTCTCAATATTTAATGCCCTATTCGATACATAGAAATAATTTATTTTTGACCATATTTTTATTTTTTTTCTCATTAAAATATGGTATTGGTCAAGAAAAGTATTTTAAAAACCAAATTAAAGTAACCACAGATAATGATATATACATAATATACAGGTCTACTGACAAATATTATTCATTTGGTGGTGAAATTGATTATACATTTACCTCTAAAAAATTTTTGGGATTACAAAATGTTTTCAAAAATAAGAATTCTGTTTTCTATAATATTGGCATAAAATCTGAAGGATACACTCCTTCTGGGCTAGAAGAATTTTTGAAGACAGATATTATTGAAGGTCCTGAAAATTTTGATAGACCATTTGCAGGCTTACTATATGCATTCCTTAATACTACCTATACATTTGATAGATCATTTTTTAAACCAGAATTGATCTCAGGAATTCTAGGCCCTTCATCAAACGCTGATCAAATACAATACTGGTTTCATAAAAATATAACTAATGATTTAAAATATGATGGATGGCAATTTCAACTAAAAGATCAATTCTTAATCAATCTGAATTTAGATTATCTATATGATTTTAATCCAAATAATAATTGGTTAAATTTCTTTGGTAAAGGGAACATCAAATTCGGAAATTTACATATTCAAGCCTCACCTACAGTTGGATTTAGGCTAGGCAAATTCGAAAAACCAACACATTCCATTGGTTTTAATAATTCTATTTTATCTTCTAAAAAAACTACAGAAATTTTCTTTCAGTTTAGTGTCAGACCAAGATTTAACTTATTCAATGCAACTATTCAAGGTAATTTGTTTAAAAGGAATTTGACTTCAACATCATCAAATCTAAACTTTCTATCATGGCATATGAATAATGAAATCCACTTTTTAAAAAATCGATTTTCATTTAGCATTATATATTCTTGGTCAACTAGTGTTTTAAAAACAACTCAAAATCATGTTTTTGGTGCTATTGGCACAGCATATCGATTCTAATAACTCGTTGTACACTTTAGCAGATTTAAAATAGAAAAACAAAATACATACAGGTTCTAATAATACCTATTATCTCATTATTTTTACTAAAAGTTCTTTTAAAATATCTCCTTGAGGAAGGTTAGCAGCACCTACTCCTTTACTTTTTACATCTGCTTCTCTAAGAGAAGCAATAATTCTACTCACTTTTTTCATAGGGTAATTATTCGCCGCCTCAGAGTAGTCTTTAACAAAATAAGGGTTGATTTTTAATGCACTTGCCACATTACGTTGCGATTTATCTGATAATCCGTGATATTGTAATACTTGAGAAAAAAAACCATATAACAAAGAAATAGTAACCACAAGAGGATTATCCTTTGGGTTTTGAGTAAAGTAATTAATTATTCTATGTGCCTTAAGGCCATTTCTTGTTCCAATAGCTTTACGAAGCTCAAAATTATTGAATTCCTTACTTATGCCTATATTTTCTTCTATTTGATCTGCTGTAATCTGAGAACCAGCAGGGACAATTAATTTTAGTTTTTCTACTTCATTATTGATCTTACTGAGATCGGTTCCTAAAAACTCTACGAGCATTTGAGCTGCTTTGGGTTCGATACTATATTTAGCTCCTGCCAATACCCTTCTAATCCAATCTGCAACCTGATTTTCATATAGCTTTTTACCTTCAAAAATGACTCCGTTTTTTGCAACTACTTTATAGAGTTTTTTACGTTTATCTATCTTTTTGTACTTATAGCACATTACCAAAACGGTGGAAGGCTGAGGGTTTTCGGCATAATCGACTAGTTTCTCTATTGTTCTTGATAACTCCTGTGCTTCTTTAACAATAACAACTTGTCGTTCTGCCATCATAGGAAAACGTTTAGCATTTCCAACAATATCGTCAATAGTTACGTCTCTTCCATAAAGTACCATTTGATTAAATCCCTTTTCTTCTTCGGCAAGCACATTTTTATCTATAAACTCAGAAATCTTATCAATATAATAAGGTTCTTCTCCCATCAAAAAATAGATAGGTTTTATATTTCCATTTTTAATATCGCTAACAATTTTTTTTACTTCATCCATTCAGAAAAATTCATCAAATTTGTGCTATGCAAAAGCTTAACTTTCCAGAGTATCAATTCAGATTCAAAAGTAGCGAAAATAAAGTTTCTATTTTTGACAGAATCCGCAAAAAATTTGTGGTGCTTACTCCAGAAGAATGGGTTCGACAACATACCATTCAATATCTTATTGACGAAAAAAAATATCCAGAAAGCTTAATCAACGTAGAAAAACTCATTAAGCTTAATGGATTGAGTAAACGCTATGACATTATTATTTTTAATCCAAATGGAAGTATATATCTTATCATCGAGTGTAAATCTGCTACTGTCAAAATAACTCAAAATGTTTTTGATCAAATTGCCAGATACAATCTTGTTCTGGATGCTGAGTATCTGATGATCACTAATGGTCTAGATCATTATTATTGTCAAATGAATTATAATGAGGAGCAGTATACTTTTCTAAAAGATATCCCTAACTACAAATAATCTAATCACATACTTTTTTGTAAGTTTCTAAAAACGTATAACATAGAGGAAAATTACTTCTCTAAATTTATGAATTTGAAGTTTAGATTTATAAATATCAAGAATGTTAGTTTGTGAATCAAAATGAGTTCTGATAATTTCAACTCTTAATAACTCACTAATTGGTAAAACTTTAAATCTTAAAACTTTAAAAATTATGAATTCATTCAAATCATTTGGCATTGCAATTTTATCTTGCTTGCTACTTATTATTACCTCCTGCGAGGTAGATCAGGACGTACCAAACGAAGATGCTGACGAGCAACAAAATGATACAGTATTAAAAACCATAGAAAAATGGGGATTTTCAAAAGAAGTTATTGAAGACCATGGAGATTACTACATAGTAGACGGAGATATTGTTTTTGATAAAAATGCGAAATATCCTAACCCCGAAGATCCAGTTTCTAAGCAAAGACGACACCCACAATCTGTTACAATTTCCAATGTAAGGGTTTACATCAACCCAGGAATGGATGCAAATTGGAGAAATGCATCTGTACAGGCTATTAATCGATGGAATGCAGTAAACTCAAAACTCAAATTGAGCAGAACAACATCTTCCGCTAATTCCCATATTCAGATCATGTATGATACGCAAGATCCTCGAATGAATTTAGCAACTAATGTTTTTGGGCAAGGAACATTCCCAACTGGAAACGGATTACCAGGTACAAAAATTTGGTTAAATCCTGATTTTGATTCTCCAAGACTCTGTGGTAAAGCAATTAATCAGAGTATGAGGATTGCCCTTGTCCAACATGAAATAGGTCATAATGTTGGGATTACTCATACAAATCAATCTTTTGGAAGCCTGATACCAGGAACACCTAATCGAGATGCTCAATCTGTAATGAATGGAGGAAGTGCATGCACGATTAATAATTTTAGTAATGGAGATAAAACTGCAATTAGATATTTATTTCCAAAAACACCTACTCCACCTGTTGTAACTCCAAAAACATTCTATAGATTTTATAATAGTAATGCTGTTGATCATTACTATAGCACTAACCGAAGCGCACCATCAGGGTACAGGTTGGGAGGACCAATAGGTAAAGTGTTTGATAAAAAAGCATCTGGTACCATTCCATTATATAAGGCATACAACAGAAATGCCAAAAATCATTTGTATTCAACAAATCGTAGTGAAATAAATAATGCTTCGGGTTATAGATATCTGGGTATAGCAGGATACGTATATCCCTCTAGAGGCAGTGGTAGAGTTGCTTTATATCGTTTTTACAACCGTACAGCTGTAAACCATTTTTACACTACAAATCGTAACGAAGGCAACAATGCTGCAGGATATCAATATGAAGGTGTTGCCTGTTATATATTGCGTTAATATATATGTATACATTTTAATCTAGATTACTTAAGTTTTGCCAGTTATGGGTTAAATATAATTATCAAAGAAAATCAATTTCTACTAGTGATTAGACTTGCATGGAAATTGATTTTTCTGTTTAAAAAAAATATTTGCATAAATTATAGATTCTATACTGCTAATTTTCAATTAAACTCTTTAATTTGCAGCGTGAATATTGCAGTAGTTATATTAAATTGGAATGGTAGGTCTTTACTAGAGGAATTTTTACCCTCGGTAATTCAATATTCCAAAGAAGCAACAGTATATCTGGCAGATAATGCCTCGACTGATGAATCAATATTGTATACCCAAACATCTTTTCCTGATGTAAAGATTATTCAAAACGAAATCAATGGCGGATATGCAAAAGGATATAATGATGCCTTAGCAAAAATTAAAGCAGATATCTATTGTCTTCTAAATAGTGATGTTGAAGTAACTCCAAATTGGTTAGCTCCTATAATTCGTACATTTGAAACTTCTAAAAATATTGCAGCTATACAACCAAAAATTTTAGATTATAAAAAGAAAGCATATTTTGAATATGCTGGTGCTGCAGGAGGGTTTATTGATAAATTAGGATATGCTTATTGTAGAGGAAGAATATTTGACACCCTAGAAGAGGATAAAGGACAATATGATGATACCACTCCTATATTCTGGGCAAGTGGGGCATGTTTGTTTATAAGAAAACAAGTCTTTGATGAAGTTGGTAAATTAGATGAAGATTTTTTTGCTCATCAAGAAGAAATTGATCTTTGTTGGAGGATACATAATCATGGTTACAAAATAATCTATGAGGGTTCATCTGTTATTTATCATCTTGGAGGAGCTACTTTGGATTCAATGAATCCGAAAAAAACATTCCTTAATTTTAGAAACAGTTTATACTTATTAGTCAAAAATGTTCCAGAAAATAGTATGTACAGATTAATTTTTATACGAATGCTTATGGACGGACTTGCAGCAGTGCGATTTATACTACAAGGGAAGTTTTCACACTTCTTAGCAATCTTCAAAGCACATTTAAGCTTTTATGCAAATTTTAACATTTTTATCAAAAAACGTAAAAAACTTTCTGAAACGGGGAAATATTATTCATTTTTTTCCGTTGTATGGCAGTATTTTATTTTGAAACGTAAACATTTCAATCAATTATAAGGTGATATAATAAATTATTGTTAACGACCTAGTATTACGTCACAATTTTAATAATTTTGAGTTATATAACCAGAAATAAGACTAAAAACAAATTTTCTAATGAAAAAAGTAATGATTATTGGGGCTTCCCTTACAATTCTGTTATCTTCTTGTGTCTCTCAGAAGAAATTTTCAGATTTAGAAGCTAAACAAAAAGAAACACAAGATTTATTAAATTCCGCAACAGTAAAATTAAATAGCTGTCTAGAAGAAAAATCAAGTTCTACATCTCAACTTAAAGTTCTTCAAGATCAAGTATCAAATCTTAAAAATCAAAATTCTGCTTTACTAAATAATGTTGGTAATTTGGCTACTTTATCTACTAAAGAAGCCGAAAACCTTGAAAAATCTTTAGAAAGTATTAAGGAAAAAGATATGCAGATAAGAACAATGCAGGATGCTATTACCAAAAAAGATTCTGTAACCTTAGCGCTTGTAACAAGTCTTAAAGGTGCATTAGGAAATCTTGCTGATGAAGATATTGAGATTAATGTAGAAAAAGGAGTAGTATATGTTTCTATTTCTGACAAACTACTTTTCAAGAGTGGTAGCTATAATGTTTCTGCAAGAGCTCGTGAGGTACTTGGTAAAGTTGCCAAAGTAGTTAACGACAAGCCAGATATTGAATTTTTAGTAGAAGGACATACTGACAATGTACCTATTAAAAACAAAGTACTTCTGGATAATTGGGATTTAAGTGTAAAACGAGCTACTTCTGTGGTAAGAGTTTTACAAAATGATTTTAAAGTTGATCCAAAGCGTATGACTGCTGCTGGTAGAAGTTATTATGTACCAATAGCTGATAATACTTCTGCTGCAAATAAGGCAAAAAACAGACGTACCAGAATCGTTGTATTACCAAAACTTGATCAGTTCTATAATATGATTGAAGACGGAATGAAGAAAGCTTCAGGAGGAAATTAATATCACCTCTTAAATATATATTAAAAAAAGGTTGTCAAAATGACAACCTTTTTTTGTTTAATTCATAATTGTAGCCTAAAACTTTTGTTGTTCCAAAATACTAGTATCTTTGCCGTTCAAAAACCAAATCATAAAATGAAAAATTTTTTATCATTCATAATACTACTTTTTTTTAGTGTTATATCATTAAAAGCTCAATCGTATATAGGATATCTCTCAGACAACTATAGTGGTGTCCATGGAGTCATTAGTAATCCCGCAAATATTGTCGATTCTAGATTTAAAACAGATATAAATCTATTTGGTATTAGTGCTTTTGCTGGTAATGACTACTTCGGAGCCGGATTTGGAGATCTTTTTGATGAAGATTATAATTTTGAAGATGATGCCAAAAGATTTCCCAAAAGCGAAAATAATTTAATAGGAAATGTTGATGTTTTAGGACCTTCCTTTATGCTTAACATCAATGAAAAAAATTCGATTGCCGTATTTACAAGATTGAGAGCTATTTACAATGTAAATGGAATAAATGGAGAAACCTTAGAAAGCTTAATTGATGACCTAGATAATAATATAGATTTTAATGTTCTTCAAAATGATGCATATGCTAATGCTCATGTCTGGGCAGAAATTGGAGTATCTTACGCAAGAGTTCTTATGAATAAACAACAACATTTTATTAAAGGTGGTGTTACTCTAAAATATTTACAAGGATTAGGAAATGCGTATGGATATGGTAGGAATGTTAGTATTGATTTTGATGCTAATGATATACTTTCTGGAAATGGTACTATAGAGACCACAGGAGATGTAGCTTATGGATATAGCGAAAACCTCGAAGAAGATTTAGATGAAATAGAGGTTGTGAAAGGAGCTAGTGGCCTTGGTGTTGATTTAGGTTTTATATATGAATGGAGACCTAATTATGAGAATCAAAGCACTACCAACAGTAAAGGAGATTCTTATATTCTAAAAGACATTAATAAATATAAATTAAAGTTTGGATTATCCATTACAGATTTAGGTTCTATTACCTATGATAATGGAAGAGAAGAGAGATATGGTTTTAATAGAACACTTACTCAAGAAGACTTTGAAGATATTGACATTGATGAATTAGAAAGGTTTTATGGTACTCCAACATTATCAGAAGCCGAAAAAGCAATATTGCCAACCGCATTGCATGCAAATGTTGATTGGAATATTAACCAAAAATTCTATTTGAACCTAAACTCTGATTTCTCACTTACTGCCAAAGATAAAATAAACAGAAGTAGAATTGCTAATACAATATCTCTTACTCCACGATTTGAGAGTAAATGGTTTAGTTTTTACTCTCCTCTAAGTATATTACAACATAGTGGTTTTCAATGGGGAGCTGGACTTAGAGCTGGACCTGTTTATGTTGGTTCTGGATCTATATTATCAGCTCTTATTGGTAGTGAAATAAAAGCTGCAGATATATATTTGGGTGTTAAAGTTCCTATCTATCAGTCTAGACCAAAAGATAAAGATGGTGATGGTGTTCTTGACAAAGTAGATGAATGCCCAGAAACAGTTGGACCAGTAGAAAATTATGGATGTCCGTGGCCAGATACTGATAATGATACGGTATTAGACAAGGACGATAAATGCCCAGAAGAAGCTGGAGAAATCGATAACAATGGTTGTCCTTGGAGTGATAGCGATAATGATAGTATTTTTGACAAAGATGATAATTGTCCAAATGTGGCTGGACCAATAGAAAATAAAGGTTGTCCATGGTTAGATACCGATAATGATGGTGTATTAGATAAAGATGATAATTGTATCAATACAATTGGTACCGTTGCAAATAACGGATGTCCAGAAGTGACAGAAGAAGTACAAAAAACTTTAAATGAGTACGCGAAAACTATTTTATTTGATTCTGGAAAATCTTCAATTAAAGAAGAATCCAATAAAGTACTTAATGACATTACAAATATTCTCAATGTATATCCTACTGCTAAGTTTTCTGTAGAAGGTCACACCGATAGTATTGGGAGTTCTAAAACTAATCAGAGACTATCTGACTCTAGAGCCAATGCTGTTAAGAATTACCTTGTAAAAAATGGGATTGATAAATTTAGACTTTCTGCCATAGGATATGGAGAAGATAGGCCAATATCAACAAACAAGCACAAAGCTGGAAGAGCTAAAAACAGACGTGTAGAGATAAATCTGGTAAAAGAATAACTTTATAAGTAACACACTCTTTAAGTACTAAATTCACTCTGAAGTGGTTTGTAAATTGATTAAAATACAAACCATTTCTCTGTTATTCAGATACAAAAGGTGTAATCAACAGAAACTAAATCACTCTGCACTGAAAGTGCAGAGGTTTGGTTTTATTAGGGACTAAAGTCCCTATGCCCTATTCCAATA
>CANMLS010000027.1 GCA_947498785.1 uncultured Aquimarina sp. | reverse complement strand
TTTCAACACTTTAATTTACTGAAAATCTATCTTTTTTGCTATAAAAAAACTACATAATATTAATCGAACTCAGGTTAGTATTAAAATAATAGTATGCTCTTTATATTGTTATAAATTAACAGCTATCTTATGACCTCTAATAGTTCTCCTTCTTTTGGTCTGTGGAATAATGCTAATTCAGTAAAATCTGGTTTCTCTTTTTCTAATGATTCAAATTTAAAACCGTAAGATTCTTTAGGAAGTCTAACTCCAACTAATTTTCCATTTCCAAAAAAACTCAATTCATATTCTTTTAAAGGTATTTTCTTTACAGAAGAATGTATGGACGAAAACATTCTACTTTTATTCATTTTCTTTGAATCATTATCTAAATAAAAAGCTCGAGATAGCTCTTCAAATCTAGTATTAGTTATTTTAAGATATTCTTCTTCTTTTTTATTCTTAAATATATTAAGAAACTTATCATTCCAATCTATTAATTCATTTAATAGTTTTTTTTTATCCTCGTTTACAATATTAGTAGAATTTTTCCAACCTTCTAGTTCATACGGAACGATAGCATCAAAAAAATGATTAAAAGAGTATTTATCTAAATTCTTTCCTTTGAATGATTTTTCTGGTAATTCAAAAAGAAGTTGTCTAGGTTCTTCATTATAAAAAGCATCTCTTACAAATATTTTAAAATCAATCATAGCGTTATCATTTATATGCTCTTCTCCATCAGATCTTCTAACAACAAAACTAAATAACTGTCTTCCACTTTTTAATATCATTTCATTAATTGGCCAATCTACAGCCATTCCACCTTCTTTATAATTAGAAAAACTCGGTACGCCATTCACTAATAACTCAATGGCACAACCACTAGTTTTTATTTCTGCTTCGTAAAATGGGTATTCTATTTTATTCTTCATTTTTTATTCTTTACATGATTTATCTAGGCAAACTTTAGCAGCACTAACCATTATTTTATTTATTGGAAAATTATTTGAACTTTCATTATTAAAAACAGTTAAATAAGCAGCATATTCATCATCAGTTGTTTTTATTGTTCTATAAAAAACGATAATTTTATTTTCAATTTCCCATTGATAAATCTCGGCAGATATTTTTTCTAACCATTTATTTTTTTTCAATTTAACCTGATATTTACCATACTTCTCCTGTATTTTTTTTAAAATATTATCATAAGGTTCTTTTCTGAAATCACTAAAAGAGAATGCTCTAAAATTATTTTTTTTATCCGTATATATAGACACCAAATAATCTTCTGTGAAGTTTTTATCTAAAAAATAGAATAAAGGTTGATTTGGTGTTTTTTTGCTTATTCTTATGTCAAAAGCCAAAGTATCAGTGATAACGGTTTTCTTCTGTTCTTTATCATAATAACCATCTGTGATAGGTAATTTTCTATGCTCAACTTTACTAAATAGTGTATCTATATTTTCATTAAACATTATTTTATCTAAGTCCAAAATACTCTCACCTATATGTTTGGGATTAGCACTTTGAGAATTACAACTTATAAAAAAAGTAGTAATAAATAGAATGTGTAATATTTTTTTAAGCATCTAAGTATGTTTTTCCTGATTTATAAATATCTTCTTTATTAAATAATTGAAAAGTATTGGCATTACTCTTATCATAATCTATTTTTTTCCTAGAAACCAGTTCGTAAACAGTAATAGTCATTTTGGCTCCATTCCATACTACAGAAGATTCTTTATATTGTTTACCATTACTATTATTATAACCTACCTCTTCAATAAACGAAAAAGAGGTTGCCACCTTACCTTCAACTTTCCATTTTTCTACCTTTTTTGTTTCTGTGATACCAGCTCTGGTAGTAGTACTCACAAAAATAGTATCGTTACTGTTAGCTCCTGCTTTTAAAGCAACACCCAACTCTGCTTCTACTTTTTGCGTCAACCCCTGATCAAAACCATCTACTTTATTGTATGATAAACCTAATTCTCCTTTAATAGCCGAAAACATCTCGATAACAATATAAATATCAGAATCAGACAACCATTCTACAAAACTTATTATCCACCCTGTCACTTTACCAACGTAAGGGATAAAATCAATTAAAGGAACTAAATCTACTCCAATAGAAACTCCAATAAGGGGATCTAATTTCAGTCCTCCTGAATATATAGGAACTAAAGCATTATTATTTGCATATCCATATTTCCAGCCTAAAGCTAACGCGATGTTTGGAGGATCTATATTAAATTCTAATTGAAGTATTCCTTTTTTTACTGCTGCACTAGACTTATTACTTTTTTTATGATCAAAAATTTCTAAATATTCAGAAACAGTATTATAAGCATATGTTGCTTTATCTATAGCATTAGTAATACTTTTTAATGCTTGCTCAGTTTCATATTCTTTCCCATTAACAACACATTTTGCTTTAACACCAAACCCTAAAGCTCCTGTTTTTTCTCCAGTAATGCTAAGATCTTTTTTTAAATAATTGAAACCATACCCTTTATGATAACCGCTTAAATGAGTTCTTTCATGTTTTATATTTCCTGAATACGAGTTCCCTATCGTTAAAATAAACGCAATTTCCCATTCTATATTAGGATATACGTTAATTAATAAGGGTCTTGCATATCTACATGTAGCAATATGAGTCAAATAAGTGTTTGGAGCTACTATGGTTGGCCAAATATTATTAATTACAGAGAGGCCAAACTCTTTTAAATCAGATTTTACTTCTAATGTTGCTTCAACCTGTTTTCCATCTTTTAATTCATATTCTACTTTACTTCCATTATTCTGATTTATTACAACTAACTTCTTTCCTGTATGAACTCCTCCTGCACATTCTACTCTTTTTAAATCATTAAATTCTATATTTATTTTATTAGGCTCGTTTCCTCCTATTAAATTAAACGTTGGCACATTTTCGTTAGTAGATAAACATCCGTCTTTTTCTTCTAATATGGTATACTCTCGTTTTTCTTTAATTTTTTTACCCTCATCGTTGGTTTTTTCTAGATTATGGCTAATCGTTAGTTTAGTGTATCTACATTCTTCAAACTGCATAGTAACCACTTCTGCCTCATTTATTGTTGCTATTTGTGGTATCGCTTTTGACTCTTCTTCATTAAAACTCCAGGTGTCTTCATAAAATACATCTTTCTGTAGTGTTTTTTTTATTTTACTAGGGTCAACATCATGTCTAAAACTATTAGAGTCTTTAAGTGTAAATTCGATATCAAAATTGTAAGTTTTACTAGTATTTTCTTGATGTCCTAGAAGTTCTATCCATTTTAAATCTATATATACTTTCTTTTTTATATAAGTAGCATTATATGCTGGTGTCCCTTCAAATTGTGGCTGAACATCGGTAGCATTCAACTCTATAGTTTCTAATGCTTTCCCTTCACATTGAATGGCAATACTTCCTTTAAAATCGTCTGCTAATATATTATGCGTTTTTATAGTAAACTCTATAAAATCACCATATTGTATCTTATCTTGTAGTTCACTAGTTTTTGCATCATATACGCAAAGCATTTCTTGCCCTGCCATTTTATTTACTACTGCCTC
This sequence comes from uncultured Aquimarina sp., assembly GCA_947498785.1. GTDB lineage: Bacteria > Bacteroidota > Bacteroidia > Flavobacteriales > Flavobacteriaceae > Aquimarina. The sequence goes on along the minus strand of CANMLS010000027.1, from coordinate 73,421 downwards.
TTTTATATATGGTGGTGCTACAGGTATTATAAATGCCCCTTGACTTCCATAAGTAGGGTAATAGTTACAAGCTTCTAACCAAATACCTTTACCTTCTTCACTACCATCATAACCAATAGATTTTGGTTTATAAATAAATTTGCCATCAACTACCTCAAATGACTTGATATAGTTCATGCCTACGCCTTTATCTGTCCACTTTCCTTTGGTTTTATCTAGCCAATCTAAAAATTCATGTAAAGGCTTATCTGATGACTTACTTTTCCAGCCTAGAAAAGTTCTTTTTTTAAAATCTATAGTACTTTGAGCAATCCAATAGACACGTTCTTGGGTTTCCTTTATATTTATAGTATCCGTTATTGCCCTTAATCTAAAACCTATAAATTGCCCTTTAGGGATTTCAAAAACCTTATACGAATATCCAGAAACTATCCTTTGTTTTTCTACAATCTTATTAAGATCACCTTTCTTTACTATTATTTCTTTTTTAGATGCCATTTTAACCTATCGCTTTTAAATTATGAACCCCATCTATATCTCCCTGATTACTTGATATTGCCAATGGATTTACCTGAGCCATTACTTCTTTGTCTGCTGCTTCTTCATGTTGTTGTGAGGCTTCTGCGGTTTGCCCATGAAATGTAATACTTATACAAGGGGCTCCGGCAATAGGGCAAACGGCTTTACTATTCTCGAGTATTGGGTTGCCACCATTATCTAGTGTTATTTTATCATAAAAATCTTGCCATTCTGTTATCATGGGTTGACAAGGTTTGTAACCACCTGGTGTAGGCTGCAGTTTGCATTGCCCAAAGGTCATTTTTTGAAAAGGTTGCCCAATATCCATCGTAGAAACGATCATTTTCTTTTCGCCTTCGGCATCGTTTACATACTGTTTATGTTGGCTTATTGACACTATTTTATCGGGCATCGTACCGTTTTGGCACTCGCACTCTGCTTCTTGGCATACTATTGCTTTTCCCATAGTTTAATTTTTTAAAAATTTATTTCCAGAATTCGTACCATTTTTTTTCAGCATCAGGGTCTATATAAACACCATTTTGCTTTTCATCTTCTATTTTACGTTGTTTAGTTTGATCCATATCTTCTTGCCATATGGCTTTGAACTGAAGGGTTTTATTAGCGTTGTTATGTACATAGTTAAATGTGCCATCTATTCGTAGAAGTGTATGATCTTTTGCATCAAGTTTATATTTTACAGAGGTTTCTCCCTGATCTATGCCTCCCATAGGTTTCATTACACCTTGATAGTGTATAAGTATACGGTTGTTCTCTTCTATGACCGGATTAACTGTCTGATCACCTTCGAAATGTATTTTTTTTACTCCAGAGAACCATCTAAACTCTTTTTCTAAAGGTTGTGTAAATTTATTCGTATAATTAATATATAGTTTTGAAAACATGATATCATAAACGACATCATTATTCAGGCTTTTTAATATATTTTGAGGGCTCTGTACTGCTTTGGTTATATTGTTGCAATACTTTAAAAATGGTTTTCCTGAGTATCGTTTTGCTAGCCCTTTTTGATTGGTTTCCCAACGTTTTTTTATATCCTCTTGATTGTTTACACTTACTATTTGCCCAAACCTATTGACACTAACTTGTAATGGGTATAAACAATTAGCGCTCTGCTCTGCTAGTTGCTCCATAAAACCTTCTAATTGTTTCCCATCTTTAAAGAAACGTTTTCGAGATAGGCTATAATAAAACAACCCCTTTTTATAACCCTCGCATTTTACTTCGAATAGATACTGTATTGTTTTTTGGTCATTATAATTGATTTGTATACCATATGTACGATGCAAAAACTTGGTTTTATTTTCTATTAACCAATAATGTAGTTTCCTTGAAAAAGGAATTTTTTCTGATGTCTTTTCTTCTGTTTCGCCTTTAAATGAAGCATTATGCTTCTCTCTTTTTTCTATAACAGAAAATCCTTCCTCTGGTTTTGAAGATTCTTTGTCATCTACTAATAAAGAAAAGTGCTCGTTTGACATTATTATTTTTCCTTTTTATAAATGTGTATATAATTTATTTGATTTGTGTTTTCAAGCAACCAATCGCCACTAGTGTATAAATGACCGCTTCCTATGCGCTCACGATCTAATCGCGAATCTATATCATAAGTTAGGATATCATTTTTACAGATATATTCTTTACTATATCCACTATTTGATAACCTAAAATCTTCAAAACTGATCCCAGCTTTTTTTACATACTCATGCATTTTCTCTGTTTGAGTTAGTAGTTGATTGTTTAGTATGACGCTTTTGTTTCCTAGTATACTTGTTCCTGTAAAATCACTATCATAAGTGTTTTTTATATAAATATATATATCTTCCACTAACGTATTTGAACCTATTATTTCTATCCCTATTGGTTCCCAATAATATCTTTTAGAATCTCCTGGATAAAATTCTGTTCTATATGTTTTAGATTCTTTTCCTAGCATGGTTATTACTTTATTTAAAGGCATCCCAATATAAAATGGCTGTTCGTTATAGGTAAGTTCGCAACCATTAAGCATAAATCTATGTTTCTGAGTCTTGTAAGCTTTGTAATCTGGGCTTTGGATATCTATGGTTGATGCGCTGTTTTTGGTGCTTTGACAAGTGGTTAATGCTAAACAGAATAGTAGCGTTAGTGTTTTCATTAGTGTTACTTTTTTTCTTTTTTTTGGGGTTGTGGGCAGTGGTACGGTCTGTAGTACTTACTATAATTAGAGTTTTCTCTAATCTCTATAGCCTTTTCTAATAATGCTTTTCCATCTTGTAATAGTTTATTATACAATCCTATCAATTGTCCATCTTTGTCATACGTATCTAATATACTTTCTATTAAAGAAGTTTCTTTTTTATCATCTTTTGATGTTTTGATGAGATTACCTGTAAACTCATTCATCTCTTCTATACTTGTGATAATAGTATCGATAATGACACTCGGGGTACTGGCCTGACATAATAGGCTAGAATTGGAGTCACACCATTCTTTAACCATTTTATCTTGCCAAGAACTAGCGGCAGGGTGATGAAATAATGTATCTACAGCATCCAGGATATCTTGTTTACTAACAGAAGGGTCTCCTTTCCAAAATTTAAACATTTTTGTCCCCATATACCTTACTACATATACAGCCAGTTTGGCAGAGAGTTTATGCATAGGTTTACCTGGTTCGTCTTTGGCTATTTGGGTATGACTGGGATCTGTACCTATACTTATAACACCTCCATTTTTTTCTGCTTCGAGCAATTGTTCTTGCAATACGAGCTGAGCATCTTTTATATTTGCGCCAAATGCTCGTAACATCATATAAAAACTAAAATTAAGCATGGCGCCAACATACTCCATAAGAGTATGAAAAGATTCTCTTAAACGGCTAGGAATAATTTTTTTAGCATCTGCATATGAGTCTCTTAGACTTAGAAGGTTTTCGAATCGCTTTGTATAGGTGTTATCCTTTGTTCCTGAGCCATCTACATCTTGAGCTTCATCCATATCTTTTAGAATCTCTCTGGCGAGAACATCTTTAAAAGTACGCTCTCCAGAATCTATACGAGAATAGTCTTCAATTTTTATAGAAAAGTGTTTTTCTAGAATAGGAAGTAAACTAGCCATCATGTCTAATTTACCAAAAGTACCTGTCACCAAAGGAATAAAACGTGCAATGTGATTGTAGTCATTTTTTTTAATGACAGAAGGATCAAATTTCATTTCGGATCTTCTTATAACAGAACCTGTGTTTTCTTTATCCAAATAAACCTGAGCAGCTTTGGGGTCTTTTTTTGCAAATACATCATAATTAAAACTCGAATCACCTTTATGCGGTACCTTATCTACCCATGGAAATACGCGGTCGTTATTAGATACTTTTGCTGCTGATATTTCTGAAAAATTGGAATGTGCAAAATAGTCCTCCAAAACATGTAGTGCTGCCCCAAAATGAATCATGGGCTCTATCTTATCAAAGTTTGGGTTTTGTACACAGGCTTGTTCTATTTTATACACTACATAGTCATAAGCGGTACGCTTAGTCGAATATTTTGTAGCATCCAGATCAGTGCGGATATAATTTTTCATCCCGTAGGTTTTGTTTATACCTAGTTCTAAGTTTTTTGGATCTTTGGTATAAGGGTCTCCTACAAAACCCATATCATCTGGTGACTCTACAAAATCGGCATCAGGGTTTTCTGTATTATAATTAAGATAAGGAGCTTCGGCTTTACTTTCTTTTGACTTGGGGTTGTCTATATGTTCTTCTGGGCGGTATACTCCCAATAGTTTGGGGGTGATTTCTATATATTCTTCTTCAAAATGTGTTAAAAGGTCCTCATAATTATCTTTGGTAAGTGCGCCATCTTCTTTGGTATGCATAAACTCTTGTACTGCGAGCAATTTTACCAAACTAGTGAGTGTTTCTCTAGACCAGGTTACAGGACGCATAGAAACGTCCTCATAAATAATTTTAGGTTCAACCCAAGTTGAAGGACGTAAAAGCTCTGGATCAGATCCTAAAATTTGATAATCTTTTGGAACCTCTACATCTACTGGGTCATTAACCTTTTCTAGATTGTCTTTTTCACAATTTTCTTGTTCTTCTTTGGTGGGTAGCGGGGTACAGCTTACCGTACCATTTTTTGATTTTTGTATGATTTTATCGCTCAGAGGGCGTACCATTCCTGGATCTATTACCTGCGAGTAGTCACGTAACCAATTGCCTAGATAGATTTTGTGAATGATTTCCTTGATTTCTGTATCATTCTTAATTAAAAACACTTTTTTTAAGACTTCCGTCAACGCTTTTTCTTCAATGTCCAGATGACCATATTTATCATCTCCTTCTATTCGGCCTGCTTTATAAAAATTATAGTTACCAGCAATATCGCTTTTGTTTTGGCGGCCTTGATCTACATACTCATTGAGTTGCACATGTATATCCTGATAATCCCAGATAAGCTCTTGCTCTGTAGTAGTTGTACCCGTTTCTTCATCGTTTTCGTATTGAGTAATGGTATCTGTAAGTTGTGCAAAAGTTTGGTTTTGAGTGTCTAAAAAATTAATATTGAGTACAAAACTTGCAAACTTGGCTCCATAATCATTATGAATAGATTTACGAGGTTTTAGTTTAGGTTTGTCTGCTTCTGCGGTATAGGTGTTGCGCAATAGCCAGTTAACATGTGCGCCAAACTCCTCGATTAATACTACCATGAGTTCGCCCATTTTGTCATTATCTTCGAGAGCCTGGTCTATTAGCCTATGACTTATCAGTATCTCCTGGCTATCATTATGATAAGCACCACCAGCATTTGGGGGACTTATAAAGCGAACCACTTTAATTTCTGGATTGGCTACTGCGCCGTTTTTGGCATCGTTATACAGTTTTTCTATGGCAGCATTGGAAAAGTATTTCCCATAGGTTTTTTTAATATGATATATAAAACTATAGCGGCTATCTTTTTTTGCCATTTTTTGTAGCTGTTCTAAAGCAAAGGTACTGGTAAGACTTATCTCTGTAATCTCTTCGTACACGGGCTCTGGGTCTACCGGGCTATAGTCTTCGTGTTTTATACCAGCTTCTGAGTGCAAGTTAATAGCAGCGTTAGAATTGAGTTCTATTTTTTCTACCGTAGCTTCTTTTACCAAATGCTCGGCTTCTTCTATAATGGTTTTAGCTACAGAAGTATACTCTTTGCTTATCGTTTTACTAATGTTTGCCGCTTGTATTTTTATCTTGCCCATGATTATTCTGTAATTTTGTAAATACTTATAGCCTCTACTGGCTTAGTTTTATCTAGTAACCAATCACCTCGTGTATAGATATGCCCTGAGCCAATTCTTTCATAGGCAACAGGTGAATCTAGTTGTAGTTTGAAACCACATTCTTCGTTTTTTAAAATATATCCTTCTGATTTTATACTAAAATCTTCAAAACTATATTTTGAAAATTTTATAAAATCTTGCATCCTATCTTCGTTTTTTAGAAAAATGTTATGAATTTTAGTTGTTTGTTGCACTTTATTTAAAAAAAGTTTAATCCCACTAATTTTATTGTCTTCATGCCATAATATGAAATGTGAATTATTATATTCTATTACATCTTGTTCTATATTATAATCCATCCCAAATACTTGTTCTGCCTCTTGCAGTGTCATACCTAGAGCAAATGGTTTTTCGTTATAAGTAAGTTCGCAGCCTTCTAAAGCAAAACGATGTTCTTGTGCCATATAGGCTTTATATTCTGGGTTTCGGGTATTTACACCTTCATTGTTAGAGGGTGTGCTTTTGCAGATAGTTAATACCAAACAGAACATAAGAATTAATGTTTTCATTTTGTGTCTTTTTTTTTAGCCAAAATCCTAACCGCTATTGCTTGATTTTGGATGCGCTTTTTTAAGAAAAACTTAGATTTTATATATGTTTATAGCTACCCTTTGGTAGCTCAAAATCAAAATTTTTAACGTACTTTTTTATATCATTGTTTATAAATTTAGACAGTCGTTTTAATCCATTACTAATGGTTGTATTAGAAACTATATCATCTATAAGTTTTTCATTAAACTTAATGGATTTTTTTTATGTCGCATCCTAAAAGAAAGTTAATATACTCTGGTACGTACTGGATAATTACACTAAGTAATTCTCGTTTTACTTTTACTTTTTCTGCGTCATAAACTTTCATTTTTACAGTTTCATTTTTATCATACGTATAATAATCACACAAATAACCTTTTGTGTTTACATTTTTTTAGTATCTAACCCAATGATTGTCTTAAGATTAACAAACAATATCCTTCAAAGCAAAGGGAGGTCCATTTAAATTTAATTTATTGTTTTTTTTAAATAATTACTAAATTCTTTTTATTGTGATCTCTGTTTTATTTTTTCAAGTTTAAAATTATCAATTTCATAATGATAACCTTATCCTTATCTAAATCAACAATTACTTAGCTGTGCGTGATAAATGAGCAATGCTTCCTTGTTGCTCTCTTTTAATTCTATTTTCAGTAATGTAATACGTTGTTTCTACAAAAAAAGCATCGAAAAAATGTTTCAGATATTTTTATAATACCATTAAATAATCTTGCTCACCTATAGTACCTTGTGTCTGAGTCTTCTTTGAGGGAGAATCCAAAAAAACACAAGAAACAGATAATAACAATCATACTACTTTAACATATTTTATCATTAAAACAAATTTGTTTTATCATTACTGTTATGCACAATGCCTTTTGAACTTTGAAGTTGTATATCGTCTTTGGTGCTACTCACCAAAATATTTTGAGCAATATCTTTAGAAACTGCAGAAGTTCTAGTCATTTCTGCATCTGCCATTTCTAGATGTGATGTGCTTTTTTGTTTAAAATCTTCGGTTGCTGTTATAGATATATCACCTCCTGCATTAGAAGCAATATTGCGTCCTGCATTTTCATCAATATTCTCTCCTGCATTTACTCTAATGTTTTTTCCTGCAATTAAGTTTAAGTTCTCTCCTGCATTAATGGTAATATCTTTTAAGGCATTAATAGTAATGTTTTCTCCTGCAGTGTCTATGATTAAGTGATTTCCTTTTTTATCAGTAATGGTGATACTCTCACTACGTTCTGTATCATTAAATTCTATAACATGACCGCTTTTGGTGATAATACTTTTATAATTGTTTTGATCTTTTCCTCCTGCTCCTGTAGTACCACTAAACAGGCTCCCCATCACAAAGGGTCTGTTGGGATCGTTATATCTAAATCCTACCATCACCTGATCCCCCACCTCTGGGATAAATACATGCCCTCTGTTTTGTGAATGAAGATCACTGCTTCCTGCATCTGGGGTCATCACGCGTACCCAGGAAGTCTTCATATCTGCTTTTTGCCACTGAAACTGTACTTGTACACGCCCCTTTTGATTAGGGTCATCATTACTAAGAACGGTTGCCAATTGTGGATGCGCCTCTGGTAATTCTACTTCTGGTTCTGGTAGTATTTGAACGCCAGAAGATATGGCTTCAAACTCATTACTATACTCACTTGAGCCTGTAGCCTGATGAGTAATCTTGGTGATGATGTATTCACCATAATTTTTTATATCAAAAGCTCCAATACCTCGCTGTGCTGCGGTAACCTTGATGACAGAGCCTACAGTAAGCCCTTGTTTGCTACTTGTACCACTAAGTATGTTTGCGGTTGCTACTTTACTGCTTTGTTTGTTCTTTACAATAGTATCAATCTCACTTTTGTCTTTTGCTCGTGCTGATGAATACCCATTGGTATTGACCGAAAAAAGCTCCTTAGAAGCCTCAAAAGCATAGCTTCCCAACTCATTTAACCCAGCAACATTGCCTCTTGCTTTGGATTCGTTTCTGGTATCCTCTAGTGCATTATAGGAAAAACTGCTACTATCACTGGCAAGGGCTTCTATAGCAATGTTGATGGTATCCATATCTGCACCATATTCTATAGTAATAGGAGTTTCTAGAGTGGGTTTACCAAAAACAAGTTGTAAGCCATCATAGTATAACCATTCATTATACTGCTTGGCTATACGTTGTATGAATTGAAAATGATTTTCTTTGTATTGTGCCTGATACTCTATAGTAGCACCAAAAACAGGGTTGATTTGAGCGGTGATCCCTGATGCTTGTACTGTATCACTTATGATAGCGTTTAGGTTTTTACCCAGCCAAGAATGCATATGGGTGCCATTTTCTAATAAGATGGTCTTAGAATATCCACTCACCACCAATTTGCCATCAAAACCATTGTCATGTTGAAGTTTTACATTGGTAATGACTCCCAAAAACTCGGTATCATTAAAATTGATCACCGCAGACTTACCAAGCCACTCTTTGGAGTTATCCAGGGTATAAGCTCCCTGAGACTCTATACTATCATAATCAACAGTGATGGTAAAGGTATGATGCTCATTGATTGACTGGTTAAGGGTTACTTTCTCGAAGTTAAAAAGAAATTCCCCATCTATACTAAGGGTAGTTTTTGGCTCTATCATGAAGTTGTTTTTTTTGGGGTGTATATCAAAGATTTTATTAATAAGATGGTCTACTTTATATAATCGAATAGCTTTAAACCGTTGTGATACAAATAATATTTTGATAAACAGTTTGCTTTATTTTCTTTATAGATTAAGCAATGCTAATGGTCTATTGTTTATGAATACTAAAAAACCTAAAAAGAAAGAAATAAAAGAGCAAGCCAAACTAGCTTGCTCTTTTATAAAACACTTAGGCTACTGGCCAACGATTGTGAATCGATGCGTTACCTACTATGATTTCTTCTGCAGAAACTGTAAAGTTGATGGTCATAGGAACATCTCCATTTACATCTAATTTTTCTTTGTAAAATACGATGTATGCATTTTTGAATTCTACTTCTTTCATTTTTGCATCCTCGTCTGTTTTCTTGTAAATGATTTTACCTTCTACAGATTTGAATTGGCTGTTTAGCATCGCTTCGATTACAGAAGTATCTTCTGTAGACTCGATAGTTAATGTAATTCTTCCGCCATACACGTTTGAAGATATTTTTCCTTTTTTATCAGTATCTCTACTGAATGCGTACTCTGAACTTAATACGTCAAATTCTTTTCCTCCTAATTCTAAGGAAGCTCTAAATGATCCCATAATGGTTTTTTTAAAATATTAATTAATTTAATAATGTGTCGCGTTGATTTTTTGACTAGTATTAAAATCTTAGCTACTTTTTTAAACAATTTTAAAAAACCTCTAATTACTTATAAACTGGTTGGGAGTTATCTTAATACTACCAGAAGGGTATGTATTTGGATGGCTATTTGACAGTTTATTTTATAAAGAAAAAGAAGATTCTAAATTGTCATTTTCTGAGGACAAATCTAATAATTTTTATTATATAAACTTTGATTTTTTTTACAAAAACCTTGTTTTTTTTATTAATGCATTAATATGTAGATAGTTACGCTTTTGTGATTATATCTATGCTCACAAATTAATAACAAGAGAAAAAAAATCCTTTTATATTATGATAAATAATATAAAAACTAGTGCTGATAAGCAGACATTTTTTGTAGATTTTGAAAGGGTTTTAGGAGACTATTTTTATTCTATTGGTCTAATTTTTAGAGATTTGATTCAGGTGTGAGTTTGTAATATTATATTTTGAGTTTTACATGTTTAATCGAATATTTTTTTGACTCATTTTGGTTTTAGAAATATAAAAAAGATCTGTAATGTATTGAAAGAATAAGATAGTTTAAAATACTATATCATACGCTATTTGATATAGAATGGAATGGTTTTTTTGTTAAGTTGTAAAGGTTGGTGTTTTATTTTACAATTGTTGTAATTCTTTTTTAGTTTTTCCGACCTATAGGATATGTCTAAATGCATTTTTAACCAAACCAACTTTTTTATAGCATTACAATATTTATTTGCTAGAAAGAAACAGAGTTTTCTGGCGATAGTTGGAGTAATGCTTGGGGTAACTACGTTTATTGTCATGATTAATTTTATGACAGGGGTTAATGATTTCTTGGATGATGCTGTGTTTAAAGGAAGTCCAGATGTGATTATAAGAGCAGTGCAAGAAGAATCATCTAAGCATCAATCACTAGGAGGAAATTTAAATATACTTAAAGGCGTAGATCAAATTAATACGACATTATCAAACCATGATAATGTTCGTTCTTTTGCGCACCAGATAGTTTCATCTGCAATTTTGATCAGTACAACCAATCAATTACCTAGTAGTATCAATGGTGTTTTTCCGCTAGAAGAAAATCAGATGGTTGATTTGGATCGTAGGCTAATTGAGGGAAATGGTTTTGAAAACCTCCTTGATGAGAACACAATTTTACTTGGAATTAGCTTAGCTAGACGTTTGCAAGTTTCTGCAAAAGATACACTAAAAATGATTCTTCCTAATGGTAAAACCAAGGAACTTATAGTTTCGGGAATATTTAGTTTTGGAATTACTACTATTGATAATGTGCGCACCTATATGCCTGCAAAGACATTACAGAGACTATTAGGTAAAGAAAATTCGATTACTCACATTCATATAAAACTTAAGGATCGTGACAATGTCACGATTAAAAAGACGTTATCTCAAAAACAAAAAAAGGTTATTGTTGAAGACTGGAAGGATAGTAATAAAACTATTGTGATTGGTAACAAAGTGAGAGATGTTCTGACTTGGTCGGTCTCATTTGCATTGCTTTTGGTAGCTGGATTTGGGATTTATAACATCATGAATATGACAGTTTTTCAAAAACGTAAAGATGTTGCAGTATTAAAAACTGTGGGATATTCAAGCAATGATATTATATTCATTTTTCTTATACAATCTGTAATTATTGGAGTATTGGGTGCTCTTTTGGGAACTGGTATAGGTTACATTATTAGCTATGTGATTTCTACAACACCTTTGGATACTTCAGATTTTATTATTGTCGATACCTATCCTATTAATTTCAATCTGGGGTATTACATTCTAGGGATTGCTTTTGGAGTGTTTACAACGATTTTAGCAGGGTATTTTCCGTCAAAAAAAGCAAGTCAAGTTGATCCTGTAACTATAATTCGAAACCTATGATTCTGGAAGCAAAGCATATCCATAAATATTTTCATGAACCACAAAAACAACGAGTATTAAATAATGTTTCTTTGCAGGTTCATGAAAAAGAACTGATTTCTATTTTTGGAGAATCAGGAAGTGGCAAATCTACCTTGTTGTATATTTTATCAACTTTGGATACCAATTTTAAGGGTGACTTAATTATAAATAACGAAAACATTAAAACAATGTCACCATCTTATCTTACTGATTTTAGGAATACTCATATAGGATTCGTGTATCAGTTTCATTATTTACTTCCAGAATTTAACGTGCTACAAAATGTGATGCTTCCTGCCATGAAACTTGCAGAAAAGAAAAGGGATCAAATTAAAGAAGAAGCATTATTATTATTGGAAGAAATAGGGATGAAAGACTTTGGGTCACGTCCCTCTTATAAGTTGTCAGGAGGAGAACAACAAAGAGTTGCTATTGCGAGAGCATTGATTAATGATCCCATGCTTATTATTGCTGATGAACCTACGGGTAATTTGGATCAAAAAAACACAGAGATAGTATTTGAACTACTTAAAAATATTACAGAGCAACGCGAAAAAGCAGTTGTTATAGCTACCCATAATTCAAAAATTTACAAAAATTCTCATAATGCTATTGAAATGATCGACGGTTCTATACGACTATAAAGAGGTAATGATTTAAAAATCAATCAAATGGAATCTTTTGTAAGAAGAAATATTATTATTTTCGATGGAGAATGTAACTTGTGTAACGGAGTAGTAGGATGGTTAATGAAATTTGCTCAGCATGATATTTTTCAGTTTATTCCATTTCAATCCCCAAAAGGACAACAACTACTTAAAAAATTTGATTATCCAACAGAACAATTAGAGACTGTAATTCTGATTGATGAAAACGGATCCCACACACATTCTGATGGTTTTCTGAAAATCGTTGCCAAAATCCCAAAATGGAAACGTATTGCAGCATTATTAGCATTTATTCCCAGAATAATACGAGATGCTATCTATACTTTGGCTTCTCGTAATCGTGTAAAATGGTTTGGGCAATCAAAAAGCTGCACAATTAATTTCAGGTAATACCACTTCTCATACTTCTTAATCTAGATTAAACTTTTATCGATATTCTTCTTGTATCTTTATAGGATGTTTATTTACCGTAACGAATTGTATTATATATAAGATATGAAAATAACAAATCAGAAGTAGTTCTTGGGAAGAACCATAAGCATCTTAATTTTAAGGTTTCATTGTTATTAGATGATGATGAAAATGAATCTAAAAACAAAAAATTAATCATTACTACAATTGTAAATTTTAATCATTGGTCAGGAAGTTTTTTTCTGGTGAAACCATTTCATTAATTGTACGAATGATGTTGAAAAAAGCAATATAGAACTAAAGGCAAATCAAAGGATATCATAATCTGCTAAAGACAGAAAACTTTGGGCGCTTATAACAAAAAATATATGATTGAAAAACTAGCACAATATGTTAGAAATTATATAGAAATCTCTGATGAAGAGATGGAATTTTTTTATCAATATCTGAAGGTAATAAAACTAAAAAAGAAAGCATACTTATTAGAAGAAGGTAAGGTTTGCCGTGCTAGATATTTTGTTATAAAAGGATGTATAAGGTCTTACTATATCGATGAAAAAGGAGTGGAGCAAATCATGGATTTTGCAATAGACAAATGGTGGTTTACAAATTATAATAGTTTATTAAATCAAAGCCCTTCAGAAAACTTTATTCAGGCACTCGAGGATACCGAATTATTAGAACTAAGCTTGGGTGCATTTGAAGAATTAACAGCAAAACTTCCTAAGATAGATAGGCTGTTTAGGATTATTATGGAAAGAACGATTATTGCAAATTCTAATAGAATAAAGTACACAAGGGTACTTTCTGGGGAGGAAATGTATCACGCATTTTTGGAGGCGAATCCTCAATTTTTTCAAAGAGTCCCTCAATACATGATCGCTTCTTACTTGGGATTGTCTCCAGAATTTATGAGTAAAATAAAAAAAAGATCAACTAAGAAAAAGATATAATAGCACTAATTATAGTGTTGTTTTTTTACAGTAGACTGAGGTAAGGCTAAGGCTTTCAATAGAAATTCAATGGTAACAACCCACTATTATAGCCAACGAATAGAAAATTAAAGTTCAATTATTCATAAAAGTTTAATCTATAGAATTCTTCAAAGCTTTGCCTCGCAGATTCTTTATTCCCTGCGCTAGCGGAGATTTGTGAATCTAGAGATAACAAAAATGGGATTGGTAGAAATGAATGCTGTTAGCAAAGGATTGTTACTAATGATGCCCATTTCAATATTTTTTTGTACTTGCACTATTGTTCGTGTTATCAGTTTGACATTTGAATTAATGGAGTATGTTTTTTTGGACACTAATGATAGTTCTTTAAATATATATAATAATACTTTAGGACTTATCTTTCAAATATGGATTCATAAAGTATTCTAATGTCACAAGGGCATTATTCTTAATGTAAGCAAAAAACTATGACGCCATTATGGAGTGATTTTTTTAGTTTTTGTCTTCCTGTGAATTTATAAATCTAAGCAACGTTATGTACTAATCTCACTATAATCTTATGTAATTTCGAGATGTGATTTAAAGAGATCAATGTTTATATGTGCTTAAAAATCAGGCTTCAAATTATAAATTACTTATATTTATATTCACCAACTTTTAAAACTATGAAAAACACAAAAACATTATCAATTCAATTAATTTTTATATTATTTTTTGCTTTTCTCCTGGGGTCTTGCGAAAAAGAAGATGTAAATGATCCTATTCAGGAAACTGGAGTTGCTAAACTTGAATCACAACAAGAAATTATGGCTAAAGGGGGGGATTTACGTGGTCTAGTAAGTGGCCCTAATTTTAGAAGATATAATTATGATGCTAATGGTGATCGACATACTGATTTAGTTGCTATAAAAACCAGAAATACGGGAACCAGAAGTACTGAAATACATGTAATAGATGGAAAAAGTAACTTCACAAAATTTTTAATTCAAACCGGTACTGCTCTTCATGAAACAGGATCAAATTGGGATTTTGCACCAGGACATACAAGAAGAGGGGGAAAATTTGGAATGCAATTATATGCGATAAAAAAGAGCAGAACTAGTTCAAATAGTACAGAAATACATGTCTTAAGCCAAAATTATCATTTCTTTAAAAGGTGGATTCATCAAAATGGATCAGTAATGCCCGAAACCAATAGGTCATACTCTTTTAGAATACCGCCTGGACCAGAATACAAACATCATTTACTTCGTATTCAGGTATTCAAAAATGGTAGATTTATTAGAAACTTAGATCCTGGAAAGGATTATTAATACTAATCTAGTTAAATCAGAAAAAATTTTAAAAGAATACATTTTTATCATTACAATTTATAGAGACTGCTTTAAAAAGTAGTCTCTATAAGTTTACGTATTGCTTCAATTTTCTATTGTCGTACAATTTTTCTTATAGTTTTACCATTTACAGTTTCTACTTCCATAAAATATATTCCTGATCTTAATGAGGATATATCAAAAGTAGGTGTTGATACTTCAAGCACTTTTCTTCCGTAATAATTGAAAATAGAAATTTTTTGTACTGAAATAGTAACATTTATAATGCCGTCAGTTGGATTAGGATAAAATTTGAAATCATCTATGGTATCTTCTTGTTGAAAAGAATCTACCAAAACGCAGGTAGATCTACTGGTGCAATCGTTTAATATTATATCTACTGCATAAGAACCGTTTTCTGTAGCGGTAAATGATATATTGGTTTCTCCTGGAATCGGTAAATTAGTTTCGCAATTAATCCACTGATATGCCGCACCAGTTAATCCTGCAGTGAATGTTGGAGAATTGTTAGTTAACGTTAGATCAGGTAATACATTAATTGTTACATCTGTTGTGCTGGAGTTAGGGCAAATACCAGAAGTGGTATAGGTTATAAGATATGTTCCTGGTGTAGATTCTTGTGGATTTATTTCTCCAGAAATACTATTGATGCTTAGCCCCGATGTAGAACTAAACGTTCCACTGGTAAATCCTGTAACGTTAGGGATTGGGTTAGCGGCATCAGTACAATATGTTGAATTTTCATAACTAAAAGTTGCATCATCTAAATCAGTGATGTTTATCATAATATCACTAGAATCAGGACATAGTCCAGTAGTGGTGTAAGTTGCTGTGTATGATCCTGTTGTACTTTTGGAAATGTCAATTTCTCCGGTGGCTGAATCAATACTTAATCCTGCTGTACTAGAAAATACTCCTCCAGTTACTCCTGTAATATTAGGGATTGGATTAGTGGCTTCAACACAATATGTTGAATTTTCATAACTAAAAGTTGCATCATCTAAATCAGTGATGTTTATTATAATATCACTAGAATCAGGACATAGTCCTGTAGTGGTATAAGTTACAGTGTACGATCCTGCTGTACTTGTGGCAATGTCAATTTCTCCGGTGGCTGAATCAATACTTAATCCTGCTGTGCTAGAAAATACTCCTCCAGTTAATCCTGCAATTGTAGGAGTTGGATTTGTGTCACCTTTGCAATAGTTAGTAGTATTATAGTTAAAACTTGGATCATCTATAGTGTTAATCGTGATTGTAATTGTCATACCAATTGCTGTTGTTTCATCAATACAGGATAGATCGCCATCTTCACCCCGTATATAGTAGGTAGTGCTTGGTGCAGTAGGTGTAACTTCAAAGGTAGAAGTGTTTGTAGTGGTCGTTCCTAATAAAGTGCCTCCATAAGAATCAGTATATATTGACCAGGTCGAAGCAATATTAAGTTCACCAGTAATGGTTATAGTGGATATTTCTCCTTCACAAAGTACAGGTGTAGCAGTTACAGTAGTTATGGTAGGAGGAATACAAACAGGAACTTGTCTAAACCATGTAAATCCGTGAGGATTAAAATTTGCTAACAAAGTATCTTGTAATCCATCTCCATCTACATCACCAAAATCTACAATAGGAAAACTTCCTACATCCAAAGTTGCTAAATCTCCATCCATAAGATGTTGTGTACTTGAAAAATGAGGATCTGTTGTTGTTCCGATATTTTCGATCCATCTTATAAAACCAGTATCGATCATAAAATACATGTCATAATCTCCATCCTTGTCAAAATCTTTAAATACGGGTATAGGTACATCCATATTAGAGTAAGCGTCTTCGTCATCCCATGGGCTGTCAGCTTCAGATTGTAGCTCAAAATTAGGGCTTTCTTTGGTGCCAGTATTTTTATAATAAGTCAATTTATCACTTCCCAAGGCTACTAAATCCAGATCTGTGTCATTGTCAAGATCCACAAATCCCATCCCTGGATACTCTGCAATGTCTTGGTTTAAAAGTCCAGGTAAACAATCAGGAACAAACTCAAATATTGGAATTTCTTTAGTGCCTATATTCCTATAAAAAAGAATTTCATCATCTCTAACTCCATTAAAATTACGTTCGGTACCTATAAATAAATCCAGATCTCCATCATCATCAATATCAGCCAATTGAGGACGATTTTGATTTCTTACTGTAGCACTGACGGCTATATTTATAGCTTCAAGAGAGGGTATTGATCCTAAAACCCAATTAGGGGCTGTAACCGTACCTGTATTTTCAAAGTAATGAATAGTTCCTCTTTGACTCCCCGAAATAAAATCTAGGTCATTATCATTATCAAGGTCTGCTAATATTACAGAAGGGAGACGGTGATCGGATGTAGGTATTTCTGCTAAATCTAATCCAGCAGGCTCAGGCCCTGGTATTACAACACCACGAAGTTTTCCTCCTCCAAGTTCCCAATCAATATAATCAGCTTGAGCAAAAATTAGTTGATTTCCCAAAAGAAAAAGTAAACAAATGAGTAAAGTTTTTTTCATAACTATAATGCTTTAAAATAGTGAATCTCTAAACGTATAATAAAAACTATTATAGTATATACGAATTGTCAATTGTTAATTTTAAATGATAGGCCATCATAGCAAACCAATTAAGGAGATAGTAGGGGTAATTTATAAACATTTTTATTTTTTATTTAAGAATTACAGTATTACCGTTAATAAGAGGGGGGATGCAAGTAATTTTTAACGTATAACACTAACAATTGCAAAAGTAATAATTTAGTTCATTTTTAACAAAATAATATTTTGTTAAAAATGAAGAGTTTTTAAAAAGCATATGATCTGATGGAGGGATTAAGGGATGTTTTTAATACAACTGACTCAATACAAACAGTTTACATCAAACTGGTACATTGGTATAAGGGTGTAGAGCAAACAGGATTTAAAGCATTTAATACCATCGCAAATGCGATAACGATAAATTATAAATCAATACTAAACTACTTTGTCAATCGAAGTGCAAATGCTTCGGCAGAATCTTTCAATGCTAAAATAAAAGCATTCAGAGCAAAGTTTAGAGGGGTCAAAAATGTAGAATTCTTCCTCTTTTAGATTAACTCAAATATTTGCATAAACACAACAATTGGGCTTGATCCCCTAGTTAAGCTAAATATATAGGTGTTAAACGCAAAAAAGTCCAACATTACTGTTGGACTTTTGCTCCCCCTCTTGGGCTCGAACCAAGGACCCTTTGATTAACAGTCAAATGCTCTAACCAACTGAGCTAAGGAGGAATTTGTTTCTGCAAATATAGAACGTTTTTCTCTTTTTGCGAGTGCAAATATATACTATTTTTTATATCTCGAAAAGATTTTTTCGATTTTTTAGAATTATTTTTTCTCTATCGCATGAAATAAATGAAATCATCATGCTAAAATAGTATTTTGTTCAAGAATGATTACAATTTAAAAACCTGCGACTGATCTGTTTTTAGACCAAAGTTTGTGTAATATCACATCACATAATTAAAGATTGTTTATCAGTCAGTTTGGCAAATAAAACTTCTTCATATAAAATAGATATTTAAAAAATATATAGTGAAATGCTTTGGTCTTACTGAATTATTCCCTTTATGCATTCAACATAATTGATATATGGACTTGTCACCCATTAATACGTTTAACTTCAACATGGTTTAATTCACAAATGATATCAATGCTAAAAGTAAATTTTATAAAAGATGTAAAAATAGGTTAAGATGAAGGAACTTTAGGATATTCTTTATCATTGGAAAACTGTGATAATAAAAAAGCTATTTTCTAAACTAGAAAATAGCTTTTTTATTTTTTCATTAGGTCAGATTATTAACCTACCTGATTAATTATTTAAAAATAGCTCTATAAATATCATTACCATTAGCAAACAACAATAATCCTATAAGAAGAATGAACCCAACTAATTGAGCATATTCCATAAATTTATCATTTGGTTTTCTACCAGCAATAATTTCATACAATAAAAACATTACATGACCGCCATCTAATGCAGGAATAGGCAATATATTCATAAATGCTAATATAATCGAAATAAAGGCTGTAGTGCCCCAGAAAGCTCTCCAGTTCCAGGCATCTGGAAATAGATTTCCTATGGCTCCAAATCCTCCTACCTGACTGGCTCCTTTTTTAGTAAAAACATATTTAAATTGAGCAATATAATCGTGTAATGTCCAGTATCCAAAATCAAAACCTTTAGTGATACTTTCTCCAAAAGAATATTGTTTTTCCTGAACTTTATATCCATTTTTAACGGCAACTCCAATTAACCCATCTTCATTTGGTGTTATTGAAGTTGTGTTTATTTCACCATTTCTAGAATATCCTATAGAGATTGCCTTTCCTTTATTTTCTTGGATTGTCTTTCTAAATTCGTGCCAATATTGGATTGGTTTTCCTTCTACCTTTGTTATTTTATCACCTTTTTTAAGTCCTGCTTTAACAGCAACATCAAGATATGTGCTATCCACAATAGGCTCATTAATAGGAGAAAAAGGTCTTAGAGTACCAGATTCGAACATCGTAGTACCAATATTTTCGGGAATTTGAATAGTTTCTTCACTTCCATTTTGATGTAAAACACTAATGTTTTTTACATCGCGCATGAATAAGTGGTGATTAATTTGGGTAACATCTTCAAGAGGTTTACCATTAACACCCATAATTCGATCACCATCTTCAAATCCCATTTTTTTGAACGAATCGTCTACAGCAAATCCGTTTGGCATATCATCAAAACCTACGTGATTAGTTCCCCAGGTAAATATAATAGCCATATAAATCAAAAAACCAAGAATGATATTAACCGTAACACCACCAAGCATAATAATCAATCGTTGCCAAGCAGGTTTGGATCTAAACTCCCAAGGTTGAGGAGGGCCAGCCATTTGTTCTTTATCCATACTCTCATCAATCATACCAGCTATCTTTACATACCCTCCAAGAGGTAACCAACCAATACCGTATACAGTATCACCTATTTTTTTCTTGAATAATGAAAATTTTACATCAAAGAATAAATAAAACTTCTCTACTCGTGTTTTAAATAATTTGGCGGGAATAAAGTGTCCTAATTCGTGTAAGACGATTAGAATAGATAAACTTAATAGTAATTGTATAGCTTTTACAAAAAATGGACTCATAGATCGTTCTTCAAAATTAAATCACGCAAAAGTAACCTTTTAGAAGGGTATATAAAAAAAAACTACTATACAGTTAATCAGATTTAGTATTTTTTTAATGAAAAACAACGTTTTAATAAAGTAGAATCCTTGTAATTTTGCATCATAATAATTCGCAATGCTTCAGTTTTTTTCTAAATACAAATTTTTTGCAGTTGTACTCTTTGTGTTATCTGCTATTATAATTTCTATTATCTATTCTATTCTTAAGCCTAATAAGATTTTGCCAGTGTATGAACCAGATATGGTAAATACAGAATTAGTAGATAGCACGGTGCAATATATTCGTAAGTATCATAAAATTGCTGATTTTAAACTGACCAATCAAAACGGGGAAGAGGTAACTCAACAAAATTATAAGAATAAGATTTATGTTGCGGATTTTTTCTTTACCACTTGCCAAACCATTTGTCCGATTATGACAGGGCATATGAAGGAAATTCAGGAACGATTAAAGGATGATAATGAGGTTTTGTTACTTTCTCATTCTGTGACACCACAGATTGATAGTGTGGCCAGGCTAAAAAAGTATGCCATAGAAAAAGGAGTAAATGATGCAAAATGGAATTTGGTTACAGGTGATAAAAAACAAATCTATGATCTGGCTAGAAAATCCTATTTGGCAGCCAAATCAGATGGTGATGGAGGAGCTTATGACATGGTACACACAGAGAATTTTGTTCTTGTAGATAAGAAGAAACGAATTCGTGGATTTTATGATGGGACTAATCCAGAAGATATTGATAAGTTAATTGAAGATATAGCTGTTCTGAAAAATGAAAACAAGTAAAATTATACGTTCCTGATTTTATGATTACTGGATTTTAAAAAGTTTAGCTTTTTCAATAAAATTATTTACATTACTTTTGTCTAGTTTAAAATTAATCTAAATAAACATTTGAAGACTACAATTGCTACTCTCAAAAGAGGTCAACGTGCTTTGATAAAAGAAATCATGTCTGATGTTATTCCACTTAAATTATTAGAAATGGGATGCTTGCCAGGAAATGAGGTCGAATTATTGCAGACAGCTCCTTTTCAATGCCCAATGTATCTTAATATAAATGGTAGTCATCTTGCGATCCGTAAAGAAATTGCAGCCCAGATAGAAGTTCAAATTATTTAGTAGCAATTCTTTTTTATGTCTAAGCAAATTAAAGTTTCACTTATTGGAAATCCAAATACTGGAAAAACATCTGTTTTTAATTTGCTTACGGGCCTTAATCAGCAAGTAGGTAATTATCCAGGGATTACAGTAGAGAAAAAAGAAGGGATATGTAAATTATCTCGTGGTGTCAAAGCTCATATTTTGGATTTACCAGGAACATATAGCTTAAATGCATCTTCTCTGGATGAAAATGTAGTTATAGAACTCCTTCTGAATAAGAAAGATAAAGATTTTCCAGATGTTGCTGTTGTAGTAAGTGATGTAGAAAATCTAAAACGAAATTTACTACTGTTCACGCAAATTAAAGATCTTGAAATCCCTACGATTTTGGTAATTAATATGGCGGATCGAATGAGTAGAAAAGGAATTTCATTAGATATTCCGTTATTAGAAAAAGAACTAAATACAAAAATAGCTTTAGTAAGTGCAAGAAAAGATCAAGGAATTAATGAGCTTAAAAAACTCATAGAGTCATATTCTACTTTACCAAAGTCATCATGCTTAGAGGCACTATCTTTTTCACCAGAGTATTTTGATAGATTGCAAAAAGCGTTTCCTAATCAATCCTTGTATAAACTTTGGTTAGTTATTACTCAGGATGTAAATTTTAGGAAATTTGATAAACAAGATATGGATATCGCTCCTGATTTTAAAATCAAATCCGAAAGCGAACTTAAAAGATTGCAGCAAAAAGAAACAATAAAAAGATATCAGTTTATTAATAATGTCCTTAAAAAAGGACTCATGGTAGATGAAAAAGCAGCTACCGGAATGCGAGCCAAACTCGATAGAGTGCTTACGCATAAATTCTGGGGGTATTTTATTTTCTTCGTAATACTAATGTTGATCTTTCAGGCAATATATGATTGGTCCTCATATCCGATGGATTTAATCGATGAAGCTTTTGCCTGGCTTAGTGAATCAACAAAAGCAACGTTACCATCTGGTCCATTTGTAGATCTCATTACAGAGGGTATTATTCCTGGGTTAGGAGGGATTGTTATTTTTATTCCTCAGATTGCATTTTTATTTTTCTTTATTTCGATTTTAGAAGAGAGTGGATACATGAGTCGTGTTGTTTTTCTTATGGATAGAGTAATGCGACGATTTGGGCTAAGTGGTAAAAGTGTAGTGCCTTTAGTTTCAGGAACAGCGTGCGCAATTCCTGCTGTAATGGCAACTAGAAATATTGAGAATTGGAAAGAGCGATTAATTACTATTCTTGTTGTTCCTTTTACTACTTGTTCTGCAAGATTACCAGTATATCTTATTATTATAGCATTAGTTATTCCTGACGAGAAGGTAGGTTGGATATTCAGCTATCAAAGCCTTACTTTAATGTTTCTATATTTTATTGGTTTTGGATCTGCTGTTGGATCTGCTTGGTTGCTCAATAAGTTGCTCAAGATAAAAAGTAAATCCTATTTTGTTATCGAAATGCCTAGCTATAAGGTGCCTTTGTTTAAAAACGTTGCTATTAATGTAATTGAAAAGACTAAGGCTTTTGTTTTTGGAGCAGGAAAAATCATTTTAGCAATTTCAATTATTTTATGGGTATTGGCGAGTTTTGGGCCAAATGATAATTTTAGTAATGCAACAGAGATTGTGACAGCAAATTATCCAGATATTCCTCAGGAAGAGTTAGATCAAAAAATAGCTTCTCATAAGCTCGAATATTCTTTTATTGGATATGCTGGAAAAGCAATTGAACCTGTGGTGGCACCACTAGGGTATGATTGGAAAATAGGAATAGGAATCATTAGCTCTTTTGCTGCAAGAGAAGTATTTGTGGGAACATTGGCAACCATTTATAGTGTAGGAAGTGATGAAGAAGAAACTATAAAAAATAGAATGGCTGCAGAGGTTCACCCTTTGACAGGAAAACCATTGTTTGATTTGGCTAGCGGGCTTTCCTTATTATTATTTTACGCTTTTGCAATGCAATGTATGAGTACGTTGGCTATTGTAAAGCGCGAGACCAATAGTTGGAAATGGCCAATGGCTCAACTTATACTGATGAGTGCTTTAGCATATAGTGTTGCATTGGTTGTCTACCAAGTTTTAAAATAAGTTTCAGTATCTTTATACGACTATATAAGTAAATATGAATATTCTTTTCCAAAATATAGCAGTAATTTTAGTTTTTGCAGGAGCAATAGGATTTTTGGTTAAAAAGTTTTTTTGGAAACCTTCCCTGTCTTCTGTTAAGAAAAAGCAATCAAACTCTTGCGGGAATTCGGGTTGTGGTTGTCACTAAGACTTTTGCTTTTTTAACCACCTTAAAGAACCACCACTTATTAAATACACACCAACAAAAATTAAGACGCAGCATAGTAACTTGATAGCTGTTATATCTCCTTGATATTGGCTGTTTGGTACAAGATAAGATATTACAGTAACCAGAATCATAGCAACTGCAGGGTGTACATAGATGTAACTACTAGAAACCGTTGGTTTTACAAACTGTAAAGCGAAGATATTAAGTAAATAGGCTAAAAAAGTAGGACCGATTACAACATAGATCAATGAAATCCAGTTAGAGACATCAAAAGCATAAAAATCTGTATGAACGAGGTCTTTGATACAAAAAGGAAACATAGACAGAAAACCAAACAAAAAGGTCCATACAATTACTGTAATGGGTTTATATTTTGACATAAGAGGTTTTACGATAACTAAGTAAAAGGCAAAGGATAACGCATTAATGCTAACAAAAATATTACCTAATAAGGAACCTGTTCCTATACCAGAATTGCCCAAGTATATTAATAAAACTGCTCCGCCTCCACCAATTAATATGCCTAGAATACGTTGCAGAGTTAAAGGTTCTTTAAGTAAAAAGTAACTTATAATCACAGTAAAAATAGGCATTGCAGTTACAATAATTGCAGCATCTACGGGAGAAGTGAGACTCAAACCATTCATAGAGAAAAACTGGTTAGTTGCTACACCCAATAAACCACATAATGCAAGACGAGCCATGTCTTTTCTTTCAACTTTTTCCTTTACAAAAAAATTTAAAATAAAAAATAAAATACCAGCTCCACTAATTCTAAGAAAAACCAATGCAGATGCTTCAATCTTATTTGGCATTAACCCTTTGGCGATAAGATAGTTTGCTCCATAAGTTATATTTAAACTCAATAAAGCTATATGTGCCTTGGTCTTGTTTGAAATCATCAGGCAAAGAAAAGGAAAGTAAACGAAATTCTATTTTAAATGTTTGAAAACTATAATAAAATAAGATTTACTTAATATAAATTCATTTCACCAGTAATTCTAATTGGTAGTCAGAAGGTTCTATGACACTATTTGTTACGGGGTGAGGGTTAACATCGTAACCGTATATTGTTTTTTGTTCAATACTTAGTAATTCTTTGATACGATTTGGGTTTATATTTTGAGTGCCAAAAACAAATTCCTTTTCTTCTAATAAAACATTCTGTTCATAAAAAGCAATACGTATTTTTACTTCTCCAGGCCAAAAGCAGGTAGCATCAGCAGGGCATCGTGAATCCTCGATTACTTTAACAAACTTTATGCTTTTTGTAGCAAAACTGAAAGTGTTTCCAACCTTAAGGGAAGTGATAATTTTTGGTGTCTCTACCCGAGTTGAATCTTGAGCTGTAATCAAGATAGGAGAAAAAAGTAATAAAAATAGGGCTAAGATAGCTCTCATTGTAGTAAACCTATACATCAAATATATATAAAAAACCTCCCGAATAGATCAAAATATATTCATATTGTTGAATATTCATTTTATATTTGATTTTAAGATATATGCAAAAATACAATTACATCATAACGGGTACAGGTGCTTCAGGATTGATGCTTGCATATCATTTGGCCTTAGATTCTTTTTTTGATGAAAAGCAAATTTTACTCATTGATAAAGAAATAAAAAACACAAATGATCGCACATGGTGTTTTTGGGAACAAGACGCTGGTATTTGGGATACTATTGTGAGTAAAAAGTGGGATAAGATTTACTTTGGAAGTAGCGCATTTTCGTCTCAGATCGATATTTCTCCTTATCATTATAAATTGATCAGGAGTAAAGATTTTTATAGTTTTATTCTTGAAATTTTAAAAGAGAAGTCGAATATTACGATCAAACAGGAAAAAATTATTTCTTTAAATGATAAAAGAAATATTGTAAAAGTTGAAACAGATCAAAAAGTCTATCTTGCTGATAAAGTTTTTAATAGTGTAATACAATCACTAGACTATAAAAACCAGAAAATATACCCTGTTTTAAATCAGCATTTTGTAGGGTGGTTTGTTAAAACTTCTGAACCTTTTTTTGATAGTAATACAGCCACTTTTATGGATTTTGAGATAGCTCAGAAAGGAAATACTCGATTTATGTATGTATTACCCATTTCAGAGACTGAAGCCTTGTTTGAATATACTTTGTTTTCAGAAAATCTTTTGGGTGAGCATGAATATGAAGATGAAATCACGAAGTACTTAAAAGAAAAAGGAATCATTTCGTATGAAATCACCGAAAAAGAAAAAGGATGTATCCCGATGACATGTTATAATTTTGAAAAGCATAATTCTAAAAACATCATGCATATAGGTACAGCTGGCGGATGGACAAAACCCAGTACAGGGTTTACATTTAATTTGACATCAAAAAAAGTTCAGGAATTGATCAAGTTCCTTAAAAGTAATACAGAACTATCAAAATTTGGAAAGAAAACTAAGTTTTGGTACTACGACCTATTATTTATTGATCTACTACATCAACAAAATCATATAGGAGCTTCTTTATTTTCAAGATTGTTTCAAAAAAATAGAGGAACCAATATTTTAAAGTTTTTGGATGAAGAAACCACATTGCTCGAAGATGTCAAAATCACAACAAGTCTCCCTGCAAGAAAATTTTTGAAAATGGTATGGAATAGAATTTTTTAAGCATTTTCTATTAATTTGTTGATTCTTTTAGCTCGGTTAAGATATGCATTACCCATGCTTTAATATGACTGTAGTATTATCACCAATTCATTAATTTTTTTAAGCCTTCTTTTCTTGATTTTGACAATTTTAATTTGTCTCCATTTTTTAAAGTCAGTATATAATCTCCGCTAAAAAAAGGTTCAATTTGTGTTATTTCATTAATGTTAACTATGTTAGAACGATGACATCTAAAGAATGTTTCGGGATTGAGTTCGCCTTCAAGACGGTTGAGAGTGTCTCTTATTATGTGTTGAGTGCCATTACTTAGAAATACATTAATATATTGATTCTCTGCTTTAAAATAAATTACTTTCTCAATTTCCAAAAAATAAACTCGATTGGATAATTTAACAGGAATACGTTTGATATACATTGCTTTTTTATCTATACTCGTTTTTTGAAGCAATGTGTCTAACTTGAAGTTAAGGTCTTCATTTTTTTTGAGTTCGATTTGTTTTTTTGCTTTTTGAAGAGCGGTATAGAAGCGTTCATCATCAAAAGGTTTTAAGAGATAATCAATAGCGTTTACCTCAAAAGCATGTATTGCATATTGATCATAAGCAGTAGTAAAGATATAAATAGGAGTGAAGTGCGGGCGCACAGCACTTATTACATCAAAACCAGATATTTCGGGCATTTGAATATCTAGAAAAACCAAATCAGGTTTTTGTTCTAAAATAATTTCAATTGCCGTTTTCCCATTGGTACAAGAATCAATCAAGAGATAATCATCTCGCTCATGAAGCAAAATTTTTAAATTTTGAAGAGCTTCAGGTTCATCATCTATTGCGATTACTTTTATCTGCATTTATTTTGTTTGATAAGGGATGATTAAATTAACTAATACTCCATTTTTAATATTCAAAAATTTAATGGAATACTTATCTTGATATAACTGACTCAGGCGTTC
Source organism: uncultured Aquimarina sp. (assembly GCA_947498785.1). Taxonomy (GTDB): domain Bacteria; phylum Bacteroidota; class Bacteroidia; order Flavobacteriales; family Flavobacteriaceae; genus Aquimarina. Next base: position 46,162 of record CANMLS010000027.1, on the reverse strand, counting down.
TATAGTATTTGCTAATCCTATTCCTTCTACCTTGAAGATATCAAAGTTTTCTGGTAAGGGAGGTCCATCGTTATAAATCTCTACACATAACTGATCCTCCTTTTTTTTAATGTCAATTCTAAGTAAACTGGCATCTACTTTTTTTGATAAACCATGATAGATGCTGTTTTCAATTAAAGGTTGTAATAAAAAGGATGGTATTTGTACTTCAGATAAGTCATCACCTATCTCTATTTGTACATTCATTTTATTTTTAAATCGTTTTTCCTCTAAGGCAATGTATTTCTTAATAAATTCAAGTTCTGATTGCAGTTTTATAAATTGTTCTTCATTTTGACTTAGTACTATCCTTAATAAATCTCCCATTTCTGATAGCATCGAAATAGATTTTTTCTTCTCGTCTTGCCTTACTAGAGAAGAAATTGTGTGTAATGTATTAAAAAGAAAATGCGGGTGTAGTTGCATTTTAAGAGCCATTAGACGAGATTTTGTAAGACGGGTATCTAGTTGGGCTGCTTTTAAATTACTTTCTCTAAACTTTTGATAATATTCTACAGCATAGCATCCAAGGATTAAGGCCCAATAGGTTAGAAAGTACCATTCGAATTGAGAAAATAAAAGACCCATGAATAATGTAGGGATTGGTTGTTCCTGAAAACCAGATATGGGACTTAATTTGATGATGATTACATACAACAAAAGATGGAAACAAACAATAATGATACTGATAGGTAAGTGTAATAAAACTCCTAAATAATAATTGTGTTTATAAATAGGTATTTTACGAGAAAGGTAAAAAATAAAAGGAATCCAACAACCCCAGAAAAGCCAGGTGGTAGTTTTTATGAATAGAATCCAAAAAAATGATATGGATTGCCCATTTATATTCGATTTTGTATAAAGCATAATAGAAGAGATTATTGCCATGGCGATTAGACATAGAATAATCTCTCCTTTGTTTAAATAGAATTTTCTTTTCATTAGTTTGATACATTCTTTTGAAGTTTTTTCTTCAAAAGATTATATGATCTAATTTATTTTAAATAATCTAAATAAGCGAGCTCATTAATGATTTTCCATTTTCCATCTGTATTAATTAAGGAAAAGTATAGATTAAATATAGCTTTTTTACCAGTCTCTTTTACTTTGACTATTGCGCTTAAGTTACCTTGCACATCTATAGATATAAATTCTATTAATTTTACCTCTCCGCCAAATTTTTTCTGTTTATAAAAGTTAAGCATTGTCGCTCTATCTAATACGGTTGCTCCTTTTTTAGCATCGTTTACAACAATTCTAAAATCATTATGCAATACCGAACTCATTTTTGAAATATCTCTGGTAGCAGATCCGTCAAGTTGTTCTTGTATCACTTTTTTAATGTCGTCGATAGGGTCACCAGAAATGTGGATTGACAGATTCTTAATCTCAGGTGTTTTAAAAGGAATAGAATTTGAAAACCCCTTGCTAAAACTTCCAGTTAAAATAAACAATAGCATTAATTTTTTCATCGAATGAAGGTTTTTAAAAAGAATATAGAGTCATATGGTTATGTTGATTTTTTTATTGACAACAAGTTATAATCCTCTCTCTTTTGGTTAAATAATGCTTAAATGAACAATGATATATTCTAATTCTGATGATTTATATTGTGAACGATAGAAAAAATGTTGTCAATACAATAAATTTTGAGATAAACTCGTACCAATAAAAAGAAGTGATTTTTTACTTCATAGTAGTGCTATGATGTAAAAAAAGATAAAAATTGAAAGGGAAAAACATTTTTCGAATAGTTTCAGAAAGATAAACTAAAGAAATCAGACAATCCCTCGTTCTTTTTTGATATGATCATATGCTTTTTGTACTTCTCTAAATTTCTCTTCGGCACCTTTGATATGTATTTCATCCATGTGTTGTATTTTATCTGGATGATACTTTTTGGCCATAGTCCTAAATGCTTTTTTGACTTCGGCATCTGTTGCAGATTTTTCAATCTCGAGAATCTTATAAGCATGATCTCCAGTTTTAAAAAACATGGCTTTGATACTTTCAAAATCTTTAAAATTAATTCTTAAAAAACCTGCAATTTTACCAATCTCATTGGCTTCAGAATCGCTTACAATACCATCAGCATTTGCTATTCCGAATAAAAAATGAAGAATTTGTAATCTGGATGGATATCGGGTATGTTGATTAATATACATACAAATACGCTGTGCAGAGATTTGCCTGCTTTTAATGATTTCATTAAATGATCTAAAAGTAGCATTTGCGCGCTCTTTTCCGTAAGCACTTACAAAATACCGTCTAACATAATCTAACTCGGTTTGATTTACTTTTCCATCTGCTTTAATAACAATTGAGGATAGAGATAATAAATTAAGTTCAAAATCTGCTGGAGTAACTTTTTGCTGTTGCGAAAATACCGTTTTGAACCCTCCTTTACTTTTACTAGTGGTGGTATCCAAGACACTTCCTAAGATAAAACCTAAAATTGCTCCAGGAAATCTAAAAAAAACAGCTCCTAATATAGCAGCAAACCATTTAATCATTCAAAATATTTTTTTGGGTTGTAAAGATAACTGAAATTATTTTTTTAATACATTTTGATCTATAGTATATTAGACAATAGGATATGATATTTGTTACGTATAGATGTAAATAAATAGAATTATGTTATGAGATGGTGTATTTCTAAGACTACTTGTCAGTTACCTTTATATGGTACATAATTTGTACCTTTGTATAAAATTGTAGTACGAAAAAAAATAACAGAAATATGTATCCAGCAGAGTTAGTAAAACCAATGCGTGAAGATCTTACCAATTTTGGTTTTGTAGAATTACATACGGGAGAAGCAGTAGAGGCAGCAATTGCAAAAGAAGGAACTACTTTGGTAGTTGTTAATTCGGTATGTGGTTGTGCCGCAGCAAATGCACGTCCAGGAGCAAAAGCTTCTTTAGATAACAATAAAAAGCCCGATAATTTGGTAACTGTCTTTGCGGGAGTAGACAGAGAAGCAACGGATAAGGCTCGTGGGTTTATGATTCCGTTTCCGCCATCGTCTCCTTCTATGGCTCTATTTAGAAACGGAGAGCTAGTTCATATGTTAGAGCGTCATCATATAGAAGGAAGACCTGCAGAAATGATTGCAGAAAATCTTAAAGATGCATATAACGAACATTGCTAAAATATAAGCAGTGTATATGCTAAAAAGAGTTCTAAACCGTTTGTTATTACAGACGGTTTTTATTTTTGTAAAACTATTGGTCAACTAAAAATAATATTAGACCTTGCAAAGCGATTACACAAGTCAAATTTTTAATAATTGAAACAGGAGTGATGGAGGCAGTAAAAAGGATACTTAGTTATCCGCTTTCTATAATTTTCTATGTATCTTTTGGATTAACATTGCTAGTTTTTCAACCATTACAATGGCTTGGAAAAAACCTAGGTGGTAGATCAGGACATAGAGGGGTAGTTAACATTATGAATCTGTTTTTGTTACGATGCTTACACTTTTTAGGAGTAAGAATCAGTTTTAAAAATATCCATAAGTTACCAAAAGATCAATCGTTGATTATTGTTTCGAATCATCAAAGTATGTTCGATGTTCCTTTAATATCTTGGTATTTAAGAAAACATAAACCAAAGTTTATTTCTAAGATAGAATTAGGAAAAGGAATTCCCAGCATATCTTTTAACTTAAGACATGGAGGGCATGTTTTAATTGATAGAAAAAACCCAAAGCAATCTATTCCTGCACTATCTAAATTTGGAAAATTTATCACTGAGAATATTTTTTCTGCAGTAATTTTTCCAGAAGGAACGCGAAGTAGAGATGGAAGACCAAAAGAATTTGCTCCTACTGGATTAAAAATTTTATTTAAGAATGCACCCAATGCTTTAATCGTACCAGTGACTATAAATAATAGCTGGAAACTGGTTCGTTATGGTAATTTTCCTATGGGAATTGGAGTGCATTTAACATTAGAGACACAAGAACCCTTACCCATAGATAAAGAACCCGAATTATTACTTAAAATAATTGAAGAAAGGGTTACTTTTGCAATCAGAACGTAACACATAAGTATAATGGCTTTAGATAATATTAGATTAGAAGTAATGCAACTGCTGGAGAAGAAAATCGAATCTTTTATAGATCAGTTTTTAATTCCAATAGATAAAGTATGGCAGCCCACAGATTTCTTACCAGATTCTCAGAATGAAGATACGTTTTTTGATGAAGTAAAAGAATTAAGAGAGTTGGCAAAAGAGCTTCCATATGATTTTTGGGTAGTCCTTGTAGGAGATACAATTACAGAAGAAGCATTACCAACTTATGAATCTTGGTTAATGGATGTAGAAGGAGTAAACCAACATGGCCAGTTTGGAGAAGAAAAGGGTAATGGTTGGTCTCGTTGGGTACGTTATTGGACAAGTGAAGAAAATCGTCATGGAGATACACTGAATAAATATTTATATCTATCTGGTAGAGTAAATATGATTGAGGTAGAAAGAACAACTCAGCATTTGATTAATGACGGATTTGATATAGGTACAGATAGAGATCCTTATAAGAATTTTATATACACTAGTTTTCAGGAGTTAGCTACCAATATTTCTCATAGTCGAGTGGCAAAGTTGGCAAGAGAGTACTCCAATAAATCATTGGCTAAAATGTGTAAAATTATTGCTGGGGATGAGATGCGTCATTTCAATGCATATAGTGAGTTTGTAAAAAATATTTTTGAAGTTGATCCTAGTCAGATGATGGTAGCATTTAGCGATATGATGAAACATAAAATTGTAATGCCTGCACATTTCCTTAGAGAATCTGGAGATGCTATTGGTACTGCTTTTGAAGAATTCTCAAATTCTGCTCAACGTTTAGGAGTATATACTTCTCAGGATTATATTGATATTATGCAGCGCCTAATTGATAAATGGGAAATTGATAAATTGGTGGATTTAACTGATGAAGCTGAGAAAGCTAGGGATTTTGTAATGAAATTACCAGCTAGAATGCAACGAATTAGTGAGCGACTGGTAATTCCAGATGAGATTTTCGAATTTAAGTGGGTGCAACCTGCAATAGTAAAATAATATAGATAAGGTATGATTGAAGATAAAATTGTATCTAAAACTATAGATTTTGTAAAAGAAGAACTTACTGGAGCAGAAGGAGGACATGACTGGTTTCATATCCAAAGAGTGTATAATAATGCAAGGTTAATTGCCAAGGATGAAAACGTAGACCTTTTTGTGGTCTCTTTGGGGGCATTACTTCATGATATCGCAGATTCAAAATTTCATGATGGTGATGAAACCGTTGGGCCTAAAGTTGCACAGGATTTTTTAGAAAGTCTTCTTGTTAAAAAAAATGTTATTGATCATGTAATTAAGATTATCGAAAACATTTCTTTTAAAGGAGGTAATATTGATCAAAAATTTAAATCCCCAGAGTTAGATGTCATTCAGGATGCAGATCGATTAGACGCTATTGGAGCTATCGGAATTGCAAGGAGCTTTAATTATGGAGGTTTTAAAAACAGAGCTATATATGATCCTGAGATCTCTCCTAATCTAAATATGAGTAAAGAAGAATACAAGAAATCTACTACTCCTACAATTAATCATTTCTACGAAAAACTCCTCTTACTTAAGGACAGAATGAATACCGAAGCTGGTAAAAAATTAGCTTTAGAACGTCATCAATATATGGAAGGGTTTCTAGAACAGTTTTATAAAGAGTGGGAAGGGAGAATGTAAACCTACGACAGTAAATACTTTGAGAGCATATTTTTTTAGATAACTATTGTTTTCTGAGTGATTGTTCTACCAGAAGAATTTTATTTTATGTCATAAACTTTTATAAGAATCAATATTTCTTTTAAGAAGATGAAAACACAAGAATATTGTATGTAAATTAGAATACAAAAAAGAGGCTGGGTCTAATCCAGCCTCTAACAAATTCAAAATATTTGATTCTATTTAATTTAAGGTAGCAATAGGAGCAGTTGATCCTCCTTTGCTTACAGACCCATTCGTTCCTGTACTGTTACCTCTTAGTAATAATATTCCTGCTACGTGTGGTGATGCCATAGAAGTACCAGAGATATTATTAAACTGACCGTTTAACCAAGTAGACCATACTGCGGTACCTGGAGCCCAACGATCTACACTTCTTCCAAAGTTTGAAGTACCTGCAGCTGCCCCTGAGCGAGTCATGTTACCAACACACCAAGTATTACTAGTTCGTAATCTTTGTGGTGAGTAAAATAGGGTATCATCATTGCTATTTCCTGCTGCCATGGCTCCAATTGCTCTTCTTTCAAGGTTTCTAAAGGCATTATCAATTGCCAGAGAAGTAGCTCTATTACGGAATCCTACACTATAGTTCCAAGTATCTCCATTTCTTGCATTATTAGCTACATAGTCTACACCAGCAATAATGCCAGCAGTACCACCAATTCCTGCAGCATTTAATACTCTAACAGAAATTACAGTAGCTCCAAAAGCCACGCCTACAACTCCAGAGCCATTATTTTTTGCAGCAACTGTTCCTGCTACGTGAGTTCCATGTCCATTTTGATCTTGCCAAGATCCACCAACAAAACTTCTGCTTCGGTTGGCATCAATGTTTAAATCACTATGTGGAGCTATACCACTATCGATAATCCAGCAGGTTCTACCACTACCGTTAGCTCTTCCTACTCTTTCTATACCCCAAGGTAAAAAATCTCCATTAGGAAGTTGAGAATCCTTAGTAGCATTTTTACCTTGTGCTGTAGCAGGAAGCGAACTCACAGGTTTCCCCATATCTATATCCAACTTTTGAATATAATTTGGTTCTATATATGCTACTTCAGGATCATTTTTAAGCATGTTTGCTTGTTTTTCTGATAAGTTTTTAACAGCAAATCCCTGAATAGCATTACTGTAGATTTGTTTTATGTTATCCCCTGCTATTGCATATTTTGATAGTGTTTGCTGTGATTTGGCTTTCATTTTGGCACTTTTTCCTGATAAAGACTCATCCTCTTTGTAAATTACAATATATTCTCCAGGAATTGCTTGATCTGCTCCTACAGTGTCAGTAGTTTCTATTCCTGTTTCTATATCAGTAATCTCATTTTCATCTTTTTCGCAACTATAAAAGAGAAAAGAAAAAACTGTGATAAGACTTAAAATTTTTAGTTGAGTTTTCATTATTTTTTGATTTTTTGTGTTAGGTTTTAATTTTAAATTAAAATGTTGAGCTCTCATAAAATTTGCTATCAAAAGTAGAGATTTAATTTTAATAAAAGAATACGGTAAAAGCGTAATAAACAGCTGGTTGCAATTAGTTTGTTCGCCTCTAAATTATGACAAAATGTCCTTTTTTTTTCAATAATGCAATACTGTTGCATTATTGAAAAACAGGGGATTAAACAAAAATGAAGAATGTCAAAAATGAAAAGAATTTAAAGGAAAAAATTAGCCTAAAAAACCAAAAATAATCTAATCGAATTTAACGATATTTAACACTTAATTAACTATGTTTTGGTGAAATAACTGACCTCATTCAGAATCAATTCTTTGTATTCATATAAATAAATTTATGTGTAACTAAAATTTAACATGTAGATGTCGTTTAATAAAAAAGGTGTTGTTCGATATCTAGATATCGAACAACACCTTTTTTTCTGGATTTAGGAGTTGATTTTTTGAAAATCAAGACCTTAAATACTTTTGTGTATAAACCTTAGTCTTTGTTCTTGAATAAACTTAAAAATGATATCTTCTCTTTCGTTAGATTCATTATTGTTTGAAAACTTTAATACTTTTTGGTATTCCGTTTTGTTCTATGCGTAAAATATAAAAACCATGGAGTAACTTATGGGTGTCGATAGTGATATTATCGTTGTCTATTAATGTCTTAGTTCGTTGAATATCTCCATTTGTACCAATAAGTTGTATGGAACGAACAGTTTTTTTGGAAGTAACTCCTTTAATTGTTAGTTTATCCTTAAAAGGGATGGGGAATACTTTTATTCCGTCAAAATCACTAAGATCTACCATTGGAGGAGGGGTATTTAAAACCTCTTTATTAGCAAATCTACGATCATTTTGAGAGGGAGTGTATCTCGCTGTAAATTCTGCAACTGATGCCCATCTTTTACCATCAACTTCAGAGAGTGCTCTAAAATAAACATAACGACATCTGAAAGTGTCAAATTCAACTGTTTGTTTAAGTGTAGATTTTTGAAATGTTCCTGTTGACAACTGTTGCCAATTATTACCATCCCAACCAAATATAATATAGTCTTTTACCATACCTGTTGTACCAGTTTGTCTACCTTGATAAGAAAATCCAACCAAATCCCTTTGTTTACCCAGATCAATAGCGATAAAATGAGGATGAGAAGTATTGTCATCATACCAGTTGCTATGCCAATATGTATTAGGATCTCCATCTGCAGCCTTTTCTTTTGAATGATCTGCATTATTAGTTTCTTCACTATTGGTGTCATAAATAATACACCCTTCGCAACTATCGATGACATCTGGAGGAGTTATTATATCTCCAATAATCGCTTGAATAGTATTAGAATAACTCGATTGGCTATCACTGTTATAAGCCCTAACTCTATAGGAGTATGTGCCGTTTGATAAATTTTCGTCTTTATAGGTTTGAATATCGGTTCCAACAAGGTCTATTCTTTCATAAGCATTTCCATCGCTTCTCTCAATTGTAAAGCCATTTTCATTGGTAGAATTATCCTTCCAGGTCAATGTAACATCTTTTTCGTTTACCTGAGACTCCAGAGCACTAGGTGGATTTATTTCTTCGGTATTTTTATCATAAAGATCAGACTCCCATATCCCGCGACCATAGGTAGCAACACGAATTTTTCGAGTAGCATAGTGAATTTCTAAATCTGTTGTTTGCACTCTAGGTAAATTTGTTGAAAAGGGAACCCAAGAACTAAGATTGTCATTAGTATAATAAACTCCTGATTGCATACCTAAATATAACCCATTGGAAGAGGTGTCATCAAATACAAGACACTGAGCAGAAATATTAGGTAAATTTCCTTTAATATTTGTCCATGTGTTTCCAGCATTTGTTGATTCATAAACCCTTGACCCGGTCGTTGCAATGGCCACATGTTCTGGGTCGTTAGGATCTACCGCGATAAAATTGACATCTCCTCTAAAATTACTTACCTTGGTCCAAGTGGGATTTGTATTTTGACCATTCTTTGTTCTCCATAGTCGATCTTCTTCAGCAATGTAAATATAATTGTTGTTTGAAGCTGCGATTGCCATTTCATCCAAGTCACCACCAATGTTAATACTTCCTGTTATGTTCCGCCAGCTACTTCTGTTTCCACCATTGTTACTTCTATATAAATTATCATATCCAACATAAATGGTATTGTTGTCAATGGGATCCATCATAAAGGGTGTTACCCACTCTCCTCTGAAATCTCCAGGTTTACTAATATTCCCAATACTATTTCCGCCATCTGTACTTTTGTACAGAGTACCAAACTGTGTAGTTCCGTATACGATATTTCTATTTTTATGATCAATGAAACATTCCATGCCGTCTGCACCCAACCATTCTTTAAATTGTCGGTTTGATCCTCTCATGATATTGGTTCCATTATCTTGAGCCCCTCCTACTATCATATTAGCGTCTGTAGCAGCACCACCAATACGATAATACTGTCTTACTGCTAATCCTCCTTGTGTTAAATCAGTTGTATTTGCTCCACGATCTCTACTTCTGAAAATGCCTCCGTCGGTACCTATGTATATATTGCCGTTTATATATTGTAGAACTTCTATATCTGCATGCACGTATGATCGGTCGTTGGGTTCGTTCCAGGCAGCTAGTGTTGTAAAATTTGCCCCACCATCTAATGATCTTGAATAGTTCATTCCTCCCAAATGTACTTCATTAGCATTGGTGTCTGATACAGCAATGGCCATATCCCGGGATGCTTGTGTAAAATATACTTGATCTGTAGATACACTGTTATAGTTCGCACGAGTGCTAAAACTTGATCCACCATCTAATGATCTATATAAATATCCAAAACTGCTTTTTCTTTTTTGAACTAAGTATACGACACTGGGATTTGCGGGAGTTACAGCCATTTTCATTCGCTCGGTTATTGTAATTCCACTGATGATACGACTAAAAGAACGACCTCCATTAGTCGATCGATAAAATCTATTTCCGCAAGCATAAACCACATTAGTATTCCCCGGCTTGAATTCAACATCCTCAGCTCTGGAATTTAGTACTAAACTAAAAGAACTTCCTGAGTTAAGGGATCTGTATAATGCTTCTGTAGTACCTACAAATATGAGGTCACTGTTCGGATGAATGAGAATTCTTCTTGGTGTACCATTTACTCTGTAAATTTCTGACCATGAATTTCCTCCATTTGTTGATTTCATAATCTGACCAGCAGAGTTTCCTAAATATACGATACTGGTGTTATTTGGATCGATGGCTATTGCCCAAATGGACATATTGATCATTCGATCACCAAGAGGTTTCCAACTTTGACCTGCATCTATAGATTTCCAGATACCGCCTCCTGGAGATCCTGCGTATATCAATTTTTGATTTATGGGTTCTACAGCTATTGCTGTAACCCTTCCTAGTCCTGGAGACCAGCTTCTTGAGCGTGTCCAGTTAAAAGGGCCTAACTCTGCCCAATTACTGCTTCTTTGTGCATCTTTTGTAGCAGAGTCAATATTGTTTTGCCATGCTTTTTGGTATTTTTCACACTCATTTAAAACTTTGCTGTCACTGATTACACGACCGTTGACATCAGCATTTCGTTTTGCCCAGTATAAATTTCGCATATAAAGTTTATACCCACTTCCTTTTCCTTTGTTTTGATTTTTAAAATAACGCTTACCAAAGCGTTCTAATTTCGCTACTTTAAAATTTTCTTCTTCAGTTAATTGAAAAAACTCTTGAGCTTTTATTTGTATGCACACAACATTGAAAAATAAAAATAAAAACAGTATAAGTCTTTCTTTTACAGTAATAGTGTTTTTTGAAAAAAGCATAATGATTTGGATTTTAGTTAAAAATTAATGTAAACATTTGGGTTGTCTATGAAATTCATTGAGGGTGAAATATGAGATAAGTAATATTGTCAGACCATTCATTAATTCCTGCACAACTTACTTCGTCGCTTCCTCCTCTAGTGCTGTTGCAAGTATCTGCACAGCTAGATTTATTGATAGTTTCTCTATCATGATGGTATTCCCTTAGGTCATTACATCTCACTCGGGACTTTAGGATTCGTCAATAGCGGTATGGTTAACATTCTATAGGCAAGCACGGGTATGATTGGATCCAAAATTGATCCCTAATAGAGGTGCAATTACAGATGTTGACCGCGAATATCAGGGTGTGTTGTTATAGTTTCGATTTATACCAGATAAATCGTATGTGCATAATCCACATATTGAGTTTATCCATGGGACACCACCAGAATAATTATAGGTTACAAAGTGTCCAAGATCAGCATCAAAACCATTTCGATTTCGGTAGTTAGGATAATAATTAAGATTATTGAATGATATTGAAGAAGCCCAGAGGCTGATGCCTGAGAGTTTTATTTTTACATTTTCATTACTGTATAATATTACAATCTGATTACAAATTGACTGAATGTAATCTGAAACCTCTTGAGGGTCACCTTTATCTTTTACAAGCTCTAATAGCATTGATGTTTTTTTTCCAGGAAGCAATAAACTCATTGTTTTTGATAATGAAGAAGCAAAGTTTTTTATGGTAAAAGATCGCAATGAAAGAATAGCATAGTTCTTAAATTCTTTCGGAATAGATACTAAGTGTTTTTTAGTTTTTAAACTGAAAAGAGAAACTTCTTCAAAAGGTTTTCCTGATATTTTTGTAGAAGCAACTCGTTGCTTAGGTTGATGAATGTTATGGGATTGGGCACAAAAAGATGTTGTCATCAACAAAATGATAGGAAATGTAAAAATGCGTTCCATAAGTTTAGGTTTTAAGATTTGGTAATGTATTTATATTAAGTTGTTGGTTTCTGAAATTATGAGCTTTGTCTTTATGTTATAAAGTTAATTTTAATAGCTGAACGGATTTTAAAGAATAATACTATTTAAAAGTATTGATAGGGTAGCCAATTACTTTACTATCGATCATTGTTTGTAGATAATAAAGTAAACGGTACTTTCTTTATAAAGTACTTTTGATTTTGATCTGGGCTTTGGTTACAATCCAGGTTACGGCACTGATGTTTGTGTTTAGAAACTCAGAAAATTATAAAATCAATACATAAAATTGATTGATGATCTGGAAGAAGTTTAGGGTGATTTTTCATTTTAAGAGATTTTTGGTTAATAAGAAAGATATTTATGTAATTGGCATATTAAATTGGTTAACTAAAATTATGTTTTTTATAATCTAATACAAATATCATAAAGTTAAATATTTCCTTAAATTATTTTAATTTCATGATTGTTAGGTGAGTAAATAAAACATCCTCTTAGAATAACTTCAATTGTCCATTTTTATACTCTTTGTGCATATCACAATTTAAACGCACCTTTTGCGCCTCAGGAAAGTATTTTTTTCTTGCTAGAGTAAATAGTTGATGAATTTGATCCGCAATATTTCCAGACCCCTTCATTCTCCTACGAAATTCACTGTCATTTAAATTTCCTTCATGACACTCCATAATTTGATGAAGAATTTTGTCTTTACGATCGGGAAGTGTATTTTCTAACCAGGTAGTAAAAAGCTGTCCAATTGCTCCGTTAAGTCTTACTATAGTATATCCAACACTTTTTGCTCCACGCAGAGAAATTTCTTTTGTGAGTGGTAGTATTTCATGATTATTAATCGATGGAATTATTGGTGCCATCATCACATGGGTTGAAATTCCAGATGCATTTAATAATTCTAAAGTTTCTAATCGCTTCTTTATGCTTGCTGTTCTGGGTTCTAAGGTTCTTCGGGTTTCCTCTCTTAGAGAAGTGATAGATAGAAATACTGACACCAGATTGTGCTTTGCTAATTCAGTCAAAATATCTATGTCTCTTTGAATCAATGCATTTTTGGTTATAATACCAACTGGGTGCCTGTATTTTAAAAAAACCTCAAGTAATCTGCGTGTAATTTTAAGTTTCTTTTCGATGGGTTGATAGCAATCGGTATTTCCCGAAAGTGAAATAGGATATGCTTTCCATGTCGAGCTTTTCAGTTTTTTCTCAAGCAATTCAGGAGCATTTTCCTTTACTAAAATTTTACTTTCGAAGTCCAAACCAGCTCCATAACCCCAGTATTCATGAGAATTTCTTGCATAACAATATACGCAACCATGTTCGCAACCTTGATAAGGGTTTAAAGAGTACATCATACCCACGTCTGGACTAGTTACTTTGTTCACTATAGTTTTTGGAAAAGTTTTAATAAAAGTAGTCTGCGGTTTATCTATTGTTTCTCCTTGTGCAAGACAATAATTAAGAAAGTCATCTCTTGTTTCATGGTGATTTTTAAAGAATCGATTGTTAGTTTTTTCTTGAGCACCTCTGCCTTTTATGTGTTTTTTAGGTTTCATCTTTTTGTATTTTGTTGTTTTAGAAATCAGATGTAATTCATCGATAAATATTTCGGATTGATATCAGCTTAATTGTTCTTACTCATTTCATGAGAGTCGTTTTTTTACGGTTTAAAAGTAAAACTTTTGTTGGAATTTTTCCTAGTAAAAATGGAAATATTCCAACAAAAGAAACTAATTTTGTATTAGTGGTTTTTAATAAAGAAATAAGTCAGTTTTAGGTTAAAAAGAAAAAGTGGTCAGTGATGAAAAACAAAAATTATGAGTATGATGTTGCGCTTTCTTTTGCTGGAGAGAATAGGGCATATGTCGAAGAAGTAGCTAATAGCTTAAAAATAAGAGGAATTAAAGTCTTTTATGATTTGTTTGAGGAAACAAATCTATGGGGGAAAAACCTATATGAATATTTGTCAGAGATTTATCAAAACAGAGCAAAATATACAGTAATGTTTATTTCAGGTTTTTATAATCAGAAGTTATGGACAAATCATGAAAGAGTTTCGATGCAGGCTAGAGCATTTCAAGAAAGTAGAGAGTATATTCTTCCAGCAAGATTTGATGATACAGAGATTCCTGGAATATTAAAAACTGTAGGATATATAAATCTTATCGATAGAACTCCAGATGAATTTGCAGGTTTGATTGAAAAGAAAATAAAAAAGGACCAAACTTTTTTGAAAAGCAAATGGTCTAAAATTTCTACTCTGATTAATCCAAAACCTTTCATTTTTACAATTAAAATAGAAAGTGAAAAAGGAGAATTAGTTAAAAATGCAAAGATCGTATTGGTTGCCAATAATTTGACCTATCTTGAAGGGTTTACAGATGAAAAAGGGCTTGTACATTTCATTATTCGAACCCGTAAACTGTACACTGCACTTATTGCACATCCCGAATATCCTGGTGTCATGTTTAAGGATTTAAATCCTAAAGAAGATATATTAGTCACTATCGAAAAAACAAAAGGGTCAGGCTCTACAATTCTTAATAAATCTGGAGAAATTCCTCTGATTTCTGGTAGAATCGAACCTGCACTAAAATCAAATAAAGGATTTACCTTATACGCAGATAATATTGCCATTGAAGGAGGCGTAAATCAACCTTATGACTTTGAGTTAAATAAATCTTTATGCCTAGAAGATAACGGTGGAAATATCTTACATTTAACCTTCAGGTTCTTCCAGGGAAGGATCGCATTAGTAGACTATTGTAAACACAAATCATCTTAATTATGCAAAGAGTACTCATATTTTTAAGTTTAGTGTTGTTTCTGGCATGCAAAGAACAGCCAAAAGAAACGGCCAAGGCACTCGTTGTTAAAACTACAACAGAAAAAATTCAAAAACCAGGAGACCAATTTGGAATTGTAATTCATGGAGGAGCAGGAACGATCTTGAAAAAGAATATGACACCAGAAAAAGAAATAGCCTACAAAACTAAGTTAGAGGAAGCAATAAAAGTTGGGCATGAGATTCTTAAAAAAGGGGGAACAAGTCTAGAGGCTGTAGAAAAGACAATAAATATTCTTGAGAATTCTCCACTTTTTAATGCAGGAAAAGGTGCTGTTTTTAATAGTGAAGGCGTTAACGAACTTGATGCATCAATTATGGATGGGAGTACACTTAATGCAGGAGCAGTTGCTGGAGTAAAGACGATTAAGAATCCAATAAACTTAGCTCGGGAAGTCATGCAGAATTCTCCTCATGTTCTATTATCAGGAAACGGAGCAGAATTATTTGCTAAAGAAAGAAATATTGAAATGGTAGATCCATCATATTTCTTTACAGAAGATAGAATGAAATCTCTGAAAAAAATAAAAGAAAAGGAAAAGACTAAAGAAACAACCAAAACAACAGCATTTTATGACCCATATATCAAAGATTCTAAATTTGGAACCGTGGGATGTGTAGCATTGGATAAAAATGGGAATTTGGCCGCTGGAACTTCAACAGGAGGAATGACCAATAAAAAATGGAACCGTATTGGCGATTCTCCAATTATAGGAGCTGGAACCTATGCAAATAATGCCACTTGCGCCGTGTCCAGTACAGGATGGGGAGAATATTTTATTAGGGCGATGGTTGCTCATGATATTTCTGCTTTGATGGAGTATAGAGGTCTTTCGCTTCAGGAGGCTGCTCAGGAGGTAATACAGAAAAAGCTTAAAGATTTGGGAGGTACAGGTGGAATTGTAGCCATAGATAATAAAGGTAATGTTGCAATGGAGTTTAATACTGCAGGAATGTACCGTGCGACTATGAATGCTGCCGATGAACTTACTATAGGAATTTACAAAGAATAAATTAAGTATTTAAAAAGATAAAGGTTGTCTGAGAATACTCCCAGACAACCTCTTTAATACTGTTAATTGGTTACATATCGATTCCAGAACTTAGCAACATTGCCTATCTGTCCGTGAGTTCTATTAAAAATCCAATAATTTTCTACGCAGTCCGAAAAATCAACCCCTCCTTTAGGTATAGAAGAATGACTGGCATTAAATCCACTAGCTTTAATAATTTTATCTGCTTCTCTCCAGTAATCTCTGGCAGTTCTATTTCTGGAGTTTTTTGCTCTTCTCAAAAAAGATTTATTATTTGTCCTGTAACTGGGAGTATTTGGGCCTCTGTTTGGGGCACTTCCAAATCCTCTGTTTCCATCATCTATTTGTTGATAAGTAGCTTTGTTTTTTACATAATTAAGATCTGCTCTATTAGTATGGTCTTCATTCCATTTACTATGTTGCACAACAATTACATTCGATTTAATTCTTGATGCAGGTACACCCTCAGCGATAAGTCTTTGTATCCATAATTTTGTAATGGTAGACTGTCCAGCTTCTTGAACCCAAACTTTACCATTTGCATTTAAAATAGGACGAACAGTATTTTTAATTTTATTTACAGCATTGTTCCTGTTAGCTTTGGCATTTACCCATTTAGAACCAAAAATTTTATTAAATAAAGAGGCAGCGTTAATAAATCTACCTCCCTGATTACCATAAGCCCCTTGTACCGCAAAATATTTGATACCTCTTAAGTCAGAATGCTTTAGCATACAACCCAGAGCTGCAAGCGAATGAATGTCATCAGCATCAGGTTTATTGTCAAACTGAGCAATCAAAATATCCTTTGATTTATTAAAATAAGGGCGAGAATTAGCCATTTTCGAAGTAAGTAACTCTTCTTTTTCTGTAGTGTTAATGTCATTGTTAACACTTTCTGTTTCGCAATTAGTTAACCCAATACAGGCTAATAAAAGCAAGCTTTTAAATTTTAGTTTTGAATTCATTTTGTGTGTATATATAAGTTGGTTTACAAAAATATAAAAATTTAACCAAATAAGTGTAATATTTACACTTTTATGATTCATACAATGTTAATTATATAATAAAAATGTTAAATATTTTGTATTGATAAAATTTTATTTTTTAGGTGGCATAATTTTATATTAAACCATGATGGGATACCGAAGAGTTAATGCTTTGAGTTATGCGTATGTCTCTTTAGAGATGTATGAAGAAGTACGAAGATTTTTTAGGAATTAAGACATTATAATGATTTGATAAAAATACACTGCTTTCAGGGGGAAAAACTACTAAAAATCATTTTATTTTTATCAAACTATTATAATACTTTATAAAGGATAGTTGATAAAAACAATATTTTAAATTGGTTTTTTGTTTTAAAGAGGTTTTTAGTAGAATAATAGCGGGGAAGATCTATACATAGAAGAGTTATTTTAAAAAAGTAAAGTATGGGTTATCAAAAACATTTTGACGCTCTGTACAAGAAACGCCTTTCTTTCTGGAAAAAAAATAGGAAATCTGGAAAAAGATGTATTATCCTATCTAATTAACCCAAGTTTTATGGGAGGACCTAACTGGCCTTCATTAAGGCAATCTTTTATGAAAATAGATACTCAAATATCGACATTTTGGCAACGATGGCTTAAATAATCCATACAGTGATCATGGAACCAATGGAAGAAATGAAATAGTAAAAAAGATTATGCAACAAGATAATATTAAATATTTTCTTTGGATCATTCTCGAATATAGATAGAATCTAAACGAATATAAATTATGTAGTTGACCTATATGAAAAAGTATATATTTTTAAAAACTGATAGGGATTAAGATTCATAATAGAGGGATATACAAAAAGATAATATTGGATAGAATTAAATTTGTGCTACCTTTAATCAGCTAAACATCAACCATATGAAATCATTACGAATTCTTTATATGCTATTTTTTGTAGCATTAGTATTTTCTTGTAAGAAAAAAGACGCTCAAGCTATAGCTGAAGCAAACGCATCTGAGCTAAATAAATATCAGGACTATATTTCAGATGTGTCTTCTGGAGTCATTTCTGTATTAGATAATGTATATGTTGTCTTACAGACACCAGTAGAAGGATGGAGTGATAATCAAGAGTTGCCAAAGGATTTATTATCGGTATCCCCAAAGGTTAAAGGAAAAATAGTTGCTATAAATAATCGTACAATTTCGTTTCAGCCTGATGAAAGTTTTGACCAAGATACAGCATACACGTTTACACTGGACTTAGAAGAATTAGTTGAAGATTTCGATGATGATTTAGACGAGGAATTTGTTTTCACAGTACAAACATTAAAACAACAATTTTCAGTAGTTACAAATAATTTACAATCCTATAGCAAGGATTGGCAATATATCGATGGTACGATTACCACCAGTGATCAAATGCAATTTGATATCGCAAAGCAATTGGTTACCGCCATGCAAGAAGGTAAGAAGGTGGCTGTAAAATTTAGTGAGTCCATAGATAAAAGTCGTCAGTTTAGTTTTAGAATCGATAGCATTCAGCGTTTTGAAGATGACTCTGAGGTAGAAATCAAATGGTCTGGGGATTCATTTAATATTGAGACCGAAGGTGCCGCAACTTTATCAATACCTGGAAAGAATAATTTCTCGGTGATTAGCATTTCTGTAGCAAATGTGAATAATCAATATGTAGAGATTAATTTTTCTGATCCACTTAAGAAAAATCAAAATTTCAATGGACTGGTTACTATATCAGGTGCAAAAAACCTAAAGTATACCGTAAACGGAAATGTTCTAAAAGTATATCCAAAAAATGAACTTAAAGGAACATTAGAAGTTACCGTTTTTGAAGGAATTCGAAGTACAGATAATTATAAACTTAAAAGTAAGTATACAGAAAATGTATCTTTCCAACAACCAAATCCAGAGATAAGATTATTGCAAAGCGGAGTGATTTTACCAACTTCAGATAACCTCAAGTTTAATTTTGAAGCTATAAACCTTCGAGCTGTTGAAGTGCAAGTGGTTAAAGTATTTGAAAATAATATGCTTCAGTTTTTACAAAACAACAATCTTGATGGATCTAGTAATTTGAGAAGTGTTGCAAGACCAGTCGCCAAAAAATTAGTTAATCTTCAGGAAAACCCTTCATTAAACCTTAGTAAGTGGAATGCATTTGCAATTGATTTAAAAGAATTGATTTCTCCCAATCCAGGAGCAATTTATAGAATAGAACTCAATTATCGTAAAGCATATTCACTATATAAGTGCGAAGGAGAAGGAGCTGATGATACTCCGATTAAAGAGTTAACCAATAATTATGATGAAGAAGAAGAAACGAGTTTTTGGGATAGTTCTCAATACTATTATGATGATTATTATGATTATAGTTGGGATGAAAGAGAGAATCCATGTAGTACTTCTTACTTTAGGGATAAAAAAGTTAGTGCAAACGTACTAGCTTCCAATTTAGGGGTTGTCGTCAAGAAAGGATTAAATCAATCCTATGCGATTACGGTTAATGATATCGTTACTACTAGCCCAATTTCTAATGCCAAAGTAGCTTTTTATAACTTCCAGCAACAACAAATGGGAGAGTCGATCACTGATGCAGAAGGGATGACTATTTTTGACGCCGAGCGCCCAGCATATTTTGCAATTGTAACCTCAGGGAAACAGCAAACGTATGTAAAGCTGAATGACGGAAATGTATTATCAGTAAGTAAATTTGATGTTTCAGGAGTACAACTTCAAAAAGGAATTAAAGGATATATTTATGGAGAACGTGGAGTTTGGCGCCCAGGAGATACACTGTTTTTATCTTTTATGCTTAATGATAATGCAAACAAATTACCAAAAGGGCATCCTGTAAAATTTGAACTTCGAGATCCTTACGGAAAAGTAACACACCAGGAAACAAAAACAAACGGAACTAATAATTTCTACAAATTTATAGTTAATACTTCTGATGAAGCTCCTACTGGAAATTGGCAAGCAAGAGTTAAAGTTGGTGGAGCAAGCTTTAGTAAAACACTTAAGGTAGAAACCATAAAACCAAATCGCCTTAAGATCAAAACTACATTTGACGATGAGGTTCTAAGTACTGATAAAAATATTAAAGGAAATCTAGAAGTCTTATGGTTGCATGGCGCGATTGCAAAAAATCTACAGACTGATATTAATGTGAAATTCAATCCCACTCAAACCAAATTCAAAACCTTCCCAGGCTATGTTTTTGACGATCCAACACGTAGATTTGGAACAGAAGAACAGGAAGTGTTTCAAGGAAAAATTTCTGGAGAAGGAAAAGCAACCTTTAATCTTCAACCAAAACTAGAGAATAAAGCAGCAGGGATGTTAAGAGCTTCTTTCATTACCAAAGTATATGAAAATGGAGGAGATTTTAGTACTGATGTTATTAGTAAAGACTTTTCTCCTTATAGTACTTATATTGGAGTGAATACACCTAAAGGAGATAAGGCTCGAGGAATGTTACTTACCGATACACAGCATAATTTTGAAGTGGTTTCTGTAGATGAAAAAGGGAACCCTAAAGCAGTAAAAGATATAGAAGTTTTTATCTATAAAGTAGATTGGAGATGGTGGTGGGATACTTCAGAAGATAATTTATCTTCATATAACAGAGCCTCATATCATAATGAAGTATTCAAAACAAAAGTTACTACAAATAACAGCGGAAAAGCCAATTTCAAATTCGAATTAAAATATCCAGAATGGGGAAGATATCTGGTAAGAGTAGTAGATCCAAATGGAGGTCATGCTACTGGTAAAATAATGTATATCGATTGGCCAGGTTGGGCAGGGAAGTCAAGAAAAAATGACCCATCTGCGGCAACTATGTTGTTGTTTTCTACAGATAAAAACAAATATAATGTTGGCGAAAAAGCAATCGTAACATTTCCATCAAGTCAAGGTGGTAAAGCATTGGTAACAGTAGAAAATGGCACAGAAGTATTATCTTCTCAATGGGTGATTCCTCAAAAAACAGAAACCAAGTTCGAAATTCCAATCGAAGAATTGCATACGCCTAATGTGTATATCCATATTACGCTATTACAACCACATGCTTCAACAGCTAATGATTTGCCAATACGATTATATGGTGTTGTACCCATCTCTGTCGAAAATCCAAATACCAAGGTAAAACCTAAGCTTACTATGCCTGATGTACTTAGGCCAGAAGAGACAATTACCCTCAAAGTTGGAGAAAATAATGGTAAAGCGATGACCTATTCTATCGCAATTGTAGATGAAGGATTATTGGATTTAACAAGGTTCAAAACACCAAACCCTTGGACTAGTTTTTATGCACGTGAAGCGCTGGGTGTAAAAACATGGGATGTATATGATGATGTTATTGGTGCTTATGGCGGTAGCATTAATCAAGTATTTAGTATTGGTGGTGATGCAGAAGCAGGAGGAAGTAAATCTAAAAAAGCAAACCGATTTAAACCCATGGTCGTATTCAAAGGCCCTTTTGAGTTAAAGAAAGGAGAAACTCGTGCACATAAAATCAAAATTCCTAAATACATAGGGTCTGTACGTACGATGGTCATAGCATCAGATGCAGATAATGCAGCGTATGGTAGTGCTGATAAAACAACTCCAGTTCGAAAACCATTGATGGTATTAACTTCGATTCCTCGAAAAATTACTCCAGGTGAAAAAGTGACAATTCCAGTTACAGTTTTTGCAATGGAAAAGAAAGTGAAAAATGTAAACGTTACTTTAAAACCAAATAAAGGGTTTAAAGTAATTGGTGAAACACAACAGAAATTATCATTTCCGCAACCCGACGAGAAAATGGCATACTTTGATATCGAGATACTAGAAGGAGCTTCGATTACAGATATTGAGGTTATAGCTAGTGGAGGAGGGGAAAAAGCTTCATATAAGGTGCCAATTAATATCATCAATCCAAACCCGATGACTACAGAGGTAACCTCAATTGTTTTGGAGCCTAATAGTGAACAAGAAGTTAGTTTTGCTGCATTTGGAATTGAAGGAAGTAATAGTGCTACAATAGAACTTTCATCATTACCACCAATGAATTTTGAAAGTAGACTGAGTTACCTCATTCGATATCCGCATGGATGTGTAGAGCAAACTACTTCTGCAGCATTTCCACAATTATATTTGGGAGAAGTATTTAATTTATCCTCAGAAAAGAAGCAGAAAATCCAAAAAAATATAGAAGCAGCTATTTATAGATTGAAACGTTTTATTCAGCCTGGTGGTGGGATGTCGTATTGGCCAGGATATAGTAATCCTAATGATTGGGGAACAACTTATGCTGGACATTTCTTATTAGAAGCAAATAAACAGGGTTACGTGTTACCTATTGGTTTCAAAAGTAATTGGATTAATTATCAACAGCAACAGGCTAAACGATGGAGAAATGGTAACAACGATCTTGCACAAGCCTATAGATTGTATACACTTGCTCTCGCAGGAAGCCCAGACCTATCTTCTATGAATAGGTTAAGAGAAACATCTGGAATGTCTAATGATGCCAAATTAAGATTAGCAGCGGGATATGGATTGATAGGTCAGTCTAATGCAGCAATTCAATTATTAAATTCTGCTAATATTGATTTTCAACCAAGAAATAATAATTACTATACCTATGGTTCTACAAATCGTAATCGAGCAATGGCTTTAGAGACACTGGTAACATTAGATCAAAAAGCCAAAGCACAGAAAGTGGCAGTAGAATTAGCCAAAGAGTTATCGTCCAAAAATTGGATGAGTACACAAACGACTTCATATGCATTAATGGGAATGGCAAAATATGCAAAATATGTAGGAGGAAAAGGAGTGAATGTAAACTATATTCTTAATGGAAAGTCAATTGCTGCGAATACAGGCAAAACATTAGCTACTTCTGGGGAACTTGCCATTTTAAAAGACAATAAACTTGTACTTAAAAATAATAAAGACAATACCATTTTTGTACAATTAGCGACAAGTGGTATTTTGCCAGTTGGAAAAGAGAAAGTGATTGAGAATAGCTTTAAAGCCATTATAGATTATAAAACAAGGGATGGAAACATTATTAATCCAATACTACTTACTCAAGGAACAGATTTTGTTGCTGAAGTAACGATTACCAATACCACAGGTTCTAAGGTGAAGGATATTGCATTAACCGAAATTTTTCCGTCAGGATGGGAAGTTGTGAATACCCGTTTTACCGATTTTGGATCTTTTAAGGCAAATGATGTTACATATACAGATATTCGCGATGACAGGGTGAATTTCTATTTTGATTTAAAACCAAAAGAAAGTAAAACAATGACCATCTTACTCAATGCATCGTATTTAGGGAAATATTACCTACCAGGTATCCAGTGCGAAGCGATGTATGACAATGATTATGTTGTGAGAAGTAAAGGAAAATGGGTAGATGTTGTAAAATAAACTTAGTATGGTTTATAAATCTTTAAGTATGTTTTTGTGTAAATATATTTCTAAAAAGTGCATATAGCTTTTTATTGAATACAGATCATTCTTGCAGTAATGTAGGTGGTTCTTGCAACCATGTAGGCAAGTATTGTTGTACTGTAGATATATCGTAGTGATATAGATACGTTTTGTAGCGATCTTGATAGATATTGTTATGCTGTAGATGTGTTTTGTAACAATGCAGACAAGTCTTGCAGTAATGAAGCTATATCTATCCAACGATTATTTAGAAGGATAATTAATTCACTTTTGTTGATGTCAAAGGAATTATGAATAAAGTAAAAACACATGCAAATGAATAAATTAATACCAATCTTGACTATGGTTTTTCTAACGTTAAGTTGTTCAAAAGATAAGAAATTTGAATCCAAAGGGTTTGCGGTTAGTGAAGTTACAGAGGATGAGGAAGGAAAACAAGTAAACGGATTAAAAACAGATACATTAAAATTTGAAACCAGACCAAGAAATGTATTGTTAACGGGTAACCCTAATCATAGATTAACCCCTATTTATAAAGTAAATTATACCAAGAAAACAAAAAAACCATTTACAGGATCAAATAGTTTTCATGCTAACTGGAGTGAGCGTGGTGAAAGTGATGGAAATCAATGGAACAACAATTATATGCCAGGTTTTGAAGCAGTTTATGGGTATAACTTTGTTAATGTATCCCATTATAATCACGAAACCAAAACAGAGAATAGATTCTTTAAAAAACCTGTCCTGATTAAAACAATGTATTATCCTGCATCTTCAAAGGATACTTTAAACTATCAACCTGTTCGTCGTAAATTTCATATGATTTCGGTATATGATGAGGATACAAATAAAGACGGATTTATTAATGTAAAAGATCTTAGACGGTTTTATTACTTTGATATAAACGGAGAAAATAAAAAACCATTAGTTCCCCAGAATTTTTCGGTGATGAGTTCTGAATACGACCATATAAATGATCATATGTATGTTTTTGCAAAATTAGATCAAAATAAAAATGGAAAAATAGAGAATAAAGAGGAAGTTCAGATCTTTTGGGTTGACCTAAATAATCCAGATGAGGTGGGAATTCAATATAAAAATGAATAAATCAATGTAAATTAAAAAATGATGAAAATATTAAAAAAAGTAACGCAAATTTTGACAGCTGTACTTATACTAGCTACGGTACATTCTTGTGGTTCGACTGCAGAAAAAATAGAAGATGAACAATTAAGTAGCTTTATGCTTGGAGGGATCTATTTTTTTAATGGATATGGTGGAATTGATGAGGTAAAAGAAATGATGAGTTCTGCAGGGTATACAAGTAATGAAGAACTCGTGAGCGGTTACAAAGAAATTTTAGAATTTCCGTTTGACTCCTCACAAGGATCTGGAATCAAGAGTATATTTAGGAATATGTGGGATATTACTGATAAAACTAGTCTTCTTGAAACTTTGGAAGATCTTAAAACAAGGGAGTATAAATACAAATCATGGGATTATGCAAGAATTGTAAACAATGCCTGTATGGGATATGCAGCAAATTATCTAACAAAAGATGAGGTGATTGAGATTATAAAAGAAATTCTTCCGTTAGCAAGAGAAAAATATAAAAATTGGGATGCATACTTTACCGATTTTAATTTGGGTAGAGTAGATTGGAATTCAAAAGATGAAGAGTCAGAAGCATTTGAGTTTTTATCAAAAAACATAACCAAAGGAGAACAATCAATTTATTCAATTTTACCTCTTAATTCTAGCATAGAATAAGATTCATGCCGTATGATATTTCTTATTAAAAACAAAAGTTGAGATGAATCCAGATTGAGAGAAAGCCATAATAACCATAGATAGTCAAAACATAAAAATGAAAAATTATTGTACGATATATTCGCATGAGTTATACTTTGATAACATCGTTCCAGAGATACAAAAAGTATTTCCAAAAGGAAAAATATCTGTCTCAGAAGAAGAAGGTCAAAAAATCATAGATATATCAATTAAAAGTGGGCTTTTTAAACCTAAAAAACAATTTCAGATCTCATATCGGGAAAGAACACAACCTTCTTATCAAATCTCTGAAATAGATTCTCCATTAACAGAGAATCTATCAGGGATGTTTGGTTTTGTAAATTCATTACCTAGCAGTAATGAAAAGATAAAAAACGTTTTACTTCAAAAGATACAAACTCTTAATTGTGAGTTTCCGATTTTATCAGAAGGAGACTTGGATGATGAACTAAAAATACTGGCTCATAATTTATGTCAATCTTGTGATGGTATCATTTTTATTGAACCTGACACCAATATTAGTAAATCAGAAACACAACATTTTTTGGATAAAGATTTGAATCTAATTTTGGATACTAATGCCAATTGCAATATAGATCATTTAGACGTAAATATAAATGCTGCTTATTTTGATGAAGAACAAACAAAGGTGACAGAAGATCAAAAAAACAGAAAATCTAAAAGTGAGTCTATTATAAACGAACGACAGATTAAATTAAATAATAATCTACCTTATATAGCTTCTGAGGACACTACCATATTGCGAACTCCAAAAGAGATTGCAGAAAGAGTTACCATATTAGCAACAACAAATATGGTTGCATTTAATAATATAACAGGTGAACAAGCGATTGATTATTTAAAAAATTATGACCTTCTGGAAAAAGCAACAGAAAAAGAGTTAAGTTTTTTAAATAACCCGACCGACAAAGCCAAGAGTTATGAAACTTGGAAATGCGAGTGCATTTGGGTTCTGATGTGGGCATTAGAAATTATAGAAGACATTGGATTTCCCAATATTTTGGCAAATTTGGGTGACATCCCTCAAGAAAAATACCCAATTGCAGAAAATAAAGACCCTAATCTATTTATAAATAGCATTAATCATGCAAGAAATAAAACAGAAATACTAGATGCTAATGATTTATATTATAGATTGGATTGGACATGTGTCGACGCTAGAATCAATGGGATAGAATCAATCCATTTGCATCCTGGAGTTGTTTATGAAAGACATTATGCGCTAAATTGGTTAGTGAATTACAGGGATCAAGATTGGGATAACGTTTCCTGTGATACATAATAAATATGCCATTGTGAGGAATTTTATATGTTTTACAGGTTTAATTTAAAGAGACTATATTTTAACCAAACGATAAACCTAACGTATTGTTTTTTTTAGTACCATTGTCAAAACACAAAAAAATAATGAATACTAAGTTATGTAAACCTATACTTAATTTTTTACTTTTAGTAAGTATTTGTTCTTGTAAACAAGAACCGATAATGGTTAGTAAGGTTTCAGCAAGACAACAGAAGATCGATTCTACAATAATCGTCGATAAAAAGATCGATTCCTTTATAAAGCCATTTAGAAATCATCTTAATAAAACGCTGGATTCTACGCTTTGTATTGCGACGATTACTTTTACCAAAAATGATGGAGGTTTAGAAAGTACTTTAGGTAATCTTATGGCTGATATTTCATTGCAACGTGCACAACCTATTTTTAAAGAAAGATATCATAAAGAAATCGATTTTGTGTTGTTAAATCATGGCGGTATGCGCGCACCAATACTTGAAGGAGCAGTAACCTCTAGAGCTGCTTTTGAGCTAATGCCTTTTGAAAATGAACTAGTGGCAGTAGAATTATCCTATGAAAAAGTAAAAGAATTAATTTCGTATCTGGCAGAAAAGCAAAGGGCACATCCAATTTCGAATATACAGTTAAGTATATTAAAAGATGCAAAAAGAAGTAAAGAGGTAACAATTAACGGTCATCTTTTACAAGAAGAAAAAAATTATGTAGTACTTACTACAGATTATTTGCTGAAAGGAGGAGATAGTATGAACTTCTTTAAAGATCCCATACAATTATATAAGATAGATTATAAACTCAGAAATGCACTGATAGATTATTTTAAATCAGTGGATACATTAGAGGTAAAACTGGATAAAAGAATGCATTATGCAAAATAGAAGAAGATTTATACAACAAATAGCTTCGGCAACTGCTTTTGCCAGTTTGGGAGGATTAAGTTTAGCATCATGTAACCAACCGATATCAAAAAAGATTACGGTACTGCATAGTAACGATGTACATAGTCAAATTGATCCACTACCTAATAACCATTCCAGATATCCAGGTTTAGGAGGGTTTGCCAGAAGAGCTTCTATAATAGAGCAGGTTCGAAAACAAAATCCCAATACAGTTTTGTTAGATGCAGGAGATATATTTCAAGGGACCCCATATTTTAATTATTATGGAGGAGAAATAGAGTTTAAATTAATGTCTAAGTTAGACTACGATTTGGCAACTATCGGAAATCATGATTTTGATAACGGGATCGATGGATTTTTAAGCCAATTACCAAATGCAACTTTTGATTTTGTTTCTGCTAATTATGATTTTACAAATACAGTTTTAAATGATTTTGTAAAACCTTATAAGGTGTTGATTCGAGATGGAATTCGTATTGGAGTATTTGGATTAGGAGTTGAACTGGAAGGTTTGGTTAATAAAGAATTGTATAAAGAAACTAGATACCTTGATCCTATTGAAATAGCACAGGACATGTCTCGAATTTTAAAAGAAGAGGAACACTGTGACCTTATTATATGTCTTTCTCATATAGGATATGATTATAAACGTAATCCTGACAAAGTTTCAGATTTGCATTTGGCAAAAAAAACAAAAGATATAGATCTTATTATAGGCGGCCATACACATACACTATTACCTGAACCTACAATTGTGGATAATGTTTTGGGAGAAAAAGTGTTAGTCAATCAATGTGGTATGGGTGGAGTGTATATCGGACAAATTGATTTTTATTTTGATAGTGCTGGAGGAAAAACATTTGAAGGAAAATCTATTGAAGTTTAATTCTTTTTGAAAGAAATTATAATAGAATAGATCATAATGATACTAGAAAAAGCAATATTATATATTAAACCCGGTCAATCAGAAGCTTTTGAAGAGGCATTCAATGTAGCACAAAAAATCATTGCATCGATGAAAGGATATATAAAACATGATCTTTTAAAATGTGTTGAAGAAGAGAAATACCTACTCTTAATAGAATGGGAAACCCTAGAAGATCATGAGATAGGCTTCAGAACATCAGTAGCATATCAAGAATGGAAAAAACTATTACATCATTTTTATGACCCTTTTCCTACAGTACTACACTATCAATCAGTATTAAAATGAATAGAATAAATAGTAAAATAATTATATTTCTACTTTTTAGTTTTAGTGCTGCCATAGTTTTAGGTCAGAAACCCTTAATAGAAGAACAAAAAGAAATTATTTCTGTTTTAACAGGAGAATCTAACATATATAAAGATTACATTTTAAAAAGTAGATATACTACAAAAGAAAGAAAAGCAGTAAGGATATATTTAAAGGAAAAAATAAGAAACCTTTCTTTAGAGATAAAAGAAGATTCTTACAGATTTAAAAATCCGGATCCAGAAAAATCTCCTAATTTTTTTGAAGGAAAAAATATATATACAATACTCCCGGCAACAATAGATAGCAAACAATATGTAATTTTAGGAGCACACTATGATTCGGTAGAAAACTGCCCTGGAGCAAATGACAATGCTACTGGAGTTGCAATGATTTATAGTGTTGCTAAAAAAATGCAAACGATTAAAAAAAGAAATAAAAACATTATTGTTGTCTTTTTTGATCAAGAAGAATTTGGTCTGATAGGAAGTAGAGCTTTTGCACAATTTATACAAAAGAAAAATTTTGATATTCATTCTGTACATACTGTTGATCAAATGGGCTGGGATAAGGATGGAGACCGAGCAATAGAACTCGAGTTGCCAACAGTTGTATTAAAAGAGAAATATATAGAACAAGCTCAAAAACTGAATATTCCAGTTTTTGTTACCGATATAAACTCTACAGATCACCAGGCATTTAGAGAGGTGGATTTTAATGCTATTGGGATTACAGAAGAATATAAAAATGATGATACCACTCCTTTTTATCATTCTTCTGGTGATACATATGAAACAGTAAATTTTGAATATCTGGCTTCATCTACAGAATTAATGTTTCGTGTACTAGAAGATCTTGTGATTTCTAAAGATTAAATTTAAAATCTAAACTGATATTGCTTCAAAAATTAAAAATTTACATAAAGAAACATCCTAAACGATTCATTATTCTTGGAGTAATATTGGCATGGTATTATTTTTTATTACCTAAGCCTTTATTTGGTGATCCAACTGCGACTGTGATCGAAACCAGAAATGGAGAACTATTGGGAGCCAAGATTGCCAATGATGGACAATGGCGTTTTCCTGAAACCGATAGTGTTCCAGAGAAATTCGAAAAGTGTATTATTGCTTTTGAAGATCAACAATTTTACCGTCATCTTGGGTTTAATCCTGTAGCAATGGTTGATGCTATCAGCGAAAATATTAGAGCAGGTAGAGTTGTTCGTGGCGGAAGTACACTTACACAACAAGTAATTCGACTTGCTCGAAAAGGTAAAAGACGTACATATTTTGAAAAGCTAAAAGAGTTAATATTGGCAACGCGTTTAGAATTAGGAACTTCCAAAGAAAATATCCTAAAACTATATGCTTCTCATGCTCCTTTTGGAGGAAATGTTGTAGGAATTGATATGGCATCATGGAGGTATTTTGGACTACCAGCACATCAATTATCATGGGCAGAAAGTGCAACATTAGCTGTTTTGCCTAATGCACCTTCATTAATCTATCCTGGGAAAAATCAAATTCGTTTACAACAAAAGAGAAATCGATTATTACATACGTTATTGCAAGAAGGTTCTATTGATTCCTTAACCTATGAGTTGTCTATAGGTGAAGAATTACCCCAGAAACCATATTTTCTGCCCCAAACCGCTAAACATCTATTAGAAAGATTAGCAAAAAAATATAAAGGAGAACGAATCCAGACAACAATTGATCCAATACTGCAAAAACAAGTTAATCAAGTTGTACAAAAACATTATGAAGTATTAAAACAAAATGAAGTGCATAATATGGCCGTTTTGGTACTGGATGTTGATAGTAGAGAAGTGTTAAGCTATGTGGGTAATACCTCGACAGATAAAGCTCACCAGAAAGACGTGGATATTATTCAGGCAGGACGAAGTACAGGAAGTACATTAAAACCATTATTATATGCAGCTATGATGGATAAGGGTGAATTATTGCCAGAGCAATTGGTCTCAGATATACCTACTGTAATTTCTGGTTATAGCCCTAAGAATTTTGATGAAAGTTATAGCGGCGCTGCCCCAGCTAATAGGGCATTGGCACGCTCATTAAATATTCCTGCAGTTCGATTATTACAGCAATATGGTTTGCAACGATTTAGAGATGAAATGAATGTGTTTAAGATTAAGGATCTAAAGTATAGTGCAGATCATTATGGGCTATCTCTTATAGTAGGTGGTGCAGAAGGCAATCTATGGGATTTATGTAAAACATATGCAGGCTTTGCTGGAACACTGAATCATTATCATGATACTTCTAGTGAATATTTCACCAAAGAATTTACAGAACCAATCATCTTAGCAGAAAAGAAGATTGATTTTGGAAAAAAAACACAACAGAAACCGGTATTTGGTGCCGGTAGTATCTGGTTAACTTTTGAAGCAATGAAAAAAGTAAATAGACCAGAAGGAGATGAAGCATGGCAATTTTATGACTCCTCAAAAGAGATTGCCTGGAAAACAGGAACCAGTTTTGGTAATAGAGATGCTTGGGCAATAGGAAGTAGTAAAAAGTACGTTGTTGGTGTTTGGATTGGTAACGCTGACGGAGAAGGACGACCAGAATTAACAGGATTAAATGCAGCTGCTCCAGTGTTATTTGATGTGTATAATCTACTACCTAATTCGAAGTGGTTTTTGACTCCGTATGATGATTTGGTTAAAGTAAAAGTCTGTGCCAAAAGTGGGTTTTTGGCAGGGAATAATTGTCCAACTAAGGAAATGTATGTACCCGTTTCTGGAGATCGAACAAATCCGTGTCCATATCATCAAGTAATTCACTTAGATGCAACTGGACAATACAGAGTGAATTCTTCCTGTGAACCTGTAGCCAATATGACTCATACATCTTGGTTTGTATTACCTCCATTACAAGAATATTTTTATAAGACTAATAATGCCGATTACAAATCATTGCCGTTATATAGATCCGATTGTACCAAAGAATCTCAGGATCGAATGGATTTTATCTTTCCAAAACCCAATAGTAGTGTGTATCTTCCCAAAGGCTTTGATGGTAAAACAAACGAGGTGGTGTTTAAAATTGCGCATACTAATCCAGAAACTCAAGTGTTTTGGTATATCGATGATCAATATATAGGTGCCACAAAACAATTTCATGAAATGCCTGTGTTTGCCAAACCAGGAATACATATCATTACTGTTTTGGATGAAAAGGGAAATGAGTTAAAAAGAAAAATAGAAATTAAAAAGTAATGCCATCTCTCTTAAAAAATATATGAATAAGACGTTTATATGGAAAAAAGAATGAGACGATATATGGCATTATAAGTTTAAATTGATATTAGCTATAATTCTTTTTTCTAACCTGAAATCAAAATAGTTCTATTTTATTTTGCTTTAATTTCATAATAGAAGTGGTGTAATATTCAACTTAAAGAATGGGTGAAAATAAATTTAAGATCGATGCAAGAGGTTTAAAAGAAGTGATTTGTTTTCTGAAATTTACAGATGGAAATGATCAATATACTAAACGCTTTGTGAAACCATAAAGTTATTTTTTGGACAAATAATAGATTAAATACTATTAGAATTAGAAAGGTTCCTAAATTTAATCAAGACCTTCATTTTTTTAATTTTCATTACCTCAAAGGAAAACCTTTTGCTGCCCACCAAGGGTGTATTTCGATCATTAAACGTCCAGATTTAACCATTGGATCCATATTGGCTAGACTATCTGCCATTTGTAATGTAGGAGTGTTATAAATAGTAATACCTCGAATATCACCATCATCACCAAAAGGTCCTGAAATATCGGCAAACCCTTCTTTATACATTTTCCCCAAATGCTCAAGATGTAATTTTTGCAAACTATCAGATTCTTTTTTGTTTTGAGAACGATTAGAGCCTCTTTTCAGGAAGGCTATAAAGTATTGTTGCATGATCACGGTATCACCACTTTCTTCATCTACATAATCGAAAATCTCAAATCCATCTTTTAGTAATTGTTCTTTAATAACTTTTACCGAAGGTTCTTTTGTTTCAATACCTTTTACAATATCATTGGATTTTTCAACCTGTGGTTTTTGAGGTTGTTGGCAAGAGATGTGCGCTGTTAACGTAATAAATCCAAACAGTTTTAGCATAAATGAGATTTGTGCAGTTTTCATTACATATATCCTTTATAAAATTAAACGCTATCAAATATACTAATTTGATAGCGTGTTTTTTATTGCGATATTATGTGTTCTAATTTGCTTTGTATACTAACCCTATAGAAAAAGCTGATTCTTTAACATAATTTCGACCTTCTACATTTACAGCATAACCCGTTGAAACACCGATACTATTTTTGTAAACAGGTACGTATACGTCAAGATTAACATTTGTATAATCCACTTCAGTTTCTCGCAATGCCAAAGGACCACCAGCATCTATAAACTCTTGCGATCCTATGTCGAATCCGCTTAATGAGTTTTGAACTCCAACTTTTGCGTGAGCATAGAACCATTTATTATAATATCCAACTTTTGCACTATATAATAATGCATTGGGGATGTCAAAATCTGAACTACTTTTTAAACTATAAACAGCTTGTAGTTCTAAAAACAGATTCGAAGGAGTTGTGAATTGAACAAATCCACAACCATCAAACGAAGTAGCACCAGTACCTAAAGATAAAAGACCTGTTTCTTCATATCCTCCTACGGGAACAGTAACTCCAGTAGCACCTCCGAGAGCTATTTTTGAATTGTTGATGAATTTTTGATCAAGAATTTTAGCTTTTACAAAAACATTCAGATCCTGAAAACCGTCAACTTGGCTTACCCCTTGTACTGGATCTAGTACTCCTTCTTCATTTTCAATAGATATATAAGGTACAGATGCAGTGGTGGATAACCAATTCAATATTCCATATTCTCCATAAATACTATAGATAGAAGATGATATTTTACCCATACCAGCAGGATTATCGGTAGTAAGAGCATCTCCTATATAAAATCTATCGTAGCTTTTAGAGGAATAAGATGAAGCAATAGTTAAATCTTTCTTTTTAGGAAAAAAACCATTTATAATAGTTTGAGATGTAATTGATGAAATGGATAATAAAAACACCATCAAAATTACCTTTTTGAAACTTGTAAAGTTATTCATAATATTTATGTTGTTTGGTTAGTTTAACTGAAAATCAATCTTTAATTAGGACATTGATAATCGTTAATATTGTGTGAAAATAAACATTTAAAATATAAAAAACATCTATAAAAAGCAAAAACAATCGCTTAAGTGTGGTTTTTCCGTTAAGTCTTAACGGTTAATTGTGCTTTTTCTCTAGACTAACTTTGGTGTCCGAATGGTTTCTAATAATTATCTAGAATAGATATTGAAACAAGAATAGTATTATAAACTACAATCACCATCATATAGCATATGATGGTGATTCATTATAGGAAATAGTTAATACCCATTTCTATATGTAGATGATATTTATCTAGCAGTATAGACCAAGCCAAAAGAAATTGCGGTTTCTTTATTATAATTTCTTCCATTCAGTATGGTTGCATATCCAGCAGAAACCCCTACACTATTTTTATATACAGGGACATAAAAACCAAAAGAAAGATTTGTAAAGTCTACCTCGGTTTCGGGCAGTGCAGCTGGTCCTCCGGCAGCACCAAATTCTTGAGTACCTATATCTAATCCTGACATAGAATCTTGTATATCTAATTTAGCATGCAGATACAGAAATTCATTATGATATCCAATTTTTGCACTATATAACATAGCGTTAGGAATATCAAAATTATCACTGCTTCTGAGACTATAACCTAATTGGATTTCACTGAAAATTTTAATCGGAGTCGAATATTGAAAGATAGCAGAACCATTAACAGTGGTTGCTTCGTTACCTAAGGAAAGTACACCTGCTCCTTCATAATTACTAACAGGGAATGTAACTCCTGAAGCACCACCCAGGCTAATTCTAGAAGAATTTTTAAATTTCTTTTCTAGAATTCTTGCTTTTAGAAAGAGGCCTAAATCTTGTAAACCATCAACCTGAGCTACGTTTTGAACAGGATCAAGTTCATTATTTTCACTTTCAACATTAATGTAGGGTAAGGTAACTGTAGTGGATAACCAGTCTAATATGGCATATTGCCCATAAAAAGAGAAAATAGATGAAGAAATCTCTCCTAAACCTGCTGGATTTCCTTCAGATAATGTAGAACCTATATAAAACTGATCGTAGCTTTTGTATCCATAGCTAGGTGCAAGGGTAAAAGTATTTTTTTTGGGATAAAATCCATTCACAGGAATCTGTGCAAGAACAGTTAAAAAAGGACAAAGAAATAGCACAATCCCTATAAGAGATTTTTTTGATTTGTGTAACATAATTGTAATTTCTGGTTAATAATGAGTCTGCTTAGACGAACTAAAAAACCATGCCTTACGAGCAATTTATGTTACACTTTTGTTAAGATTTTTTAATGAATTGTTAATGATTACAAAAAACGTATAGTGTTTACTTTTTTACCATACCATATAAGGTTTTTTACTTAATTGAGAATTATAATATCGAGTATCACCAGTAACTTCTTTTCCAATCCAATTGGGTTTAAGAAAAGATTCATTCTCATTGTTTAATTCAATTTCGGCAAGAATTAGGCCTTTATTTTCTGCAGAAAAGACATCTACTTCGATGATATGATGTCCAGAAGGTATTTCATATCGAATTTTTTCAATCATTCCTTTTTCGCACAAGGGTAAAAGTTGTTCTGCTTCTTTGACAGTAATTTCTTTTTCCCATTCAAAACGAGAAGTGCCAGAAGTATTACCAATTCCTTTGACAGTGATAAAGGCATGTTCTCCTTTTATTCTAACTCTAACCGTACGTTCGGGATGAGTATTGAGAAACCCTTGTACGATTCGAGTATTTTTTTTTGCTTCATTTTTAAAGCTCTCTGAGGTGACAAGAAATTTACGTTCTATTTCGATCATGAGTTATTTAGTTTTTTAGCAATTGTGTTTATCATGTCAGAACCTATTCTTTGTTGATCAAATTCATGATTTGCTAACCAAATCATGGCTGCAACGATCATTTCTGGGTCAATAGTACGATATTTTTTCATTGCACCTATAAGTAGTGGGTTAAAAACCTTCATGACTTGCTTAAAAATATATTCACCGGGTCTTTTTTCATTTCTTTTTCCACCAATAAGAGAAGGTTGAAGGATGTGTGTTTTTGGAATTTTGAGGGCAAGAACACTTTCTTCCATTTCACCTTTGGTACGATTATAAAATACTCTGCTTTTTGTATTAGCTCCCAATGCCGAAATTATCAGCAACCTATCAATGTTATTTTTCAGACAGAGTTGAGCCGTCTGTATCGGAATTCCAAAATCAATTTTGTGATATAATTCCCTATTTTGGGTTTTTGCATTTGTAGTTCCAATACAGCAAAAGACTTAATCTGCGGTAAAATTCTTGGAATGATTGTTTAATTGAAGCATATCAATCAAATATTCTTCTATTTTTGGATGAGATATATCCACACTCCTTCTAGAAAAAAGCTTGATCTTGTGATACCGATGGTCATGAAGAAGCTTTTGTAATAAAATTCCTCCTGTAAGTCCCGTTGCACCTAATATGATGGCTGTTTTCATGAAAAAATAGGTTTTGATCTCTGTAAAAACGTGAAATTAACTCATCATAGTTAAATTATATATACGCTAAAGATATTATAATTTGAATCATCAATATCCATTATTTTTGTATTGTGGAAGAAGTACTTGCAAATAGAAAAATTATTCATGTAGATATGGATGCATTTTATGCTTCTGTTGAGCAAATGGATAACCCTAAACTCAGAGAAAAACCTTTGGCAGTAGGAGGAGGGGGTAAACGAGGAGTAATAAGTGCTGCCAGTTATGAAGCTCGGGTATTTGGTGTACGATCTGCTATGCCAGGGTTTAAAGCAAGAAAACTATGTCCTGATCTTATTTTTGTTCGGCCGCGATTTGACCGATATAAAGAGATTTCGTCTCAGATTCGTAAAATATTTTTTGAATACACAGATTTAGTAGAACCGTTATCTCTAGATGAAGCATATCTGGATGTTACAGAGAACAAAAAGGGAAACCCAAGTGCTACTCTTATTGCGCAACAAATACGCAAACAGATTTTTGACGAAGTAGGTTTAACAGCTTCTGCAGGAATATCCATTAATAAGTTTATAGCCAAAGTAGCGAGTG
Organism: uncultured Aquimarina sp.; assembly: GCA_947498785.1. Lineage (GTDB taxonomy): Bacteria > Bacteroidota > Bacteroidia > Flavobacteriales > Flavobacteriaceae > Aquimarina. Next base: position 9,279 of record CANMLS010000027.1, on the reverse strand, counting down.
ATTACAACAAACCAAACGGACAAAAAACAGTAAATCCCGAAGATGTAATTGAGTTTTTGGAAGTATTAGATGTCAAAAAATTCTATGGCGTTGGTAAGGTGACTCAAGCCAAAATGTATCAAATGGGAATCTATACAGGTAAAGATTTAAAATCTAAATCAGAAGAGTTTCTTACCCAACACTTTGGTAAATCAGGAGGACATTATTATAAAATTGTACGAGGAATTCATTTGAGTGAAGTAAAACCAAACCGAGAGCGTAAATCTCTTGCCGCAGAGCGTACTTTTAGCGAAAATATTGCTTCAGAGATTTATATGCTTGAGCGTTTAGAAAACATTGCAGAAGAACTACAAAAACGCCTAAAGAATAACAAAGTTTCTGGTAGAACCGTTACTTTGAAGATCAGGTATAGCGATTTTAGCCTTCAAACCCGAAGTAAAACTTTGCCTTATTTTGTTAATGATGCTGATATTTTGTTAGAAACGGCAAGAGAGCTGTTGTATCAGGAAAAAATGAGAGATTCTGTACGTTTACTGGGGATTTCGCTTTCTAACCTTAATACAGGTAAAGAAAAGAAAAAAGAAAAGGAAGAAGTAGAGATTATACAGCTAAGGTTTGATTTCTAAAAATATAAATCAATAATATTTTTGTGGATAAAGCATAAACAGCTTAATCATGTAGAAAGAACCTCGTTTTTTGATCAATTTTACCAAAAAACGAGGTGTATATTATTACTATTTAACGTGAGTTGTAGCGATTTTCTTATACCAAAACTCAGGTTGTTTAGTATATATAGCAAAAAATGCAAATCATGTAGATTCTATATTGTCCATTACTGGTGTTTTGACTGTTGGATTTTCATAAATAGCTACATATTCTCGAGCTTCTTTAATAGCTTCAGTAATATTTTTTACTACAGAAAGAGCTTGTTCTTTGGTATGGGATGCCATTACCTGTAACCTAAAACGCGCTGAACCAATAGGGACAACAGGATATTCTAGAATCATGGTAGCTATATTTCTTTCAGACATTATTTTATGTGCTATTCTGGCCACTTTTTCATCCCCAATCATTACGGGTACAATTGCTGAAGGAGTACCGATACATTCTATACCGTTTTTTGCAAATTCATTGCGAATAAAGTTTACAATGTCTAGTAATTTTGCTCTAAGTTGATCTCCTTCTTCAGAACGCATTATTTTAGTTGCCTCCAGAGCAACTGCAGTTTGCATAGGACAAATCGCATTAGAAAACATAAAAGCACTACCATACATTTTTGCATAGTGTTTTATTGCTTCAGAATTGGTTGCCAAAAATCCTCCATTAGATGCAAACGATTTAGAAAAACTGCCCATCACCAAATCTACTTTTCCTTTCATCTTTTGATTTCCTATATGGCCAGAGCCATTCTCACCTAAAGCTCCAAAATCATGTGCTACATCTAGCATGAGTGTTGCATCATATTGTCTGCAAATATCTTGTAAGGCCTTAATGTCAGGTGTATGGCTGTCCATAGAAAATAACCCTTCTGATATCACAAAAATTCCATTACGATTATCTTCCTTACGTATCTTTTCTAATAACCCGTGTACTGCACTTATAGAAAGGTTTGGATGTCGATATACATTTTTGGTAGCCGCATATGCACCTTGATATAGGCAAGAATGAGCCAACCGATCCATTACAATATGATCTTGTTCTCGCACTAATGAGGTAATACTGCCAAATCCTGCAGCCCATCCAGTTGGATAAATCAATACGTGTTTCATTCCGGTCATTTCAGAAATTGCTTTTTCGAGTTCCTCTACAAGTTCTGTATTACCAATAACCATAGGAGAACCAGCGCTATGAGGACCATATTTTTCTAATGCCTCTTTTGCTGCTTTCATGATCCGTGGATTACTACCCATAGAAAGATAATCTTGTGAGGCAAAATTAATTCCATCTATAGCACGATTACTGGCATCTGTCATACTAGCTTGTGTCCCAGGAAATGATTTTAATGTTCGTGCGTATTGCCAAGTATTGCAGTTGTTACGAGCTGTATACCATTCATAATAATCGTTAACTCGGGTTAAAATATTAGGTCCCACAGGAGCGCTAAAATCTACACAAGTTCTGTTTAATGCAATATCTTCTTGGGACAAATTAGATGTTTCTTCAAAGATATTTTTATAGTATGCATATATATCTTTTTTATATTCTTGTAAGTCTTTCTTTATAGATAATATGGGTTTTAGAACAGCTTTGATATTTTTTTCTGTATAAAAATCTCTTACCGGAAGAGTGTCACCATACATAGCTATAAAACGATCCGCTTGCTCACTATTTTTTGATAGAGCTTCAAAAATCTGTAATTCATATGCAGATGCGGGATTCATTTCTGCAGTTTTAGATACAAACTCCTGATATCGCCATGTGTCTAAATGTCTTCTTCTGGCATATTTCTTTAGCGAGGCGTCCAGGTTTCCATTAGAGGATATCCCTTCTGCGATTGCATCTGCGATTAATTCTGCATCCCTAAAAGCATGTGTCATACCACTAGCAGTACATTGATCCTTAAAACTAGCAGCATCTCCTACCAAAGCATACCCTTCCCCCGAAGCATTACGAATAAAGGATGCCATTTTGTTCGTTCCTATAATATTGCTATTAGAAGTCGATTGTTCGACTATTGCACCAATTTCTGGGTTTACATATTTTATAGCTTTGATAAAATTATCATTTTTATTTCCTGTTCTAAACCCATCATACCAATCTTTGGGACCGTAAATCATTGTCATATTTTCCCCATTATTAGTAGGGACTATGCCTATAGACATTCTTCCTCTTTTTTGAATAATAGGTTTTTTAAAATCAAAACCAGAGAAATAAGAATATGCTGCAAAAGTGCAGTTGTCTCTAAGCTCTTCTTTTTTTGTGTTGGTGAGTTTTGCTATCAACGAGTTTGTACCATCTGCTCCTATGACCACTTTGGCATAGTAGGTATAGAGTTCTCCTCCTTTTTCTTGCCCACGAATCCCAATAACACGATCTCCTTCCATCATTAATTCCTTAACAGAAAATTCTTCTTTACATTTTGCACCAGATTCTATAGCGTGATCTATCAAAATTTTATCAAGTATATATCTTCTTGCAGAAAAAGAAAGTTGTGTGATGTTTTCTGTATTACCATGTAGTTCTTCAAATCTTTTCTCCAGCAATTCGATAGGAACTTTGCCTTTGACCGTTATTCCTTCTACCGTGATTTCTATTTCTTTGCTAGAAGGAGTATGATGGAGTATGCGATCGAGTATACCAAGTCGATTGAGATAAGAAGCCCCCCTTGGCCATACAAAATGTGTGGAGAGTGTATCTTGTGGGAAACTAGCTTTGTCAACGAGGAGTACTGAAATTCCTTTTTTGGCCAAATGAGCAGCAGTTGTAGCTCCAGCGCATCTTGCGCCGACAATAATTACATCATAATTTTTCATTAGTTATAAATTTATGTTATATATAAAAGTATGGTCGTTAATGATCAAAAAAATGTTCTCTATCTTTATTTAAGAATAAGTATACTATATGCCATTTGAAAGAAAAATGGCAGTATGTAGTATGAAACCAAAAATATCCTATAAAAGTGGATAAGTAAGTTTTCAAATTGTTAATTAACTAGTACAAATGAGTAAAAAAGAATTTTGCTAGCTAAGAAGTAACTCATTATGTATTAAATTCTGCACAAAATCTGGGCAGCACGCTTTAAAGTATCTTCGGTTTTTGCAAAGCAAAATCGTAAAACCTTATCATCTTGTTGATTTAGATTAAAAACTGAAACTGGTATTGAAGCAATGCCGTACTCTTTAGTTAATCTTTCGGCGAAAGCCACATCTCCTTCATCAGTAATTTTTGAGTAGTCTAATAACTGAAAATAGGTTCCTGATGCTGGAGTAAAAGAAAATTTGGAATCCTTAATAAGTGATAAAAAGAAATCTCTTTTTTCTTGATAAAAAGCAGGAAGAGAAAGATAGTTTTCAGTGTTTTTAAGATATTCTCCCAAGGCATATTGCATAGGGTGACTGCTGCAAAAGACATTAAACTGGTGAACCTTTCTAAATTCTGTCATCAATTCCTTTGGAGCGAGACAATATCCTATTTTCCAACCTGTGGTATGAAATGTTTTTCCAAAAGAAGATGTGATAAAAGAACGTTTGGCTAATCCCGAAAATTTGGCAGCACTTTGATGCTTTAGGTTATCAAAAATGATATGTTCATAGACTTCATCACTTAATAAAATAATATCGGTGTCTTCTAGTAGTTTTTCTAATTGACGCATGTCTTCCTCTGATAAAATACTTCCACTTGGGTTATGAGGAGAATTAATGATCATCATTTTGGTTTTGGGAGTAATTTTTGTTGCTACTTCTTGCCAATCTACAGTAAAATAAGGTGATGACATCTGTATAGGAATGACCGTCCCTCCAAACAACTCAATAGAAGGTTCATAAGAATCATAAGCAGGTTTAAAAACAATTACTTCATCACCAGGGCGTATAAATGCAGAAATGATTGTAAAAATAGCTTGTGTTGCGCCAGATGTTACTGTAACCTCTGTATCGGGATGATAATTACTTTGGTATAATGTATTCGTTTTTTCTGCAATTATTTCTCTAAGAGATAATAATCCAGACATGGGAGCATATTGATTATATCCTTTTTGCATGGCCATAGTAACCAAGTCAATCAATTTTGGACTCGCCTCAAAATTAGGAAATCCTTGTGATAAATTTATTGCATTATGCTGTGACGCAAGTTTACTCATTATCGTAAAAATGGTTGTAGAAACTTGCGGAAGTTTGGAATTAATATTTTGCATATGCTAAAATTTAGTGTAAATGTAAAGAACAACTCTGTTTTTTTGTTTAGAGTTGATCAAGAATTTCGAACGTTTTGATACAGAACTATAAACAAAGCTTTTCTTTTTTATATTCATTATAAATAGTGAAATAAACACAAGCTAAAGCTTGGCTAAAATAGCACTGAACCCTATTTTTGCTGGACAACTAATTAAACATTTTTAATAATGGGTGGATTGATAAAATCTTCAATAGCTAGAAAAGTAGCCATGGCACTTTCGGGACTTTTCTTAGTTTTTTTCTTATTACAACACTTTACTATCAATTTCACTTCAATTTTCAGCAAAGATACCTTTAATGAATTATCTCATTTTATGGGTACAAATCCATTGGTTCAATTTGTATTGCAACCGGTATTGATTTTTGGAGTTGTTTTTCATTTTGTAATGGGTTTTGTTTTAGAAATTAAAAACAAAAACGCGAGAGCGGTAAAGTATGCTAAATATAATGGGGGAGCAAATGCTTCATGGATGTCTAGGAATATGATTTACTCAGGATTAGTAGTTCTTGCATTTTTAGGATTGCATTTCTACGATTTTTGGGTTCCAGAAATGGTTCATAAGTATGTTGAATTTGCCCCAGAGGATTCGACACGATACTATCATGAGTTACTACTCAAATTTGAAAGCCCTGTACGTACTGGTTTATATATACTTTCATTTGTGTTTTTGGCGCTTCATTTATGGCATGGTTTTGCCTCTTCGTTTCAATCTGTTGGATTTAATAATAAATACTCGATAGGAGCGACCAAATTTGCCAAAGCTTTTTCAATAGTAATTCCATTGGGATTTATTATTGTGGCCATAGCACTTCATTTAACTCATTAAAAACACCACTAGTATGTCAATTTTAGATTCTAAAATACCTGAAGGTCCACTGGCAGATAAGTGGACAAAACATAAAAATACAATTAATCTGGTTAACCCAGCAAACAAGCGTAATATTGATGTTATTGTTGTTGGTACCGGATTGGCAGGAGGAAGTGCTGCGGCAACTCTAGCCGAACTTGGTTATAATGTAAAAACATTTTGCTATCAGGATTCTCCTCGTCGTGCACACTCGATTGCAGCTCAAGGAGGAATTAATGCTGCTAAGAATTATCAGGGAGATGGTGATTCTAACTACCGTTTATTCTATGATACGGTAAAAGGAGGAGATTATAGATCTCGAGAAGCTAACGTATATCGATTAGCTGAGGTTTCTGGAAATATTATCGATCAATGCGTTGCACAAGGAGTTCCTTTTGCACGTGAGTATGGTGGATTGTTGGACAATCGTTCATTTGGAGGAGTTTTGGTATCCAGAACATTTTATGCCAAAGGACAAACAGGTCAGCAATTACTTTTAGGAGCGTATTCTGCAATGAATCGCCAAATTAATAGAGGAAAGATACAGGCGTTTAATCGTCATGAAATGCTGGATCTGGTAAAAATCGATGGAAAAGCAAGAGGGATTATAGCACGTAACCTGGTTACTGGAGAAATAGAAAGACATTCTGCTCATGCAGTTGTTTTGGCTACAGGAGGTTACGGAAATGTATTCTTTTTGAGTACCAATGCTATGGGAAGTAATGTAATGGCAGCATGGAGAGCACACCGTAGAGGAGCATTCTTTGCAAACCCTTGCTATACGCAAATTCACCCAACCTGTATTCCAGTTTCTGGAGATCATCAGTCTAAACTAACGCTAATGTCAGAATCATTACGTAATGATGGACGTATTTGGGTGCCAAAAAGAATTGAAGATGCAGAAGCAATACGTGCTGGTAAATTAAAACCAACACAACTATCAGAAGAAGAGAGAGATTATTATCTGGAGCGTCGTTATCCTGCTTTTGGTAACCTTGTGCCACGTGATGTAGCATCCAGAGCAGCTAAAGAACGTTGTGATGCTGGTTTTGGTGTAAATAAGACTGGAGAAGCTGTATATCTTGATTTTGCAGCAGCTATCCAACGATACGGAAAAGAAAAGGCATTGACTTCGGGAATGCATAATCCAACTCCAGATCAAATTCGGGAATTAGGAGAAAAAGTTATCGAAGATAAATATGGTAACTTATTTCAGATGTATGAAAAAATCGTTGATGAAAATCCATATAAAACTCCGATGATGATTTACCCTGCTGTACATTATACAATGGGAGGATTATGGGTGGATTATAACTTGCAGACTACTGTGCCTGGATGTTATGCAGCTGGAGAAGCTAATTTTTCTGATCATGGAGCAAACAGATTGGGAGCATCAGCATTGATGCAAGGATTAGCAGATGGATATTTTGTGTTACCATACACAATAGGGGATTATTTATCTCATGATATCCGTACCGGAAAAATCCCAACAGATACACCAGAATTTGATCAGGCAGAGAAAGATGTAAGAGATCGTATCGAAAAATTAATGGGTGGATCTGGAGAGCATTCTGTAGATTATTACCATAAGAAATTAGGTAAAATTATGTGGAATAAATGCGGAATGTCTCGTAATGAAAAAGATCTAAAAGAAGCGATTGGTGAAATTGCAGCATTACGCGAAGATTTCTGGAAGAATGTAAAGGTTCCTGGAGAAGCGAATAGTATGAATCCAGAATTAGAAAAAGCTGGAAGAGTAGCAGATTTCTTAGAATTAGGAGAACTGTTTGCAAAAGATGCTTTGGATCGTAATGAATCTTGCGGAGGACACTTTAGAGAAGAATCAGTAGAGCAGGATGGAGAGCAAAAAGGTGAAGCTTTACGTGACGATAAAAACTTTAAATATGTGTCTGCATGGGAATACAAAGGTGAACCTAAAGATGCTAAGTTGCATAAAGAAGATTTGGTCTTCGAAAATATTGAATTAAAAACACGTTCTTATAAATAAAAAAGCTATGAATCTTACACTAAAAATATGGCGTCAAAAAGACGCTACCTCAAAAGGAGCGATAGTAGACTATCAAGTGAAGGGAATTGAAGGAGACATGTCTTTTTTAGAAATGTTAGACGTGTTAAATGAAGAACTTATTACTAAAGGAGAAGAGCCAGTAGTATTTGATCATGATTGTAGAGAAGGTATCTGCGGTGCTTGTTCTTTACAAATTAATGGAGAGCCGCATGGGCCTGATCGTTTGGTAACTACTTGTCAATTACATATGCGTAAGTTTAATGATGGAGATACCATTTATATCGAGCCATTTAGAGCAAAAGCATTTCCAGTAGTAAAAGATTTAATGATTGATAGAAGTGCATTTGATAGAATTCAGCATGCTGGAGGATATATTTCTGTAAATACTTCTGGTAATACGATTGATGCAAATGCCATCCCGGTAAATAAAGATGATGCTGATGAATCATTTGAAGCTGCAACTTGTATTGGTTGTGGTGCTTGTGTAGCAGCATGCAAAAATGCTTCTGCGATGTTATTTACATCTGCCAAAGTTTCTCAGTTTGCATTGTTGCCACAAGGGCAAGTAGAAGCTACAGATCGTGTGTTGGCAATGGTAAATCAAATGGATGAAGAAGGTTTTGGTAACTGTACCAATACTGGAGCTTGTGAAATCGAATGCCCAAAGGGAATTTCATTAGAGAATATTGCACGTATGAATCGTGAATACTTATCAGCTAGTTTGAAAGGATAAAATATCTCTTTTGATAAGATAATATATCAGAAACCGAAGTATGAAAACACTTCGGTTTTTTGTTTAAATACTGTAACAATCTTGTGTTTTTAACCCGTTTTATCAATGTCGTTAAGTTAAGAAAATTTAGTATTTTTAGGGTGTAGAAAAGGATCGATACGAATCCAAAAAATCTATTGGTAAAAAGGGCAGAAATTTTTTCAAAAGCCCTTTTAAAAAACATTAAAAAAATAATTGAAAATGATAGCACCAAAGAATCTTATCGGACTTCTGAGGTTTGTTTTACTCGAAACCGTAATTTATCTTTTTCAAATCTGGTTTATTTTCTTTTCCAACTTGGAAAATCAAGTATTCAACAAGAGTTAGATCTCTATTTTGATGAACATTTTTATACGAAATCAGCATTAAGCCAGCACAGGTTAAAATTGAAGCCTGAATTATTTGTAGATTTAAACAGGTCCCAATGCGATTTTTATTACACTAAAGCCAGTCACGTAAAGAAATGGAAGAGGTATCGATTGGTTGGCATTGATGGGAGTACCATGCAATTGCCTTTTAGTGATAATTTGGTTGAGAATTATGGTCATTTTGAAACTCGAACTGAAAACAATAGAAAAGTAGTTTTAGCTCGGATTTCTCAAGCATATGATGTGTTGAATCAAATTAGTATCGATGCACAAATTGATCATTATAGAACAAATGAACTTTCTTTTGCACATAGGCACTTAGCTCATATTAACACTAGAGATTTATTACTAATGGATAGAGGCTATTCTG
>CANMLS010000026.1 GCA_947498785.1 uncultured Aquimarina sp. | reverse complement strand
TATAAGGTTTTGAAAAAAGATAATCAGTTAAGATTATTTTAATGCCTCGTGGGCTTGCCCCGAGGATTATTTACTGAATAAAATAATTTTTTAAATAAAAATGATACAGTTTAAAAATATTCACTAGTTTTGTCATGAAGTTTCTTATACATATTAGTAAGTTATTAAGAAAGGTGGAGGGAATAGACCCAGTGAAACCTTAGCAACCCTTTAGATTCATTTAGAGAAGGTGCTAAATTCTATTCGTTTCGGCGAAAAAGATAACTCGATACAATTGCTTTCTTGTAATTGTCGTTTTCCTTTCTTTTTAATTTTCTATAACCAAACATAATGTTTGATGTATTTGTATTTTATTATTAAAATTTTAAACAGAAAATTATGAGCACACAAAAATTTGCAACAGAAGCTTTACATGTTGGGCATGACGTATCTGCTAATGCGGGAACCAGAGCGGTACCGATTTATCAAACCACTTCATATGTTTTTAAGGATGCCGATCATGCGGCAAGCTTGTTTAATTTATCAGAATCTGGATATATTTATACCCGTTTAAACAATCCTACAAATGACGTTTTAGAACAACGTCTTGCGGCATTAGAGGGAGGTATTGCATCAGTTGTAACCGCATCAGGTACTGCAGCAATCAATACGACATTACTCACGTTACTTAAAGCTGGCGATCATATTGTTGCTTCGAGTAGTTTGTATGGTGGAACCTATAACCTTTTGGGGGTTACCTTACCGAGATTTGGGATTACTACTACATTTGTGGATCCTTCGAATCCTGAAAATTTTAAAAATGCCACACAAGAAAATACAAGAGCATTTTTTGTAGAATCTCTTGGTAATCCAAAGTTGGATGTACTAGATCTAAAAGCAATTTCACGAGAAGCTAAAGCTCATAAAGTACCCTTAATTGTGGATAATACCGTTGCCACCCCAGCTTTGTTAAATCCTATAGCATACGGGGCTAATATCGTTATTCATTCTCTTACCAAATATATCAGCGGTAATGGAACTTCTTTGGGAGGTGCAATTATAGATGCAGGAACTTTTGATTGGTCTAGTGGTAAATTTCCTGAATTTACAGAGCCATCTCCTGGATATCATGGATTAATATATCATGAAGCATTGGGCGCAGCGGCGTTTATTGCTAAAGCAAGAATAGAAGGATTGAGAGATCATGGTGCTGCATTAAGTCCATTTAATGCATTTCAGATTTTGCAAGGTTTAGAAACTTTAGAGATTAGAATTAAAAAGCATAGCGAGAATGCATTAGCTTTAGCAAAATGGTTACAAAATAGAGATGAAGTAACTTGGGTGAAATACCCTGGATTAGAAGGAGATTCGTATTATAAATTAGCTCAAGAATATTTGCCAAAAGGACAAAGCGGTATCATAACTTTTGGAGTACAAGGAGGATTTGATTCCGCAAAAACTGTAGCAAATGAGACAAAGATTTTTTCTTTACTAGCTAATATTGGGGATACAAAATCTTTGATTATTCACCCTGCAAGTACTACGCATCAACAATTAGATACTAGTCAACAAGAGTCTACAGGTGTAACACAGGATTTAATAAGATTGTCCGTTGGATTAGAGGATATCGAAGATCTAAAAGGGGATTTAGAGAGGGCTTTTGCCAAGATAACCGAAACTGTCAAATAAAAATTAAAGAGTTATATATACTTTTCCCATGCTTCAAAAACTTGACATTTCGAATTTTACTACTGTAAAAACTAGATGTATCCATCATATTACACTAACATATCAAGTGTTTGGTAGACCACTTTATCAAGCGCCAATTGTATTGGTGAATCATGCGCTTACTGGTAATTCTACGGTATGCGGTTCAGACGGATGGTGGAGTGGTCTGATAGGAGAAGGAAAATGTATTGATACTAATCGATATACTGTTTTATCATTTAATATTCCCGGAAACGGGTATGATGGGATTAAAGAGAATTTAATTGAAGATTATAAAACTTTTAATGCAAGAGATATTGCAGCCATCTTTTCTGAAGGATTGAAATTACTAAAAATAGACGAATTATATGCTGTAATTGGAGGTTCTGTAGGAGGAGGAATAGCATGGGAAATGGCTGCTCTAGAACCTAGATTAATAAAGAACCTTATTCCTGTTGCCACAGATTGGAAATCTACAGATTGGTTAAAAGCAAATTGTCTGGTGCAAGAACAGATTTTATTAAATTCTAATAACCCAGTTCATGATGCAAGATTGCATGCAATGCTTATTTATAGATCTCCAGAATCGTTTAAACAAAAATTTGATAGAACTTTTAATGAAGAAAGAAGTGTTTATAATGTAGAAAGTTGGCTTATGTATCACGGAGAACGATTGGATAGTAGATTTACACTTTCTGCATATAAAGAATTAAATCATATTCTGGCCAATATCGATATTACAGAAAATAGAGGGAGTTTTAGAGAAGTAGCTAAGTATATACATTCTAATATTCATATTATTAGTGTGGATTCTGATATCTTTTTTACGGCAGCTGAAGATAAAATAACGTTTAAAGAGTTACAAGAAGTGAAGCATAATGTTACCCATGGGATTATTAATTCTGTACATGGTCATGATGCTTTTTTAATAGAGTTTGAGCAATTAAGTAAATTGTTAAAAGATATTTTTTAAAGCAAGAAAAATGAAAATCTTAAAATTTGGAGGAAAATCATTAGCTAATGGAAAAGGAATTCATTCTGTAATTAATATAATTGAAGATAAAGTTAGAAAAAATGAGAGGATAACAGTGGTGCTCTCTGCAAGGGGTAATACCACAGATGAACTAGAAGAGATTCTCGAAAAAGCATCAAAAGGCAAACCTTATCAAGAACAATTAGAAGTTCTTAAAAAATATCAATTAGATGATTTTAAGGGTGTAGATTTTACTCAGGAATTCGAAACACTTGACAAACTTTTTGAAGGAGTGTCTCTTTTAGGAGATTATAGTAAAAGAATAAAAGATCAAGTACTATCTCAAGGGGAAGTGATTTCAGCAAAATTGGTGACACAACTCCTGCGAGAAAAAGATATTAAAGCTAATTTTACTGATAGTAGATCGCTTATAATTACGGATACTCAGTTTGGAGATGCCCAACCTCTGGATAAGTTGTCTAAAGAAAATGTGATTAGCCATTTTAATAAACATAATGGAACTACTGTAAATGTAGTTACTGGTTTTATAGCATCTAATACCAATAATGAAACAACTACTTTAGGTAGGAATGGAAGCAATTATACAGCATCATTATTGGCAAATTATCTAGAAGCTGAGGAATTACAAAATTTTACTCATGTTAATGGGATTTATACAGCAAATCCAGATTTGGTCCCAGATGCGAAGAAAATAGAAAGATTGTCATTTGCAGAAGCTAATGAATTAGCATACTTTGGAGCTAATATTCTTCATGCAAAGACCATTATACCGCTAATAGAAAAGAACATTCCTCTTAGGATATTGAATACTTTTGATTATAAAAATGATGGAACTTTAATTACCGCTACTTCAAGTGAAAAAGGAATTAAATCTCTTTCAGTTATAGAGGATGTAGCTTTGATTAACCTTGAAGGAAGAGGACTTTTAGGTAAAGTAGGTGTAGATGCAAGAATATTTAGAGTATTAGCACATAAAAATATTAGTGTTAGTATTATTTCTCAAGGTTCTTCAGAGCGAGGAATAGGATTTGTTGTTGAAGCAGATAAAGCAAAAGAAGCTAAGGCTGTATTAGAACAAGAGTTTGAATCTGATTTTCACAAACGCGATGTTAGTGGTATTTCAATAGAAGAAAATGTATCGGTGATTTCAATTATTGGTCAAGATTTGAGTACATTTCATAAACCCTATAATGCACTGATCAAAAACCAAGTGATCCCATTACTTTTTAATAATACAGTTACTGGTGCAACCGTAAGTTTAGTAGTGAAAAAAGAACAATTGCATCGTGCGTTAAACGTAATTCATGGAGAAATTTTTGAAATCGCTAAAAAAATTAACCTTGCAATATTTGGTCACGGATTAGTAGGAGGTACGTTGATAGAACAAATTCTGAAATCTTCAGAGCAGATCGAAAAACGAAAAAAAATAAACCTTAATATTTTTGCAGTAGCGAATTCTAGAAAAGTACTTTTAGATAAAAATGGCATAAATAAACATTGGAAAGACGATATCGATGAAAAAGGAATTTCATATACCATAGAAGATATTGTTAGATATGCAGATGAACATCATCTAGAAAATTTGATAGCTATAGATAATACAGCAAGCGAAGCATTTACAGCACATTATATACATCTGGTAGAACATGGTTTTGATTTGGTGTCTTCAAATAAAGTAGCAAATACATTAAGTTTTGATTTTTATAAAAAATTAAGAGAAAAACTAGAGCGCAATCAAAAACAGTATTTATATGAAACTAATGTAGGAGCTGGATTGCCACTTATTGATACTATCAAATTGTTGCATTTGTCAGGAGAAAATATCACAAGAATCAAAGGAGTTTTTTCGGGGTCATTAAGCTATTTGTTTAATACATATTCTAATGAAAATCGATTGTTTAGTGAAGTTCTACAAGAAGCGATTGATAAAGGGTTTACAGAGCCAGATCCTCGTGAAGACCTTTGTGGAAATGATGTAGGAAGAAAGTTATTGATTTTGGCAAGAGAATTGGATTTAAGCAACGAATTTGATGACATAAATATTCATAATTTAATTCCAGAAGAATTGAGATTAGGAAGAGCTCAAGAGTTTTTAGAAAAATTAAATAACTTGAACCCTGTATACCAAAAAATTAAAGAAGAGCAAAAACCTAATCATGTATTGAGGTATATTGGTGATCTTTGGGGAGATTTATCCAAAGAAAAAGGAAATCTTGATGTAAAATTAGTTTCTGTTCCTCAAAGTAGCGCATTAGGACAGGTAAAAGGTTCTGACTCTATATTCGAGATTTATACAGAGTCTTATGGAGACCAACCCATAGTAATTCAAGGTGCTGGTGCTGGTGCAGCAGTTACAGCAAGAGGTGTTTTTGGAGATATATTGAGATTAACAGAAAAAGGATAATGAAGATTACAATAGGATATACAATTATTTGGCAAAAAAAGAACTTATTGTTAGGTTTAGTGTGCTTTTTTGTAGTCGGTTGCTTTAATTCAGAAAAAGTTAATTATGAAACAATTGCTAAAGAAGATGTGTTAGTTCAATATACAGCGCTCCCTAAAACGGTAAAATCACCCAAAGATAATCCTAGTTCTCCTGAAAAAGCTGCTTTAGGAAAATTACTTTTTTTTGATCCGATATTGTCAGGTAATAAAGATGTAGCTTGTGCTACTTGTCATCATCCTAAGAATGGTTATGCTGAGTTTCGGGATATTTCTATTGGTGTAAATGGAAAAGGTTTTGGAAGTAATCGGGTTTTTAATAAACCAAATGATATTCCTTTTGTGAAAAGAAATGCTCATACTATTTTAAATACAGCATATAATGGTATTGACATGAATAATGAATATGACCCTGATAAAGCTCCGATGTTTTGGGATTCGAGAGTAGAAAGTTTAGAAAAACAGGCTTTAGAACCAATCAAAGCTCTTGAAGAAATGAGAGGTCGTAAATATGCTGAAAAGGACATCCTGGATGTTGTTATTGCTAGATTGAAAGCAATTCCTGAATATCAACAATTATTTGAAGAGGCGTTTGGAGAGAAAGATGCTATTAATAGTGTTAATTTATCCAAAACGATAGCTGTTTTTGAAAGAACTTTGGTAACAAATAATTCTCGTTTTGATCAATATATAGCAGGAGACGAAAATGCAATTTCCCTTTCAGAAAAAGAAGGTTTTAAGTTGTTTAAAAAAGTAGGTTGTGCGAATTGCCATATAGGGCCTATGTTTTCTGATTATAAAATGCATGTTTTGGGATTACAAGAAAATGATATATTAAAAATACCAGACAGAGGTTTTGATGAACAGTTTTCTTTTAGAACTCCAACCTTAAGAAATTTGCAATTTACAGCACCGTATATGCATAATGGTAACATGAAAAGCTTACAAAAAGTATTAGAGTTTTATGAAGATATAGCTTCAGGAAAATCTCAAAACCCTAATATTGCTGACGATCAATTAGATTCTTTGGTAAAAAAAATACGAATTAAAGTTAAAGATATGGCGCCAATCATTTCTTTTTTGAATACATTAAATGAAACTGATTTTGATAAAGAAGTTGTGAGTGCTGTTCCGAGTGGTCTTCCGGTTGGAGGGGATATTAATTAAGTCATGTTAAATTGAAAAATAAATATTAGAATAATGAAAATACAACTCAAAAGAATAGATAACGATTACCATTTCGAGTTAAAAAATGAGAGAGGGCACGTCACTCATATTGATAGTAAAGCCGAGGTTGGAGGACATGATTTAGCACCGAGCCCAATGGAGTATGTGTTAATGGGAGTTGCAGGATGTAGCGCGATTGATGTAATATCAATTTTAAGGAAACAACGACAAGAAATTACGGATTATAGAGCAGAAGTCGATGGTAGTCGAGAAGAAATTGATGGAGCAAAGCCTTTTAAAAATATAGTAGTAACTGTATTTCTTGAAGGGGAAATAGCTCCCGAAAAAGCAAAAAGAGCAGCGCAATTATCATTTGAAAAATATTGCTCGGTATCTAAAACATTGGAACCAACTGCTACAATAGCATATAAAGTGGTAGTAAATAATAAGGTAGTATGAGTCTCGATAGTATAAATTTTGAAACACAAGCAGTTAGAACACAGACCGAAAAAACACAGTTTTTGGAGCATTCTTCACCAATGTATTTGACTTCGGGATTTGTTTTTGAAGATTCTGAGGAAATGAGAGCAGCTTTTGCAGAAGAGAAAGATCGTAATCTATATAGCCGCTTTAGTAACCCTAATACTACAGAATTTGTAGATAAAATTTGTAAGTTAGAAGGAGCAGAAGATGGGTATGCATTTGCAACTGGTATGGCAGCGGTCTTCTCGACATTTGCAGCTTTATTAGATTCTGGGGATCACATTATATCAGCACGATCTATTTTTGGATCTACACATACATTGTTTACTAAGTATTTCCCTAAGTGGAATATAGAAACAAGTTATTTTAGAGTAGACGAGACCGAAAAGATAGAGAGTTTGATTCAGCCTAATACCAAAATTCTATATGCAGAATCTCCTACAAACCCGGGAGTAGATATTCTGGATTTAGAGGTGTTGGGTAAAATTGCTAAAAAGCATAATTTACTTTTGATTATTGATAACTGTTTTGCAACTCCATATTTACAAAACCCCATTCAGTTTGGAGCAGATCTTGTTATACATTCGGCTACCAAGTTGATAGACGGTCAAGGAAGAGTATTAGGAGGGGTAACCGTGGGTAAAAAAGAGTTGATTAGAGAGATTTACTTATTCTCTCGCAATACAGGACCAGCACTATCACCTTTTAATGCCTGGGTATTATCTAAAAGTTTAGAAACATTGGCTGTTCGTGTAGATCGTCATTGTGAAAATGCCTATAAATTAGCTGAGTTTTTAGAAGCACATCCCAAAATTAATTGGGTGAAATATCCATTTCTAAAATCTCACCCACAATATGAAATCGCTAGACGGCAAATGAAATCAGGAGGCAATATTGTTGCTTTTGAAGTGAGTGGAGGAGTGCAGGCAGGGAAAACCTTTTTTGATAGTATTAAAATGTGTTCTTTATCGGCTAATCTTGGAGATACTAGGACTATAGTAACGCATCCTGCTTCTACAACACATAGCAAATTAGCTGATGAAGATAAAGAAGTTGTGGGGATTACAGATGGTATGGTTAGATGTTCTGTAGGGTTGGAACATGTCGATGATATTATTAAGGATATAGAACAAGCATTAGGAAAAGTATAAAAAAAAAGACTCAGTAAAACACTGAGTCTTTTTTTAGATAATAAAAAATGTTTTTATTTTTTAGTCAAGGTGAAAACCTGACTTCCTGTTATCTCAAAAGTAATATTTTGTTGCTCAATGGTTTCGTTAATTTCCACTTTTAAACTCATTGTCTCTTCAGTTAAAGAAACAATTTCGAATGAGCTTTTTACACCCTCAACAATAGTCGTTAATATATTACCCTCAGCTTTCCATTCTCCTGCTCCGATAAAATTAGGTATTTCTCTTTCATACTCAATGGGATCTTGAGTTGCAAAAGTAATTGAGGCTACCGAAATAAAGCTTCCTGAGCTGGTAAAAGTGTTGGGTTCACCATCTGTAAAAATAGCCTCAGCGTTGAAATCTTTTCCAGAAACATTGTAGTCGCCATTTACAGAAATATTACTAATAGTAGCAGAAGCTTTTCCATCCTCGGATTTAATTCCTGTTAAGTCCCATTCTCCAGAGATTAAATTTAAATCTATTTGTGTAGGAGTATCATCATCATCGCTATTGCAAGAAAAAAATAACGGAGTACTTACTAAGAATAAAAGCATTGCAAATCTTTTCATTTTGATCATATTGTTTTTAATTACTAATATGAGAACAACGGCGAGTAAGGAAGCATATTGTAACTGTTTTTAAATTAACCTGTTTTTTTGTGATTTTTAAGAATACTTAATGAAAATTATAGAATCATTTGTTAATTGTTACGTCCAATTCCTGAATATTGTTTTAATAATCTACTAAACTAGTAGAGTTTTTGTTGAGGATATCGTAATTCATTACATTTTGGTAAGAATTTTTTGGTATTTTGGACTAATACACAAATTTTATATATACATTTGTTTTTTAATCTACTAATCCGATAGGGTAATAGAATTTAAGAAAAAATGATTGTAGATCAAATGATATTAGATAAAGTATCCGTACAGAAAACAACATATCAGGGTGATAAAACTTCTGAGAAACCTATACGTAGTATTGCAAAAGCAGTAAGCTGGAGAGTGGTGGGGACATTAGATACATTGATTGTATCCTATATTTTAACTGGAGAAATAGCACTTGCTACTTCTATAGCGTCTATTGATTTTGTGACCAAAATGATTTTATATTTCTTTCATGAAAGAATTTGGAATCGAATTAAATGGGGAAAGTGATATTTATCTCATCCCGAATTCATTTTAGGGTTTTAGCCATGGTAAAAGAAAGAAAATTATGAACTTAACAGAAAAAGAAATATCAGACCTAAATAAATCACTAAAGGATAAAACTCCTCTAGAAATTACTCAATGGGCTATTTTGAATGCAGAAACTCCAGTTGTTACTACCAATTTTAGACCATATGAAGCAGCTATTCTTGGTGTTTGTGCAGAAGCGTTAAATGATATACCAGTGATTTGGTGTGATTCTGGGTATAATACACCAAATACATATAAGCATGCAGAAGAAGTAATTGATTTACTTGACTTAAATGTTCAATTATATGTTCCAAAACAAACTTCGGCACACAGAGATGTAGTGATGGGAATTCCTGATATTGATGATCCTAAGCATAAGATTTTTACAGAACAAGTAAAGTTAGAACCTTTCAAAAGAGCAATGTTAGATTTTGCTCCTGATGTATGGTTTACAAATCTTAGAAAAGGACAAACAGCATTACGGGATTCTTTAGATATTTTAAGTCTTGGAAAAGATGGTGTTTTAAAAGTAAGTCCTTTTTATTATTACAGTGATGCAGAATTGGATGTGTATTTAGAGAAAAATAAACTACCAAACGAATTCAAATATTTTGACCCTACGAAAGTGTTAGAAAATAGAGAGTGTGGGTTACATACTAACTAATAAATTACGAAAAAGATAAGAATGGAAATACTAGAAAAGAATGTAGAACAATTAAATGGATCAGCTAGTAATCTGGTAGGGTCATCTGTTCTTAAGGTAAATCCTTTGGAGAGCGAAGCAATTTATATTTTTAGAGAAGTAGTTGCGCAATTCGAAAAACCAGTATTGCTTTTTTCAGGAGGAAAAGATTCTATTACTTTGGTGCGATTAGCTCAGAAAGCATTTTACCCAGGAAAAATTCCTTTCCCATTATTACATATTGACACAGGGCATAATTTTCCTGAAACTATAGAATTTAGAGATCGCTTGGCTAAAGAATTAGGAGTAGAACTGATTGTTCGAAATGTTCAGGATTCTATTGATCAAGGTAAGGTAGTAGAAGAAAAAGGGAAATATGCAAGTCGTAATAGTTTGCAAACTACTACACTTTTGGACGCTTTAGAAGAATTTAAGTTTGATGCTGCCATAGGAGGAGCTAGAAGAGATGAAGAAAAGGCAAGAGCTAAAGAGCGTATATTTTCAGTTAGAGATGATTTTGGACAGTGGGATGAAAAAAATCAACGTCCAGAATTATTTGATCACCTTAATGGAAAGATAGATTTAGGTCAAAATGTACGAGTATTTCCAATTAGTAACTGGACAGAATTAGATGTATGGAGTTACATTCAAAAAGAAGCCATTGAGATTCCATCAATATATTTTGCACATAAACGTAAAATATTTATTCGAGATGGTATGATTTGGTCAGCAGAAGATGGTGTGGTGTATAGAGAAGAAGATGAAGTAGTAGAAGAACGAATGGTAAGATTTCGTACAGTAGGGGATATGTCATGTACAGCCGCAGTGCTATCAGATGCGATTACCATTGATAAAGTTGTTGATGAGATTAGGCAATCAACAATTTCAGAACGAGGAGCGCGTATAGATGACAAACGATCTGAAGCAGCGATGGAAAAACGTAAACAACAAGGGTATTTCTAAGAATACTAATAATCAACAATAAAGAATACTGCTCTCAAGAGTAAAAATAACAATAGCTATGGACGTATTAAAAATAGCAACAGCAGGAAGTGTAGATGATGGTAAAAGTACCTTAATTGGTCGTATCCTATATGATACAAAATCACTAACTACAGATAAATTAGAAGCAATCGAAACTAGAAGTAAAGCTAATGGATTTGATTACCTAGATTTTTCATTAGCTACAGATGGTTTGGTAGCAGAGCGAGAACAAGGAATAACTATAGATGTCGCTCATATTTATTTTTCTACAAAAGAGAAAAGTTACATTATTGCAGATACTCCAGGTCATATAGAGTACACTAGAAATATGGTCACAGGAGCATCAACCTCTCAAGCTTCTATTATTTTGGTAGATGCTCGTAAAGGAGTTATAGAGCAGACATATCGACATTTTTTCATCAATAACTTATTGAGAGTTAAGGATGTAATAGTTGCGATTAATAAAATGGATTTAGTAGATTTTTCTCAAGAAAAATTTGAAGCGATAAAAAAAGATTTCGAGACTCTGATAGCAAAAAGTGATTATAAAGAACAGAATATAACTTTTATTCCGGTTAGTGCTTTGCAAGGAGATAATGTAGTAGATAAATCAGAAAGAACACCTTGGTATTCTGGTCAGACATTATTAGAACATCTAGAAGAATTGGATGCACAAGATGTTTATGAAAAAGCTCAGGTACGTTTTCCAATTCAGACAGTAATTCGCCCCAAAAAGGATGAATTTCATGATTTTAGAGGATATGCAGGAAAGTTATATGGAGGAGATATTTCAGTTGGAGATGAAGTTACTATCTTGCCTTCATTAACTACGTCAAAAGTAAAAGAAATTTACTTTTTTGATCAAAAATTTGATACCGCAGGAAGAGGAAGCTCATGTACGATTACTTTGGAGGATGATGTAAATGTTAGCCGTGGAGACATGATTGTGAAATCCTCAGAAAAACCAAGAGTAGAAAAGCTGTTGACAGCTACGGTTTGTTGGATGGATAGTAAAGATCTTAACTCTGGAGCTAATTATTTTTTGCAAAGCGGGAGTAGTAGAATTTTGGCAAAGGTGAAAAGCATAAGTGGGACTATTGCCACCGATTTTTCTGGAGAAGATATTTCAAAAAATTCATTAAGCTTAAATGAAATAGGAAAAGTTCAAATACAATTAAGTAAGCCTTTAGCAATTGATTCTTATAGTAAGAATAAAGCGTCAGGGTCATTTATATTAATAGATTCACAAACTAATAATACTTCTGGAGTAGGCTTTATAGAGTAATAAATAAAAAGTTTTTTTCTATTATGAGAAGAAAACAACAATTTTTTTAATAGATAAAGCTATCATACAAAAGTCATAATTATGTCCTTTTTTAAGGATAGAAATACGAAAAAAAAAAGAGAGAGATGCAAAGTTTTAGAACCGAAATAGAAAACCCGATTGTCCAGAAAGACATTGTAGAATTGGCTAATAAAATAGAGCAATTCCATAAAGGTAAGATAGATGAAGAAAAATTTCGAAGCCTTCGTTTAGCACGTGGAGTATATGGTCAGCGTCAAGAGGGAGTGCAAATGATTCGTATTAAACTACCTTATGGTAAGGTATTGAGTAATCAATTAAGACGTATCTGTGAGGTATCTGATGAATATTCTAGAGGGAGATTACATATCACAACACGTCAAGATATCCAGATTCATTATGTAGATTTAAATAGAACCCCAGAACTTTGGTCAGAATTAGAAAAGGATGATGTAACATTAAGAGAAGCTTGTGGAAATACAGTACGTAATGTAACTGCTTCAGAAACTGCAGGAATAGATCCAAAAGAACCTTTTGATGTATCTCCATATGCAGATGCATTGTTTCGTTTCTTTTTAAGGAATCCGATTTGTCAGGAAATGGGGCGTAAGTTCAAAGTGTCCTTTTCTGGAACAGATGAAGATACGGGTTTATCTTATATGCATGATTTAGGTTTTATCGCAAGAATTGAAAATGGAGTTCGAGGGTTTAAAGTGATGTTAGGTGGTGGATTAGGATCTCAGCCTAGACATGCAGATGAATTATATAATTTCTTACCGACAGATAAGATTATTCCTTTAATGGAAGGAGTATTGAGAATATTCGATCGCCATGGAGAACGTAAGAGCAGAGCTAAAGCTAGAATGAAATTTTTGCTTAAAGATATTGGTTTAGAAGCATTCAAAGAATTGGTAGAAGCAGAACAAAAAGCCATCAAGCAAAAAACAGTTGCAATCAATGCTGATGCATATGAAGTTTCTGTTCCCGTAACAGTTGAAGCTCCACAAGTAGACATTAAAAATCAAAAAGCTTTTGAGTTATGGAAAACAACTAATGTAATCTCCCAAAAGCAACAAGGATATGTTGCAATAGGGATAAAAGTATTGTTAGGAGATTTTTATACAGATAAAGCTCGATTGTTAGCTGATCTTGTCGAAAAATATGCTGCTGGAGAGATTCGATTATCCTTACGTCAGAATATTTTGATTCCTTTTGTAAAGGAAGATTTATTGCCTTTTTTCTACCAGGAACTAGAAAAATTAGGATTCGTAGAATCTGGATATAATAAAGCTGTGGATATTACCGCTTGTCCTGGTACAGATACATGTAATTTGGGTATTGCAAGTAGTACAGGTATTGCAGAAGAGTTAGAACGAGTAATCAAAACTGAATACCCTCAATATCTTGAAAAAGAAGATTTGGTGATCAAAATTAGTGGGTGTATGAATGCTTGTGGGCAACATAATATGGCGAATATTGGCTTTCAGGGAATGTCTATACGTACAAAAGATAAACTAGTAGCTCCAGCATTACAAGTATTGCTAGGAGGTGGTAATCTAGGTGATGGAAAAGGAAAGTTTGCCGACAAAGTTGTGAAAATTCCTAGTAGAAGAGGACCAGAAGCATTAAGAAGAATATTAAATGATTTTGAAGCAAATGCAAATGGAAAGCCATTTGTAGCATATTATGCTGATAAAGGGGAGAAATATTTCTATGATTTACTTACTGACCTATCCAATGCTGATAACCTTACTCAAGAAGATTTTATTGATTGGGGGACAGAGGAAAATTATGTTAAAGCGATTGGGATTGGAGAATGTGCAGGAGTTGTTATTGATTTAATTGCTACTTTGTTTTTAGAAAGTGAAGAGAAAATTGAAAATGCAAAACTCTCTTTTGAAAATGAAATATATTCTGATGCCGTATATCACGCATATAGTTCTTTAGTAAATTCGGCAAAAGCATTGTTGTTGGCAGAGAATAAGAAAACAAATACACATGCAGGTATTATAAGCCAGTTTGATGATGAGTTTGTAGCTAATGGAAAGATAAACGTAGATGGCACGTTTGCTGATTTAATATATCAAATTCAGAAAAATGCACCAAGTAAGGATTTTGCGGTGGATTATATCAAAAAAGCAGAGCAATTTTTACAAAAAGTGCAAGAATTTAGAGCACTTGAAGTAGAGAACGTATAAAGCCGTAAATTTGATCAACTTCTTAGTGATAATTACAAAGATGGTAAATGATTAAAACAATAAATAATGAACAATAAAACACCAAAATTGACCGTAGTAGGAGCAGGGCCAGGAGATCCTGACTTGATTACGCTTAAAGCTGTTAAAGCTTTAGAATCAGCCGATGTGGTGTTGTATGATGCTCTTATAAATGAAACATTACTAAAATACGCATCAAAAGCGGAGCAGATTTTTGTAGGGAAACGAAAAGGGTGCTATGCTTATCAACAAGAACAAATTAATGAATTAATTGTAGATAGAGCAAAAAGCCATGGTCATGTAGTAAGATTGAAAGGAGGAGATCCATTTATTTTTGGTAGAGGAGCAGAAGAAATTGATTATGTGCAACAATTTGGTATAGAAACTGATATGGTTCCTGGGATATCATCATCATTTGCAGTGCCTGCGTATCAAGGTATTTCTTTAACCAAAAGAGGATTTTCTGAGAGTTTTTGGGTAATTACAGGAACAACAAAATCACATAAATTATCCCAAGATATATATCTGGCAGCAAAATCAAAAGCAACTGTAGTGGTTTTAATGGGGATGAGTAAGCTGAGTGAAATAGTTAGTATCTTTACTACAGAGAAAAAGCAAGATATTCCTGTAGCAATTATTCAGAATGGAACAACTGAAAATGAGAAATTCGGATTAGGTACTATAAATACAATTGAGCAAATAGTTATAGAAGAAAAACTATCGTCACCAGCAATAATTGTGATAGGTGAAGTTGTGAGTCAAAGAGCAAAACTAGCTTCAATTTATAAAGAGATACGAGAAGAAGTTGTATCTTAATAGTTTGGGTTAGTAATAAAATGGAAAAAAGAAATAATTTATACCCGGTTTTTTTAAAGGTTAAAAACCTCGAAGTACTTATAGTTGGAGGAGGAAATGTAGCCGAAGAAAAACTTACGTTCTTATTAAAATCTAGTCCGGATGCAAAGGTAACTATAGTATCACCAATGTTTAGAAAAGGTACGATAGCATTAGCAGAGAGATTCGGAATAGAAATGATACAAAAAAAATATCGCAAACGGTTTTTAAAAAGAAAACATATTGTGATTGCTACTACAGATATTCCTGAGGTTAATATACAAGTGTATAAAGATTGTAGGAAGAAAAATAAATTGGTTAATGTAGCAGATAACCCTCCATATTGTGATTTTTATATGGGAGGGATTGTAACCAAAGGTAATGTCAAAGTGGCTATTTCGACTAACGGAAAGTCGCCGACAACCGCAAAACGATTACGTCAGTTTTTTGAAGAAGTAGTTCCAGAAAACATTGATGACTTAGTCAAAAATTTAAACGAATATAGAAAAACAATAAAAGGTGATTTCGAAGAAAAAGTGGAAACACTAAACGAATTTACCAAAGGATTAATAGGAAAAAAAGAAGTTGAAAATGATCAAGACTGATATTTTAATAATCGGAGCTGGCCCAACGGGATTATTCACTGTATTTGAAGCAGGATTGCTGAAATTAAAAACGCATCTTATCGATGCTTTACCACAACCAGGTGGGCAATGTTCAGAAATATATCCCAAAAAACCAATATATGATATTCCAGGATTTCCAGAAATATTGGCAGGGGACTTAGTGAATAATTTAATGGAGCAAATCAAACCTTTTAATCCTGGTTTTACCTTAGGAGAGAGAGCAGAAACTATCGAGAAGTTAGAGGATGATACATTTTTGGTGACTACTAATAAAGGAACACAACATAATGCACCAGTAGTTGCTATAGCAGGAGGATTAGGTTCTTTTGAACCACGTAAACCACCTATCCCTAATATTGTAGATTTTGAGGATAAAGGAGTAGCATATATTATTCGAGATCCAGAGGTGTATAGAGATAAACGAGTTGTGATTTCTGGAGGTGGTGATTCTGCATTAGATTGGACTATTTTCTTAGCTGATGTAGCAAGTGAAGTAACTTTAGTACATAGACGTAATGAATTTAGAGGAGCATTAGATTCTGTAGAGAGAGTTGCAGAATTGACCAAGCTAGGAAAAGTAAACCTAATTACCGAAGCTGAGGTTAAAGAACTAAAAGGAGAAGATCATATTACAGGCGTAGGGATTAAGCATAAAACACAAGGAGATATTCATGTAGATACAGACTATTTTATCCCGTTATTTGGTCTTTCACCAAAACTCGGCCCTATAGGAGATTGGGGATTAGAAATTGAAAAAAATGCAATTAAAGTAGATAATTCTTATGATTATCAAACTAATATCCCAGGTATTTATGCTATTGGAGATGTGAATACCTATAAAGGAAAACTTAAATTGATCCTTTCTGGTTTCCATGAAGCTGCCATTATGTGTCAAAGTGCGTATCAGAGAATTTTTCCTGATAAGAAATATGTGATGAAATATACTACTGTAGGTGGTGTAGAAGGATTTGATGGCACTAAAAAAGAAGCCAAAAAAGAAGTGGTAAAAGCAATAGTGTAAAGGATAATATTTTATTTTTGAACCTCATAATTTGCTGTAGCAAATTATGAGGTTTTTAAATATATTTTGTACAGAAATAAGCAGTTATGTCAGATATTACTATAAAGATAAAAGATAGAGAAGGAGCGATACACGAAATATTGGCGCCAACCGATATGGCAATGAACCTAATGGAGGTTTGTAAAGCATATGAACTTCCTGTAGAAGGTACTTGCGGAGGTATGGCAATGTGTGCATCTTGTCAATGCTATGTTTTATCAGATCACAAATTGCCAGAAATGGGACAGGACGAGGATTTGATGTTAGCAGAAGCGTTTTATGTAGAAGATAATAGTCGATTAGGGTGTCAGATACCAATCACTCCAGAGCTAGATGGGCTAGAAATAGAATTAGCTCCAGAATCTTAAATAGATTATTTTTCAAGTATTTTTATAGTCTCTTTTTTGGGCTTTTTAATCCTTACTGTAATTTTTTGATATTCCCAATTTTTTCCGTTTTGATGAGCAATAATATCTAGTTTTGCTTTTTTACCATTAATACTTCTGATTCCAACGGTTATAGCGATTCCGTTGTTATGATTTAGGTATTGGACTTCTCCTTCTAATAGGCGAAAAAAATCATGAGGCGATAATTCACCTAATTTTTCAATAACAAGGTCATTTTCTTTGGTTATCTCTATAGCATTATTTACAAGAGAAGGTTGTGCGTATACAGATCCATATCTAAAGAGGGCATCTCCTGTCATAAAGAAAAATATGAAGGTTAAAGTTAATATAGTTGTCGTTGGGAGTACCCATTTCCAATGTTTATGCCACCAACCTTTTTTATAAAACACTTCATTCATAAGTTGTAGAATTATAACTATTATTAGAGTGTATAAAACATGAGTAAATAGTCTTCAGGTTTTTAGTAAAGACATATTATAAAGAGTAGGTGTTGCGGATCACATATCAAAGCAGGTTAAAATAATTTAATAAAGTCGAGGATTATGTTAATGACAGCATTTACTTTAGTTATTTCTGTGGATTGAATATAGATCAAATAGCTTCAGACATAGTATTTTGAGTAGAAGTTTTGCAGATAATTATCTTTATAAGGTTAAATGACTATAAGTGCCTCATATTAATTGGTAGAATTCAATACATAAGAAGTCCACACGAGAATTGAAAAAATGAAAACAACAGCAAACATAACCTCTTTACTCAGTAGTGTGTAGTTTAATTATCTCCCTCTGTACATATGTCTTAATTCCATAAGTGAAGGAGTAGATTAAGCATTAGTCGATATAATCCTATTGAAGATTGAGAAATAGATTTAAACACAACTGTTATTTTTGTTTTTTTTCTTGCAAAAGAAATAACTATGCCTTTTCTTTGTGTTCAGATTAGCAATAAATGCTATCTAGTTCATAAATTTATTTAAAATGTTATCAAGAAAGGTGGAGGGAATAGACCCTGTGAAACCTTAGCAACCCTTTATCTGTTAAAGAAGGTGCTACATTCTATCCGGTTACGGACTAGATAACGAAAATGTATAGCTCTGCTATATTTTTCCATTATTTTCTTGATATATTTTTTCTTTTTAAAAAAGAATACTATTTGATTGCACTTCATCTATTTATAGTGTTTTTATAATAGTGATTAAAAATATTATTCTAGTGTTAACCAGAATTTAAAAAAATGTATGTTAAGAAATGAATGACATAAAAAAAATATTGGAAGAAAGAATTCTTGTGCTTGATGGAGCTATGGGAACTATGTTACAGCGTCATAAATTTACAGAAGAGGATTTTAGAGGAGAACGGTTCAAAGATTGGTCGGTTCCTGTGCAAGGAAATAATGATTTGCTTAGTATAACTCAACCAGAGGCAATAAAAGAAGTACATCGGTTATATTTTGAAGCGGGAGCAGATATTGTAGAAACTAACACGTTTTCTGGTACGACTATTGCCATGGCGGACTATGAAATGGAAGAATTAGTTTATGAATTAAATTACGAATCTGCAAAAATAGCAAAAGAAGTAGCAGAGGAGTTTACAAAAGATGAGCCCCATAAACCTCGATTTGTAGCTGGATCCATCGGCCCGACAAATAGAACAGCAAGTATGTCTCCTGATGTTAATGATCCTGGGTTTAGAGCAGTAACTTTTGATGAGTTAAGAATAGCATATAAACAACAGGTAGAAGGGCTATTAGATGGGGGAGCTGATATCTTATTAGTAGAAACTATTTTTGATACCTTAAATGCGAAAGCAGCACTTTTTGCTATAGAAGAAGTTAAAGATGAAAGAAATATAGAGGTGCCAATTATGGTAAGTGGTACAATAACTGATGCCAGTGGCCGAACATTATCGGGACAAACTGCAGAGGCTTTTTTGATTTCAGTTTCACATATTCCTATGTTAACAGTAGGGTTTAATTGTGCTTTAGGGGCGAATCAATTGACTCCACATTTAGAAGTATTGGCACAAAAAACAAATTTTGGAGTATCTGCCCATCCAAATGCAGGTTTACCAAATGCATTTGGAGAGTATGATGAATCTCCAGAACAGATGGCAGCACAGATAAAAGAATATATGGATAAAAATTTGGTAAATATTATTGGAGGTTGCTGTGGTACAACTCCAGAACATATAAAAGCAATTGCAGATTTAGCTAAAAAATATACTCCAAGAAGTATTGGAGCTGTAGTATAGGATATGAATAAGCAAGAAACAAGGAAATATTTGAAACTTTCTGGTTTAGAACCAATGATTGTTTCTGCCGAGACAAACTTTATAAATGTAGGCGAACGTACAAATGTGGCAGGATCACGCAAGTTTTTACGTTTGGTGAAAGAAGAAAAATTTGACGAGGCTTTAGATATTGCCAGACATCAGGTTGAAGGAGGAGCACAAGTTATCGATATCAATATGGATGATGGCTTGATAGATGGTAAAGAAGCCATGGTTAGATTTTTAAACCTTATCATGGCAGAACCAGATATTGCTAGAGTACCTATTATGATCGATAGCTCCAAATGGGAAATTATAGAGGCTGGATTACAGGTAGTACAAGGAAAATGTGTAGTAAACTCAATTAGTCTTAAAGAAGGTGAAGAAGAATTTATAGCACATGCAAAAGCGGTCAAAAGATATGGTGCTGCGGTAATTGTCATGGCATTTGATGAGGTTGGACAAGCAGATAATTATGAGAGACGTTTAGAGATTTCTAAACGATCATATGATATCCTTGTTAATCAAGTAAAGCTTCCGCCAGAAGATATCATCTTTGATCTTAATATTTTTCCAGTTGCTACTGGTATGGAGGAACATCGAAGAAATGCAATTGACTTTATTGAAGCAACACGATGGGTAAGAGAAAACTTGGCGCATTGTAGTGTTAGTGGAGGAGTGAGTAATGTTTCTTTTTCTTTTAGAGGAAATAATACAGTTAGAGAAGCTATGCACTCAGTTTTTTTATACCATGCAATCAAAGCAGGAATGAACATGGGGATTGTAAATCCAGCCATGTTAGAGATTTATGATGATATTCCTAAAGACTTGTTAGAGTATGTAGAAGATGTAATTTTAGATCGAAGAGATGATGCTACAGAACGGTTACTAGATTTTGCAGAAACGGTAGTAGGAACAAGTAAAGAAAAAACTGTAGATCTTTCATGGAGGCTAGAACCATTACAAGATAGAATTACCAGAGCATTGGTTAAAGGTATTGATCAATATATTGTCGAAGATGTTGAAGAGGCAAGACAAAATGCAGATAAACCTATCGAAGTGATAGAAGGAAACCTGATGACAGGAATGAATGTAGTGGGAGATTTATTTGGATCAGGGAAAATGTTCTTGCCTCAAGTTGTTAAATCTGCTCGAGTTATGAAGAGAGCAGTAGCTCATTTGCTTCCTTATATTGAAGAAGAAAAAAAGAAAAACCCAACATCTTCTAACGGTCAGGAAAACGCAGGTAAAGTATTAATGGCAACTGTAAAAGGGGATGTGCATGATATTGGTAAAAATATTGTTTCAGTAGTTCTTGGATGTAATAATTATGAGATTGTTGATATGGGTGTTATGGTGCCGCCAGAAAAAATTATTCAGACTGCTATAGACGAACAAGTCGATATTATTGGTTTAAGTGGTTTAATTACACCTTCATTAGATGAAATGGTATATCTCGCAAAGGAAATGGAACGTAAGAATTTTAATATTCCTTTACTCATTGGTGGAGCAACCACATCCAAGGCACATACTGCGGTTAAAATTGATCCACAATATAAAAATGCTGTAGTGCATGTAAACGATGCTTCGAGAGCAGTAACAGTTGTAGGAGACTTATTAAACAAAAGAAGTAACCAAAAATATGTTGGAGATTTAAAGGAGGACTATGAAAAATTTAGAGAGGGATTCCTAAAGAGAACAAAACAAAAGGAATACTTAAGTATTCAGGATGCTAGACAAAATAAATATAGCATAGACTGGAAAACTTCTGAAATTGTAACGCCAAATGAATTGGGAATTAAAACAATAGAAAATCAAGATCTTCGAGCCCTAGAGCCATATATTGACTGGACTCCATTTTTCAGATCTTGGGATTTGCACGGTAAATACCCAGCTATTTTAAGTGATGAAGTAGTTGGAGAACAAGCAGCTTCTTTATTTCATGACGCGCAAGAATTATTACAAAAAATCTTTGATAAAAGGTTGTTGGGAGCAAAGGCAGTGTATGGATTATTTGAAGCAAATAGTATAAATGATGATGATATAGAAGTTTCTTCTGAAGAAAGAAAAACTATATTTAGAACACTACGTCAGCAACTAAAAAAACATGCTCAAAAACCAAATTTTGCTTTATCCGATTTTATAGCTCCAAAAGAAAGTGGTATTCAGGATTATATGGGATGTTTTTGTGTAACTACAGGATTTGGAACAAAAGAACTTGCAGATGCTTTTGAGGCTGATCATGATGATTATAATTCTATAATGATTAAAGCATTAGCAGATCGTTTGGCAGAAGCTTTTGCTGAATATTTACATCAAAAAGTTCGTAAAGAAGATTGGGGTTATGCTAATAATGAAACGTTAAGTAACGCTGAATTGATCAAAGAAGCATATAAAGGTATTCGTCCTGCTCCAGGGTATCCAGCATGTCCTGATCATTTGGAGAAAATAACGATTTGGGAGTTACTCCAGATCAACGAAAGAATAGGAGTAGAGTTAACAGAAAGCCTTGCTATGTGGCCAGCTGCATCAGTATCTGGATATTATTTTGCAAACCCAGAAGCTCGATATTTTGGATTAGGAAAAATAAAAGAAGATCAGGTAAAAGATTTTGCAACTAGAAAAAGTATAGATTTTGAATATGCCAAGAAATGGTTGAATCCTAATCTTATCGAATAATAATTTTTATAATGAATATAGAAGATAGTATAACACAATTTGAAGAAATTTTTGAAGGAGAACCATGGTTCGGTTCTTCTATACTAAAATCATTAAAGCTTATTCCTGTTGAATTTTGGGATAAGAAATCAGGAAATGTATCACATTCGATTACAGAACTTGTTTATCATATGATGGATTGGAGAGTGTTTGTAATAGAAAAATTAAAAGATAACGAATCGTTTAGTATCGAAATAAATTCTGGAAAAGATTGGAGAAAAGATGTGTTAGTACAGACAGAAACTCAAAAAGAAATCATACTAAAAGAGTTAATTAAAACACAAAAACTGATATGTGAATTGTTAACCACAAAACCTGATTCATGGATGTATGAAAATATTGTAGGTACTACATATAAAAATGAGTATATGATAAAAGGAGCAATACAACACGACATATATCATTTGGGGCAGATAAATATGATATATAGTCAAATTAAAATAAAAATATTATTGAATTAGTAAGTGCCTGCTCCCCGGAAGGAAATGAGTACTCGAAAGAACAGATTTATTAAAGAATATATCAATTACAATGAGTGGTAGATATAATATGATAAAGCGTTAGGGATAGTAGCGACATCCTTTTTGTAAATTATCTCTAAAGTCTCTCAATAAGAAGTGAAATGTATAAAAAGATATAGCGAATAGCCCGCTCGAACGCCTAAAAAGAATCAATTAAAAACAGAAAAAAAGTAGATAAAACTGACACTATTAAAAAACCGTTATATATCGAATATTAATTGTTCAAAATTCTATCTACGATTAAAAATAATCTAAAACAGATGAAAGTAACAGATCATATAAAAAAAGCAGAGGGTAAAACTTTATTCTCTTTTGAATTAATACCACCACAAAAAGGAAGAAGTATCCAGGAACTGTATAATAATATTGATCCGTTGATGGAGTTTAATCCTCCTTTTATTGATGTTACTACCTCTAGAGAAGAATTTATATATATTGATCGCGAAGGGTTATTAGATAAAAAACTAACAAGAATGCGACCAGGAACGGTGGGGATCTGTGCTTCGATTACTCATAAATATAATGTGGATACGATTCCGCATGTATTATGTGGTGGATTCACCAAAGAAGAAACAGAATACTTATTGGTTGATTGTCATTATTTGGGAATTGATAATATAATGGCGTTACGTGGGGATGCGATGAAGGAGGAAAAATATTTTAAACCAACAAAAGGCGGGCATGGTTATGCAAACGAACTGGTTACTCAGATTGTGAACATGAACAAAGGACAATTTTTGCACGAAGTTGTAGAAACTGATAATAAATCTAATTTTTGTATTGGAGTTGCTGGTTACCCAGAAAAGCATATGGAAGCTCCTTCTATGGATTCAGACATAAGAAGGTTGAAAGATAAGGTTGATGCAGGAGCAGACTATGTAGTGACCCAAATGTTTTTTGATAATAAAAGATATTTTTCTTTTGTAGAAAAAGCAAGAGCGGCAGGAATAGACGTACCTATTATCCCTGGTATTAAACCAGCAGCAGTAAAAAGACATTTGCAACTTTTACCTCAGGTTTTTAAACTCGATATGCCAGACGAACTTGTGAGGGCAATAGAAAGTTGCAAAAACAATGCAGCAGTAAGAGAAGTAGGAGTAGAATTTGCAATACAACAATCCAAAGAATTAATGGAGTATGGAGTTCCAGTATTGCATTATTACTCGATGGGAAAATCAGATAATATCAAGAAGATTGCGGCAGAGGTATTCTAAGTTTTAGAGTAAACTTGTTATGTTTTTCAGAGTATTTTTAATCCCCTTAATACTATTATACTTCTTGTTAGGTTGATATGTTGTTGATCAAATATCAATATTTTAAAAGCTATTTTTCAGGAACGTATATAGTAGTTGATGTTTTTTATAGTTTCAAGAGCTATTTTAAAACCTCTGTAACTATTTAAAAAGGTATTATTACATTTGCCTGATGATAAAACAGATTTGTTTAGTATTTGGTGTTATTCATTTTGGGCTGTATGCTCAGGTTGAATCAAAAGCTAACTATACATTGGACGTAAATAATTTTTATGGCTCTATCCTAAAGCATAATCCGGATATTTCTCATTTGATAACAGGCCATCCGTCTGGTTTGATTCTTTCTTTTCAGCGTAAAACTTTTGGAGATAAAGTATGGCAACGATTATATAATACTCCAGATTATGGAATCTCATTTTTATATCAAAATTTGGATAACAAATACTTAGGGGAGCATTATGGGGTGTTTTTGCATTATAATTTTTATTTTTTTAATCGTCTTTTAATGTTTAGAATAGCGCAAGGGGTGTCTTATAATACAACTCCTTATGATGAGGATAATAATTTTAGAAATGTAGCATATGGTACACATTTGGTGAGTGGATCATATGCACTATTAAATTTTAAAAAAGCAGATATATTTAAAGGGTTGGGAATTCAGGCAGGACTAGGTGTTGTTCATTATTCTAATGGTAATTCTAAAGCGCCTAATAAGAGTACAAATACATTGTTTTTAAATGCAGGAGTTACGTATACATTTGATCAGGATTCTCCAGAATATATAGAAAAAGAAAAAGGTCTTTTAAAAGGAGGAGAACCGATTAGTTATGGATTTGTTTTTAGAACAGGAATCAACGAAAGTGATGTCGTTGGTTCAGGGAGATTTCCGTTTTATACTTTTGCCGCTTTTGCAGATAAGAGGTTGAATAAGAAAAGTACTATTCAGGCAGGAGCCGAAGTGTTTTTTTCTAAAGCCTTAGAACGATATATAGATTTTAGAGCAAGTGGAGATTTTAATGATGGAACAACAGGAAATGAAGATGCTAAACGAGCAGGGGTGTTTTTGGGGCACGAATTGAATGTAGGCAAAACTTCTTTGATAACTCAGTTTGGTTATTATTTTTATTACCCATACGATTTTGAAGGACAAACATATCTTAGAGCTGGACTTCGATATTATTTTACTAAAAATATATTTGGTTCACTTACCGTTAGGTCTCATGCAGCAAAGGCAGAAGCCATGGAGTTTTCGATAGGATATAGATTATAGGTATATGTTATTGGGAGTATAGTTTTTTAGCAATTAGAATTTCGATTATAAAATGTTGAAGTTTGTTTAAAGATAAGATGTGAATAGATTTATTTTAATATTTGGATTATTGTTTCTCGGTTGTGATTCTGAAAAAGCTTCGGATTGTTTTCAACGTACAGGAGCTATTATTACAAAAGAAATTGAGACACCTGATTTTACCAAAATTTTGGTAAACCCAAACGTAGAGCTTATCATTAAAGAAGGAGAAACTACTTCTGTTGTGATTGAAACTGGAGACAATCTAATAGAGGAAGTCTCTGCTGTGGTAGAAGATGATCGTCTAATACTAAGTAATACTAATGATTGTGCTTTTTTTAGAGATCTTAATCAGACCAAAATTTTTGTTACAGCTCCTGATATAACCGAAATCAGAAGCGGAACCCAATTTGATATTTCTTCAGATGGGATATTAACATATCCTTCGCTTAAATTATTATCTGAGGATTTTATAGGAGAAACAGAAACCACTACAGGAATATTTAACTTGCAGGTGGATTGTGAAAGTATTGGTGTCGTAGGAAATAATATAGCTTCGTTTTTTATTTCTGGAAAGGTTGAGAACTTGACCATAGGTCTTTTCTCTGGCACAGGAAGGTTTGAAGGAGCTGATTTAATAGCAGAAAATGTTCAGATTTTTCATAGAGGAACAAATAAAATGATTATAAATCCTCAAGAATCTATTCGAGGAGAAATCCGAAGCACAGGAGATGTAATTTCGGTAAATCGTCCTATGATCGTAGAGGTTTCAACATTTTTTACTGGGAAATTGATATTTCAATAATATGAATGAAATATTTTATTGCAAATTAATGGGGAATTTCCTCTTTTTTATACAAAAAAATGTCATGTGATTTCTTTGTTTAATTTAATTAGCAAATTAAATTTTGATAGATTGTTTCTTTTTTGGTGTTTAAAAATCGGGTTTTTATAATTTTGTTTTTAATAAAATGTAATGCATTGAAAACAAAGGTATTACCTCAAAAGGTTTGTGGAATTTGAGTTGTGGGTAATAGAAATTAATAGCTAACTTTATAAGACACCAAATTTTTATTCCAAAGCTTATATTCAAAAATGATTGAAAACAAGCCTGATAGCGCACACAGCATTAACAATATTGATGATAATTATCTTAAGAAAGAATTATACTCTCTTTTAAAAAGAGATGATTCTATTTTTGATTTTATTCAAGAAGCAGGACTTGATGGGCTTTGGTTCTGGGATTTAGATGCCCCAGAAAATGAATGGATGAATCCTAAGTTTTGGACAACGTTAGGGTATGATCCCAATGAAATGCCTCATAACGTATCTTCATGGCAGGACATTATTAATAAAGAAGATTTAAAATTGGTGTTCAGTAATTTTGCAAAACATTGTAAAGATTCTTCGCATCCCTATGATCAGATTGTACGATACAAACACAAATTAGGACATACAGTTTGGATCCAGTGTAGAGGAATGGTAATTAGAGATGATACTGGGAAACCAGTGCGTATGCTAGGAGCACATTCTGATATTACTAAATTAAAAAAAACAGAAATAAGATTACAACGACAGGTAGATCGTTATGAGCATATCATTGAAGGCACACATCTTGGAACTTGGGAATGGAATATAAAAACAGGAGAAACAATTTTTAATGAGAGGTGGGCAAATATTTCGGGATATACTCTTTTAGAATTGAGTCCTGTTTCAATCGATACATGGTTAAAATTATCACATATTGATGACCTGAAAAAATCAAACCAACTTCTACAAGATCATTTTGCCGGAAAATCACCAGTCTATGAGTGTGAAGCTCGCATGAAACATAAAAACGGAGAGTGGATTTGGGTTTTGGATAAAGGAAAAGTAGTGAGTTGGGATACTGACGGAAACCCAGAATGGATGATCGGTTCACATCAGGAAATTACCAAAAGTAAGAAGGATCTGGAAAAAAATAAATTGTTTATAAAACAAGCGCCAAGTGCAATAGCCATGTTTGATAAGGATATGAAGTATTTGGCAGCTTCTCAAAAATGGTATCGAGATTATAACATTAAGCATAGTAACATAATAGGTAAGTCACACTATGAAGTCTTTCCAGAAATTAGCGATGAATGGAAAGTTGACCATAAAAAATGCCTAGAAGGAAGGGTGTTTAAAAGTGACGAAAGTCGCTTTAAAAGATTAGATGGGACTGTGCAATGGCTCACGTTGGAAATACGACCTTGGTACACCGATGAAAATAAAATAGGTGGAATTTTGATGCATACAGCCGATATTACAAGAACCAAAGAGGCAGAAATGCGTCTGCGTATTAGCGAAGATATTTTCAGGAGAAACTTCGAAAATGCAGCAATAGGAATGGTTATGGTAGATAAAAAAGGGTATTTTACAAAGGTAAATGATAAATTATGCGAAACCCTTGGATATACTGATCAGGAATTGCTCAAATTATCCTTTAAAGATATTATTCATCCTGATGACCTGATAGATAAAAGCGTATGGTTGGAGAAATTATTTAAAGGAGAAACATTGAATGCCAATATGGAAGAAAGATGTTTTCGTAAAAATGGAGACATTATATATGTAAATCTTTCGGTATCAGTTATTAAAAATGAACATAATGAGCCTGCATACTTTGTAGGACAAGTTGTAGATGTTAGCCATAGAATTTTTGCAAGGAGAAAACTCAATGAGGCTATTGTTAAACTAGAAAATATAATCGACGATATTACTCAGGTAAGTATTATTGGTACAGATCAAGAAGGTTTGATTACGACTTTCAATAGAGGGGCAGAGAATTTATTAGGATATAGTAAGAAAGAAGTAATGTTTAAAAAACATGCCATAATACTATATCCAAAGGAAGAAATTGAAAAAAGAAAAGAAGAGTTATCATTAATATTTAATAGGGAAATTAGATGGCTAGAAGCTTTTACAGCAGAGCTAGGAGAAGAGGGATATAATACTAGAGAATGGACTCATGTAAGAAAAGACGGTACATTTTTTCCTGTTCAATTAACGATATCAGCAATTAAAGAAAATAATAAAATTATTGGTTATCTGGGGGTAGCAGTAGATATAAGTGAGATTAAGAAAGTAGAACAAGATTTAAAATCATGGTTATCTGTTGCAGAAGATCAAAATAAAAGATTGAGAAATTTTGCGCATATAGTTTCTCATAATTTAAAATCACATTCGGGGAATTTCCAAATGCTATTAGATTTGTTGATTCAGGAGAATTCTGAACTAGAAGATAACGAGATTATAAAACTTTTTAAAACAGCATCAGACAACCTTACCGAAACTATCGTACATTTAAATGAAGTAGTGTTAATGAATACATCGGTAGATGAAAACTTAACTGGATTAAACTTGCACGAATCAATTAATAAATCAATAGAGAGTATTTCTGCCATCGCGATAGAAACAAACGTAGTTATTAATAATATTTCTGAACCAAATATTGGGATCATGGGAATTCCTGCTTATTTGGATAGCATTCTGCTTAACTTTATTACAAACGGAATAAAATATAGTTCTAATGAACGAGATAGTTATGTAACCTTAAGTACCAAAATAGAGGGTGATTTTGTAGTGTTGAGTATTGAGGATAATGGATTAGGCATTGATTTAAAAAAGCATCAAGCTAAGCTTTTTGGGATGTACAAGACTTTTCATAACAATAAAGAAGCTAGAGGGATAGGATTGTTTATAACAAAAAACCAAGTTGAAGCAATGGGAGGTAAAATTGAAGTTGAAAGTACAGTAAATAAAGGAACAATATTTAAAATATACATGAAGCATGAAAAAAATTGATATAGCTTGTATTATTGATGATGATCCAATTTTTGTATTTGGCATAAAAAAAATAATGGAACTTGTTGATTTTTGTAATGGTTTTATGGTTTTTCGTAATGGAGAAGAAGCATTAAACAATCTGAAAGCCATTATATCGGCAAATGAAAAATTACCTGATGTTATTTTGTTGGATTTGAATATGCCAGTTCTTGACGGTCTACAATTTTTGGAAGAGTTTATAAAGGTTCCTTGTGTAAAGAAAATTATCATTTATGTAGTTTCTTCCTCTGTAGACCCAGAAGATATTCTTAGAGCTAAATCCTATGAAAGTGTAAGTGACTATATTGTTAAGCCAATTTCTGTTGAAAAACTTAAAGAAATTTTATGCGATATAGAGAAAACGAAACTGATTTAATTTCTACAATTTTTTTAAGAATTGGTTAATTCTCTAAAAAGACTTTCTAGATTTTTGTTCTTTCTTGATAGTTGTAATATTTTCAATTTGTTGTCATGAGCAAAATCAAAAACAGTAGGGCGCATATCCTTTTTGGTATCAAAAGTGATTTGATAAGAAAAACCATGAATGTTTTTTACTTCAGAGACATTTGGTAACTTTGATAAAAATGCTTCTTCTATACGATAATCAAACTCTACCTCTATAATTTGGTGAGTTTCATCCGATATTTCATCAAGATTTTTGTCAGCGACGACTTCTCCTTTATTGATAATAATGACTCGGTCACACATAGCCTCAACCTCTTGCATAATATGAGTAGATAAGAATACAGTTTTTGCAGCACCAATGGATTTTATGAGTTCTCTAATTTCGACTAATTGATTTGGATCCAAACCAGTTGTAGGTTCATCAAGAATCAATACCTGAGGGTCATGAAGAAGAGCACAAGCTAAACCTACACGTTGGCGATATCCTTTAGAAAGCTGATCAATCTTTTTATTAGCTTCAGGAGTTAAACCTGTTAATTTAATCACTTCTTCAATTCTCGATTTAGAAATTTTATAAACTCTTGCATTAAATATAAGGTATTCTCTAACATACATTTCCAAATATAAAGGATTGTGTTCTGGGAGATAACCAATGCTTCGTTGCACATCTATGGATTGAGAATGAATATCAAAATTGTTTACTATAGCTGAACCTTCAGAAGGATCAAGATATGTGGTTAGAATCTTCATCATAGTAGATTTTCCTGCCCCGTTAGGGCCTAAAAAGCCAACAATTTCCCCTTCTTTTATTTCAAAAGAAATATTGTTTAATGCTTTTTGATCGTTATAAAGTTTGGAGATATTGGATACAGAAATTGACATATAGAATATTTATAAAATCTACTTACATTCAAAAGTACATAATTCAATATTTATTGTATGATAAACTGATAAAAAATGATCTTAACACTAAGATAACGTTAACGTAAAATGATCTGATGCTTAATGCGTTATTTTTATAAAACAAAGATTTTCAGTATGTTATTGTATAAGATCAAAAAAATAATCCGTAGTTTTTTTAATAGGCTGGTTTACTTAGTTCAGCGTATTATTTTCTCTATAATATTTCCTTTCCTTAAAAAAGAAATATTCAGATAGTAGTATGCACCGTGTTTTGTTTTCTGGAATTTTTATAAAAAATGAATGAATTTAGGCATCTTGAATGGGGAGTAACCATTGCAGCTGCTCAAACAGAAGGCGCTTATGATAAAGACGGCAAAGGTCTTTCTATCTGGGATACATTTACTCAAAAACCTCATAAGATCAAAGATGGTTCTAACATTAAAGAGGCAACAGATTTTTATCATAGATTTAAGGAAGATATAGACCTAGCAATAGATATCGGACTAAAGATTTTTCGTTTTTCTATCTCCTGGCCAAGAATATTGCCCGAAGGTACAGGGATGGTCAATCAAAAAGGAATCGAATTTTATAACGAAGTAATTGATTATTGTCTATTGGTAGGTATAGAACCATGGATTACAACCTATCATTGGGATTTGCCCCAAAAACTTGAAGATAAAGGAGGGTGGACAAATAGAGAAATTGTTGATTGGTATAAGGATTATGTGCAAGTATTGAGAGATCATTTTTCTGATCGTGTTAAATATTGGATATTGATTAATGAGGGAATAGTATGTTTGGGAGGGGGTTATTTTCTTGGTGTACACGCTCCAGGTAAAAGAGGAATTCGAAATTTTATTTCGAGCACACATCATCTTTTGTTAGCTCAAGCAGAAGGATTCAGAATATTAAAGAAAAAAGAAGGTCTTCAGGTAGGTACAGCAGTAAGTTGTACTAAAATAGAACCGTATAGAAATACATCAGCAGATCGTAAAGCGGCCAATAGAATTGATACACTGATGAATCGTTTGTTTATAGAACCTCATTTGGGGTTAGGATATCCTGATGATGATTTACCTATTTTAAAACGCATTTCGAGATATTATAAAATCGGAGATATTGAAGCGCTTAAAACTGATTTCGATTTTTGGGGTATCCAGACTTATACTCGAGAAGTGATTAAAGCAGCTTGGTATATTCCGTATATGGGAGCGTTGCCCATAAAACCAAAAAAAAGAAAAATTCCGGTATCTATAATGGGATGGGAAACTTATCCTCAAGGAACACAATATTTCTTAGAACGATTTTCTTCATATGATCCCAAAAAACCACTATGGTTATCGGAGTGCGGAATGGCCTTGTCAGAAAAAGAGGATGACAACGCACGAATAGAATATTATCAAAGTGTAGTAGATGGGATGAAGATAGTCCTAAAAAAAGGAATAAACCTTAAAGGTATTTTGCTTTGGACACTTGTAGATAATTTTGAATGGGCAGAAGGCTTTATTCCAAAATTTGGTATTATAAGCTTCAATAGAAAAACCATGCAACGCAAAATGAAAAAATCTGCATTTTGGTTAAAGAAATACCTATCAAATATAAAACTCTGAAGTGTGTTTGATCTCTTTAAGCACAAAAGTGCTGTTTAATATACCAATATTTTCAATTTTTGACAATTTGGTTTTTATGAAATCATGGTATTCTTCTAGGCTTTTAGTATGGATTTTTAGAATAAAATCTACCTGACCTGCCATATGGTAACATTCTTGTACTTCTTGTAAGTTTTGAATTTGCTTTTCAAAATTTTCTATAAACGCTTCGTTATGATATCGCATAGAAACTTGACAAATTGTAGTGATAGATCGATCTATCAGTTTTTTATCCAAGATAGCAACATACTTTTTTATAAACCCTTGCTTCTCAAGTCTTCTGATTCTTTCATATATAGGGGATGGTGTAAGATTAAGGATTTTGGCAATTTCTTTTGCTGTTTTTTTAGCATCTTCTTGTAAAATTCTAAGGATAGTAACGTCGGTATGATCTAATTGTTCCATTGTTAGGTTTAAAAAAAATTACTTTAAAACTTGAATTTAAATATATGTAAAAGTAAATATATCTAAAAAAATTACAATTCAAAGTAATTATTGTTTAATTATTGTTTTTTTTGTGGATATAAAAACTATGTTTTGTATTTTGGTAAGGAAATAACACTTAAAGATGTTAAAATTTTAAGATACTATGGAAACAGTTATTTTGGTAATAGGAGCAAATGGTCAATTAGGATCTGTTCTAACAGAATCATTGAAGCATAAATTTGGGAACAATAATGTAATTGCTTCTGATTTGAGATTTAGAGAAGGATATGAAGGTATTTTTGAAATAATCGATGCAACTGATATGAATAGGATTCATGATGTAGTGACTCAGTATAACGTAACGCAGATATACCACCTTGCAGCTATTCTATCAGCTAGAGGAGAGCAGACTCCATTAGTAACCTGGGATATTAATATGAAGACTTTATTTAATGTTCTGGAGGTTTCTAGGCACCATAAAATAGATAAGGTTTTTTTTCCTAGTTCTATTGCTGTATTTGGTGAGGGTGCTCCTCTTGATAATACTCCCAATAATGCTTATCTAGATCCAGCTACTGTGTACGGTATTAGTAAAGCTGCAGGAGAAAATTGGGCACAATATTATTTTATGAGATATGGATTGGATGTTAGATCAATTCGTTATCCTGGTGTGATTGGATATCAATCATTACCTGGTGGAGGTACAACAGATTATGCAGTTGATATTTACCATAAAGCGGTGCTTAAAAAAGAATTTAAGTGCTTCTTGAAAGAAGATGCGACACTCCCGATGATTTTTATGGATGATGTTATACGTGCTACTTTAGAATTAATGGATGCTCCTAAAGATGATATTACTATCCGTACTTCTTATAATATAGCAGGAATTAGTTTTTCTCCTGCCGAAGTAGCGTTAGAAATTCATAAATTATATCCTGATTTTAAAATCTCTTACGAGCCAGATTTTAGGCAAGAAATTGCTTCTAGGTGGCCAAAAGTAATAGATGATTCTATTGCTAGAAAAGATTGGGATTGGAAACCAGAATATGATCTTGAATCCATTACAAGCATTATGATAGAAAAGCTACAAGAAGAATACAAAACAGGATCAAGAAATTTGGAAACATTGATGTTTTAGCTCCTAAGTATAAATATGGATAAATTTTGGTACTAATTAAAAATAACAATAAAGTATAATTATTATGTTCTCTACTATAAAAGAAGGTTTACAAAAAGAGCTGGATGAAATTACCGCAGCAGGATTATATAAATCCGAAAGAATAATAACTACACCGCAAGGAGCAAAGATAGATACAACAAATACCAAAGATGTTCTCAATTTTTGTGCTAACAATTATTTAGGACTTTCTTCTCATCCTGATGTAATAGAAGCAGGAAAAAATGCCATTGATTCTCACGGATATGGATTATCATCTGTACGTTTTATTTGTGGAACTCAAGATATTCATAAAGAATTAGAACGTAAGACTGCAGAGTTTTTGGGTATGGAAGATTGTATTCTTTATGCAGCGGCCTTTGACGCTAATGGGGGTGTGTTTGAACCTATTCTTGGATCAGAGGATGCTATTATTTCAGATGCTTTAAATCACGCTTCGATTA
Source organism: uncultured Aquimarina sp. (assembly GCA_947498785.1). Classification (GTDB taxonomy): domain Bacteria; phylum Bacteroidota; class Bacteroidia; order Flavobacteriales; family Flavobacteriaceae; genus Aquimarina. The sequence continues at coordinate 46,630 of CANMLS010000026.1, read as the reverse complement.
TTGATGGGGTAAGGTTATGTAAAGCAAAACGTTTTAGATATGAGCATAATAATATGGTTGATCTGGAAAAACAGTTAAAATCAGCAGAAGGATCCAGACGTGTACTTATAGTAACAGATGGTTCGTTTTCTATGGATGGAACGATTGCGCAATTAGATAAAATTTGTGATTTGGCAGATCAATATAATGCGATGGTAATGATAGATGAATGTCATTCCACAGGTTTCTTGGGTAAAACAGGACGCGGAACACATGAGTATCATAATGTTATGGGTAGGGTTGATATTATTACAGGTACTTATGGTAAAGCTCTTGGAGGAGCTTCTGGAGGTTTTACGGCAGCCAGAAAAGAAATTGTAGAGATGTTAAGACAGCGCTCTAGACCTTATTTATTTTCTAATACAGTAGCACCATCCATTGTAGGAGCATCGATAAAAGTGTTAGACTTATTAAGTTCCTCTACCAAGCTTAGGGATAAATTAGAAGAAAATACAAAATATTTTAGATCAGAAATGACCGCTGCTGGATTTGATATTATCTCTGGTGATCATCCTATTGTTCCAGTCATGTTATATGAGGCTAAGTTAGCTCAGGAATTTGCTGCAAAATTATTGGAAGAGGGAATTTATGTTATAGGATTTTTCTATCCTGTTGTTCCGAAAGGAAAAGCAAGAATTAGAGTCCAATTGTCTGCAGGTCACGAACGTTATCATTTAGAAAAGGCGGTCAAAGCTTTTACAAAAGTTGGCAAAGAATTGAAGGTGATATGAACACAAACGTTTGTTAGCAGGTTGAAATATAGAAGATTCGTAAGTTATGTTGGTTTTTGATTGAAATATTTCATGTTTTCTGACTAAAATTTTAAAATTTGATGATAATGCTTTTAAGTTGATGAAAAAAAACAAAAATTATTTTGAATAGTAATAGTTTTAGCTACTTTAGCATTGTAATAATGAAACAATAATGGATACTTTATTTACTTGGAATCGATTTTATTTTTTCTTCTTTTATCTTAAAAGTAAGAATGGGATCGCTATGTAAAATAAATAAAGCAGAAATTTATAAAACTAGAATCCCGATGAAAAATCGGGATTTTTTTTTGAAACAAAATGTAAAAAACCAATGAATCATAAAAAACATACCAATACGAACCAAGATAGTCTATGAAAGAAAAAAAGGTTGCCATACAAGGAATAAAAGGATCGTATCATCATGGTGTTGCTCAAGCATATTTTGGAGAAGATGTCGTTGTAGATGAATGTATGTCATTTCAGGAATTGATACATAGCCTAGAACAAAATAAAAGCACAGATGCTGTTATGGCAATAGAGAATTCTATTGCAGGGTCAATTATTCCTAATTATGCCTATATAGATGAACATAATATTACTATTAGTGGAGAATATTTTCAGCCAATTCACCACTGTTTAATGGCTTTAGAGGGACAAGAAATTTCAGATATTAATGAAGTGTATTCTCATCCTATGGCATTACTACAATGTAAAGAATTTTTTAAAGGATTACCACATATTAAATTAGTAGAAGATGCAGATACAGCAGATGTGGCTAAACGTATTCATGATCAACAATTAAAAGGGATTGCTGCCGTAGCGGGTGAAACAGCAGCGAATATCTACCAACTAAATATTTTAGCCAAAGAGATCCAAACCATAAAGTCTAATAGTACTCGTTTTTTTATTCTAAATACTAGAAAAGATATAATTCCAGAAAAAGAAGAAGTTAATAAGGCATCCTTAAAATTTCTTACAGATCATAAAAGAGGAAGTCTTGCAACAGTGCTTAATGTTATGAGCGATTGTGGTCTTAATTTAACCAAAATTCAATCATTGCCCGTTATCAGTATGCCTTGGAAATATTCTTTTTTTGTTGATGTTACCTTTACATCGTACAAAGATTATGAGAAAGCAATGTCTATTTTAAAAATAATGGCGTTAGAATTAAAAGTACTTGGAGAATATAAAAATCAAAACGGATGAGCATTCAAACTGCAAAACGATTAGAAACAGTAGAAGAATATTATTTTTCGAGCAAATTGAGAGAAGTAAGAGGTTTATTAGCAGCTGGTAAACCTATTCTTAACATGGCTATTGGGAGTCCAGATTTAGATCCCCCTAAAGTTGTTGTACAGGCGATACAAAATACAGTAACGGTAAATGGAGCGCATAAATATCAAAGTTATCAGGGATTACCAGAATTAAGAGAAGCTATTTCAGGTTTTTATGATGCAAAGTATCAGGTATCTTTAAATCCCGAAAATGAAATTCTTCCTTTGATGGGTTCTAAAGAAGGGATTATGCATATTTCATTGGCATACCTAAATGAAGGAGATGAGGTGTTAGTACCTAATCCAGGATATCCTACGTATACTTCAGTTGCTAATTTGGTAGGAGCAAAACCAGTGTTCTATGATCTTTTAGAGAATAATGGTTGGGAGCCTGATTTTCATAGTCTTTCAAAAATAGATTTGAGTAAGGTTAAAATTATGTGGGTTAATTACCCTAATATGCCTACAGGAGCTTCAGGAAGTGTAGCGCTCTATAAAAAGATGATCGATTTTGCTAAAAAACATAGTATTCTATTGGTGCAAGATAATCCATATAGCTTTATTCTAAATGAAAACCCTATAAGTATATTATCAATAGAAGGAGCAAAAGAAGTAGCATTAGAACTAAACTCTTTAAGTAAAACTTTTAACATGGCAGGTTGGCGTGTAGGAATGGTAAGTGGAAATGCAGATAAGATTGAAGCAATTCTTAAAGTGAAAAGTAATATGGATAGTGGTATGTTTCAAGGCATACAACGTGGAGCAATAGCAGCATTACAGATTGCAGATGATTGGTATGATAAAATGAATGCAGTTTATAAAGAAAGAAGAAACTTAATATGGGAATTGGCTACATTATTGGGGTGTAGTTATGATACAACGGCTATAGGGATGTTTGTTTGGGCAAAATTACCCGAAGAAGTCAATGCAGTTGAGTTTATAGATAACATATTATATAAGAACGATATATTTATTGCTCCTGGAGATATTTTTGGAAGTAATGGAAAAGGATATATTCGTTTTTCACTTTGTGTATCCAAAGAAGATATAAAAGAAGCTATAAAAAGATTACAAGTAACAGTATGAAAGTATTCATTATAGGAATAGGATTAATCGGAGGGTCATTTGCTATAGATATTAAAGCTGCATTTAATGAAGCAAAAATATATGGTATAGATAGGAGTGAAAAAAATCTTGAAAAAGCACTAGAGTTAGGGTTGATTGACCATAAATCGAGTATCGATAAGTTAGATAAAGCCGATGTGGTAATTGTGGCAATACCTGTAGATACAACGGTAGGAATATTACCTATGATTTTGGATAGTATACATGATGATTGCTTGGTTTTTGATACAGGTTCAACCAAAGAAAAATTATGCAATACGATTTCAGGGCATGTTAAACGTAGAAACTATCTGGCAGTGCATCCAATCGCGGGAACAGAATTTTCTGGACCACAAGCAGCAATTGCAAATTTATATAGAGGAAAAACCAATATCATTTGTGAGGTTGAAAAAACAGCATTTAAATTGCAAGAAAAAGGAATGGAGATTTTTTCTAGATTAGGGATGAGGATTAGATATATGGATCCTTCGTCTCATGATAAACATATTGCCTACGTTTCTCACTTATCACATATTAGTTCTTTTATGTTAGGAAAAACAGTGATTGAAAAAGAGAAAAATGAAAGGGATATTTTTGATATGGCAGGAAGTGGATTTGCTTCAACCGTTCGTTTAGCAAAGAGTTCGCCTGCGATGTGGGCTCCCATATTTAAGCATAATAGGGATAATGTAATCGAAACGCTGGAAGAATATATTGCGAATCTAGAGCAATTTAAAAAATTAATGAAAGAGGATAATTTTGATGAAATTTATAAAGAAATGGAAGATACAAACCATATTAAAGCAATTTTGAAAGGAATAACTTAAAGATGGTATAACTTACGTAAACACATAAAAAATAACAATAAAAACAAAGATTAAAAATAGAGATGGAGAATAAGAAAGAACTTAGAAACTGGCTTGATGCATATAATTTGGATCACCCATTAGTTATCAGTGGACCTTGTAGTGCAGAAACAGAAGATCAAGTGTTGAAAATTGCACACCAACTTAAAGATTCTGATGCGACTGTATTGCGTGCAGGTATTTGGAAACCAAGGACCAGACCAGGTAATTTTGAAGGCGTTGGAGCCTTAGGCTTGAAATGGTTGAAACGTGCTAAAGAAGAAACTGGGATGAAAATTGCTACAGAAGTAGCAAGTCCTCATCATGTGGAACTAGCTTTAGAACATGGGGTAGATATCCTTTGGATTGGTGCCAGAAGTACCGTATCTCCTTTTATCGTGCAGGATATTGCAGATGCCTGCAAAGGAATAGACAATCCGGTATTAATAAAGAATCCAATTAATCCTGACTTATCACTTTGGTTAGGAGCCGTAGAACGTTTTTATACTGCTGATGTTAAAAATCTAGGTGTAATACATAGAGGCTTCTCAACATACGAAAAGACAAAATATCGCAATATTCCAGAGTGGCAAATTCCAATTGATTTACAGAATCGTTTTCCTGATTTACCGTTGATCCTTGATCCTTCTCATATTGCAGGAAGAAGAGATTTGATTTTTGATTTATCGCAAACAGCTTTAGATTTAAATTTTGACGGGTTGATTGTAGAGGCTCATTATGATCCAGATAATGCATGGAGTGATGCTAAACAGCAAATTACACCAGACACTCTAATTCAGCATATGAAAGATTTAAAGATTCGTAAAGAAGTTGGAGTGGATGAAGCGTATCAAAAAGCATTGGGAGAACTTCGTGCAAAAATTGATATAGCAGATGATCAATTGTTAGAAACTTTGTCAAAAAGAATGAAAATCTCTGATGAGATAGGGAAGGTAAAAGCTAAACAGAATGTTGCTATTTTACAATCCAAACGTTGGAACGAAATATTAGGAAAAATGATTCTTGAAGGAGAAGAAAAAGGATTGAGTGAAGAATTTATATTGAGAATTTATAAAGCAATTCATCAAGAATCAATTAATCATCAAGAGAAAGTAGCAAGAGGATAAAAAATACCCTCCTGTTGTTCAAGAACAACAGGAGGGTATACTATATTGTGAGATATTATTTTTTTCTTTTGAAGGTGTAACGAGTAATATATATCCCGTTACCATCGCCTTTACCGCCATAACTTTCTACTCCACTATTAACAAAAGCTAATTCCCAGCCTTCAGAAGACATCGTGTTAAGTTTAGAGGTTACAATAGCATCATTGGCAACAATGTTTTGAAAACGAATTCCACCAAGATTATAAAAGTTCAAAAGCTTAGTTTCATCAAAACCTTTAACTCGAATTTCTCCACGGTCTGATTTGTTTCTTTTGTCTTTTTCACCAGTACGAGTAGAAGTAAATTCTTTATAATCTCTGACTTCATTTGTGGTAAGCATTCTTGATCTACCTAAGCCATTAGGAACAATTGATTCGATTACGGTAACAATTTGAAACTCATAAACATCTTGTGCAAAAGTGGATCCTATACCAAGAATAAGTATAGCAAAAAATAATAATTGTTTTTTCATGATTAATTGAATTTTAGATTTATTCCAAGCAATATAATCAATAGTTATGCCAGAAAAGAAGAATATAAGATGCCTTTTTTAAATTAAGAAAAAAATAAACCCTTTGAAAATATTAATATTCGCATCTTTGTGCTTATGACAGGTACTGTTTATAAATCTACAGGAAGTTGGTATACCGTTAAAACAGACAACGGTAAAATTTACGAATGCCGAATAAAAGGCAAATTTAGGATCAAAGGTATTAAAAGTACAAATCCAGTAGCTGTAGGTGATATGGTAGATTTTAAAATAGAAGCTAATAATGATCAGAAGACAGGAGTAATTGAGAATATTCATGAAAGACAGAACTATATTATTAGAAAATCTGTGAATTTGTCAAAACAGACTCATATAATTGCGTCAAATATAGATGTTGTCTTTTTGTTAGTAACTTTAAATAATCCTACAACATTCACGACATTCATTGATCGGTTTTTGATAACAGCAGAGGCTTATGGGATTAGGGCTGTATTACTTTTTAATAAGATTGATACCTATAATGAAGATGAGCTTGTTGAGGTTAAATATCTTGCAGCGCTGTATAGAAAAGTTGGATATGAATGTATAGGGATATCGGCAAAAACAGCTAAGAATGTAGATAAAGTAAAATCGATTATGGAAAGTAATGTAAGCATGTTTTCAGGGCATAGTGGCGTTGGTAAATCTACATTGATAAATACTATAGAAAAGGGGTTCTCATTAAAAACAGCAGAAATTAGTAACCAACATCAACAAGGTCAGCATACAACAACTTTTGCAGAAATGTTTGATTTGAGTTTTGATGCTAAAATTATTGATACACCAGGAATAAAAGGGTTTGGAGTTGTTGATATGGATAAAGAAGAACTTGGAGATTATTTCCCTGAGTTTTTTGAATTAAAATCGGAGTGTAAATTTAATAATTGCCTGCATATCAATGAACCAAAATGTGCTGTTAAAATAGCTTTGGATAATGAAAAAATTGCATGGTCAAGATATAAAAGTTATTTGCAGATCCTAGAAGGAGAAGAAGAGCATTACAGGAAAAATAATTATGATGAAGATTGATTTTTTTATTGTAATTATTAATAGACGATCAGAGTAAATCAATTAGCATGATTTTTTTAATAGGTATAAGTTTAAAAAAATCAAACATATAGGATGTGTATTTATACTGTAAATTGAATGTGCATTTAAATTAAGATTTAGCTTTTTAATTATTAATAAAATAAATGAGAGCAGTAATTCAAAGAGTTTCTGAGGCATCAGTCACCGTAGAGAATAAAGTTGTTTCCAAAATAAATCAAGGGTTACTTATTCTAGTCGGAATTGAGGAAGATGATTCAGAAGAAGATATACAATGGCTGTCGGGAAAAATATCCAGACTTAGGATATTTGCAGATAGTGAAGGTGTCATGAATAAAAGTATTCAACAGATAAATGGAGATGCAATAGTTGTAAGCCAATTTACATTACACGCAAGTACAAAAAAAGGGAATAGACCAAGTTACATAAAAGCAGCAAGACCAGAAACAGCAATTCCTTTATACGAATGCTTTGTGAAACAATTTGAGATGGATTTGGAAAAGAAAGTAGGTACAGGTATATTTGGAGCTGATATGAAAGTATCATTACTTAATGATGGGCCAGTTACCATAATTGTAGATACAAAAAATAAAGAATAAGAATACTCCTTAAAAAACATTTTTTATGCTACAAAAAATATTACTGGTTTTGTTTGTATTTGCACGATTTAGGATAGAGCAGGTTACTGCTCAGGATAATGTAAAATTACAAACTGTACTCCTTGATTCTACACTGACCAAAAATGCTAATGCTATAGTTGGATTGCAAAATATTATCATTGAAATCAATTCTGTTACTTCTGTTGTTGTTAAAACGAAAAGAACCAATACTGTTTTATGTAAGTATGGTAATATATATTTTAATTCATATGAAGGATATAGTTCATCAAGAAAGATTAGAAAGTTAGAAATGGTTATGTGTAATGCTTTTGGGAAAGAAATAAAAAGTAAAAAAGAAAAATTTGAGGATGAAATAGAAAACTCCTCCATAGCATTTATACAACGTTGGAAACCTATATCAGTTTTCTGTTAAGTGTTGATAGAATTCAGTTACAATATATGGTTCCAATTTAAAAAATAGATGTTTAGGTAACAAACGAAGCAAAAGATGAAAAAAGCGAAATAGAACGTTTTAAAAATAAGTTTGGTTTTGATGAAATTGAAGAATATATCGTTAAAGGAATGAAAAAATATGAAAAGGAGTTAGTGAAAGTTTTAATTTTAGATTATTATGAACAAATAGTGCTCAAAAATATATAATTATGGATATTCAAAATGCACAAGAAGTCGTAGATGATTGGATCAAAAATCACGGAGTCAGGTATTTTAATGAACTCACTAATATGGCACAGCTTACAGAAGAAGTAGGCGAAGTAGCCAGAATTATTGCTCGACGATACGGAGAACAAAGTGAGAAAGAGAGTGATAAAAATAAGAATCTGGGAGAGGAATTAGCAGATGTTGTATTTGTAGTATTGTGCTTGGCTAACCAAACTGGAGTCAATTTACAAGAAGCGTTTAATAAAAAATTAGACATAAAGACAAAAAGAGATCACGATCGTCATCATAGTAACGAAAAATTAAAATAATGTTCGTAGAGATAATTTCTTCTAAAAAATATTGGAAAACGGTTACTTTTATAGGTATAGGATTTGTTATTGTCTTTAGTGTGATAGAACATTTAATGCGATATAAAGGCTTGTCTTTGGATATGTTTATGGAAGAAAGAATTAGTGAAGGAAAATGGGTGAGGTATTTTTTATCTCGTGTAACTGGAGGGCTAATGTATGGGGTGATTATGGGATATTATTTTGAATTAAGAAAACGAAAATCAAATAGATAACATGAATTTGAAATTAGAACACATTTCGAATATTAAAAATAACACATTACAAATCACAGGGTCAAAAAGTGAAACCAATAGATTATTAATACTTCAGGCATTATATCCAAATATAAGTATTGAAAATATATCGAATAGTGATGACTCAGAATTAATGCAAAAGGCATTACAAAGTGATGATTTAGTTGTAGATATACATCATGCAGGAACAGCAATGAGGTTTCTCACAGCATATTTTGCAGTTAAAGAAGGAAGAGAAACAGTGCTTACCGGAAGTAAAAGAATGAAAGAACGACCAATAAAAATATTGGTTGAGGCTTTACAACAATTAGGTTGTGAAATTAGTTATGAGAATGAACATGGATATCCGCCAATTCGAATTCAAGGAAAACAGCCTAGTACAAATCGTGTTGCTTTACAGGCAAATGTAAGCAGTCAGTACATTTCTGCATTGATGCTTATTGCTCCTTCATTGTCGAATGGATTAGAAATTTCATTAGAAGGAAAAATAACCTCCGTACCCTATATTAATATGACACTAAGTTTACTAAAAGATATCGGAATTGAGGGAAGGTTTCAAAATAACATTATAACCATTGACTCTTATGAGCAAGTTGTTTCAAAAAATGTGATTGTAGAATCAGATTGGAGTTCTGCATCATATTTTTATAGTATTGTTGCATTATCTAACGATAGGTCAGTAACTATTGGGAGTTATAAAAAAGAAAGTTATCAAGGAGATTCATTCCTATCAGAGATATATAAATACTTAGGAGTAGAAACTATTTTTGATGAAAATACGATTACGTTAAAAAAAGTTTCAGATTCACCTCTAGAGTTTCCAGATGAGCTAGATTTATCTAATTCTCCTGATATTGCACAAACAATTGCTGTAACCTGTTTTGGATTAGGGATAGGATGTTACCTTACAGGTCTTCATACTCTAAAGATTAAAGAAACAGATCGATTAGAGGCTTTGAAAATAGAAATTGAAAAATTAGGTGGACAGGTACATATAACAGAAAATACTTTGCAATTAGAGCCTTCTAATACAATCAATGAAGATGTGTCTATAGCAACTTATAATGATCATCGTATGGCAATGGCTTTTGCGCCATTGGCATTAAAAACCTCACTATTTGTAGAAGATGCAAACGTAGTTTCAAAATCTTACCCTGATTTTTGGTTAGATTTAAAGAAATTAGGTTTTGATAGTTCTAGTATATAGTATGTTTTTTACTATAGATAGTATACTGTTTTTGCTTCATAATGAAGATATAAAGAAAGAGTTGAGGTAAAAATACTAAAAAATATAGATATAAAGAAACAAGAATAGTATTGCTTTTTGAATTTGAATAATGTGTTTGGTCTGTAAAACAGTAAAATAAACAAAGAAAATATATCATAATTTACTTGACAACGCCTATCACAAGATTGTATATTTGCACCTTCAAAAAATAAATACGAATGAAGCTATCACATTTCAATTTTGACCTTCCACAAGAGCTATTGGCCGAGTATCCTGCAGAAAACAGAGATGAATCTCGTTTGATGGTTCTTAATAGAAAGGAGCAGACAATAGAGCATAAGCAGTTTAAGGATCTTATAGATTATTTTGAACCTAATGATGTTATGGTTGTCAATAATACTAAAGTTTTTCCTGCCAGATTGTATGGAAATAAAGAGAAAACAGGTGCTAGAATTGAAGTGTTCTTACTACGGGAGTTAAATTCTGAAACTCGCCTTTGGGATGTTTTGGTTGATCCTGCCAGAAAAATACGTATCGGAAACAAACTATACTTTGGAGATGATGAAAGTTTAGTTGCAGAAGTAATTGATAATACTACATCTAGAGGACGTACTTTACGTTTTTTATACGATGGTTCATATGATGAATTTAGACAAAAACTTAATGATTTAGGAGAAACTCCACTTCCAAAATATATCAAAAGAGAAGCTGAGCCAGAAGATGAAGAAAGGTATCAAACGATATATGCCAAAAATGAAGGAGCTGTAGCTGCTCCAACAGCAGGGCTTCATTTCTCCAAGCATTTGATGAAACGTCTTGAAATTAAAGGAGTAGATTTTTCAGAAATTACACTACACGTAGGTTTAGGAACATTTAACCCTGTAGAAGTAGAAGATTTATCCAAACATAAAATGGATAGCGAAGAGGCTTATGTTACTGCCAAAGCTGCTGATACAATCAATAACGGAATCACAAATAAAAGGAGAATTTGTGCAGTAGGTACTACTGTAATGAGAGCTTTAGAAAGTTCTGTGTCATCAGATAGAACATTAAATGAATTTAGAGGGTGGACTAATAAGTTTATCTTTCCTCCATATGATTTTAGTATTGCTAATTGTATGATAACTAATTTTCATACACCTAAATCAACATTGTTAATGATGGTTTCAGCATTTGCAGGACACGATTTTATCAAAGAAGCTTATGAAGAAGCAGTTAAAGAAAAATATAAATTCTATTCGTATGGTGATGCGATGTTAATTATTTAAATTTTAAAAGTTTTGCATGAAACCCTGCTAAACCCCGAATTTGGTAGGGTTTTTTAATAAAATTACATAAATTAGGGTCTTAAATTGTTTTTTTTGTAAAAAAAGTGGTATTTTCGATGCCCAAAAATTACGGTTAATCCGTAATTTTTATTGTGTGTAGAAAATAATATTACCATTTTTATTGAAAAGTGTATTTTATGAGGCTTATAAATGTACTTTTTATAGATTTGCATTACTTTTTTGTATGTCCCAAATTTATGATACAAGAATTTAACCTATATAAAATATAATGAAAAGAGTACTTTATTTTGTAGCCTTCTTTTGCGCCGCTATTTCTTATGCTCAAACCAAAGTTGGAGATACCTATTTTAACGATGTTGATGTTTTTGATAAGTCAGAACTCATGCTCAATGGAGCAGGAGCAAAAGAAAAAATGTATGCTATTGCTTTATATCTTGATTTTGAAGTAGATGGAGTAGAAGATGGTATAATGGTAGCCGAAAAAGACAAAACAATGGCAATAACAATCAAAATCACATCTTCAATTGAGGGTAGTGATTTTAAGGACATTGTGAGAAATGGTTTAGAAAGAGCAACAGACGGAAATAGTTATTTGTTAGAAAATCAAATAAGAGATTTTCTACATCTTCTTCCTAATAAGATTAACAAGTTTGACATTTTTAAAATCCTTTATGTTAAAGGAGGAGGTCTGTCTATATTTAAAAATAAAGAACGCTTAGGTACAATAAATAGTAAGGAGTTTAAAAAAGCTTTATTTAAAATTTGGTTAGGAGAGAACCCTGTTGATATGGAGCTAAAAGAAGATTTATTAGCTTCATATGAACCTAACCCTATTTTAGGAAAATGGAAAACATATGATAAGAAGAGTGGGGTGGCTATAAATATAGTTCAGCTATATATTATAGAGAATAAAGTGTATGGATCTATTCAAAGAATGTTGCGGATTTCAGAAAGAGATGCTATATGTTATGAATGTCAAGGAGATGATAAAAATCAAAATGTAGAGGGATTAGTAATCATAAAAGGTTTAAAATTGAAAGGAGATAGATATGTAAATGGAAAATATACAAATATCAAAAATGGTGATGTCTCAGATTGTCAAATGTGGATTGATGAGAATAATACTAATATTCTTAATGTGAAGTATAAAGGAGGTGGAGGTATTCATCGTTGGAAAAAGGTGAAAGAGTAAAATGTATTATAATAAAATATAAAAACCCTTGATAGCAATGTCAGGGGTTTTTTAATAAAGAAGAGAGTTGTTGCGGGGTGTACCGTTTTATCTTTTTATTTTTGTAAAACATATGGATGTGAAGAAAAAAGATATAAGAGCATTAACAAAGGATCAGTTACGAGTATTCTTTAGAGAAAATGGAGATAAACCATTTAGAGGTAATCAGGTCTACGAATGGTTGTGGAGTAAAGGAGCTCATAGTTTTGACGATATGACTAATATCTCAAAAGTAACGAGACAAATGCTTGAAGAAAATTTTGTGATTAATCATATTAGGGTTGACCAAATGCAACGCAGTACTGATGGTACTATAAAAAATGCAGTAAGATTACATGATGGATTGATTGTAGAATCAGTGTTAATACCGACTCCAACAAGAACAACAGCCTGTGTGTCATCTCAGGTAGGGTGTAGTTTGGATTGTAAGTTTTGTGCTACAGCTAGGTTAAAAAGAATGAGAAACCTTAATGCAGATGAGATTTATGATCAGGTTATGGCTATTGATAAAGAAAGTAAACTATATCATAATCGACCATTATCAAATATTGTTTTCATGGGGATGGGAGAACCGTTAATGAACTACAATAATGTGATTAAGGCTATAGATAAAATTACTTCTACAGAGGGGTTAGGGATGTCTCCAAAGAGAATTACTTTGTCAACCTCTGGAGTGCCAAAAATGATTAAGAAAATGGCAGATGATGAAGTAAAGTTTAAATTAGCAGTCTCCTTACATTCAGCAATTGATGATGTAAGAACCTCAATAATGCCATTTAATCAAACGTTTCCTCTTTCAGATCTCCAGGAGTCTCTCGAGTATTGGTATAAAAAAACAAATAGTAGAATAACCTACGAATATGTAGTTTGGAATGGTATAAATGATAGACAGGAAGATATAGATGCTTTGGTAAGATTCTGTTCTTATGTTCCTTGTAAGGTAAATTTGATAGAATACAATCCAATTGATGATGATGAGTTTCAGCAAGCTTCGACCAAAGCCATTGATAATTATATAACTACACTAGAAGCCCGAAGAATTGTTGTCAATGTACGTCGTAGTAGAGGAAAAGATATTGATGCTGCTTGCGGCCAACTCGCTAATAAATCATAACAATACCTCTTGTTGATTAACTATAATAGATAACGATATTAAAAAACTAATTTCTTTATGAAACCAAGACTTATAATTTTGTCTGATATCTGGGGAATCGAAAAATCAGATTGGATTATAACGTATGTGAAGATTTTAGAAACTGAGTTTGATATACAATATTACGATTCTTGCGAATTAGGAAAAGTAAACAAAAAAATATATGAAGAGAGTAATATTCACTCTCAATTTCTAGAAAGAGGAATTAGTATCGCAACAGATCGATTACTAGAGCTAGAAAAAGAAAAAATCAATATTCTTGCTTTCAGTATAGGTGGAACAATCGCATGGAAAGCTGCGTTGAAAGGTTTGAGTATTGATAAATTTTATGCAATATCTTCAACAAGATTAAGATATGAAACCACAAAACCAAAAGGCTATGTAAAGCTTTTTTTTGGAGAATACGATACCTTTAAACCAACAACAAATTGGCTCGAACAATTAAGAGTGGATTACGAAATTAGTATAGAAAAAAATCATCAAATGTATACAGATGAAAATTATGCAGTAAAAGTTTCTAAAGAAATAAAGGGAAGTATAAAAATTAAATCATCGTAGAAAATATACATTTTTTGATTAAAAAGTTAATGTTTCTATATATAATGCAATCTGTTTCAAAGAAAAACTATTTACAGTATCTTAGCATTAGAAAAGGAAACAGAATCAAGTAAGATCTATTGAAAGTTGTTGAACAAATAAAATTACCAATCATTGATGAAATGGAGCTTTTTGAACAAAAGTTTTCAGAATCAATGTCTTCCAAAGTTGCTCTGCTCAATAGAATAACTCATTATATTGTAAATCGAAAAGGAAAGCAAATGCGACCAATGTTTGTTTTTTTGGTTTCAAAAATGGTTTCTGGTGGTGAGATTAATGAGCGGACCTATAGAGGAGCCTCAGTAATAGAGCTAATCCATACGGCTACTCTGGTTCATGATGATGTCGTTGATGACTCTAATCAGAGGCGAGGTTTTTTTTCTATTAATGCACTTTGGAAAAATAAGATAGCAGTTTTAGTGGGTGATTATTTATTGTCTAAAGGATTGTTGTTATCTATTGATTATGGAGATTTTGATCTTTTAAAGATTATTTCTGTGGCAGTGCGAGAGATGAGCGAAGGAGAATTGCTACAAATAGAAAAAGCTAGAAATCTTGATATTACAGAAGAAATCTATTATGAAATTATTCGTCAGAAAACAGCAACATTAATTGCTGCTTGTTGTAGTTTGGGAGCATGTTCTGTAGCACCTGATTCTGATCATGTTCAAAAAATGAAAAAGTTTGGTGAACTTATAGGTATGGCTTTTCAGATTAAGGATGACTTATTTGATTACGGGGATGCGGTTATAGGAAAACCTACAGGAATTGATATTAAAGAACAAAAAATGACCCTTCCTCTGATTTATACACTAAATCATTGTACTCCACAAAAAAAGAAATGGCTCATTAATTCTGTAAAGAACCATAATAAGGATAAAAAAAGAGTCAAAGAAGTAATAAATTTTGTAAAAACAAGTGGCGGATTAGAGTATGCAATTACAATAATGCATGAATTTAAAAACAAAGCTCTTTCTATTTTATCAGAATACCCAGATTCAAATTATAAGACATCCTTAGAGCTTATGGTTAACTATGTAATCGATCGCAAAAAGTAGAATATAGCTATTGATTTATAACATAAATTTAAAAAAAATAAACTTCAGGCAACCTTTTTCTTTTTATTCACGTCTATGTAAATAGATGATCTAATTAATTGATTTGTCAATTTGAAAGTTATTCAATTTTATAAAAGCGAAACACTACTCATTAAGAAAGCTGCAAAACAGCATCGTGATGCGCAACATCAGTTGTACAATCAATATGCACCTAAAATGTTGAGTATATGTCGTAGATATATAAAAGATATACAGTTTGCAGAAGAAGTAATGTTGAGTGGTTTTTTAAAAGTTTTTATGAATCTCAAAAAATTTAAATTCGAAGGAAGTTTTGAAGGTTGGATAAGAAGAATAATGGTAAATGAGTCTATTTCCTTTCTCAGAAAAGAAAAACAAATCTTTTTTACAGAAGAAACAACAGGATACAATGAAAAATCTTGGAATAATATAAACTCAGAATTAGAAGTAGATCAAATTCAGAAATTGATCGATAGTTTACCAGAAGGATATAGAATGGTGTTTGTATTATATGCTGTAGAAGGATACAAACATAGCGAGATAGCGAAAATGTTAGAGGTTTCAGAAAGTACATCAAAATCTCAACTCTTTAAAGCTAGAAAAATGCTACAGCAAAAGTTAAACCAACAAAATAAGATTAGCAATGGCGCCATTGAAATTTGAAGAAAAGATAAAGGAAAAGCTAGAGCAGCGCGCTATAAAACCTTCAGATAATTCCTGGGAACAATTAGTCGCTCAATTGGATGATGTTCAATATAAGAAAAAAGGAATTAAAAGAAGATGGTGGTATACGATTGCAGCAATTTTTATTGGAGTTTTAATAATGACTTCAATAATGATAAATCAAGATCCTGCGTCAAAACAGAGAGATACTCAATTTGTTGATAACAGTGAAGAGATTATAAAAAATGATGATATACAAGTTGTTTTAGATAAGAATAAACCAGAAAAGATTATCAAAGATAATAATCAAACAATTGTAGAGAATAGTCATAAAAAAGTTAATAAAGAGGATAAGAACGTAGAAAAGGAAAATAGAATCGTGACAAATGATGATGCTACAATCATTACCTCTTCCTCTTCTTTAAAGAATATAGAGCCTAAAGATTCTATACCCAAATTGAGTTATGGTAACCAGCAATATAATACAGCAAAGTTGGTAGAAAATAATAAAGAAACGGGGACAATAAGAGAAAAGGTTTTACCTGTTGATTCTTTGATGATAGAGGATAAGGTGGCAAATGTTGTAGCGCAGATAAAAGAACTTCAAAAAAATAAAGCTCAAGTGACCGATGAAGAAATTAATCAATTGTTACTTAAAGCACAAAGAGAAATTACAACAAAAAAAATATTTCAATCTTCTAATGAAGTAAGTGCATCAGCTCTTTTACAGGATGTAGAAAATGAGCTTGATGAAACTTTTAAACAACGTGTTTTTGAAGCGCTTAAGACAGGTTTTCAGAAAGTTAAAACTGCTGTAGTAGAAAGAGATAATTAAGGTGTATTCATCAATCAAATCAGATTTGTAACCTTCCCTTCTTAAAAGAAGGGAGGTTGCAATAGTAAAATTCAAAAAAAAATGAAGACGATAGTTACTATTGCCATATATATGGTCATGACATTATTTACTCAATTGTTAAGTGCACAGAAGACTAATAAAAACGATGTTGTGCAAGAACTCATAGAGCAAAAAGAGCGCGTTATTAATGTAGAAAAAGAAGCGCTCAAAAAAGAAGTAGAAAATATAAATGAAAGACTAATTAATAATGAAATTACTAGAAATGAGGCTCAGAAATTGAAAGAAACCGCAGCAGAGAATCATGCCCTTAATATCGAAAATAGATTAGCTATTATCGATAATAAGATTGCATTATTAGAACGCAACGGATTAGAGAATGTAAATACTGAAGATTCTAAGATCTTTATAGGTTTAAATACCAAAGAAGAAAATGCAGATGTGATATTAGGATTAAAAGTAAATACAGGTAGAGAAAGGAAAATAAAATATGATATACGAACAAGATCCAATATTGTAGTTGCATTTGGGCTTAACAATGTAATTGTGGATGGGAAGTCTCTAGATGATTCTGATTATAAAATTGCAGGAAGTAGGTTTTTTGAGATAGGCTGGGCTTGGAAGACCAGAGTGTTTAAAAAGAGTAATTTTTTGAGATTTAAATATGGGATTTCTTATACTTCAAATGGCTTGAAACCTACAGATAATAGATATTTTGTAGAAAATGGCAATCAGACAGAATTAGAGGAGTTTAGAGTAGAATTGAATAAAT
This sequence comes from uncultured Aquimarina sp., assembly GCA_947498785.1. GTDB lineage: Bacteria > Bacteroidota > Bacteroidia > Flavobacteriales > Flavobacteriaceae > Aquimarina. The sequence goes on along the minus strand of CANMLS010000026.1, from coordinate 29,149 downwards.
CAAAATTTAGAATGGATAATTTGGTAATCCCTATACATTTCGAATTTGGTCCATCTAAGATCGTAGAAACAGAAAAAAAAATCAGGTATAATACCTCAAATAAATTCAAAATTGGTTTAGGAGGATATGTCGGAGTAAATATAAGTACACGTCAAAAACTAAAATATAGAGATAATGGCGACCGAGTTAAGGATAAAATTAAAAGAGATTACAATACGAATGATCTGATTTATGGATGGAGTGGATATGTTGGTTTTGGAGATATGACACTATATCTAAAGTATGATTTGCAACCGATTTTTAGAAATGCGACGGTAGACCAAAATAATGTGTCTTTAGGGTTGCGTTTTGACCTTTAATATTGGTTAGTAAAATGTTAAATCTGTTTTCTGATTTTCATGTGTCAATAAAGAATTAGGAAGGTGTTTTTTGGTAATATTTTTAATGCTTGTAAATTTATATTTAAACAAAGAGTTGAGTTATTCTCAGCTCTTTTGTTGTTTAAAATTATTATTTCTTTTAAATAAATTTAATTTTCTTCTAATGTCATAGACATCTGGTAGGATAATGTCTCCAAAAGATGAAATTATATCCTATTGAATAACACAATGGTTACATAAAGGAGTAAAACAAAATCCATCGTTAATTTACGGGTTAAGCGCAGTGTTTTGAGAATGAGTATTTTGTGGTGTTTATTTTTTGTTTTTTATTGAAATGATTTATATTTAATCAGTCATTTTTTGAAATAATTCCTTCCTTAATTTAAGTATAAAAGCTTGTGCCTTTTTGCTTCTTGAAATTGAATTTATATACTCATTATTTATATATATTATTAACCAAATTTCACACAAATGAAAACAAAATTCTTTTATTTTACATTGTTTATGTTTTGCAGTTTAGGGCTTTTTGCTCAGAATGATGCCTCAATGAAGGCTAGCCTAATTGGTCAAGCTGCTTACATGAGAAAAATCCCAGCTTTTTCCAAAATGGATAACATTATTTCTGCCAAAGGTCAAGGGCATGTAGCGCCAAAGAAAAGTAGAGGCAGTAATACCTATGTTCAGGGAAAAGGATATCCGCAAGGAAATGATCCTTTCTTTAAAGAGGCTGCAAGAAGATCGGTCTCAAAAATGGCTACCAGTGCCCCTGTTGCTTCTTTTGATGCACATGTAGGTACTGTGCTAAATGATGCTACTGGTGCGATTGGACCAAACCACTATGTTTACGCCTTTAACTCTGGTTTTGGTATTTTGGACAGAGATGGAAATGTTTTATTGGCAGAAGCTTCTCTAGCAACACTATTTCCTGGAGAATCATTAGGGGATCCAGTTGTGGTATATGATAACTTTGCAGATCGATTTATTGTTATGCAATTTAGTAATACTCCAAATGGGTTTCTGATTGCAGTTTGTCAAGGACCAGATCCTGTTAATGACGGGTGGTTCACGTATCGATTTAATACAGGTTCATTTCCTGATTATGAAAAGCTTTCAATCTGGAGTGATGGATATTATATTACTGCAAATAAGGATCAAAATGCTCCTGACGTTAATGATGTTGTATTTGTAGTAGAAAGAGATCAAATGCTTGTGGGAGATTCTGGAGCACAAATCATTGGTTTCCCACTACCAGGAGCAAAAACTAGTGGTTTTTATAGTCCAGGAGGATTTAATGCAACAGGTTCAACATTACCTCCTGTAGGTACGGGTTGCTCTATAGTGTATTTACAAGATGATAGTTGGGCAGGTGTTTCTCAAGATGAGTTAAAGATTTGGACAACCGATGTAGATTGGACAACTCCAGCTAATTCATCAATTTCTGCGCCACAAAGTGTACCTACAGCACCATTCGATAGTGTGTTTGATGGGGGATCTTTTCAGAATCTTGATGAACCGGGTACAGGTCCTGATATAGATGCGCTTCAAGCAACAATGATGTATATGACTAACTATAGACGTTTTGGGACTCATAATTCTGTTGTTTTAAATTTTGTAGTAGATCTAGACGGGACAGATAGTTTGGCGGGTATTCGCTGGTATGAATTAAGACAAACTGCCGATGGTGCTCCTTGGACAATCTATCAAGAAGGAACCTATGTTCAACCAGATGGTCTTAGTGCCTTTTGTGGTAGTATCGCTCAAGATGCTCAAGGTAATATAGGATTAGCGTATACTGTTGTAAGTAGTAATGTGTATACTTCACTGCGTTATACTGGTAGATTGTCAAGTGACCCTCTTAATACAATGACTGCAATAGAACAAGTTTCTGCTAATGGTGATGCTCAAAATAACAGATTTGATGGTAGATATGGGGATTATGGACAAATAACTATTGATCCAACAGATGATATGACTTTCTGGCACATTAGTGAGTATATGAAAGGACCAGCTCCAAATGTAAGAAGAAGCCACGTTGTCGCTTTTAAAATAGAACCAGCAATTGTTGATGTTGAAGCACCATCAACTCCTACTAATTTAGTAGCTTCTGGTACAACAGCAAGACAGACTACATTAAACTGGGACGCTTCTACAGATAATGTAGGAGTTACAGGGTACGATATTTATCAGGACGGAGTAGTAATTGCTACAGCTTCTGATGAAACATTTATAGTAACTGGATTAACACCTCTTACTACATATAGTTTTTCTGTAATTGCAAAAGATGCTTCTGGTAACGAATCAGCTGCTAGTAATACAGTGAGCATTACTACATTAGATAGTACAACTGGACCTGGTTGTATAGATGGGTTATTAGCACCTTATAGCGAAAGTTTTGAAACTGATTTAGGGGCTTGGACTCAGGCTTCAGATGATGATCTTGATTGGGCAATAGATTCTGCGGGAACTCCATCCAATAATACAGGCCCTTCAAGTGCAGATGATGGTTCAAATTATATTTATGTAGAAGCATCTGGTAATGGTACAGGTTTTCCTGATAAACGAGCAATTTTAAACTCACCTTGTTTTGATCTTAACGATGCTACAGCAGCTATATTTTCATTTAAATATCATATGTTTGGTTCTTCAAATTTTGGATCATTAGATGTTGAAGCAAGTAATGACGAAGGAGTAACCTGGACTAGTATTTGGACAAGAAGTGGTAATCAAGGAAACTCTTGGCAGACTGCTGTCATAGATTTAGCAGCCTATCTGGGATCTGGATTGCAATTACGATTTAATCGCCTTACAGGTGGGACTTGGCAAGCTGATGCAGCAATAGATGCTATATCTCTTACTGCTGGTGGACCTAGAGGAAACTGTGCAGCAGGTGATTTAAGCTTAAGTATTACATTTGATAGCTATCCTCAAGAGACATCTTGGTCATTGGTTGATGCAGATGGAACTATCGTAGCGACAGAAACTTATTCTACAGACAATCTTGATGGATTATCAGTTATTGAAACTATTACAGGGTTAGCTTCTGGGAGCTATACTTTTACAATTTCTGATTCTCTTGGAGATGGTATGTGCTGTAATTTTGGAAATGGCTCATATATATTATCAAGTAGCGAAGGAACCATTGTATCGGGAGGAGAATTCGAAAGTTCTGAAAGTGAAGAATTCTGTGTTCAGGGATCTATCAAGTTAGATACATATGAATTGACAGATGTTGAAAAAAATAATCAGAGTTTTATTTTATCACCAAACCCTGTTAATAATGGTATCTTGAATGTATTAGTTGGAGAAACACCAATTGAAAATATTGAGATTTTTTCTATGTTTGGTCAATTAGTTCGTAGTGTTAAAGATCAAGGAACTAAGCAAAAAGTAGATGTGAGTAATCTTCCAGCTGGAACATATTTTGCTAGAATTACAGGAAAAGAAATCATGGTAACAAGACAATTCGTTATTGCGAATAGAAAATAGTTTTTACAAATGATTATTTAATTTCTAGGGCTACCTTTTTAGGTAGCCCTTTTTTATATAATAAGTAAGAGGGTTCGCGTCTCAGGAATTATATTATTTTTGTCGTATATAATTTATTGCTGTATTATTTATGATTCATAAGTCCACTGTAGATGCTGTATTTGAAACCGCTAGATTAGAAGAGGTTATAGGGGATTTTGTACAATTAAAAAAAGCAGGGAGTAATTTTAAAGGATTAAGTCCTTTTAGTGATGAAAGAACCCCATCATTTATGGTTTCTCCCGTAAAACAGATATGGAAAGATTTTTCTAGTGGTAAAGGAGGGAATGTAGTTGCTTTTTTGATGGAACATGAGCACTTCACTTATCCAGAAGCTATAAAATATCTCGCAAAGAAATACAATATAGAAATAGAAGAAACAGAACAGACTGATGAACAAAAGCAACAGGCTAATGAACGTGAAAGTATGTATCTGGTTAGTGAATTTGCAAATACATTTTTCCAAAATTCATTACTTAAAACAGAACAAGGCAAAGCGATTGCATTATCCTATTTTAAAGAAAGAGGATTTACTGAAGAAACCATAAAAAAGTTTGATCTGGGATATTCTCCCGATTCTTGGGATGCTTTTACTTCTGAAGCTGTTAAAAAAGGATATCAATTAGATTATCTAGAAAAAACAGGTTTAACTATAGTAAAAGAAGAAAAACAGTTTGATCGCTTTAAGGGTAGAGTGATGTTTCCAATTCAGTCCATGTCTGGTCGTGTTCTAGGTTTTGGAGGTAGGATATTAACAAATGATAAAAAAGCGGCTAAATACCTTAACTCACCAGAGAGTGATATCTATCATAAAAGTAAAGTACTTTACGGAATTTATCATGCTAAGCAATCTATAGCCAAAGAAGATAACTGTTATCTCGTAGAAGGGTATACAGACGTTATTCAGTTTAATCAGACAGGAGTAGAAAATGTAGTTTCTTCTTCAGGGACAGCGCTAACAACAGATCAGATACGATTGATTAGCAGATTGACAAAAAATATCACAGTCCTATTTGATAGTGATGCAGCAGGGATGAGAGCTTCTATACGAGGAATTGACTTGATTTTGGAACAGGGAATGAATGTGAAAGTATGTAGTTTTCCTGAAGGGGAAGACCCTGATAGTTTTGCAAAACAAAATACTTTAGAAGAACTTAACTCATATCTCGTAGAGAATACTCAGGATTTTATAGGTTTTAAGGCTTCATTGTTACAACAGGAGTCAAAAAATGATCCAATAAAGAAAGCTGAATTGGTTAGGGATATGGTGACTAGTATTTCCAAAATTCCTGATGTAATTAAGAGAGAAATTTATGTGCAGGAATGTTCTAGAATTATGGATATTTCTGAAGATGTATTGTTTGATACTCTGGCACAAATACGTAATGTAGATGCAAAAGATCAACGGAAACAGCAAAAACAAAAGCATAAATCATTAGAAGTAGTCAAAACCGAAACAGAAAAACATCCCAAGGTAAATAGGCAATACATATTAGAACGTCATATTATAAAGGCGTTATTGTTATATGGGGTTCAGGAAGAAGAATTTGAAGATTTGATAATGAAAGAGAATGAAGAAGGAGAGCTTGTGTTAGAGCCTGAAATACAAACGGCAAAGGTTTTTGAAAAAATATTTTTGGATTTACAAGATGATGAAATTGAATTTACTGATCAAATCTTTAAAGATATATATACGATTTTGATCGAAGAACTAAATTTGGATACTGAGTTTAAAATAGAAAGTTTTATAAATAAAATTCCGCCAGAAATCGCCTCAGAAATTACGGAAATAATGATGAACGAAGATCGCTATGAACTTCATAGATGGGTAGATGTAGAAATTCATGTAAAACAAAAAACAGATTCTATATCAGAATATGTAAATAATATTATACTAGGCCTTAGAGGGTTTTTGATAGATCAAAAAATAAATGAGCTTTCACAAGAAGTGAAAGCTCAGGATACTGAAAATAATAATATGAATATTTTAGAGGATATTCGAGATTATCAAACTCTTAAAAAATTATTATATAGAAAATTAAATCGAGTGATTTAACTAATGTGTAATAATCTTGACTGATGAATTAAATCTGCAAGATTATCCACTTTTAATTTTTTTAATAATCTGGTTTTATATGTACTTACCGTTTTTTCATTAATAGATAGTGTAGTAGCTATATCTTTATTGCGTTTCCCAGAAGAAAGTAGATTAAGAACTTCTATCTCTCGTGAAGAAAGTTTTTTATACTTAACGACCATGTTATTTTCATTAGCGTTTCCATTAGCTAATTGTTGTGTGAGGTTATCATTTAAATAAATGCCTCCTCGTGCAACACGTTCTATTGCTTTTTTTAGTGTTTTTGTCGGGACTGTCTTAGCTAGATATGCCGATGCCCCTGCTTTAATAGCACTTAAAGCATACATTTCTTCAGGATGAGAACTAAAAATAATTACTTTTATTCCAGAAAATTCTTTTTTGATTGTTCTCAATGCCATAATTCCATTGATCTGAGGTAGGTCTAATTCCATGATGAGTACATCAGGAGTGTTGGATTTCAAAACATCATACATCTCATTACCGTTACTTACTTTGCCAATAATTTCATATTCTTCTGAGTGGCGAAATAAAGAAACGATCCCCTTCCTTGTGATTGGATGATGATCTGCGATTAATACGGTTGTCATTCTTGTTTACGATTGTTAATGTTAGTTTAATATTAAGTGTTTAACATTCTTTTAAGGTTAGGGGGGTAATTTTGTATTCTTTGTGCAAAATTACTAAGAACTAGTCCTCGTAAACTTTTTTTTACGAATTTATCGATAAACTGTTGATTATTTTAGATTAAAGGGTATATTACAGACAGGAATCGGTCTCATTTTATGCTGGTTTACGGTATTTAAGCGTATAAAAATTTTGAAAACCTCTTGTTTTCTTCCTTCAAAGTCTTCTATGTTTTTACCATTTTCTTGCATTCTCATAGCCCATTCTAATTCATCATAACTTGCTCCAATTTGATCTTCATCGCTTCTGCTATCACCAAATAATCCATCAGTAGGGGCTGCAACTTGTATAGAATTTGGAACATCTAAAGCTTTGCCAATATCATAAACTTCACTTTTTAACAGATCAGCTATAGGGCTTAAATCTACACCTCCATCACCATATTTAGTATAAAACCCAACACCAAAATCTTCAACTTTATTCCCTGTTCCAGCCACAAGGTATTTATGTAACCCAGCAAAATAATATAATGTAGACATTCTTAATCGTGCTCTGGTATTTGCTAGAGATAAATCAAGTTGTGCGCTTTGTTCTGTTTTTGGAACAACAGATTTAAATTCTTCAAAAACAGGAGTAAGGTCTACCCTTATATCTGAAACATTAGAAAATCTTTCTTTTAATTGGGATATATGTTCTTGAGCTCTAGTTATTTGACTTTCTGCCTGATGAATTGGCATTTCGACACAAATTGTTTTTAGGCCTGTTTTGGCACACAAAGAAGAAGTAACGGCACTATCAATTCCTCCACTCACTCCAACAACAAATCCGTTTATATTAGCTTTGGTAGCGTAATCTTTTAGCCAATTTACAATGTGATCAATAACTTTTTCTGTCTGCATGTTTTATGATTTATTATTATTTACTATCTGCTAAGCTAAAACAAATATATCTATCAATTTTAATCTCGAAATTCGTAATTTGATATATTACCTTTGCGATTATAAAATTAATAAAAAAAGATGGCGTTCTTGAGTAATAGACATTATTTAGAAACATATTATAATTTGAGAATGAATAGTATTAGATTTTTAAAATTCACTATCGTTTTTTACATATTGTTTTCTTGTTCGCATGAAAATAAAGTTGAAAAAGAGATAGTTAAGATCCCTGTTGATATTAAAATCGAACGTTTTGATCAATCATTTGCAAAATTAACAAGAGAAAACCTACCTGATTTAAAAGAAAACTACCCTTTTCTATTTTCAAATAAATATGCAGATAGTGTATGGGTTAATAAATCAAAAGACACTATTCAATTAGAGATAAATGATGAGATAAAGAAGACTTTTAAAGATCTTTCTGAAGAGGAAGAACAGCTTAATTTGCTTTTTCAACACATTAAGTATTATTTTCCTGAAATTAAAGAACCAAGAGTGATTACAATTACATCTGATGTGGATTATCAAAATAAAATAGTGATCTCAAAAGGTTTGTTGATTATAGCTTTAGATACTTATCTAGGATCAGATCATCATTTTTATGAAGGAATACAAAAATATTTGAAGCAAAATTTTGAAAGAAATCAAATAGTATCTGATGTAGCTTCTATGTATGCAAAAAATAAAGTTGGACCAATAAGAGATAGGACGTTTTTGGGAAATATGATATCTTTTGGTAAGGAGTTATATTTAAAAAACTTGTTTTTACCTAAGATAAGTAATTCAATAAAAATGGGATACAGTGAAGAACAGTATGCTTGGGTAGAAGCAAATGAAGAGGAAATATGGAGATATTTTGTAGATAAGCAGTTGTTGTATAGTACTGATAGTGAGTTAATGCCTAGGTTTTTATATCCTGCTCCTTTTTCAAAATTTTATTTAGAAGAAATAGATAATGAATCACCAGACAGAGTAGGCCAATTTATAGGTTGGGAAATTGTGACTTCATATATGGAAAATAACAATGTATCTTTGCAACAATTATTGTTAGAAGATGCTGAAACGATTTTTAACAGGTCAAAATATAAACCCAAAAGATAATGATAAAGGGACACAAGTCAGAGATTAAAATAGATATAGAATTAGATGAGAATCGAATTCCTGAAAAATTAGAATGGACAGCCAAAGATGGAGGGGTAGAAAATGAAGAAACCAAAGCATTGTTGTTATCTGTATGGGATAGTAAAAGTAAGGAAAGTCTTCGTATTGATTTGTGGACCAAAGATATGCCAGTAGATGAAATGAAAATCTTTTTTCATCAGACGTTAGTTGCAATGAGTGATACTTTTTATCGTGCTACGCAGGATGAAAAAATGTCTGCTACAATGAAAGATTTTTGTGATTACTTTGCAGAAAAACTAGAATTAAAACAAAAGTAATTTGATGAGTTTTGACCATCTTTTTGACTAATGTTTAAAATAGGTATTTTGAAAAAAGCTTTGATTTTTGTATATAATGCCAAATCAGATATTTTGAATAAATATTTAGATGCAGTTCATAAAATTGTAAGCCCAACAACATATTCCTGTGACCTTTGTAACCTTACCCATGGTAGCTTTTCTGAAAAACAGATATGGAAAGATTTTAGAGAGAAGACAAGTTCAGAGTTGGTATTTATGTATAAGGATGAATTCTTAGGTGCATATTCGGATTTAAATATTGAAAACTTAACGTTTCCTTTGGTTTTTAAAAAAGAAAATTCAGTAATAGAAATTCTTTTTGATTCAAAAGTAGTAACGTCTCTATCTTCGGTTAAAGATTTAATTGATCTTGTGAAGCAATACGATGAGGTTTAAGAGTTTTTTAGTTGTGTATTAATTTCAGAGATATAGCTAAGTATTTCATCTTTACCTAATCGAGAAGAGGATGATGTTATAAAATAATTAGGCATTTCTTCCCAGTACTTTAGCATCTCTTCTATGTAATTGTTTATCTGAATAGGTAATTTAGTCTTTGTGAGTTTATCAGCTTTTGTAAAAACTATAGAAAAAGGGATTTGGTGTTCACCAAGCCATTGCATAAACTCAAGATCTATTTTTTGGGGTTCATGACGACAATCAACTAAAACAAAAGCACTTACTAGTTGAGTGCGTTTTGAAAAATATGCCGTAATGAATTTTTGAAAAACCTTTTTTGACGATTTGGATACTCTTGCATATCCGTAGCCTGGTAAATCGACCAAGAACCAGCTCTTGTTAATAATGAAATGGTTAATTAGTTGAGTTTTTCCTGGTCTACCAGAAGTTTTAGCAAGACTTTTTCTACTGGTAAGCATGTTGATCAATGAGGATTTACCAACATTAGATCTTCCTATAAAGGCATACTCTGCGAGTCTGTCTTTAGGGCATTTGGCAACATCGCTATTACTCATTACAAATTCAGCGCTGCTAATCTTCATCGCATTAATAAAATTAGAAGTTACGTTCTAGTAACCAATTGTGAAATAAATGGTTAAATTCTTCTGGATGTTCCATCATAGCGGCATGTCCACATTTATCTATCCAGTACAAATCAGAGTCAGGTAATAATCTGTTGAAATCATCTGCAACTTCTGGAGGGGTAACATTGTCGTTTTTCCCCCATATAACACATGTTGGTGTATTCATATTAGGCAAATCTTTTGCCATATTATGGCGAATCGCACTTTTAGCAATTGCAAGAGTTCGTATTAATTTATTACGATCGTTTACTGTAGAGTAGACTTCGTCTACAATTTCTTTTGTTGCTATTTTCGGATCGTAAAAGACACTTTCTGCTTTAGTTCTAATGTATTCATAGTCACCTCGTTTAGGGTAGCTTTCTCCCATGGCACTTTCGTAAAGTCCAGAGCTCCCAGTGATAACAAGTCCTTTTATTTTTTCAGGAAACATTTTAGTACACAAAAGTGCAATATGACCACCCAAAGAATTTCCAAGAAGAATTACTTCTTTATCACCATAACCCAAATGATCTATAAAATCTTTAAGATAATTTGCGTACGTAATAACCTTGGTTTTTAATAAAGGTAATGTATAAATTGGCAGTTCAGGAGTTAGCACTTTATATCCATTTTTAGGAAAGTGAGAATTTACACCTTCAAAGTTACTTAAACCACCCATCAATCCGTGTAAAATGATGATCGGTGTACCTTCCCCTAAATCTAGATAACTAAATTTTCCGTCTTTTTTTAATTCGTGCTTCATTAATATTTCTTACAAGAATTAAAAGCAAATATAGCATTTTCATAATTAGTTTTGAGTTTTTTTTATTAATACTGCGAAATGAGTTTTTATATTTTTTTTAAGATTGTTTTTTCCTTCTAGGATTGGTTAAAGCAGCGAATTCATAAGCTTACTCTAGTGTCTTGATAAACAAAATTTTAAAGTTTTTGACAGTTTGCAGCACGCCGTTTTAAGTACAACTTATTAACAATGTGGTAAAATGTGGTAAAATGTGGTAAATTTTTCAATATATTTGACTAATTAAACGTTTAGGGGAATAAAGTGGTAAATCTAATCGGTACATATGAATGTAAGGCAGATGCTAAGGGGCGTCTTATGATGCCTGTGGCTTTCAAAAAGCAACTTTCGCCTGTGCTTCAAGATGGATTTGTAATAAAAAGAGCTGTTTTTCAGTCTTGTTTGGAGTTGTATCCAATGGCTGAATGGAATCTTTTAATGCAAAAACTAAACAAATTAAACCGCTTTAAGAAGAAAAATAATGATTTCATCAGAAGGTTTACGGCTGGAGTGAAAATAGTAGAAATTGATTCGGCAGGTCGTCTTTTAATTCCTAAGGATTTAGTGAGTTTTGCTGGAATCACTAAGGAACTGGTGTTGTCATCAGCTGTTAATATTATCGAAATCTGGGATAAAGATAAGTATGAAAAAGCAATAGATGATGTCGCTGATGATTTTGGAGATTTGGCAGAGGAAGTGATGGGGTTTGATGATGAAATAAGTCTTGATTAATATTTAATGTTATAAAATACTTGATCCAAAAAGTGTTTGGGAATTAAACGTTTGTGTGATTATTTAAAAAGATAGAAATGGAACAGATGGAATATCACAATCCTGTTTTACTTAAAGAAACTGTAGACGGTTTGGCAATCAAGTCAGATGGGGTTTATGTAGATGTTACGTTTGGAGGAGGAGGACATTCTAGCGAGATATTAAAACGATTAGGCCCGCAAGGAAAATTGTTTGCGTTTGATCAGGATCAGGATGCTTTAGGTAATGTAATTGATGATGATAGATTTATTTTGATAAACGAAAATTTTAGATTTATTAAGAGGTTTTTACGGTTTAATTCGATTAGAAAAGTAGATGGTATTCTTGGAGATTTTGGAGTTTCTTCTCATCAGTTTGATGTTGCAGATAGAGGTTTTTCTACAAGATTTGAAGCTGATTTAGATATGAGAATGAATCAAAATGGAGAAGTGTCAGCCTATCATATAATTAATGAATATGATGAGTCAGATTTAAAAGTGATGTTTTTACAATATGGTGAGTTACGTAATGCGCCTAAATTAGCAAGAGCAATAGTTGGATCAAGAAAAGAAGGTCCAATTAAAACAAGTGTAGAGCTAAAAGAGGTTCTAAAGCCATTTTTTCCAAAACATAAAGAGCATAAGGTTTTAGCTCAGATTTATCAAGCAATTCGTATTGAGGTAAATCAAGAAATAGAAGTTCTAAAAGAATTTTTGGAGCAAACCACAGAATTGCTGAGTGAAGGAGGAAGAATAAGCTTAATCTCTTATCATTCCTTAGAAGATAGATTGGTGAAACGATTTATCCGTAATGGAATGTTTGAAGGTGAGCCAGAAAAGGATTTATATGGTAATGTATCGGTGCCATTTAAAAAAGTAGGAGGATTAATTATTCCTGATAGTGAAGAAATTAAAGTGAATAATAGAGCACGAAGTGCTAAACTTAGAATAGCAGAAAGAGTTTGAAACAGACGATTTATGACATATTAAAAGGAAAGTTTTTGATTGCAGATGATGCAATGAAAAATTGGAGGATGTTATTATTTCTTTCTTTGTTGGCGATTGTAATGATTGCCAGTTCTCATAATGCAGAGAGCAAAGTGCATGAAATTGCAAAATTGAATAATGAAGTAAGAGAATTAAGAACACAATTTGTTGATGGGAAGACAGAATTAATGAGATTGAAAATGGAATCATCTATTATCAAAAAAATGACGCAAAAAGGATTAAAACGTCCAGCAAGACCCCCAAGAAAAATAATAGTAAAAAATTAAGTTGTTTTGGCAATAAAAGAAAGAAACATATTAAAAAGGTTGTACTTCATAGCAGCGTGCATGTTTGTTTTTGCTATTGCGGTATTAATAAAACTTGTAAATATACAGTTCGTAGAAGGGGATATGTATCGCAAAAAAGCGCAAGAACGTGTGTTTAAAACGTTTGATATTCCTGCCAATCGAGGTAATCTTTATGATAGCAAAGGCAACTTATTAGCAACTTCAGTGCCCAAGTATGATGTTAGGTTTGATGCGCTTACCGTAAGTGAAAAAGATTTTAGAAAATATATTAAGCCATTATGTGAGGCTTTGTCTAAAGAGTTTGGAAAACCTGTTTCATACTATGATAAACTGATAAGAAAAGCAAGATCCACCAAAAATAGGTATTTATTATTACGTAGAAATTTGGGGTATTCTCAGTATATGAGAGTTAAAAAGTTTCCTTTGTTTGAGTTTGGAGCTAATAGAGGAGGATTAATTATAGAACAACGAACAGTTAGAGAACATCCTATTGGGAAAATTGCAGAGCGTACTGTTGGATATGAGAAGCGAGACGAGCAAGGGTATTATACCAGAGTTGGCTTAGAAGGAGCATATGGTCCTTTCTTAAGAGGTAAAGAAGGAAAGAGAAAGAAGCAAAAGATCGCAAAAAACCAATGGAAACCTATTGGCGATGATAATGAAGTGGAGCCGCAAGATGGGTTTGATGTAGTTTCTACTATTGATGTTAATATTCAAGATATATCACATCACGTATTGCTTGGTCAGCTCGAAAAATTTGAAGCAGAACATGGTACAGTAGTCGTTATGGAGACTCGGACAGGAGAGATAAAAGCCATCTCCAATCTTGGGAGAACCGAAGCAGGAAAATATTATGAGAAACTAAATTATGCTGTAGGAGAATCTCACGAACCTGGTTCGACATTTAAATTAATGACTATGGTGGCGGCTTTAGAAGATAGGGTAATCGATTCGAGTTATGTTGTGGATACAGAAAATGGTCGTGTAAAATTTTATGACAGAATTGCAAAAGATTCTAAATGGGGAGGGTATGGTAAAATATCTGCTGCAAAAGCATTTGAACTATCATCAAATACTGCTTTTGCAAAGATGATTCATGAGAATTATAAGGATAACCCAAGAAAGTTCGTAGACAGATTGATTAATATGGGATTAGGAGAAACACTTGGGTTGGCAATCAAAGGAGAAGGAAAACCTAAGATTCCTTATCCAGGAGATAAAGATTGGTATGGTACTACATTACCATGGATGGCACACGGATATGGTGTTGCAATTACTCCGCTGCAAACTTTAGCTTTTTATAATGCTATTGCAAATGATGGTGAAATGGTAAAACCAAGATTTATTAAAGAAGTAAAAACTTGGAATAAAACACGAGAAAGATTTGATAAAGAAGTGCTAAACCCTACCATATGTTCTAAGGCAACAGCAAAAATAGCACAAGAAATGATGAAGAATGTTGTAAAAAGAGGTACGGCAAATAATATTCTTACAGATAATTTTGATATAGCTGGTAAAACAGGTACATGTTGGGGGAATTATGGTAATGATAAAGAACGAGAGTATATCTCGTCTTTTGCAGGATATTTTCCTGCAGATAACCCTATTTATTCTTGTATTGTTGTAATTCATAAACCGAATAAGAAAAAAGGCTATTACGGACACGAAGTGGCTGCTCCGATTTTTAAAGCTATTGCAACCAAAATATATAATGATATACCAGTGATTGACGAGGTGTCATATGCTACGATGGAGAGCAATTCGGTAGTGAATAGCTATGAGAAATATTATGAGAATGCTCGAAAATACAAAACCATAATGCCTAATGTAAAAGGTATGCCTGCGATGGATGTTCTTTCATTATTAGAGAATATGGGGCTTAAAGTTGAACTAAAAGGATCAGGAACAGTAAAGAAACAATCTATAGAACCAGGAACTAAAGTAAAAATAAACCAAAAAATAAGATTAGAGCTATCGTGACAGAGTTAAAAGATATTCTATATAAAGTAGCCATTAATGCTGTTGTAGGTGATACAAAAACTAGCGTTAATAAAATTGAATTCGATTCTAGAAAAATAGAACAGGATGATGCATTTGTAGCTATTAGGGGATCGGTTTCAGATGGACATGACTTTATTGAAAAGGCTATTAATCAAGGAGCATTGGCAGTGATTTGTGAAAACACACCCGATGTTATGGTTCATGGAGTTACTTATGTCGAAGTTGAAAATACGCAATCTGCTTTAGCAATAATGGCTTCTAACTATTTTGATTCGCCTTCAGAAAATCTAAAATTAGTTGGTGTAACAGGAACTAACGGAAAAACCACGATTGCAACATTGTTATATCAACTTTTTAAGAAAGCTGGTTTCAAAGTAGGGTTGTTGTCAACTGTAAAAGTTATGGTTGATGTAGAAGAATATAAAGCAACACATACTACTCCGGATTCTTTAGCTATCAATTATTATCTAAAGGAAATGAATGAAGCGGGTGTTGAATATTGCTTTATGGAAGTAAGTTCTCATGGAATTCATCAAAAACGTACGGAAGGACTTGTATTTGCTGGTGGGATTTTTACAAATCTATCACATGATCATTTAGATTATCATAATACATTCAAAGAGTATCGTGATGTGAAAAAAGTATTCTTTGATAATTTATCTAAAAAAGCTTTTGCTTTAGTAAATAAAGATGATAAGAATGGAACTTTTATGCTTCAAAATACTAATGCAAAACAGTATACCTATGCATTAAAATCATATGCTGATTATAGAGGTCAAATCTTAGAAAATAGTCTTGAGGGACTGTTGCTTAAACTTAATGATAATGAGGTTTGGGCAAAACTTATAGGTAGTTTTAATGCGTATAACCTATTGGCAATTTTTGGAACGGCTGAATTGTTGGGGTTAGAGAGGTTAGAGATACTACAGTTATTGAGTGAGTTGCAAAGTGTGAGTGGGAGGTTTCAATATTTGATTTCGGAGCAGAAGATTACAGCAATAGTCGATTATGCACATACGCCTGATGCATTAAAAAATGTATTGGAAACCATTAATGATATTCGAACAAATAATGAAGTTTTGATTACGGTTGTTGGGTGTGGTGGAGATAGAGATAAGATGAAGCGTCCTGTGATGGGCAATATAGCGGCAAAACTTAGTAACAAAGCCATTTTTACTAGTGATAACCCTAGGACAGAAAATCCAGATCAGATTATTACAGATATAGAAAAAGGAGTTGAGCCGCAAGATTATAAAAAAACTCTTTCTATAACAGATAGAAAACAAGCAATTAAAACCGCTTGTCAATTGGCTGATAAAGATGATATAATTCTGATCGCAGGAAAAGGACATGAAACGTATCAAGAGGTTAATGGAGAACGAAATAATTTTGATGATTTTGAAATTGTTAGAGAAGAACTAAAAAAATTAAACAAATAAATCCTTTTGTGTTTGTAGAGAAAGAATATAAAAAGGTAATGACTTATGCTATACTATTTATTTGAATATTTGGAAAGCGAATACCAGTTCCCCGGGGCAACGCTGTTTCAGTTTATAACCTTTAGAGCAGCAATGGCGATTATACTGTCGCTATTAATCTCTACAATTTATGGTAAGCGGATTATAGTTTTTCTACAAAAAAAACAGATGGGAGAGAGTATTCGTGAATTAGGGTTAGATGGTCAGGCAGAAAAGGCAGGAACTCCAACGATGGGAGGTATCATTATTATTTTGGCAACTCTTGTTCCTGTATTGTTGTTTGCCAAACTAGATAATATATATGTTATACTGTTAATTATTACTACTCTATGGATGGGAGTGATTGGTTTTACAGATGATTATTTAAAAATTAAAAGAAAAGATAAGGAAGGGCTTGCAGGAAAATTTAAAGTAATTGGTCAAGTAGGATTAGGAATTATCGTGGGATGTACTATGTATTTTCATAGTGATATTACGATCAAAGAAGAAAAAGTTAATTCTGACGTAGAGCAGGTTGTTAACGCTGAGAAAAATTCAGATTTTAATCCTGCTATTAAATCTACAAAAACAACAATACCATTCCTTAAAAATAATGAATTTGACTATTCAAATTTGATTACCTGGATTAATCCAGACTTCGTTAAATATGCATGGTTAATATTTATACCCATAGTGATTTTTATCGTCACAGCAGTTTCAAATGGGGCAAACCTCACTGATGGTATTGATGGATTGGCAGCGGGTTCTTCAGCGATAATGGTGTTGACATTAGCATTGTTTGCGTGGGTTTCGGGTAATATCATATTCTCAGATTATCTCAATGTGATGTACATACCTAATTCTGGTGAGATGACCATATTTATAGCTGCCTTTGCAGGTGCTTTGGTAGGTTTTTTATGGTATAATACGTATCCAGCACAGGTTTTTATGGGAGATACAGGGAGTTTGACTATAGGAGGAATTATAGCAGTTATTGCAATTGCAATACGTAAAGAATTTTTGATTCCAATTGTATGCGGAGTGTTTTTTATAGAAACCTTATCGGTAATGATGCAGGTGAGTTGGTTTAAGTATACTAGAAAAAAGTATGGAGAAGGAAGAAGAATATTTCTTATGTCTCCTTTACACCATCATTATCAGAAGAAAGGAATACATGAAAGTAAGATTGTTTCCAGGTTTTGGATTGTTGGAATTTTTCTGGCAATTATAGCGGTGATTACGCTTAAGGTGAGGTAAGATATACGATTTTGGATTGACGATTTATGAAGGAAGTATTAAAAAATGGGACAAAGATATTTGAGATTGATTGGTGCAAATTATAGAGCTGCTTGTCTGGCAAAATCTAATGCTGATTTTATAAATAAATTGAAAATAGTAGAAGAAAAGGCTGGCGAGAGTATGTATTTTTTAGATGCCTTTTTGGAGATATCAACAATAGTAAATGAAGGGATAAAAAGATTGTTAAAAGAAGCTAATGAATTATTGTCAATAGTAGTAGCTTCAATTAAAACAATGAGAAATCGTGAATCGTAATTCAAAAATAGAAAAACGGCTTGTTGTTTTGGGTGCAGGAGAGAGTGGGGTTGGAACCGCAATTTTGGGGAAAAAAGAAGGATTCGATGTTTTTGTTTCTGATAAGGGAGCAATTACAGATCAATATAAAGAAGTTCTTAGAAATTTTGAAATCGAATGGGAAGAACAGCAACATACCGTATCTAAAATTATAAATGCAGATGTTGTTATGAAAAGCCCGGGAATTCCTGATAAAGTTGAGTTAGTACAGCAACTACTCAAAAAAGGAGTTCACGTAGTGTCTGAAATAGAGTTTGCTGCAGAATTTACTGCTGCACAGATTGTGGGAATTACTGGAACCAATGGAAAGACAACAACAACTATGCTTACGCATTATATACTCCAACAGGGAGGATTAGATGTGAATATAGCAGGCAATATTGGAGATAGTTTTGCAAAACAAGTGGCAGAGAAAGATGCTCCTTATTATGTGTTGGAATTGAGTAGTTTTCAGTTAGATGGTATTGAGGAATTTGCACCTCATATTGCGATTCTTATCAATATTACACCAGATCATTTGGATCGATATAATTATCAATTTGAAAATTATGTTGCTTCAAAATTTAGAATTGCAATGAATCAAAAAGAAGATGATTACTTTATTTATGATGCAGATGATGAGGTAATTGTAACGTATTTAGAGAAACATCCTATTCGCTCAAAATTACTGCCATTTTCTTTGAAAAAAAGAGTGGGAAATGGAGCTTATTTAGAAAATAATAATATAACAATAACAATAGACAACAACAAAATTATCATGCCAACAGAAAATTTAGCATTAAAAGGAAATCACAATGTGAAAAATGCCATGGCTGCCGCTACAGTATCGCAATTGTTGAAAATTAGAAAGACTACCATTCGAGAATGTTTAGAGAATTTTCATGGAGTAGAACATAGGTTAGAAAATGTATTGAAAATTAATAATGTACAATATATTAATGATTCAAAAGCAACCAATGTAAATGCAACCTTTTATGCGTTAGATGCTATGAAGTCTGCAACAGTATGGATTGTAGGAGGAGTAGATAAAGGTAATGATTATACAGAGTTATTTTCATTGGTCAATGAAAAAGTGAAAGCAATTATTTGTTTAGGAGTGGATAATTCTAAAATCATAAATGCGTTTGGCAATTGTGTTGATGATATTGTAGAAACACAATCGATGAAAGAAGCGGTAAAAATGGCATATAAAATAGCAGAGAGAAATGAAAATGTTCTATTATCTCCTGCATGTGCAAGTTTTGATTTGTTTAAAAACTATGAAGAAAGAGGTCGAGAGTTTAAAGAGGCTGTAAGAGAATTGTAGTGAGGTGAAACAAGTATAGAATTAAAAATTAAAGAATAAAATAACAGGTGAATAATAATGACTAAAGTATTAGCAAATATAAAAGGAGATAAAATGATATGGGCAATTGCCGCTTTGCTGGCATTGTTTTCATTTCTACCTGTGTATAGTGCTAGTAGTAATTTAGCATACTTATATGGTGGAGATGGCGACACCTTTAGTTTTTTGGTAAAACATTTTATTCATCTTGTTTTAGGGTTTTTAATCATATATGGAGTACATAAAATACCATATCATTATTTTAAAGGACTTTCTATAATCATGATACCAATGGTAATTGTGTTGTTATTGGTGACGTTAGCTCAGAATACATCAGGAGGAGGAACAAATGCAAGTAGATGGATTCGTTTACCTTTTGTAGGAGTTGGCTTTCAGCCTTCTACTCTGGCGGCAGTTGTTTTGATGTCTTATGTTGCTAGATATCTTTCAAAAATTAAAGATGAATACGTTTCTTTTAAAGAAACATTATTACCTCTTTGGGCACCAGTTTTTCTGGTATTGATGTTGATTTTGCCAGCAAACTTTTCTACAGCGGCGATTATATTTTCAATGGTTGTCATGTTGGTGTTTTTAGGGGGATATCCATTAAAATACATTTCAGTGATTTTAGGGTCAGGGCTATTGATACTCACCTTCTTTATTCTTTTTGCAAAGGCATTTCCAGGTGTTTTTCCAAATAGGGTTGATACCTGGGTAAGTAGAATAGAACATTTTGCTGATAATAAAGATACACAGGAAGATTATCAAATCGAGCGCGCAAAAATTGCTATTGCCAGAGGAGGTGTAATCGGAACAGGGCCTGGTAAAAGTGTACAGAGAAACTTTTTGCCACAGTCATCATCAGATTTTATTTATGCAATAATAATAGAAGAGTGGGGGTTTGTTGGTGGAGTTTTTTTAATGCTGTTATATATATTGTTATTGCTTAGATTGGTAATCGTGGCCCATAAAAGTGTAGATGTTTTTGGAAAATTATTGGTTATTGGTGTCGGACTTCCTATTGTGTTTCAGGCATTAATAAATATGGGGGTGGCTGTAGAGCTATTTCCTGTTACAGGACAAACACTTCCACTTATCAGTAGTGGAGGAACATCAATTTGGATGACATGTCTGGCTATTGGTATAGTATTAAGTGTAAGTAGTAAAAGAGAAGCTATTATAGAAGAAGAGCAAACAAAAGAAAAAGAAGAGAACCCATTAGAAGTATTGAGTGAAGTTTTATGAGTAAAGGATTAAAAGTCATATTGTCTGGAGGAGGAACAGGGGGGCATATCTATCCTGCGGTTGCTATTGCAAACGAAATACGTAATAGATATCCTGAAGCTTCTGTTTTGTTTGTAGGGGCTAAAGATCGCATGGAAATGCAAAAAGTACCACAGGCAGGTTATAAAATTGAAGGATTGTGGATTAGTGGGATTCAAAGAAAATTAACATTGAGCAATCTTTTATTTCCTATTAAATTGATAAGTAGTCTTTGGAAGTCTAAAAGAATAATTAAAAAGTTTAATCCTGATATAGTGATAGGAACAGGAGGATTTGCAAGCGGACCATTATTAAAAATGTCGAATTTGAGAAAAATTCCTACTGTGCTTCAGGAACAAAATTCTTTTCCTGGAATAACGAATAAGTGGTTGTCAAAAGGAGCAAATAAAATTTGTGTGGCTTATGATGATATGGAACGTTTTTTTCCCAAAGAGAAAATAATAAAAACAGGCAACCCTGTACGTCAGGATTTGTTGGAGATAGCAAGTAAACAAGAAAAGGCTATCAAAAAGTATAATCTAAGTAATACAAAGAAAACAATTTTGATCTTGGGAGGTAGTTTAGGTGCTAGAAGAATCAATCAGTTAATAGAGAAAGAGCTTGATTTTTTTAATGAGAAAGAAATCCAGGTACTTTGGCAATGTGGGAAATTGTATTATAAAGAATACAAAATATATAATGATTATAAAGATGTGCAAGTGCATCAGTTTTTAGATACTATGGATTTGGCGTATGCAGCTGCTGATATTATTATTTCAAGAGCAGGAGCGAGTTCGGTTTCAGAATTATGTATTGTAGCTAAACCAACATTGTTTATCCCATCTCCTAATGTAGCCGAGGATCATCAGACTAAAAATGCACAAGCTGTTGTAAATCAGTGTGGCGCAATAATGTTAAAAGAAAGTGAGTTGGATGCGAATTTTGAATCTGAAATTTCAGAATTGTTAGCATCAAAAGATAAACAAGTTAAGCTTTCTAAAGCTATAAAAGAATTAGCATTGCCTAAAGCAACCTTAAGTATAGTAGATGAGATTGAAAAGTTAATTGAAGATAAAATTACTAGGAATTAAAACAATAAATGAATACTAGTTTAGACAACATACAAAATATATATTTTATTGGTATCGGTGGTATTGGTATGAGTGCACTTGCTCGATATTTTAAATTCCTTGGTAAAAATGTAGGAGGATATGATAAAACACCTACTCAAATCACTATAGATTTACAGAAACTAGGTATTGATATTCATTTTGAAGATAATATTGATCGTATTCCTAAAGTGTTTTTGAGTAAAGAAAATACACTAATTGTATATACTCCAGCTATTCCTAAAAATCATAAAGAGTTTGTTTATGTGCAGAATAATGGATTTCTGATTAAGAAGAGAGCAGAGGTTCTGGGAATAATTACAAAAGGTGTATATACGCTTGCAGTAGCAGGTACTCATGGCAAGACAACTACCACTGCAATTCTTGCTCATATACTTAAGGAAAGCGGAGCAAGGGTAACCGCATTTTTAGGAGGTATAAGCGAAAACTATAATTCTAATCTAGTATTAGAAGGAAATGAAGTTGTCGTTGTAGAGGCAGATGAATTTGATAGGTCATTTTTGCAGTTATACCCTGATATTGTAGCAATCACTTCTATGGATGCAGATCATTTGGATATTTACGAAGAAGAAAATGCATTAGAAGAATCGTTTATAGAATTTTCATCCAAAGCAAAAGATCATCTTTTAGTGTGTAATGGATTACCACTTTCGGGGATTACTTTTGGAATCGAAGATGACTCAGATTATTGTGCTCAGCATATAAAAATAGATAATGGAACGTATATTTTTGATTTAAAAACTCCACACAAACTCATTAGGGATTTGCATTTAAACCTGCCAGGTAGACACAACTTGTTAAATGCTATTACGGCCTTTGCTATAGCAATGCTTTACGGCTCCCCGACCGCGCCGATGGCAAAGGCTTTATCTTCTTTTAGAGGTGTTCAAAGAAGGTTTAGTTATCAAATCAAAACAGACGATTTGGTATTTGTAGATGATTATGCACATCATCCGACAGAAATTAATGCCTTACATCAGGCAGTACGAGAGATGCATCCTGATAAAAAAGTATTGGCGGTTTTTCAACCACATTTATATAGTAGGACAAGAGATTTTGCATCGGATTTTGCAATAAGTCTAGGTCAGTTTGATCAATTATTACTTTTGGATATATATCCAGCTAGAGAATTACCTATTGCCGGAGTAACTTCTGATTGGTTATTGGATATGATCAATATCGAAAATAAAAAAATAGTAAAAAAAGAACACTTAATAAAAGAAATAACAGAAAGTAATGCAGAGGTCATTTTGACAATAGGAGCTGGAGATATAGGAGAAGAAGTGAATAGCATAAAAGAAGCTTTGTTGGTATGAAAAATAAGATTTTAACATATTTAAAATTTGGCGGCCTGTTGATTTTGATTACAGTTCTTTTTGCATTTGCAAGCAAGAGAAATGAGCGTAGAAAAATTAAAGAAGTGCTAATAGAGTTTGTTGAAGAGCAGGATCCATATGTAAATGAATTGACGGTTAATAAATTGTTAATACAAAATCAGGAAAAAGTTACGAGCGTGGGTAAAGAAATTTTAGTTTTGAATACTGTAGAGCAAGAACTCGATGCGCATGAAATGATTGAGCATTCTGATGTGTATCTTACTGTAAATGGAGAACTTAGAGCAAGGATTAAGCAACGCACCCCAATTGCTAGAGTTAACGCGGTTACTCCTTTTTATGTTGATGTTACGGGAAACACGATGCCTTTGTCTGATAGCTATTCGGCTCATGTGCCAATTATACACAATGTATCAGAAAGAGAAGTCGGTCAGATTTTTCCTTTGCTAAGAAAAATTCAGGAAGATGAGTTTTTAAAAAAACATGTAGTCGGTGTTTATCTTGGTGTAGAAGGAAATTATGAGCTAGAGTTACGTGTATATACGTTTAAGTTGATCATTGGGAAAATAGAGAATCTAGACAAT
This sequence comes from uncultured Aquimarina sp., assembly GCA_947498785.1. GTDB lineage: Bacteria > Bacteroidota > Bacteroidia > Flavobacteriales > Flavobacteriaceae > Aquimarina. The sequence continues at coordinate 5,576 of CANMLS010000026.1, read as the reverse complement.
AAGATTAGAAATTTTAAGGCATTTTATCAAAAAGCATTGCGTGATAAAAGCCTTGAGTCATATAAAAAAGTCAGTTTACAATTTAGTAATCAAGTGGTGTGTACAATAAAATAATACCAATATGGAACGAGAAGTGAATGAAATAGCGGTAGGATTAGACATAGGAACAACTAAGATTGTTGCCATGGTAGGGAGGTATAATGAATACGGGAAGATGGAGGTATTAGGAGTTGGTAAATCCAAAAGTTTGGGAGTGCACCGAGGTGTTGTAAATAATATAACACAAACCATTCAATCTATTCAACAAGCAATTCAGGAAGCAGAAAGTGTTTCAGGTTTGAAAATCAATGATGTAACTGTTGGGATTGCAGGGCAGCATATTCGTAGTTTACAACATAGTGATTATATAACCAGACCTAATGCAGATGCTGTAATCGATGAAGATGATATCGAAAAATTATGTAATCAGGTACACAAGTTAGTAATGCTTCCAGGTGAAGAAATTTTGCATGTATTGCCTCAAGAATATAAAGTAGATGGTCAAGCAGAAATAAAAGAACCTGTAGGGATGTATGGAGGAAGACTTGAAGCTAATTTTCATGTGGTAGTAGGGCAGGTTACTTCTATTCGCAATATCGGGAGATGTGTAAAAAGTGCTGGATTAGAATTGTCTGATGTCACCTTAGAACCTTTGGCTTCGGCAAATGCTGTATTAAGTCAGGAGGAAAAAGAAGCAGGTGTTGCTCTTATTGATATTGGAGGAGGAACAACAGATTTGGCCATTTTTAAAGATGGGATTATTCGTCATACAGCAGTAATTCCTTTTGGAGGAAATGTAATAACAGAGGATATTAAAGAAGGATGTTCTATCATTGAAAAACAAGCAGAGTTATTAAAAATAAAATTTGGATCTGCTTGGCCAGGAGAAAATAAAGATAATGAGATTGTATCAATCCCTGGACTAAGAGGAAGGGAACCTAAAGAGATAACGTTAAAGAATTTGTCAAAAATTATCCATGCTAGAGTAGTAGAGATTATAGAGCAGGTTTTTTTAGAAATCAAGAATTATGGACATGAATCTCCTAAGAAAAAATTAATTGCAGGAATTGTATTAACAGGAGGTGGATCACAACTTAAACATTTGAAACAACTTGTAGAATATATTACAGGTATGGATACACGAATAGGATATCCTAATGAGCATTTGGCAGGGAATAGTGATTCTGAAACCACAAGTCCAATGTATGCTACTGCGGTTGGGTTGGTAATGGATGGGTTGATTCATATTAAAAAACATAAAAAACCTGTTAAGAAAGAAACTTTGGCAAGTGCAGAAACTGTATCACAACCTGAAACAACAGTAGATGAAAATACGGTAGTTGAGGAGGAAAATCATAGAGTTGATTTAAAACCAAGAAAGAATATTTTAGAGAAATGGACAGAAAAATTCAAGGAATTTCTTGATAATGCAGAATAGGACCGAGCGTAAAGAAATTGTCCTGAGGACAATTTTAGTGAGGTGCCAGCATTGAGGGACAAGTGCGCGTAAAGAAGTTGTCCTCAGAGCAATTTTAGTGAGGTACCAGTAATGAGGAACAAGGATAAATGAAGTTCCTCATTTGATAAAGAATAAAAATATATAGAGATAAGTAGGAGAACCAGAAAATTAGTAATTATGAGTAAAAATGAGGAGTTTGAAAATATTTCGTTTGATTTGCCCAAAAATCAATCAAATGTAATTAAAGTGATTGGAGTTGGAGGAGGTGGTAGTAATGCCATCAATCATATGTTCTTACAAGGGATAAAAGGAGTTGACTTTGTAATTTGTAATACAGATGCACAGGCGTTAGAAAACAGCTCGATTCCTAATAAGATACAGTTAGGAGTTTCACTTACAGAAGGATTAGGTGCTGGTGCCAATCCAGAAGTAGGAGAACAGTCTGCTGTTGAGAGTTATGAAGAGATAAAAACAATGTTGGATACCAATACCAAGATGATTTTTATTACTGCGGGTATGGGTGGTGGAACAGGTACAGGTGCTGCTCCTATTATAGCTAAAATGGCTAAGGAGTTAGATATCCTAACAGTAGGTATTGTAACGATTCCTTTTCAGTTTGAGGGACGCATGCGTAATGAACAAGCTCAGTTGGGAGTAGAGCGACTTCGTGCACATGTAGATTCTTTAATTGTGATTAATAACAATAAATTACGAGAAGTATACGGTAATTTAGGATTTAAAGCTGGTTTCTCCAAAGCTGATGAAGTTCTTGCTACCGCATCTCGAGGTATAGCCGAAGTAATAACACATCACTATACACAAAATATAGATTTACGTGATGCTAAAACTGTTCTAAGTAATAGTGGTACGGCAATTATGGGTTCTGCCAGTGCTTCTGGTAATAAACGTGCTCATGATGCTATTGTAAAAGCATTAGATTCACCACTACTTAACGATAATAAAATTACTGGGGCTAAAAATGTATTACTGCTAATCGTATCAGGTAAAGAAGAAATTACAATTGATGAAATTGGAGAGATCAATGACCATATCCAGCAAGAAGCTGGTCATGGAGCCAATATTATTATGGGAGTTGGCGAAGACGAATCTTTAGAAGAAGCAATTTCGGTAACTATCATTGCTACAGGGTTTGATGTAGAGCAGCAAGATGAAATTGTGAATACAGAAACCAAGAAAATAATCCATACGTTAGAGGATGAACAAAGAGCAGCAACCCAGAATTTATCTCCAAAATCGACGAGTAGTGCTGTTACTCCTTTGAGATCTCCCGTGCCAAAGAAAGAAGAAAAAAAAGAGCCCTTGATCATTAAACACGAATTGATAGAAGATGAAGACTTTGATGAAGATAATCCATTAATACCTACTTCAGATCTGCTAAAAAACATAGATGTATCATATGAGGTTGTAGATTCATTTTCTGCAGAAAATGATTTTGTGATAATTAATACACAGGATATTATTAAGCAGATAGAAGTTAATGATGAGGAGGAAATAAAGGATTCAGAAGAGAAAGAAGATCAATTTGCTTTAGCGTTTGATATGCCTGTTGGAGGTAATAAAGAAGAGCGTGAACAAGAACCAACTACTCCGATGGATGTTCTGGATGAAAAGAAAAATGAAGAAAAAGAACAACCGATAATTTTTGATTTGAGTGATGATATTTTGGATTTAGAGGTTAAAGACCCGATAGAAGTTGTCCCTACAGGAGAGGCAATATCGGGAGGTGGTCGTAGATATAGCTTAGAAGAGTATATGGAAGAAGAAAAACGACTGTCAGAAGCAAAACCAAAACAAGCAGAAGTAATAGAAGAAGAGGAAATCGTTTTAGAAAAGAAGACTATAGCTCGTGCACCAGAAACAGAAGTAAAGGAAGATATAGATCCTATTGATCAACCTATTTCTGAAACGTTAAAAGCTAGGGCTGCAGAACGTCGAGCAAAAATGAAAGAGTTTAATTATAAATTCAGAAATAGCTCTAATATAGATGATATCGAGAAGGAACCAGCATATAAAAGAGCAGGAATTGATGTAGATGCTAAGCCTGATGAAACCGGATTATCCAGAACCTCATTGGGTACTGATAGTAATGATGATATACAATTACGCAAGAACAATTCTTTTCTACATGATAATGTAGATTAAAATATGTTTTATTTTAAATATAATACAGGCTTTCTAGTGTAGGCTATAATCCATAAAAAAGTTATAGATAACCGGTAATCTACTCTTTGATTATCGGTTTATTTTTTATCTTCGCAATCCAAAAGATTAAAATCAAATTAAGATGAGTTTAGAGCAAAAAGTAATGACTGCAATGAAAGAGGCTATGAAAGCTAAAGATACTAATGCATTAACATCATTACGTGCTATAAAATCTGCTATTTTATTAGCTAAGACAGAGAGCGGAGTACAAGAAGAGCTTTCTGAAGAACAAGAATTAAAATTACTACAGAAACAGGTGAAGCAGCGTAAAGATAGTGCAGGGATCTTTACAGAACAAGGTAGAACTGATCTGGCAGAACCAGAATTAGCACAGGCGGCAGTAATAGAACAATTCTTACCTGAACAATTAAGTGAAGAAGAGATCGAAAAAGTAGTGGTTGATATTATTGCTAAGTCTGGAGCAGAAGGGATGAAGGATATGGGTAAAGTAATGGGAATGGCTAATGCGACACTTACAGGAAAAGCAGACGGAAAAACAATATCTACTATCGTAAAAAGTAAATTGTTATAAGAAATTAAAAATTAGATAGGCCCAGTGGCGCAACTGAATAGCGCATCAGATTTCGGCTCTGAGGGTTGGGGGTTTGAATCCCTTCTGGGTCACTACAGCGGACAAACTAGCTAAAGCTAAGTTTTGTCCGCTTTTGTTTTTATTGTAATTCATTGATAAACAATTTACTAATTCCATTACGGGATTTAATTGTAAAGTTTGAACTTCGTCTTTTTCTTTACTATATAAAATCCCTTCGGGGAATAGTAATTTTTGTAACCTTTGTTTTTCATTGTAATTACTCAACTTCCACAACCTGTTTAGATTAGAAAATAATTTCATACAATTATCAATATAAAAATCAAGGTTTGAACTTTTCAAACTGTTCGTTTTTATTTCTTCTTCTATTTGTTCTTTTTCTATATTGAATTTCTTTGTGAATTTCTGATATAATTGAGTGTCTATTTCCCCCACAACATAACGCTCCTCGATTTTTTCGATTTTTTCTAACAACCCTTTTAAATTATGTTTTAAAGCTGCTGTATCGTCTTTTTTAGACTTAAAATAATATTCAAAAGTAAATTGTAATTGTTTTTTTAAAGGAGCTATCCATTTTTTGTCAATCTCGAAATGACTAAGTATTTTTTCAAATTGTTCATGTAGGGATTTTGTATTTTTTGTACATGAACAACCTGTTGTTTTACACTTATAATAGTATATCCCTTTTTTCTTTACTATAAAACCTGTTAATGGACTCCCACATGATTTGCACTTAGCAAACCCCTTTAAAGGTAGATTTTCGTTTTCTCGATTATGTTTATAGTTCTGGTTATTTTTGGCTTGTATCCCATTTACTTTTAGAAAAACGTTTTTAGAGATTATAGGCTCATGATTTCCTTGTACCACTTTTCCTTGTAATAAGCCATGCGAGATTAATCCACAATAGATAGGGTTTCTAAATATATCTGTTAAGCGTTGTCTATATATTTTTAAACCTTGCATTTGTAACCTATCAACAATATCAGTATTCGGTATATTCTCCTGTACCTTCCATAAAAACGCTTTACGTACTAGTTTTGCATTTTCATCTGGTACAATGATAGGCACATTTTTATCATTACGAGCATTTTTATAACCCAATGGAGCAACACCCATATAATACCCCTGCATAAGACGGTGGCGCATTCCTGTAATGGTTTTTTCTCGCCGTATATCATTATCATATCTACTATATAGTAAATGGAAGTTTTGCATAAATGTACCAGTAGGGGTATCACTATCCACATTTTGAGAGATAGAAAGTACTTTTATTCCTTTCTTTTTTAGCTCCTCTACAGTTGCAAT
>CANMLS010000025.1 GCA_947498785.1 uncultured Aquimarina sp. | reverse complement strand
AGCGGGTCTGTAACGATACCAGAAACAGTAACTTATAATTCTATAGATTATGATGTGGTTTCTATTGCAGAATCTGCATTTTCTGATTGTAATGGATTGACTTCGGTAGTTATTCCAGATTCAGTAGTATCTATTGGTAAACTAGCATTTGCTGGTTGTACAGGTTTAAGTACGATAGCTATTCCAAATGGAGTAACTTCTATCAAACAAGCTACATTTGTTGGTTGTACTAATTTAGAAACAGTAGATTTACCAGATTCATTAACTACTATCGGAGTTGCGGCATTTACAGAGTGTGAAAGTTTAGTAACTCTAGCTATTCCAGATTCAGTAGAGTCTATTGAAAGACAAGCATTTTTGGATTGTATAAGTTTAACTACGGTAAATCTAGGCAACTCATTAACCTCTATAGGGGAGATTGCATTTAAAGGATGTGAAGCTTTAACTTCAATAGATATTCCAGATTCAGTAGAGTCTATTGGGGAATCTGCATTTTCCGATTGTGAAGAATTAAAGACAATAAGTATAGGTAGTTCAGTAACTCTTATTGATAATGATGGTTTCCGTAACTGTAATAGTTTAGAGTCTGTAACGGTAAAGAGTTCAACACCTATTAGAATAACTGAAAGTGTTTTTTCTTTGATAGACTTATCATCGGTAACTCTATATGTTCCAAGTGGTAGTGAGGCTGCATATAGAGCAGCTAGATTCTGGCAAGATTTTAGTCCTATTACTTCTAGTGATGAAAGTAACGAGGATGATTCTTTTATAGTAAATGATATAGCTTACAACATTATATCAGGAACAACTACTGTAGAGGTTATAGAAAAAACAGGATGTTATAGCGGGTCTGTAACGATACCAGAAACAGTAACTTATAATTCTATAGATTATGATGTGGTTTCTATTGCAGAATCTGCGTTTTCTAATTGTAATGGATTGACTGAAGTAATTATAGGAAGTTCTGTAGTTTCTATTGGCGATTATGCTTTTAGAGAATGTGGAAATCTAAAATCTGTAACAGTAAAGAATGCTACACCTGTAGAAATAAATAGAAGGGTTTTTTGGGAAATAGACTTATCATTGGTAAGTTTATACGTTCCAGAAGGCAGTGTACCTGCTTATGAAGCTAGTGACGTATGGAATTATTTCAATCCTATTACTAGTGGAGAATTAAGTGATTCTTTTGTTGTAGATGATATTGCTTATAAGGTCATATCAGGAACGACAACGGTCGAAGTTACAGAAAAAGAAGATTGCTATAGTGGAGCTGTAACGATACCAGAAACAGTAACTTATAATTCTAGAACTTATGATGTAGTTTCTATTGGCGAACCTGCATTTCGTAATTGTAGTGGATTAAGTTCAATAACTATCCCAGATTCAGTAGTGTCTATTGGTAATTCAGCGTTTCATAATTGCAGCGGGTTAACTTCAGTAGTTATTCCAGATTCAGTAGTATCTATTGGAAAATTTGCATTTACGCGTTGTACAGGATTGACTTCAGTGGCTATCCCAGAAGGAGTAACTTCTATTGAACAAGCTACGTTTGGAGGTTGTACTAATTTAGAAACCGTAGATTTACCAAATTCCTTGACTTCTATTGGATTTGCAGCATTTTCTCAATGTAGTAGTTTAGAAACTGTAGATTTACCAGATTCATTACTTTCTATAGGATTTCAAGGATTTTCAGAATGTACAAGTTTGAGTACTGTGAATTTTGGAGATTCATTGACCTCTATAGGAGAGAAAGCTTTTTCTGGATGTGAAGCTTTAACTTCAATAGATATTCCTGATTCAGTAATCACTTTAGAAAAACAAGCGTTTAACAATTGTGAAGGACTAAGTACAGTAAGTATAGGAAGTTCTGTAACTTCTATTGGAAATAGTGCTTTTGCTGGATGTGAAAGTTTAAGTGCAGTAACTGTAAAACAAACAACGCCATTACTAATAAATGAAACTGTCTTTTTCTTCTTGGATCTATCATCAATAACCTTATATGTTCCAAGTGGTAGTGAGGACGCATATAAAGCAACTAGATTCTGGCAAGATTTTAACCCTATTACTAGTTATGAAGCAAATGACTCAGAAATCGCTTTTACAAAGAAGGATGTAATGTTATATCCTATCCCAGCGAAGAATATGTTGCATATAGAACAAAAGAAATCTGTTATATTAGAAAAGGCAATATTATTAAATATGAGCGGAGAAATAATTAAAACGACTACTGATAATGTTATAGATGTATCAGGTTTAGCTATAGGCATTTATACATTAAAACTAGAAACAGATCAAGGAGTTGTTACTAAAAAAGTAGTAATAAACTAAATGATTAGAAAATAATTCTGTTTTTTTAAATTTAAAAAGCTTTGTTGATTAAAACCAACAAAGCTTTTTTTGATTAAATTCATCTTATAAATAGTTTATTTAGTATAACATACTCAGGAGTAGTTATAATCAGATTACTCAAAATGGGTAAACATAATACAAATTGGTAGAAAAATCGATAAAGCCAATAATAGTGCCATCCCCGCACATTTTTCACCCCTCCTTGTGGGTACATGACCTCTCCTCGCATATACATAGGAGTTCCTGACACTAGTATAGATACTCCCTGCATCTTTTTTGTCATTCCCTGCACTATCAAAACCTTTCCTGGCAAGGAGGAAGCACATTAATAGTGTGAGGATTTATTATATATATGTGAGGAAACAAGAATCTACCACGGGGAATACATATTGATACAGGGAATAAGTAATATAGTGTTAGGAATATAGAAAGAAACGATAAACTGATTTTACATTCTATACACTTTAGAGTTTAGGTCTCAATGCCTCATATATAACAATACTCACAGCATTGGCCAAGTTTAAACTCCTGATATGCTCATTGTATAGTTGGATTTTATAGGTCTTATCATGGTTGGCCTCTGTAATACCTGGCGGTAGACCAACAGATTCTTTTCCAAATATGAGAAACATATCATCTTGATAATCCACAGACCAATGATTTGTTTTTCCATGACTGGAGAAAAATGCCATTTTTTTATTTTTATGTATAGTAAAAAACTCTTCGACGTTCTCATAAATATGAAGAGAGATGTGTTTCCAATAATCAAGTCCTGCTCGTTTTACCCTCTTGTCGCTTAGCTCAAATCCAAATGGTTTTACTAAGTGTAGATTTGATCCCGAAGCTAAACTGAGTCGACCAATGTTACCTGTATTAGTATGGATTTCGGGTTCTATTAAAACAATATTATATGCCATTCTTTGTGGTCCTTATTTTTTTATTTTTATGAGAATTTGAATCGTTTAAAATAATAAGTTTTTGCCAGATTTTTCTACTTAATCCAGTGGTAATAACTTCAATTTCGTTGACTGCTCGAACTACTTTTTCATCGGGTAGACTTTGTGAATATAACGCAGCAACTTTACCAACTAAAGCCGTTGCTTCTGAGCAATAATCCAGATATCGCTGAAGTTGAAAACTAGTAAGAGAACGTTTTGGAGAATTTTCTGTAGCAGATTCATGTAGGTCAGTAACATTAGGGTCTTTGGTCAATTGATGCATGTCAATTACATGCGCAATAACTCTAAGTTCATTAAGAGATTTTAAGGCACGTTTCATTTTCAACCTTGATTCTAATGAGACAAGAAAAAAAATGGCTGCTCCCAATAAGACAATATCATTAAAAATAGCTTCAGAAATGGTAACCACATTGGTAAGTGTAGTTTTTTCAAGTTCTAGATTAATGTATGTAATGCTATAGATTACACCTCCTAAACCAATTGATATAATCAAATATGAGAAGACTCTAAGGGCTATGTTAGGAGAGGATATCCATTCGATATTTTGTTTGGTCTTTTGAGCTGTATTCAAAAATTGAAGACATAATGTATTATGCCCTGAGTTTGGAAATCGATCTGCTACTCTTTTTACGAGGACATCGATTGTATTAATAATTTTCTCTGGCTCGAGACGTATACTGTTATCCATACATTGGATTTTGATTATTAGCAAACCACCTTCTACTACCTACAAAATGACAGGCTCCAAAATTAAAAAAGAAAGTTTATAAAACCTCTCATTTGTTCTGCATTATCAAACACGCCATTATCTTTTGAGAATGCGTTTTATTTCTCGAAAAAATAAAACCCTTTTCTCATGGGTTAAGATTTCATGTATTGTAGTCATCACTCTACTATACATAAAGGTATTGATTATAGATGAACAGTATTTTACCCTCTACGTCTTTCGAGTAGTACCATCATCATTAGTCCAAGAATAATTCTTTCATCGTCATCGTTATCAATATGTTCTAATTTTGATATCTCAAACTTCCTTCCAAAAAAAGAAGGTTCTTTTTTTAATCTTACAATGATTTTATCATTAAGATCAGTAACCTTATATGATGGGTTGAATAAATACCCTGTGAGTATGCTTAGTACTGGAATTTGACCCAATAAAGAATCCAATACTTTGACCCAACCATTTTCTTCTCTTACATGATATTGAAGTTGTTGATTTTGATCTATCAATTCATAGTGAGCTTTCCAAATTGAAGCCCATCCTTTTCTTGCAATTTTTCCGATTTCCTTTCCAGTATTATCAGAGATACTATAAGCAGCTGAAAAATCAATCCATTTATCGGCTTTAATTTTAAAATTTACCGTTGATTTACTCTCATTTTCATAAACAACAATGTCCTCTTTAAGTTTAAACATTTTTTGTTTTACATAAGCTATGGTTTGTCCAGTTGTATCTTTTGCAGTGAAATCATTGGCTAGTGTTGAAATATTAAAAATTAATTTGATAGGAAATTTTATTTCTTTCATAGTTGAATATTATAATGAAGTAGTTTATACTTTTTTGATTCTAACGAAGAATAGTAATTTTTTATAGCTATCGATAGATTTTCTTCATTACCAGAAATGAAAACAATCTTATTTGTAAAACAGTTATCTGGTGTAAGAATTGGTATTGTTTTTTAAGATTTTGGAATAGGAAACCCTCTGTCTTTCATTAATGCTTCAATTTTTGCATCACGCCCTCTAAATTTTTGATAGGCTTCTGCTGGATCCATTGCATTGCGAGGTGCAAATAGGTACTTTACTAATTTTGCAGCGACTTCCTTGTCATAAAACCCACCTGGTGATTCGGCAAAAGCTTCTGCGGCATCAGAGGTGAGTACATCGGCCCACATATATCCATAATATGCAGTGGCATATCCTTCACCAGAAAAAACATGTCCAAAATGAGGTGTGCGATGACGCATCACCAATTCTTTAGGCATGTTAAGAGCCGTTAAGGTTTCTCTTTCAAAAGCATCAACATCAATATTTGAAGGATCTGCTAAATGAAATTTCATATCCATTAAGGCAGAGGCTAGATATTCTGTAGTAGCAAACCCTTGATTAAAAGTTGCGGCTTTTTTAATTTTTTCTACCAATGCTTTTGGCATAGGTTCACCTGTTTTATAATGTACTAGATAGTTGTCAATCACTTTATCAGTAGATAACCAACGTTCTAATAATTGAGACTGAAATTCTGTATAGTCGCGCACTCCACCATTAAGGGTTGGATATTTTACTTCTGAAGAAAAGAAGTGCAATGCATGACCAAATTCGTGGAAAAAAGTGGTAGCATCATCCCAGGATACCAAAACTGCTTCTCCAGGAGCGGGCTTTACAAAATTTGAGTTATTAGATCCTAACACTGTCTTTTTACCGTTAAAAGTGGTATGACTTCTATAGGTGTTAGCCCATGCTCCGGATCTTTTTCCTGTTCTGGCAAATGGATCCAAATACCACAATCCAATATGTTCTCCAGAAGTTTTATCATTTACTTCCCACACTTTTACATCTTCATGAAAAACAGGAACTTTACCTTCTGCAACTGGTGAGAATTTGAAATTAAATAACTCACCAGCAACAAAGAACATGGCTTCTCTTAATTTATCTAATTGTAAGTATTGTTTTACTTCATCAGAATCGAGATCATATTTCTTTTTTCTTACCTTCTCTGCATAATAGCGGTAATCCCAAGGCTCTATAGTAATGTTATCTTTGTTTGTATTTGCCACCGCTTGCATATCAGCTACTTCTTCTTTTACTCTGGCAATAGCAGCAGGCCAAACAGCATTCATTAATTTCATTGCGTTTTCTGGATTCTTTGCCATACGGTTTTGTAATCTCCAGTCGGCATAGTTGTCATACCCTAGTAATGCTACACGTTCTTTTCTTAATTTCAGAATTTTAGCAATGTTTTGATTGTTATCCTTATCGTCTCCATTATCTCCTCTAGAATAGTAATTTTTCCATACTTTCTCACGTAAATCACGCTCATCAGAATAGGTAAGGAAAGGATCCATAGAAGATCTTGTATTGGTTACAGCATACTTACCTTCTTGCCCTCTATCTGTTGCTGCTTTTGCATAAGCATTGATTAAAGGTTCTGATAAACCACTTAATTGATCTTTTGTAAGATAGGTTATATACCCTTCTTCATCAGCCAAAATGTTATTAGAGAAATTGGTGTATATTCCAGAAAGTTCTTTATTGATTGCTGCATAACGTTTCTTTTTGTCTTTATCTAATTCTGCTCCATTCATAGCAAAACCTTCGTACGTTAATAGTACTACTCGTTGCTGATCTGCTTCCAGTGGAGTTTTTAAAGAATTGTCATAAACTGTTTTGATACGTTGAAACAACTTCTCGTTTTGAGAAATTTTAGAGTTGAATTCGGATAATTTAGGAGCCATCTCCTTCTGAACTTCTCTAAATTCTGGCGAAGACATATTTCCACTTAAAATACCATAATATGTAAATACTCTGTTTAGCTCTGCTCCAGATTTTTCTAATGGAACAATTGTGTTCTCAAAAGTAGGAGCTTCGGTATTATTAGCAATCTCATCGATTTCTTTGAGATTAAGCTCCATTCCTTTTTCAAGGGCTGGTTTTATATCGGCAACGGTCATTTTATCAAATGCAGGGGTACCACCATAAGGTCCTGTCCATTCTTTTAATAAAACATTTGAGGTCTCTTCTGTTGTTTCGGTTTCCACAGGTTCTTTCTTTTGATTACAACTTGTCATAAGTACGATAGCAAATAGTGCTAGTGTTTTAATAGTTGTAGAGAGTTGTGAGTTAGTCATTACTATTTGGTTTTTTAAATTCTAAACTTGTTATTGTTAGCAAAAAAAATAGCGTTTACAAAGAAAAGTTTTCCATTTTCCCAAAAAGATCTAAATAATGGATTGTCTACCATATAGATAATGCTTCCATTACCGATTTGAGACTCACCAAAGACAAGAGAGTTGTTTAAACCTTTAAGGGCATCTTTTCCTGCAAACCCAGATACACTTTGTGGTTGTTCTATATAGGCTACATTATAACCCTCTTGAAGAAATTTATAAGAATCACTTCCTAGTTTTAAACTAAAATAAGTATCACCATATCCAAAAGCCATAGGGTGAGATGGGTCGACTTTTGTTTTAAAAATACTTCCTGTAATAAAATCTTTTACACTTTTACGTTCTCGTTGATCATAAGGAATAAGATTACCAATAGAATCTTTATTTTTTTTATCTATTTCATTTTTCTTAAGATTATAACCTTCCTTGTCAACAAAAGCCTTTACTGCGTTAGCTATAGCGATTACTTTTCCGCCATTGCGAACCCATTTTTTTATTTTATTTAGTGTAGTCTTATCCAGATATCCATTATAGTATCCGTTTGGTATAATAAGTACATCATACGTATTAAGGTCGATTTTTTTGAAATATTCGGTATCTATAGAGGTTATGGGAAATTTGAGTTGTTGCTCAAAGAAATGCCATATTTCTCCATAGGATAAAGATGAAGTGTAATCACCTTTTAATACCGCAATTTTTTGTTTATTGATTAGCTTTACTTCTGGAGATCCAAAATCTACACCATTAGTAGAGAAACTAGTAGGAGTAGTATAAAGTTTGCGATAATGTTTATTCGCGATCTCAATTACTGTTTGGTCATAATTTTTAGTATTTCGATTATCACTTTTTGTAATAATCAGGCTTCCTTTTTTAAAGCTTTCGGTACCATTTGTAAAATCTTTTTCGCTGAAACGTACCCTTATGTTATGTTGTAACAAATCAGCCATAAAGGAGGCGTCTTCAATACTATTCCACTTGGTAATATACCCTGCTCCAGAAGAAGATACAGTGTTGTTTATAGGAGTATCCTTCTTATTTCCATTTGCAACAATTAATGAAGTCGATGCAATAGCATCTAATCCATATGCATGAGGAATGCTCCAGGCTGTAATATCGTATGTAAGAGGGTTGCTTAACTTTGCATCGGGTTCAAAGAGAACTTTTACCATTTTTCCTTTGGGTTGATTTACACTCACCACTAATGCACCATCACCATTAATACTACCTGCTTTATTTTCTTTAAAATTAAATCCTGAAATTTTTGCAGTATTGGAGAATCCGTATTTAATTTCATGTCTATCCAATAGATGTGTTAGTGCATTTATTTTATCGACCTTACCAGTTAAAACATAGCTCTTATATTTTAAATCAGAATTCTCAAAGAATTTTTTGAATTCTGTATTTAATTGTATTGCATTTTTTGAAGCAATTTCGACCGTTGATAGTCCAGTTGTTGTGTGATGCAATGCTCTGTCTTTAAGAGTTAATACATACCCTTCATCAGTTTGAATACCTAATCCTGCACGTCCATGTCCAGCTTGTTCATAAGTCATTCCGATTGCTCCCATAAAAGTAGGATAGGTGTCTCCATAACTAGGATATAGCAAATCAAAACGCTCTCTGGTAAAGAATAACCAACCTTCAGCATCAAAATACCGAGCATGATTTTTACCAATTTGTGTTTGAAAATTTCTTTGCCATGGTGTTATAATCTCATGAAAAGGCTCTGCAGCTGGAGCAAAGTAATAAGGTTCATTAATTCCTTGTTCATGAAAATCAACGTGTACATGGGGCATCCAGATATTATATATTTTTAAACGTTGTTGTGATTCTATCTGGGTTGCCCAAGCCCAGTCTCTGTTAAGATCAAATAGATAGTGGTTAGGTCTTCCTCCTGGCCATGGTTCATTATGTTCTGTTGCTAATTGATCTATATTATATGGCGTAGCTTTTACCTGATTGTACCAATTTGCATATCGATCACGACCATCAGGGTTAATACAAGGATCTATGATCACCACTGTGTTTTTTAACCAGCTTGTCTTTTTAGTGATAAGTTCATAGATAGTTTGCATGGCAGCTTCTGTGCCAGAGGCTTCATTTCCGTGTACATTATAACTAAGCCAAACAATTGCGGTTTGAGGAGAGGCTGTACCTTTTGTTAAACCTGCGTTTTTAAGGTTATCTAATCTAATATTCTCAATATTATTAATATTTTCTTCAGAAGAAACAATGGCATATGTTAATGGTCTGCGTTCATTAGTTTTTCCATAGGTATGATATGTAACCATATTAGAATGATCCGCAACATGGTTGAAATAATTAATAACTTCGGCATGACGTGTAAATTGGTTGCCAATTTCATAGCCTAAAAATTCTGCTGGAGATTGTAATTTATCTTGAGAGTAAGTTAAACATGTCGTAACGACAAGGATAGCGAATATTATTTTTTTCATTGATTGATGATAATTTTAAAAAGGTAAATTACCGAGTTAAATTTAGGATATAATCTGTATTAACTAAAATTTAGGATTTACAATCACAATCTAATGTATATTTAACCTTTCAAAAAATATATATCTATGCCTAGTGACTGTATTCCGTTTCGTGATACGAATTACTTTTCATCTCTTATTTGTGATTATTTGGACGAAAAATCTGAATTGCATCCTTTTTATAATCGTTTTCCGAAGTTAGAAAACTTCAAAGAGCAGATTGAAGAAAAAAAACAATCATTTTCTGATGAGAATAGAAAAGTGCTTGTCAACGCATTAGAAAACCAGTATACTTCTTTTTCAATATCCCAAGCTACTCAGGGAAATATTGAATTACTCAAGGATGAAAATACTTTTACAATTGTTACGGGACATCAGTTAAATCTTTTTACGGGACCATTATATTTTTTATATAAAATTATCTCGACAATAAATTTGACTAAGGTTTTAAGAGAAAAATATCCAGAACATAACTTTGTTCCTGTCTATTGGATGGCTACAGAAGATCATGATTTTGATGAGATTAATTATTTTAATCTTTTTGGTAAAAAGATGCAATGGAGTCGTAAGGATGGTGGAGCCGTAGGAAGATTGGATACAAAAGGACTTGATCAGATTTTTGAAGTTTTTTCTTCTGAAATTGGGTTAGGACGTAATGCAGAACAACTTAAATTACTTTTTAAAGAAGCGTATTTAGAACACAATAATCTTACTGAAGCTACTCGCTATTTGGCAAATGAACTTTTTGGAGCTTATGGTTTAGTAATTGTTGATGGAGATGATAAAGATCTGAAACAGCTTTTTATTCCGTACGTAAAGAAAGAATTAATAGAGAAAACTTCTTATACCAAGGTTGTACCAAAAGCTAAGGAATTAGAATCACAAGGATATAAGGTGCAAGTAAACCCTAGAGAAATTAACCTTTTTTATCTCGCAGAAGGTTTAAGAGAACGCATCATAGAAAATGAAGGAACGTATTTTGTTAATGAAACGGATATTTCCTGGAGTAAGAGTGAAATATTAAAAGAACTCTCTGAGTTTCCAGAAAGGTTTAGTCCTAACGTTATGATGAGACCGCTTTATCAAGAGGTTATATTACCTAACCTATGTTATATAGGAGGTGGAGGCGAATTGGCATATTGGTTTGAATTGAAAGATTATTTTGAAGCTGTCCAGATACCTTTTCCAATGCTTTTGCTTCGTAATTCGGCATTGATTCAGACAGAAAAGCAAGCAGAAAAAATTAAAAAATTGAATGTTTCTGATACAGAATTGTTTTTAAAGCAACATGAATTAATTAATCGCAAAGTTCGGCGTATATCGAATATAGATATCAACTTTGCTCCACAGCGTAAACATCTTAAAGAACAGTTTAAAGAGATGTATGCTTTAGCAGAACAAACAGATGTTACTTTTTATAATGCAGTAAAAGCTCAAGAAATAAAACAACTCAAAGGATTGGATGCATTAGAAAAGAGATTGCTAAAAGCACAAAAAAGAAAGCTAAGCGATCATGTAAAACGATTGACAACCATACAAAACGAATTGTTTCCTAATCAGAGTTTGCAAGAACGTAATACGAATTTTTCTGAATTATATTTAGAATATGGAGAAAATTTGATCCCTACGTTGATTAAAAACTTAGATGCTCTTAAAGGAGAGTTTCTGGTTTTGAAATGCTAAATAGAGTAAGAAATTAGATTTATGTACATATGTTAGGGGGCAATAAATACTCCTTCCCAGTTATTATTTTCTTTTTTGAATACTACTCGAATATGGTTTGATCGTTTTAGACGTAAATATTCGATATGATCTGGGATTAATTTGATAATTGAAAAAAAATGTTTTCCCTCCAAATAGTCAATTGCCTCAGGTTTTTTTATGGTTTTACCAGGTGATAACTTAGATCTATATTCCTTTCTGGATTTTTGAGGTATTTGATTCCAAATAGATTGTAATATGGCATCATCTGTAATGATTTTGGCCTTAGCTTGGATCGAGATTTGCAGTAGTCGTTTACGATCAAAAAATAACAAGCTAACAGTATCATATTCTTTGATGTGATTTATTTTTTGAGACCTTTTATCAGTGTAAAAAATAAGTTGTAATTGATCATTGGTATCACGAAGTACAACAGTACGCATCTTTGGTGTGCCGTTAATATCTGAAGTGGCTAGAGTGAAATATCTAAATGGATGATCCTTAATTCTTGAAGCAGCTTTTAAGTCTCTTATAATTGAAGAAAAGATGATGTCGGGCATCTGTGTGTTTTTTTCTTAAAGTTAGTCAATTTAATAAAAGGTAAAAGTTTATAGATAGAGAAGCAGGGTTAAGAAAGTAGATTGTAATGAGAAATATCCTAAGATTTTTGCTTTAAAAATACGGTGTTGTAAATAAAGTGAAAAATTATTCTATTCAGGATTTCAGGGTTATCAATTTAATTTTATTTTTGCCTATGCAAAACAACGTACTTATTTTAGATTTCGGATCGCAATATACTCAGCTTATTGCACGAAGAGTTAGAGAGTTAAATATATATTGTGAAATACATCCTTACAACAATTTACCAGATAATGTATCAGATTTTAAGGCAGTAATTCTTTCTGGTTCGCCTTTTTCGGTTAGAGGAGAAGATGCTCCACATCCAGATTTATCAGAAATTCGTGGAAAAAGACCACTATTAGCAGTATGCTACGGAGCTCAGTATCTGGCACATTTTAGTGGAGGAGAGGTTGCTCCATCTAATACAAGAGAGTACGGTAGAGCAAATTTGTCATTTGTAAAAGAAGGAGAGCAGTTTTTTGAGGATATCACAAAAGGTTCACAAGTATGGATGAGTCATAGTGATACAATTAAGAAATTACCTACAGGTTCTATTAGATTGGCTAGTACAGGAGATGTAGAAAATGCAGCATATAAAATTGAAAATGAAGATACTTATGCAATTCAATTTCATCCAGAAGTATATCATTCTACTGATGGGAAGAAATTATTAGAGAATTTTTTGATAAAAATAGCAAGTATTTCACCAGATTGGACACCTGATTCTTTTGTTGATTCTACTGTAGCAGAACTGAAAGAAAAAATAGGCAATGATAAAGTTGTTTTAGGCTTAAGTGGCGGTGTGGATTCTACAGTTGCTGCTGTATTATTGCATAAAGCTATAGGAGAAAATCTACATTGTATTTTTGTCAATAACGGATTACTTCGTAAAAATGAATTTTCTGCTGTATTGAAACAGTATGAGGGCATGGGGCTTAATGTGAAAGGAGTAGACGCTTCGGCACGTTTTTTGGACGCTCTAGAAGGAGAAAGTGATCCAGAACGAAAACGAAAAACAATAGGAAGGGTTTTTATTGAGGTATTTGATGATGAATCACATAAAATAGAAGATGCAAAATGGCTTGGGCAAGGAACGATTTATCCTGATGTGATTGAATCTATTTCTGTTAATGGACCATCTGCTACTATAAAATCTCATCATAATGTAGGTGGATTACCTGATTTTATGAAGCTACAAGTTGTAGAACCATTACGCATGTTATTTAAAGATGAGGTTAGAAGAGTAGGAGCATCGATGGGACTTGATCACGAGTTATTAGGAAGACATCCTTTTCCGGGACCAGGGTTAGCTATTCGGATTTTAGGTGATATAACATCCGAGAAAGTTTCTATTTTGCAAGAAGTAGATGCTATTTTTATAAATGGATTAAAAGAGAATGGACTGTATGATAAGGTATGGCAAGCAGGAGCGATTCTCTTACCAGTACAAAGTGTTGGAGTAATGGGGGATGAGCGAACTTATGAAAACTGTGTGGCTTTAAGAGCTGTAGAAAGTACAGATGGTATGACCGCTGATTGGGTAAATCTTCCTTACGAATTTTTACAAAATACCTCTAATGCAATAATAAACAGGGTAAAAGGCGTTAATAGAGTAGTATATGATATTAGTTCTAAGCCTCCAGCAACTATAGAATGGGAATAAAGGAATACTTAATTCTAGTTTTTGGAGTAAGCCAATAAAAATGAGTATGATAAAACCTTATATTAAAAAGGATGATTATTGTTTGAAGAAGGTTCTTTTAATAGTATAAAGTTTATAGAGTTCTTAAGACCATAAAATAAATATATGTAATACGCATAATCAAAAATTTTGAAAACTAACCAAAATAATTGTTATGCAATTTGACCTGACCATTAAAAAAAACAATAAACATAACAGATGAAAAAGCTTTTATTGATCTTTTTGTTATTAATAGCAGCAGGTTCTGCCTATGCTCAGAAGTATAAAAGTCACACAGTTGATAAAGGAGAAAATGTATATAGAATAGCAAAACGCTATAATACTACTCCAGAAGCAATATATAAAATAAATCCAACGGCAAAAGATGGGATTAAAGAAGGGGAAATTCTTGCCATTCCTATAGTCGGTGATGAAGAATATAATACCCATACAGTAGAAAAAGGTGATACTGTATATAACCTTTCTAAAAAATATAATATTTCTACAGAAACATTCTATTTGCTTAATCCAGAAGCTAAAAATGGAATTAATATTGGTCAGGTTCTTAATGTAGGAAAAATAGACAAGAAAAACCCATCTGCTATTGATGGCGCCTCAGAGGTTGATAAAAAGAATGTTCTAGATAGTTTGAAGGCCATTCCCAAAGAGCGAAAAATTATTCGTTTTATAACTCATAAGGTAAAGAGAAAAGAAACTTTGTATGGTATTTCAAAAAAATATAAGATTACCGTTGAGGATATAAAAAAGCACAACAAAAGATTATATTCTGAGCAGATCAAAAAAAAGGATAAATTAAGAATACCAGTATTTGAAGGGGAATCAAACCCAAAAGAAATAATAGTAGATAGTACAACTACTAGATTGTCAACAACTACTAGATATACGATTAAACCAAAAGATACAAGATATAGTATTTCTAGAAGACATGGGATTACTATAGGAGAGTTAGAAAGACTTAATCCTAATATGGATCCAAGTTTTCCAATAGGCATGCAAATTACTGTTCCAACGTCTATTTTTGTTTCACTAGAAGATTCAGTTCAGCCAGGCTATGAGTTGTATGAGGTTAAACCAAAGGAAACTATTTATAGAATCGTAAACCGTACAGGGGTATCTTTAGATTCTTTAATTAAGATGAACCCATATTTGAGAGATGGTTTAAAAGCAGGAATGGTCATTACAATTCCTAAAGACACATTAAATACAGCTAGCAATCTTGTTGAAACAGGAGGGATTATTGATTTACGTAAAAGTCTATACAATTTCACTCCCAAAAAAGTAGCCGTGATGCTTCCTTTTAGTTTAGATAAGTTAAATCTTGAATCGAGAAAAGCGACAGAGGAATATTTAAAAAATAGACAAAGCCTTAGAATTGCTTTAGATTTATATAGTGGAGTTTTAATTGCTGTGGATTCTGCAAGAACAAGGGGGATAACTACAGAGGTTAATGTTTTTGACACGAAAAAAAATGACAACGAAAAATATATTAGAGAATTGATTGGTCAAAATGATTTTGAAAAAACAGATGTTGTTATTGGGCCTTTATATCAAAATAATGCAGAAGTGGTAGCATCTGAACTCAAAAAGTATAATACACCAATATTTTCTCCAGCTTCTAGAAAAGAATCAACACTATACGATAATTTCTTTCAGACAAGACCAACTAATGTGATGCTTCAGGATAAAATAATTTCTTATGTAGAAAAGGATTCTACAGCCAAGAATATTATAATTATTGCGCAACAAGGAAAAAGGCATGAAGAAATAAAGGAGAAATTAATAGCCAAATTTCCGAATGCAAAGATTGCTAAGATAGAAGAAGGAAATTACCTTTATGAAGTTCGACTTAATAAAGTTTTACATAAGAGTTTACCGAATTGGGTGTTTCTAGAGTCCAATGATGTTGCTATGTTAAGTAATGTTATTCCATTGCTTAATGCTAAGGCAGAAAGTCATCAGGTTACTTTATTTACAACCGATAAGAATAGTGCTTTTGATAGTGATGATATAAAAAATAAGCAATTGTCAAAGTTGCACCTTCATTATCCATCTATAGATAAAGAATTTGATAATAAAGTAGTAGAAGAAGGTGCAGAAGTATCATCTTTTGTCAAAAGATATAAGAAAGAATATGGTACTGATCCTAATAATTGGGCAATACGTGGTTTTGATATAACATATGATATTTTATTAAGGCTGGGAACGGCAGAAAATTTATACCAGACAGTTTCTTTTAAGGGAACAACAGAGTATGTAGAGAATAAATTTGAATATTCTAAAAAGCTTTTAGGGGGATATTATAATAAAGCTGCTTATCTTATTAAATTTGATGATGACTTGAAATTGAAGGTGTTAGAGTAGTTTTTGTTAAAGTTTAATGACGGTAAAAAACTATGTAATGTTTTTAAATAAAAGTGACAAATATGAATTGAGAATTTTAATATTTAGAGCATGTTTTTACTCCATACAAATTTTTTTAACCATTAAAATAAAGTTTTATTAAGTGATATACGCTTTGATAAAAATGTGTTTATGGCAACATTGATATCGATAACATAAAGTTAACAATTAGCCTTAAAATGTTTAATTGAAAAAATAATATAGTTAATGTAGTAAATATTAATATGTATTGATGAAATAAAAAATAATTTTCTATATATTTGATATTGTTAAAGTTATGTTTTTTGTTTACAAAATGGAATACCCTTAGCATTGTAATTGGTTAGCTTTTAAACGTTAAGAAAAACAAAAAATAATATAGGTTAGATTCTAGAAATTATGTGTATTTTAAAAATAGATTGTATATTTAGGATCAAAAAGTAAACTATTTTATAGCATGTCCACAATATTCGCCCCATATTGTATCCCATGGCATTATAAAATGGAAAAATAATAACTATTGGTTGGGCATAATTGTTTGCAATTATGAGTAAATACTTTACTATTGTTTTAATTTTATTTGTTACCAATAATAATGGTTTTGTAGGTAAGTTCTCGTATGCAGAGAAAGATTACTTGGAATGGTCGGATTTTAGGGGTAAACCTAAATTCGATAGTACTTTTGATGCTAGTGTAAATACGGGGATAACTTATCAATGGTCTTATGGTAAAGATAAAGGAGAAATTGAATTAAATTATCAAGTAGATAGCTTTTGCTATCCTTCTTTATCATGGGTTAAAAGAGGACAAATGTCTGAAGACCTTCTCTCTCATGAACAATTACATTTTGATATTTCAGAATTACATGCACGAATAATGAGAAAAAGATTAAAGGAATATAAAGCTGGTAAGAATATTCGTAGAGATCTTAATAAAATGTATAAACTTGTTGAAAGGATGAGAATTAATATGCAGCAACGATATGATGAAGAAACAGATCATTCAAAAAATAAAGTAAATCAGGCGAAGTGGGATAAAAAAATAGAAACTCTCATGTGGTACTATAGAGATTATACAAAATAGTTTTATACTAAAAATGCATGGAAATCTTACTCCAAAAAGATTTTTTAGAAAAATTAGCACATACCAAAATGCCATTTGGGAAGTATAAAGATAGGTATCTGATTGATCTTCCAGAATATTACATTGTCTGGTATCATAATAAAGGATTCCCAAAAGGAATATTAGGACAACAACTACAAACTGTCTACGAATTAAAATTGAATGGTTTAGAATATTTGATTAGGAATATAAAAAAGATGTAAATAAAAATTTTATGTAATCTTAAATATTTTGAAAACTTCAAGTAATCAAAAAAAACAACTACTTTCCGGGAGAATCAAAAAGATTTAAATCGCTTTTATGTTAAAAAATGGTCTTCTGAAAAATAGACCAATTTAAAATTCAGGGGAGTATTTCTTACCTAAAGTGAATACGATAGAGTTTTCGCTATTGTATGAGCGTTTTAAATCACTTCTACATCTTAGACTATTTCCTTTTATATACATATTAAAAGAATTTGTTCCTTTTTTAGTAATGCCATTTAAAGAACAATTATACAGATCGATTTTTGTGCGTTTAGAATGTTTCTTAAATTTAGGAAAGGCACTATCTGCTCGACTAATAAGATCTTTTTTTAATTTAACATTTAAAACCTTCCCATAATTTGAGTGTGTTTCATAAGTTGCTCCAAAATACTTTCGAGGATTCTTACTGATGTCATTTAAAAGAATGACCATAGCCCTTATAAATTTTTCATCGCCAAAATCAAATCCTTTACTAGATGGATTTAATTCTGTGTTTGCTTGATTTTCAGATGGAGTCATTGATTCGTTAATAAAATTAGAATCATCCTGAGAAATAGAAGATAAAAGTTCCTCTTCTGTTAACCCCGTTTCTTGTAAATAAGTTTGGTTAATACCATTAATAAGTACATCATTACTGAAATCATTTTCATCAGCTAGTTCTGTAACAGTATTCTTTTCGGGAGAAATATCTTCGTTTTTTTTTTTTTTTTTTTCACAACTAGCTAATAATAAGGTAAGTACAAATACGATTGATAAGAGTTTTAATTTTTCATTGTTTTTGATTTTGGTTGATAATTTTAAGAAATATTCTTAGGTAAAGGAACAAATTTCAGTAATCAGACAATGTGTAAAACTTTCAATATAAAGGCTTAAGTTTCTGAAAATGTAGTTTGAGTTTCTAAAGAAAAGTAGAAGTAGTTTTGAGTTTTTTTAATTAATATAAAAACATTTTTTTAAACAGAAAGAGCGTCAGATATAATATCTGGCGCTCTTTATATGTATAAAATGTAATTATTCTTTAAGTTATGATGCAGTTTCAGTAATTTCAGAAAATATATCTGTATCTACTTGATTCTTTATAAGATCATCAAAAGTTTCACGTTTACGAATCAAATGGGCTTCTCCTTCATGCCATAATATTTCTGCCGGACGATAACGAGAGTTATAATTACTGGCCATAGAAAAACAATAAGCTCCAGCATTTTTAAAAGCAATAGTATCCCCTTCGTTGATTTCTGAAATTCTTCTGTTAGTAGCAAAAGTATCTGTTTCACATATATATCCTACAATAGAATAAAAACGTTGTTTTCCATTTGGGTTAGAAACGTTGATAATCTCGTGATGAGAGTTATAAAACATCGGACGTATCAAATGATTAAAACCACTATCAATTCCAGCAAAAACAGTTGAAGTTGTTTGTTTTACTACATTTACTTTAGCTAAAAAATACCCAGCCTCACTAACTAAAAATTTACCTGGTTCAAAACCTAAAAGAAGTTCTTTTCCGTATTCTTTACAAAATGCATTAAAACGCTTAGAGAGTTTCTCTCCAAACTCTTCAATATTAGTTTCGATATCTCCTGGTTTGTAAGGTACTTTAAAGCCGCTGCCAAAATCAATAAAATCAAGATTTTTGAAGTTTTTGGCAGTTTCAAATAATATTTCACTTGCGTATAAAAAGACTTCTATGTCAAGGATATCGCTACCTGTATGCATATGGATACCATTGATATTCATACCTGTGTTTTCCACAATTCTAAGAATATGCGGAATTTGATGAATTGAGATACCAAATTTGCTATCGATATGACCCACAGAAATTTTACTGTTTCCACCAGCTAATACATGCGGATTAATTCTAATGCAAACAGGGACATCAGGATGTTTGGTTCCAAATTGTTCCAGTATCGAAAGGTTATCGATATTGATCTGAACACCAAGAGCAGATACTTGTTCTATTTCTTCTAATGAAACACCATTTGGAGTAAAAATAATATTACTAGCTTTTACACCAGCTTTTAGTCCTAAATTTACTTCTTGGATAGAAACGGTATCCAATCCTGCACCTAATGAATTCATTAGCTTCAGAATAGTTATATTAGACAGTGCTTTTACGGCATAATTCAGTTTTACCCGTTTGACCTTTTTAAATGCATTAGAAAGGCGGTTGTACTGTGAAATAATTTTTGAAGAGTCATAAACATAAACTGGACTCCCAAATTCTTTTGTAATTGCTAATAAATTTTCATTTTCCATCATGTCACAAATTTAAGCCTACGAAATTATTAATAAAATTAGAGATAATGCCGTCTATTAAAGAAAAAATCTATTACATCGTTAGATTGATTGATTTTAACGTGTGTTTAAGGTAGTTGTATAAGGTTAATTAGTACTTTTAATAAAAAAAGATGATACCTCTTTTCCCCTTACAGACGGTTGTTTATCCTGGAGAGCGTTTGCCTTTACATATTTTTGAAAAAAGGTATCAACAATTAATACACGATTGTGAAAAAGAAGGAATCTCTTTTGGAATACCAACATATATTGATGATAAATTAGAGTATGGCACCGAAGTGAGACTTCAAAAAGTGGCTCAAAAATACCCTGGAGGAGAGAGTGATATCATTTGTATTGGCACAAGAATCTTTAAAATAAAAAAATTTCACCAACAGTTCCCAGGTAAACTTTATGCTGGAGGAGATGTTGAATTTCTAAAAGATAATGATAGTGATTCTCAAGAACTTCAGGAAGAATTGCTTAAAAATATCGCTATTTTATATATAGAGTTAACGATAGAGAATCCACCGGTATTTGATATCCCCTTTGTGAGTTATCAAGTAGCACATAAAGTTGGCTTAGCACTGCATCAAGAGTATCACTTGCTAAAACTTCGTAATGAATTTGAAAGGCTTAATTACCTTATTGGGCATCTTAAAGTAACAATTCCTGTTGTACGTGAAATGAATAGGGCAAAAGAAGTTATAAAAATGAATGGTCATTTTAAGAATTTTGATCCATTAGATTTTGAAGATTTTGAGCTGTGAAAAACGGGTATTTTCTTTACCGTTTTAGGAATTAATTTAAGCAAACTTTTTTTACCTCAAAAGATTGGCACAGTAACTTCACTTTTCCTATTTTTGAAACTCCTAAAAAAGGCAAAAAAATAATAGTATGAATTTACACGAATATCAGGGTAAAGAGATATTAAACAGCTTTGGCGTACGTATTCAACGTGGTATTGTTGCGCAAAATGCAAATGAAGCTGTTGCAGCAGCAAAACAACTAACTGCTGAAACCGGAACGGGATGGCATGTTATAAAAGCACAAGTTCACGCTGGTGGACGTGGAAAAGGAGGTGGTGTTAAGCTTGCTAAAAACCTTAAGGAAGTAGAAGAAATAGCAGGTCAGATAATAGGTATGAATTTGATCACTCCTCAAACTTCTGCTGAAGGAAAAAAAGTACATCAAGTATTGGTGGCAGAAGATGTGTATTATCCTGGAGATAGTGAACCAGATGAGTTTTATATATCTGTATTGTTAAATCGTACTACTGGTCGTAATATGATCATGTATTCTACAGAAGGAGGAATGGATATTGAGACAGTAGCAGAAGAAACTCCTCACCTTATTTTTACAGAAGAAGTAGACCCAGCTGTTGGGTTATTACCTTTTCAGGCAAGACGAGTAGCATTTAATTTAGGTTTAAGTGGAGGTGCATTTAAAGAGATGACTAAATTTATAATGGCTTTGTATACAGCATATGTCAAATCTGATGCATCATTGTTTGAGATTAATCCAGTTCTTAAGACTAGTGATGATAAAATCCTGGCTGTAGATGCTAAGGTAACTATTGACGATAATGCATTATATCGACATAAGAACTATGTAGATATGAGGGATATTCGAGAGGAAAACCCTATTGAAGTTGAAGCAAATGAAGTAGGTCTTAATTATGTAGATCTTGATGGTAATGTTGGATGCATGGTTAATGGGGCAGGTCTTGCAATGGCTACTATGGATTTAATCAAACAAGCAGGAGGTGAGCCAGCTAACTTTCTTGATGTTGGAGGTACAGCAGATGCTAAGCGTGTAGAAGAGGCATTTAGAATTATCTTAAAAGATGATAATGTAAAAGCAATTTTAATTAATATTTTCGGAGGTATTGTTCGTTGTGATCGAGTTGCACAAGGTGTTGTAGATGCTTATAAGAATATGGGTGATGCAATTAAAGTGCCAATTATTGTTCGTTTACAAGGTACAAATGCAGATATCGCAAAAGAACTGATTGATAATAGTGGATTAGATGTGCAAAGCGCAGTACAATTTCAAGAGGCTGCTGATAAAGTGCAAGCAGTATTAGCGTAATACTAATAATTTTTATTATCATATAATATAGTAGAAGCGAAAGCGATCCAAGCAGATCGCTTCTTTTTTTTATATAAAAATAATGAATAGAGTTGAAGATATAGTGGATAGATTGGGTATGAATTCTCATCCAGAAGGTGGATATTATAAAGAAACCTACAGAAGTAAAAGTATGATTCCTCAGCATGTCTTGAGTGAAGAGTTTACAGGAGCTCGTAATTATAGTACAGCTATTTATTTCTTGCTTACATCTGATAATTTTTCAGCATTTCATAGAATTAAACAAGATGAAATATGGCACTATTATGAAGGATCTTCATTGTATGTTCATGTTATTGAGCCCAATGGAGAATATAAAAAACATAGTGTAGGTATAAACCTAGACCAAGAAGAATTGCCTCAATTAGTAGTTCCTGCAGGTTGTTGGTTTGCTTCTAGTGTAAAAAATAAAGATAGTTACTCTTTAGTTGGATGTACGGTAGCTCCTGGATTTGATTTTAATGATTTTGAGTTGGCACAAAGAAATACTTTAATTGAAGAATATCCAGAATATAAAGAAATAATCACTCAATTTACAAGATAAAAAAATGCCTGATTTA
The DNA here is from genome assembly GCA_947498785.1 of uncultured Aquimarina sp. GTDB lineage: Bacteria > Bacteroidota > Bacteroidia > Flavobacteriales > Flavobacteriaceae > Aquimarina. The sequence continues at coordinate 59,829 of CANMLS010000025.1, read as the reverse complement.
TTAATCAGGCATTTTTTAGAGTTTAATTCCTTGCCCGTTTAGGATAAGGAGGTCTTTTTCGTTCCTTGGCAGGGTTACCTTGCAGCTTCTTGAGGATAATTTCAATTGCTTTTTCTAATTGAGGATCTTTACCTTCTATTACTTCAGACGGGAGTTGTTCTACTTCTATATCTGGTGCGACACCTACATTTTCAACGATAAACCCGTCTTCTGTCCAGATAGCTACATTAGGGGCAGTAACACTGGCACCATCAATAAATTCAGGAAAACCTAATGTACCAACTAAACCTCCCCATGTCCTTTTACCAACTAAAGTTCCAACTTCAAATTTTCTAAACATCCAGGGTAACATATCACCCCCAGATCCAGCGGTCTCATCAATAAGCATCACTTTTGGCCCTTGGATCGAAGCACTTGGAGTTTTTAGATCTCTACCGTATCTGAAATTCCAATGTGATTGATAAGGGTTTAGTAAAAGATTAATGTAATAATCGGCTATTTGCCCACCACCATTAAATCGTTCATCGATAATAATTGCTTTTTTATTAGCTTGGGGATAGAAGTATCTTTTAAAATATTCATGACCTGCTGTAGTTGTATTAGGTACATATACATAGGCAACTTGCCCGTTTGTTGCTTTATTGACTTTTTTTAGGTTTCCTTCTACCCAATCACGATTTCGTAATGAATATTCACTAGCCACAGGTGTTACTTTTATGACTCTTGCACTGGTATAGTTTGGATTAGATCCAACGGTTAATTCTGTTATTTTGTTGGCAGTATTTTCAAAAAGACTAAAGATATTTTGATTACTATTCAGATCTTTTCCATTTACTGCTAATAAGTAATCTCCTTCATTAATATCGACACCAGGTTCTGTTAAAGGAGATCTTAATTCTGGATTCCAGTTAAGTCCCCCAAATATCTTTTTAAATTGATATCTGCCGTTTGAAATTGTAAAATCTGCTCCCAAAAGTCCTCCAGGTATACGTTTAGGAGTGTTCAATTGTTCCCCGCCTCCTTGAAGCCTATGGTGCCCAACTGACAATTCGCTACACATCCATTGTATGGTTCTGTTTAGGTCATTTCTACAAGATAAGTGCGGTAAAAATTGAGCATATTTCTTTTTCATAGCTTCCCAATCAGAACCATGCATTCCAGGATCATAGAAATAATCCCTATTGATTCTCCATGCTTCGTTAAAAATATTTGTCCATTCTTGTGAAGGGTTTATTTTTACTTGAATATCTCCGGTTTTTAATACACTATCTCCATTTTTTGGTTTTTTACCTATTTCTGTAATTCCCCATGTGTTCTTTTTATTGTACAACATTTTCTTACCATCAGAAGAAATTACGTAAGTATCTAACTCCATAATCTCAGTATCTTTACGTTCCTTTAGGTCGTACTGATGAAGTGTTGGAGATTCATCATTATTATTTGTATTGCCAGATATATATAATATTTTGTTTTCTTCACCAGAGTTTAAATCATAATAGAATCCCGCTTTTATGGGTAGATCAATAATCCTGTTTTGTATCCCGTTAAGATCAATCTGTATCGGTTTGGTAATGTCTTCTTTTCCTTTTTTAGAATCTTTATTGTCTTTAGATTCTTCTTTGCTATTTTCTTCTTTAGGCTCTTCTTCATCGCTTTCTTTTACAAAAGGTGAAATTGTACCTTTCTGCAGTGTTACCAGGTATATAGAATTTGTAAGCGACATGTCTTGATTAGATAGGTCAAACCAATTTACCAGAGGTCCAGCATCTGTCGAAGCAGTAAAATATATGTATTTTCCACTAGCGTCAAAAACGGGGTCACTTACGTTACTTAAACCATCAGATATAGAGTAAGACTTTGAATCTTTAACGTTATACAAGAATATTTGTTCAAAATTGCTTTCTATGATTTTTGAATATAAAATCCAATTGGAGTCTGAAGACCAATCTCCAAATAAGTCCCTAAAAGGTCCAGGATAATAATACTCATCGTTATTAATTTTGGTGATTTTTTTTGAAGTAATATCCAGAATATATAGATTTCTCCCATTATCAGAAAAGCTAATCTTTTTACCATCAGGAGACCATTTTGTGTAGGCATAAAACCCGGTTCCTGAAACTTTAAATTTTTTGGCTTCACTCTTACCATCTTGTGATTTTATATAAAGTTCATATTCTCCAGAAACATCAGAGAAATAAGCAATTTGTTTTCCGTCGGGTGACCATGCCGGATACTTTTCATGACTCCCTGGACTTAGCGTTAAATTTCTAGGATCACCTTTATCTTTAGGGACAGTTATGATTTCACCTCGATAATCAAAAACTGCTCTTTTTCCAGAAGGGGATATATTTGCAGAACGAATGTGCCGATCACCTTTAATGTACCGCTCTCGTAGTTCTAATAAATCAGTACCGATGCCTATCTTTAATTTGGTTGTATTTTTTTTTGTGATGTCATATATATGAAGATACCCAGCTTGTTCCAAAATAATTTTGTTCTCGCTAAGGGCTGCATTTGTGATAGGGAAATCATTATATTGTGTAAGTTGGTTTATTTCGTTTGAAGAAGTATTGTAAGAGAATAAATTAAACTCTCCATTTCTATCACTTAAGAAAAAAACTTCATTTCCTTTCCACATAGGCTGTACATCGTTACTTCCTCCATTTGGTTGAGGAATTTTAACGATGGATTTATCTTTAAAAGAAAATAACCAAATATTTGCGGTTGTTCCTCCTCTGTAATTTTTCCATTGATGAAAACGTTCTCGAATAGGGGTGTAGGCCATATAATTTCCATCAGGAGAGTAAGTCGCATGCCAGGCATTAGGTATTTCTAGCTCAGTTGGATATCCTCCGTTAATAGAAATTTGATATAGTTTTGAATACCTGTTGGTGTGAATTGCTCTTTGTGAATTAAATAATACAGATTTGCCATCAGGAGAAAAATTAAGAGTATTATCTCGTCCAGGATGCCAGGTAAGTCGTTTAGGTATTCCGCCATTAACAGGAATTATAAATACATCAACATTACCATCATACTCCGCACTAAAAGCAATATGCCTGCCGTCTGGAGAGAAAACTGGATTGGATTCAATACCCTTGTCTATAGTAAGTCTTCTTGGTTGAGTACCGTCCAGATTGGCAACCCATAGATCTTCTGCATAAATAAATGCAATATGTAACTTACCTATTGCTGGTTGATGCATCATTCTTGTGTCTGTTGGATCAATAGAAAATGATTGTAGTGAGGTAAAAGCTAGAGTAAGTAATATTATGAGCTTGGAGAATGCGAAATTAAACTTCTTCATGATTGATATAAATGTTTATAATTTTTTTGTGATATAAGTGATGTGAAAATATAGTTTTCTCAATGGTGTTTTGTTAATCATTTTTTAAATTATCAATTATCATTTTTTGGAGCTAATTCATGTTAATGATTTAATAATTTGGTTGTTAAATATTAATTCGTTTAGTGATGAAGTTGAAAAGACGTGTTTTGACCTAAAAAGATTCTAAATATGAAAGAAATAATCATTCAGATCACAAGAGTTTGAAAATCAGAAAAGTAAAAGCTGTTTAGTTTGTTTTCTCCTAACTGGTGTTTGTTAGTTAGTTAACTTTTGTTAAATGTACGGTTAAAGTGTAACAAGTATATGGTTTTCACGGTCTTATGGTTATAAATCAATAAAAACGAATAGATCATGAAAAAATTAAATGTAATGTTTTTGGCATTTACATTTGCAATGATAAGTATTGTAAGTGCAAATACAGATCCAATAACTAAGACACAAAATGTTATTAATAAAAGAGTAAAAACATTGTTAAAAAAGCCCTCTTTTAAAATAGCAAAAGAATTAAAAGCCTATGTAACTATATTCCTAAATGATGATAGTGAAATGGTTGTGTTATCAGTGGATACGGATAATAAAGAATTAGAAAGCTTTATCAGACATCGTTTGAACAACAAGGAAGTAGGGGAGCAGGTGTATGCTGATACTAGGTTATTCAAAATACCAGTACGTTTTGTTGAGGGGTCTCCCATTTCGTTTGATCAGGGGATATTGTTATAAGGCATTTATAAAATTATTTAAATCCTGGGATTAATCAACCGGGATTTTTAATTTTATAATGATTTCAAATTTCAATTATGTAAGTGCTTAGGTAAAGTTACAACTAATAATAGTTTGTTTCTATCTGCCAATAATATAATTGATACTAACTGTTGCTAACTCAGAATTAGGAAATTTTGAGAAGTATTTAGGATTACTTTGAAGGCCTACTTCTTCTATTACTTTTAGGAAAGCATCAATCTCTAAAATGTATTGATCAGAAAACCCATGAGTGGCGTCATATGCCGTAGCGGCAGTTTTTCCAAGATTTTGAGAGGTTAGGTTTGGTGAAATTGTATGTAACTCAATAACAATAAGGCCATACTTGGTAATGTGAGGCTTCCATTTCTTAAAATGATCCTTCAAATTGCGTTCTACATCATCATTGTATAATCGTTTTCCGCGATACCCAAAAGCTCCTGTAGACTGACTTGATGTATCAAGTTGTGATATTGGTTTACTCCAAATTCTATTATGATCTAGAAATGTTCTTACAGATAATAGATCTTTTAATTCAATAGTATATTTTTCTTTTAAATCTTTTTGAAGTAAATCAGGATTGCTAATATCTCCCCAAATAACTTTTGCCCATATATCTGCCTGAATTAAATTAGCTCTGGTGACTTTTAGTGCTGCTTTATTGTAATCTGCACCCACTAGAAATAAAGGGTAATCATCTAGATGTTTTCCTCGTAATGTTTTTGAAGCTATTACTTCAAAAAGATGAATTAGAAAAGCTCCATTACCACAACCCATATCCAAAACCCCTTTCGGTTGTTCGTTCAAAGGCATATTGAATAAGCTAATGATGATTTCATCAATTTTTTTGAAGTACGTAGTGTGTGCACCACCACTTCCCCAAACATTCATTTCACGATCTACATGGGTTTCGATATCTTTTTCAGAGTTCCATAATACATTAGGGTTTCCAAATAGTAAGGCATCCATCTTTCTAAACATCGGGATATAAGAAACTGTAACTCCATATGCAGATGCTCTTTTGGCAAAAAACAACCCTTTATCAGTAAAGGTATAATTTGTGCCAGATTTACTAAACCAGCCTAAATGACTCAAAAATGTAAGGATGGTGTCAAAACTCTCAGGGAATTTATGATATTCATCTGCGCTAAAAGAGGCTTCCATAAAATATTTGTGAAACATGCCTCCCATTCCTAAGTGTACTGTAGTTGGTCCAACTAATATACCTTCAATATGTTTAAGAATTTGATTCTGAATTTGAGTTGTTGTTTTATCTTTTACAAGTAAGAGATCAAAACGGTTTATATATTTTTTAAATAATTGTTCAAGTTTGTGAAAAGGATCTATTTCGAATTTCCTAGGGTGAAATTTACCTGAATATTCTAATAGATTCACAATGTCTTCATAGATGTAAAAATGATCAAAAGCCGATTTTGAAAGAGAATTGGTCTGTATTATTATTTCATTATTGTCGATACTGTATTCTAGCCAACCTTGAGAACTCAATATACGTAGTGCTACATTAATATACCCTTCGTTGGTTTTTTTTACCTCAGCAATTTGTGAAACAGACACTTTCTTATTATCCAGAAGATAGTCAGTAATATTATTTTTATATAATGAGAAGGCAACTGGAGCGACTGCAATTCCATCCAAATGACGAAAAAGCTCTTCTCGATAGGTTTGTTTTTCTTCTGTAGATAGCATGGATGCTTAATTGAATGATTGTAAACTTATTAGCTTCAACCAAATTAAGCATTTATTTTGACGTGTAATACTCTATTTTGTATTCTTATGGTCTGAGGAATCTTTCTTTTTTTCGGGCATTGGACCTCTTAGGTGAATGATTAATCCATTTAAAAAATTGCGAAGGATTTGATCTCCGCATTCCATGTATTTTGGATGATTTTCATTTCTGAAAATAGCACCTAATTCACTCTTAGTGACTTTAAAATCAACTAATGCACAAACTTTTACAATATCATCATCACGTAGTTTGTGTGCGACCCGTAATTTCTTAAAAATGTCATTATTTGTTAAACCCATGAGGCAAAGGTATATTTTATAATTGAATTGATATAGGATATGTGAAAGGATTATTTGATGAACAATCTAATTAATTGAAATTTATTATTTTCGATAAAAAGTAAAAGGAATATATGTATAGTAAAGAAGAAAAATTGAGTTTGCTTTCAGAAATGATACAATTTGCAAAAGCAGATAAAAAACTTAATGAACTAGAATATAATTTTATTTTGGCTATAGCATCACAACTTCAAATTACAAAAGAAGAAATAGACATGCTAATAGAAAAAGAAGTTGAAAAAAAGAATTTGCAACCAGAATCACAGAGAATTCTTCAGTTTCACAGATTGATATTGTTAATGAATGTAGATCAAGAAACCTCTCAGATAGAAATTCATAAAATTAAAGAAATAGGATTGCATATGGGACTAAGGCCAGAAGCTATTGATATCGTTCTCGAGAAAATGTACGATTATCCAAATAAAGTGATTCCACCACAAGAATTAATTGCAATTTTCACAAGATTCTACAACTAATAAAACCACAAAATCTAGGGGTAAAAAGCGAATTTGGGGGGCTAATCCTTGATAACATTTTAAGGTAATTTTCTGGACAATACAGTTAGTCTGTCATTGTTGCTTTTTGTCGATTTCTTTTGGTTTTTTAAATAACCGATGTTTAATAAATTGATTAATAATACGTCTTTTGCTCTGCAAATAAAAAGGGGGGCCTTTAATTTTGCCGTAATTGATGTCAGATGATATAAAAGTGGATTATAATGATTACATTTTGTTTAACCTTAAAACGTTTTTTGTATGAAACTTTTTTATGGAATTCTTATCATTGATCTTAAGGTTTTAAAAAGCTTTATTCAAGGCTTGCCTAGAGCATCAAGTGATGCAATTCGTAAATAATTTACGAAGTTACTCTTAAAATGAAGAGTAACATTGATTTTTTATTGAATCCGGAAAGCGAATTTTGATCAACCTGATGGTTGTTAAGAATCGTTTTTCGGTTTTTTTATGCGATTATGTCATCAAAAAAAACATAATAGCGACAAAATGACATCAATACATAAGTAAATGAAGACATAATGACATGAAAATATCAATGGAACTCTAATTGCTATGTACTCCTTGAAATTATAATTTAAAATAATCTTTAAAATAAAATATAATGAGTTTACTTAAAAAAACAGACAGATTGCCTTTCTTTTTTGATGATTTTTTAGCTGCAGATTGGTTCGGAGGAACAACTAATGTTGGCAAAATAGGGAATAACACTCCAGCAGTAAATGTAAAAGAAACAGATGAAGAATTTTATATTGAACTTGCTGTGCCTGGATTGTCAAAAGAAAATTTTAACATCGAATTGGATAATGATGTGCTTACAATTTCTTCAGCTATAAAATCTGAAAAAGAGAATACAGAAAATATTGGGAAATACACACGAAAAGAGTTTAATTATAGTGCCTTCAAAAGATCATTTAGTTTACCTGATACAGTAGAAGGTACAGGAATAGAAGCTTCGTATGAAAATGGAGTGCTGTTGGTAACTATACCCAAAAAAGAAGAAGCAAAAATACAGCCTAAAAGGTTGATAGAGATTTTATAAAGTGATTTAATTTGAGATTTTATTTAATGATGTAAAAACGCCTTCCGTAAAAAAGGCGTTTTTGCTTTTTGTAGCATTATGTCTAGGATGAAAAGTTGTTTTGAGGTTTGAATTATTTTTTGTATTATTGTGATATCAAAATGATATTATTATGAAACAAGAAAACAAAATAAAAACAAGCAATGGTTATATCGTATTGGGAGTTTTGGTATTAGTCATCATTTCAATGCTATTAGGGATTATTTTCACAGAGAACCCTTTAATTCTTGCCTTATTAGTTGTAATAGTTTTTATCATTAAGGGCTTTTTTATTGTTAATCCAAATAGTTCTAAAGTTATGGTGCTTTTTGGAGCATATAAAGGAACAGTAAAGGATAATGGCTTCTTTTGGACTAACCCTTTTTATTCGAGGCAACGAATTTCTTTGCGAGCCAGAAACTTCTATAGTGAACGGGTAAAAGTGAATGATAAAATTGGGAATCCAATCTTGATTAATGTAATTTTGGTGTGGAAAGTAGAGGATACTTATAAAGCAGCCTTTGATGTTGATCAATATGAAGAGTTTGTGAGAGTACAAACAGATGCGGCAGTTAGAAAACTTGCGGGTTCCTATCCTTATGATAATTTTGCCGATGGACAACATGAGGTAACATTGTTATCAGGGATGGATGAAGTAAATGAAGCTTTGGAGAATGAAATTACAGAACGTTTAGCTATTGCTGGAATACATGTCATGGAAGCTAGAATAGGGTATCTTGCCTATGCTCCAGAAATTGCAAGTTCTATGTTAAAGAGGCAACAGGCAGTTGCTATAGTTGCTGCGCGTAAAAAGATAGTAGAAGGAGCAGTGGGTATGGTAGAGGATGCGTTATCTAAGTTGTCAAACGATAACATTATTGATTTTGATGAAGATAAAAAGGCATCTATGGTAAGTAATCTTATGGTTGTTTTATGTGGAGATAAAGAAGCGACTCCTGTAATTAATACCGGTACACTTCATTCATAATATATGAGTAAGAAAAAATCATTTGTTCTTAGAATAGACCCTGAAACTTTTAAGTTAATAGAGAAATGGGCAGATGATGAGTTTCGTAGTGTTAATGGTCAATTAGAATGGATGATACATAAAAGCCTTAAAGATGCTAAACGATTAAAAACCAAAAATAAAGATAATTCAGAAGAGAAATAATACTATGTTCCTTAGTATAATAGTATAAAACACCCTTTTGTAAAAAGGGTGTTTTTATTTTAACGTATTTCTTTTTGTTATAAATCTAACCACTTTTTGAAATTAGAAGTTCGCTCTCTCGATACAATTACATTATCATCATCCGAAGGCCTTAATTTTAAGAGTAATCTACTGTTAAAATAACTATGAATTTCAATAACGGCTTTAACAGAAACCATAAACTTTCTATTGATTCTAAAGAATTGTACAGGGTCTAAAATATCTTCTAACTGGTCGATAGAATATTCTATAGGATAATGTTGATCTTTATGTGTGTGTAAAAAAATCAATCCTTCATCAGATTTAAAATATGCGATGTCGTCTACACTAAAAGTGTTAAATTGATTACCGACTTTTACCATAAATCGTTTCTTAAATTCTTTAGAAAACAGGTTTTTAATTCGCTCAAATTTTTCTTCGTCTATAGCACTACTATTACTAGGGAGGTTTTTCCGATATTTTGTTAGTGCGTTGTTAAGATCCTTTTTGTCAATTGGTTTTAAGAGGTAGTCTAATCCATTATATTTAAAACCTCTTATTGAATATTCGTTATACGCAGTAGTAAATATGACTGGTGGGTGATTTTCTAAGGTATCAAGAATATCAAAACCATAACCATCATTCAATTGAATGTCTAAAAAAATGAGATCAGGTAAAGGATTATTGTTAAACCAATGTTTACCGCTCTCTACAGAAGTAATCTGACCTGCAATTTCTATTTCTGGAGCAAGTTCTTCTATGAGATTGGCAAGGCGCCTAGAGGCAATGTTTTCATCTTCAATAATTATGGCCGTCATTTTATAAAGCTTTAATAATAGAAACTTCTTTAATGTTTTTTGCTAAAAGAGGAATACTGACTTTAAAAAAGCCATTCTCTGCTGTTACCAAAACTTTTTGGTTGGTATAAAATGAGTATCTCTTTTTTATATTTTTAAGCCCTAACCTAGTAGATTCTTCTTTTTGTTTTCTTACCCGTAAATTGTTTTTAATAATAATTTGGTTACTATCTGTAGAAATAATACTAATTTCTAGTGGTTTCTCTTTAGAGTAGTAATTGTGTTTTAGCGCATTCTCTATTAACATTTGTAAAGTTAATGTTGGAATTAGATATTCATTTTGATTAACAGAAATATGAGTTGTAATACTCAATGCACCTTCATGCCTAACATTCATCATAAATATAAATGAATCTAAAAAACTTAATTCTTTTTTTAGGCTTACCAAATCTTCTTCACGATTATCTAGAATGTATCGATAACATTTGGCTAATCTTGAAACAAAATCAGATGCCAAATCTCTATCTTCATACATGAGAGAGGTTAATGTGTTTAAACTATTAAATAAGAAATGAGGACTGATTTGATTTTTTAAAGATTTATATTTAGAAGCCATGGCTTCTTTCTTTAATAGATTCATGGTATTTTCTAATTCTTTTTTTTGTTTGAGAGCATAATAAAAAAGATTAAAAAGAATCGCCGTAAACCCGAGAATAATAGCCCTGAAAAAATCAATTCTAAATCGTAGCCATGGATTGTGAGCATCAATGTTACAAATGTTTTCGAATTCGAAGATAGCTAGATAATATACCAAGGCAATAACAGGAACAACGATCGACATATTAACGACTATAATTTTCATTCCGTTATGAATATCCAGACTTCTTCCCAATTTGGATTTTGTTTCTCTCTGTATTAGCCAATCATTAGTCTCCCAGACAAGCATGAGAAGAAAGAAAGCACTACAATAATAAAAAAATCCAGGATTTTCAAATGGACTACCATCATCATCATGATCTATAGTGAATTTCACAAGAAAATAAATCAAGTTTATGATAAGAAAACGAAAGGTAAATTTCTTTAAGTAGTTTTTTGAAACCATGTAATGTACTGATGATTTAGTGAAGATAAAGATACGTAAGTGGTTCTTTAGAAATTAATAATACATTCTTGAATTGTTGTACTTAACGGTTAAATTGTAAATATGCTACTTTAATTTGAAAATGATGCTTCTATTAATGCTATTAACGACTGATTATTGTTTTCAGATACCTCAAGTGATAAATCATCAATTTTGAAATATGAATAATTAAAGTGCTGGTTATTTTGTGATTATTGTTTTTAAATAGGAAGAAGAATAGCTTGTCTTTGTTTATTTGGACAAGCTTTTTTTTACCATTCACAGATGTAGTGTGTGAACCAAGTTTTAATTCACTTGTTAGGCCGAGAATCATATCATCAAAAACAATATTTTATAGAAACTATACCCGTTATGCATTTTTTAAAACTAGTACTATAAAAAGCGTTAATTCTACTGGTTTTACCTAAAGTCGAAATCAAATTGACGAATTTGGGTTTTAGAAATATTAAAATGCGTAACGGGTTAAACCTTATATTGCCTGTTCAAAAATTTGAATACTTTGATTTAATGTCTCTTTTAAATCTTTTTTAGAAATTTCATTTTCAGAAAAATTATCGTAGAAGCTGGGTAATGAAAAATCAATGATGACTTTTGCTCCTAGATATGGAAAAAATGATTTAGCTGTTTGTAATACCGTTTGAGCACCTCTGGCACCTGAAGAAGTGGCTAACAATAGCATTGGTTTATCGTTCCATATTTTAAGATCAATTCTTGATAACCAATCTATCATGTTCTTAAAAGCTGCTGCATAGGACCCATTATGTTCTGCCAGAGAGACTATAAATCCATCTCCCGATTTCAGTATATCATTTAATTTTGTTGCATTTTCTGGAATGCCATGCTCTGCCTCAAAATCAGCCCCATAAAGAGGTAATTCAAAATCGTTTAAATCTATAATATTTACTTGTACACCTTCGATTTTAGAAGCCGCATAAGTTGCTAGTGTTTTATTGATAGAGTTTTTGCTATTACTACCCCCTAAAGCTATTATTTTTTTCATATTGTTATTTATTTAAATGTTTAACGACTAGATTGTCTATTGATAATTTTCCGCTTCCATTTAATAGAGTGGATATAGAGAGGCCTATGATGAGTAATGAAAATTCATAACCTTCTCCTTTTTGTGCACCAAACCAATTCATGAAAAAACCATGTTCTATTTGAGTTGTAAAAATTATTCCCATGAATAAGAAAGCAATTGCTAATGACCAAACTCTACTTGCAAATCCAACGATTAGTAATATAGCTCCTAAAAATTCTATTAGAATGGTTAAAAAAGCAATAATCCAAGGTAGTTGCATTTGTGTTGTAAAAGCTTCTATAGTCGCAGAGAATCCGTAACCTCCAAATAGGCCTAACATTTTTTGTGCACCATGTGGAAATAATACTGAACCGAGTGTTAAGCGGGTGACTAATTGGCTCCAGTTTTCATCTGTATTGAAAATCTTAGTCATTAATTTTTTCATTTTTAATTTCTGGTATTTGATTGTTAAGAGATATTAGACGTATACAAGGGCAATTGAGATTTATATTATTGGTTTTGACATATTGATCAAAGTCTGTTGTTATATTATATCAAGGCGACATGATATGAGAATCCTGTTCTTTATTGTTTGAGAGCTTCTGAGATGTGTAGAAAACTTATCTCTATAAGCAAACATTGTTTTATTTAAGAAAGTTTCCCAATCCTTTTTTAGAAAATGAGTATGTCTAATTTGTAAAAACAATTCTCCATTTATAGATTTTGTTTTTTTAGAAGGAATTATTGAATTAACCAGATTTGTCGAAAAATAGTTGAAATCAATTCTTGAAATACAAAAAACAAATCCCAATTGAGTAATTTGAAATTTATCTTTTTGATTTGATATCAAAAAAACTAAAAGTAATAAAAGCATACTTAACTTTTTCATGTTTACAAATAACAAGTATTTAGAAAGCATGAAAAATAATGTACATTAAGAAATTACATTTGAGCCAATTTTTTTCGTAAAACACTTAAGAACTCTGGAGTGATACCTAGGTAAGCTGCAATATTTTTTTGAGAAATTCTATTAAGCAGTGCAGGGTATTTTTTTACAAAATTTAAATAACGCTCTTCTGCGGTTAATGCAATACCATGATTAGCTCTTTGAATATAAGTAACTAATGATCTCTGGTATAGGATTCTATAAAAACGTTCGAATTTTGGTATAAGATCAAATAGTAAATCAAAATTATCTTTCGATATTTGCAATACTGCAGAGTGTTCTAGAGCTTGTATATAATATATGGCTGGTTGTTGAGTTAAAAATTTTGACATATCTCCTGTCCACCAATCTTCAATTGCAAACATTGATATGTGCTCAGAGCCTTTATTATCTAAGCGATATACTTTTAGGCAACCTTTGGTGACAAAATATTCATACTTTGCTATTTCTCCTTGTTTTAATAAAAAATCATTTCTCTTTATTTTTCTCTCTTCTAATAAAGAAATATAAAGGTTTTTCTCTTCTTGATTTAAGTCAATGAAACGATTAATATTTTTAAAAATTAAATCATATGACGATTGTGTTTCTATTTTTGTCATTAAAAAAGTGTATCGTTTTTAATACAGGGTAAACCTATTTGGATTTGTTTCTTTTATACATGTTTGTAAATATAATTTTTTCTACGATTGTATGCTTGCGTAGCATTCATTTTTCCTTAGATAGTAATTTATTAAATTCTTTTTTCCTTACATTTTACATTTATAGAAAAGAATACAGCTCTGGTTTATAATAGTTGTTATGAACTAGAACCATAGAAAAGTTATTGATTTGATAATAAACTCGAAATAAACCATTTTGTGCAGTGACATTCACCTAAGTTATAAAGGTTTTGCAATAGATAATAAAATAGAACACTCCTACTGAAAGAAATCATAAAAACAGCGTGTTAAAGATAGAGTATACTGCATACAATAGGTGAACTCTAACCATAACAAGTAAAAATGGATTAATACCAATTTAGCTTTTAAAGGCCATATAAAAAGCATTTAAATATGTATTCAGCATCTACAAATAAGAGAAGACTAAAGTGGGAAAATAACCTCATTTACCACCTTTTAATTCTTTATGAAAGAACTATTGATGAATTGTTTGGATGTGATTTTTGAATTTTAAAAAAATGATTTTCTAATTTGCAATCACATATCTAACCACTTTTTAAAATCAGTACAACGCTCTCTTGAAACAATGATTGTGTCTTCTTGTGAAGGTTGTAGTTTCAATAGCAATCTACTATTAAAATAATTGTGAATTTCCTTTACAGAACTTAATGCTACCATATATTTACGGTTTATTCTAAAGAAATCAATAGGATTTAGTATTTCTTCTAGTTGGTCGATGGTGTATTCAATGGGGTAGTCTTTTCCGTCAAATGTGTTCAAGCATATAGTTCCCTTTTCAGATTTGAAAAATGCGATATCCTTAACGTTGAAAGTGCTAAAATGATTACCGACTTTCACCATGAAACGGTGTTTATATTGTTTTTGAAAAAGATTCTTGAAATACTGAATTTTGGGCTCTAATATTTCTTTCTTTGGATACGGTGATAGTCTATACTTTTCTATTGCTCTCTGTAATTCCATTTTATCAATTGGCTTTAATAGATAGTCCAGTCCATTATATTTAAATCCCCTAATGGCATATTCATTATAAGCTGTGGTGAATATAATAGGCGGATGATTTTCTAATGCATCCAGAATATCGAATCCATAACCATCATTTAATTGAATATCCAAAAAAATTAAATCTGGGTTAGGGTTGACTTTAAACCATTTCAGGCCACTTTCCACAGACGATATTATCTCTATAATATCAATATCAGATGAGACCTCATTAATAAGATTTTCTAATCGTCTGCTAGCTATTGCTTCATCTTCCACTATTATTGCTTTCATTTAATATTTTTTATAATCGTATCTGTTATTTAACTTCTCTTTTCAAAAGAGGTAGACTTACTTTAAAAATATTGTTTTCTCGACTAATTTCCACCTTCTCATTAGTATAGAAGGAAAATCTTTTTTTTATATTATCTATTCCCATTTTAGTTGAATTTTGGTCATCTTTTCGAACTCTTAGGGTATTCTCTACAACGATACTCTTATTGCCAATATTTGTAATGGATATTTGTAAAGGCTGCTCCACTGAATAATAATTGTGTTTCAAGGCATTTTCTAAAAGCATCTGTAATGACAAAGTTGGGATAACAAAATCACTAGCTTTTAAATCTAATTTTGTCGAAATTTCAAGAGACATTTTGTGCCTTATATCCATCATAAAAACAAAAGAATCTAAAAAATTGAGCTCCTTATCAAGCCCTACTAAATCTTCTTCTCTGTTTTCTAAAATATAACGATAACAAGATGATAGTCTTGATACAAAATCAGAAGCTAGGTCTCGGTCCTCGTACATCAATGAGGTAAGAGTATTTAAACTATTAAAAAGAAAATGAGGACTAATTTGGCTCTTCAAGCTTTTATATTTTGAGATAACAACCTCGTTTTGCAATTCCATCATTTTTTGCTCCAAATCTTTTTTAACCTTTCCTGTAAAATAGAATAGATTGAACACTATTACTGTGACTGCAATAAGACTTGCACGTAAGAAATCACTACGGAATTGTAGCCAAGGATTTAAGTCAATAATTTCAAGAACATCAGAAAAATGAAATATTGCGGAATAGTACACCAAAGCAAAAACAGGAGTAACCAATATAAGGGTAAGCCCCAGGATTTTCATTCCAGAAAACCAATCCAGAACATTTATCAGATTTTTCCTTGAATGCTTTTTTATTAGCCATTCGTTCAACTCCCAGGTAATAATAAAAAAAAAGAAAGCTGAGGAATAATAGAAAAGGTTGGTAATACTAAAAAAACCGTTTTCATATTCCCCATTTACAGTCAGCTTTATACCGATAAATACTGATGTAATTAGACAGAAACGAATAAATAATTTTCTCAATAATGGATGATTTTTAACTCCCTTCATTATTTATAATTATAAATGAACTATAAAGATATGTAAGTAATTATGGGATGAAATATTTTGCTTATGAACTGTTGGTTTGAACTTTAAACCGTCATATTTTTCTTTGAATTGTTCAGCTTACTATTAATCACTTTATACGTCACTTTAAAGTTTCAAACAACATTTCAGAATGTTATTCTACAGTTCAATAAGAATGCCTTTTTAATATTGGGAGTTAGCTTCACTTTTGCTTAAAATTTTTAAAAATACTAATTATGAATTTAAAGCAATTAACGATAGTCATTTTTACCCTTGCGTCTTTCTCGTTTGTAGAAGCACAGGAGTTAAATGTAGAAAAAGCACTTTCATTGGCAAGAGTAAAAAAAGATGGTAAAACACATATACTTCAAGTAAATAGAATTGATGATTCTTTCATCGAAGGGATTGATTTGAGCAAGGACTTTAATTATTACTCAGATGATATATTTGATATCATTGAGAAAATTGGATATGACAAAATTGTAGCAAATATTTCTACTGGAACTAAGGTAAAAATCAACTCATCAAACGTATTAACTCCAGTTGATGCCATCACAAATACAATTGCGGTTGCCACAAATTATCCTGAACATAAAGACGAAACCAATGTAGAGATTGACCCTATTTTGTTTCCAAAAATTGCTCAACTCACTCCATATATTAGCAAGGTAAAAACTAAAAAAGAATATCTCCTTGATTATGAAGTAGAACTAGGGTTTGTTTATTCAAAAGATGTTAAGTCAATTGAGGATTTAGACAATCAACTATTGGGCTTAATGGTAGTAATGGACTATTCGGACCGTGCAAGTCAATTAATTGACTATGATACTGACCATCCTGAATTAGGAGTTGGGTTCACAGATAGCAAAAGTCATGATGGATTTTTTCCAGTAGGTCCAATTTTGGTTGTTCCAAAAGATTGGAAACGATATTATAAAGATTTACAGATTCAACTTTTTAGAAACTCAGAAATTAAACAGAAAGATACTATCATAAATATGTTTTGGGATATCCCGAAAATCACGGAAGAATCTTTGAAATTAGGTAATGAAAAGATTTGGACACTTAGGGGAAAACCTATTTCTCTTTTACCAAAAAATTATATAGAGAAAGGTACTATTGTAGCCACAGGCACTCCTGGTGGTGTGATATTAACAACACCGACAAAAGGTTATATCATGAGAGGGGCAATAAAGTATTCACTTCTCTTAAAGTTTTTTAAATGGAAACCTGAAGCATATGTAAAGCATCAATTTGTGAAAGGACTTCGAAAAAAAGATAAGTATTTAAAGTCTGGCGAAAGAGTCAAAGCCCAAATTTCAAATTTAGGCTATATAAACAGCCAAATAATTTCAGAAAAGGAATAATTAAAAACAACAAATCAAATGAAAAATAAAACCCTATTATTAACCGTAACAATTGTTACATTTTTATTCTCAAAGAATAGCAAAGCACAATCTTTTGATGATATATTTAACTTTAGCCATAACATGTTTTCAGAAGTAGATAATGATCTTTTAGACAGTAACATTAAAAGTAATAAATCGAGTTTAACAAAATTTTATTTGGCTGGTCCACCCATAGAATTAGGAAAATTGAGAGTGATATATAATGCTGAATACAAATGGTATCAAAATGATTTCACAAGTCGAGATAGTCAAAAGTTAATATTTGCTGAAGATTTACACGATATCCGCTTGACTACAATATTCAATTATCAATTGAATACTAAATGGGCATTGAATTATGTTAATTTTTCAACCATAAAATCTGATTTTAAAAGCTTTAATTTTTCTAATGCTTATAAGGGAATAAATGCATTTACTGTTGGTTTCAGTCCAAAGGGGAATAACAACTTCAGATATGGTTTGGGTGTAACTTATTCTCAAGAAATGGGCGATGCATTGATTTTACCGGTCGCTTTCTTGTATTATAAAACTGATAATTGGCTAATCGATTTAATGTATCCAAGATTGAATGTATTTTATAAATTATCAAAAAAAGTGGAGACTGGGTTTATGGTTAATTACGATATTGGCGCATTTGATGTTGAATTTGATGAGGATGCAATTTCAGATATGGAAATAAAGCCGGAATATCAGACTACAACTAACTTAACATTTACTCCACAAATCAATTATTATATCTCAAATAATTTAAACATCTATGCTAGGGCAGGAATTAATTTGATATCAGAAACTGGTTTAACAGATGGGGATTATGATGAAATAGAAAATATTGGCTACGAAGCGGAAAAAATGGTGCCAACTTTTGGTTTTGGTCTAACTTATAAAATACCACATGATTGATATATCTTTTAAAAGATAGCTAAGTTTTTAAAGTAAATAACCCCACTATTACCAGAGTATATTAAAAGTGGGGTTTTTGAAATAACCGTATTCTTTATAAAAGTACCTATCAAGAGGTAAATTTATATTTTCAAGATGAAGCCAGATTTGAGATTTAATACAATCTACCCTTATGAAAGCTACTCCCAATAAACGGGGATAGCTTTGTATGGGGAATAAACGATATGGATATTACAATATTTGAAGCTTACCTAAAGGAGTTTTCTCATTACAAATCAAAGGAATATAAAATCGTAGTGATTGATAATGCAGTGTTTCATTCTACAAAAATATTGAGATTTCTGACAAAATATATCTTTTGAGAATACCTCCATATTAATATGAGTTTTCCGATTATAGGATTGGATTTCATTTAAAAATTACACCTACACCATTGATTTATTACAATACGAAGATTTCTCAAATTCTCTGATATTTATAGAGAGAATAGGAACATCAGGGAACATAGATTTTAAAGTAGTCACTATTCTTCGAGATAAATCAGATTTTTGAGCCTCTGTTCTACCTTCCATAATATTACCAAAAATGTGTATGAAATCATCTTTCGAATTTCCGATAGTATAATATGTAAAAGGATTTATTCTTACCTTAATATCTCCTTTATCAAAAAGATTTGTAGACTCTGCTGTATCATATATTGCTTGGATGATTTCTTCTGGAGATTGGAGTTTAATAATGTGTTCAGAACAGTCTAGTACAAAATGTGGCATGTTAGAATTTTTGTATAAAAATAATTAAAAGAAGTAGTAATATGAATTGAGTTTTCATAAAAAACTATTAATAAAATATTCTTGTTATACATCAAAAAAATCCCGACATTTTTTTGATGTCAAGAAAGGCGATTTTAGGGTTTAGAAGAGCATTTTTAATGGCTCTAAAGGACCTAGTGGGATATATTCAAAATCCAAAAGACCTTCTTGTACTAGAGGAAGTTGATCAAGTGTTTTTCTTGCTTCTTCTATAGATTCACATTCAAGAATAAATACAACTCCAGGTCGGTCTTTTCTAAAATAGAAAGTTCTGATTTTTTCTTCCAAATATAAATTTATAGTAGCGGCTAGTTCCTGTGGTAAATGTGGAGTAAGTATTTCATTGTTTACTCCTTCTTTCATCTTGTCAATTGCTAAAATTTGCATTTTTTAAATGGTGTTATTATTAGACATTTTATTTATGAGTTTTTCTCCAATCTTTGGATTGAGAAGAGAAAAGAGTATTCTTAAATTCGGGTAAGTGTTGTTGTTTTTCAAAGTGTTTAATATTCAGAGGTGATGTAAGCATTGCCTTTATCATAAAAGCAATTGCTTTTAATTTGTTTTTCAACGTTTGTTTGGTAATGGATTGAGGGACTAAAAGCTTTCTGATAATGGTTTCAAAATCATCTGCTTCTTTTCCGACAATATCTTGTACAACTGTTGTGGGGGCATTGTTTTCCCAAGCTCCTATGCGTCCTTCATTTATATAATATGGGATTTGAGAAATATCCATTTTGGGGTATTTATAAGCTTTTAAAACTTTTGTAATCATTTTATCTGAGAGTTGACTGACAGTTATTTTTCGTCCAATCACTTTCTCTATCGTTGCAGCCATTTGCGTTGCAGAAAGTAACTCCTTACCTGTTATTCGGTAGATTTGATTAACATGATTTTTTGGAGCCTTTAAGATGTGAGCAGCAACCAAACCAATATCTTCGCTGGAAGGAGGTGCGTTTTTTCCAAAATCGGGGAACATTCCAAATTGAGTTAGAGGGTGAGGTGTCATAACATATGGAAATGCAAAAAGCCCTGGATTGAGGATTGTAAGATTAGAAGTTGATCTCTTAAATATAGTGTCTACAAGAGCATGTTCTTTGGTGTAGATACTTGGATGTACATGAGAACTTAACCATTGCGTTAATAAAACCACATGCTCTAATTTTAATTCATCTGCAACAGTAGCAAAAGTAGCTCCTTGAAAAAGGATATTAGGGTATGTGGGTACAAAATATGTTCGCTGAATACCTTCTAATGCTTTGCGCACATCTCTAATGTCACACATATCACCTATAAAAATTTCGGCTCCAAGATGCTTGAGTTCTTTCGCCTTTTTTGAATTAGCGTTTCTTACAAATGCTCTAACAGGAAATCCTAATGTTAGTAACTCTTTGGCAGCAGGGAAACCGGTATTTCCGTTTGCCGCAGTGATTAAAATTTTTGGTTTCATTGTCGAATTATTTTGGAAGTACTATGAAGAAATGTCATGATGTATCTATAATACCTTTTGTTTTCAAAAGTTTATAGCACAAAAATAGATTGATGAAACTGTAAGAAGTATTAGAATTGGCTCAATTACTTTTGTGATTGGCTCATTCTGTACTGCGATGGAGAAAGCGTGTATTTTGCTTTAAACGAACTGGAAAAATGCGCTAAATCGTTAAAAAGGCAGTCATATGCGATATTGCGTATGGGTTGGTTGGATATACTAAGAAGTGTAGCGGCTTTTTCTAAGCGTCTATTTTTTATATAATTTGCAGGACTATCGTTATAGATTTTTCTAAATTCTCTTTTAAAAGAAGCCAAACTGTGATAAGATAATTTTGCAAGATCAGATACCGTAATAGGAGAAAAAATATGGGCTTCTATCACCTCCTTTAATGAAAAGGATTTTGGCGAAAACAAATTATACATGATTTTGATAATATTGTCGGCATCTTTGGTGTTTAATAAAAGTAGGATGATTTCTTTAAACTTTAGGATTAATAGTTCTTCGCTGACAAGATTAGGGTTTTCAAAATAAAATAGAAGGCCGTCAATATATTTCCGAATTAGAATATCAGACTGTACTAGTGCCATATTAGAACTATAAGAATATTGTTCTTTGTTCGTTAGGAATGCAGGAACTTCTTTTTCATAGATTTTTTTAAGTACTTCGGGATAAAAGTGAATGGCAACAATTCCACATTGTTTAGTTTTATGGTCAGGGATTACATCATACATATAATTTCCACACTTCATCAAAACACCTTCGTTTTGATTTACAACGAGATGTTCTTCCTCAGAATATGAATTGCTAATACCTTCAGTAACATATAAAAAACATGCCTCATTTTTTAATGAATTTGGGTTTTTGAATGGAGGTGTTACTACAGCTTTTTCAAAAACTTTCTTATTAAATAGTGTAATGGTATGATGCTCTATTACCATTTTTTATTCACTTATAGTATGATGATAGTCGATTAAAAGCATTTAATGATTTTGAAAATATTGATCAAGTTCTAAAAGTTTCTTTTCTTTTTCTGTATCGGGTAACCAACTAGCTTTAAAACTATTCTTTACAAGCTCAGTGATTTGTTTTTTTGAAAGATCAAGAGCTTGTGCAATACCCCAGTAATTTTCATTCATATACCCGCCAAAATAGGCTGGATCATCTGAATTAACGGTTACCAAAAGATTTTTGTCCATCATTTTTAAGATGGGATGGTGTTTTAAATCAGTAACGACTTTTAATTCTAAATTAGATAAAGGACATAGAGTAAGAGGGATTTGTAATGCTGCCAGTTTTTCTACAAGAACTTCATCATCAAGGCAACGATTTCCATGATCAATACGAGCAACATGAAGCAAATCCAATGCTTCCCAAATATATTCTGCTGGACCTTCTTCTCCAGCATGAGCCACAGGGGTAAATCCTTCTTCTCTGGCTTTTGCAAAAACACGTTCAAATTTTGATGGGGGATTCCCTACTTCTGAAGAATCTAGACCAACTCCGCCGATCCACTCCTTAAAGGGTAAAGCTTGTTGTAATGTTTCAAAAGCAGAAGACTCATCAAGATGTCTTAAAAAAGACATAATCAGAATATTTGTGATTCCTAATTTTTTCTCAGCATCCTGTAAGGCTTTATAAATCCCATTAATTACGGTACCAAAAGAAATGCCTCGATCAGTATGAGTTTGGGGGTCAAAGAATATTTCAACATGTTCAACATTTTGCTCATGTACTTTGGTGAGATAGGCCCAGGTAAGATCATAAAAATCCTGTTCTTCGATTAAGACATTGGCCCCAGCATAATAGATATCTAGGAATTCCTGCAGATTATTAAAACTGTAAGCGTTTTTTAATTCATCAACAGTAGCATATTTAATTTTCTTATTATTCCTTTTTGCAATTTCGAACATCAATTCGGGTTCAAATGTTCCTTCTATATGCAGATGAAGTTCTGCTTTTGGGATGCCTTCAATAAATTTTTCAATTGAAATGCTACTCATAATCGTTGAATGTTTTTTGAATTTATAGTTGTATTTGATTCATAATATGTTATTTCAAAGAAATCACACTTTTTGATCCTGAATTTTTCCTTGTAACATTTTAATTTCATCTCTTAATCGAGCTGCAGTCATAAAATCTAATTCTTTTGCAGCTTTTTCCATTTCCTTTCGAACATTTCGAATACGAGTCTCGAGTTGTTCCTTAGTATAATATAAAGTTTCTTCTTCTGCAGCTTTTAGTGTAGGTGCATTTTCAAAAACATAAGGCTCCACTTTTTTACCAGCAAGAGCATTGTCTAATGATTTTTTGATAGCCGTAGGAGAAATGCCATGTTTTTTGTTGTAAGCAATTTGTCTTCCTCTTCTATACTCGGTATCATCCATTGTTTTTTGCATACTATCAGTAATTTTGTCGGCATACATGATCGCTCTACCATTTACATTTCTAGCAGCTCTACCAACAGTTTGAACTAAGGATCTTTTGTTTCTTAAAAAACCTTCTTTGTCAGCATCCAAAATAGCAACTAATGATACTTCTGGTAAATCCAGTCCTTCACGAAGTAAATTCACACCGATGAGTACATCAAAGATTCCTTTTCTTAAATCCTGCATGATTTCTACTCGTTCTAGTGTATCCACGTCGCTATGAATATATCTACATCTAACTTCTATTCGTGTTAGGTATTTTGCTAATTCCTCTGCCATTCTTTTGGTTAAAGTAGTAACCAAAATACGTTCGTCAACTTCAATTCTCTTATGTATTTCTTCGATAAGATCATCAATTTGATTCAAACTAGGGCGCACTTCAATTATTGGATCTAGCAGACCAGTTGGTCTTATAATTTGTTCTACATATGTACCTTCACTTTTCTGTAATTCATAATCAGCAGGTGTTGCACTAATATACAGTACCTGATTTTGTATCGCTTCAAGTTCTTCAAATTTTAATGGACGATTATCCATTGCAGCAGGAAGTCTAAAGCCATATTCTACAAGATTCTCTTTTCGAGAACGGTCCCCGCCATACATAGCATGGGTTTGTGGTACAGTCACATGACTTTCATCTATAATCATCAGATAGTCATCAGGGAAGTAATCTAATAAACAGAATGGTCTTGTTCCGGGAGCTCTTCCATCCAGATAGCGAGAGTAATTTTCTATTCCAGAACAATACCCTAACTCTTTAATCATTTCGAGATCGAAGTTGGTACGTTCTTCAAGTCTCTTGGCTTCTAGTGGTTTTCCTATCTCCTTAAAATATTCTACCTGTTTACCTAAATCTAATGCTATTTGATCAATAGCACCGTTCAATACTTCAGGTGAAGTCACAAACATATTGGCAGGATAGATATTTAATTGATCGTATTTTTCAATAATTTCATTGGTTTGAACATCAAAAGCTTCGATTTCTTCAATTTCATCTCCAAAAAAATGTACTCTAAATGCATCATCAGCATATCCAGGAAAAATATCAACTGTATCTCCTTTTATTCTAAAATTTCCATGTTTAAATTCTGCTTCGGTTCTGGAATACAAACTTTGTACTAAACGATGTAATAAAGCAGTTCTGGATACAAATTGTCCTGATTGTATTGAAATTACATTTTTCTGAAACTCTATGGGGTTACCAATACCGTATAGACATGATACTGATGCTACAACAAGTACATCTCTTCTGCCTGATAACAAAGAAGAAGTTGCGCTTAGTCGCATTTTTTCAATTTCATCATTAATAGACAAATCTTTTTCAATATAAGTCCCAGAGGTAGGAATATAGGCTTCAGGTTGATAATAATCATAATACGAAACAAAATATTCTACAGCATTTTTAGGAAAAAACTGTTTAAACTCAGAATAAAGTTGTGCTGCAAGTGTTTTATTATGTGCTAATATCAGAGTTGGACGTTGCACTCTTTCGATTACATTGGCAGCAGTAAATGTTTTTCCTGAACCTGTGACTCCAAGAAGTGTTTGGTATTTTTCATTGGCTTCTATACCTTCTGCTAATTGTTTTATAGCTTCTGGCTGATCCCCGGTAGGTTTGAATTCAGATTCCAGTTCGAACTTCATTATATACTCTTTCTTTTTAAGAATAAAGATACTGAATCAAAACACATATGTATTGTTATTTATTCTTAAAAATATCTAATAATACTGTTTGTTTTTATAAAACCAATAGAACATATAGAAGCTATTTGTTTTATCTAATTAAGGAAAAACTCCCTGTAAGAATTCTACCATCATCCAGTTCTACACGAAACCAATATTGACTAGAAGGCATTATTTGACCATTGTGGACCCCATCCCATCCAGAACCTCCTGCTCTTAATTGTTTGAGGAGTTTTCCGTGGCGATTGAAGATGCAAATTAAAGAATTGGACATAATCTCTGTTGATATGCCTTCAACATTCCATGTTTCATGAAATCCATCTCCATTTGGAGTAAAATATTTAGGAAAGCCAACAATAGAAATATCTTGTGTAATTATAGGAACACATCCATTTTTATCTCTTATAGAAATGGTATGAAATCCTGGAGGTATATTAATAAAAGTGGGGTCGTCTTGATAGTTGCTTAAAACCCCTTCTATTTCGATAGCGTATTCGTAGTTTCCTAAACCTACTGCATTAATTGTGACAATATTATTATCTCGAGCATCATTAATATCTATAGATTGTATCGTTGCTATACTAGAAGCAATTACCTCTATAGTTCTAGTTTTAGAACATCCAGTGAGCATACTAGTAATTTGAGCAGTATAAATTCCTGGTTGACTTACAGAAATAGTTTGACTGGTCTCATTAGTAGACCATAAAATTGTAAAATCTCTAATATTGCCATTCAATGGTATACCTGCATCAATATCTATGCTGGTTTCATTTTGACATATGAAATATGATGTATCTGCTTCTATCTGCGGAAGAGGGATTACAAAAAGACTGATACGACTAATTCCAAAACACGCTCCATTACTTTCTTCGGCTTTAGCATAAACAA
Source organism: uncultured Aquimarina sp. (assembly GCA_947498785.1). GTDB lineage: Bacteria > Bacteroidota > Bacteroidia > Flavobacteriales > Flavobacteriaceae > Aquimarina. The sequence continues at coordinate 34,324 of CANMLS010000025.1, read as the reverse complement.
TATCATCTCCCAGAGAGTTCTGTGTTGTATTTGTCAAAGAGGTAATAGGGTTTCTATTTAATAATGCATCTTCTGTACTCTCATAGTAAGAAATTGTAAGATTGGTGGTTGTTATTCCAAATAATACTTGAGCATCTGCTTCTGCTAGATTAAATATAGTAAAACCATCTTCTATACCATCATCATCACATGCTCTGAGTTCTACATCATTAATGTCTGTTGTACTTACTTCTAGAGTCACTATTGTGATATCGAAACAATTAGGGTTTTCTGTGTTTAATACACGAGCATAGATTTGTTGATTATTTATGCTGTTTTCAAAAGCATCTTCATTACTTATTCTTGGAGTTCCTGCCATGGCAGAAGTCATATCGTTAAAAAATTGAGTGCTAAATTCTGAGTTTCCACCTATAAGTTGATCGTCAACCGTATGTAAATCAAATATTGTAATGTTATCTCCGCTGGTTTGATAAGCATCGCATTGCACTATATTTGCTGGAGCTGCTACCGGAATATCAAAAAAGGTAGCATTTGCTACTCCGATTAATGGACAGCTGCCATCATTAAGATCAATTTCTAATCTATAATTTCCTGTTGCAGTAATATCTAAAAAATTAGTAGTATTTGTGGTTGGAGCATCATTGATAAACCAGATATATGTGGCTCCTGGAATATTAAGATATGACAATCTATAAGTGTCACCATCGCAAAGAGATAGGTTTACATCATTTGGATTACCATTATTAATAATATCAACCGTTTGTGCAAAAATAGATTGAATGAATGGAGGTAGACCTAACCTAACATTTCTAAACCCATCTACATTAACTAAAATTCCTTTTTCATTATAAATAACACTATTACCTAATGCTTCTGGATTTTCTATGATTCCGAGATAATTACCTTCCTCTAAGGCAAAATTAAAAAGAGCTCTGTATATTTTTCCGTCTGGGCCTAATTGTAGAGCCCCTTCATTAAAATCAAATAAATCTTGATTGTTCTCATTTTTGATTCTGATTCCGCTTGCTGCTATTTGATCATCAGGAAGTGATAGATTATATTGCATAAGAAAACTTTTTCCATTTCCTTCATCTTCTAAACCAATGGTGCTGTAGAGTCGTTGTCCGCTCTGTGAAAACTCTATTCCGTAAGGAGAATCCCCATTATAAAGTTCGATTTCATTAGATACAACTCCTATACTATTATTAAAGTTATATAAAAGAACTTTTCCTGGTCCATTTCCTGCAGTGACAGTAGCAAAACCAAAATGTGCAACTGCTAGTTTATCTCCTTCTGGAGAAGCTTTTATATAACCCAAAGCATTACGTCGATATCCAGTAAGAGGTACAGTAACTCCTATACGTGATCTAACAGGAGTTGTATTCACACCAGTTTGATCTACTTTAAAGGCATAAAATGTATCTACAAAATGAGTAATTATCCAAAAAGAATTACAATCATCACTTTTGATAGCAGTTATCTTTTCTGAACATTTATACGCACTATCGAGAAGTCCAGATGCATTATAAGTGATTAATGGTATATTCTTCTGTCCTTGTACAATTCCTCCATTTCCTCCGTTAAGAGACATGTCTACTATAGAGAACATAAACCCGTCGTTAACACCATCTCCATCAGAAGTTAGAGGGTCTGTATCTGCATTATCATGATGAGGTTCATCTACGGTAAAAATGATATAGATATTTGGTGTATTGGGTTGTGGTACAATTAAAGCAGATGAAGTACTAGAGGGATCTCCTTTTAGACCAGTTCCGTTATTCATAATGTTATGAAACCGATCCCATACGGTAATTCCATCAGTGTAAAATAACAAATTCCCAGTAGCATCAGAAATTGTAGTGCATCCTTCTAAGGTATCAATTCGACCATTAGTAAGGGCAGTAGGAGGAGTAGTATTAAAACTGATTCCTGCATTTTGCCCAAAATACCAATTATTAGCCTCTCCTTGACTTTGTGCCGAGAAGTGATATAAGAGAATAATGATAAAAACGGCATAAATATTCTGCATACTTGAGTTGTAATACTCAAATATATTATAAATCTCTCTTTTTTAGTAATTTATAAGAAAGATTGACGAAAACTGCTGTCCAAATCAAAACTATCAAGATCTCATACCAATGTACTGCATAATCACTTTGAAAGTTTTCTCCTAACTGGTTTGCTGCTGATTGTACAAAATTTAATCTGGTAAAAGGTTCGTTAACCAGATTACTCATACTTTCCAAGGGTAGGAAAGGTATTATTTTATCTATGATATCTGTATTAAACTTCCATTTAAACAAGCTAGAGAGTAATCGGACTAACCCTTCGATAATTTGCCAGAAAATTAAAAACCCTAATGCAAAGGCGGATCTTTTGATTAAGATACCAAGAAACATGCAAAATGAAAAGAAGCCTACTAGCTTAAGGAAATAAGCAAAAATGAATTCTATCCCCGAAAATACAATTGAAAACTCATTGTAATCTGAAAAAATTAATCCAAGGATTAATGAAACGATAAATAAAAATACGGTCGAAATAAGAGAAAATACTACAACGGTAAGAAACTTTGAGGCTAAAAATTCTTTTTTACTTAATCCATCGATCAAATTTTGTTTCAAGGTTCGATTGGTATATTCGTTTGCCATAATAGAAACGATAACAATCGCCAGAAAGAGTTTTAACCACGCTGCGATATATGCATTAAAATGCCAGATATATGGAAAATTGAATATCCCTTGATCTGCTAAACGGAAGTTTACTCCTCCAAAGCTAAATTCATAAGAAGCGATCAATGCAATTGCTGTAATGAGTATAAAGTACGTAATCGTTAAAACTTTGGCAGCTTTATTATACCTTAATTTTTGAAATTCTATATTGAGTAGTCGTAACATGGCTTTAGTTTAAATTGTTGGTTAATTGTAAGAATTGTTCTTCGAGGCTTTCTTTTCGTTTTACCAGGTGCGTAAGAACTATCCCTTCTTTAAATAATTGCCTGTTAAGACTTTCTGCATCTAACTCATGTGCTAAAAACGCAATAATTTTATTGTCATTCTCTTCTTTAAAGTTTTTAAAATCTTTATGTTTTGATAACCATGCTACCAATGCTGATTTTTGTTCACTTTTAAGCTCAAAGAATCCATAACTCGCATTCATCTCATCTACTGGTCCAGAATAAAGTTTTATCCCTTTTCTTATAATAACCACGTGACTACATACTTTTTCTACTTCATCAAGTAAGTGAGATGCCAAAAGAATAGTGGTTCCTTGAGATGCAATCTTTTTTATGATTTCTCGTATTTGGTGTATTCCTTGTGGATCGAGTCCATTGGTAGGTTCATCCAAAATTAAAATCTCAGGATCATTTAATAGGGCAGAAGCAATAGCCAGACGTTGTTTCATTCCGAGAGAAAATGTTCTGAATTTACTGTCTTTACGATCTAATAATCCAACAACCTCAAGTTTTTCTTCAATTTTTGCAGAAGAAACACCTTTGATTTGGCATACCAGTTTTAAGTTTTGTGCAGCTGTCATGTATGGATAAAAGTTAGGACGCTCAATGATTGCTCCAACTTTCTTTAAAGCATTATGCGTAGATGTGTTTCCATCAAACCAGGTAAATCCACCAGAGGTACTATTAACGACATTAAGAACGATTCCCAAAGTAGTTGATTTACCACTTCCGTTTGGTCCAAGAATCCCATACACATTCCCCTTTTTTATGGTAAAAGATAGGTCTTTGACAGCCGTAATTGGCCCAAACCTTTTAGTAAGATTATTTATGGTAAGTATATTTTCCAATTGTAATTGTTTTTGGTGGTTATATAAAACAAGACGATGAGTATAGAGTTTTGTTACAAGATAGTTGATAGTTATTGACGGATTATTAATAGTTTTTAGAATTTGGAATTGAAATTTGTAAATTGCTTCTCTTAGAGAAGCATGTTATGGAAGAAAAATTAATGTCGAAGAAAAAACCAACGTATCCTATAAGTAATCAGTTAGATGCTTATCTGCGCGAATGCAATCGAAAAATCAAGATTCCCATATTTTATGATGATTTGTTGAGGTTTTCGGGATCTATAGTGGTTTATGATAGTAATGACAAAGATACGCTATGGGTGAGGGTGTTTTATGAAGAACATGAGAGGGTAGAGATAGAGTCTAGTCTTAAAAAAGTGTATACTATATTGCATTCTGACGGTAATGAAGATGCTATAGAGTTTTTGAATATAGATGCAATAGATTATTGTACGTTTGGCAATTCAAAACCTTTTAGAATTAAAGTTAGGAATATATTGAACGATAACTATACTTATGTTTATGTAAAAAAAGCAGATGCTTCTCGTATTTATGGATTAGAACTAGAGCATATGTTTTCTCCAAATCGGATTAATTTCTTAGTGTATAAAAATACGTTAATTGAAGAACATATTGCAGGGATTCCTGGAGATGTATTTATTAAGGATTTTTTACCTGATTTAAGCGATCAGGCTAAATCACAGATAGCTAAAGAATTTGTGAAGTTTAATGAACGGTGCCAAATGCTATTGTTAGGGGATATGCGTTCTTATAACTATGTAATTATTCCGATTCATGATTTTGACCATGTAGAGTATAAGATACGGGCAATTGATTTTGATCAGCAATGTTTTGAGGGTAAACTCAAGGTGTATCAACCACAATTTTTTAAAGAAAATTTTGACATGGTAGATATTGTGATGAATAAATTACAAGCTAGCTCTATAGAACAATATAAAAAAGAAGAACGTTCTATTCTTGCTAAACGAGTATTGACTTCAAGATCAAGATATGAGACATTGGTTGATTGTATGTGTGAAGATACGATTTCTACAGAAGAAAATTTGAAAGAATTAAGAGAACACTTATATAATTTTACGTTGGATTTAAAATTTCGCCGTAGTCGTTCTATGGGTGAAGTCTTAAAAACAGGGATGGATTTTGTACGACGTAATTATGAAAATGTAAATATGAATAGATTATTGGAAGGGTAGTTACATAATACCAATTCCCAAAAGCAATGCAAAAACAATAAGTAAGATTCCTACCACTATTTGTATAGTTTTAATAGTGATTCTTTAAGAAATTTATTTCCTATGTTATGGCAATTCCAAGCATTGTATAATTAAGCTGATCGCCTAACTGTAAGAGATCTTTTGCATATACGTTAATTCTTGAAACATCAATAAAACAGGCAATAACAACTCCTGTAGCAATAAAGGTTTCCTTGCCTAATTGCACTAGTATCAAAAACACTGTACGTAAAGCTCCCTGATGGCAAGATATACCACCAAAAAAACCACTTAAAGCTCTACCAATAAGGTAAATATTTGGTATCAAACTCTACTTTTTTTAGTTTTGGAATTAAGTCAAACAGAGAAAAAGCAAATAAAATAGCCTGTAATCCAAAATGCAATACTGTCTTAATATTGGCTTTTCTTCCTGCCAGTGTTAATTTAAATAGATTATTGAGTAAATGAACTATAGCAGTATATGCAATTGCAATATCAAAGAATAAAGCAAAAACAGACATTAATAATGTACCTAATTCAAAACCAGAAAAAAATGTTAATCCCGATCAGAATAATGCTACAATACCCACTATAATGCAGTCTATGGTCTATTTGAATACTTTTACCATAGACTCTCATCTTCTATTTTTAGCCTTCAGGTTTTAAGTTTTTTGCTCTTTATTAAAATATACCAAATAGTAATACATCTGTTTTTCCTCATCCCATCCTTTTTCTACAAATTTCTCTGCGGATTCGGGATTTATAAAATCCATTTTTATTTGAACATTAGTATCCAGATTGATAACATTTTTCATCTTCTTACGTGCAGCGGTTACAGCATTGTTAGCTATAGGGAAAGAAGTAAGATCTTCAATTTGATATTTAGGAGCTTTTTCGGTTTTGTAATGCTTAAACTCAGGAATGAGATCTGGATTATCGATGACTTCATTTAAGAAAGCAGATTCTTCGAACTCATCGTTTTTGGCAAAATGATTCACTGCACGATTCATAAACATGACCTCTTCTTTTTTATCCTCTGCAGGAAGTACTACATCTTTGGCAAAATCTTGGCAGAATTTCATATATTTTTTTGTGTAAAAATTCTCATCAGCAAAAGCTTCTACACCTAAGAAATTCTCTAGCCAATATTTTGTGTCGTAGCGATTAGAATCTACAGATAAGATTTTATATCCTTCTTCTTTTTTATGATTGAAAATCAAACATCCTTTGTCTAATTTGTTTAAGTTTACTCCTTGTTGAATCAATAATTCTATATCGGTTTCTCCTTCTTCAAACTGAAGGAAGTCGTGTTTTAATTCAGATTTAAAGATTCCAATAGCATCAACTTTTTCATTATCTATAGCTACATTGTCTAAATAGGTTACATAGACCTCTCCACTTTTGATATGTGGATGATTTGATTGTTCATATAACAGAGAAGCAATTCTTTTTGATTTTTCATGAACAGAAGAAGGGTTTTCAAAAATCTCGGTTACAATTTTGAATAATGGATTAAATTCGACATCTACTTCATTAGCAAATTGAAAATAGTTTTCTTCTTTTTCTCTAAAAGGTTTAAAAAAGTATTCTTTTAGAATTGCCGTCAACTCATCATTAACCATGTAAGGCGATTCTGAAAGAAATATATTTTCACCTTTGTTCTTATTTCCGATTTTATGAACAGAGAGAGATTCAATTTGAGTACTATATAAGTTGATCATGACTTATGTGTCATCTCAGCTAAGGCCGAGATTTTTTTTAATTAATAATTAATTTTTAGTTCCAGTTTTCATCAAATCCGAGATCATCATATTCATCAAGATCCATGAAACTTTCATTTTCTTCATCATTCACATCTGCTTTGAATTCTTTTTCAGGAGCGTTATCAGGTAATTGACCATGCACAAACATTATATTTGGATATTCTCTTCCGTTTTCATATTCTGCAATTTCTGCCAATTCTACCAAAAATGTCCACATACTCAGGAAATCATAGATATAAATTAGTTTAGGAGAAGCTTCATGAGCAACATCAATAAGAGTAGTTTCATTCATTAATCGAACAGGTTGATTGCCGTCACTCATATCAAATAATGATATTTCTTCACCCTGGTTCCATTGATCATCACTGATATAAAAGGATGCCATTTCGGTTCCGTCAAAACCAAATGATTGTGTAATTACATTGTGAAACTGCTCCAGAGTAGCTTCTTGTTCTATTTCGATATCTCTAAACACGTCTTCTTCCGTATCTAGGATAACTCTAAAACGATAAATCATTCTTAATTAATTTGTAAAAACAAAGATACTACAAATGCACTGTTATTTGCTAAAACGATGTAATGAAAAAGTCATTGCCCCAAGTAAGAAAAATGCAACAACTTGATGAAGCACTCCCAATGTGATCGGAACTCTGTGTATTAAAGTGAAAATACCCAATAAAAATTGAACGCCAACTATGATTAAGATTATATGCAACGAATTAGTTTGTATCTTATTTTTTTCTATTTGCTTGCCTTTATACCAAACTAGTACAATGAATCCCACAACAATATATGCTAAGTAACGGTGTATGAATTGCACCCCACTTTTACCTTGGATAAAATTCATTATTATTGGAGATTGTTCTATGTATACTGACTCATGAATTAGTGTACCATCATTCATTAGAGGCCAATGATTATGTAAAAACCCAGCATCTAAACCAGCTACAAAAGCGCCATAAATGATTTGAACGAGTAGTATACCCAAAGTTAATCGTAGAAGGTTTCTAAATTTAATGTTTATAGTTCTTTTTACTGGATACATAAGGTCCAGAGCAACCCAAAGTGTATATGCGAAGGTTATAAATGCGGCGGTGAGATGCATTGCAAGCCTATAGTGACTTACATCTGGTCTCTCAATTAATCCGCTTTTTACCATAAACCAACCAAGAAAACCTTGAAAACCTCCTAATAACATAAGAATTATAGATTTTCTAATTGTTGGTTTCGAAAGTTGTTTGGTGATTAAGAAATATAAAAAAGGGATAATGAATACAACGCCAATAAATCTTCCAATAACACGATGTATCCATTCCCAAAAATAGATGTCTTTAAAATCTTCGAGAGTGAATTGGTTATTTATTTTTTGATACTCAGGGTATTGTTTGTATAAGTCAAAGGCTTCGTTCCATTCTGTTTCATTCATTGGAGGAATCGTCCCAGAAATTAATTTATAATTGGAGATAGACAATCCAGAATGTGTAAGCCTAGTAATACCGCCTACTACTACCATAATAAAAATCAATAAACACCCCGTAAGCAGCCAGTATATTACTTTGTTATTGTCTTTTTTCATTTTTTTGTTATAAAAAGACTCTGAGATATTAAGAATCTTAGAATCTAAGGGAGTATAATTTTATTAAGAATCTTTTATTTTTTTTGATATAGCTAACTAGCATACGCTCAATTTCTCTTGTGTCTTCAAACAAAATATTGAAGTTGTTTTCTTGTAAAAAAGAAAGGTTTTTTCCTGTTTTTAATTGAGCCTGTAATTCGAAAAGTGAACTAATTGCAATATTTAAGAATCTTAAGTAATCATTTTTCCCCATTCTTCCATATCCTTCAGCAATATTACTTGGGATTGATACAGATGCTCTTCTGATTTGAGAAGTTAATCCATATAGTTCTTCTTTGGGAAATATTTTTGTTTCAATATTTATTTTAGTGACCAATTCCATTGACTTTTACCAAATTATTAAATTTCTGAATGTACTCATGATTCACTATGCATTAGATTCTTTGTTTCTTAGCTACTTTTTAACCCCAACTCTTTTCCTTTTTTTATCATAAAATCATATGCTGAATCATGATCATTTGCTATTTCTCCTTCTAAAATTGCTTCTTTGATTGCTTCTTTAATAATTCCAATTTCTCTGGAAGGTTTTATATTAAAAGCTTTCATAATTTCTTCTCCTGTAACCGGAGGTTGAAAATTACGTATTTGATCACGTTCTTCTACCTCTACCATTTTTTGCCTTACAACCTTAAAATTGTTGTGATATTTCTTGAATCGTTTTGGATTTTTGGTAGTAATATCTGCTTCACAAAGCGTCATTAATTCTTCGATATGGTCTCCTGCATCAAAAACTAACCTTCGTACTGCAGAATCAGTGACTTCTGATGCTATTACAATAGGTCTGGAACTCATAAGTACCATCTTTTGAACGAATTTCATCTTTTCATTCATTGGCATTTTTAGACGTTTAAATAGTTTAAAAACCATTTTGGAGCCTACAAATTCATGCCCGTGAAAAGTCCATCCTACTTTTTTGCTGAATTTTTTTGTAGGAGCTTTGCCGATATCATGTAGTAAGGCAGCCCAACGTAACCATAAGTCATTTGTGTCCTCAGAGATATTGTCTACAACTTCTAGAGTGTGATAAAAATTATCTTTATGACGTTGTCCTTCAATCTCATCAATTCCTTTTAATGCTATTAACTCTGGAAGAATATAGGGTAGGAGCCCTGTTTTTTCAAGTAATTTGAAACCAACAGAAGGTTTATCGCTAAGAAGAATTTTATGTAATTCGACAACAATTCGTTCTTTGGTAATAATTTTAATACGATCTTTATTATCCGTTATGGCTTTTAAAGAAGTGGATTCAATTTTAAAATTGAGTTGAGTAGCAAACCGAATCGCTCTCATCATTCGCAGTGGGTCGTCAGAATAAGTGATGTCTGGATCTAGCGGAGTACGAATTATTTTTGCTTTCAGGTCTTGTAAACCTTCAAAAGGATCTAATATGTCTCCAAAGTTTTTATCTGATAAATGAAGGGCAAGAGCATTAATAGTAAAATCTCGTCTATTTTGGTCGTCTTCAAGTGTGCCGTTTTCTACTGTTGGATTTCGACTGTCTTCGGCATAGGATTCTTTTCTAGCGCCTACAAACTCTACTTCAATATCATCTAATTTAAGCATTGCAGTACCATAGGTCTTAAAAACCTGTACTTTGGGTTTATTGGGAAGAAGATTAGAAACCTCTTTAGCCAATTCAATACCACTACCTACGGCAACAATATCAATATCTTTGGCAGTTCCTCTTTGTAGAACATAATCCCTAACGAATCCACCTATAACATAGCTCTCTAATTGTAGATGTTCTGATGCTTGGGTAACCGTTTTAAAAATTGGGTGTTGTAGAGCGTTTTTGTAATTTTTAGCTTCCGACATGAATCAATTACTTCCTAATAATTTTTACAGTATTATCGCCTCCTATTTTGATAATTGAAGAAGGTTTTGCACTTTTATTTTGTAGTGGCAAATTTACAACATAGTCTACGCCTTCCAAAATAGCAGAGGCTATTTCTTTAAAGTTTTTTGGAGTAGGTTTACCACTAATATTAGCCGATGTAGAGATAATAGGTCTTTTTAATTTCTTAATTAATTTTCCGCAAAAAGGATCCCTAACTACTCGAATTCCTAATGTATTATCATCTGCAATTATATTTTCTGCAACACGTAAAGGTCTGTCATAGACTATTGTAGTTGCTTTTGTAGCGTATTTCAGTATGTCGTAAGCTACCTCAGGAACTTCTTCTACATATTGTTGTAGCATTTTAAAATCACTGACAAGACATATCATTGATTTGCTTTCTATTCGTTGTTTTAATGCAAATATTTTATCAATGGCATTGGCATTAGTAGCATCACAACCAATACCCCAAACAGTATCTGTAGGATAAAGAATGATTCCTCCTTTTTTTAGTGTTGTCAGTGTTTTTTCTAATTCTGTTTGTTGATCTGGCATTCAAAAAGGTTTAAATTTTAAATTAAGCAAAAATACAAAAGAAGCTTAAGAGTAAGTTTTTTTATTATTAAACAAGATAGAATTGTTTTTTTGTTTCTATAAAACTAAGAATAGCAGGATTTGATTCGTTAAAATACCAAATTTTATATCTAATATTCTTAGAAAATAAATCATTAAAGATTAATATTATTTTTGTAAACCTCTAAAGTCTGTTTTGCCATATTACTGGTCGTAAATTTTTTGATGAGTTTTTTATACCCTTTTGTAACGAAATCTTTTTGTAATTCTGAATTTTCAGAAAGGGTTATCACATGGTTTGTTAAACGTTTATGATCATGCATAGGGGCTAATAGGCCATTGGTGTTATCTTCGATGACCTCAGAAATTCCTCCTACATTGGTACTTATAACAGGGGTTTTATGATACATTGATTCATAAATAAATTGTGGGATACCTTCGCTTTGAGAAGTGATTAAACTAAGATCAAATTGTGGTAAAAAATTAGAAGCATTAGGAGTATAGTCCATAAAAACCATATATTTTTCTAAGTTTAATGATTTTACCTGATCGACTAAAGCTTTTGTTCGTTCAGAAAAAGTCCCTATTTGTACAAAAAAGAAATCTGTTCTTTTGTTCTTGTTTATAATAGTATCTGCAACATTAATCCAAGTTTCTAAATGTTTAGCTTTAATATGATTACCAATATTTCCTATAATTTTTTGATCAGATTTTATATCATATTTTTTTCTTAATTTGAAAGGAGTTTCTGAACTTTTTGTTTTTAAATTTGTGCCATGGTATATAGTTAATAATTTGGTGTGATCTAGGATACCATGTTCAGCTACTTTTTTGGTTTCATTCGAGACACATAGAATTTTTTTGATTTTCGGATAGTTATATTTGTAAAGTGTTTTTTTTCTTTGTTTTATAGGGAAAGATGTCTTTTTACTAAATACAAACGGCGGAAGGTTATAAAGCTTATCTGCTAGAATAGCAGAAAATAATGCACTAGATTCATGAATATGAATTATATCTACTTTTTCCTTTTTACAAAAAGAACCAATTTTCAAAAAATATCTCGGATCTACTTTAATATTTAGAGGGGCTGTAATATAATTAAGGTCAGTTTTTTCTAATCTTTTATGAAATGGTGTGTTTCTAGCACATAAAATAGTGTTTTTAACTTCTGGATTTGATTCTGAGAGTTCAGAACATAGATTTTCTATATGGTTTTCACCACCACCCCAATTGGTAACTGCAGATAAATGTAGGATATGCATGTTGTATTTTGATATAATAAATTTAAATATAAGTAGCTTAAAATAATGTTATTAATACTAGGCAAGGTTTTAGTTTAGTCTAATTAAGATATATCTAAAAATCAAAAATACAAGTTGAAAATAGATTAGACAAATGATAATGATTACATTTATGCGAAATACAAACATTACAGGTATATGTTTTCGTTTTTAATTTGAACATATTTATATAAGTTGAAATGATATATGTTCTAAAGAATGAACATAAGGAAACGGGATAAAGAAAGAAATTAATAAAGCGATATGCTAAAAGGAGGTAGTTTTCAAGAACAATTATATTTTATGGTGTTTCACAAATGGAAATATATTATTGCAATATTAAAATCTAAACTAAAGAAAAAAACTATTCAGAGAATAGTTAATAAGGTTGTTTACGTGGCGAGAGAAAAAGATAAAGATTGGATTTTTGGAGCTAAAATTAGGCGTTTATCACGACATTCTTCTTTAAATACAACTACTTATTATGATAATAAGCTGCGTAATATACCTGATGCAGATGGTTACTATTATATTTACCAAAATTATTTTTGTCGATGTATACGTAGCACCCCAAGTATTTTGAATAAGAAAAATGTGGTTATGTTTACACATCCTTCTTGGTCTAAAAAATATTCTAAAAAACACGTAGTGTGGTGTTTAAATAAAGCAGATTATGTAATTTGTCTCAATTCTACGATTAAAGTATATTTAATCAGTATTGGAGTAAAACCAGATATACTTAAGGTTATACATATTGGAACATCATCTAGTTTTTTTTATAGACATGAAAGAGGTGTAGGAGGTATAGGATTTTGTTCTAATTTTGGTGCTAGAAAAAATCCTGATTTAATCTTTGACTTGATTAAAAATATGCCGAATAAAACATTTTATTTGATTGGACGTAACTGGGAAAACTATAATAGATTTAGTGAACTTCTTACTTTTTCGAATTTCATTTATTATAATGAACCTTATGAATCTTATCCAGATCTTTACAATAAAATAGATGTTTTTGTTTCCCCGTCTATATTAGAAGGAGGACCAGTACCAGTTTTAGAAGCAATGATGTCTAATTGTGTTCCTGTTGCATCAAAAACAGGTTTTTGTCCTGATGTAATAACACATGGAGAAAATGGTTTTTTATTTGATATTCATTCTGATTATCAAACTGTGATACAATTAATAGAAAAAGCTTTTTTGCTTAAAACGGATATAAGAAAGACGGTGTTAGAACATACTTGGGAAAATTGCTCTAAAAAAATAGATGATTTATTCTTAAATTAAAGGCGCTCACCTTTAATAATTAAAAGTTATATCTTTTAGCATTTCTATATTGTTTAGTTTTGTTAGAATATATTGATTAATATGCAAAATAGATTTACCATTCATCCATCTTATACTTCTTTAGAATCAGATATTAGGAGTAGTATTTTAAATTTTGAAGAACATACGGATACATTAGGTGCAGCAGAGCGCAATGTAATTAAGATAGTAGTTATAGATGATAAAAAGTATACTATTAAGTCTTTTAAGATTCCTAATTTTATAAATAAGATTGTCTATCGATTTTTTAGAAAATCAAAGGCAGAAAGGTCTTATAATTATGCTAATAAACTTTTGAAACTAGGCATAAAAACACCATCTCCTGTGGCTTATGACTTACATATAACACCATTTTTATTTAAAAAAAGCTATTATGTGAGTGAGTTATTGGAGTACGATCTTACCTATAGAGAATTGACTACTGATTTTGATATTCCAGATCATGAAGCTATTCTTAGAGCTTTTACTAGATTTACATGTAAACTACACAATAATGGAGTTAACTTTTTGGATCATTCTCCAGGTAATACGTTGATAAAAAGAAAAGGAGAAGAATATGAGTTTTATTTGGTGGATCTTAATCGGATGAAATTTGGGGAAATGGATTTTGATACTAGAATAAAAAATTATGCAAAATTGACAATTCATGAATCTATGATTCGTGTAATGAGTAATGAATATGCTAAATATACAGGAGAAGATGAAAAAAAAGTATTCGACTTTATGTGGAGGTATACAAAAGAATTTCAGAACAGGTATTATCGCAAAATTCGAATCAAAAAAAGAATATTTTTTTGGAAAAAGAAATACAAAACTATTCCTTCGGATTGCCCGATTTAATAAGCTCTCTTAACTTAATATATTTTAAAAAAGTAAGATTAGCAGTTTGAGCGCAAATAATAAAACCATTGAGACCATCTAGAAATCCAAGTCGCAAAAAGTAAGCTTTAAAAAATGCCCAAGTAGGGTTAAATAAAATTTTCCATAAGGAAGCTTTTTTTTCTAATTCATAATAAGAATGTGCTGATATGGTAGAAAATTTTTCAATTTGGATGTTATAAGCACTATATGTTGGGTAATTCCAATGAAGGATATCTCCTTTTATTTTTTTGCAGTTTTTTGGATTATATAATTTATAGGAATCGTGAGGGTTAATACCTTTCCATTCACCTTTTCCTTTCTTAAAAGCTCTTAATTTTTTATCAGGATACCAATCGGAATGATTTATCCATTGTCCGCAAAAATTATTATACCTGTTCATGTAGTATCCATCATGAATCCAATTAGATTTTAATTTTATAAGGGATTCCTGAAGTTCTGGAGATAATGCTTCATCTCCATCAAGAGAAATAATATGATCATATGAAGCTTGAGTAATTACAAAGTTCTTTTGTTCTTTATAGCCAAGAAATTTTTGTTTTATAAACTTAACATTGTATTTTTTGCAAATTTCTTCAGTGCTATCTGTTGAAAAAGAATCAACCACAACAATTTCATCAACTACTCCTTGAAGCGATGCTAAGCATTTTTCAATTTTTCTTTCTTCATTATATGTAATAATAACTCCAGAGAGCTTAACCATTATTGATGTTATTTTTGTAAGTTATGTTGCGTAAAAGTAGTTAATTTTGGAATAATGAAATAACTGTGATATAGACTAATTTTAATAAATTAGAGTGCTTGAATTTCTTGTGTTTAACAGCTAAGTCTTTATAGATACTATTCGGTTAAAAATTTAAAATTACATTTTTTGAGTTTTGAAAGGAGGATATCATATGTTTTTATCTAAAAAATTATATAATTGATCAATGAATAATTCTGGTTTGAAATATGGGTAAAGTTCGAGGGATTTCTTTTTAAGCTCTTTTCTGTTTTTATGTAAAAGTAGTCCAGGTAAATAATCTGATAAATGGACAGATATTTGTGTTTCTCCGTCCTCAAACATGTTCCAGTCTTTTTTGTTAATCCATGGAGAAAATATGGTAAATGTTGGTATGTCTAAAGCTTTTGCCATATTTACAGCTCCTCCTTCATTACCCATTAAAGAATCACAATGTGATAGAATCGCAAGAAATCCGCGTAAACTTTTTGCAAATACATCAAAATGGATGTGTCTTTGTGTTTTTGGCATAGTAAGATTATAGATTGTACGCGCATCTTTTTCTTGATTAGGTATATAGTTAAAAAGGATATTTGCTCCTGTTTTATTGACTATTTTGTCAATCATTTTGGCCATATAGGTAAATGGGAGAGTTTTTTTCATTTCACTTCCTAAAACGCTAATCATAATTAATGGAGTTTTTGATTTGATACCATTAGACTCTAAAAACTCACCAGCTTTTTGTTTTTCTTCTTTAGTTAAAAAAATTTTTGGTCTTGTGATTTCTGCCGTAATTCTGTTTTCTGGAAAAATTAAACGAAGTCTGTTTTCTATTGCGGTACTGGCATTTGTAATAGAGTCAGGGATTCTTTTAATAGTTTTGGAGTATAAAAATTGTGTGTACCATTTGTAGAAAGATGTTTTTGTTGGAGCTCCAGAGAATAGAGAGATAAGGTTACTCTCTAATTTTCCATAAACATCAATGACCTGATCATATTTGGCTTCTCGAACCTGTTTTAGAAAAGCGTAAAAAGCTTTTTTACTATCTTGATATTCCTTTTTAAATTCTATAATATGATCAAAAAAAGGATTTTCTGTTAGAACTGGTTTTGTATTTGAATTTACTAAGTAATCTATAGTCGCATCAGGATATTCTTTTCGTAAAGCTTCACAAATAATAGTACTTGTGAGTACATCTCCAATCATTTTTTGTTGAATAACCAAAATCTTCATAAGTCAAGGGGTCAAAAATAATAGAGCCTGCCTAAAAAATGAAGACAAGCCCAAAATTTTCATGTGTTTTTTACTACACGGCTACATCATACTCTCTAAGTGCTTCATTAAGAGAGGTTTTTTTGTCGGTGCTTTCTTTTCGTTTTCCTATAATCAAAGCACAAGGTACGTTAAATTCTCCAGCTGCAAATTTTTTAGTATAACTTCCTGGGATTACTACAGAACCAGAAGGGACTATTCCTTTTCTTTCCACAGGAGTATCTCCAGTAACATCAATAATCTTAGTTGAAGCTGTTAAAACGACATTTGCTCCAAGTACAGCTTCTTTTTCAACACGAACTCCTTCGACCACGATACAACGAGATCCTATAAATGCATTGTCTTCAATGATTACAGGAGCTGCTTGCAATGGTTCTAATACTCCACCGATACCAACGCCTCCACTTAAGTGTACATTTTTACCAATTTGGGCACAACTACCTACAGTTGCCCAGGTATCAACCATGGTTCCTTGATCTACATATGCTCCAATATTCACATAACTAGGCATCAAGATTGTACCTGGAGAAATATATGCTCCATGACGCGCTACCGCATTTGGAACCACTCGAATTCCCTTAGCCTCATACCCTTTTTTTAATGGGATTTTATCATGATATTCAAATATTCCTGCTTCAAGAGTTTCCATTTTTTGGATAGGAAAATAGAGTACCACTCCTTTTTTTACCCACTCATTAACTTGCCAACCTTTTTCAATAGGTTCTGCAACTCTTAGCTCACCAGTATCTAATAAATTAACAACTTCTCTTATCGCGCTCTGCGTATTTGGTTCTTTTAAAAGCTCTCTGTTTTCCCAAGCTCTTTCTATTGTTTCCTTTAGGTGGTTCATCGATTAAAAAATTTTGGTAAAGATAATAGCTTAGTTGGAAAAAAATACAGATTAAGCATATTTTAGTAATCCGTTAATAAATACGGTGTTTTTATAATAATGTTATATTTTTGCACAAAAATAAATATGGGGCGAATTTTAGCAATAGATTATGGAGGAAAACGTTGTGGGATTGCGGTAACAGATGAATCCAAAATTATCGCTTCTGGGTTGACTACTATTGATACTAAAGACATATTAATCTGGTTAGTAGAGTATGTGTCTAATGAAGAAGTTGAGCTTTTTATAGTTGGAGAGCCAAAAAGATTACACGGAGCTCCTTCAGAAAGTGAGAAGTTAATTCAGCCTTTTTTAAAGAAATTAAGTGAAGAAATTCCTAATATTCCTGTAAAAAGAATTGATGAACGGTTTACTTCCAAAATAGCTTTTGATACAATGCTTGCTAGTGGAATTTCAAAAAAGAAACGAAGGAATAAGGCTTTGGTAGACCAGATTAGTGCAACGATTATATTGCAAGACTATCTTTATAATCAATAAGTTAATATAAAATAAGTAAATATATGATACTTCCTATTGTAGCATACGGAGATCCAGTACTTAAGAAAAAAGGTAAAGACATAACAAAGGATTATCCCAAATTATCAGAATTGTTGGATAATATGTTTGAAACCATGTATAATGCCTATGGGGTAGGGTTAGCTGCTCCTCAGATTGGTCTTCCAATACGTTTGTTTTTGGTAGATACAGAGCCGTTTTCTGAAGATGAAGAACTTTCTGAAGAAGAAGCAAAGCAATTAAAAGATTTTAAAAAGGTATTTATTAATGCTAAAATTATAGAAGAGACTGGTGAAGAATGGGCTTTTACCGAGGGGTGTTTAAGTATTCCAGAGATTAGAGAGGATGTTTTTCGAAATGAAACTATAAAAATTAATTATTTTGATGAGAATTTTGTTGAACACACAGAAATTTATAGTGGATTAGCAGCAAGAGTAATTCAACATGAATATGATCATATAGAAGGAGTTTTGTTTACTGATAAACTATCCAGTCTTAAAAAACGTTTAATAAAAGGAAAACTAACCAATATTTCTAAAGGCAAAATCAATTCTGAATATAGAATGCGCTTTCCTTTAGTGAAAAAAGGAAGATAATTTACTTTTAAATATTTATGTTGGCTAATGTTTGATTTTTTAAAACGAACTACAGATATTTGCCAACTTTGAAACGAAAAATATATGAGCTTAGATAAAATATTAGCAATTTCGGGTAAACCTGGTTTATATGAGTTAAAAACACAAACACGAAGTGGGTTTTTGGCTGAATCCTTATTAGATGGGAAAAGATTGTCTGTGAGTATTAGACATAATGTAAGTGTATTGAGCGAGATTGCAATTTATACATTCACTGAGGAGGTGCCATTACGAGAAATCTTTAAAAAAATACAAGAAAAAGAAAATGGAGAGCAAGCAATAAGCCATAAAGAATCAAAAAACAAATTAGAAGCTTATTTTAGTGAAGTCTTACCAGATTATGATGAAGATAGAGTTTATGTAAGTGATATGAAAAAGGTAATTCACTGGTATAATATTCTACAATCAAAAGGAATGAATGATTTCTCTGAACCAGAAGAGGGTAAAGTTTCAGAAGAAGAAGAATAAATACACACTTTTTAATTATAAAAATCCCGTCTGATGTCGGGATTTTATTTTTTGAGCTTGTTGTGAATTCATTTTCAGTTTTTTACGTTGTTAACGGAATATGGAAAAGTTATGTAATATTGATTGATTTTCGATGAATGAATTCGAGACTTCTTTGTATTTTTGCGCAAAATTTTAATACAATCTTACTAATATTTAGTTTATATGGCTAATACCAAATATGTTTTTGTAACCGGAGGTGTGTCTTCCTCTCTAGGAAAAGGAATTATAGCAGCTTCCTTAGCAAAGCTATTACAAGCAAGAGGGTATAGAGTTACAATTCAAAAACTGGACCCATATATTAATGTTGACCCTGGGACTTTAAACCCTTATGAACACGGGGAATGCTATGTAACAGATGATGGAGCAGAGACAGATTTGGATTTAGGACACTATGAACGATTTTTAAATACTCCAACTTCTCAAGCTAATAATGTAACTACGGGTAGAATTTATCAAAGTGTTATAGAGAAAGAACGACGTGGAGAGTTTTTAGGAAAAACAGTTCAGGTGGTTCCGCATATTACTAATGAAATCAAAGAAAGAATCCAGATTTTAGGTAAAAGTGGTGATTATGATATCGTAATTACTGAAATTGGAGGTACTGTTGGAGATATAGAATCATTACCATACATAGAAGCTGTACGTCAATTAAAATGGGAGCTTGGAGATTCTAATGCTCTAGTGATTCATTTAACCCTAATACCTTATCTTTCTGCAGCAGGAGAGTTAAAAACGAAGCCAACCCAACACAGTGTCAAAACATTGATGGAAAGTGGTATAAAAGCAGATATTCTGGTATGTAGAACAGAACATGAATTATCTGACGATTTACGAAGAAAATTAGCACTTTTTTGTAACGTTAAACAAGAAGCAGTAATAGAATCGATAGACGCTTCAACTATTTATGATGTACCTAATTTGATGCTGGAAGAAGGTTTAGATGCAGTGGTGTTAAAACAATTGGTACTTAGAGATGATAACGTTCCCAATCTTGATAATTGGAATAGCTTTTTACAAAGACATAAAAACCCAAAACATCATGTTACTATTGGACTTATAGGGAAATATGTAGAATTACAAGATTCTTATAAATCTATTCTTGAAGCATTTATTCATGCAGGTGCAGAAAATGAAGTCAAAGTTAATGTAGTAAGTATTCATTCAGAGTATATAACAGATACAACTATAAAGGAAAAAATTGCACATCTGGATGGAATTTTAGTTGCTCCTGGATTTGGAGAACGTGGTATAGAAGGGAAAATAGAAGCAGTGCGATTTGCTAGAGAAAACGGACTACCATTTTTTGGAATTTGTTTAGGAATGCAAATGGCAGTTATAGAGTATTCACGTAATGTTTTAGGATTGAAAAATGCATGCTCTGTAGAAGTAGATGAAAATACAGCTCATCCAGTGATTGATCTTATGGAAGAGCAAAAAAGTATTACAGATATGGGAGGCACAATGAGATTAGGAGCGTGGGATTGTAAATTAGTAGAAGGTAGTATTGTGTTTGAAGCCTACGGAAAACCCTTGATTAAAGAACGTCATCGACATCGATACGAATATAATAATGCATATAAGGAACAATTAGAGAAGGCAGGGTTAAAGACTACTGGTGTTAATCCTAAAACAGGATTGGTAGAAATTATAGAATTGTCAAATCATCCTTGGTTTGTAGGAGTACAATATCACCCAGAATATAAGAGTACTGTGGCTAATCCACATCCTTTGTTTATAGCTTTTATAAAAGCTGCAGTAGAATATTCAAAAAATAGTAAGAGTGCCAAAGTGTCACACGAATAGTAATTGGCGAGATAATTGACAATAGGATATAATAATATAATAATTTTTTAAATGCGTATTAATAGCAAATTTTGATACCAACTAAGAATTACTAGTATACGAATTCTAATCTGACCTTTGAAAAATAAATAAATATAAATAGATGAAAGCCTTTCTGAACCTTCGGATAAAGGCTTTTTATACATACATAAATGGAAGAAAAGAAATTTGATCTTAACTCGATAATTGGATTTGCACTTATTTTTGGAATCATCGTTTGGATGTTTTATATAAATCAACCGACTCCAGAAGAAATTGAAGCAGAAAAAGAAAAAAAAGAACAAGTAGCAAACGAGAAAGAGATAGAGGAGAATACGGTGTCAGATTTTGTTCAGGAAAGTAAGCCAATTGTTGTTAACCCACAAGATTCTGTTGCACTGTCAAATGCAAAATCTCAATTAGGAGCATTTGCGTACTCTGCTAGTTTATCATCTGCCAAAGAGGAGTTTACCAAAGTAGAAAATGAAGTATTAAGCTTAAAAATAAATAATAGAGGAGGGTATATATCTGAAGCACTATTAAAAAACTTTAAAACTTATGATTCTGTACCTGTATATTTAATTAAGGATGGTAAAAATGCTTCCTTGAATATTAATTTTGGGACGACAGATAATAGAATTTTAAACACAAAAGATTTATTCTTTGAGCCTACGGTGACCAAAAACGGAGAGAATACTATTCTATCCATGAAACTTAAAGTTTCTGACACAAAATATCTTGAGTATAGATATGAATTGAAACCAAATGAGTATATGGTTGATTTTACAATTCGATCTCAAGGATTACAACAAGTTATTAATAGTAGCCAAACCATAAATCTGGATTGGAAACTTCAGGGAATAAGGCATGCTAAAAGTGCAGCCTATGAAAATCGTTATACCGAACTTAAATATGAGTATGATGGTGGTAAAGATGATTATTTAGGGACGGGAGAGTTTACAGATGATGAAGAAGAAAATGTAACTTGGGTAGCATTTAATCAACATTTCT
This sequence comes from uncultured Aquimarina sp., assembly GCA_947498785.1. Taxonomy (GTDB): domain Bacteria; phylum Bacteroidota; class Bacteroidia; order Flavobacteriales; family Flavobacteriaceae; genus Aquimarina. The sequence goes on along the minus strand of CANMLS010000025.1, from coordinate 12,625 downwards.
TTACTTCGATATTATTGACAGATACACCATTTAAAAAAGGATCTTTTACTTCAAAAAACCTTGCAGGATCTACAGATTTGGATGATAAGGATATCAAAGTGACTAAAGAATTTTCTGCATCGATGCCATTAGAGTTGCAAGGTGGAGAGCTTAATTATGCAATGGATTGGTATTATGGCCCTACCGATTATAGAATTGTAAATACATACGACCGTAATCTCGACGAGATTGTGCCTTTGGGTTGGGGGATTTTTGGAATAATTAATAAATATTTATTTATTCCATTTTTTGCATTTTTGAGCGGTTTTCTTCCTTATGGAATTGCCATTATTGTAATGACTATCATTGTTCGTATTGTTCTATCTCCTGTGACTTATAAATCGTATGTATCACAAGCAAAAATGAAAGTTTTGCGTCCTGAGATTACAGAAATAAACGAAAAGTATAAGGATAATGCCATGAAGAAGCAACAGGAGACAATGGCGTTGTATGGTAAAGCGGGTGTTAACCCAATGAGTGGTTGTTTGCCTGCGTTAATGCAAATTCCTGTTTTCTATGCCTTATTTAATTTTTTTCCAAGTGCTTTTCAGTTACGTCAAAAGAGTTTCTTATGGGCAGATGATTTATCGAGTTATGATAATATAGCCCAGTTACCATTTACAATTCCTTTTTATGGAGATCATATAAGTTTATTTCCGATTTTAGCATCAGTTGCAATTTTCATTTATATGACGATGACTACAGGACAAACAATGCAGACACAACAACCAGGAATGCCAAATATGAAGTTCATTATGTATTTGTCTCCAGTAATGATGTTATTTTTCTTTAATAACTATGCGAGTGGGTTGTCTTTATACTATTTTATTTCTAATTTGATTACCATCGGTATTATGTTAGTGATTAAAAATGTAATCATTAATGAGGATAAAATCCATGCTAAAATTCAGGAAAATAAGAAGAAACCAAAAAAACAAGGGAAGTTTCAGAAAAAGATGAAGGAATTGATGGAACAAGCAGAACAACAAAAAAACACCAAGAAGAAATAATTTATTTTAAATATCTTATAAAAAAAGCTCCTCTTTGGAGTTTTTTTTATGCTTTCAGCTTTATTTTATCAGTATGATTTTATAATATTGGTATACTTTTTGGATATTACTACCGTTGAAATAATGTCCCAAATAAATAGTAGTTATGCGAAGTATATTTTTATTTTGTGCTTTAATGTTTACGTGTTTGCCTGTTTTAGGGCAAGAATATAATCAATATGATGCTAAAGGTAAACGGCATGGTAAATGGAAAAAGAAGTATGATAATAGTGATCAAATACGTTATGAAGGTACATTTGATCATGGAAAAGAAATAGGAGATTTTAAATTCTATAAACCTAGCAGTGGTGATTCTCCAACAGCAGTAAAAACATTTTTAAAAGACGATGATACTGTTAAGGTTAAATATTTTACACAAAAAGGAAAAGTAATAAGTCAAGGTCAATTAATTGGTAAAGAAAGAATAGGGCTTTGGGAATATTTTCATAATGGTTCTAAAAAAATTATGATGACTGAACACTATGTATCAGGTAAACTTGATGGTAAACAGCATACTTATTTTGAAAATGGACAATTAACAGAGAGTACCACTTATGTTAATGGAAAAAGACAAGGCAAAAGACTAATTTATTCAGAAAAAGGTGTTGTCATTAAAGAATTCATGTACGAAAATGATCAACTTCATGGAGCAACCAAATATTACGACACAGATGGTAATTTGATTATAGAAGGAAACTATAAAAGAGATCGTAAAGATGGGATTTGGAATTATTATACGGATGGAAAATTATCTGAACAAAAATTGTTTCCTGTTCAAAATAAAGGATTCTAAAGGTATCAAATACTAAAAAGCACACACTATAAATTGTTTGAATGAAAGGACGATCAAATTGAGAAGCTTTTTATAATAAAACGAAGAAAACTATATTTTACTTTGATAAAGGTAAAGGTGATGCTATAATTTTAATTAATTATCGAATACAGTTGTATTTGATAAAATGAGTATTGGATTCATCAAGCATAAAATCTTCAGGAAACCAATTTTTAATCACTATAAATATTTTGACTATCAAGCGATTACCTCTAAAACAAATGTATTTTCTGGAGTATACTTCGTAAGCTTACTCCAGATTGTTGATTTTAAAATAAATTATGTTTTTAATTGAATTAATGTGTTCTAAGATTAGTTAGAGTTGAATGTTTTGATAGCTTGCCTCTAAGATATTTACTTAGTACTTTTGTAGAATAACAATAAAGACAAAATAAAGAAAGGGTTTTTTAATGAAGAGAGTAATTGTTGGGCTATCAGGAGGTGTTGATTCAAGTGTAGCTGCATATTTACTAAAGGAGCAAGGATATGAGGTTATTGGATTGTTTATGAAGAATTGGCATGATGATTCAGTAACAATATCTGATGAATGTCCATGGCTGGACGATAGTAATGATGCGTTGTTAGTAGCAGAAAAATTAGGAATACCATTTCAGACGGTAGATTTAAGTGAGCAGTATAAGGAACGTATCGTAGACTATATGTTCAATGAATATGAAAATGGTCGTACCCCAAACCCCGATGTATTATGTAACCGGGAAATTAAGTTTGACGTGTTTTTAAAAATAGCATTATCTCTTGGGGCTGATTATGTTGCAACCGGACATTATTGTAGAAAAGATACAATACTAAAAGAAGGGAAAGAAATTCACCGTCTTATTGCAGGAAAAGATCCTAATAAGGATCAATCTTATTTTTTATGCCAATTATCTCAGGAACAGTTGGCAAAAACATTATTTCCTATAGGTGAATTATTAAAACCAGAAGTAAGGGATATTGCTAAAGAACAAGATTTGGTAACGGCAGATAAAAAGGATTCTCAAGGGTTGTGTTTTATCGGAAAAGTTCGCTTGCCTGAATTTCTTCAACAAAAATTAGAACCAAAACAAGGAGATATCATTGAAATCTTATCTTCTGAAGAAAGATATCAACGTATAATACCTCAGTTTACATCTAAAAGAGAAAAATTAGAATTCTTGTCTAGTAAATATAAGTATGATACAAGAGATGGTAAGGTCGTAGGGAAACATCAAGGAGCACATTATTATACTAAAGGACAACGTAAAGGGTTGGCCGTTGGAGGAACTCCAGAACCACTTTTTGTAATTGAAACTGATGTAGAAACAAATACAATTTATACAGGACAAGGTAAAAAGCATCCAGGCTTATATAGAAAGGCGTTATTTATAACAAATAAAGAATTACATTGGGTAAGAGATGATCTTAAGCTTCAAGTGGATGAAGAACATGAAGTAATGGCTAGAATTCGATATCGACAGCCTTTAGAGAACGCTACGTTGCATATGGTAGATACTGGTATGTATGTTGTTTTTGAGAAAGATCAAAGCGCAATAACTGAAGGGCAGTTTGTAGCTTGGTATAAAGATGAAGAATTGATTGGGTCTGGTGTGATCTCTTAAAAAGTTGATTGTTTATGTATTCAGATTTAAAAATAAATGAATAAAATAAAAAAGTTATTTAATGTTCAGTACCCAATAATTCAAGGAGGAATGATATGGGCAAGTGGTTGGAGATTAGCAAGTGCTGTAAGTAACGCGGGAGGGTTAGGATTAATTGGTTCTGGATCTATGTATCCAGATGTGTTAAGAGAGCATATACAGAAATGTAAAAAGGCAACAAATGAACCTTTTGGAGTCAATATTCCGATGCTGTATCCTAATCTTGATGAGATTATACAAATTGTAATCGATGAAGGTGTAAAAATAATCTTTACTTCTGCGGGAAATCCAAAAATATATACACCTTATCTGAAGGAAAAAGGAATCAAGGTAGTCCATGTGGTTAGTAGCCTTAAATTCGCTCTAAAAGCTGAAGAAGCAGGTGTGGACGCAGTAGTTGCAGAAGGTTTTGAAGCAGGAGGACATAACGGAAGGGATGAAACCACAACATTAACGTTAATACCCATAGTCAGAGAGAAAATAAATATACCTTTGATTGCTGCTGGAGGCGTTGCTACAGGGTCAGCCATGTATGCGGTGATGGCTTTAGGAGCTGATGGAGTTCAGGTTGGAAGTCGTTTTGTAGCATGTGACGAGGCTTCATCTCATATAGATTTTAAAAAAATGGTGGTAGATGCCAAAGAAGGAGATACACGTCTGACTCTAAAAGAATTAGCGCCAGTTCGTTTGCTTAAGAACAAATTTTATAATGATATTGTAGAATTATATAGTACAGGACCTTCTATTGATGAATTAAAAACATTATTGGGTCGTGCTAGAGCAAAACGAGGGATGTTTGAAGGGGATTTGGATGAAGGAGAACTTGAAATTGGTCAGGTTTCTGGATTAATTGAAGATATCAAACCTGCAAAAAATATTATAGATGATATGATTAAAGAATTTCAAGAAACCAAAAATAATATGAAACAAGTTTTTATATAAATACTAAACATGAACTCTAGAAAGGATCAACTTAATGCTTTTGATAGGTTATTAACCATTATGGATGAGCTTAGAGAGCAATGTCCATGGGATAAGAAGCAAACATTGCAATCATTAAGACATCTCACTATAGAAGAGACGTATGAGCTTGGTGATGCAATCTTGGATAATAACCTAAATGAGGTAAAAAAAGAATTAGGAGATTTATTACTACATATCGTTTTTTATTCTAGAATTGGTAGTGAAACCGAAGATTTTGATATAGCAGACGTGGCAAACGAAATTTGTGATAAATTGATTTATAGACATCCCCATATTTATGGAGATGTTAATGTAAAAGATGAAGAGGAGGTAAAACGTAACTGGGAAAACTTAAAACTTAAAGAAGGGAAGAAAAGTGTGTTGGAGGGTGTTCCTCAATCACTACCAGCTATGGTAAAAGCGAGTAGAATCCAAGATAAAGTTGCAGGAGTAGGGTTTGATTGGGAAGAACCATATCAAGTGTTTGATAAGCTAAAAGAAGAAATAGATGAATTACAACATGAAATAGAAGTGCAGGATCAGGAAAAAATAGAATCAGAATTCGGAGATGTACTTTTTTCTATGATTAATTATGCTCGTTTTTTAAAAGTGAACCCCGAAAATGCTTTAGAGCGAACGAATAAAAAATTTATAAAACGTTTTCGATATCTAGAATCAAAAGCTAGGGAGAATAACAAAAGTTTAAATGATATGACACTTTCTGAAATGGATATTTTTTGGGAAGAGTCCAAAACATTATAGTTTGGTAGACTGCATGATTGAGTCTTCTAAAAAAGTAATAGCCATCTTTAAATCTACTAGTAAAAAGCATTGTTTCTGCTTAGGTTTTACGTATAAAATTTTTTTACCTAACGATTATTAGTTAAATTTAGTACTAGTTTTTTAGGTAAAATATTATCGGGATATCCTTTTTTGGAAAAGATAATAAAAACAAATGGTAAATTTGTACTTAAGGAAAACATTAATTTATACTGTGCGGCTAACTCAAAGAAAAACAAAATTGTCATTGTTGTTTTTCGGTCTTATTTTGTTAATATCTTTAAAGGGGTATAGTGTGTCTTCTGATGATGATATAGAAAATAGGAGCGATAACTTTTGTATTTCTAATTCTTCAGTAGAAAAACATTCTAATAATGATAGATCAAAGGTGATTTATCATCAAAATAAAGTACCTGAAAAAGGAATAATTGATTCGACCTATATTTTTAGGGAATTAGCATTTTCTTACGCGAATGCAAATGAGCCAGAATTGGCTTGTGAATTTATAGAGAAATATATCGAATCAACTCTAGATGTTACTTTTGTAGGGCATAGCTATTTTGATCAGATTAATACTTCAAAAGCACACATTTCATTAGCGAACAAATATCTAAAACAATTTGGGTGGTGTGCGATCTTTTGCTTTTACGTTGCTTTTGTTGGTTTTTTCTTATCAATGGTTTTAAATTTAAGAAAACGATCAGATAGGGTTGCTAATATGCTAATGAGTTCTTTTGTGTTGCTTCATTCGTTCTTTATGATCCATGTGGCAATTCATTTCATGAATTATAAATATTATTTACCACATACATTATATTTGTCTACTACATTTTCATATTTATATGGCCCTTTAATATTTTTTTATTTTAAAAGAGTAACAGAGCGATATAAATTTAAACTTATCGATCTTTTGCATTTGCTTCCAACTATATTGCTTGTAATATTGCTATTGCCTATATATCTGATGTCGAGAGAAGAAAAATTGCGAATGGTTATTCATCATGAAGTGCCATATATTACTTTGATTTCAATTTCTAAACTTATCTCCTTGCTAGTTTATGGTGTTTTGGTAGTTGGGTTATATGTAAAATCGCTAAAGAGTAAATTGTATGTTACTAAAATATTTAAAAATTGGCAGAGAAACATAGTATTTTTTTGCTCTGCATATGCGCTTTCTTATGCTGTGTTTGCAATATTAAATATAAGTAATATTAGAAGTGGTTTTCTCTTTAATTTTCAGGTTGCTTCAATTGCCATAATGGTATTGTATGTGAGCTATTCTGCATTTGTCCAGCCTTCATTGTTTGGGAATCTAAGAAAGGTAACTTCTCCTCCTGTTGTAAAAAATAAAATAGTAAATAATAAATATGAAAAATCTGGACTCACCCAAAGTTTGTCCTTAGAGCTAAAATCAAAGTTATTACTTTTGTTAAATGAAAAAAAGATTTATAAACAGAATGATCTTACGCTTCAAAAAGTATCTGAGTTATTAGATACGACTAGGCATAATACTTCTCAGGTTATTAATGAGCATTTTGACCTTAATTTTTTCGAGTTGATCAATAAATATAGAATTGAGGAAGCAAAAGTGTTGTTGAAAAAAGGAGAAAGAAATAAAGGGTTTAATATTATAGATGTGGCTTATGAAGTGGGTTTTAACAACAAAGTAACTTTTAATAAGTCATTCAAAAAATATAATAAAATAACGCCTTCAGAATATTTAAAACTATTTGCAGCATAATTGGGTACATTAAAAATAATTTTTTGAGTTTTATAAATCAATGAACTCATTTAGTAATATTATTATCTGTTTGAAAACATAAAACTTTGAAGGTGTTTTAATTTGTTAGTTTTGTTAGAATATTTATGTCTCGTTTGTTGTGAATTTCTGAAAGAGATCTGGAGCAATTATATATCTTTTTATAATGATGGTTTTTGCTAAATAGTCGTAAATCTTGCTTACTGCATTTTGGTGTTTGATACATCGTTGTTTTTTAAACTATTTGAGATATTTGATATCCTACAAGGTTGTGATTGCTTTTTGGTTTATTTTTAAATTGTTCCCAGTTATTCTGTATATGTATTATGCAGTGTTTGTTCAGTTTATTTTTTTATGAAAAAAAAGCAATAATGATTGAAAAATAAGTTAAAAAAAAGAAAATAACAACAAGGTTAATGTTGTGAATATTTTTTACGGAGTACCTCTAATTAATAAAATCATCTTCAGTACATTATTTAAAAATCATAGCTAAAGTGTTTTGTTTAAGTGTTTGATATCCTAATAGTTAAACATTGTAGCAAGTCAAGTAAATATTCTTCGGAAATAAGTAAAACCTTATAAGGGTTACCCTTTTTTAGGCGTTTCACGCGTTTCTTTGAGCCGTAATCATAATTTAGGAAGGGCGAATGTTATTATTTCCATTTAAACTTTGTTCAAGTTTTGTGAGAGTAAATTTGAGTTAGCCATCAAAATATTCTACCCCTTCCTTGTTATGATTATATCTAATAACTTAAGTATAATTTTTTGAAAATTTTTATCTATGAAAGTACATTATTACAAGTTTCTAATGTTTTTTTTCTTTGTATGTAGCTTATCATTTGCTCAGGAAAAAAATATATCTGGAACTGTCACAGATGATCAGGGGTTACCGCTTCCAGGGGTTAACATCCTTGTGAAGAATACAAGTGGGGGAACTCAAACTGATTTTGATGGAAATTACTCTATTGCGGTAAATCGTGGAGCAGTAATTTCTTTTAGTTATGTTGGTTTTGAAACCAAAGAAGTAGTTGTAGGGGATAACAATACAATTAATATGCAATTATCTGTTTCTTCTTCGGAATTGGAAGAAGTGGTTGTTACGGCATATGGTGTTTCCAGAAGATCAAATGTGACTTCTGCAATATCAACTGTAGGTGCTCAAGATTTGGAGGATTTTGTGCCTTCTACTAGTATAGACAATATTCTTCAAGGTCAAGCAGCTGGTGTTCAAGTAACAGCTTCAAATGGTAGGCCAGGTAATACAGCCTTTGTTCAAATACGTGGTGTAGGTTCTGTAAACGCTAGTACTACACCTCTTTATGTAATAGATGGAGTTCCTATTCCTATTACGGATAATACTTTAAACAATAATTTTAATCCGTTAGGTAATTTAAATCCTAACGACATTGAATCTTTATCTATTCTTAAAGATGCTGCTTCTGCTTCAAAATATGGATCTAGAGGAGCAAATGGAGTGGTTTTAATCACTACTAAGAAAGGTAAACAAGGAGAAGCAAAAATTAGATTTACTTCTTCATATGGTTTTGGAGAACGTATTAAAGATCCTTTTGACTTAATGAATGCGGAACAAAAGTTAGAAATAGAGCGTCAATATGCTGCATTAGGTGTTGGGGCTGCTACAAGGCTTCCTGGCGCATCATCAACCCCTGCAGAATTACAGGGATTGATTGCTCTAGACACAGATTGGGAAGAAGAATTGTTAAGGACTTCTATAATTCAGTCTAATGCGTTATCTATTTCTGGAGCTAATGATAGATTATCTTATTTTTTCTCTTTGGGTTATGACAAAAATGATGGTATAATCGATAGAATCAAAGGGTTTGAAAGAATCACAACACGTTTAAATACTTCATATCAAGCAAAGGATTGGTTGGGTATAGATGCTAATATTTCTGTAGCAAGAAGCACAACAGATCTTCCGAGAGATAGAAATAATGTTCAGAATCCATTTAGAGGACTTTATGATTACAACCCATATGAGCCTCTTTTCTTAAGAGATCCGGATGGTGGTATTCAAGTAGACCTACAAGGAAACCCTGTATTTAACCCAACAAGTACTTTTTTTCCTATAGCTAGAGCTTTACTCACTGAAAAAGAAAATAATCGTAACCTTTTGATTATCGGTAATGTTGCTGCTAATCTTACTTTGTCAGAGAAATTTTCTAACCGTTTTGCAGTAGGTCTTGTAAGTAATCGTTTTAATAGAACGAACAGATCTATTCAAGGAGGGGTTTTACAAGCTTTCATAGGTGATGTAAATTTCCCGGGGACACAAACCGACAATTTTGCATTGGACTTTGAATATAATATATCTAACTTGTTTACCTATAATGATACATTTAATGATCTTCATAATGTATCAGCAAGCTTTTTATTAGAATATAATGAAAATATAAGAACTGATTTATTTGTTACTGCTAGAGGGTTTCCTTCCCCAGATATTCCATACATAGATGTTGCAGCAGAATCTACTAATCAAGGAGGAGATGAGGATAGAAGGGTTTTATTTTCTCAAGCAGTATTTTTGGACTATGATTATGATAGTAAATATATTGCTTCGGCTTCTATAAGACGAGATGGTTCTTCAAAATTTGGACCTGAAAATAAATTTGGTACTTTTGTAAGTGGAAGTTTAGCTTGGAATATTGCTAAAGAAGATTTTATGCAGAATTCATTCTTCAATGACTTAAAACTTCGTGCTTCGTATGGTACATCGGGTAATCAAAACATTCCAGATTTTCAATTTTTACCGGCATTAGGATTTACAAACTCTTATAATGGTAGAAATGCTGGTTCTCCTTTAAGAGCAGCAAACCCTTTGATTCAATGGGAATCACAAGCAATCTTAGATATTGGTGTAGAATTTGCATTCTTAAACAATAGAATTAATGGTGTTATAGATTACTTTAAGAAAAACTCGAAAGACCTTCTTCTTAATAGACCTATTTCTTTTACTGTTGGTGATGAAGATAATGGAATATTTCAGAATGTTGGTGAAGTACAAAATAGCGGTTTGGAAATCAGTTTAAATGCAGATGTAATAAAAACTGAAGATTTTCAGTGGTCTTTAGGAGGAAATATAACTCTGTTAGATACTGAAGTGAAAAAACTGATTGATGGTAATGATATTGTTACAGGTACATTTGGTAATATTATATTAAGAGAAGGTGAAGAAATTAACTCTTTCTTTTTGGTTGAATATGCTGGAGTAAACCCTGAAAACGGTGCTCCTCAATATGTAGATTTAGATGGTAACATTACTGAGACTTATAGTGATAGTTTTCAAAAAATACAGGATGGAAAATCACCAATAGCTGATTTTGAAGGAGGTTTTTATACTTCCTTAAAATATAAAGGATTCGGTTTGAGAGGTGATTTTGTGTACAGAAGTGGAAACTATATTTTGAATAATCAAAGAGCGCAAGGCGAATTCATAGGGAATATTGATGCAAACCTACGTACAAGTGCTTTTAATTACTGGAGACAACCTGGAGATACTAATGTTTTACCTAGTCCATTATTTCAAGGTACTGCTGATCAAGCAGGAACTACAAGGTTCCTAGAAAAAGGAGATTTTATTAGATTAAGAACTTTAACACTTGATTACAATTTACCAAGAAAATTTTTAGAAGTTATAAAACTAGAATCTTTAAGATTCTTTGTTACGGGTCAAAATATTTTGACGATAACAGACTATGAAGGTGATCCTGAAATTGGTTTAGGTTCAGCAGAATCTGGAGAGCCTGGGGATGCAGGTTTTGTACCAGGAGAATTTAGCTTATTTAGTTACCCACAAACTAAATCTTATACTTTTGGAGTTGAAGTAGGATTTTAATTAAAAAAAAAGAGATGAACAGTAAAATTTATATAGTAGTTATTTTATTTCTTTCATTAGGTTTTTTTGCCTGTGATGATGAATTAAATGATTTACAGCCTTTTACAGAGGCTAATCCTGAAATATTTTTTAATAGCCCAGAAGAATTTCGAATTGTTCTAAATGGTGCTTACCGCCAGATGTGGTTGTATTATTCAGATCCTGGTTCTGGCTTACAAGGAATTCCTGATATTATTTCAGATAATGTAATCCAAGCACAAACGGGGAGAAGATCTAATGATGATTATCATGATCTTAGATATGTTCCAAGTACACTAGGTCCTATTCCTTTATATTGGAGTGAAGCATATGAAGCTATTAATGCAGCGAATCTAATTATTGGAAACATTGATAAAATTGATGGTGAACCAGAACAAGATGACATTTTAGGTGAAGCATTAGCTATTAGAGCTTGGGCTCATTTCGATTTGGCTAGGATTTATGGGCCAATCCCAACGCAAAGTCCAGATGCAAATAATGCATTAGGCGCGGTATACCTTAAAATTGAAGACGGTGATGTAGGTAGTACAATTGAGGATGCCCTTGCTACACCTCCAAGAGAAACGATAGCGTCTAATTATAGCGAAATTATAGAAGATTTAGAACGCGCAAGTACTTTGGTGGATGATATTCCTCTTTTGCAATCAGATGGCTTTAATGGTGAAGGGATATTATCTAGAAACGGAGTATTTGCACTATTATCTAGAGTATATTTATATAACGGAGAGTATCAAAAATCTATAGATGCAGCTAATGTGGTTACTACGGCATTAGCGACCGCTACAGAACTTCCTGATGTATATGTTGATAATAATAATGCTGGTGTAATAATAGAACTTTCTATCAATACTTCTTCAGAAGCTAATGGTAACAATGTAGGCGTATTATACAGCCAATCTTCTAGAGGGAATACAATATCAGAATATGTGTTAGATTTTGATTTCTTCAATAGCATTTCAACGAATGATGTAAGAAGAGATGTGTTACAATTTGTAGGAACTAATAGAGGTAATGATTATAATGCAATTAAAAAGTTCTTAGGAGAAGAAGGTCAGGTAAATGGTAGAGTTGATGTAAAAGTACTGCGTGCTGCAGAAGTATCTTTAAATAAAGCAGAAGCACAATTCGAATTAGGCCTTGAAGCTGATGCGTTAGCTACTTTGAATGAATTAAGAGCACAACGTTACAATCCTTTTGTAGCTGGTACAGAAACAGGTTCTGCTCTTGAAGATGCAATTCAATTTGAAAGAAGAGTTGAGCTAGCTTGTGAAGGTCACAGATTCTTTGATCTTAAAAGAAGAGGAGAGAGTATAATGCGTAACGCAACCGTAGGTGATATTATTGACGGTACTGGAACTCCACCTGAGGCTCCGGTACTTGCTGCGGGAGATTTCAGATTCCAGTTTCCAATTCCACTTGCTGAGATTAATGCAAACCCTACTATAGCAGGACAACAGAATCCTGGGTACTAGTCCTAACTAGATAAGTGCTATAAGGGCATAAAGAATTTAAATAATAACCCACCAGTGTTAAGCTGGTGGGTTATTTAAAATAAGAAAGGTATTGTAAGCGCTTGGATGTTTGGTTATATCTTATACCAAATAAACTTTAAAAATAAGCTAAAAAGTTATTTTTATAATTATGATTTCCTGTGATTGATTTTATAAGTTC
>CANMLS010000024.1 GCA_947498785.1 uncultured Aquimarina sp. | reverse complement strand
ATTGTAATTCTTTCTCTGTCTCAACAACTTGAATATCAATAGTTTTTGCCATAGAATAAAGATATTCATTTTATGAGCAAATTAAAAGTTAAAAATGTATTACATGGTTAGAAACTAATTTAACATTGTAGAAAAGCTTCAATACAGATAACAATAGACATCCACAGTACTGCAATCTTAATTACATCTTCCTTTTAAGTGAAATGAAAAAGTATAATCTGCAGCTTGATAACGATATTTATTTAATGGATAGGCTCCCCATGAGTCAGTACCACCAACTCCCATTTGCAAATGATCCAAACAAACAGAAATATCATTATCTTTCTTTAGATCATATTGATGCATACTTCCTTGTTGTTCCTGTGTTATTGCTTCAGGAGTATAAGGTAGAGTACTAAAACCAAAAGTTGGTTTTCCTATAATTTGTAGCTGTACTCCGTTGATATTTTGTAATACCAATCTCCTTATATCTTCTCTATTCCCAGTTTCTTGCGGACTGATATACTCATGAGCCATATCTGTTATTTTTTTCTTGTATATCCCAATATGAGCAGCAGATTTGCGATCTACATAGTTTTCAAAAGGACCTCTACCATACCACTGTACATGATCAAAAGTTCTAGGTGTTTTAAAATATAACCCAAGTCGAGGTAGTTCTGGTAATTCGAGACTTCCTATTTTAAAATCACAATTTATTTCGATTGTACCATCAGAAGTGATAGTATATATCATTTCAAAAATACATTGTTTATCGGGGAAACTAAGGAGAGCTTTAATACATATCTGTGTAGTTGATTGATGTAGGAGTTCTAGTTGTTTTAATTGTGTTTGTAACCCAGCATATCTCCATGTTTTGGTACGCTCTGGCATTTGATTACCAAAATCATTATCAATGGGAGCTCTCCAGAAATTAGGTCGTAATGCTTCAGTAATACATTCGGTTTTTAAATAGATGTATGATGAGAGTAAACCAGTTGTCGTATTAATAGAAACTTCAAAATCATTGCCAGAGATTAGGTATATTTCTTTAGTTTTAAAAATAGAAAGATTGCCATAATTTGGTTTTTCCAGATGTTCTATTTTAGGATCATCAAATAATAAAAATTGCTCTTTTGCAATTTCGTGACCTATGGAGATAGATCTGTCGTTACCATAGTAAAATGCTGCTAAGTTTAGAAAACAGCTTGTATTTTTAGAAGTATTAATTGTATTGTGCTCTACATGAAATTGTTTAGACTTTCCAGGGTTTATATCTAGTTTTTCAAAAATGCCAGATTTTAATACTTTATCTTGAGTCCAAACTTCCCAGTGAATTTTAATATCAGAAAGTGAAATAAAATCAAAACCATTACTGATTTCTATGATTCCTTTTTTAAGATCAATGGCTTTAAAATTAATAGGTTGATAACATTTTTTTACTTCCCAAATAGCAGGATGAGGTTGACGATCAGGAAATAGTAGTCCATTAATACAAAAATTACTGTCACTTGGTGTATTAGAAGGTCCAAAATCGCCACCAAATTTCCAATATTTTTGATCGCTTTCAGAATATGCTTCAATTCCTTGATCTACCCAGTCCCAGATGAAACCACCTTGTAAAACTTTATATTTATTGATTAAATCCCAATATTCTCTTAGGTTACCTACACTATTTCCCATTGCATGAGCATATTCGCACATGATATATGGCCTTTTTGGTTTTTTTTGAGCGTATGTTTCAACTTGTTCAATAGATGGATACATAGGGCAAACGATATCAGTATTTTCTTCTTCGCCCGCTTGTTCGTATTGAATCGGTCTTGATTTATCCTCTGATTTAAGCCATTGATATGCTGCTTTAAAATTGTAACCATTTCCTGCTTCATTTCCTAATGACCATATAATAATTGAGGAATGGTTTTTGGTACGTTCAAACATTCGACGTATTCTGTCTATGTGCGCTGCTTTCCATTCTGGTAAATTGCAAGGGTGTGCAGATTCATCATAAGGGGTAGAATAATTAGAACCCATACCATGGGTTTCTATATTAGCTTCATCGACAACATATAATCCATATTCATCACATAACTGATACCAACGGGGATCATTGGGATAATGACTATTACGTACGGCATTGATGTTATATTGTTTCATCAATTTGATATCCTGTATCATGCTTCGTTCAGAAACGATACGACCAGTTACTTCATCATGTTCATGACGATTAACTCCTCGTACTGTAATTGCTTTTCCGTTAATGAGTAGTTGTGCATTTTTAATTTCTATTTTTCGAAATCCTACTTTGCAGCCCACAACTTCCAGTGTTTTATTATCCTGGTCTATAAGGGTCAATGATAATTGATATAGATTCGGAGTCTCGGCAGTCCATTTTTTTGGATGATGAATAAATTCCTGAATGGCAGAAGGTGTGTTTTCTGACACGGATTCATATGAAATATTTTTGGAAAGGACAATTTCTTTATTTTTAGAATATAACTCACATTTTATGGTTCCATTCCAGAGGTGTTGTGTAGTATTACGAAGTGAAATTTTAAGATCTAATAGACCATCAATATAATCTGAAGTAAGGTTTCCGTTGGCAAAAAAATCTTGGATGTAGACCTGATCTCTTGAAAATAGATATACATCTCGCTGAATACCACTTAAACGCCAAAAATCCTGACACTCTAGATATGAACCATCACACCAGCGATATACTTCTACAGAGATACTGTTTTTTCCTGCTTTGAGATGTTTTGTGATATTAAATTCGATAGGAGTCATCGAATCTTGATTGTATCCTAACCATTCTCCATTAATCCAAAAGTGAGCTGCAGATTTTACAGATCCAAAATGAATGAATACTTGTCTGCCTTCCCATTTATTGGGTATTATAAAAGTTTTCTTATAAGAACCTACAGGATTATTATTATGAGGAATATAGGGAGGGTTTTTAGGAAATGGATAGCGATCATTAACATAAATAGGAGTGCCATACCCTTCTAATTCCCAATTCGCAGGGACTTTAATCTCTTCCCATGCAGAGGTGTCATATATTTCTTCATGGAAACCTATTGGGCGATTATTGGGAGCATCCACATATTTGAATTTCCATATTCCATTAAGAGATATATACCAAGGTGATCGTTCTTTTATATTTTGATGCAAAAATTCTTGATCAGAATAAGGTATGAGATTAGCATGAGGCATTTCCTGACCAATATTAAATACTTTGGGGTTTTCCCAGAAATGACTACTATCAAAATTGATTTCTTTTTTCATCTTATGTTGCAGATAAAGTTATCATTCCAGATATGGGGACTTTGATTGATGCCATACCTTTTTTGAAAGTATTTGTAGCGTTTCCAATAAGGTTTCCTAGACAATCAAAAATTTTAGCTTTATATGTGATGTGATTATGAATATGTTTTAGTATAATATCTTCTGAGGTTTTCGCATTAATAATGTCAATTATATTATGTTCACCTGATATTTCTACAATCAAATTGGCATGTACAGTGATAATTTGTTTTTCTTTTGAAGTTGCTTTAATCAATGGGTAATTCTCTGAAGGTCCTAGTGCTGTTATATGGTTTTCTAGTAATGTATCTCTATTTTTTATCCAATATTCGGTGTAAAATTGGATCATTTGTTGGTGAGCTGCTGAAATTTCATTTAATCTAACGGATATTTGCGGAACTGAAAATAATATATTCAGAAATTGTAAAGCAGCCAGTTCTACAGGTTCTTCATAGTTCCACATAAACATATCTGAATGTACGGCAGTACTCCCTGATAATAACCGTAAATCAATGACTCGTCGTCTGTTGGTTATTGCATCGTTAGGGCAATCATGTGCTCTGAACATGTTACCACATTTTCGTAATACAGGGCCAATATAATGTTGTCTGTATTCTATTAAGATGTCAGGTTTAATAGCTGTTAAAGATTTCATTATATCTGTCATCAATCGATCAACAGCTGGGTCGATAGCTGCATAATCTCTTCCGTTTTCGGTAGTTAGAACAGTATCTTTGTAGGGAATAAAATGATCAATAAAGTCTAGTTTAAAGCCGTCTAGATTCCAATCTTTGAGTGCTTGTGTATAAGTGTTCACCAGATAGGCTCTAATATCAGGATATCTGGGATCAAGAATAGCTGCCTGAAATTCTTCAGAAAAATGAAGAAATTTTCCATTGAACTGTTGAAAAGCAGAGGAGTGTTTTCCAAAAAATGGTACCGAATACCAAAGCATTACTTTCATATCCAAATCATGAACTTTTTTAACAAAATCAGACATATTAAGAATACGTTCTGGTAACCAGTCTCCAGTAAATGCATATCCGCGATTACTGTCATTTGTTTGCCATCCATCATCTACAATTATAGTTTTAAAACCTAATGCTACAGCTCTTTTACACTCTTCCAATAAATTTTTGGTTGTAATATTCTGATGATAAGAATACCAAGTAGAGTACATAGGTAATTTGGCTACATCTGGTACAAGCATTGGGGTGTATTCTGTTATAGAGGACCACCAAGAGGAGACCTTTCTCAGTGAATTTTCATAACGTTGTTTTCTATAATCAAGTAAAATACTTAGTTCGTATAAGTTGAAATCAGGAACGGGATCTTTGAATAGAATCACATTGCAATATATCCAACCATCTTCTTCTCGAAGTCCAGCGCCTAACGATAATGTATTTATAGCATCTGAACAGGCAAACGTGTGTAGGTTTTCGTCATTATGCCCAAAAAGAGAAATAACGGGAGCCTCATATGCTGTGCGAGAAACGAGCATGCGTTCGGCATCAAATTCAGCATATATACGTCTATCACTTTCATAATTAGATAGCCATGTTCCTTTCAAGTTAATGGCAGGGATTTTCCAAACTAATTTTATCGGTTTTGTATTATTAAGAGTTGGTGCTTGTAATTTTATAGTAACTCTAAATAAATCTTTTTCTAATTTTTGAACTTGATTTGATAGTTCAAAAACAAAGGGTATTGTCTTAGTATATATTGATATACCATCATATGGAAGCTGATCTTTAATTTCCTGAAGGAAATCCCATCCTTTTGTTGTTAGGTTAGCCATAGAAAGTTGTTATTATAAATTCATGTTTTTGAGATTAAGAGGCAACTCCTAAAGGAGAAAAGAAAATATATGCAGCCATTACAATCAGTACCAAAATAAAGGAAACAATATGTCTGTATTTCCAAGGTTTGATGTCTACTAATTTTTTATCAATAGGTTGATATGGCGCTTTCATAGGATAGAATTTTCCAAAAAGTAACATAATTATAGTACTGGTAACAAATAAAATAGCCATGATATGCAAGAAATGCAAACCAGTATCAAATATCAATTGAGTAAGGGCATAACAGGTAATAAAAAATATCAAAGCTACTTTTGCTCCAATGGGAGGTACTTTTTTAGTTACAAATCCTACAAAAAGAATGGTAAAAATAGGTACACTAAAAAAACCTGCTACTTTTTGGATATAATCGAAAAAACCACCATCAACAAACGCAATAAAAGGAGCGATGAACATAGCGGTCATTGCCAAGAACACCTGTAGATACTTACTTTTTTTTATCAAACTGACATCGGCAATCTCTTTATTTTTATGTTTTAAATAAGGTTTATATATATTAAGCATAAACAAAGTACTAGAACTATTAAGTCCAGAATTAAAAGTGGTCAACGCTGCTCCAAAAATGATCGCTGCCATAAATCCGGTTAAATATTCAGGCATGACATCACCAATTAATCGGGGATATATTTCTGCGGTGTTTTCTATGTTAAAATAGATGTGTAAAGCAATTAATCCTGGGATATTAAGCAAAATTGGAGAGATTACTTTTAGGATACTTGCTAAAGCAATACCTTTTTGACCTGCTGCTAGGTTTTTTGCTCCCAAGACACGTTGCATGATATACTGTTCGGTACCCCAATAATTAAGATTTACTAATAGCATTCCTGTAAATAATGTACTAAAAGGAACAGGGGAATCTGGTTTTCCTATAGCATTGAGATGTTCTGTATTTTGTGTTAAAATCATATCAAGACCTGCAGAAAAACTACCATCACCAATATATAGTAAACCAAAAAAAGGGACTAGTAAACCTCCAATTACTAACCCTATTCCATTAATGGCGTCAGAAACTGCAATTGCTTTTAATCCGCCAAAAATGGCATAAATACTTCCTACAATTCCGATTGACCATACCAAAATCCATATAGTAGTCCAGTTGCTTAAACCAAAAACTCCCGATAGATCAAACATACCATTAAAAGCAACTGCTCCTGCATATAATACAGGAGGCATCATATTGATAACATAGCCTACAAGAAATATAATGGATATCCATTTTTTTATGCTTGGATCAAATCGATCTTCTAAAAAATCGGGAGTGGTTACAGATCCATTGCGAAGATATATAGGTAAAATGAACTCAGAAACTATTATAAGCGACAGGATAGAAGTCATTCCCCAAGCCATTACTGCAACACTATCAATATATACCTGTTCATTTTCCCCAATAAAATTATTAGCGCTCATGTTGGTTAGAAAAAGGGATCCCCCGATTACAAACCATCCTAGACTTCTCCCTCCCAAAAAATATCCATCAGAAGTATTAAGAGCTTCCCCTTTTGTTTTTTGATAAGAGATATATGCAACAAATAGTGTGAACAGTATAAAGGTAGTAACAGCTAGCATGATGAACTTATTAGTTAGTTATAATGACCAAAATGATAATTATCTAATTAAAATAAAAATAGAGTAGAATAGCATAGACTATCAAATTTAATTAAAAAAACTATTAATGTGAAATATACATGAAGTGATTTTTATATATGTTTGATTTATAGAGAGATAATTGAGTCTATTTTTTTAATAATTTCCTAAAGTCATTAGCATCTCCTTGAAAAATATCGTAGTCTACTTTGCCTTTAATACCTTCGATTTTTTCACTATCTGTTAAATGGTCCATCCTTTATTTTTCCATGTTTCAGGGATTTTAGGGGATTTTTTAGTGTATTCGGCAATCCACAATTTATATTTAGCAAAATCAGGATGATTAAGATATGCATCTCCAAAAGAAGGGTCACAATATATAATAGGAGTAACACCTAATTTCTCTTCTACGGTTGTTAACCATTTCAACGTATGTTTTTGATATGTTTTTTTGGTTACCGAAGCTTTAATACCGCCTTGCTCAAGATCTAATACTGGAGGTAAGTCGCCGGAAACTAATTCGCCAACAACTGTTAAGAAATTTTGAGCTTGTTGTTCTGGATCAATACCAGTTTCATAAAAATGATATGCCCCTCGATAGATACAATTATTTATTGCGGCATCGTGATTTTTTTTAAATTTAGGGTCTTTAAAGTGCGCACCTTCAGAAGCTTTAATATATACGAAATTTACTCCATCTTCCTTGATATCATTCCAATCTATATCGTTTTGAAAGTGAGAAATATCCAAACCTAAAAATAGATGGATCTTTTTCAAGTCTTTCATTTTCAGAATTACAAGGAGTGTTTTTATCTGTAGGATGGAAAAAAAAGAATA
This sequence comes from uncultured Aquimarina sp., assembly GCA_947498785.1. Taxonomy (GTDB): domain Bacteria; phylum Bacteroidota; class Bacteroidia; order Flavobacteriales; family Flavobacteriaceae; genus Aquimarina. Next base: position 74,723 of record CANMLS010000024.1, on the reverse strand, counting down.
GTACCAGTATACTGGCTATTATGGGAAGAGTTTTCATATATATTGGGTTACGAGTAACTTACAATGAACATTATCAGACTAGAGAATTTTTAGTTAAAATCAATAGTAAGATTATATTAAAGTTGTTGTATTTTTACTGTTTAAATTTAGAAAAATTTTAAAAGAATGCGTATAAGTATTTCTACGTAATTATTTATTATTGAGATGGTAGAAAGTAATATTTATTCACCTCAATATCATTTTGCTTTTTTAATATTAGTTAGTTACCAAAAACCAATATATTATGGGTAGTACATCAACAATTGTTTTAGGATTATCTCTTATTATTATTATGCTTGGAATGGGATTGTCTCTAGTGATTGATGATTTTAAAAGAATATTTACATATCCCAAGGCCATTGCAGTAGGGCTAATGAATCAAATTATTCTTCTTCCCGTCTTAGGATTTACTCTGGCATCTTTATTTCCTTTACAGCCAGAGGTTGCTATAGGAATTATGATTTTGTCAGCTTGCCCTGGAGGCCCTACTTCAAATTTAATATCTCACTTGGCTAAAGGAGATATTGCATTATCAGTTACATTGACGGCAATAAGTAGTTTTGTTACTATTTTAACTATACCTTTTATTATAAATTTTGCATTACTGCATTTTCTGGATGAAGGACAAATGATTAAACTGGATATTATTAATACTATCATTCAGATTTTGGTCATAACCATTATTCCGGTTAGTATTGGTATGATCATTAGAAGATACAATGAAGGGTTTGCTTTACGGATGGCAAAACCTGTACGGATTGCCTCTGGTGTTGTATTGGCATTGGTTATTGTTGGAATTGCTATTAAAGAAAAAGATAATTTCGTTTCTTATTTTCATCAAGCAGGTACTGTAGCGTTATGTTTAAATGTTTTAACCATGGTAGTTGGATATTATTCTGCCAGGTTATTTAAGATTAAAAATAAAAGTGCCATTTCAATTTCAATTGAATCGGGAATTCAAAACGGAACCTTGGCAATTACTATAGCCATTGTTTTATTAGAGAATACTTCATTTGCTATTGCTCCTGCAGTATATAGTTTTTTAATGTTCTTCACTGGAGGTATTGCTGTTTATTTTGGAATTAAAAAAAGTAAAAGACAAGATGTTAATTAGTGAGATTCCTAAAAAAGTATAAAAAAAAGCGTTCAAGAAATTGAACGTTTTTTTTAGAATCTATATCTTATTGGGTTGAAGTTATTTACTTTTTGATACCTGGTATTCTTTTGGGTTTTTTGGTTTGCCAATGAAATTTTTTTGCTTTTTGTTCTTTTGGCTAAACTTCATCCAGAGTTTCAGCATTGTATACCCTACCATTTTTAATTACATGAGTAAGCGTATTTGCATTTCGTATGTTTTCTAATGGATTCTTTGATAGAATCAGGATATTGTCTAGTTTTCCTTTTTCTAAACTTCCTAAATCAGTATCCAACCCTAAAGCTTCGGTACCTATCGTGGCTATCTTAAGAGCATTATGATTTTTCATTCCTTTGCTATGCACAGACCATAACTCCCAATGAAAACCGAGACCTTGGAGTTGTTCATGACTCCCAATACCTGCCAATCCGCCAGCTTCGACCAGATCTTTCATGAATTCTGAATGTTTTTTAAAAATATGTTCTTCATCCATGAACCAACCCAGTCTGTCTTCTTCTAGACTTTTGCGCTAATTCTTCGTAAGGAGTAAAATATCAGGAATATTATTTGGAGCTAATTTACTCATTTTAGAAAAAAGGTTAAGATGAAATCATGTAGTAGTTTGAGGTTTTTTTCGATTATTGATCATTCCAATATATTTAAAAAAACGAGAATTGGGGTGATCGACTATTATTACAAACAAAGGAATTAATGCATGAGGTAATCTAATAATAACTTCCCAAGTCCATTGATTAAAAGTAGTTGCAAAGAAATCAATATGAAAATGTCCTACTAAGCGAGCAATAGCTGTTAATCCTCCCCAAATAAAAGCATACAATAATGAAGGGTATGATAGTCTTGGTATGAAAATCGTAATAGCAATTACGAAATCAAGAATACCAACGATCTTAAGCATAAAATGAGCATTTGTTTCACTAATGTGTAGGATGTTAATTATCATATCAATAAAATTTCCTGGTCTAGGGTAATATCCTATAGCATATAATCCATGACAACTAAATGTAAGTGCAATGGCAATAAGTGCTATGGTACGTATTTTTTTTAACGCTGTAGAAGTAAACAATACCATGTAAAGTAATATTGGAGTTAAAAATTGAATTGTATATTCGAAAAATTGCCCAACATGAAAAAATTTCTCCTTACTATATAATACAGCCAAAATGAAAAGCCCTATACTGCCTCCAAATAAAAAAAACTTCCCAACTTTTTTCATGTCAGATTTAAGAAATAAGGTAACGATAGCACATAGGAGGTAAAAAACTCCTATGGTTTTTATGGAAAAAGAAATAGAACTCGCAGCAGAAAGACTAGTAACATAATCATTCCACGATAGACCAAAAACATTTTCAACAAAGTTTTTTAAAATGGCTTCATCCCACAAAATTGTTCGGTAAGGAGGATCCCAAACAATATGTTGATAAGCTCTTCCCAAAAAAATAAGAAAAGTAGATGTTTTTAAAATTGTAATTAATTTATGTTGTTGACTTGGTAATTGTATCATTAATTTGTGAGATGGTTAATAAAATTAAATATAAAGAAAATGTGTTTGCTTTTGTTTGATTTTATATTAACTAATCTTAATTTTTGAAGAAGATTGTAGGTTCTCTTTTCTTAGCGATTTAAACTACCCAGAAGAGGTATTGGATACATTTTGAAGCAGATAAAATTGTTCTTAATCATAGAAAGGAGTAGTTTTATTTTGTAATGTTCTAATCCCCGAAATGGTTTCCAATTGTGCACTATAACTTGTAGGAGGAGTTACATAGTTGTTCTTCTGATCCTGATCTATGACTCTAGTTTTTATTGTATCATCCAATTGAAACTGAATCATTTTTTGATTTGTTTTAAAAACTTATTGGGCTTTGTGATTAGTTTTTTATGTAATGATTTATTCAGTTTTTTTATTTTTCTAATATCAGAGACTCGTACTTTAAAGAATTCATCCAGATTTGAAGAGAAAATAGCAAGGAATTTAATACGTTCATATAAAAGATTACTCTTGTCTTCTGCTTCTTGTAATATTCTATAATTAAAACGTAACCAGGAAAGATCTCTATTGTAGTATCTCTTTGATATTAATGACATTTTTTATATTAACATTTGTTATGAAATTGATCTTGTTTGATTTATACACCTCTAAATGAATTGAAAAGTAGTGCTATCAAACCTAACAAGCCGCTAATTGTACCAGAGATAGTAATATAATTTGCGGAGTCAAAACTTGTCTCTGTACTTTTGCATACTCCTGAAGCTAATGCTGAGATAACAAAAAGAGTAACAGTAATATAGAGAACAATCATAGCGTTATTTAGTAATTTAAGTTACTTCTGCAATCGATGTTTTAATCTCAGCAGTAAGGTTAACCAAAAGATTAGAAGTCCAATGCCTGGTATTATGTGCCAGGATATATCAATAACCCATAGTGTTTACTTTTTATATGCGTTGATGGCTTCATCAAAAAATGTAGAAGCTGCTATTTCATCAACACCAGTTATAGGTAAAGTAGCTCCTTTAAAACTGTCATTTCTCCACTCACCATGGGTTAATGTTTTGAAACCTAAAGTATCCACTCCATCATGACCTTTGTATCCACTGATATAGAAATAATAGTCATTTATCATTGAATCAGGAATTGCTAAACCTAAACCTATGGCAAATCCTGCTTTATCTTTTAATGAAGCAAAGGCGCCAATATCAAAATGGTGAGGCCAAACCCTAATATCTGATTGCAATTGCTGGTTTTCTAAGAATGTTTCTAAAGTAAATTGTGCTAATATCCTAAAGTCTGTCAATTCTCTTAATCTACTTACATTGGTTAATTTGAAAGTAAAATCATTGGTAATAGTGGGATAGGGTAATTCATAATGAAGATCATACTTAAATGAGTTTTTGATATTGGCTTCTATAGCTTTTTGTGTAATCCATTGTACAATTTCTTTATGGGTAGTTCCATCTAATTTTAATGAAGTTTTTGAAGCATTAGAATTCCAGTCCAAACTAAAGTTTTGATAGTTAAGAGATAAAGAATCGCCTTCTAAGTTTAAAGGATGTGTAAACATATTTCCTTCTTCTGAAGAAAATCCTAGATTTGTATGGCTATCATCATCTTTCTTTTCTAAAAAACTTATTCCGGCGGCGGCTAAATATTGAGCGGCCAAATGCATTTGAGTAGTCATATTTTGTTTTTTTAAGTCAATGTTTTGTTTTTGGATGGGTTTACAAAACCCCTGCATAGTTAATTCCTGTTAAGCGGTGCATATCATAATTAAAAGTAGAAAGGTCATCAGGATTAAATTTTGAAATATCATCATACCCACAAGCTCTGGCAATTACCTTTATAAGGTCATTGGTTGCATCAAAATAATTATGTAATTGTTTTGCAGATGATTCTATGACCAATCTACTTCTTAAAGATTCTTTTTGTGTAGCAATACCTACAGGACAATTATTGCTACCACAGGCTCTCATTCCTAAACACCCTATAGCTTGTAAAGCAGAATTAGATACTGCAATTGCATCTGCACCTAACATCATTGCTTTTGCAAAATCTTCTGCAATTCGTAAACCACCTGTTATGATTAGAGTAATATTAGATGCCCCTATTTTATCTAGATATTTTCTTGCTCTTGCTAAAGCAGGAATGGTAGGAACATTAATATTATCTCGTAAAATTGTTGGGGCAGATCCTGTACCACCACCACGACCATCCAAAATAATGTAATCGACACCTACATCCAAAGCAAATTGAATATCTTTTTCAATATGACTGGCAGCAATCTTAAAACCAATAGGAATACCACCAGTTCGTTGGCGTACTTCATCCGCAAAAACTTTAAAATCTTTTACCCCATGAAAATCTGGAAATGTAGCGGGAGAAATTGCCGTTTCTCCTTTTTGTAAACCTCTAACTTCTGCAATTTCTTTACTTACTTTGTTTCCGGGTAAATGTCCACCAGTTCCTGTTTTTGCTCCTTGCCCACCTTTGAAATGAAACGCTTGTACTTTATCGAGTTTATCCCATGAAAATCCAAATTGAGCAGAGGCTAGTTCATAGAAGTATTTGGTGTTGTTTTCTTGTTCCTGAGGTAACATTCCGCCTTCACCAGAGCAAATTCCTGTACCTGCCATTTCAGCACCTCTGGATAGTGCAATTTTTGCTTCTCGAGAAAGTGCTCCAAAGCTCATATCACTTACAAACAATGGTATGTCAATGGTAAGTGGTTTTTTAGCATTAGGGCCAATAACTACTTTGGTAGCCACAGTTTCATGATCTAATAGAGGTCTACTCGCTAATTGTGCGGGCAAAAATTGAATATCATTCCATTTGGGTAATGTATTTCGATCTACTCCCATAGATGCCGAAAAACCATGATGTCCTAGTTTTTTTAAGCCATTTTTGGCTAATTCTTTAATGTAACCCGTATAGGGTTCTGTTTCTTCGGGATGAGTATCAGCATAAGCACCAAGGTATTCATCTCTGTTAAAAGGTTGTGGAGCATCTTTAAGATAAATATTAACTTCTACTTCATCCACATACAGTGTATCATCTTCTATTTTGGTATTGAATTTATATAAAACTTCACTATTATTATACTCAGAAACACCAGTATCATAACGATAATCCCAACCATGAACTCCACAAATAAGGTTGTGTCCATCAATATGTCCATCTGCCATTAATGCACCTCTATGCAGGCATCTTCCATATAATACAGAAATTTCTTCGTCAAATTTTACAATAACTAGATCCAATCCATTTACCAAAGCATGGGTTGGTTTTTTATTTTCTAAATTGCTTAGCTGTGTAATTGCGACAGGTTTTTTCATAAGTATATTTTTATTGTTTTATGATGATATGTGGCGTTTTTTAAGATGCTTTTAAACTCGATAAAAAGTAAAGTTCTACTCTTAATATCACCATCTTCATTAAGATAAAAATGATTATTCCAGTTTTCTAGATACCACTTAGAGTCTATAGTAATTAGAATTGTATTTTCACTTAAATCTTTTTTCTTTCTAAAATTCATGTTGACGATATCGTTAATTTTTAGATTATGAGCCCTTAACACATTTTAATTAAGATAACCCAAGGTTTTGATTTTTTTGAGACCGTTCTCATTAGTTATTGTTCTTGATTTGACGAGAAATTTTAACAACGCTTTCAGTTTAAATATTAAAGTACTGAAAATGAGTAGATAAATTCTTGGTCTCTATTTGAAAATAGCAACAAATTTCGTCCATATGTTCTTAAAAAAAATCATTACTTTTTTTATGGTTATGAAATAAACATAGAATCGTTATCAATAATTTCACACATAAACATTGTAGTTATCTTATCAAGTTTATTAAAAAGTCAAATTTCCTAAAAACCAATATTGGGGATAGATCTTCAAAAGAGTATTGTTAAAAATACAGAATTTTGATTAAAAAGATATGTTATTGTTTTTCAAAAATTACTTTAAATAACAATTTCGCAATTTTTTGATTTTCAGTTTTTAAAATGGAGTTTGTGTATGAAAATATTTTTTCTTTTTTTGAATAATTACGCTTTTTTTCAAAAAGAAAAAGCCTTCAATTGAAGGCTTTTTTATTAATATAAAAAGAAATTTATTTTCCTAACATCAATAATTCGTTACAAATAATCTCTGTGATATAACGTTTTTGACCCTCACTGTCTTCATAACTTCTAGAGGTAAGTTTACCTTCGATAGCAATTTCCTGACCTTTGTTTACATATTTTTCTATAATATCAGCTATTTTACCCCATGCAACTACATTATGCCATTGTGTATCTGTAACCTTGTCTCCTTGTTTATTGTAGTAATAGTCATTCGTAGCAATAGAAAACTTGGCTAATTTCCTATCAGAATCGAGGTTTACAATTTCTGGTTCTTGTCCTAAGTTTCCAATCAACTGTACTTTGTTTTTTAGCGTGTTCATAATTTAATTTTTTTCGTGTTAAACAGTTAATACTATATCCTAAATTGATGACCTTCAGGATATTTTATTTGCATCGAAAAAGAGAATACTTGTTGTCTTGTTATGAATCTCTCAATTCGATATGGCAAACCTATAACAGATTACAAATAAGATTCGGTTAGGAAGTGTTTAGTTTCGTTTGTAATCGTTTGTAGTCGTTTAAAAATGAATAATTACATTAATGAATGATGTTTTGTGAGTTTTGTTCTTCTAATTTTTTGAAGTGGTTTAAACTTTTTTGATTCTAGCGAAAAATAGTAGTTTTTTGATCAATTGAAGTGTTTTTTGCTCTTCATAGCAGCGCTACAAAGTAAGAAAAAGACGAAAATTGAGTGAAAAAGAGCATTTTTATAGCGAATTAAAAAAGTTTAAACCACTTCTTTTCTAAAAATGTTTGGGTAACATATAGAAAAGTTATGACATTAATTTATAGGGCTGTTTACAAAATATAAAACCAAGGATCATTAATTATAGATTTTATGATAAATACTCAAGGCCAAACCATTAATAGAACAATATTCTAGAGTCGAATCTTAAAAGTAAAGCTGATAATAATTTGCTCTATAGACATGATCCCTTGTTATATAAATAGACCATTAAAGAGATATAACAACCAATTTTATAAAACTTTTATTACCGAAAATGATAAATTTTTTTAAGCAAAAAAGTAAATCTTCAAATGTCATTATTAGAATTGAAAATAACGAATTATTAATCAACGAAAATACCGTTGCTTTACCTTCTGATTGGAATATTTTTAAGCAATATTTTGGCATTCCCAGTGTAGTTAAAAGAAATAAGGTTTATTGGAAAGATTTAGGGATTAGCACAAACCTAAAAGATAATGGATTTATAAATCATTTATCATTTCATATAGATTATAATCCAATGGAAACCCAATCAAAGCGTAAACAAAAACCATTCTTTGAAGGTAAAATAATTGTTGATGGAATAGAGCTTAATAAAAAAGGTTTTGACAATCTAACCAAGCATAGATATGAAGTCAATCATTTCACTTATGTGGAAAAAAAAACCTTACTTAATCAATATTTTCTATAATCAAATGTTTGATAAAGAGTATAATAATCCTCTATTGCCTAAAGGTAAGTACTCGTTTAGAAAACTAGATGAAGAGCAAATTGAGTTTGATGATTTTGGTTTTAAGGTATGTGTAATTCAAGAATTGATGTATAACAAAGAATTACTTAAACCAAAATTTTATTTAGACGAATTTGTTGAATGGTACGACAAAAGAAGAATTGATTTAAAAGAAGAAGGCTATGAGCCAATAGCAGAAGTAACTCAATATTTCAGAGACTTAGAAGTGCCAAAAAAATTGGCATCTGAAATCACTGAGATTTATCAGGATGAGGGAAATGATATTTATCTACAACTTTTAAAATTTGGGGTGGGCTGGGGAGATTATTGGAATATAGAAACAGTTGAAGATGCAAAACAATTTCCTAATCTCAAAAAAATGACCTTATGTTACGCAGGAGAAAACGTAGTAGATGAATTGAATGAAAGGGGAATAAAAGCAAAAGAAGTATGGGTCTGAAAATTCGACTATGTGTTAACATCGAATAGGTAGTTTCTTTTCATAAAAAGTAAAAATAATCAATAAATCAAAAAGAAAATAACTAACCCAAAGTCAATTAGAATGTTGCTTGTAGTATTAGTTCTTTGATGATTTTAGGTCTATATATTCAAATTAAAATCACATTAAGTTTTTACCTCTTCAAATCAAGAAATAAAAATTAGGTTATTGCATTTACTATAATGAAGTCATCTTGACTTTTAACAACTCTATCCGACAAGATTTCCAAACATCTAACTCACACCACTTGCGATGATGACCAAAAATAGTCTTATAACGCAAAATTTCATTGCTGAAAAGACTCCCAACTGGAAGAAACACCCATTGAATGCATGTCTTTAACTTGTGAAAAATCGCATTAATAATCTCATCAAGAGGAGCTTTTGGTTTAAAGCCTCTTTTTGTCACTAGCAAATAAGGAACTATTTCTAATTCTATCATATCTTTGTTTAGTGCTTGGTACATTGGGTTTGATTTTCATGTCTAACAACACAAATTTCTTAAACCCCAATTTTTCTCAAAAAAAAGTCAAGATGACTTCATTCAAAAAAACAAAATAATACTATGAAACGAACAAAAGAAATTGCGGATCGATTTAGAGAAGTTATTTTAGACGGAGTATGGGTTGCTAATACAAATTATAAAGATCAATTGTCAACTGTAAAGTGGGAACAAGCCTCAAAGAAAATAGAATCTTTAAACACCATTGTAGCACTTACATTTCATGTCAATTATTATATAGCTGGAGTATTAAAAGTATTAGAAGGTGGTGAACTAGAAATAAGAGATAAGTATAGTTTTGATTACCCTGTTATAGAATCACAAAAAGATTGGGAAGAATTATTGAATATGATGTGGAGTAATGCAGAAAAATTTGCGAATGCAATCGAATTAATGCCAGATCAAAAACTAGATGAAGTATTTGTAGATAAAAAATATGGAACGTATCAAAGAAATATAGATGGACTGATAGAGCATAGTTATTATCATTTGGGACAGATTACTTTGATAAAGAAAATGTTATAAGAATTAGTAGGGACTCAGATTAAAGAATATCTATGAAATGCAGACCTCTAGTCTTTTAGCTGTCTTTGATAAGGTCAAAAGCATAGGATAGTATAAAAATATGTTTCGAGTCGTATTTATTAAGTTTAAAAACGGTCATAAGGACTAGTGATTTTGAAGAATGAACTACCTTGATACAAGGATACGAGGTAGTTCATTTAGAGAAAATTTATATTCTTCCGAGGTATAGCGAAATGGGAATGGGGAAAAGTAATAAACAAAGTGATAAAAAGGGTAGGTGAAAAAGATAAAAACTGAGGTTTTAATTTCATAGTAAAACACGATTAGAAATTACTCATTTTGAAAAAGAGTTGAAAAGGTATAGGAAGAATGTGTTTCCCCCTCTCTTAAATGCATTAACATAAATAGGATTCGTAACATGAAGCTATTTGAAACCAAAAGATTGTCTATTCGATATTTAAAAAAAGAAGATCTAGCTCCTTTTTTTGATATGCAAAGTAACCCTAATGTGATGCGCTATATCAAAAATCATATGAATTTTGAGAAAAGTAAACAAGAATTAGAACGTTTTATAAACTATTATAAAGATGATAAAATATTCTACAATATATGGGCGGTAGAAGATACTGATAGTAATGATTTTGTTGGTTTATGTGGCGTGTATAAAAATGAAATGTTTGAATATGAAATTGCATATCGATTAAGAGAATGTTTCTGGGGCAAAGGATTTGGAAGAGAAATAGCAAAAGGGCTTATAGCGTATTGTTTTAATAAGATAGAGCTAAAAGAATTAACTGCGTATGTTAGCAAAGATAATATAGGTTCAATACATATTTTAGAAAAAGAAATGAAGTGTGTAAAAGAATTTTATTCAGAAAAGAATGGCATTGAGCTGAAATACATAATTAATAAAGAAGATAAAGTCACTAATGAATAAAGTTTTGTGATGTGAAACAATGTTCAATTCTATAAAACTGACATCAAAATGAGAAAAATTAAATTATATATAGCTATGAGTATGAATTGAAAAATAGCTAAAGAAAATGGTAATGTAGACTGGTTAGATTCTATTCCCAACCCTGATCAATTAGATTATGGTTATTATGATTTTTATAAAACTATTGATACAACAATTCAGGGTAATAAGACGTATAAACAGATCATAGATTGGGGTATTGATTTTCCATATTCAGAGAAGAAAAACTATGTATTAACAAGAAAAAAGGGTGAAGAATCTAACAAAGATGTAGAATTTATATCAGAGGATCATATTAAAAAATTAAAAAAGCAAAAAGGAAAAGATATTTGGCTTATTGGTGGAGGACAGATAAATACAATGATACTTAATGAAAAATTGATTGGTGAAATTCAGGTTTTTATGATGCCTATCGTTCTTTCTGACGGAATAGAACTTTTTGAATCAATACCTAATGAAGCTTTGTTGACACGGGTGGAAACAAAAAAGTATGCTACAGGGGGTTATAGAGCTAAGGTATAAACTTACTTAAGCAATAAGAAGATAACCATAAGATAAGAGGGGCTTTTCTTATTCTGCATGGCATAGATATTTAATACATCAAAAAAATACTAATAGGGGGTGGGGTAATGTCGATGTAAAGCGTTTTATAGGGGTAAACAATTTATAAATCTGTATAACACTAGAGTTTAAGGGACAAAACGAATTCTGTGATCAAGATTTTTTAAATTCAAAGATGGGGAGAGATTATCTCTTTCCATCTTTTTTTAATTAGAAAAACTATAGTATAATCAATTCTTCAAAGCTAATTTGACTACCAATAGGAGTATCTTTATATTTTAATGTCCAGCCTAATGAATTCGTGAGAATGTATATTTTTTGTAATTCGCTAATAAGACGATTTTGAGAATTAGCAACCAGTGAAGATTTTTGTACTTTTCTGTTCAATTTCTCCACTACTATTTTTCGGATAATATTATGATCCTCTGCTTCAAATTTGTTGATGAGTCCTTCATTAATATCATGATACTTTATCTCAGGATTAATATTAATCTCTGCTTTAGGAATTTTGGAAATCGTAAGAGTTTTTGTTTGCCGGTCTATAGTATGTTCAATTTTTTTTAAATCATATGATACCTGCACATTGGCATTTACCATAACTATTATTTTTTTCTTTGACGAAAGTAATTTAAAGTAAGTTTTGTCATCCTTATAGGTAATGATATCAGAAAAATGACCTTCTGTGACTACCAGTTTACCTACATTTTTAATTTGATCCAAAATAAGATCAGAAGATTTGATTTCTATTTTTTGGGTATTAGATTGATCAATAAAATGTTTGATTCCAAAGACTATTAATACTGCTAAAAGTGCACCGAGTAGAAAGTTACGCATACATTTATAGGTTCAAGTTGGTATAAATGTACATAAAAATAGCCTTTCTATGTAGAAAGGCTAGATCAATATAAGCTTAATTTACAGTTCTTAATTACTCTGAGGAGGGTATTTTTCTAAAATCGCTGCAACGATTTCATTCATTTTACCTTGTTTTTTATCCACATCTTTAGTCAATGCAGACGATCCCATTCCTTGCCAAACTAATTCTTTTTTAGAAGCATCTATTAGGTCTATGTATAGTGTACCTTCTGTAGTTGTAGTAACCGTGTTATTAAAGCCATTTCCCCAGAACCATGGATTCCATCCCCATCCGTAACCCCATCCAAAGTTATTTTGATAGATATTTACATTCTCCTTGGTCTTTGTAAAAATACTAACTAGCATATCAGGATTGTTTGATTTCAAAAACCCTTTTGATGTCATATCAGCCTCAATCGCCCGTAATATACGTTTCTTATCTAGATCACTAATCTCTGCTTTATCAATTCCTGGTTTGTAAAAAGCAAAGCTTTTATAAGTGTCAAAATTTGCCTGCTTATCATAATCCGAAGCAACACGTACTGTAGAGCAAGAACTAAGTGTTATGATAAGGATTAATGATAAAAGTGAAAAATATTTCATAATCCCTGTGTTTTAAAGATTTAACAATAGCTTTTTGTAATTATTTAGCCACAATAATCATACCATAAAACAAATAATATTTCTATTTTTTAGAATAATTATTTGTTTTTTTGTCATAGCCATATGGGCAATGTCTACAACCACTCTCACAACAATAACCTCTTCTTAGATGATATTGTTCTGTAAAACATCGATACCCTTCTGGGGTGATATAATAATCTCCTTCTTTTGGAGTTAATATCTTTTTAGGATTGTCCATTATATACAAAAATAGTATCTTGCATTGATATGCCCATTGTTGTTAACAAATATTTGATAGGTCGACATTTTGTAGGTATTGCCCTCTGGCCTTTTATTGTGGTAAATAATTCTTTTCTTAAAGAAGATGAAACCTTTATTAACCACGAGAGAATTCATATTAGACAACAGGCAGAACTTTTGGTTTTACCTTTTTATATTTTTTATTTTACAGAATATCTTATTCGACTTCTACAATATCGAAACTCGCAAAAAGCTTATCGAAATATTTCTTTTGAAAGAGAAGCGTATATAAATGAAGATGATCTTCAATATTTAAAAAGAAGAAAACCCTGGAGTTTTATTAAATATTGGTAAATGCATATTTTTTCTTCAGAAATAATACATTCAGAAAATCAATCGGTAGCACATCCCATTTTAGATAAAGCAGAAGTTTTTCTGGATATAAAAAGGGAAGATGAAATTCATAAAGAAGTATCTGGAAATAAATTCAGAAAATTAAAGTACAATCTTAATGAAGCTCAAAAAGCAGGTTTTAAAACGATTCTTACCTTTGGAGGAGCTTATAGTAATCATATATCGGCTACTGCAGCAGCAGGTAAGATGGTAGGTTTACAGACTATTGGAATTATTAGAGGAGAAGAATTGGCTAAAGATTTAGAAAAAACTTTATCTCAAAATGATACACTGCGTTTAGCTTCTGTTTCAGGAATGCATTTTAAATTCGTTAGTAGAGAGGCATATAGAGACAAAGCAAATCCTTTATTTTTAAAGGAATTAAAAAATGAATTCGGTTCTTGCTACATGATACCCGAAGGAGGTACTAATTCGTTAGCTATTAAAGGGTGTGAAGAAATTCTCAATCCAGAAGATGTAATGTATGATGTTATATGCTGTGCTGTGGGTACAGGAGGGACGATCTCAGGGATCATTAATAGTTCGTTGAATCATCAAAAAATATTAGGTTTTCCCGCTTTAAAGGGTGAATTTCTTACCCATGAAATCAAAAAAAATACGTCAAAAACTAATTGGGAACTAATTCATGATTATCACTTTGGAGGGTATGGAAAAATAAATCAAGAAGGTATCGAATTCATGAATATATTTAGAGAACAGCAACATATCCTCTTGGATCCAATCTATACAATGAAGATGATTTTTGGGATTTTTGACATGACGCAAAGAGGTATTTTTAAGAAAAATACTCGTATTTTAGCGATTCATACAGGAGGACTACAAGGCATTTCTGGAATGAATAAAAAATTGAATAAAAAGAAACTACCTCTTATTACAATAGGATATTAAAATGAGGAAATTTATTACATTGTTGTGTGTTACAGGATTTTTAATTTCCTGCGGAGGAAGTAAAAAAGTAATCTCTACAAGAACAGAAAGAACTGTTCCCAGACGTACTACTGTCACTAAAGTTGAACGAACTACAAAAGAGGTTACTATTACAGAATCTTCTAGAGAAGAAAAAAAACCAGTTCCTGTATCATATAAAGACAAAGTAAAACAATATATTTTTGAATTTTCGGGGATAGCGAAAGATGAAATGAAAACTTACGGTATTCCGGCAAGTATTACTTTAGCACAAGGTATTTTGGAATCGGGAGCAGGCCATGGTGAGTTAACTCAGAAAGCAAAAAATCACTTTGGGATTAAGTGTCATGATTGGAAGGGAGATCAAGTATATCATGACGATGATCGTTCTCAAGAATGTTTTAGAAAGTATGACAATGCAAGTGATTCTTTTAGAGATCATTCTCTATTTCTAAAAGACAGAAAGCGATACTCCAAATTGTTTACATTTAATCAAAAAGATTATAAATCCTGGGCAAGAGGGTTAAGAGAAGCTGGATATGCTACGGATAAAAAATATCCGCAAAAACTTATTTCCATCATAGAACGTTATCATTTATATGAATATGATAATGATGTATTAGGTAGAAAAAACCGTCGGAGAGAAAATAAAGCAGAACCAGTTATTGTGATGAAGCCTGCTCCTAAACCAGTAGCTACTCCGGTCTCAAATCCAAGTGGAGGACATATTGTACGAAAAGGAGATACGTTATATTCGATTTCTCGTAGATATAAGGTTTCTGTAGAGGAACTCAAAACGTATAATAATCTATTGAATAATAATATCAAAATCGGGCAGGTTCTTAAGTTAACTACCGAGGAAGAGGAAGAAGATTTCAACTAAGCATGATATATAAGAGAAGTAGTGCACTGTTTGCAGAAGCGCAAAAAGTGATTCCAGGAGGAGTAAATTCGCCTGTGCGAGCTTTCAAAGCTGTAGGAGGTGACCCAATATTTGTTAAAGAAGCTAAAGGTGCATATTTATATGATGAAGATGGTAATCGTTTAATAGATTATATAAATTCTTGGGGACCTATGATTTTGGGGCACGCGCATCCTCCGGTTGTAGAAGCCGTTATTGATAAAGCAAAAAAAGGGACTAGTTTTGGAATGCCAACAGAGATCGAAACTCAGATTGCAGAACTAGCGATTGCAATGGTTCCTAATGTTGATAAGATACGGTTTGTAAATTCTGGGACAGAAGCATGTATGAGTGCAGTGCGATTAGCACGTGGATATACCAATAAAGATAAGGTTATCAAATTTGCAGGGTGTTATCACGGGCATAGTGATTCCTTTTTGATTCAGGCAGGAAGTGGTGCCGTTACTTTTGGAAGTCCAAATAGTCCAGGTGTTACCAAAGGCACAGCACAAGATACACTATTAGCAAGATATAATGATTTGGATCATGTAGAACAAATCATCACTTCAAATAAAGGAGAGATTGCCTGTATTATTATTGAGCCTGTAGCTGGAAATATGGGATGTATTCCTCCTGTAAAAGGATTTTTAGAAGGCCTTAGATCGCTTTGTGATGCTTATGATGTCCTTTTGATCTTTGATGAAGTAATGACAGGCTTTAGACTAGCAAAAGGAGGAGCGCAAGAACTTCTGGGGGTAGATGCAGATATTATCACTTTTGGTAAAGTGATCGGAGGAGGACTTCCTGTTGGAGCTTTCGCAGCTCGAGAGGAAATTATGAATTATCTTGCTCCGTTAGGGCCAGTATATCAGGCAGGGACATTAAGCGGGAATCCACTAGCTATGGCAGCTGGATTAGCCATGCTTACTGAATTGAATTCTAATTCCGAAATTTTTAAGAGTCTGGCAGATAAAACAGAATACTTACATAAGGGTATTGTCAAAGAACTTAAAACTCATAATATTAAACATACCATTAATAGATTGGGTTCAATGATTTCAGTGCATTTTGCAGAAGATGATGTACTGGATTTTGAATCCGCTGCTCAGGGGAATAATGAAACATTTAAAAAATTCTTTCATGGTATGCTGGATAATGGAATATATATAGCTCCCAGTGCTTTTGAAACTTGGTTTATTACCGAGGCGCTTACTTATGAAGATTTGGATGAAACAATCGCTGCGGTAGGTAAAGTAGCAAAAACATTGTAGACGAATTATTGCGAGTATATTAATTTTTGGTTCAAAGTAGTTAGACTAATTAACAAAATAGAGTAGGAATGACACTCTGATATGTGAGTTATACTTTGAAATTATGATGCCAACCAAATTCCTAACGGGATAGCTTTTCCATCAGGATGTTTTACATCATATCCTTCAGGGTCAGTATCACTTTTTTGAATATATGGATATTTTTGTAGATATTCTTCACCACCGTAGTCGGTAAAGTCTTCTCTTATGGGCAAAATAGCAATCTGATCCATTTTTTTTTGAGTGTTAGCATACCGTAATTCCCATTTACAGCGTTTTGAATTGATTGCATTTTCGGTTGCTAGAAAAATAAACTTCGAATTTTCCTTTATTTTTTTTTCTGTTTCTTGCTGTATACGTTTGGAATGGGTATCTTCTTCATTTACTTCTTCTGTAATATGATCAGCATAGATAAGTACACCAAACCCCTTTAAAAAATTAATAGCACTATCCAGTTCTTCTAGTTCATCATTTTTGTGAGAAAAAAAAAGAGTGACTTTTAGAAACTTTGTTTCTTCTTTAAAAAGCTGTAAACTCTCAATGATAGGTTTACTGTATATTCTTGCCGAATTTCTAAACTGAAGTAACCCATATTTTGGTAATATATTCATTACTTATATAAGATAATTGTGTGTATTTCATGTAACGTTTGCACTAATATATTGTTGTAAATGATTTTGTTAAAATATTCTATTATTGCATGGTTTTACAAAAAATATCAAAATCAATAGATGAATAACTAAATTAGAATATGAATATTTATTTCACGGTTTATGTATCATAAAAATTGTATATTTTGAACGAACACAAATAATATATTTATATGACTAATAATCAAATTTTCGGAGCTTTTGTTTTTTTATTAATAATAACCTTACCTCTTTCTGGACAAGAGGCTATAAAGTTAAGCTCTGATCAATTTAAATTTACAGAAGGCCCTGTTTGGGATGGTACGGATATCATTTATTTTACTGATATATTAAACAGTAATGTGATTTCGTACACATTGAGTTCAGGGACTTTTTCTAAAGCCTTTGGAGATACTAATAGAGGTAACGGACTTATGTTTACCAAAGATTTTCATTTATTAATATGTGAAGGAGGTGTAGGAAAAATTAATAAAAGATTGGTTGATGGTACTATACTGGAAACTTTGGTAGAAACATATCATGAAAAACGTTTTAATAGCCCAAATGATTTATGTATAGATAAGCATGAAGGTATTTATTTTACAGACCCTACTTGGAGTACGCAATATCAATCATCGAATAATTTATACTATCGTAAAAAAGATGGAAAAATTATCTTACTTGATTCGTTTGGAGATAATAAACCGAATGGAGTTATTATTTCGCCAGATGGATTGTATTTGTATCTTAATGATTCAAATAGTACAATAATTTATCGATACACAATTAATCAAAAAACAGGAATGTTAAGTGATAGAATTAATTTTGCAACTATTATAGATCCAAAAGGTTCAAATATCACAGGAGCAGATGGTATGGCTGTGGATACAAAAGGTAATTTATATGTTACAGCAAAATATACTGTGCAAGTGTTTGATATTAACGGAAAACCAAAGACTACAATCAATTTTCCAGAAAAGGCAACTAACTGTACCTTTGGAGGAAAAGATAAAAACATCCTTTTTGTAACTGCGGGTAAAAATTTATATAAAGTTAATATACCTGATGTAACTGGTTTTCAACACCCATTTGACCTAGAATAAATTGTATTATCAATTCTTATTATCTATATGCTGCCTAATACTTGGTTGCGCTTTGAATTTACAGGAAAGTAAATCAGCTATTTTTGTTTATGTAAATTCAAGGAATAACTAATATAAGATTAATATCATGTATATATAATAGTATTAAAAACAAGAACAACTTAAAACGATTGGTTTATATAGTTGCACATAACATGAATCAGAATAGAATTTGTTTGTTAGCAGTGATATGAAAATTCAGATGTATGGGAATTGAGATATTGCACTTCTGGCTGCTTATTTTATTACCTTTCTATATGTTTAGAATTAAAAAAAGAGTCTATAAGCAACCATTTAAGTGTTTTTTCATCTTATTCAAAACAAACTTCAATTATGAAATCAAAGAGGAAAAGGGTGTTCATTTTAATATCATTGTTTTGCACAATTATAGTCGGATGTGGCAATGATGATGATTCATCATCTCAGGAACAGGAAAATGCTAACTTAAATGCGATGCTTGCTGAAATTACTAAAATAGTAGAAAGTATTGATTGTACTAATCCAGATGATTGGTCTTTTATTTCCATAGGAACTAAAGCGTGTGGAGGTCCATCTGGATTTATAGCATATCCTCTTACCATAGATACCGATAATTTTTTAAACAAGATTGAAGCATATAAAATGGCAATGGGAGAATTTAATAAAAAATGGGAAATAGTATCTGATTGTTCTGTTCTAGCTACTCCAGTAGATGTTAAATGTGTTGAAATGAAAGCCGTTCTTGTGTTTTAATACCAAATATTTTTTTGTTTAAGCCTATTATTTTTAGAATAGATACTCGTAACATGAATTTGTAATAGAATTTACATCAATGGCAGTGATTTTCAATCAAAAAGCCTTGTCATCCTTAACATAGACGAAGAGTCGATATAATTTTTCTTCTATCATCTCGAGTGGAGTCGAGAGGTCATTATGAAAAAGCCATCAATTTGATGGCTTTTTTTAAAACAAAATTAGATTATCTCTTAATTGATGATAATTCCTGGTATTTTGGATGTGTGTTCTTCAAATATTAATTTTAATTCTTTTCTTACTTCGGTATATCCTTTTTCTAGTTTTTCTTGATCTGTCTTAAGCTTACCATCACGGTCTTCAATAATCTCATGAACAATATCAGATACATCCTTGGAGCTCCTTCCTAACAATAGTAGACAAGCTTCATCAGTCCATAAAGAAGGGTTTTTACCTCGTTGTCTCATGGTTGCCGCAGATGGTATTCCTGATAAGAAATCTGCTCTAAAATCTCCAGATATCTCCCATAATTGTAGTAATTCGTTTTTTGAAATACCTCCCGCATAAGTAGAGGCGACACCAATACCACCCCATAATTCTGCTTGTCGATCTACAGGAAAACGATCAATAGCTTTTTTTATTTGAATAGGATTTGCTGCTTTTACCCACCACATGCTTCTACCAATACCAGAGTCAAATACACATCTAAAGTAATCAGGGATTAATTTTGGAGCTTCTTTACATTCTTCTATATATTGTTTAGGGTAAAATATCCCCTGATGAAAACCATATCCATCAGGAAGACACCATGCCATCAATGGATCTAGTTTTGATACATATGTCTGCATTCTTTTAAGTCCCCAAGGAACTCTAGCGATTGCAAAACCAGCTCCAACAGTAATGATAAAATCATGAGATATTCCTTCTTGTTCTGTGAATTTTCTGAGCCTACTATATTTTTTAGGAAAAATTAAATCCATCAAGGCAAAGTACATCCCTGTGCCTTCAAAAGCAAAACCTTTTTGATGATCATTTAATTCATTTTCTATCCGATTGACCAATTGTACTCCATTTTTTGCTTCCAAAGCAAAGTTGTATCCTTTTATGAGAGATTTAACAATTTGCATTAAATGTTCTTTTTTCTTGATATCATCTGAGGAGACATCAAGATTTCTAAACATCCTATCGGTGTGTGATAATCCAAATATTTTCTTTTTTATTGACATAATAATTTTAATTAACCCACTCTAAAATCCCTTTGGATTTAGAAATACTGACACTACCGTTTTTGTAATTAGGGATTTCTAATTTGGTTATTGTACGTTTCTTATCTGGCCAATGAATTTCTATTAAACTTGCAGATTCTTGTCCTAAACCAAACAATAATGGTCCATAGAAATTTGATACAAATCCACCACCACCACTTCTCTTCACTTTAACATACTTGCCGTTAACAATTATTTTTGCTCCTATTGCATCTCTGTTAAACGAATTTTCAGTATCGTCTAATAGCTTTATTTTAATCCAATTATTATCAGTATAAGTGTTGATAAATGTTCTGGTACTTCCCGCTTCAAAATTGGTAGGAGATGGAAAATTAGCATCGTGAGCAGGTATAACTACTATTTTTTCATTTATTTTGGCCTTCAGATTTACAGAATTAGAACTTCTACTATCATATCCTCCCATATTACGAACAATAATATCATCAAATCCGTCATTATTCAAATCTCCCGCTACTACCGAACGACCATTTTCTGCTGTTTGAATAAGATCTCGATTGGTTATTTTTTCCGCAAGATCAGGCCCCTGAAATCCCCAAACACTAATATCATGACTATAAACCATACTTCGTTTATTCCAATTCTGTCTAGGTGATTTCCTGTAGACAAAACCATCACTTTTTAATTTGTCATATTGAAGCTCCTGAATATTAAATAAGTGATGTTCTGCAGTAAGATCTTTAAATCGTAATTGATCAGAAGAAGGAGAGGCGTTTACTAATAATCGCCCAGGACCTGTACCCATTATAGGAAAAATACCACCTCCTCGACCATATAAACAACCGATCCAATAAATATCTTGTTTTCCATCATTTTGTATATCTATTGCTGTCGATCCCCAAGCAAATTCATAAGGATCTATAGAGTTTGGGTCATATTTTAATATACCCTTCATATGACTAATCCCAAAAGTACGTATGTTATTGGGTTGGGATGCATCTGGAGGCAATATTTTTGAATGCTCAATTTTATTTACTAATTCATTTTTGTAATCATTTCCATCGACAAATGCATGCATTGACCTATGTTTATCACTAAAAAATTGTTGTGCTGTTGTTCCTGTAGTCATAACAGGGTCAAAAAGCATATTAGGGTCTGGGATTGGCATTGCCAAATTCATTGAAGCTCCACCAATATTGCCGGCAAAGAGATCTTCTTTTAAATCTCCATTGAAATCTCCTGGAGTTAATGACATCCAATATCCAGTTTGTTTTGATCTAGCATAATTGTCTGGTTCTTCGAATTTTTCCCCTTGATTATTGATATATAACCTTAAAAAACCGAGATCATTTGCTACCCAAATGTCAGGATAGCCATCATCATTAACATCTTGTGTCACAGAAGACCAAGAAATCTGACCAGGTTCTGATTTTTCTCCATTTATTTCTAAAAAATCAGGTTTATATTTCTCAAAACTAAGTAATGCCATAGAATATTCTTTAGGAAGTAAAGGAAGCTTCTTTAGCTTGTAATAATCAGGTATTGGGTTGTTTTTATCATATAGCCCATCGACATCCATAGCAGCTGCTTGTTCTATAAAAGTCACATTTCCTGTTTCAGAAAGTTGATTTATATACATCTGATTGGCGGCACCTGCCAGTGATGTAGCTCCTCCTGGCCAGTAGTCATGATCCATAATGTTAGTTTCAAAAAGATCGATATCTCCATCGAGATCAAAATCTGCAGCCAAAATATTCTGAGTAGCCCTTTTTCCTTCTGCACCAGATTGTCGACTAATATCTTTCCACTCAGGTATTCCATCATGATCTTTATCTCCCATATTGAGAAAGATAGAATTAGCACCAACGGCTTCTTTACCTCTAGAAGTGGTGTTAAAATCATTGATTTGATCATTTGCTTTGTACTCATGGATAAAATACATTCCTTGTGCGCTTAATGGGGTTTTGGTGTTTACAGCTTGTCTACCAACAGGTCTTACAAATTGTCCAAGTACACGTTGCGAATTGGGGTGAGACCAAAACATACCAGGTAATACATTTGCTACTATTAGATCAAGTCTTCCGTCATTATTGAGGTCAGCAGCAATAGCACTATTAGAAGCTCTTCCGACTCGTTCTATAGATTCATGAACAGATTTTCTTGGGAAATGAAAATTTTCAATGAGTAATTCTTCTTCTTGAAAGGTTTCATTTTGCGCAGAAATATACTTTGCTTGCTTATAAATAGGGTTGCCAATAGAATCATTTCCTAGATTTATATATAATCCATTATGTTGAAAATATGGTTTGTCTTTAAGTACGCCATTATGATCAGTAGGTCGTGTCCAGTTATCTCCATTTTGAGTAAAATAGACATCTAATTTTTCATCTCCATTTGCATCAAAAACAAGAATTCCAGAAGTAGAATATCCATCATAGATATTACACCAGGATTTTGCATCTTCATCAAAAAGGTCGTATTCTAAAAAAGGTGATGGCTCTTCTACTTTTGCAAAGTTGAACTGTGTACCATTGTTTAGGTTATTTGCTATATTTTCTTTTTTTTCCTTGTTTTCTGATTCACTCCCAAACTGCACCGTGATATTTGTCATTTTTTTCACAGTGTTCATTATAGAGAAATGAAATACAGTGAATAAGCCGAGTATGACAACGATGATAGATATTAATGTTCTCTTTTTTTTCATTGATTTAGAAATATTAATGTTCTCTTTTTAGCTTTTATTATTGTTATATTTCAGACCTAGTTAATGTTGTCATCTCTATAGCTAAAATAAAGTGGGGTAATGTAATTTTTTGAATGTTTTTTCTGTAATTCGATTACTGATGCAGGCATCAAAATTTTATATTTTACAAGATCAGCTATTCGTTCATATGACGTAATTGTTACTTCCCAATACGGTTTTTGTGCAAAAGGATGACTTCTGATAAAAATTTGTTCGATTCCTCGATCATGAGAATTCATACCATACAAGCTTCCATTTTCTTCTTTCATTAAATAAGCAAAACTTGGATTAGGACCAGTTTGTATCAGAAATTTTCTCCTTTCTGCAAAACCTGAGGCATTTAAAATACCGACTCCAAAGCCATTTAGTACAAAATCTTCTTGTTGCACTAATAGGTGTAGAGGAAGGTTACCCAGAACAATTTTTTCATTCTCGGGGAGATTAATTATGAATTCCAGATACATTTCCTCTTCTTGTATTGTTATTTCTTTTTTCTTAACCCAATCGTATTTTGTTTTAGGAATAACATTATAAATTTCTGTTGATAGAGGGTTTTTTAAGAAAGAAAAATTAAATTCGGATAAGTTATTATATGAATAAATCCCAGGCTCTATAAAAGTAGACATAAACACGGGGTTTTCTGTAAGATCATTAAGTTGTTTGGGATCGAATAATACGTCGTCTTTTTTATATCGTACATATTGCCCACTTAATTTTCTTCTTGAACCCTGAGATGAAAAGCTGACTTCTTCATTTTTTACTTCAATATTTACCTTGTCTAATTCTTTTTTTCGATCTCTCAGACGGGATAAATCTAATCGTACCTTTTCTTCTTTCCAATTTAGAGCTTTTCTAACAAAGGCATCGTCAACCTGATTAGTACGAGCGACTAGAGGATAATACTCTTCTTCAGGAAAAGAAAACCAACTATGGTAAATTTCTCCGGATCGATCAATAGCATTGAGTTCCCATAATCCGGATTTCAAACAATTATTAATAACGCTAACTCTAAGTGGTTTATATCTAGGTTCTGGGACAAACTGAAAGTCTCCAGATAGCTTCCAAGGTACAGTTTTGTTTAAGTTTGTTTGATAGTGGGTCATTGCATCTCCTGGAGACCCTTGAGGCATGCTGATACTGTTTCTTGAAAATTCTGAAAGCATTAAGTTAAAAGCGTCAAAATCATCAGGAGGGGATACGGGTTCATAATGTAATCTAGGAACTAGGTAGTCTATCTCTAGGTTTTTAATTTTAAGAAATGTAGAGTCATCTGATAGAAACTCAATTTCAGCATAATCTTTATTATCTATAAGGATCTGAATATTTTTTACGCTTTCTAACCAGCTATGAGTGCGTAATAAAGATTGGGTAGAAGGAGTGTATAAATTTCCTTTTTTATTTTTTAACTCTAAAGTAGGAGAAACAGGAAGTACTCCAAGTTCCCTTGTTTTGTTACAACTAAGTATACATATAATAGCTATAGCAATTAATACAATATTTTGTTTCATGAAATATATAATGATTTATAAGAATTGGTTTTTAAAAAAAGCTGAAATAACGTGTTTATTGCTAATTAGAAACAATGCCAAACATGCTGTTTACTAGCAGGTCGGTGTGCTGAAAACATTATCACAATCTTTTGTTTAAATAGTATTTTACCAACGTCTTGCAGATATGCCCCCATCCATAAGTAATACACTACCAGTAAAAAGTTTTACATCATCCTGTAATAAATATGCTATAAAGTGAGAAACATCATGAGCTTCACAAAGTCTATCTGTTACCGTATGACTTTCCCATTGAGCAATTAACTTTTCACTTTCTGGCCATTTTTTTAATAAATCACCTGTGATAGGACCAGGAGAAACACAATTAACCTGCACATTGTATGGGCTAAATTCTATAGCCATACTTCTGGTTAGTGATTCTACTGCTGCTTTAACTGCCCCCATGCATCCAAAATAGTCAACATATCCGTGTGCGGCAGGAGAGGATAAAGTAATTATTTTACCACCACCTCTTTTTTTCATTAATTTCAATGCTCGCAACGCTCCCATATGCAGCCCAACGACATTAGTTCTAAATGCTTTTTCCCAATGTTCAACATTAATATCTTCTAATTTTGCTAACATTCCATTAGAAGCATTACTTATAAAAAAGTCCAAACCTCCAAATCGGGATTCAATTTCATCAAATACAGCCTGTTGTTGTTTATCGTTGGCCATAGACCCCCAAATATGATATGCTTTTCCTCCAGAAGCTTCTATTTCTGAGGCAGTTCGTATTCCTTCTTCTCTCGAATGAAAAGAATTTACGACTACCTGTGCGCCTAGTGCCGCTAGAGATATTGCAATATCCTTACCTAAACCCCTACCTGAACCTGAAATAAAAACAATTTTATTGGTAAATATCTTTTTAGGCTGCTCAGTTAAAATAGGTTGCTCTTTCTCTTCACCTGACTTTAACGCTATATTAGTTTTGGTTCCGTTTATTTTTTTCTCAAAACCATTTACCTTTTTTGGAAATAAAACTTCCTTGTTACTTAAATATTCGGTTAATACAATAGAAACTCCAGAAATAGTTCTTAGTTGATCTTCGGGAATATCCATTTCTGTAGGGAGGTCATACTTTTGTCTTAATACAGAAAATATTTCTCCAAGCTTTACTGAGTCAATTCCAAGATCCTCTTCAAGATCTGCTTCTGGATCAAGAATATCTAAAGGATAACGTGTTACCTCTGCAAAAACAGTAATTAAATCATCCAATATATTAGTGTCATCTAGTACTACAGGAGTTTTGATAGCAGTAATATTGTTTTGCTCAACTACAGGATTGCTAGTGGTTTCTATCTTGGTGAGATAATCTGGTGAAGGTTGTGTGTCACTCTCAGCATGACTTGTGGTAGATAGATATTGATCTAGAGCTCCTGATATTCCTTTGATAGTCATTAGGTTTTCTTCAGGAATATCAATTTCTTGAGTAAGGTTATACTTGTCTTTAATTACAGAAAATACTTCACCTAATTTTACAGAATCTATACCTAAATCCTCTTCAAGATTTGCTTCTGTATCCAAAATATCTAAGGGGTATCTGGTTACTTGAGCAAATATATTTTGAATTTCTATCAGTAATTGATTGTTTTCAGTTTTGGTTAATAAGGTTTCCATTATTTTGAGTTTGAATTATAGTAGATGTTAATATTAAATTTGTGTATTGTATATATTTTATTTTTATAGGAAAATCTTGATTTTTAACTTTAATGATAGTAGCAAGATCTCTAAAAAGAAAAGGGTTGTTATTTATTGAACTGATATCAGAATTTTTATTTTGATGAATACAAGAAGGCATTATAACTTCTATTTTTGGGATATTCCATAACGTAAGTTTAGGGAAATATCCAGATTTTATAATTCCCTCCTTTATCGTCCACAAAAAAGAAAGAAGCCAGTCTTTTGATATTCCACTGTTCACAGCATAGTCATGTATCCATTTTTTTTCGTTTCCGGTATAATTATAAAGGTAAAAGGATTTGTTTCTGGGAAGTATTGATTCTAAATCAATACTAGTATTTGATAGTGATATACATGAAGCAGTATAAGGTTCAGAATGAGAAATAGAAACAAACATAGCAGTATGGTTTTTACACCAATACAGACTAGGTTTTTTTGTTTTTACATTCTTAGGTGTCAATATTTCTATTTTTTGATAGATCCAGACTGGAAACTTATGTATATCAGTAAGTGTAACTTTTAATAAGTTTTGTTTTTCTTTATTAACTAGATTACTTCCTATAGTTTTTAAAAAGAGGTATTTAGACAATAGTCTTCCTGTGAGCCAAGTATATTTTTTATGAATACTTTTTAGATTCATAAAAGTTACTGTCTCAGCATCAGATAAATATCTGACAGAGTCTTTTTCTATAGACAGAATAACGTCATTTGATTTAGTGATGGCTATACTCATTGCTCAACAGTAAGTTCGGGAGTGACAACATCAAATTTTTTGCAACTTCCTCCAAGAACTTCAAGAAGTAAATTGCCATTTTTATCTCTGGCTTCAATCGTACTAAGATGTAACATTTCACCATCTTCAATAGGATTAACTCCAAAAAACGAAATGGTCTCAAATAATGCAGGATAGGTATTATCGGTAAAGTCAAAATAAAATCGCATATCCTTACAAAAGTCAGGTACACAAAGCGGCATATCTCCATTACTGTTTACACTAATACCGCCAAACCTCCACATAGCATCCATTAATATAAATACTGGCATGAATTTTTTGTAATCGTCACTTCTATAGTTAATGTCTAAAAGGTTATATTCTCCTTTTCGATATTGATCATCAACTTCTATTCTGGATAATACATCAAACCCTATTCCCAAGTGTACCTTAGAATTACCCATTACATAAGGGTCTGGTAGAGATTCTTTTGTTTCAGAAAGAGAATCCCTAAACTTTTGATTTTGATGAATTGGTTGAGAAATTTCATTTGACATTTTTAAAATCGTTTCGCTATGAATAATGTCTTTTTGTAATATTTTACCTGATTTATGAATAAAATCTGAGATGACTTTGACTTCTATATTACTTTCTTTTTCATTTTCTGAAACAATTCTGGCAATAACTCTTAAGTGTATTTTTTTGTCTTTGAAAACTTTAATAAATTTTCTTGAATACATATTTTCAAAAGCAGTAATTTTTAATTCTGGTCGCAATTTTTTAGCAGCATCTCCAATAAGACTAGTAATAAAAGCACCAGGTAGAGTAGGAGTATTACTTATCTTATGGGCTAATAAAAAAGGAGCATTATCCGTTGAGATATCATGTGTGATGGTGATACTGTTTTTTACTGTTTTTGAATTTTGTTGTTTATTTATAATATCAGGCTTGTAATATTTTATTTCTCCATCTGCTAATAAAATATTGGTTGGCGCTATTGGAGATCCAGAAATTACATCGGCGAATATCTCTTGCCCTTCTTCTTTGGTTACTCCTCGAAGACCTCTGTTTGCAGCTAATGCAGCAAATTCTGAACCTCTGGTCATTCCTATTCCTGCCCAACCTAGCCATGCAATAGAAGACCAGTACGAATCTTTGTCATGAGAATTCATCATATTGGCAAGGCGATCCATTGCTTCGTTGGCAGCACCATAATCAGGTTGACCATCATTACCCAAATAACTAAATGTAGAAGTAAGAATATGATAATGTACAGGTTGATTTTTACGTTTTTTGATTGCTTTATAAAAATTGCCAAGACTCCCTATTTTTGTTGATATAATACGACGAAAATCAACTAATGATTTTTTTGTTAGTATCTGCGATAATTGAACTCCGGCACCGTGTAATACCATATCTACTTTACCATAAGTAGCATACAAGTCGCCGATTAATTGGTCAATTTTATTTTCATTATTAATATCAACACTTTTATAAATATAAGTTCCTGGCAAAGATTGCAAATTTGTGATTACTTGATTAAGTTCATTTGCAGCGAGGTAGGAGTTAAATTCTTTTTTAAGTTGTTTGATGTTTTTTGATTTACTTTTTGATAGCTCTTGTTTGTAAAAAACACCTTCAAAAGATCGTAAGGATGCTTCATCCATTTTAAGAATTGAGCTAGGTACAGATGAAACGTCTGTTCTGCCCAAAGCGATTACCGTACACCCATATCTGTTTAATAATTCTTCTGCAAGTACTGCAGTTACTCCTCGGCCACCACCAGTTGCAATAACTATAGAGTTATTATTGAGATAATCGGTATGTGTTTCTTTCCTTTTTTCAACTTTTTCCAGTTTATAAACCATTCGTTTATCTTCTGTATAATATGCTTCTGGATAATGGTCTGATTGGCCTAATTCTGTTTCTATTTGTTGTATCGCTTTAAATAAATTATCGTGATCTAATGCTATCATTTTACAAGTTGCACTAGAGAGTTCTCTGGTAACTGATTTTATAAAGCCCGAAAGTAATCCTGTATACCCATTAGGGTTTTCATTTTCAAATGCATCTAAACAGACGGTAAGTAATTTGATAGCACCTGTTTTTATGTGATCATAATGTAGTTTTGTAATGGTAAAAAGTAAGTCGATTAATTGACGCTCTTCTATAAAATTGTTTTCTAATAAAGAATCAACCTTATAGTCTCCTAAATATTTTAAACCAATAATAGTGTCAAACCTTACGTCCTCTAATTTTCTTAATATTTGATCGTTATTGTCTAATTCTAAATTGATTATTATAGCATTATTTAAAGCTATATTTTCTTTCCCTTGATAGATGACAGTATACTCTATGGCATCCAAAACCCCAGACTTTTCAAGTTCTTGCCACTTATGTACCTGATCAATAACAAATAAAAACTTATCATTTTGTAAAGAAACACGAGTATTTTGCTTGACAACTTCTTTTAATTTTGGTGTAAAGTTGTAAATAGGAGTTTGTCTTATATAATCATATGTTTTTGAAGTAAAGGAATTAGTAATATCTTGAGTGTTAGAAATTTTAACTTCAGGGTATTCATGTTCCTTTTTCTGAGCCGTCTTGATGTTATCTGCCTTTTTTTGATTGATTGCTTCTGCTAATGTTGTTAGCCCATAGGATCCTTTATACTCTGCTGTGTCATTAGTAAAATCTAATAAGTTGTCATTAATCTTAACAGCAAGATTACTATCCACAGAAATTGTAGAAAGAATATTTAAATCATTCTTTTGTGCATATTCTTCAGTTACCAGAGCATATAAGACTGTTGCTTCTTTAAAAGAAAGATCAATAGATTTATGTCCTGTACTAATAGCACCAGCAAGAACAATATCACAGTCGTTAGATTCTAAGAACTGATTGGCAACAAATAATGATTGTAATAGAGAATCTCTTCCTTTATCAATTACAATATTAGGTCCTCTAAGGTTAAAAATATTAGTAATTCTACTAGCTGCTACATTTGGCATTAACCCGGGAAGGGTATAAGGTCCTGAAGGGATGACACTAGTTTTTTTATGTTCTATTAGCTTGTTGAGTATTCTGTCAAAATCGATAGCTTTGAGTTTGCTGATAGACTTTTGTTGAAGCATAATTCGCTTAAAAAAATCAAGAAAAATACGTTCTATAGCCTCAATTCCTCGTTCTGTTTTTGACTCAATACCTAGAACCACCCCAATGTTATTCTTGAATTCTGCCCATTTTGGAGACATAGAAGTAAGTACTTCCTCTGCTGATTGCATTGCTAAGTAATGTGAGACATCCATGTGATCTGTTACATCAGGAAGCAATCTTTTTTTAGCAGGTAAATGCAATACACCTCTATTAAAACGTGATTGATCCCCAAGGGAACCCTTGTCTAATTTGTTTGTATCGGGAAACAAAGTACTACTCCCAACTACAGCTAATTTTATGGTGCCTTTTGGACTAGTGTTTTTGGTATACTTAAGTTGATGATGATAGTTCTCATCAAAAGCTTCAATTATAAGATGTGCATTGGTACCTCCAAATCCAAATCCATTTATCCCAGCTCTTCTGGGTAAATTATTCAAATTTTCTTGCCAAGATTGATTTTCTTCGGGAATAAAGAAAGGAGTATTGTCCAAATCAAAATTCTCATTAGGAGTATTATAATTATATTGTTTAGGAATTATTTGATGTTCAAAAGCCTTACATATTTTTATAATAGAGGCAACTCCAGATGCCCATCCTGTATGTCCGATAAGAGATTTAACACTGCCCAAAGCTACTGGATTGGCGACATTTTTATGGTCATTAAATGCTTCTTTTAGAGAATTAAACTCTACTGCATCACCAACAGGTGTTGCTGTAGCATGAACTTCTACATATTGAAGGGAATCCATAGGAATCCCAGAGTTTTTATAACACTTTTTTATGGCGATAGTTTGTCCTACAGATTTTGGCACATTAATAGAAGGGCTTTTTCCATCACTAGATAACCCCATTCCTCTAATTACTCCCAAAACCTTATCCTCATTAGCAATAGCGTCTGATAATCTTTTTAGCACGACCATTCCAGCACCATCGCTAAATACAACACCATCGGCATTGGAGTCCAAAGGTCGACTTTGTGTAGGTGTTAAGCCTCTAAACTGTGCAAAGAGTGTATTGTTTGCAGGGCCTGGAGCAAAAACTCCTCCTGCCAGAATAATGTCTGACTCAAAATTTTGAAGTGCTTTTATTCCCAGATTAACAGAATATAAAGATGAAGAACATGCAGAATCTATAACATAGGTGTTAACTTCTTTTTTAAAGAATCTTTGTAATACTTCACTATACATTGTTTGCTGCGATAATGAATCTATATCAGAACGATATCCAGATAGACTTTCTATGTCTTTGGTAAAACCTTTAAGAACTTCTTCAGGTTCTTCTATATCATTCAGGGCTTGTTTCATACTTTCCAAAAACAAAGCCTCATCGTATTCATTTGACCCATCTGCAGTTGCTCCTATAATACATTGTACTCTACTGTTGTTTTTGTCTAATGTATGTTGATCCATACTTTGGGCTAATGCTAATGCTAGCAGTCGTTGCCCTCTTGTCAGCGCATTAAATTCGTCTTCTGTATATATTTCAGAGAGTAATTGGGGATTATAGTTTATTTTAAGAATTGTTCCATTAAGTAAGGTATACGTTTTATCTGCAACAATGTCTTGTTTGTCTTTTGTAACATGTCCTCCAACAAAATCTTGCATCATTTCTGGACATTCAATTCCTAAATTTACAACACCATTAATTCCATTAGTAATATTTTTCCAATATTCATTGGGGTCAATAGCACCAGGAACAATACATCCCTGACCAACAATAGCTATGGGTTCTTTAGAACATAATTCGTCAGGATATTTTTTGTCTGAATTTTTGTTTTGAGTTGTTATTTGATAATCCGTTTTGCTAGAAGCTTCTATTTTGGTGTTTCCTTGGTTTGTGTCAGATTTATCCGAATATAAGAAATAGTCAAAAACCTTTTCAAACCCTGTTTTTAATCCGTATTGTTTATCTATTATAGTGTGGTTTACCAATGGAGTTTCTAGCTCATTACCTATTTTTGATATTATTTTATGAACAATACCTTTTCCTTCACAAGAAATAAATTGACGATATCCTTGGTTGTAAAGTGATTGTATGATTTTTTGAAAATGAAGCGGCTTTACAAACATGTCTGCTATAATCGCAGGAGTATCACTATACGATGTATGTAATGTTTGTTCGGTTCCATGATAAACAGGGATTTTAGCAGATTTATATTCGTAAGTATTTAGTTGTTGTCTGAATGGAGAAACCAGATTGTTGAGATATGGAGAGTGAAAAGGGTATTCGCTATCTATGTAGGTGAGCGAAACACCTTTTCTTGATAAGGCTAGGGATAATTCATCCAGAGCATCTACTGTTCCGGATACTATAGTTTGTTTTGAGTGATTACATACAGCTATGTATATATCATTTTCTTTATTGATTTTTTTTAGTATTTGACTAGCAAAAAATTCATCACAAGATACAGAAGCCATTTTTCCTGCTATTTGGTCTGATTGCAATGTCAAAATTCTGTGATTTATAATCTCTAAGCCTACTTCTATAGAAAATACTTCGGCTATAGCAAGTGCTGCGATTTCACCAAAACTATGACCTAGTAATAATGATGGGCGAATGCCTTTATCCATCATTATTTTGGCTGTTATGATATTGATAAGATAAATACCGAATTGAT
The DNA here is from genome assembly GCA_947498785.1 of uncultured Aquimarina sp. GTDB lineage: Bacteria > Bacteroidota > Bacteroidia > Flavobacteriales > Flavobacteriaceae > Aquimarina. Next base: position 41,955 of record CANMLS010000024.1, on the reverse strand, counting down.
TAAAATCAGGGGATTCACTTAAAAGTTGATCATGCAGTTTTTTACTGGAGGCTTCTACAAGAGGTAAAAAATGTTTTCCAAACGTTTTTTTTGCTAATTGATCAGTATAGTCAAAGAATGGTTTGGCAATTGGATAATTAAGATATAAATTTCTTAGTATTTTATAGTCATAAGACCCTTGTCCAGCAAAAGTAAATACAATGGCATCAGAGTCAACAGATTCTTCTTCATCCTTAATATCAATAGAATATTCGTTATGCATGAAATCTATGATTTTGGGAAAAGAAGTTGCTGTATCACCATTGGCTATTTTTTTTCCAATTTCTAGTATTTCTGGACTAAAAATATGCTTCATGTGTTTAGCTCCTTCTAAAACACGTTTGGCAAAGGATGGAGCAGTAAGTTCTTCTAGAACACAACGTTTGTTGTTGATATCAAGGTATTTTAGAATAAATTGCGGAGCAGGTAATAACTCCATGGTATCTTTGTGGATGAGAACCATCGTTTGATATCCGCAGCAAACAGGTTTTCCTTGACCGTTGATTACTCTAAAACATAATCTTACTGTACTTGGAGTAGGATCTTCATAGGTCAATAAAATTGCTACTTTCTCTCCTAGTTGTACTGGAGCAAGGTTTAAACTGTGTGCTTCTCGAGTAAGCATTACAGTATCTTTTAATTCTTCTTTCCAATCCTCATGGCCATTTGTGGCACTGCCAAACAAAAATGTTTCTCTAGCATAATTTTGAAATTTGAAATTGGTCATGTGGTGATGAGAACCATATGCCATAGTATCATGAAATAAAACACGGTATTGCGTTGTGAAAAAAGCCATAAAAAAAGTCTTTGGTTCATTAAAAATTGAAGTTTTAATGAAAATATTTATAAGTAGGTTAGTATTATGATTTAAAAGAATTCAAAGTTGAGTTAACAATAATAATTTCTAATTCTGATGAGATATTATCTTCATCAAATGGGGTAAAAATATCTTAGAGCAATGTGTTTTTTTATAATTAAATAATCTAAATAATATTTTAAAATATGAGAGAGTTGTTTTAAGAGCAATAAAAACAGAAATTATTTTTTGATTTAAACAATTGTTAATCTAATTTTAATCAAATATCGAAATTTCAAAAACAAAAATTCTTAAAGAAATTATAATATAACTAATTGTTTGATTTTGTATTACTTATTGGTGCGTTTTTTCTATGAATTGGATCGAATTAATTTCCATAAAACTCTTGGGTAAAAAAGTGTTTTGGGAGTTTTTAATAAACTGGCAACTTCCAAAAAGGTGTTTCTAACCAAAGTATTATGTATAGAAACACGATGTACTCGTGTCATGTAGCGATTGATTAGTTTTATTCCTTTGGGTCGTTTGCCAATGGTTTCTGGATATCTAAAATCTTCTATTGTAGAAATAAGCCAACATTGATCTATTATTTTTGAAATCTTTTTAAAATAAATTTTTGCTAGTTTGTTTTCTGGGATATGTTTTTCTAATAATTTATCTAGTTCTTTAGCTTGAAAAGCGGCAGAAGTCATTCCATGTCCGTATACAGGATTTAAGCTACAGACCGCATCTCCCAAAACCAAATATCCTAAGGGGAATTCATCTAATTTTTCATAATGTCTCCTTAAGCTTTGTGGGAATTTATAGGTTATAAATTCTGAAACAGGGGTGCTATTCGACAGAATATCATAAAAATCTAAATGAGGCCAACTTTTAAACATCATTAACAACTCTTTTTCAGAATTAGGTATTGGATTGGTTTTATGCCAACCTGCAATGGTTAACATCCATCGATCATCTTCAATAGGTAAAAGCATTGCATCTACCTTTTCTAAAGGAGGTTCGGCTTTGAGAACAATTATTTTATCGCTTCTGGGATCATTGATATCTCTTTTGTAAATTCTAGAATGATAGCTAACATTAATTTTTACAGTACTGTTTTCTGGAGCTTTAAACCCTATTAGATCTAAAAGCTTTGGTGTTCTAGAACCTCTACCTGTGGTGTCTATAATCAAATCACCGTCTGTATGAAAAGACATATTGTTTTTGGTATCTCTAATAGATACTCCTTTGATTTTCTGTTTATCCTCTGTGAGGTTTAATTTTTCAAAAACCATTTGATCCAGCAGTACTATATTGGATATGTTTAAGGTATATCTTCGGATCAGAAATTCGAGTAATTGGCGACTCATAGTAACAATGTCTATATCACTATTTGATCGTTCTCTAAGTCCGCCATAAGAGTAAAATATGCTAGAGTCACCCAAATCCATTTCTACAGCACCAGAAGCAACAAGGTCTTTTTTTATATCAGGAAAATACTCTTCTAGGATACTTAATCCAGATTTGACCAAAGCATGTACATGTTGAGTTTGAGGTTGCCCTTTTCTTGATTCGGGAATGTTATTTACTTTATCTTTTTCGATTATAGTTACTTTTTGATAATGCTTGCTCAAAACTTTAGCAGTTAATAAGCCACTTAAACTACAACCTAGTACAATTGCATGATTTCGTTTGTTCGACATAGTCTTCAATAAAGAGTAATTGGATATATAATTTAATTAGCATTTGTTCTCAAGCTCGTATAAAATAGTTTTTTGACTGATTAATATTTCATTAACATTAATGATCAAAAATGTTTCTATTTTAGGCGATTAAAAAATCAATAAGAGGATGCCTTTTGTGACACAAGTATAGTGAGTATTTTCTATAATGGAGTATTAAAGTTTTATTAAAAAGACTTAACGAGATGCTATCGTTAGAAATAGAAATTGATCGAGTATTTTACTCTCAATTGGTTATCGTTTATTAATTAAATAATTACGTAGATTGATTCAGCTAGAAGAAATAGATATAAATAACTTTACTTTTACATGTAGGGTTTCTGGGAATAGAAAAAATGAAATGGTTCTCCTGTTACATGGTTTTCCAGAGAGCTCTCATATGTGGGTTAGAATAATGAGTGAGATAAGTGCTCTAGGGTATTATTGTGTGGCGCCAAATCTAAGAGGATATAGTAAAAATGCAAGACCTTTACATAAAAAAGAATACCTGTTAGATATCTTAAAAGGTGATGTACTTGCTATTGCAAAACAAATAAGTCCAAATGATAAATTTCATTTGATAGCTCACGATTGGGGAGCTGTTATAGGTTGGAAACTTATACATGATCATCCAGATTTAGTTTTAAGTTGGACGGCTTTGTCATTTCCTCATTTACAAGCTTTTGGGAGTGCTATGCAAAACGATAAAGAGCAAAAAAAAATGAGTAGGTATATATTGATGTTTCAGATTCCTTTCTTACCAGAAATCATGTTTAGAAGAAATGATTTTAAAGTTTTTAGAACATTTTGGGAAAATTGTAGTGATGATGAAGTGAGCGATTATCTCACAGTTTTTAGAGATAAAAAAGGATTAACAGCAGCATTAAGTTATTATCGCTCTAATTATAGGTATATGAAGCAATATAAGACCAAAAAACTTCTTGCCGCTGTAAAAACACCGACTCTTTTTATTTGGGGAGATGAAGATTTTGCAATATCAAAATATGCAGCAGAAAATTGTAAAGAATATGTAGATGGTTATTATGAGTTTGTGAAAATTTCTGGTGGTCATTGGTTAATTCAAACACATTATTCTGAAGTTAAATCCAAAATAATACAACACCTTATGAAATATAAATATGCTTGATTTCTATGCATTCACCCATGGTGTTATTGGTTGCCTTTAGGTAGCTTTTTAGGTATTACTTTAGTCATCTCGATTAGTCAGATTAAGCGGGTTAAAATCTTTGTAATCTTCAAGTGTGTGAAAACTTCTAGATACAAGTAATTCTACCATTACTGGTTTAAATTTGCCTGCCAAGATTAGCCCTTTTTTCTGCTGATTCTTCAACGTAAAACTAAGCTATGTCTATAGTTATGCTTGATCTTTCTTTTTCGTATAATCAAAAAATAATTGATTTTCATTTTAGTGTTTTCAAATCAAAACTGGTATAATGTTTTATATCCTTCCTTAATTTTAAAAGAACTCAACCTAACCAAGAAAATATTACAATTTCACTGAAAACAGTGTGTTGTCAATCTTACATTGAGTATAAATTTGTCCCCATGTATTGTACTGCTTATTGAGTCTTTTATTTATTTAGAAATAGATAGAAATCATAGCAGTAAACTAGAGAGAGGAAAAAACGAAATACTATTGTAATACGATTGTTGTATATACTTAATTTATGAAGAAAGTTGTTATAATACTATTAGTCTTGGTGTTTTATAATTGTATAGGAACCAAAACAAAAGAAAGTACAGAGGTAAAGGTAAAATCACCAATTCTACTTACCAAAGAATTCATTGTAGATTATAAACAGTGGAATGATTTTGCATATAAATTAAATGAAGAAGATGATGATGGTGCAGATAAAAAGATAGAGAAAGCGTATCATGATTTAATCCTAAAGTATTGTAGTCCTGATAAAAAATATCAAGGTGTTACTTTTGGTAGTGATGCAGATCATTGTGGAGAACAAGAAAGAGTAATAGAAGAAATAATTGATGATGAAGTTGCTATTATCAAAACTAGATTTAAAGACAAAGAATTTCATTATATACAGTATGATTATGAATATAGGTATATTAAAACCGATGAGAAGTGGATTCTGGACGAAGTATACCTAGTTGATGATGATGGAAAATATGAAGAACTATAATATGAAGTGGCTGTAACTTTTTTGATTCTAATAAAAAATAACCTTTGTATAGCATATTGAGAAAAGCTTGAACCACTTCTGCATATACAACCAGTAGTTTCAATAATATTTCACTTATTTTTTTAAGAAATAATACTATTGTGATGCATAAAGAGCTCATTCTAGATGGTGTTTTACTATCTCTAAGAGATCTTTTACTAGTCCTTGGGAGGCGCTTTACTTATTCGAAGAGGTTATATAGTATTTTTAAGGGGTTATACACTCATTATAGGTGGTTATTGTACCGGTTTGATGAGGTTAAGAATCGATGTAAAACATATATAAACCTCTTATAATGCGTTTTTAACCTGATAGCGATTAGAGTAGAACCTATAGAAATAGATTAAGAACCTATTTGTATGATTTCTTAACCGGTTCGAAGTGGTTCATAACCTGATAAGGGGAGGTTCAGAACCCCCCTCGAGGGGTACAAGGAGGGGGGTAAAATTGCATAAAGCAATTTTGAACAAAAAACATGGGGGTAATTATTCGTTTTTGATAATCGTATCAACTACCGAAGAGGATTTTGAAAATAAAACTTTCATATCTTCATATACTGGTTTGGCACCCGGTTCATTTTCTCCAGCCAAAAAACGCATCATTCTATAAAAACTTAATGCATTGGTATAGTTATCATGATCTAATAAGGTTTTGGTATCAATAAGTTGTTGTGATAAATTAGTAAGTTGTTGTACACGACTTTCTACTTGTTCTCTGGCAGAATGATCTCGGTCAAACTCTTCTTTATCCAGAAAACGAGGAATCCATTTTGGATGTTGCTCCATATAACTCTTGGCTTTATCTACGATCAATTTATTATGATTACCAATACTTCCGTATTGTCGTCTTTGATCTGTAGTAAGATTTATTGTTTTGCCTTTAAAAATATTTTGAATACCAGCCATGTGGTCATCCAATTCTTTTAATTCTTGTGGTGTAAAGTTAATACTGATTAGATTTTCTAATGCCATACGTATAGATTTTAAATGATTAATTATTATTTCTAGAACAAGAATAAACTATACTTGTTTCATTTTTTGAAACAAGTGATTTTTTTATACATAATTCTGTTTTTTTTTTTTGATTTTAACCCTAACTCCACATGGCTTGCTTCGATGTTGTTGGTTAATATCAATAAGAAAGAAAAGATGAGTTTATAATTTAAAAATTGTGAATATCTATTGTATAGATTATTAGACCTCCCTTTTTTTTAAAATTATATTTGACATCCTGAAAAAAAAACAAAAAAATATGAGCGCAACTTGGTATGAATGCAAAGTGAAGTATAGAAAAATAAATGAATCTGGAGTACAGAAAATGGTCACAGAGCCGTATCTGATTGATGCGATATCTTATACTGAAGCTGAAACTAGAATAAACGAAGAAATGTCGGCATATGTTAGTGAAGAGTTTAAAATCATGAACATAAAAGTGGCAAATTTTGCAGAAATACATCCATTTGAGAATTCTGATCGGTGGTTTAAATCCAAGGTTTCTTTAATCGCATATGATGAAGAAAGTGGTAAAGAAAGAAAATCAAATATGTATTTATTGGTACAAGCTAATGATGTAAAGGAGGCTTTTGATAACACTAATACTGCTATGAAAGACACCATGGGAGATTATACAATCCCTGCAATTTCAGAATCCCCTATTATGGATGTTTTTCCTTATTTCTCGGGAGAAGAAGAGGAATTGTCACAAGTAGAACGTTTTAAGCAGATAAAAGACTCTGGTGCTCCTGTAGAGGAAGTGATAGAAAAAATAGAAGAGAAATCTATAGTGGAAGAAATAGTAACAGAAGAAGTTATAAAAGAAACTGAAGAAGAAGTGCTGCAAGAGGAGGAAGATGTTGAAGAAGATACTGCACCTACAGTACCAGAAAAGGAATATAAGTTCTAAACGATCTAAAGAAGTTTAATCTTTTAATCCCTTATGGAGAGTTTAATTCCTAGAGGCTTTTGATTCATTGTATATAACCCGGTCTCATATGTTGAAACCGGGTGTTTTTTTTAAGATTTTTACTGTTCTGTAATCTTCTTGATTGTCAAAAGAACTCCATTCCAGAATTCATTAGAACGTTGTTGTTGTTTTTCGGTAGGAATATTGTCTTCAGAAACCAAAAGTTGTGTATGATCATCAAATGATACTAAGTCAAATGTCCAAATTCTATAATTTTCTGGAATGTCAGGAATTCCTTCAAGATTACTCCAATGCGTATATTGTAATTGAAGATTAGGTTTCATACTTAATATTATTCCTTTTTCTTCATAAGTATTGCCATTAAATTCTCCTTTAAAAGTAATGGGGCTGTTTTCTTTCCATTCTGATATTATATTTGCGCCAAAGAAATATTCTTTTGCTATCTCTGGATTTACTAATGCATTCCACACTTTTGATACCGAAGTATTAATATCAATATATGCTTTTGATGTATATGCTCGATTCATTTTTTCTAATGTTAATGAGATGTTTTGGTTTAAAAAGCTATTTTTTTGGTTCCAGAATAGTTGATATACGCTCTGTAATATCTTGTAAATGATATCTAGTCATGGTGTTAGAACTTTTACCAATTGCATTTCTAACATTTCTACGTAAAGTGTTTAATTCTGCACGCACAACTGCTCTGATGTCACTCTGTGAAGCATTCACATTGGTACGCCTTACAAAACGTCTAAAATTTTCTGGGATCTTAGGTTGCTCTTTAGTCATCAAAAATTCTAGTCTATCAATATATGCTCTTTGCAAGTTACGACGGTATACATCAATGGTTCTGCCACTGCGTAACTCAGCCCATATTCCTGATCGTAGCTCGGTCATCATATCCAGTAGGGTATAAGCTTCTTTATTATTTAAGGCTTCATTATCGATTAATCGAGCCATTCTTCCGTGATCCAAGAGATTATTCAAAGTTATTACCTGAAAATTACGAATACGTTCTACATTACCAGCAGACTCAATCTTATCAAATATATTTTTATCTAATAACCAACTTGGGGTATTAAATAATTGCTCGTGCAAAAATTTCATGGCGCGCTTTTGATTTGCTTTGGTCACATGAGAATATACTGCACCCTCCTGATCATAAGTCTTAAAATATTCATATACTCCGCCAATATTAGAAGATACATGTCCCATATAACGGTTATATTGCCCTAGAACCTGTCTGTACATGATGCCAAGATCATCATAGTTTTTGCCATCTTCTGCAGTCCATTTGATTAGATTTGGTACAATACGTTGCAAGTTTTTAATACCGTAAGTACTTGCATTTACTGCATCATCACCAAGATCTTCGGTTTGCGAACTTGGATCAATTACTCCAAATTGCTGTCTTCCGAATCGATACATAGGATCGTTTTGATGCTTAAGAATCCAACTATCTAATGTTTTCTTTTCCCCCTCAGCAGTTTGATCAAGAATAGGTCGATACCCCCAACGGATAGCATATTTATCATATATTCCGATATTTGGCATCAAAGCTACATCGCCATCTTCTGGTTGTGCTACATAGTTAAAACGAGCATAATCCATAATAGAAGGAGCAGTACCATATTTCTTGGTAAATACAGGATCTCTTAATGATTCTACTGGGTAAGCAACACTACTCCCCATATTGTGAGGCAGTCCTAGGGTGTGACCCACCTCATGAGCAGATACAAATCGAATTAGTTTCCCCATCACTTCGTCCTTAAAAGCAACATCTTGTGCCTCTGGATTAATCGCTGCAGTTTGCACAAAAAACCAATTGCGTAGTAAAGTCATTACATTATGATACCAGTTGATATCACTTTCTAGTATTTCACCAGATCTTGGATCACTAACATGTGGTCCATTTGCATTTGGAATGGGAGAAGCAAGATAACGTACAACAGAGTAACGTACATCCTCAGGACTCCAGTCAGGGTCTTCTTCTACTGTAGGAGGATCTTTGGCGATAATTGCATCTTTAAATCCGGCTTTTTCAAAAGCTACTTGCCAGTCTTCGATTCCTTGTTTGATATAGGTTCTCCATTTTTTTGGTGTAGCACGGTCAATATAATATACGATTTGCTTTTTAGGAACTACTAATTCTCCACGTTTAAACTTTTCAATATCCTCGTCACGTATTTCTAATCTCCATCGATCCAGATATCGTAAAGTCTTACTTTCTTGTGCTTCTAACCCATAATCTACCTGCCCACGAGCAAACCATCCTACACGTTGGTCAAAATATCTGCGCTTCATAGGAGTTTTAGGCAAAAGTATCATAGAGTTACTCATCTCGAGTGAGATAGAACCTGTACTAGCATTAGATGGCGGCTTTGCAGAATTATAGGTTTTTACATGACGTACTTCGATATTAAGAGGATAACTTCTAATGGTGTCAATATATGACCTGCTATCATCTAATTGAGATATTTTATATTGCTTACGTCTGCTATTAGGAAACCCAAGAGCCTTTATATCTTTTTTATACAATCCAGTAACATCAACAACGGTTGTATTGTTAGATGCATTTACAGAGTCTTTATGAAAAGCCTTAATCGGGAAAGCGTATAATACGGGTTCAAAATTAGAATTCTCAACGGCTTCGTGAATTGGCAAAGAGTCAGAGGCAAATATTTGATGAGACACCACTCTAAGTAATATCTGCTTATTTTTTCGCTGCCAACGCAATACCTGAGTATTTTGTTTTCCTCCACCAAATCCAATTCCGGTAGCAGTTTTTGCAATACGAGTAACCATAAGCATTTCTCGGTTTAGTAAAGAATCAGGGATTTCATAGTAGTACTTGTCGTCTAGGCTATGTACAGCAAATAGACCTTTATCGGTCTTGGCTTTTTTGGTAATGACTTCATCATATGGTTTGATTGTCTCTTTACTTTTACTGGATTTTTTGGCTTCTACAGAGGCTGTTTTTCCTTTTTGAGGTTGAAGAATAGAACAACCTGTGGTGATAACGGCCACCATACAAAATAGTAACCTGAGTGTATTTTTACTCATTTAGATCAATTTTTTTAATCCGCGGAAGGTAGTAAAATAACCATAACAGATATGTGAAAGTATGGTTAAAGCTTTATTTTGATAGAGTTAGAAGATTGAAATATGAATTATGCTCTTGATTTTATGACTTATTGGTATTATTGATTCATAAGAGTTCTTGCCCATAGATTATTTTTGTATTCTTTTAAAGAGAGTTCAAAGAATTGTTGAGCTTCAGAAGTGTTTTTTAATCCTGTATTCCCTAAAGCCTTAAAATAGTATGCAAAAGAACGAAACTTGTTATTTCTCGAAGAAGCATCTTCGATCCCTACACCTGTAGTATATGCTCCTTTTTCTATAAGTTCTTCTCCTTTGTCGATTAGACTAGTAAATAATTCGTTTGCTTTATCTATTTTACCAAGCTTTTCAAAGGATTTTGCCTGAAAATATAGTAGATCATACATATATCTTGCATTTTTAGACTCTGTACTTTTTTGATAATTTATCGTTGCTTTTTTATCCATAGATAAATGATCATAAACTAGTCCCATATAATAATAAATGAGGGCATTTTTTTCGTCGGTAGAAGATTTTCCTACTTCTAGATTTTCAGGATATATTAATGCTGCTTCTAGTTGAGTAATCGCTTCTTTAAAATTTTTATTATTGATGAGTTGTATAGCTTTTAGGACATGTGTGTCTACATAGTGGTGATAAATGCTTCTGCCACCTTCCCATGTTCTGAAATGATGAGTTTTAAGTAATTGTATGGCCTCGTCATAGTTTCCGTTTAAGTTATAGAGTTTAACAAGGTTTTTTGGTCCAGAAATATCTTTTTTAACAATGTCCAAATACTTTTGAAGAATATCAAGACATTCTTTAGAATCGGTATTCGATGCATCATAATATTTTGTTAGTTCTGTAAACCAAAGTGGTATATTACTTTCTGCTTTGATAGCCTTGGTCATATATGAAATTGCATTATCAGTATTATGTTGATGGTGAAATGCTGCAAATGCCATGTTACGCCATATCATAGGGGTTTTATTTTCTATTTTACTTGCTTTTTGCCAAGCCAAAATAGCATCATCTGGTCGATTGTCATACAGTAGATTTCCAAGTAAATAATGAGCAGAAGCGTTTTGCGGATCAATTTTAATTGCATTTTTAAGAACAATTTCAGTTTCTTGTCGATAAGGAAAACAGTAGGATAAAGAAGTGTCTTTGGCAAGTTTTAGCATTGTTTTTGCTTCTGAGAGTTTACCCTCTTGAGTATAAAACCATGCCATATAGTAATAAATCAAAGGGTTTTTAGGCTTCTTTAATGATGATAGTAGGGTTATGCCATCATTTACTAAGCCAGCATTCATATAATTAGTAGCAACTTCTAGATAGTTGTTATCTACATCTTGCATGTTTTTATGCCATTTTGTTAACGTAGGAATACCTTGTATTAAGCTTTTCTCATAATGTGCAGAAAAGTTAAGAGGATCATATGCAATCAATGTATCAATCAATTCAGTAGCTTTTTCGGGAGAGTTAAGCTTTCGAAGTAAAGCACTATATAACACAACTATTCTACCATCCATAGTATTGGTAGTGTATGCATTATGAATATATTCGAGTGCTTTTTTATAGTTTTTTTTATTGCTTTCGATCAAAGCTAGTTGATAGTACCCTGCAGAATACCATTGATAATACCACGTTGCCTGAGAGAAATTACGGTATGCTTCTTCGGTTTTACCAAGTTCTTTTTGGGCTATAGCCATATAATAGTATAGTTCACCTTCTTTGGGTTGGTAATATTGGACTTGTAGTTTATCCGCTGCATTTTGTAAATATTGTAGTGCTTCTTTGTATTTATATTGATGTAGTCTACGTATACCTAATGCAATATTGATTCTGTAATCTTCAGGAGATTTTTTTAATCCTTTTAGATAATAATCATCAGGATTATAACCAGGACGAAAAAACTGTTCGACAAATCTTCCTGTTAAGTATAAATCTTCGACAGATTCTATGTCTTGATGTCTTTTTATTTTTTCTTGTGGTGTTGGTAATTTAGGTTTTTTTGCTTTATAGGGTGAGTAAGAAACTAAAATATTACCATCTTTATCTTTTAGTTCTACATATAGTTTATATTCGTCTATTTCTTTTAGGGTTTTATAGCTTGTTGTATAAGGAGTAGCAGGATCTATATCAATATTTTTTTTATCAATAATCTCATTATTATATTTTAAGATTACTGAAGCTTGTTTAAAAGCTTTGGTAGTGTTAAAACCATAAAATACGGTTTTTGGGTCTTTTAATTGAAGAGTTACCGAAGCATCTACTGTTGATTTTTTTGAAATTTCGATATCACGTAGAGGGTACCAGTAATTTTTGGCATCTTTTACCGAGTGTGGAGCAATCCAACTATAATCAGGTTGATTATTAGAAAACGTTCCAGTCATAAGTTCTACATATGCTTTACCATCATCGGTTAGTTTACGTCGAGCATTTTGACCAGCAGGACCAGGTCCGAATTGCCATAGTTTTGAAGTTTTGTTTTCATAAGGATCTCCAACATGTACGGTTCCTGCTTTTTGACCATAGTCATAACCTCCAATAAACCCTTCGGTACCATTCCAAAAGAAGAATGACTCTGGATTAGGATGATTTTTCCACCAGGTTAGATCAACACCTGCGGTATAATCTGTATGATGATAATTTTCATTAGATATAGGCCATCGTGTAAAATTTGTATTGTTATGATACACACCTATTTCTTGACTGGGAGGCCAGAATGTACGAAAATCTTCATTAGCGGTTATAGCAACATTAGCCCAAAACAAAAATGTCTTTGTTAATGAATTAGTATTGTTTATTCGGTAATCAGTCTCTATATATGAACATCCTGGGCGAAGAGTAATCCCAACAACACCTCTTAAACGCATAGTTTTTTCGGTTTCGCCAATCCAAACGGTACTACTACCATCTTTATTCTTTACGATAGTATAATCACTTGGAAGCATTGAGGCAGTTCTGTGATGATGAGGAAAACACCATTCAATACCTCCAGAAACCCAAGCACCAAGGGTACCAATAAGACTTGGCTTTATAACGCTGTTGGTATGAAATAATTCATGCCCGTTTGTTTTATCAATAGCAGAAAACAATCTTCCTCCAAATTCAGGCAATATCTTTATCTTTAAATACTCATTTTCTAAATACACCATATTATAATGCACATCAACAAGAGAATCACCTAAGTTTGATTGTGAAGGATAAGGATATATTCGCCCCTCTGCACCTTGTACACTTCTTCCTGTGAAAAAAACCGGACTACGCTCTGTTTTGTTAATTTTATATGTAGGGATAATTTCTGTTCCTTCATATACTTTTACTTGTGAAAACGCGCATATCGATATTAATCCCAAGAAAATAAAGATGATAATGTTTTTCATGATGCTTTATAGTGTATTTAATTGTTGGTTAATACTAACTGTATGATCAATCAAGATACTTTTATTTTGTTAAAAAAGTAGTGCCATATTATCTAGTTTAGACAGTAATTGATCTAAAGTGTATAACAAATTACCTAATTGCCACAATGGTGAGAGAAACTATAAAAAAATCATGACATCTTTATTAATTTCTATATAATCAAAGATGAAAAAAATATTGTTATCTTAATAGATTCAATGTCGTTTCATAGAGGTCACTACCATTAACTTTTGATTTTATCCAGGCATAAAAACTCATGTCAAAAATATCTTCTTGTTCTGGATTGGTAGGCGAAATCAAAGAATTTTGGACTTTAGACTTAAACTTTTCGTTAGTTAATATCTCTGGTGTATAATAACACAGTGTTGCGAGTTTTAAAAACTCAAGAACCCGATCTTCATTATTTTTTTTAAGATGTGCTCCATGTTTCTTTTTAAAACTATTTACTCTTGATTCTACTATGTCTATATGATCAAGCTCTATGTGCAGCAGGATTTCGATAAGATTTTTTTTGATTACCCACGAAACCCCACCTTTTTCTGTATACCAATGATCGCTATGATAAAGATCATTAAGAGTGCTTAGCGCTTCTTTGAAGCATTGTTGTTGAAAATAACATACAATAAGACTTAGTTTTAGATCCAAAAGATATACAATTTGATCTTTGTGTTTTTCATAATCAAAGGTTTCAAGGATTTGGATTGCACGTCCTGCCTGATTTAAATAATTAAAATTAAGCGTTTCTAGTAAAGTGTACTGAGGGAAAAATCGTCTAAAGTATTTTTTTTGATGCTTTTTCATCTGAAGAAGCATTACAGAGAGATATTCTTGAGAAGTTTTAAAGTCTTTATTCCTAAAGTATGAATTCGCTACATAATATAAAATCTGAATATGATAAAAGGAGTGTTTGTCAATCAAGTTCTCCTTAATATTAATTTGAATATAAGTCTCTTCTACAAAAGGAAGTATAGAATGATAATCTCTGGTGATGTTTGCAGTTTGATTTGTAATCTCCAAAATCTTAAATAAAGATCTAAAAGTAAGGTCCTGAGTGATAGATAATCCAAATTTGGATAAGGTATTCTTTATAATTGGGACAGCATCTCTTCGGTTTTTTAGAAGTTCATGCTGTACGGTAGCATAGAATAGATTTAAATTTTCTTCTTGTTGAAGTGATTTTTTATTATTTCTGAACTTAGAGAATACCTCTTCTATTACTATTCTGGGATTGAGATGGGCATGTTGAATCTGGGTATAATATATCTCATTTAAGATACTGAAAAAGTCATAAATTTTTGCCTTTTGTTCTGCTTTATGTATAGTCTTAAAAGCAATTTTGTATTGTTTTTGTTCGAAGAAAATTCTACTTGCAGTTAATAGTTTTAGAATTTCCATTTCTTCAGAAGTATCTCCTTCAAAACTTTTGGAAGCAATAAAATCAATAAGTGTATCATGTAATCTTTTGCATAAAGCATGGTAAGCACCTTTAGCTCTTTTTCCGTAAATCTGAATATCAAGATCTTGATGAGGTGATGTACTATCCAATAGTTTGAATAACTGAATGTTTTTGGTGTCGTTTCTTTTATTCTTTTGCCGAAGTAATGAAATAAAACTTCTCTTTTCTTCATCAGATAAAGTACGAATTATAGAAGAAACGGTATTCATTATATAGTAAGTATATTTTGAATAAAAGTACGATAAATATTAATAAAATTAATTTTTGGCACAGTATATATCGTAAGTTTTTAATAAAAATAGAATTTTATTCCAGACTGAATCGTCGCACATTTGTCCTGTTCGAATGAACAATTGAACATTAAATTAATCATCAAAACCAATAATCATGGAGTATAAATTTAGTAATGACGTATCTGAGGATATTGTAAATGAAAAAACCGAAAAGAAAGAAACAAAAGTATATGATCAAAAACCGACTTCAGCATTTACTTCGGCGTCTTGGTCTGCGGTATTTATAGGAATGGTTTCCTATTGTATTGGATTATGGAATGCAACAAGTATGGCACTTAATGAAAAGGGATACTATTTTACAATTCTGTTATTTGGATTGTTTTCTGCAGTGTCCGTACAAAAAAGTGTAAGAGATAGATTAGAAGGAATTCCTGTGACAGATATGTATTATGGGATCAGTTGGTTTACTACGCTAACTTCTATTTTGTTGTTGGTTATCGGATTGTGGAATGCCGATCTAGAACTTAGCGAGAAAGGGTTTTATGGAATGTCCTTTACCTTAAGTTTATTTGCTGCCATTGCTGTGCAAAAAAATACCAGAGACAAGAAATTTATCGAAACTAATGATATAAAATAATCTAAAAAAAGAAGAATCAAAAGAAGGAGCCTTAGGGGGGCTTAGGGCTTCTTGTTTTGATGATTATAAAGGGCAGCCGTATAGGTGCGGCTGTCTTTTTTTAATAATTGTAAAACTTCAAAAAGATGAAAAAAGTAGTTTTTGTAATTAATGTATTAGCTTTTGTAATTACATTAATAATATATGCACTATCAAGTTTTGTAACAGTAAAATATGAGCTATATGCACTAATATCTCAAATCTTTCTGGGTTTAATTCAAATTGTAATTGGATTAGGTTTCTTTATAAGATGGAAAAAACATAACCTTATGGTCAAAAGAGGATTACTTATCTATTGGGGCATTGTTATAGTATACTATTTTATGAGTTTAGAAAGGGTAATAGATGATAAAATATTTTTTAGAATTATACCTATGAGTATAGCTGCGTATTTTGTTGGAATTACATTTCTTAATATTAAAAACAAAGCTGATACCTTATCAATAGTTCCTAGTGAAACGGGAGAAAAAGAAGTATGATATGAGTAATGAACTAGTCCATACAATAATTTATGGATATTCTTACAGATGGTTGTATGGACTGACCTTTTTGTATTTTTTCTTTCTTTATTTTGGGATTGCTCCCATATTTGAAAGAGTATGTATATGGTTAGAAGGTAAAAAAGTTGTTCATAGAATTCTAAAAAAAGAAGCAACAAAAAAACAGAAGAAAATAGAGAAGTTACATTCTCTGAAATCAATTTTTGTATTTGGTTTTTCTGTAGTTCCAGTCGTACATTGTATAAGGACAGGCACGATAACCTTACTGCCCGATACTTTTTTGAATATTGTATTAGGAGTTGTATTACTCACGATATGGAATGAAGTTCATTTTTTTGTGAT
The DNA here is from genome assembly GCA_947498785.1 of uncultured Aquimarina sp. Classification (GTDB taxonomy): domain Bacteria; phylum Bacteroidota; class Bacteroidia; order Flavobacteriales; family Flavobacteriaceae; genus Aquimarina. Next base: position 25,540 of record CANMLS010000024.1, on the reverse strand, counting down.
TCATCGTGTAATGCACCTTCCTTTTTTTATGAAACATGTGCATAAAGTGCATCATAAATCGATAGTTCCAACGGTGCATTCGGTGTATAGTTTTCATTGGTTTGAAGCCTTATTATTAAGTACAGTTCCAATTACATTGCTTCCTTTTGTACCATTTTCTCCGATAGCTGTTTTTCTATACCCTTTAGCTAGTATACTATTAAATTATTCGGGGCATTGTAATTACAGATTAGGGACAGGAAAAGGAGCAGCTTGGAAGCTGTTTGGAACTCGACACAATGCACATCATAGTACATTCAAGAAAAACTACGGATTTGCTTCTAATGTTTTAGATCAATTAAATAATAAAATAAGCCAGTTAAGGCAATCAAAAAAATAAAGACATGAAAAATGTATATATAACAAGTTCTGGTGTCTATTTGCCAAATAACCCTATTTCAAACGATGAAATAGAAGATTATTTAGGAAAAATTAATGGACAAAAGAGTGCAGTAAAAGATCGTATTTTAAAACAAAACGGAATCAACCAACGATATTTTGCTTTAAATACAGAACAAGAGAGTACGCATTCTAATGCTGAGTTGGCAGTAAAAGCCATAGAACAGGCCATTGCTAAAAGTAGTTTGAGTCAAAAAGAAATAGAGCTTTTATCAACAGGAACAACACAAGGAGACTTGCCTGTTCCTGGATTTGCGAGTATGGTGCATGGCGGATTAAATTCGGCGGCATGTGAAGTAGCAAGTTTTCAAAGCGTATGTGCAAGTAGTATGATGGCGTTAAAGAATGCCTATGTACAAATAAAAGGTGAAGAGAAACAAAACGCAGTTTGCGTGGGAAGCGAATTTGCAAGCAGACTTTTTAAAGCTTCCAGATTTGAAGCACAGAAAATGAAATCAATTCCTTTTGATACAGAGTTTTTACGATGGATGCTTTCAGATGGAGCAGGCGCATTAGTGTTAGAAAATAAGAAAAGTACAAAAGGAATATCCTTAAAGATAGAATGGATAGATTTAAAATCACATGCGCATACTTTTCCATTATGCATGTATACCGGGAAAAATGACAACCAAAACGAAGCAGAGAAAACATGGTTGGATTATTCTGACTACGAATCGGCATCAAAAGACGGAGCGATAAATCTTAAACAGGATGTTAGACTACTTAATAAAGTAGTACAAACAGGAGTGGGACACTATTTCGAACTCATCGATAAAGGGATGATTACTCCAAAAGAGATAGATTGGTTGTGCTGTCATTACTCATCAGAATATTTTAAAAAACCGATAAAAGACCTCATGGAAAAAGGAGGAGGAGAGATTGCAGAAGAGAAATGGTTTAGTAATCTGGTAAGTAAAGGAAATACTGGTGCAGCATCTATATTTATTATACTAGAAGAGTTGATGTATTCTGGTAAGTTAAAAGAAGGACAATCTATATTATGCATGGTGCCAGAAAGTGGTCGCTTTATCACCTCATTTATGAAACTTACTGTTGTAGGGAATAATGATGTGATACAGAAGAGTTACCCGATTCGAGAAATTGAAGCTCCAGAGTTAAACCTTAATTCTGAAGAAGTGTCACAGTGGTTAGTGAGAAACCTTTCTCGAATTTGGATTGATTTTGAAGCAAACTTATTAAAAGTACCTATTGTCCAAAAAATACATAACAAAACGTTGAACATAGATGAGTATAAGTTGCTACTAACAGATTTAAGACAACAAGTAATTGATGGTTCGCAATGGATATCGAGAGCAGCTTCTAATATTGATATCGAGTTATTTGATCTTCGTTCTGCTTTTATAAAACATACCGCAGCAGAGCATAAAGATTATCAAATGTTAGAATTAAATTTTGAAAACCTGGGAGAACCAGTTTCTAAAATTCATTCTGGAGAAAAAAATGTTGGTAGTATAGGGCTTTCTTCTTTTATGTTTCAGCAGGCCAGTAAACCTAACCCAATAGATCTTTTAGGAGCGATGTTTATTATAGAAGGTATTGGAAAAAGATTGGCAGCGCATTGGGGTACAATGATAAAAGATCAACTAAGTCTAAACGACGATCAGGTTTCTTTTTTTACCTACCATGGCGTGGCAGACGAGAAACATTTTGAAAATTTAGAAAAAGCTTTAAACCATCCTATGATGCATATGGATCTGGCCAAAAAAATTGTAAAGACAGCTAAGACAACAGCACTTTTATATGAGATGCAATTAAAAGAATTAGGTAATTATTAATTAATAATTGAAAACCGATGAAAAAAGATATATTCGAAATCGCAGAACACGATAGCAGAGATCCCAATCCATGGTTAGCGCTATATCTGGATAATAGTATCCCTATAAATGATACAACAAAAAGAGCATTGATGTCTGATAATGACTCTAGATCAGCAAGGTATTTAAGGCCTTTGCTTGTATTTTGGTCAAAAATCACCATGTTTTTTATTCATGTACTAAAGTTTTTCTTTCCAAAGCTATTTAACTCATCAAGGTTTTTACATATTATTTTGGCTTGGGGGCTTAAACGATTTGTAAGCCCAAATGCAAATTTGTTGATCTTTAGACATTTTCATGTAGGAAGTGAAATTTTAGAATTTATAGCAGGTAATATTGAAGGGGTTGAAGTAAAAACAAGTCCGTTAAAACCAAAAGATTTTAACGATGTGAAGGATGACCTGTTTCTTAATCATGATTTAAATTTATTTAATTTTGTAATTAATTTGAATAGTGAATTAAAAGATAAGAACGTTACTATTGGTTTTGTAGAAAAATTGAATACGTCTATGATTTCAGAAGATCAATTTGAGCATATTAAATTTCCGAATAAATGGACTAATATTTTAGATCTAAGATCAGCTATAGAGCTTTTCACACCATTTTACCAACTTTTTCTAACCGCAAATGATTTTGTACGAGCTTCTAATTCTTTACAGTTAGATGAAACTATTGCAGTTTATGTTTCCCAGATATTAGGCACTCCAGGACATTTGGGATTAGTGAACAATAAGCATCCAATGGTACCTAATAGTACCTATTCTGCTGCTTATAACTTAGTGTTGCATGGGTTAGCTGCAGAAACACTACATGAAATTCTAGTGAATATTAAAAAGAAAAGTGTGAGTGATGGGATTATGATGCCAAAAAAGAAATAGTAATCATATCTTGTGTATAAAATGTAATTTAAAACCATAGGTTATCTTCATAACAAAATAATACTGTATTATGAGTTCAAAATTTAATAAAGAATTGCAAGTCTTGGTCAGAGATAAAGTAATTTCTCCCGAGATTTCAGATAAGATCGAAAAATATTATGTAGATAAAGCTGAAGAAAAACCGAATTTTTTATTCATGATTTTTGGAGTCTTTGGAGCATTATTGGTAGGATCTGGTATTATTTTGATGTTGGCACACAATTGGGATGATTTCTCAAGACAAACAAAAACTATTCTGGCGTTTGTTCCTCTGATTATAGGTCAACTCATGACGGGTTTTTCTATTCTTAAAAAGAAAAGTAATATTTGGAAAGAAGCATCAGGGACATTCTTGTTTTTCTCAGTAGGAGCAAGTATTTCATTAGTAAGTCAAATTTATAATATCCCTGGAGAATTAGGATCTTTCCTACTGATCTGGATCGCTCTTTGTTTACCCTTGATATACTTATTGCGATCACATACAGTGGCATTACTAGTCATAATCACAAGCGCATATTATGCAGTACAGGTAGGAGTGTGGAATTATAAAAATAGAGAAACACCTTGGTTATATCTAGTATTCTTTTTGGGTGTAATTCCTCATTATTGGAATATTTTAAAAAGAAATGTATTGGGTAATGTTGTAACTATTTTTAATTGGATACTCCCGATAAGTGTAATTATAGCATTGAGTGCATTTGTTGGTAACGGAGATGTTTTGGGGGTTGTTATGTATACTTTTATGTTTGGACTGCTATATAATATTGGAAGACTTTCAATATTTAAAGGACTAAGGACGCTTAGAAACGGATCTCTAATTATTGGATCATTGGGCACAGTTATATGCCTTCTGATATTTACATTTCGTTGGATATGGGAAGACGTTCCTGATCAATTTGCATATGATGCGCAGGAACTTTATATAACTGTCGTTTTAGGAATAGTAGCATTATCGGTTTTGGGATATACTATTTTGAAAAACGGAATACGTTCAATAAACCTTTTTCAAATAGCTTTTGTCATATTTGGGATGGTATACTTTTTACTATATTCGGCAATTACGATACCTGTTATACTTATGAATTTATTGGTGTTTGCTCTAGGAATGTCAGCAATCAAAATTGGAGCGGATAAGTTTAATTTCGGGATTCTTAACTACGGACTTCTTATTATCTCTATACTTATTATTTGTAGGTTTTTTGATACGGGAATGAGTTTTGTGATTAGAGGGGTTTTGTTTGTTCTGGTAGGAGCAGGATTCTTTTTTACCAATTATATCATGTTGAAGAAACAAAAAGTTAAAAAACAGTAAACAAAAACAAATGAAAACAATATATATATTTATAGGATTTATAGTACTGGCATTAGTGCAAATTTTTGCTCCGTTAAAGATGATTTATGATAATGAAGATACTTTGAATTCTGGTACAGCATACAAGTTTAAGACACGCCCTATTGATCCAACAGATCCATTTAGAGGAAAATATGTCACGCTTCAATTCCAAATAAATTCTTTCGCAACTTCGGATTCTACGTATGTAAGGGGGGATGAAATACGAGTTTATATTGAGAATGATGAAGATGGTTTTGCTAAAATTCATCAAATAAGTAAAGAACCTTTGCATATCAAGAATGATTATGTTAAAGCTCGAGTTACTCATGTTTACTCAGGACATGTAACGTTCGAATTACCTTTTAATAGATTTTATATGGAGGAGACCAAAGCTTATGATGCAGAAAAAGCATATGCTAAGGCGAATAGGGATGGTGTAATCGATAATGTGTATGCATTAATATATATTAAAAATGGTCAATCAGTTCTTGATAATTTGATTATTGATAATATGCCAATACAAGAATATGTAGAATGATTTTATAACTTTTTTGAATTTCTCAATTAAACCTTTTCAGAATAGTAAAGTCTTAGGTAATAAGAAACTAAAAAAACTATGAATATGAAAAGGATACTAAAATGTATTGCACCTGTTTTATTATTTGGATTTTTGATGACATCATGTGCTACTACTGTAGCAGTTCGTCCAGCACGTGGAGTTGTGGTAACCAAGGTACATAATCCAAAAATTATAATGCATAAAAATGTACGTTATTACAGAAGTAACGGAGTGTGGTATGTTAAAAAGAACAGAGCATATAGAAGGGTTACAGCTCCCGTTGGGATTAGAGTTACTACTTTACCAAGAGGATATAAAGTGGTAAGAGTAAGAGGTGTGCAATATTATAGGCATAATGGAGTATACTATAAGAAATCTGGAAAAAGATATATTGTTGTAAATGTTTAGTTAGTTGGTTGATAAAGAAATCTCAGGATTTGATAGAATAAATTCTGAGATTTTTGTTTTGAAATAGTCTAAATATTCTAATAAATAAAGTGATACTTTATTCTGAAGACTGAGCATCATAGACTATTACTTTCTTCCATAAACTCGAAGATTCCTTAATAAATAATAAGTGAGCTTCTTCTTTTTGATATTGTTCTTGCGCCTCAGCCGAAGAGAATGTCACAAGTAAAGAATATGTAAAAGAACCATCTACAACATCTCTGGAAGCATTTGGAGGAGTACCTATAAATTTTGTTTTAGCATATTTAGAACTATTCAGAAATTTTTTTAATGAAGTTTCAAAAGCCTTACGATCCTGAGAGCTATCAGGATTGTTTAACCAAAAATAGACAGTATGCACAAAATTCTTGTCAAAATCATTTTTATCTTGACAGGCAGAGGTAATGGTCACTAATGTAATCATTAAAAACAGATTTCTTATCATTATTTCTTTTTTGAGGAAGGTGTTAAAGCTATAGTTTTACCAAGCCTCCTCTATCTTTATTCTTTTTCCATTACGATAGGAAGCTATAAAAGCATTTCTAAATCCTAATCCAACCAATTCTCTTCTGAATTTTTTGGCCTCATTAAGAGTTTCAAAATTTCCTAAAGCATATTTGTTAAACCCTCCACTTTTGATTTCTCTAAAATTCACAAAATTATCAGAATACAAGGAAAGATCTTTACTCTCAAAAGCACCTATCTGGACAGCATAGATTAATTCACTGGATATAGAACCTTGACTGGCACTTTCACCATTAGAACTGTTCAATTCTTGATTCATAGAAAGATTCTGAATTGTTTCTTGTAGCTCAGCTATTTTGGTTTCTTGTAGCTCAATTTTTGATTTATGTTCCTTTTTTGATACCATGTTTGTAGGAGTGTTAAAGCTCATAAAATATACTGTTCCTGCAACACCCAATAAGGCAATAATACTTAGTATGATTGTTGCAATCTTAAATTTTTGAGATTTTTCCTGTTCGTCTTTTACTGCTTTATTACGGGTATAGTCAGCAGTGCGTTTTGCTTCTTCAGCATTTTCAATCTGGTCTTTATACTGTTGTAACTCTTCGTCGGTTATAAAAGGCATTTGATTCGTATTTAGTGACTCAAATATAGTGGATTCTTATAAAACTTTAAGATTTTATAAATGTTAGATAACTTTTTATTTTCATTTTAAGAATACTAAAAGTGTTTTAACATAATAAAAGTAAGGTTTATTTAATCCAATGGTAACTTTTACTTGTAAGTTAAAAAATATCTTCGAGAATCAAAAACGGTAAAGATGAATAGAAGAAATTTTTTTGAGAAATCACTTTTGGCTACAGGAGGATTAATGTTAGCATCAATATATATTAGTTGTAATGACGATGATGATCAACCTGATATCGAAATACCAGATTTAACCACAGATAACTTTTTTGAAGGAGTAGCAAGTTTTGATCCTAAAAGTACTAGTGTTATTATTTGGTCTCGTTTTACGCCTATAGCTTCTCAATTAAAAGAGATTAAGATTAACTGGCAAGTTGCTAACGATGCAGATTTTGAAAACGTAATAAGAAGTGGTGAATTTTCGACTTCTGCCGATCGTGATTATACGATTGCTATTAATGTGCAGGAATTAAAATCCAATAGTAAGTTTTATTATAGATTCTTTGATTTGTCATCAGAAACAGTATCAGTTACTGGAGAAACTATAACCTTACCAGCCAAAGGGGATACGGTTTCAGATGTTAAGCTAGCGGTGTGTTCATGTGCAAATTTTGCAGCAGGGCTTTTTAATGTGTATGAAGCCATGGCAAATTCTGATGTTGATGTGATTGTACATCTTGGAGATTATATTTATGAATATGGAGAAGGAGAATATGGAACAAATGAAAATACAGCAGCATTAGATAGAGTACATAATCCAACAAATGAAATTGTAACTTTAGAAGATTATAGAAATCGATATAAGCAATATAGGGGAGATAAGAAATTACAGCTAGCACATCAAAAGAAACCTTTTATTTGTGTATGGGATGATCATGAAATCACCAATGATGCCTATAAGGATGGAGCAGAAAATCATCAGGATGATGAGGGGGTGTACGAAACAAGAAAACAAATTGCAATAAAGGTTTATAGCGAATATTTACCTATAATATCTACAGATCCAGCAAAAATATACCGATCTTTTGATTTTGGATCCATAGTGAGCCTTCATATGTTGGATACAAGAATCATAGGAAGAGATAAACAATTATCGTATGATGACTTTTTTGATCCAGCTACAGGTCAATTGGATGGGTTGGCTTTTCAGACTGCATTACAGAACCCAACTAGAAGTTTATTAGGATCAGATCAGCTAACTTGGTTATCAGGAGCAATATCTGGTAGTAATGCCAATTGGCAAGTATTAGGTCAGCAAATATTGATGGGTAAAATGTTTGTGCCATCTGAACTGTTAATTTTATTGAGTAAAATTATAGGAGAAGTAAATGCTACAGGAACTGTATCTAATACAACATCAGTAGCTTTTCAGACAGCATTAACAGAACTAACTACAATATTAGCAGGAGACACTACAGTTACGGCAGTAGAAATGACGAGAGTAAATACTGTTGTGCCTTATAATCTTGATGCCTGGGATGGTTATTTTGTAGAAAGAGAGCAGCTTTTTGCAGCACTTGGAGGAAAGAAAACGGTATGTTTGGCAGGAGATACTCATAATGCCTGGTATAGTGTTTTGAAGAATGTAAATGGGGATGAGATTGGAGTTGAGTTTGCGACATCCTCTGTAACCTCTCCTGGATTAGAACAATATGTTGGATTGGATACGGCAGCAGTAGCTGGTTTTGAACAATCTTTAGAAATATTAATTGATGATCTACAATACGTAGATGCATCTAGTAGAGGGTATCTAAAAGCAACATTTACTGAGGGAGAGGCTAATGCACAATGGAAAATCATTAACACAATTGCACAAGAAGGGTATAGTGAAACTGTAGGAAATACAGTTTCATATATTTAGAATTGATAGGAGAAAAACGCAACCAGTAAGGTTGCGTTTTTTATATAATAATTTTAATTGGCATTTTTGTTTATTCTGTAACTTCTATAATAAGATTATCATCAGTTTTAGTAACTTTTGTCAAACCTAATTTAGAAAGTCCTTTTAAACCTTTATCCCAGCCTTTATTGCTTAAACCTGCAGCATTTTTGAGATCTGTTAAGGGCATTCGTTGTTCTTTTTTAAGAATATCATAAATCGCTTTCTCATTTTCGTTTAAAGAATCTATAATATTTGCCTGTGCGGTTCGCACCTCTGGCCGCATCTGTGGGAAGAATAATACTTCTTGTATAGATTGATTGTTAGTCATAAACATAGCCAATCGATCAATACCAATACCAATACCAGAGGTAGGAGGCATACCATATTCTAAGGCACGCAAGAAATCCTGATCTATAAACATAGCTTCATCATCCCCTTTTTCTGAGAGTTGAAGTTGATCTTCAAAACGCTCACGTTGATCAATAGGATCATTAAGCTCAGTATAAGCATTTGCCAATTCTTTACCATTAACCATTAATTCGAAACGCTCAGTAAGGCCTTCTTTAGACCTATGTTTTTTGGTTAGAGGGCTCATTTCAACTGGATAATCAATAATAAATGTGGGTTGGATATAATTTCCTTCACATTTTTCACCAAAAATCTCATCTATCATTTTTCCAATCCCCATAGTTTCATCAACCTCAAGACCTAAAGCCTTTGCTGCTTCACGAATTTCGGTTTCACTTTTTTGATAGAGATCATATCCAGTATGCTCTTTTATGGCGTCCAAAATTCCAATACGTCTATAAGGAGCTTTATAATTAATTACATTTTCTCCAAACTGTACTTCAGTAGTTCCGTGTAGTTTGATGGCTACTTTTTCTAATAACTTCTCTGTAGTATCCATCATCCAATGGTAATCTTTGTAGGCTGCATACATTTCCATAACTGTAAACTCTGGATTGTGTGTACGATCCATGCCTTCATTACGAAAATCTTTTGCAAACTCATATACTCCATCAAACCCTCCAACAATAAGACGTTTTAAGTACAGTTCATTAGCGATACGTAAGTAAAGTGGTATATCCAATGCATTGTGATGTGTCATAAAAGGACGAGCAGCTGCTCCACCAGGTATAGGCTGAAGAATAGGTGTTTCAACTTCTAAAAATCCCATTTCATTATAAAAATCCCGAATAGTATTTACAATTTGTGTACGCTTTACAAAAGTATCTCTAACCTTAGGGTTAACGACCAAATCAGCATAGCGTTGACGATATCGTAACTCAGGATCATTAAATTCATCGAATATATTTCCGTCTTTATCGGTTTTAGGCAGAGGAAGAGGTTTTAAAGATTTACTTAATAATGTAAAATCTTTGACTAGTACAGTTTTTTCTCCTACTTGAGTAGTAAAAAGTTCTCCTTCAATACCTATAAAATCACCAATGTCTAGTAATTTTTTATAGACTTCATTGTATTTGGTTTTATCATCACCAATACAAATTTCATCTCTATTAAAATAAACCTGAATTCGCCCATCTGTATCTTGTAATTCAGCAAAAGAAGCCTTTCCCTGAATCCTTCTGGACATTAATCTACCTGCAATAATTACCTTCTTACCTTCTTCGAACTTGCTCTTTATCTGTTTAGAAGTATGGTCTACCGGATATAATGGTGCCGGATAAGGATCAATACCTAGATTACGCAATGCGTTTAATTTCTCTCTTCTTACAAGTTCTTGTTCTGATAATTGCATGGATTCTTCATTTTAAAGGCACAAAAGTAGCCTATTTGAAGAATTTAAAGAAAAGTCTGCTTAAAAACTTTTATCACTGATTCACAGCCGTTCTTAATTCTTTAATTTTGTTTTGTATTTCTTCATTATCCTCAAACTCTAATGATTTTTGATAATACCTGATAGCACTGACTTTGTCCTCCATTTGAAGATGCTTATTCGCAAGACTAACATAAACATAACTTTCTTTTGGAAACAATATAGTATTAAAGTCTAATATGATCATAGCTTCATTTTTTTTGTTGGCAAAGAATAAAACATTAGCATAAGTATTTAATTCATGTAAGTTTTCTACTTTGTCTTTAAATTGTTTGGCTATCTTTTTTCCATTTTTGGATATGTATAAAGCTCCTCTTTTCTCAAGTATATCATTCAATATTAATACAGATTTATATTTTGGAACGTATTTTTCTGATAATATAGCTAACATATCTTCTTCTAAGGAGCCTATGGGAGATTCTACAATTCGGTTAATTTCTTTTCCATCTTTATAAAATATAAAGGTAGGTACTCGATGTATATTAAGACCTTCATGCTCTCCTCCAGGGCTTTGTTTATAGGCTTCTTGACTTCGATCAACAGCAACAGTAGTGAGGCGATCGAGAGGAAAATCGCTTTTTTCTAATATTTTATAAAAACGAGGAACTTCACGTTTACTATCTCTGCACCAGGTACCCATAAAAAGTTTGATTGTATACTGTTGAAGCTTCGTTTTTAATGAGTCTATGCTATTCTGATTAGGAGTGTAGGTAGAATAGTTTTTTGAAAACCAATGATTATATGGATTTTGATTAAGCCCATGATTGCTAATTTTACCAAGGAGCATTGGGGAATTTTCTTCTATGTTAACTTCACGATTAAAAGATTGTGCCGTGAGCGTTTTTGTGGATAGGATTAAGAATATAATAAAATATACTAGTGTTTTCATTTATAGTGAATTTAAGTGATTGAATTGGTCGTTTTTGTAACCTAAATAAACCCCTCTCGATGAGAGAGGGGGCTTTATAAAATTTGGATACTCTATTTACTTAAAGGAATACCGCTGGATACTAATTTTTTCTTAGGAGTAACCATGGCTTTAATTTTTAGAGTTTCTTTACCAGTTAAGGTGTTAGCAGTTATGGTAACTTGCTTATTCTGTACATTAGGTTTACCATTAGAATTAAAGGTTACCAACATTTCTCCTATGGCTCCTGGAGCGATAGGTTTTTTTGACCATTTAGAGACGGTACACCCACAACTACCTTTTGCATTTGTGATTACCAAGGGAGCATTACCAGTGTTAGTAAAGGTAAATTTGTGTTCTACAATATCACCTTCGTTAATAACTCCAAAATCATGATTAGTTTTATTAAAAGTCATTACTGGTAATAGTTTGACTTTTGAGTCCCGAAGATCAGCCACAGCTACATTTTCAGGTTTTACTTTGTCAGAAGCATTAGTGGTACAAGATGTTAGTACACCAATAGAAATTACTGATACGATTAAAAGGATTCTTTTCATTGTTCTTGTTTTTAATTCATAAATAGATTATGTGGTCAAAAATCAAGATAAGAAAGAGCAAAATCAATAAAATTGGGTTTGAAAAGGGGACTAGATCCCGGGTGGAATTTTATTTACTTGTTGATATGTAGTGATTTAACTTCTTCTCTGGAGCGAACGTCTAGTTTTTTGTATAAATTATTGATATGCGTTTTTATGGTACTTATGCTTACAAACATAGAAGCAGCGATCTCTTTATTGGTCTTGTCTTCCAGAATAAAATCTAATACTTTTTGTTCTTGCTGAGTAAGATTCTTTCCTAAGTTTGTATATACATTGTTTTTTCTTCGAGATTTTACAAATTGAAAAACATTAAATGTAACCGAAGAAATTAATAGAATCAATAATAACCATGGCCAATAGTTTTTAGGAGTAGTTTCTCCTGTATTAATTAAGAACTTATCCGAAGCTAATTCTGCTCTATATTGATTTGTATATGTACTATTAGGATATTTTTCTTCTAATCGTTTTAATAATTGATCATAATACAAATTATGCTTTAAGTCTTCAAGATAGTAAGCGTGCAAATTATTTGCCTTATCAGATAGAAAAGCATAGATATAAAGTTCTGTGAGAGGTTCACCTTGATCCTTTGTATATTTTTGTAAAGTAGAAAACCATTTTTTTGTATTTATTTTGCGATTAGTTTCACTTCTGTAAGAAGAAAAGGCAAAACGCATTTCGTCGATAATCGAATCTACCTTTATAAAAGCACTGCTCTTTTGGTTATTCGAAACGATTTTACAGAACATTTCTTTATCAAAAGAAAAGGGTAGTGTAAGTGTATCATTATTGTTGGCAATGAATAAGATTTCTTTGCTATCAGAGCAAAACCCATTAAAATGTACTCCTTTTTTTTCATGCTCAGGACAATTTTCCATATGTATTCTATACATGCGATTTTCTGTGGGTAGATTATCACCAGAAAAACTAAAATACCCTAAAGAATCACTAGCTACTTTTTGAATAATTTGCTCAGGGTATATTCCTGATAATTGTCGGTAATCTTCAATTAATGATAAATAGATGTTCCCAGACCAATTTTGCTTATCAACATATCCAGAAAATTCATATTGCGAGAATAGCATTTTGGGACTCGCGAATAGGATAAGAGAGAGAATAAGATACAGTAATTTCATGTTTATAATAAAGCTGGTTGAAAATATAGAGATTAATTTTACAATAATATTGTAACATAATAAAATTCTTGGATACATATAATTATAACATTTAATTTATTTAGACTACTAATTATGAGTATTTGGAGAGTTTTGTTGGCTATTTTTTTTCCACCATTAGCAATATTGGATAAAGGCTGTGGGTCAGTTTTAATAGTTTTATTATTAACCATTTGTGGTTGGGTTCCTGGCGTGATTGCAGCATTGGTAATACTTAATAATCCAAAATAATTCATAAATATTCATAACTTTGGATGACCAGTTGCAATTAAATTGATTTGACTCAAAATATGGTACACATTTCGCTGAGTAAAATAAAAACCAAAGATTGATGATAAAAAAAGTACTTGCATGTTTGCTAATTGTGCTATTGACAAGTTGTTCTTCAGTACAAAAACACAATCAACAGATTAGTACATTACATAGCCCAGAAGAAGTACATAACGATATTGATTTTGCATATCATAAGCTGCAAAGACTACACCCTGATTTATATTGGTATATTAGTAAAGATTCACTAGATCAAAAAATAAATGAATTAAAAACAGGTATACGGCAACCTATATCAAGTTTAGAGTTTTATAAACAATTTGCTCCGGTAGTGGCTAGTATTCGACAAGGGCATACAGCTATTTATTCTCCAAGAAAGAAGCAAACTAGAAAAGAAAAAAAAGCTAGAGGAAAACGAAGCTCTCCATTTAAATCTTTAGCATTTCATGGGATCGATAATAAACTGTTTGTAAATAATATTTATAGTAAGGATAGTACTGTTGTTGTAGGTTCTGAGGTACTAAGTGTGGATAATGAGAAAACAAGTGATTTATTAGATTCATTTAAAAAATTACATACAGGAGATGGGTATAACACTACTTTTATTCCACAATATATAAGTAGAGGGTTTGGTTTTCTTTATGCCCGAACACATCAGCAAAAAGACAGTGTATTAATGAAGTTGAAAACCAATGATAGTATCTATTCACGTTATTTGTATGCCAATTATAGTAAAGAAAAAAAGATTATAAAAAAGGATACAGTAACGGTACCAGCTGTAAAAACTAGTAAATCAGCTGAAAAAATAATTAGAAAAAAGAATAAAAGATTAAAGAAGCATTATAATAAATATGGCTTTGATAAATATAAAAAAGAATACAATAGAAATTTTAGGTTTATGGTTTCTGATACAGCTCCTACTATTGCTTATATAAAAATCAGACGCTTTACTAATGGAAATTATAAAGATTTTTACAAGGAAAGTTTTTCAAAAATTGATTCGGCAAATTGCAAAAATATCGTTATAGATTTAAGAGGAAATTTGGGAGGAAGACTTTCAGAAATAGATGAGCTTTATTCATATTTAACCAATAAAAAGTATGTGTTTATCGAAAAAGCAAAAATGACTCAACGCATGAGTTTTCTGTATCCATTATTTCATAATAAATCATGGTTGCAAAAAATAGGAACAGCAGCTATTTTTCCAGTGTTGTCAGTATATCAGATGTTTAAGGTTGAAAAAGAAGCTGGAGATCCTTATTTTAATTTTAAATATAGTAGACTTAGAAGCCCTAAAGTTAATTTTTTTGATGGTAAGATTTATGTTATTATAGATGGAGAAAGTTTTTCGGCAAGTAGTATATTATCCACTCATTTAAAAGCTACTCAACGAGCTACTTTTGTTGGAAAGGAAACAGGAGGAGCATATAATGGCACTATTGCAGGTTTTTTTGCGATAATCGAACTTCCAAATTCAAAAATAAATATGAGGATAGGATTAATGAAAATAAACGCTCCTCATACCGTACAACCTGATGGTTTTGGGATTAAGCCTGACGTTTATATTGAAGAAACTTTAAAAGGAAACGATAATAAATTAGATTGGATAATTAGTGATATTCAAAAGCCTAATTAGTTTAGTTTTTTCAATTTTTTAGCGTAGTGTTATCCAAGAATATAATAGGTTGATTGTTCACTTTTTTTTATCGTTGTATATTCGTATAGTTTTTATTGGTATAAATAAACAAAACTATACAATAGAAAAGTACTAGAGATTTAAAGAAATCTCTCAAAGAAGATGATCTAATATTGGTAGGATTCAAAAGTCTGTATGAATAATAAGAATTTAATATGAAAAGATTTTATTTCGGTGTTTTAACTATTGCTTCAACCTTACTTTTGGTAGGGTGTCATTTTTCTGAGAATTTGGATTTAAACGAAGATGGAACAGGAAAAATTTCGATAAATTTTGATGGTTCAGAAATTATGAAAATGGGCGGAGACAAGATTTCTGAAGAAAAAAAAGAAGAAATAGATTCTGTGCTGGTTTTTAAAGATTTTTTAGAAAAAAATAAAGATAGTATTTCCAAATTACCAATAGATCAACAAGAAAAATTACAAAGGTTGAAAGACTTTAAAATGCATATGATTGTGAATTCTGAATCAGGAAAAATGAACATGAATATGTATAAAGATTTTGAGAATGTTTCGGGATTAGGAGATGTGCTTAGAGATCTAAAAGTTGCTATGGCTATGACTAGCAAGGAATTGGAAAAAAATAAAGGTCAGAACCCTGCTGGAATGACTATCTCAGATAATGATGGTACCAGGGTTACGTATAGTTTTAATAATAATAAATTTAGTAGAATAACAGAGATAATTGATGCCGAAAAGGTGAAAAAAAACGTAGATAGTTTAGAACAAATGCGAATGTTTTTGGCAAGTTCTAAATATAAATTGAAATATAGTTTTCCGCGAAAAATAGTAAAAATGTCATCAGACAAAGCTACATTTAGCCTTGATGCAAAGAGTTTTACTCTAGAAGTTGGGTTTGTCGAATTTATGGAAAACCCAAAAATACTAGATGTAGAAGTAGAGTTAGAAAAGTAATCGATTCTCTTTTCACTCTTTTTTATCGTCGTATCTTTGCTTTTCTTTTGTAGTTATGAATAAAAAAGTTCAAATAGAGGATATAGGAAGCAGGGATTTTAAAGAAACCTGGGAATATCAGGAACATCTTTTTAAAGGGATTATAGATATCAAAGTAAAAAACCGAAGAGAAGATGCAGGATTAGATACCCCAAACTACTTTATTTTTGTAGAGCATCCACATGTATATACTTTAGGTAAAAGTGGAGATATAAGTAATCTACTCCTATCAGAACAACAGCTTAAAGAAAAAGAAGCTGCATTTTATAAGATTAATAGAGGAGGAGATATAACGTATCATGGGCCAGGTCAAATCGTAGGGTACCCTATTCTTGATTTAGATAATTTCTTTACTGATATTCATAAGTACCTTCGTTTTCTTGAGGAAATGGTCATTCTTACATTAAAAGAATATGGTATTGAGGCAACTCGAAGTGAAGGAGAAACAGGAGTGTGGTTAGATGTAGGAACCCCATTTGCACGTAAGATTTGCGCAATGGGAGTTCGTTCTAGTCGTTGGGTAACCATGCATGGTTTTGCCTTTAATGTAAATGCTGATCTGGGATATTTTGACAATATTATTCCGTGTGGAATAAAAGGCAAAGCAGTTACATCTCTTAATGTAGAGCTAGGACAAGAGAAAGTAAACGAAGAAGAGGTAAAAGAAAAACTACTAAAACATTTCGCCATTTTGTTTAAAGCACAGTTTATTTCACATAATACAGAAGCATAACGACCTGAGTTCGGTATAAGAATTTGACATCCTGAATGATATGTGATTATACTAATAGCTCATTTAGCATAAGATACAAAAAAGATAGGCTCAGGGTTTTCATCAAATTTTAAAAACCGAAGTTTTACCTTCGGTTTTTAGTAATGATATTATGTTAGGTGAGATCTAATTGATTTGATAGATCAAAATACTATTTTCTTCTCCCTGTACGACAAACTCAAGATTAGGATCTTTATCCATATTACCAAGACTTAATACCGAACTACCATATACAGGAAAATTAGGAAACAATTCTGCGTTACTATCATAGAGATATACTTTTTTTGCTTGTATATCTGTTATGGTCACATAGATTTTGTTATTAATAAAATAGAGTTTAGGTTGGGTATATACCCCAAAGTCTAATTCTAAAGTCTTTCCTTTTATAGTTAATTTGTTTTCTGAAAATGTTACAAGTGTTTTATTAGTAGATACAATGCTATTATCTTCCTGTAATCCTAAATTTTGTTCTACAGCATTTCCATCATTTTGTATTTGAATCAGTTTTCCGTTCTTTGTTGTTGAGGTAAATTTATCCAGGTATTGGTACCATTCATTTTTAGAAAAATCAACTTTCTCTTTTACATTGACTCTTGATTTACCTAATCGATCCAGGATTGTTAATTTTCCATTCTTTTCAGAAAGCAGGATATAATCTTTTGTCCCAATTCTAATATGCTTTGGTTTCATGATAAGATCCGTTTCAGTGTTTTTGAATCTAAATCCAGTAACCACTTCAGCTTCGGCATTAAACATTTTTATTTGGTTACCTTGAGTAATGATGATACGATAGCGTTTACTTTTGTCATAATCAAATAAGGCCAAAGGTTGTGTAATTTCATTATCAAACTTTTTAGGGTATGGTTTAACATCTTTACCATTACGATCAACTAGATATAATGTGTTTGCAGTATTGAATAGTAATTGGTATCTACCATTCTTAAAAATGTCGATTTGCTGAATATCACCTAGGATTTCACCATCAATTTGTTTTTTCCAGAATATAGAACCCTTGTCAGAGATGAGGTAAAGGTTGTTTTGGATATCCTGCACGGCAACATCCATACCTTTTGTTCTATGGTTTTTGACGAGAATAGGCTTATTGAGAAGATTATTTTCTAAAGACGTAGAAGCGGTTTGTGTAACCGATGTAGCGGCACCTTTAATTAGATTTTTTTGCAAGATACTATGGATATGAGCAAAATCATTTTCTTTTATAATCTGTATTAAACCAATCTGATAACCTTTGTCTTTTATACCTTTTAATTGCGTCTTATACTCTTCTTCTGCATTTTCTGAAATGTATTGCTTTATGTTTTTAACATTTCCTGTGATTAGTATCGATGAATGGTCAGATAAATCTTTGATAATGTTTTTATAATAACTTTGGTCATGAAGTAATGTTTGATTCAAAATATTAGAAATAACATCTCTAAGAGAATTAATAGAAGAACCAAAAATGACAAAGTTTCTGTGAACTGTATAAAACTTAGCTTCAAAATTGTTAACTAGAGGAGTGAGGATTTGAGAAAAAGAACCACTATTTTTATAACCATATATTGTAGTATTTCGATAGGTTTCTATACGATCACCAGCTAAATTTTCTTTTGCCGTTTCTCCATTCAAAGAATTTAAAACCAATACTTCTTCTTTCTCAAGAAAAATAGTTCCGATTTCGGTCACACCAGACAACAATTCGTCAAGATCCCCAGGGATATCTTCTAGTGCTCTATCCTGAGCCATAGATAGATTTTTTTTCAGCACATCAAAATCATCATATGTAAAAGAAACGAATCCTTTTGCAGTTATTGGGGTCACTCTGGATACTCTGTTTTCTTGTGCTATTGTATTGTCAAAGATGCCAATAGTACTAGATAAAGAATCTTTTTCTATGGCAATACCATCAAGAGATATAGTATTTTGATCTATAGAAGTATCTACAGATATCCAACCGCTAAAATTATCTAAACTTTCTAAAGTTGTATTAGGTAGAAAAGAATTATGGATATTTTGCAATTTCTTACCATTTATAAGTACAGACATCGTGTTATTAGTGCCAGAAACTTCATATACTTTTTGTAAATCTTTATCAATAGGAACGGGAGTGGTTTTCATCCGAATTGCATTTTCTATAAATAACTGAGAAGAAGATGCAATCAACAAGCTATCTTGCTTGGTAGCAAAAAAATGTTGACCTTTTGATGTTATTTTGTAAATAATATTTTCAGCATAATTAATAGTTTCAATCGTTTTGGTTTTTAATGAATCTTGATTGATAGCTGAAGGATTGAACTTTGAAATATAAGTATATTCATAATCATTTTTACCCAGAGGAGAGAAGCATAAAAGCCCTTCTGATTGGTTAGTTTCATCAAGAATAGATAGTTTTTTGAAATATTCAAAAAAGGCTATTTGATTATTGTTTTTAATAAAATTATTATCTCTTAACTTGCTCGTAGCTCCTTCTAAATCATTAATCTTTATTATAACCTGAGCATCTCTGGGAATGTGATCGATTAAAGAATTTGATGTTTTTGTAATATCATCACAAGAAATAGCCATAAAAACTAAAAGAATGACAACTATTCTTTTCATTATCTGTATGGGTTTTGCGTTCCTAAATTCATTGATTAAAATAAAATTTTTTAGTTTCCTGATTTATAAATATAAAGCCTAAATTTAATTCAAATATTTTTTAGTTTCCTTATTTTTTGTATCTCAAAGATATAATTATTTGAGATCTAGTGCGAGTTGTTCTGGTAATAACCTAAAACTAGTTCTGTGATATTTGGTAATTCCATATTTACGAATAGCATTTCTGTGTTCTACAGTAGGATATCCTTTATTTTTTTTCCAGTTATACATTGGAAATTCTTCATGTATTTTCTCCATAAACTCATCACGATATGTTTTTGCAAGTACCGAGGCAGCTGCAATGTTTAGATATTTACCATCTCCTTTAATAACGCAGGTATGAGGTACATTATGATATGGTTTAAATTTATTTCCATCTACTATAATATGTTCTGGCTGAGGTTGTAATTGTTCTATGGCCTTTTGCATGGCAAGAATAGAAGCATTTAGAATATTAATCTCATCAATCTTTTCCATAAAAATATGTGTCACACCATAGGTCAAAGAACAGTCTTCTAATAGCGGTCTTAATTGTTTTCTTTTTGACTCACTAAGTTGTTTGGAATCGTTTAGAACAGTATTGTTAAAATCGTTGGGTAATATAATTGCAGCAGCAGTAACAGGTCCCGCTAGGCATCCACGTCCAGCTTCATCTGTTCCGCACTCAAGTATATTGGGATTTAGTTGTAAAGTAAGCATAATGCGAAGATACAGTATGAATAGAATACCTAAAAACTATTTTTTGAAATGAAAGGTATAAATTATTAATAGTAACCAAAATGTGTATTTATGAATGCTATGAGGCAAATGAAAACCATAAATATAAACAGATAGAATTGAAGAAAAAGTTAACCTAAACAGACAATGAGTATGATTTACTTTCGTTAAAAAAGTATATTTTTGCCACAGTTCAGCATTCTAATGAGAAAAAACATACTACTTATATTTTTAGTACTATCAGTTTCAGTGATTTGGGCACAAGATAGGAATCAAGAAGAAGATCCAAATCAAAACTCTGACGGGCTTGAGAGGAAATTTGCGCCAAAAGAAAAAAAGGAAAAACCACCTATAACAGAATATAAAATCATTACAATAGATAATGATACTACCTTGGTGGATACTACTTTGACGATACAAAAGGATTATAAATTTAATTATCTTAGAAGAGATGATTTTGGATTATTGCCCATTCATAATATTGGCCAATCATATAATAGTCTTATAAAACGAGAAGAGAGAGATCATATATTACCCCTCTTTGGAGCCAGATCAAGGCATTTTAATTTTATGGAAGCCGATGATATAAAATATTATCAAGTCGCTACACCACTTACAGAGATATATTTTAATACCACTTTTGAGCAAGGACAACAATTAGATGCTTTTTTTACAGTAAATACTTCGCCAAGATTAAACCTTTCTATTGCTTATAAAGGAGTACGTTCGTTAGGAAAATACCAACATGCATTGACAAGTACAGGTAATTTTAGAGTAACAGCAAGCTATATTACAAAGAACGATAGATATAAAATACGTACACATTTTGTATCTCAGGATTTACTCAATGAAGAAAACGGAGGGTTGTCAGAAGAGGGATTGGATCAATATTTGGCTCGCGGACGATTTGTAGAAGAAGAAAGTGAACTTGCAGATCGAGCCTCGATAAACGTTAATTTTGAAAATGCAGAAAATATCCTTCTCGGTAAACGATTTTATTTAAATCATGAGTATGCAATATTAAAAAAAACAGATAGTACAGCTACAGGCTTATCTTTTGGCCATATTTTGGATATCACAGATAAAAGATTTCGATTTGATCAAGCTGCAATTGCACCCAATAACCTCTTAGGTGAGGCATATGTATCGGGAGCTATTGCAGATAATGTAGCCTTAGAAGATTTTACAAATAATGTATTTATTGATTTTACAAACGATTGGTTGGGTAATATAAGAGTATTGGGAGGAAACTCTAATTATAACTATGGATATAATACGATTTTAAATCAAGTAGATGAAGCTAATAATCAAATCAATATAACCAATCGTATCAAGGGAGATATATATTCTGTTGGAGCTGAGTATCATAATACATACAAAGGTTTTGAAATATTTGCAGACGGAAAAACAATTGTATCTCAAAATGCCGATGGCGATAACAATGAAGGTTTTGAAGGAAACTATTTTAATGCGGGAGCAGGATATGAACTGGATGAAAAGTATAGCATTCAGGCAAAAGTAAGTGCTAGTGAAGTTGCACCAAATTATAACTTTCTTCTCTACCAAAGTGACTATATAAACTACAACTGGCAGAATGATGATTTTTCTAATATAGAAACGAAGAAAATACAGGTAAAACTTAAAGCAATAAAAATAGCAGAGGTAGAAGGAAGTTTTTCTACGATAGATAATTATACATATTTTGCCAAAAATACAGATGGAATAATTACCCCTTTACAAACCTCAGAAACTATTGATGTCCTAAAAGTAAAACTTACTCAAGGGATTAAATTATGGAAACTTGGTCTGGATAATACCGTGATGTATCAAAATGTAGGAGGAGGAAACCAGGTATATAACATCCCTAGAGTCATTACAAGAAATAGTTTGTATTATCAAGATCATTGGTTTAAGAAAAATGCACTTTTTTTACAGGCAGGAGTCACTTTTAAATACTTTACAAGTTATACAGCAGATGCTTATGATCCTGTTCTATCAGAATTTTATGTTCAGAATGATCAGGAAATAGGAGATTTTCCGCAGGTTGACTTGTTTTTTAATGCCAAAGTGAGACAGACACGTATCTTTTTTAAGGTTGAAAATTTTGGAGAAGCCTTTAGCCAAAATAAAGAGTTTTCTGCACCAGGATATGCCACTCGAGATGCTGTACTTCGTTTTGGTATCGTTTGGAATTTCTTCCTTTAGTAAGTTTTTGATAAAGTAATTTTTGGTGTGATTATCATATTTCTAATTTGGATAAGAATATATAATACGATAATTTCAGGTTTTGAAATTAATTTACACCTATAGTTATGAAGATTAAAACGGTTACTACTATACTTCTTATCGTCACAATACTATATTCTTGTTCAAAATCAAAAAAGGAAGACCAAAGCTTATTGGTAGAAAAAACAATAGAAAAAACCTGGGTAGAATTTTTAACAATAGTTCAGGAAAAAGATAAAACTGCATTTAAAGAGATATCAAGTGATAGGATACGATGTTATTTATGCTTAGAAAATACTTTAGCAGAACAAAAAGAATTAGAATCCAAAAGAGAATCAGATCCAAATTGGTATGATCAACTCTATGATAAAGATATATACATCCCGATAGATAGATTTGTAAAAGAAGATTTTGATTTGATTTTTAGTTCAGAATTTGTGTCAATACTTAAGGAGAAAAAGACAATATTCTATAAAAGAGAGGATAGAAAGACAGAAGTATATGAAGTTTTAGTTACTACTACAGAGCCAAGTGCAGAACACGAGGGAGGGCAACATAATTTTCAATTTATAAAGAAAAAAGGAGGATGGAAACTAAGCGAGATAGGGACTATTCCGTAGTAAGGATGTTTTCAATATGTAATTAAAACATCATATAGTTGCGATATGTAAATTGAAATTATTACCAAGAAAATAGATAACATCCGTTGTGTATTTAAGAAGAATACTAGAAAAAAACGTCAATGGTAGTGTTTTGATGTAATCAAATGAAGACAAAATGTATCGAGAATAGCTTTTTTAGTCAACAATCTTATTCTTAATATACTTCTCCTATAGCCGAAGCACCTGAATTAATAGATTTTGCTTAAAAAAATGTCTAAATGAACAACAGGTTAAATAACCAATAATTTTATGAAAAGTATATATCTAAGAATGAAAACATTGATTTTTTTATCTTTCATTATTCTCACAATTGGATGTTCTGGTCTGGATTATGATATTGAAAAAGTCATAATCGATGGAGAAAAATATTATTTGATCGACTCCAAAGAAGATTTAATATGGCTGTCCAAACCCGAATTAACTGATCTAAAATCAGGTGGTGTTCAGGAATTTAATCAAGCGAATACCAAAATGTCAAAATGGGAAGCGAATTATATTCAGACAACCGATATTAATTTTCTTGAACCCAAAGTAGAAGATTGGAATGGAAATGGAAAAATAGATAAGGTTATAGACTCTTTAGGTTTTTCACCCATAGGTAATGAACATAAACCGTTCACAGGGACATATAATGGCAAAGGGTTTACGATCCGTAATCTATACATAAACAGACCTCACCAAGATCAAATAGGTATGTTTGGAGCATTAAGAGATAATCAATTGGATAGTATAATCCTAAGCAATAGTAATATAATGGGGAATATGGATGTTGGAGCATTGGTAGGCAATGACAAGGGAGCTATGATTTCTAATTGTCATGTGAATGGTGTTCTGTATTCAAAATCTTCATTAATAGGAGGAGTAGTAGGGAGGAAAAAATACGGAGAAATAATACATTCTTCATTTAAAGGAAAGATAAATGCAACAGGTAGTCAAGTTGGAGGTATTGTAGGTCATATCAATGAAGGAGCTGTTGTTGATTGTCATTCTGAAGGAAAAATTAAAGGTTCAGTTAATGTAGGAGGAATTATAGGCTATAATAGAGGAGATTATGATTATGAAAACAATACTAGTCATAATAGTACAGGACCAGGATCAATTAATAATTGCTCTTCTCTTTCAAAGATTAGTGCAGATAGAGCTGTGGGAGGTATTGTAGGAGAATCATCCCTTGGTTCGATATTAAATTGTCATTTTAGTGGTAATATTTCTTGTAGCAGTAATGGAGGTGGAATTGTAGGTTCTGGTACTGATGATCTAATCGTTAATTGTGCTAATGAAGGCAATGTTGATTGTACACATAAGTATGCAGGTGGAATCATAGGAGAAATGACAGATGTCTATGCTGAGTATAATGCAAATATTTATCAATCGTATAGCAGTGGTACTGTAAAAGGTAAAAAATTCGTTGGAGGTATAGCAGGATCTATAAGAGGAAACATCTTTAATAGTTATTCGGTAGCATATTGCATTGCAGATGCTTTGGCAGGAGGTATTGTAGGTGAATTGGGATTTAGTGGTGTCGTTTCTAACACCTATACAACAGGAGAAGTAAAAGCCAGTAAAAATGGCGGTGCTATAGCTGGCGAAATTTATGGCACTTCGATTACAACAAAGTTAGAAGTAGAAATAATAGAAGAAGTAAATAAAGCATTACAATCAACAAAAGGAGATGCACAAAGTATAGGAGAAGGAATTGATGTAGTAAAAAGAGATATTGGTCATATGAGTTATGCTTTGATCAAAAATTCTTATTGGAACAAATTATCTACCAATCAGA
Organism: uncultured Aquimarina sp.; assembly: GCA_947498785.1. GTDB lineage: Bacteria > Bacteroidota > Bacteroidia > Flavobacteriales > Flavobacteriaceae > Aquimarina. The sequence continues at coordinate 749 of CANMLS010000024.1, read as the reverse complement.
AAAAGAGTGTAGCTAAAATCACATATAATGATAATAAAAAAATAAGAGTTGATGATGCTAAAGCACTTCTGAAATCAAATTTTTTGAAAAAGAAAAGTTTTAAAAACTGGTTGATCAATACAGATGCTAAAGATGCTATCTGGTCAATAGAAAAGGATTCAACTTTTGGGAATACTTTACCATTCTTAAACTGGCAAAATGTAGTAATTCAATCAATGGATGATGAAGCAGTAACTAAAGATATAATATATAATAATCATAACGAAAGTCCAATCCTTAAAGCTGGATATATATACAGTTCAGATCCGTTTTTTCAGAATAATGTCGATACATTATGTGTAAGAAACTTGACCATTAGAAAAAACCATGGAGAACAAATAGAGATATGTGCTAAATTACAACAATTACAAAGTAAAGAATGGTATGCAAGAAGTTTTGCAAAAGATGAAAAAGGTAATGTTTGGTATGGTAAGACGAGAAGAAAAAAATCTTAATTGACAGTATAAGGTTAACCATCTTGTGAGATTTTTTTAAGACTATTATACGTTTAAATAGGCATTATATATATAAATGTTTCTGAAGTAAAAATTTTAAACATCTTGTCAAGAGCATTAGCTCTGTTGTCAAGACACCCAGCTCTGCCGTCAAGAGTGTTAGCTTTGTTGTCAAGACACCCAGCTCTGCCGTCAAGAGTGTTAGCTCTGTTGTCAAGACACCCAGCTCTACCGTCAAGAGTGTTAGCTCTGTTG
>CANMLS010000023.1 GCA_947498785.1 uncultured Aquimarina sp. | reverse complement strand
TTTGTGGAATATTTACATATAATTTACAAAATAATACACTCATTTACAATGATTTGAGATTTAAATGGGTAACCCTATATTTTTATTCTTCTTGATCACTATTTCCTTCTTTAATGAGTTCTAAAGCCCATTGATACTGTTGTAATGCTTCTCTTGTAAGACCATACTTACTTTTGTAGCGCATTAATCGTTCGTAAAGTTTTTTTTCTGTCATGGTGTAAATATATTTTTTGTATTATGTTTTTCCTTCTTTGGAATCAGTATCAGTTTGTAAACTTTTGAGAGCAATAATAAAATTACTTTGCTCCTTTTTGGTAAACATGTGTTCTTGCTGATAAGCCAACATATAACGATATAGTTCTTCTTTGGTCATTTCTGTATTGTGTAATACAAATATAATAAAATATGCAATATACTGCATATTATCAATAGACAATCAGTTGTTTACGTAAATATAATCCTTTGCAACTATCTTGTTAACAGGAATTTAGCCATTTTTGGGGATGGCTAAAGATGATCAATTCAAAGAAGCATTAGGCAATCGACTAAGGGGGTTGAGGCTAGACGCCGGAATGACTTTAACTGAATTAGCCGAAAAATCTGGGGTAAGTTATCGTACGATTATAGATATCGAAAAAGCAGAAACCAGACCTTCTGTAGAAGTAATCAGACTACTTTGTGTAGTGCTCGAGTATTCTCTTTCTGATTTTTTTAAATTTAAGCACTAGCCTTAATATATTAATACATATATGTGATATTTCTATAAGGCGTTTGAACGATAAAGATTATTCGAAAAGCTCCAAAAGATGAAATTTTCCTGATATTAAATTAAGAAGAAAATATGAGATTATCTTACGGAAATCCGTACATACAAAAGGTTTTTTGTACTAGAATGGGATAATTATGTCTTGAATAAATGCTATCAATATTATTTTTTATACACTTAATAGAGGATGCAAATAATCAATACTAATATTGAATATTTTTTCTGAAAATGGTAATTTGTTTTGACATAAAATTTCTTACTTAAAACACATAAGAAAGGTCAAAAGGTTTTTTAGTTTTAATGGCATCAGAAACTGTGGTTTTTCTTTTTTCTACAAGGGTATTATACCGATTTGTTAATATATTAATTTCACGTACCACACCTTCATAGGTTTTAGGGTTTAGGGATGCATGACTTGCAATACGATGAATTAAATTGTTATAACTTTTCTTAGCCTGATTTCTAAGTCCGTATATATTTATTTTACTATTAGATACTGTTGTTAAATTGTGGCTAAAGGGTGTTTTTATAGAAGAATCATTACCTTCTGATAGTTCTTCAACCCACCCCGTTAGTCCAAGAATTGCTATAGAAGCTTTTAAAATAAGAATTGTAGACCAATCATATAATAGATTATCTAGAGCGTTATTTTGAGCTTCATAGTTGTGTTGAGTAATCGGGCTACCGTATTTATCAATACTTTCTAATAAAGCTGCTCCAGCTGCACTTTTTATTTCATCAACATTATACGTATAAGCTTCTACAATAGATCTTATGCCTATAATGGCCAGATCTCTACGTTGATCTATTTCATCTGGGTCAGCATTTTGGATTGTTGGATTTTCTAACTGTTTTTTTAATACATCATCGATAACGGTGATTTGTTGTGTTAAAAGAGCAGTTTGAGATTCAATTTTTAGAGCGCGAGGATTTTGTACAATTATAATATTTTTTATATCAATTAGATATTTGATAAACTCGCTATTTCGAAACATGTAAAAGGCAGGTGTAGTAAACATATGCATTAAGAGTTTTAAAGTTATTAAAAACAATTATTGTGTATCCGTTTACATTTTTATGTGTTTACCTTGCAATAGACGATTGTGATTTTTAAAATTTTGTTTTGACCTATTTGATACACCTGTAATAAGATTTTTTTGATGTAGCAAACTTATAGGGGTGGTTTATTATATGTTTTATTTTATAGTTTTCTGGGATAAAAATTTCTTAATTTAAATTTACAATAAAACTTTAAAGCTTTCTTACGGGAATCCATATCAAAGGAAATAATTTTTTTCTTATGTGATATAAAAGAATTATACCAAATAAGCTATGTAATTATGTTAAATGATTTTTCATTAATTTTGGTGAATTCATTTAGCATTAGATATACAGTAGATAATCAAAACGATCTCCTTACTGTTTCAACATCTACTGTTTCTCTTTTTTCTACAAGATCATTGTATTTTTTAGTAAGTGCATTGATTTCTTTGATGATATTTTCATATACATCAGAAGATTGAAGAGTAGCATATGCTATAATATGATTGGTGAGATCAGTATAGCATTCTATAACTTTATTTCTAAGTTGAGTAACATCGGTTTTACTGTCGAATATATATTCGGTATTATGCTCTAGATAAGTCTTATTAAAAGTTTGATTACTTTCTTTTAGTTCTTCTGCCCAATCAATAAGATCAAGAGTTATCAAAGCTGTTTTTAATTCTAAAACAGTATTCCAATCGTGAGTAAGGTTATTTAAAGTAACAGTTTTTACTTGATAGTTTTGTTTGGCTATTTCTTTATCATAGTCATCTATATTTTGCAGTAATTCTTTTGCTGCATTTTGTTTTGTCTGATCAAAGTGATAAATGTACCCTTCTAAAATAATTCTTATTCCGATAATAGCGATATCTCTTCGTTTATCTAGTGTTTCAAGATCTTTGGTGATGGTATTGATTTGTTTTTTATATACCTCATCCATAGCAAAGATTTCTCGTATTAAAGTAGCAGATTGTGGTGCAAGCTTTAAAGCCTGTGGATCTCGCAGGATTACGATGTTTTTCACATAGGTTAAATACTGAATAAATTCGCTATTGCGAAACTTATAAAAAGTGGGTTTTGTGAGCATGTGATATTAGATATATTTATTATTAAAAAATTAGTTTTTGTTTGAAGTATTATGAACTTAATTTTTACTGCAAGCTATCACAAAACTTTAAAATTTTCTTACGGGAATCCGTACGAGAATGAAGTTTTTTTTAATGTGGTATTTATGATGAAAAATGATTTAATGTCAATAAAATATGGCGATTCAAATCCAGAAGTTAATATTTTTTATCTTAAAAATAGTTTGACTTTGGATGCATCATATTTAAAAGGTTTGGGACTTAAAGGAATGTAATAAAGTAGGGAAATACCCCATTATTTTTATTAAAAATAACAAAACTCATAATGTAATTCTAAAAGTAGAAAAAGGAATGTACAAATAGGAGATTATTATCTTAGAGTACTATTTTCTATATCTAAGCTTGTTAAAATGGTACTCTCAATACCTTTTTGATCAGCTTAGATTGTTTGTAATTAATACTGTGCACTGTAATGCCTAAAATAACTACATTCTCGTATAATCATTTTATGAAATTCGGTGTCTGAGTAGTGTTCTTTTAATACTTTAAAACTATTATAATTTGGTAATTGGATATTTTGATATTCAGATAATTTTATTTCAAAAGTATTAGAACTACCATTATTATAGTAGTCATTAAGTTCACATTTTGCCATTAGATATAAACAACGAGCATTCAATTCTTTATCAGTAGATAAATCGATTACTTTTTGATAATATTCCATTGCAGTGTCGCTTAATCCAAAGTAATGTTTGTCATAATAGCTAATATTAGATAAGTTATACCCTGATCTACTTGCAATAATATTGGCACCTATTTTATCATTCTTATATTTATCATTAGCATAGTCGATATAATTATAATCACAACAATTGCTATTATTGGTTAATATGCCTCTATAATAGCCCGTGTTGGATATATTATAATAATAATTGGCTAATAAATAATTAGCTAATTTGGATTTCCATTGCTTCTCATTGTGGGTTAATTTTTTTAATTCGATCAAATTTATAGCTAGTTCTTTTTTTGAGAAATTAGTTTTGATGAATGAAAAAACATCTGCTTTATATACCTCATCGGCCATTACATTTTTATCAGGACAACTAAAACATTCTTTTATGTTATTACTAAAAATAGTTCCGGGAATAGATATCTCTCGTACTATATCACCTTTTTTGTTAAAATAGACTAAAGCTTCCTCAGGATTTTTTTGATACAAATAATACACTCCTTTTTGATGATTTATATACGATATATAGTCAAGAGAGGATTTAGATTTGTTGTTTAAAAGCATATTTTCGTACTTGCTTTTATTGGGTTTGTAATACAATTTTTCTAAAGCATTTAGTAATTCTAAAGAGCTAATATTTTTAACATTTTCGACATGATTATGAACTAGAAATGCTTTTCCTATTTTGTTATTTTTATAATACACATGTGAAATTCTGTCAAGAATAAGTGGTTTCCAATCTTCATTGGAAGGGTGATTTTCAATTATTCTGGTTAAGTAATTTTCATTTTCAGAAGTAATGGTATCCCAACTGAAAACTTCATAAACGATGGATAGTATCTTCTTTTGATTTGGAAATGATTGTACCTCATTTAATTTCTGGTTTGCTGCGGTAAGATCATTATTAATAAATGATAAATAGGAACTTGTAATTTTCCAAAAATCTTTGTTTTTGATTTGAGTATTTCCAATTTGTTGCTCTGCTATTTGAAGAAGTTCCTCATGATTTTTATTGTAATTGTTTTTAAGATTAAGATTGGGTAATACCTTGTCATCTATACCGATATCTCTTGTCCAGATATCACGTTCTACATTGCTTAAGGCCCGCATAAAAAGAAGTTCTACCCTTGGATCTTTTGCATCTAGATTTATAAATGTATTGATGTTTTTAATTTCGTCAGAAAAATCTCTCAAGCTTTTGATTAACAGCACATCTTTTTCATCATCTAAACTAGTAAAGTATGGTTTTCCTTCGGCATTTTTATAGGTGCAAAAATTATAACTTATAAAAGCTGATTTTTTCCTGTCAATACTTTTGTTTACTACCTTGGTGAATAAATATGCTGATTTTTCATAGTCTTTTGTAGAATAATAACAACCTGCTACCTGATCAGTTATATAGTAATAGATCTCATTTTTTGGGAATTGATCCTCAACCTTTGTTTCAAAAAAACGAATAGCTTCATTAAAGTTTTTAGAATAGTGTAAAATTCTAATAATTTGATAATAATATCTTTCTTTTAATTGCTGGTTGGTTTCGGCACTTAACAATAAATTTGCTTTTGCTAGTAAAGCTTCTGTATTTACAGTTTTTTGTGCTAGAATCTCATCATAATCCCAAGAATTTCGCTTATTTCTATATTTAAAAGCTTCACTGCATTGCTGAGCAAATTTGATATAGGTTTTAGCGTTTTTTTCAGCTTTAGTGTTTTTGTTCTTCCAGTTAAAGCTGTCAAAATTATAAATTGCATTTTCTATATCCTTGGTACTCCAGCCTACCAGAATTTCTTTCCATAGATTTACATTCCCCTTAGGGTAAACAGTTTCCTTATTTTCATCATAATAGCCCTCTCCATAAAAACTATTGTATTCATCTCTTAAAAAGGGATAAAACTCTTCTGCAGAAATGTTAGTTTGTACAAATAAATTATAAAAATTCATTCCTTCCCAAGAACCACCCCCACAAGCAAAATTGTGATCACTTGCATAGATAATTGAAGAGATAAATATTAATATATAGGTCAATACAGTTCTCATAATTGTTCTATTATTTGTTGTAAATCAATAGATAAAAGTGATTGCTCATCCAGATGATAAAAAATGATATTGTTAGTTTGTAATTTACTTTTTTTAATTGTTTTATAAGATGCTATAATTTCTGTTTCTTTTAATTCTTCTAATTTTAAAGTATACCCTTTACTAAGATAAAACCCTTTATAGAGTGTGTCTTTTGCAATTTCAAAATTAAATTCACTTAATTTTTTAAAATGATTATCATTTTCCAAAACATCCCGTTCTGTATTTTTGATGATTTTAATTTTATTATCCATATTGGTAACCACAGTTTGAGAAAATAAAGGTAAACCAATATGTAACGGTATGGGGTATGTAGTTTTAGAATTTATGTATTGTTTTACAATCGCATTTTCTAAAATAGAATTTTGTTGTTTATGTTTTAGATCACCAATATTGTAAAGCATTAAAGTTCCTCTTTTTACAGGAGGAACTCCTGTTTTATCTTTAAATTTTATTTGATGTAGTCTAATCGTTACATCAATATCAAACTGGGTTGATAATGTATTTAAAAATTCAAAATAAACGTTTCTGGTACTTTGTGTCCAGTCACAATCAATCTGAATTTCTTTGATCTCTCTACCAAAATGCTTTGTACTTATTTGATGAATTAATTTGGTAATTCTATTTGATAAATCGGTAATATCTAATTTTTGGACTTTGAACACTTCATTTGTAATATATACAACGGGTACAATCTCAAAATCTTGATATTCTTTTGAAACCTTTTTTAAAACATAGGTTGGAAAAATGCTATTATTATACTGGTTTATTCTTCCTTTTGTTGCGATATCAAAATAATGAAGATAGATTTTATCAGTATCCGTAGTATGAATCGCTTTGGTATAGGGTTCATTAATGCTTGCCTCAGATTTCCAATGATAAAAAGAGATATTAGACTTAGGTAAGTTTTCTCTAGAACAAAAAGTGAATATGCATAGTATTAAAAAATAATAAACATTTTTTGTCATTGGATAAAATTAGTAAACATATTTAACTATTTGAAAACAAATCTTTTAAAAAATTAATCTGGTGATATTAATACCCTACTTTTTCACGTACTCTTGCCAATACAGTATCTGCTATGACGGTGGCTTTTTTTGCTCCTATTGCTAAAGCTTCATCAACTTCATTAAGGTTATCCATATAATAATTATATCGTTCACGAATTGTAGCAAATTTGTCAATAAGCAATTCGTATAACGCTTGTTTTGCATGACCATAGCCATAATTACCGCCACGATAATTTTTTTGCATTTCTTCTTGTTGCTCTTCGGTTGCAACGAGCTTATATATAGCAAATAGATTGCAAGTATCTGGATCTTTTGGTTCTTCTAGGGGTGTACTGTCTGTTTGGATAGTCATTATCTGCTTACGTAGTTTTTTGTCTGGTAAAAACAGGTTGATAATGTTTCCTTTTGACTTACTCATCTTAATGCCATCAGTTCCTGGAACATACATTGTTTCTTCTTGTAATTGAGCTTTTGGTAATATAAATATCTCACCCACTTGAGCATGCATTCTTGAAGCTACATCACGTGTTATCTCAAGATGTTGTAATTGATCTTTTCCCACAGGAACAATCTCTGCATCATATAATAAGATATCTGCAGCCATTAACATGGGATAAGTAAAAAGTCCAGCGTTTACATCCTCTAATCGATCAGCTTTATCCTTAAACGAATGAGCAAGAGTAAGTCGTTGATAAGGGAAGAAACAACTTAGGTGCCAAGATAATTCTGTTACCTGCGGAATATCACTTTGCCTATAAAAAACTGTTTTTTCTATGTCCAATCCACAAGCTAACCAAGTAGCTGCAGTAGAGTAAGTATTCTCTCGTAATGTTTTGGCATCCTTAATTTGTGTAAGCGAATGCATATCGGCAATAAACAGAAAAGGTTCATTCTGAGGTTGATTGGCCATTTTGATAGCAGGTAGGATAGCTCCTAATAAATTTCCTAGGTGTGGCGTTCCTGTGCTCTGTACTCCTGTGAGAATTCTGGACATGGTAATTTTTATAATTTCTTGGCAAAGGTAATTTTTTTGTTCACATAGCTCAAACCAATTGTGTATTTTTGAGTAATGCAATTATTAAGAAACATACTTATTCTATTGTGGCGTATTTGGTTTTATATCACTATGGCTATTCCAATAGTTATTATGTTTCCTTTGTTATTAGTACTTTCTTCAACAGAAAAGTTATACCCGCAGTTTTTTTTGGTAGCACGATTTTGGGCAAAAATCGTATTATATGGATCAGGTTTTGTACCTCGAGTTAGTATCGAAGCACCTGTAGATCGCAAAAAGAGTTACATGTTTGTGGCTAATCACACATCGATAACTGATATCATGTTGATGTTATATTGTGTAAAAAATCCATTTGTTTTTGTTGGTAAAAAAGAATTGGTAAAGATTCCTGTTTTTGGATTTTTCTATAAACGAACTTGTATTTTGGTTGATCGTAATAGTCAACGTAGTCGAAAAGAAGTTTTTGATCGGGCGCAAGCCAGATTACATGATGGTACAAGTATCTGTATTTTTCCCGAAGGAGGTGTTCCAGATGATGAATCTATTGTATTAGATCAGTTTAAAGATGGGGCTTTTAGATTGGCTATAGATCACCAAATTCCGATATTACCACTTGCATTTTTTGATAACAAAAAACGATTTTCTTATACTTTTTTTAGTGGCAGCCCTGGTATTATGAGAGCTCGTATTCTTAACGCAATTCCGACCATAGGATTAACCCAAGGACAGAAGAAGGAGTTACGTGAAAAAACAAGAGATACGATTTTAAAAACTCTGGAATCAGGTCTTAAAAAGAACTAAATATTTTGTGGTAACTAGTTTTTATAGTTTTGTAAAATTATTTTAGTAATTAGCCACAATTATGAATGAAACCTATATTCAAAAAAGTGCTGACCCAAAAGTATCTACAATAATCAAAAGTTTTTGGTCGATTAATAAACAAAGTGATGTTACTATTCAAAGAGAAAAAATTATTCCTGACGGATATCCAGAACTTATTTTTCATTTGGGAGATGTGTATAAAACCAATATAAATGGAGTTTGGCAATTACAGGGAAAAGATTTAATTGCAGGGCAAATCAAAAATTATTTTTTCCTTGAAAACACAGGTGAATCAAAAATGTTTGCGATTAAATTACAACCATGGGCATTGACAAAATTATTTGATATAGAAATAGCAAGTCTAACAGATAAAGTTGTTGAAATCCCTTCAGAAATTCTAAAAATAATACATCCAATTAAGGAAGTGGCTACCAGTTTTCTTTCTTTTAATGAAAAAGTAAAACAGATTGAAGATTGGTTTTTATCGTATATTTCTAGATTACAAATAAAACCTTTAGAAGGACAAAAGATAGTCGAATTGATTATCAAGAATAATGGAAAACTTAGCTTACAAGAACTTCAAAATAAAATTGGAATAAGTGAAAGAAGTTCGGAACGTTATTTTAAAGCGCACATTGGGTTGTCTCCAAAATTTTATGTGAGAATCATTAGATTTTCCTATATTTTTAGATTGGTTCAGAGAAATGATATCGATTGGTCAGATATCGTTTTTCAAGCAGGGTTTTATGATCAATCTCATTTTATTAAAAACTTTAAAGAATTTACTGGTGAAGATCCAACTCGATACAAGTTTTTTGAAGAAAATATGGCGAATTTATTCTTAAAAAAGTAAAGTGTCGGTTTTTTACAATCCATAAGCATATGTAGAAATTACTTTTGCCGTACTAAAAAGTAAACTAATGAGGATTATAAAACTAAGTGTCATTTTTGGAGTATTTATTTTACAACATGTATATGGACAAAAGATGGATATACAAAAGGTAAACTTCTTAATCGGAACCTGGAAAATAGATGGGAAAGAAAGTTATGAAACCTGGAAAAAGAAAGATGAAAAATTTATAGGAAAATCTTACAAAATAAAAGATGAAAAAAAATATGTTTCTGAAACATTAGAGATAAAACTGGCTGATGATAATTTGATATATATAGCTACAGTATTCGATCAAAATGAGGGAAAAGGAATTATGTTTACGTTAAAGCAATCAGAAAAACAGTTATTTTCTTTTGAGAATTTACAACATGACTTTCCAAAGAAAATTCAATATAAAATCATTAATAAAGATGAGCTGTTTGTATCAGTTCTAGGAGAGCATGATAAAGGGTTTTCATATACATTAATTCGAATTCACACCTCTGGAAAGGAAAATTAACAACGACTCCTTTTGTATACCTACAAAATCTATTACATTTAAAGTAAGCTATGCTTAGTTGTATGTGAAATAGTTAAAAATGTAAAGAATGAAACAAATAAAATGGTTTGATCGAAAATTTGAATTTTCTATTGAGCAGAATATTTTTCCTTCAATACTAGAGAGATTGGATGGGACTTCGTTGCGACTGAATGATAAGATTAAGAAAATTCCAACACAACAATTAACCAAGCGGAATAATAGCTGGTCGATTCAGGAAAATGTGGGGCACTTAATCGATCTTGAACCTATTTGGCAAGGTCGATTAGAAGATATTCTTAGTAATCAGAAATACCTGAGAACAGCAGACTTAGAAAATAGGAAAACTCACTTTGCACAGCATAATGAAAAGCCAGTTGAGCTTCTTTTAAAAGAATTTCAAAATATTCGGAAAAAGACAATAGATAGCCTAAAATTAGTATCAGAAAAACAAGTTTATCAATACGCACTGCATCCCAGATTAGAAACGCCAATGCGAACTATGGATCTGTTTCTTTTTGTAGCAGAACATGATGATCACCATCTTGCAAGGATAAGTGAATTGAATAGATTACTAACAGAGTGAGTTAGAAAATTGTGTATAAAGACACAAATAATCTAGAAGATATGAGAAGGTTTTTTTAACCCTGAAGAAATTCAGGATATATAGATATACTTAATTAAAGATATCTTTGAAGAAATGGCTGACGAGACATGTGTTGCTAATTCTGAAACATATGTTTGTGTTTTTGAAGCGTATACCATCTATTTTTGTATAAAAATCTTATTATGTTAAAAAATGCCCTTTCAATCAAGTTGATCATCTTTTTATTTGTATCAGCAATTGGTTGTAGTAGTTGTAGTAGTAGTGACGAGAATGGTAGTGAAACTGATGATCCTAAAGATAATGTGGATCCAACAATAACATGTATTTCAGATATTAATGAAGCTGTAGATGCTTTATCAAATGGTACAGTGGTAACATATACTGCTCCCGTTGGTAGTGATAATCTACCAGGAGCTGTAACCTCACAAATAGAAGGTTTAGCGTCTGGTGAGGTATTTCTTGTCGGAACAACTACAAATACATTTCAAGTAAAAGATGCTGCTGGTAATACGGTATCTTGTAGTTTTGACGTTATAGTAACAAGAAACGAACCTTCGTCAAATACCCCTTACTTTATTGGATCTGATCCTGCTCCCTCAGGTAAATCATGGAGTAAAGTAGAAAGCTTATCAGATGAGTTTAATGATGGTGTTTTTGATGAAAGTAAATGGTTAAATACAGATCCAACAAGATGGATTGGCAGAGCCCCAGGAATCTTTAAGAAAAATACGGTAACAGAAACTGAAAACAACCTTAAGCTAACAGCCTATAAGTTAGATGCATCAGAAATGGTAAATGGTAATACTTTTACACATGCAGGGTCATACATTGGTTCTAAGGTAGCAGGACAAGTCGGATATTATTTTGAATGTAGAATGAAAGCTAACAAAACTTTTATGTCTTCTACCTTTTGGTTAATTAATCATAAAAATGAAGGTATAGGTTGCGATAGAAGAGTTACAGAATTAGATATTCAAGAATGTGTAGGGCAAATTAACACGACTGCAAATTGGGCTTTACAATTTGACGAAACCATTCACTCTAACACACATAGTAGACAAGCCGATTGCGCAGCAACACAAACTGGGTCTATAGGAGGTAATACTGAAATAGGAGAGAAAGTTTGGTCAGACTATCATATCTATGCCGCTTGGTGGAAAAGTGAAGCTGAGATAGAATTTTATTTAGATGGTAAAAAAGTGTATACAGTTATTCCAAAAGCAAACTTTGATTTACCGATGTATTTAAGAATGGTTGTTGAGACTTATGATTGGAATCCTGTTCCTTCTGATGGTGGTATGACAGGAACCGAAGAAGAAAGAACAACTTCTTATGATTGGGTAAGAACCTGGGAATTAAAATAAAAAACTTTAAAAACAAGCATATGATATCGGATGCGTATGCTTGTTAACTCTTTAGCTTTGAGATACTATTAAATTCTCAGAGTATATACAATTTATTTAATCGATTTGCTTTATGCTCTTGTATGTCGTCATTCAACATATCTTTTAAACAGAGCGTAAGGTTGATATGTCTTGATTTAAAAAGCTAAACCAATTCTCATATAAATTTCACTGAAAACAAGGTAATTTAAGAAAGAAAGTGTAGTTATTTTTGTCTTTTGTAGAGTAAACTTTTCTTTATTTAGAAAATTAAAAAATAGATGAAAAACACACTTATTTTAGGATGCATATTGTTGTTATATGTCTCTTGTTATTCGAATAATAATTCAAAAAAAACCTCAGTAAAAAAAGATAGTGATAACGTTACTAGCAGCAATACTGAAGCTTATGAAACAGCATATTTTGCAATAGCTATTATGGGGGAAGAATATATTCCTTATTCTATAACTTATGTTGTTATCAATGATCATGAAACTAAAACTGCTAAGGTGGTGAGCACTACAGAGCTCTATAATAAAATAGAATACTCTTCTTATGATGTTCTAGAAAATGGAATTGATGTATATAAAGGTTGGAATGGTGAAAGGCAAGAGACTACCAGTCATCATTGGAAAAAAAAGATATCTCTTTAATATTGTATTATAACTTTCTTTATGATTACATATAATTCGAATAATCTTGTTCCCCTTTTAAAAAAAGGAAACCTATCTACAAGATATTCTATTCTAAATTATTGAATATGTCAATTTTAAATAAAATAGTAGGGTGGTCACCTCTTTTTCTGATATTATTATTTGTAGGGGTAGTTGTTTGGTTTAATAAGTTAAATGATTTTGATCAAGGAGTGGTCATAGAAAAAAAATACGAACCTAAAGAATATATAAAAAGGTGTGAAGATGTTAATTCCTCAATGAATGATAATAAAAGTAATAGAATAACAACATTTTGCTATAAGATAAGCGATCAAGAAGATTATACTATTGTGATTAAAACCAAACAACGATCTAGGGTGGTTTTTAAAAAAGTTTATATTGATAAAGCTTACTATAATAAACTTAATATAGGAGATAATTGGTATAGGACATCTGAATGTAAAAATTTTGATGATAATAATAGTAAAACTTTAATTTCTTCAAAAGTTAGAGCTCATTATTAAAAAGAGAACTTAAAAATTGCTGTAAATTAAAATATGAATTTAAAACTTATAATATTAGGATTGATTTTGATAGTATCGTGTAAGTCAAATCCAGATATCAATATAGATGATAAGGAAGAAAAATCCATAGAAGAGCATAATAAAGAAGAAAAAGTTACTAAAGAAAATAGTAAAGAATTCGAAGCTTTTTGTTTTTATCAATTAGACGATAAATATTCGAATGAAAATGATAGTCCCAAAATAAAAGAATGGATAAAAAAAGAATCCGAAAGCATAAAAACCGGAAAGCATAATAGTAATAATTTATTTGATCATGATGCTGGCGGACCTAATGGAACAGAATGGAATGCTGGGGCACATATCTATCTAGTGATACAACAGTCATCAGTAGCAGTAACTGAGAACCCAAAAATATGGATCAATGAAAAACCTTTTTATGATAAAAGCATCTATCAATCAGAAGATTTAAAATGGTTTCTTATCAGAAAAGAATATTGGTATAATGAATTAAGAGATGTGAACTCTGCCGATATCAAAGATTTATATCTTGATCCCGAAATTCGACACGCCATCAAAAATGAAGAATACCAGCCTTATGTTGGTCAGGTACTGAGGTTTGATATTAGTTATAAGAATTTGCCTCGAATAACCAAATATTTTCATGTAGCTTACGGCGAATAAGAGCTCTAGATATTTCTTAATAGTATTTAGAAAAAACGAAAGCCGTTCCTCCTCAGGAACGACTTTGTTCATCATTGCTTGTTTGTTGCAATAACTACCTAACCAACTAAAAAAGGGTTTGTTGTATACATTTTAAAACTTAAAGCTTACGCCAGTATAAATTCCAAAGTAATACGGTTTGAAATTACCAGCATTATCATTAAATGCGTTAAATTGATATTTAAAAATGGGTTCGAGATTAATCTCGAACTGATTCGAGATTTTATAATCAACACCAAGTCCGATATTTCCTGTAAAACTTAAGTCATTAAGATTATTGGCTTCACCAATAGAAGTTTCAAAATCTCCAGCCTCGAGTGATACTTCATTATCTTGTAAGAATAGCGTACTAAAACCACCAATCATATTTACACCAAACTTTTTGTCTATCAACGAATATTTCATTTCCATAGGAACCTCTATATAAGCAATACTTTGATTTATTAGTCCAATATTTTGACTTTGGTTTATTGCATTTCTACTGATATCAAGAGCTTCTGTATTTCTTGTATTTCCAATATCAGAAATAAGAATTGCTCCCGCATTTTCATTATAAGTAATACTTTCTAAGTTTTGCCCAATTGCAGAAGGGGTAAAACCAACATCATTTGTATTATAACTTAAATCGACTTTACTTACTCCTGAACGAACACTAAGTTTTTTATTAATATTATAAGAAACTTGAACTCCATAACTCATATTTATTTGTCCATTTTTATTGTTATCAGCAAACTGAGAATCAATAGGAGATCCATCTCCAATAGAATTATAATATACTGGAGCTACATTTGGTGAGATATTCCATTTTTTTGAAGATGCTGCTACTTCGACAACCTCTTCTTCCTGATTTACTATATCAAAGATGGACTTTTTACCTTTGTCATCTTGATTCTTAGGTTCTTCTACAACACTATTTTTTTCTTCATTTGTTTTAGTGTTATCATTATTTTTTTCGGCTATAGCATCGGCATTTGCGATATCATTTTGATCTGGAGAGGTAAAAGTAGGATACTCTTTATCTGATTTCATTTCTTTGTTTGAAGAATTAACAAGAGTAGGATCTGTATTAGGTATCTTTTCCTGAATTACATCACTTTTTTCAGAACTAAAGGCTTTCTCTTTAGTATTTGTGCGAGGGTTTATAATTTTATTTCTTTCGGTATTATCATTACTTCTTTCGGCTATAGCATCGGCATTTGCGATATTATT
The DNA here is from genome assembly GCA_947498785.1 of uncultured Aquimarina sp. Classification (GTDB taxonomy): domain Bacteria; phylum Bacteroidota; class Bacteroidia; order Flavobacteriales; family Flavobacteriaceae; genus Aquimarina. The sequence continues at coordinate 67,563 of CANMLS010000023.1, read as the reverse complement.
TTGATCTGGAGAGATAAAAGTAGAATGTTCTTTATCTGATTTCATTTCTTTATTTGAAGAGTTAGTAGCAATAGAAGGAGTAGTCGAAATCTTTGCATGAATCATATCTTCTTTTTCAGAACTAAGAGCTTTATCTTTAGTACCCGCGTTTTTTAAAGAATGATCAACTATATGTTGTTCATCATTGGTATTTGTAGTATTATTTTTTACTGATTGTGATTGTTTTTCTTTAGTATCAGCAATAGTTATATTTTCTTCTATTTCAGAAGGCTCAAAATAATGGTTTTGAATGGTTTTGGTATCAGAATCATTTTTTTCTACATGTTTATCAGAGCCTGAGACATTTTCTTTTTCTGTCTGGACTATTGGTTTTTTAATTGTTGTAGTTTCAAAAGAATCATCAGGAATCTCTTCGGCATTAATTTTAGTTTCAGAATTGGTTATTGTCTGATCTTGATTTTGAGTGGTTGTATCAAAAGGGAAGTTACTAATACCAAATATAATAGCAAATAGAGCAGCAATACCAGCAACCTTGTACCAAAAAGGAATAAGAAAAGCTCTCTTTTTATTTTGATTTTGTCGGGCTTTTATTTTCTCCCATACTATTTCATCAGGAATAACTTCAAAATCTTTGAATTTTTCCTGAAATAATCGATCTATATTTTTTTTATCATTCATCTTCGTCCTTCAATTGAGCGAACATAGGGTTCTTGGTTGGCTTCTAGTTTTTCTTTTAAAATATTCCTTGCTCTGGCAAGGTTAGATTTTGATGTCCCTACAGATACCTCAAGCATCTCAGCAACTTCTTTATGTGAATAACCATCTAATACATAAAGGTTAAACACTAATCGATATCGATCTGGAAGTTGTTGAATAATTTTAAGAAGGTAATCTAGTGAAACCTCATCATCATCAATTTGTACTTCTACTTCTTCAATTTGTTCTTCATTAATAATATCAAAAACTTTTTGTTTTCGATATTTTTGTAAAGCTGTATTTATAGTTATTCGTTTTATCCACCCTTCAAAAGAGCCCTGATTTTTATATTGGGCTATTTTATCAAAAATGGTTATAAAAGCATCTTGTAATGTATCTTCTGCACTAGAATAATCATTAGAGTACTTTAAGCAAATAGAAAATAACTTGCTACTGTATAGTCTATACAATTGTTCTTGCGCTACGGCATTTCTTTTTTTACATCCCTTTATGAGCTGGTCTAAACTCACTAATTACTTTTTTTAGTTTAATTATAATACTGGTACTTCTTTGACTAAGAATTGATTATCTCCATTTTCATCTTTTCCTTGCCAAAACTTAAAAATATAAGAATCTTCCTCTCCAACAAGAAATTCGAAAGAAACTTCTATAGGATCAGTCATGTCTAGTTCTTCACAATTACCTTGGTTAACTACCAAACTGATTACTGATATAGTTCTTTCATTGTCTAATATGTTATAATCAAACCCTGCAAATGAATGACAATTTGATGTTCTAAAATACGAAACAGTAATGGTATAAATCTCACCACGGTTAAATTGCTCAGGGACAGAAGCATCTTGTACCGTAACTAATTCATAAAAAAAACTAGTTTCATTATCATCATTAGAACATCCTGTAAATACAGCTACAATAAAAAATATCAATATTATTTTTATCCTTCTCATAATTGGGGTTTTGAGAAATAATACAATTATTCTACTATGTAGATGTAAATAAACGAGTATGGTTGCTTTTGTAAACCTAAATTTACATTTATTTTAATTATATCAACCCGTTATGTATTTTGATTATAGCGAGATATAATTACCCTTAGACACAAAAAAAACCCCGAAGCTTCGGGGTTTTTTTTATGATATTAAGAAAGTTTATTCTTTTATAATTTTTATGGCTTCAATGATTTTCTGTTCAAGCTCTTCCATAAGCTCAGGGTTATCATTAAGTAATGCTTTTACTGCATCTCGACCTTGACCAAGCTTGGTATCTTGATAACTAAACCAAGAACCACTTTTCTTAATGATTTCATAGTCAACACCAATATCAATAATTTCTCCATTTTTAGAAATACCTTGTCCATACATGATATCAAATTCTGCAGTTCTAAATGGAGGGGCAACTTTGTTTTTAACTACTTTTACACGAGTTTTATTTCCCTGCACTTCACTATTACTATTTTTAATTTGTGTAGAGCGTCGAATATCCAAACGTACAGAGGCATAAAACTTTAATGCATTACCTCCTGTAGTAGTTTCAGGATTTCCAAACATAACTCCAATTTTTTCACGAAGTTGGTTAATAAAGATTACGGTACAATTTGTTTTACTAATCGAACTGGTTAATTTTCTAAGCGCCTGAGACATTAATCTGGCATGAAGTCCCATTTTAGAATCTCCCATTTCACCTTCGATTTCACTTTTGGGAGTAAGTGCAGCTACAGAATCAACAACTATAATATCAATAGCTCCCGAACGAATTAAATTATCCGCAATCTCCAAGGCTTGTTCACCGTTATCGGGTTGAGAAATAATTAAATTTTCAATGTCTACACCCAATTTTTCTGCATAAAAACGATCAAAAGCATGTTCTGCATCTATAAATGCTGCGATACCTCCACCTTTTTGAGCTTGGGCTATTGCGTGTAGTGTAAGGGTCGTTTTACCTGATGATTCTGGACCATAAATTTCTATTACTCTACCTCTGGGATATCCTCCAACACCTAAAGCCAAGTCCAAACCAAGTGATCCTGTTGGGATAACCTCCACTTCTTGAATGGCACTATCCCCCATTTTCATTACAGTTCCTTTTCCGTATGCTTTATCTAATTTATCTAAGGTAAGTTTTAATGCTTTTAACTTTGCGTCTTTTTCTGTACTCATTTGTTGATCAAATATATCGGGATTTGACATTTTACTGTAAACTTTTTGCTAAAGTACTATTTCTTTTTGTAGTAGTGATGTGGATTCTAAAATCGTTATTAACAACAGAATATAATGGATTTGTGTTAAATATTTCCCAGTATTATTATAACCCTAATCTATTGCCTGAAAATATTTTATCTATGATATCGCGCAACCTTATAACTTTTTTACATCTACAATAAAAGCAAACATGAACAAAAGAAATAGGAAGATGATCGATGAAATTTCTTAAAAAGGTCGTAAGACACAATCTTAAGAATTCTACGATTACTAATATTAGTAATTGTAGAGTTGAAGGTGGTTAGCTTCGTTATTATATTAATTTAGATCGTTAAATTAAATAGTAACGAATTGGCCTAAAAAATGCCTTGAATTCTTTTTCAAGGCATTTTTCATATTCAGAAATTAGAATTTATTGATTTGCATCATTTATTTTACCAAAACTCCACGTTGATCCATTACAGGAAGGTCTTGAAACGCGTTTTCGTTAATCGTATTTTTTCTAAATACATATTTCTTATCAAACAACTTACTCTCGACAAAGAAAGTAACCGAAAATTCATTATTCATTTCTAGTAGTTCTTCCTGAAGCATTTCAATTTTGGCAGAAGATTTAGCTTCAATAGTTCCTATACCATGTCGTAACATAGAAGTTTTTCGTTTATCATCATACCCTTTGGTAACCACTAATACCATTTCGATAGTAGTACTCAAATCATTAATGATATAAGAATTCCAGCTCTTTGCCAAAAACTCTTCGTCCCATTCTTTGACTACGGCTATATATACACCTTTTACCACTGGTATTTCTATATCTTCTCTCATGCTCTTATGATTAAAAGTCATTAATCCTATAAACTATAAGGCTGATTTAAACTGTTCTAAGAAACGAACATCATTTTCGCTAAGCATACGAATATCTGAGATACCATATAATAACATGGCAATTCTATCGATCCCCATTCCAAAAGCAAAACCGCTATATTCTTGAGGATCTATATTACAATTATTAAGCACATTAGGGTCAACCATTCCACATCCTCCAATCTCTAGCCATCCCGTACCCTTTGTGATTTTATAATCAGTTTCGGTTTTTAATCCCCAATATACATCTATCTCGGCACTAGGTTCTGTAAATGGAAAATAGGAAGGTCGTAACCTGATCTTGGATTTACCAAACATCTCGGTAGTAAAATACTGTAATGTTTGTTTTAAGTCTGCAAACGATACGTCTTTATCAATATATAATCCTTCTACTTGATGGAAAAAACAATGTGATCTTGCAGAAATAGCTTCATTACGATATACTCTACCAGGTGAGATCGTTCTGATCGGTGGTTTATTATTTTCCATATATCGCACTTGTACCGATGAGGTATGCGTTCTCAATAAAATATCTGGATCTGTTTGAATAAAAAATGTATCCTGCATATCGCGAGCAGGATGATATTCTGGTAAATTTAAGGCCGTAAAGTTATGCCAGTCATCTTCTATTTCTGGTCCTTCACTTACATTAAACCCAATACGAGAGAAAATATCGATGATTTGATTCTTTATCAAAGAAACAGGATGACGAGATCCAATATTGATTGGCTCTGCTGGTCGTGTAAGATCGCCATAGATTCCTTTTTCCTCTTCATTAGATTCTAATTCATCTTTTAACGATTTTACTTTACTTTCTGCGGCTACTTTAAGTGCATTAATAGCTTGTCCAAATTCTCTTTTCTGATCGCTGGCCACATTTCTGAATTCAGAAAAGAATTCATTAATCAGTCCTTTTTTACCAGAAAACTTAATTCTAAACGCCTCTACATCTTCTTTGGTTTTGGCTTTGAATGCGTCTATTTCTACTATATACTCTTTAATCTTATCAATCATCACTATTTTCTTAATAGAAGGGCAAATTTACGTAATTTAGGTTAAGTTAGGATAGCACATTCAGCTATTTTGATCTCTATTCTTTTTCAAATACAAAAAGTGTTCATTTCAGAACACTTTTTAACATTAAAAGTTTAGTAATCCTTTGTTTTTTAAACTACTAGATAGAAAAAGAAAAAACATATTCCAGCCCTTCTTTTTGAGACTCTAAAACTAAATTTTATAGAAAAATATGATTAATTCTAATCTATATCCATTATTTATAACCCTAGGCGATCCATTTTATCCTTTTCATATCTACTATCTTCTGCAGGATATCTTAAAATGTCTTCAAAATCCCCAGAATCTTTTGCCAAAGCCCAAATCAAACTTTCACCAGCATGTTTTGGGTTTTCTTTAAAAATTAGGTCTTTATATGCTTCATCTGCTGGGATTATTTTCCATCCTTTTTCTTTAAACATATGTATTAAATCATCTAAAAATAATGCTGCTGTCAAATTATGATGCAATAGTAATGTATGATTAATATGTCTACCCGTTATTTTGTGAGAAAGATCTTCATAGAATGTGGCTCTTTCAAAAATATGTTGGAGATAAAAATTTTTGAACCCTTCTATATCTGCATCAGGATTTTCTTTTAGTCTCTTTCTTAATCGACTATCAATATACCAATCGGAAGCATCTATAGTAACATGCCCGTTTTTATATTTTTTCTCTTTTAAAAACTGACGAATACTATCTACTTTTCCTTGAGTATTACCTTCTTTTAAATATGGAAATCTAAATAGCCTGATATAGTTACTATAACCATTAATTACTTCATCGGTTTTGATTAATTCTCCAGAAAAATCCTTGAAACTTACCTTTTTACTATTATAATAGGGGTGTGTATATGTGTGGTTTCCTATCCTATGTCCTTTTTCATTCCAACTATTTAATAAAAATTTTCCGTTTTCATCTATTTTATTCTTTCCTGTTACAAAGAAAATTGTCTTGATATTTGCTTTTTCGAGATGACCCAGTAACATCGCATTCCAATCTTTAAAAGAATATCCACATCGATCTTCTGTAATACCATCATCAAAAGTAAAGCTTATCGTAGGTTGTGATATCATTTTTGCTGAGATCAACAACATCATAGTATATAAAAAAAATTTCATGTGATATAGTAGTATTCAATTCAATAGTATAGCTCTCCAATGTTTAACTCCATTTCATATTGATCAACTGTGTTTTTAAGACCTATAGTGTTTAAATACTCTAGTTTATCATGAAGTCTGTCATCTACATTATTAATTTTTACAGTATCTGAGATTATCTTAATTCCTGAAAACAAACGATCCCAACTGGATTCATTTTGAGACATAACATCAAATTGAGCCAAATAGCCATTTGAAGGATTAATAATAAAATAGGATTCTGGGGTGTTATCTTTTAATACCTGAATGTAACGATAGTCACCATTTTTAATGGAGTTTTTATGATTATCCCAAGAATAGAATTTTTGATTAGGGATATTCTCCCAATCAAGTTGCTTGTATGTTATCTCGTTTAAATCAACATGAGCAATATTATTATTCTGCACTTCTCCTTTAAAACATTTGTAACGTTTACACTTTTGAAAACCAATACTTTCGTAAGATTTAATAGCAACTATATTATCTTGTATTACTTCTAAAGAACATTTGGTGATATGATGTTGTTTTAAATCTTTGATGGCATATTTATAAATAGATTTCACGATTCTTTTTCCTCTATATTCAGGTAGCACACCTGTTCCTGTATTAAAAGCAATGACTTCTCCATTTCGTTTGTCAATGCCATTAATAATAAATCCAACAAGAACATCACCATCAAACATCCCATAAGACAAATCATAGCGAACCTTAGCGTTTTTCCACCTTGTTTTATAATACTGAAAATCAGTTGGCATTTCGACAAAATAATTTTTAAACGAAGTCAGAAAGCAATCCATTATCGATTCGAATGGTATACTTTCCAATGGTTTAACTGTCATGTATCTAATATTAAGGTTTTATTTTTCACTTACACTAACAAAAATACTAGTCCTTAGATACAATTTATACTGAGATTTGTTAATCTTAGTATAATATATTACAGCCCCAATTGCTTTCTTAATATTGAATAGGGTAACAATCCTCTTTTTAAAATATTTCTATGAAATTCTTTAAGGTCAAACTTTTTATTTTTTTCGAGTTCTGATTTCCATTCAAGAATTTTATTTGATCCATATTTATAGGTAATCACTTGTGCTGGCCATCTTTTCATTCTATTAATTTCTCGAAAAGCAATATCATCTTGCCCCTTAATGTGTTGTTGCCAAAATTCTAAAGCTTTTTGATCACTCCAACCATGATAATTCAACCCTACATCCAATACTACTCTTACCGAACGTATAATATCCCACTCCCATTTTCCTAATTCATCGTATATATTTTGATACGCTCCTATTTCACTACCTAGTTCTTCTATATATGCAGCCCACCCTTCTCCTACTCCTCTATAGCTAAATATCTTTTGTATTTCTGAACGTGGTCTAGATAACTCAACCATGATTTGATAATGATGTCCTGGCATTGCTTCATGAATATATAACCAACCAACCTGCCTCTTATTAAAAGAAGAATTAAAATAATTATAGTAAAAAGTACGATCTCTATAAAACCCTGGCACCTGAGCTAAATTTTTATTAGTGCCAAGTTTTATTTCTACATCGGGAATACTATCCAAAAATGGAAATAACTCTGGTAATTTCTTAGATACTTTCTTTTTGATTTCCAAAAAACTCTGCTGAACAGTATCAATATTGGTATAAAAAAATGAAGAGTCCTTGATATGTTTACTGAACGTAAGGCTATCCATACCTGATTTTACTTGTATGGCTTTCATTTTGGTTTTTACTTTTTCTATTTCTTTGATACCAAGAGCATATATTTCTTCTGGTGTTGTCTCTTTGTCTACCCATTTTTTCAAAAAATAAGTATACCACTCTTTTCCGTCAGGGACATCAAATATTTTGGTTTCTGGGATACTATCTTCTTTTCTATTCAACCATTTTTTTTCAATAGCTATTCTATCACGATTAAGTTGACATTCATAAAGTATCAAGTCATAATCTAATTTTTCATGATCAGACAATTGATTTTTATTTATTTTTTGAAGTCTATTTTCTAAAGTACTAAACACCGCTTCTTGTGCATGAACCGATGCTATACTTTGAATATTTTTAATATTATCCACAAAAGAAAGTTGAATAGCAGGAAGATTAAGTTCTTTATACTCTTTTATGAATGTATTGGTTATCTCATTCCATTCATTAGACTGACCATAAACCTTATGTTGACAACTGAATAAAACAATTACAATTACTAAACCTGCTAAACTCTTCTTTTGATTTTTCAAACCTATTTTTTTAATTACAAGAATAAGATGAATATTATAATATGATTTGTATCATCTTGCTATTTTGTATCGGGAAGGAGGAATTTTATAATACTTCTTAAACCGTTTAGAAAACAAAGCCAAATCTGTATATCCCAATTGATCAGCGATAGATGTTAAAGAAATATGGTCCTTATGTATCAGTGTTTTAGCTTTTTCCATTCGCAATTGTTCCTGCATCTCTAATGGAGTCTTGCTAAAGCAATTCTTAAAAACTCTTGCAAAATGAAATTTTGAAATTCCTGATACCTTAGCTAATACATCAAGTGTTATTTTATGTGTATAATACCTATGAATATATTCTCTTGCTTTAAAAAGCTTTGAAATCAAGGATTTTTGTGTATTCACTTTTTTGGTAATACCCTGTACTGCATCTCCAATAATATTCATTTCTCTATGAAAATTAAGTAAATTTTCTTTAAAAATTTGAATGATATCTATAGAGTCTTGCTTAAAATTGTAAATCGAAAAAGCGTTAGAAAAATCATATAAAGACTTTCCTAATTGCATCGGTAATACCCCCGAAAAAGGTTGATTAAATAATAAATCATTATCTAAAAAATCTGATAATTCAATATGCAACAATTCTGGATTGATATCTAGGCAAAAACCTCCTGTTTGAATATTTTTTGCAAACATTGTATAATTTACATCTTCTCTTAAAAGGATGAATTGTCCTTTACTTAGGGCGAATTGATTGGTGTTAACATCATAGCATTCTTTTCCCTCGATAACATATTTTAAGGCAACTCCAGTAGTTTTTCCTCTGTATTTAATAGAAGTATTACATTGAGAAATATTTATCTTCCCAAAATTCGGATCTTGATATTTGGTTTGGTTATCGATATTCTAATGTATTAAAAACAAATGATAAAAATAACTGTTCCCAAATAAAATTCATTTCGTGATTTGTTAATCTTTGTACAATATAAGCCCATTAGAATTCTACTCGAATTACTTTAGAAATACTCCTACAAAAAACGATCATCTCAAAATAAAACAAAAATGATGGGTAACAATGTTATACTCATTTACTCCTATGTACAAATTAGCAATTGCTTTGGGTCTGATCAATCCATCAATAACTCTGTTTACAGAGCGCGTAAGCCGAAAAGCGAATGAGTAGGCATCTCTTAAAAACTAATACAATGAAAATTAAAAATACAGTGATTTTACTTTTTTTGATGCTCTGTTCCTATTGGGGTACAGCAAATAATAATTTAGTAATTAACGGAGATTTTTCTGATTATGACTCTAATTGTCCAGATTTCAATTTTATAAATACTCCTTGGGCAGATTGGGTAACTGGATGGACAGAATTCAGGAGTCATCCTGCTTTATGGGGAGTACCTTCCAACCCTTATGGTTGGATGTGGTCTGGTTATGGAAGTTATGAAGCCTTACAGACACCTGTTCCTTTTGAAAAAGGAGAATGTTATACCGTTTCCTTTAAAGTAAGAACAAATGATAGAGGAAATCAACACATTAGTGACCATGGGACTATAAACTTAAGAGCTGTAAATTTACAAGGTGGAAATATTCTAACTGAGCAAAATATATTTTCAAATACAATCAGCGCATATTTGGGAAGTGGTTGGCATACAGTTACTACTACATTTACACCTAATACAGATTACACAACGCTTTTGATCAACCCTCTTTATAATGGTCCCGCAAAACAAGCAGAAATGTCAATAGATGATATTGTTATTGAAAAAAACAACCTAGCTGTAGATTTCCATTTTGAAGACACATCGGGTACAGAAAAAAATACTTTTTGCGCAGGAGAAACTATTTTCTTAAATGGTTCTGCTTCTACTCATGAAAATAATTACTTTATTGATGCATGGCGAAGGCCAGCTGGTTCCTTGGGGAATTTTCAATATGTATCTGGATTAGGGTGGACTGCAGGAGAATTAAATACGATTAATTTGACTACATTATTTGCAGCCATCCCAACATCTTTTGAAATTGGATATGAATATGAAATCAAAGTAGCTCTTAATAATGCTTGTAATGGTTGGCTACCGTTAACTAAACGATTTACCGTATTAGGCAACGTATTATTGAATCCTAACTTTACTATGAATACCTTTTGTGCAGGAGATGGTACCATTTCTGTAGAAGTTACCACAACAGAACCTACAGCAAACCAATGGTGGGGATTGTTTGAAACTACTAATGGTGGTATCACAGGAGGAACACAAGTAGGTACAATACAAGGAGGAAACACCTATACATTTACTGGATTAAGCTGGACAAAAAACTATTATATCAAACATGGCGTGTGGAAAGATAGTGATAGAAATGCTTGTTATCCATGGCGAGAGAATAGACAAATCGTTACTACACCAGTTAGTTGGACAGGACAAACCTCTAATTTTAACATTAGTATATCTACCGATTTTAATGGAAATGTAGTGGTTAACACTCAGGCAGATGCTAATCCCGTATTTGTATACCATCTTTGGGATTTGTATGATAGTAATGATAACGTGATAGGAACTACCTATTGCTGTTCTACCGATGCTGTATCTTACTCTGATTTAAGTACTGATACCTGGTATTATATCAAACATGGGATTTGGAACGAATGTATGGGATGGACAGAAACTAGAATATATTTTAGAATCCAGATTCAGAAAAATAATAGCAGAAACAATATCGGTGGGTTTATCTTAGAAACCAAAGAACATCCTTATGAACCTGACAGTGGTTATATTCGAGAAATAAATGAGTTGATCTCCTCTGGTGCTATTTATGAATTATATTCAGAATACTCAGAAGATAAACAACCCGTTTCTTTCTCAAAAATAGAGATGTATCCTAATCCTGCTTCAACAGGAAAAACACTTACCATTGCTACATCTTCTAAGGAAGTAATTCAAAAGATTGAATTAGTAACCTTATCAGGAAAAAGTACTGATTTACCTTTTGCTAAGCAAGAAGGAAATATCCAAATACCACTAGATACAAGAATATCTAAAGGAATGTATTTTATCCGAATTATAAAACAATCAGGAGAAACAATCACAAAACAATTGGCGATACAATAAACATCCTTTTTGTATCAAATTATAAATAATCCGTTCTATGAATTATGTCTGATAGTTCATAGGACGGTTATGTTTAACCCGCATTATGCATTAAAAAATCTATTACATAAAACGGGTTTAAAAAACAAAAACATTCTTTTTCTTTCTATTTTATTATAAAATGAAACCAGATAAGTATTTCGGTATCATCACATGCTCGATTTGATTATAATGAGTATTCTAAAATAATGTGGTTAGATGTGAAAATTCTTGAGAGGCCAGATTTAGGTAACTCAGTATTAAGAAAAATATGTTTGAAATACTGAGTTACCTATTATATTTATCTTTTTCTTCGAACGTAAAAAGCACCAATAATAAAAACTAAAACGATAAACAATACAGTCCAGTACCAATAATATGAGTTTTGAGATAAAGAGATCGAAGAATTATCTCCAATGAGTATTAAAGCTCCCCAGTAAAAAGGAGATAATTCACTGCCATTATGTGTGTTTATATAGTTTAGTTTAGCGTTGCGTAAAGCAGATGCTTTGGTCGCTCCTCGTTCAATTTCTTTATAAAAACCAATCATTAATTCCTTACTGGATTTATCATTGGTAGCCCATAAGGAAGAAACTACACTTTTTGCTCCAGAATGAAAAAAACCTCTGGCTAGGCTCATTACACCTTCACCCTCTTTGAGTTCTCCCAAAGAAGTTTTACAGGCACTTAGTACTACCATATCTGATTGGTTTTTGGTAGCATAAACTTCATTCAACGTTAATTTTTCATCTTTAAAAGCAATCCAGGGATCTGCACCATCTCCTACATCTGCATGAGTAGAAAGGTGGACTATCCCGTATTGATTAATCGTGTCCAGAAAATTAGATTTTGTTGCTTTTTCTCCTACCAATGTATTTCCTTCAAACATATCTGAAATTGAAATCACTTCTTCTTTACTAAATCTTAAGTCTCCTAGTTCTTTTATAGTAAATGTTACAGGAGCCAAACCCATAAACGAATATTTTGGATGATGCGAAAACTGATTTTTACGATCCAGATAAGACATAGAGTAAGCGTATCGTATCTCAACATCTTTTATAAAGTAGCTATGTTCTTGAATAGACGTAATAAGCCCATCAAAAGATATTTGTTGTAAAGTGTGATCAGGCAGTATTGTTAGTTTTTTTCCTTTGACAACCTCATATACTTCCTGTGGTATTATTTGTCTAAATATCGCATTAGCATTTTTATGATACATCGTTAACTCTTCTTGATTCAATAGAGGCTGTGAAGACTGTTTAAGCATATCCAGAATATTTTCCTGAAGCATTAAAACGTCTTTAATTTCAAAAAAAACAGGCCCTGCAATACTCGTTAACAAACCATATCCCTGATTTTTATTAAGAATATACTGTACTACAACCTCTTCTCCCGAAATATATGTAGCATTAAATGTCGAATATGGTAATACTTTTATCTTCTTTTTATTAGTGGCGTATGCTGGATATACATGGGATATAGAATCTATAAATTTTTCATATATCCTCTTATTATGATATACTTTATCTTTTATGAGTTGTAGACTATCTTTGGGTTGTATTGTTAAATGATTCAGTTCATTTTCTGATAAATATATAGCTTGCTTTAGCATAAATTCTCGTTTGGCAATAGTCACGGGTAACTTTGCATTTTCTTTAGCTTGTTCATTGGTGATATCTTCCAGTAATAATAACGCCTTATTTTTTTCCATAAAATAATAGGCCTCTTCTGGTTTCTGAAGTAAATAACAGGTTTCTACTGCTTTCATATATAACGATGCACCTTGTTCTCTCCAAAACAATTTGGATTTATAGGCTGTACTTTCAAAACGGATGATATCTACCAATTCATCTGCCAGTTTAAATGTCTTTAAGGCTTGTGTCAAGTGATTTTTATTCTGGTCATAATGATAATAGTGTACCCAGCCGTTTGCTTTTTGAATTAAATGATGTAACAGATAATATTTATTGACTGCTAGTTCTAATTTTTCTTTAGGAATCAGATCGTTATATGAAAACTCTTGATTATTAGAAACAGTATAATTAATTGCTTTTTGATATTGGTATAATCCTTTATCAAATTCTTGTTGTGCAATATAGAAATCTCCCATATTTTCATAGGGTAGCGTTAATTTAGGGTTATATGAAATTGCTTTTTGTAAGTTTATCAATGCTTTATCATACTTTTTTAAACGCAAAAACACCACACCAATACTATTATGGACCATAGCTTTACTAATAGAATCTTGGGAGTGTATATTTTCTAAAACTTTAAAAAAAGATACAGCCGCTTCTGAGTATTTTTCGATCTTTAATAATCGATTTCCTTCGATTTGATAAATGCGGTTTTTTTGTTCTAACTTATTATATGAAACTAGGTTGAGAATAGAATCCGATTTTTCTAAATTTAATTGAATTTCTGTAGAATATTCTTTATATCCCATTAAGGAATATATGTCAGCCCCTTGCAAATATCCATCAACTATTTTACGTTGATAAAGCATCTTCCCATTAGAAAGTTCAATAGCTTTTTCTATATTTTTCAAAGCTTTATGAAAATCTCCTATTTTCTGATGTGCTTCACCTAATGCAACATAAGTCGAAAGAATTTTTTTTTCATTTGTGCAAATTTCGATTACTTCATTAAAATTATCAATAGCTGCAAAAAAATCATTGTTTTTTGAATTGAAGACGCCTAGATTATATAATATCTTACTTAGTGATGTATTATCTAAATGGCTTCGATTTTGCTTCGATTTTTCTGTATATAAAATTGCTTTTTTTAAAAGCATCCTATTTTTGTTTTTGTTCCAATTTCTAAAATACCATAGCCCAAATTGTCGATAATAGTTTGATGTTTCTAAATCATTTAAAATCAGTGCATTTTTCTTAAAAAAGGAATCTATTTTTTGTTCCTTCAGTTCAATATCGATATCCGTATTAAGTATTTGATTAAAATCCTGAGATTCTTGTGCATCACACACCAAAGATGTTCTTAATAATATCAATAAAACAAGGGAAATGGTATAATTCATACCTTAAAAGTATGTATTTATTCCTTAAAATCTTTGTTCTCTACCTTCTTAAAATTTATAATTCTTTAAAGAAAAAACAACAGTGATATTAACTTGTTCTTGAAAAATATGTTGAGTAATTTATACAAAAGATAGACTTCTGACACCCAATTATAAGACATGATCTCTCAAAATTAGACATTGAAGGTTCAAATTTGAGACATGGCTATGAGGCGATGAACCCAAAAGACGTTCTGTTGGATCTTTTTGATGAAAATTTAGACATTCAGGGTTCAAATTTGGGTGTCGATCTTCCAAATTTGAACCTATCACTTCCAAAATTAGACTTTGGTGTCCCAAATTTGGGACACCAAAGTCTAATTTTGAGTCTTAGAAGTCCAATCGAACGTCTTTTGGGTTCATCATTGGATCTTTTGAGTTAAATAACGAATCTGAGTTCGACTTAAGAAAATGTACTTGACATCATTATATTTTCAATAACAATTATTGGGTATCTTTAAATTTCTTCAAATTTTGAGGTGTCGGTGCAAACATTTAATGTTCGAAGTAGATCGTTTAACCCTAAAGATGAAGTCACGCGTCTTTTTGACGAAGCACTTGACCTCCAAGGTTAAAATTTTAACTCCTGATGTTGAAATTTCAGTTTCAAGAGTTAAAACTTTAAGGATAAGAGTTGAATTTTTAACGTCTAAGGTTAAAAATTCAACTTCATCAGTTAAACCGAGCATCTTTTTTACCTATCGGGAGGTCTTTTGAGTTAAACACTATAATTATACTATTAGCAAAAGACCAGACAGGTTTTGAAAACCTGTCTGGTCTATAAAAAAATTTTAACACATTACCATTAATCTAATTATGGGTTTTGATTCATATGATTTCGTACGAATACATTTCCATTATTTATAGAATCTGCTATTCTTTCTAAACTATAAGCAGATGACAAAATAGTATTCTTAAAATTTAAAACAGCAACTCCCCGATCATGTAATTGCGCTGCTCTAGCCGTTGCATATGCCGCAGAAAAAGAAGTTCCTATAGGATGAACAGTTGTTATTACCGACCCCTGACTATGAAATGTGAGATCATACCCATCAAAAGGAGCAACGACATCTATATATTCTGCTCCAAAATTAGAACCTCTAATAATAATTTCATCTAATACATCTTGTACTGTTGGAGAATTTGTTAGTTGAGTTCTTAATTCATAACCCCCAACTGCGATCATATTATCTACCTCGTATCCTGATGGGAAATGATTATTTTTAGGTTCATCTGTGTCTACTCCAAGATTACCTGCCGAAGTGATTATTAATGTAGTGTTTTCTACACTTTTCATTATATTTTCTAAAATAGACTGCCCTTGTATAGCATACCAACCAAAACTCATGTTAAGTATATGAATATCGGTTAATTTTGAAATATAATTCATTCCGCATACTACATCAAAATAACTTGCTCTACCAATTTTATCAAATGCCTTAACAGCTAATATTGCATAAGGTGTATTAGTTGCATCCAATTCTGACATGATCACTTTGGCAACCGTAGTACCATGACCATGATCATCTCCTATATCTTTATCATGATTTGCAAAATCCCAACCAGAAATATCAGTAACTCCATTATTGGTACTTGAAGTATTATACAAAAATTGTCCAGGAAAATAGCTATAATCGATACCGGTATCTAATATGGCAATGTTTATGATATCTGGATTGCTATTCGATACTATTTTATCATTGATTGAAGAAGCATACATCCCAGGCAACCGATCATCATCTATATTAAAATAAAATTGAAGATCAGCTTCTAAATCGCTTTCTGAAGAATTATTATCTAAATTACCAACTACTTCTTCTATACCACCAATTAATGTTTCTACCCTTGGAGAACCAATCTGTGTAGTATCAATTGTCCATAATTCTGGGCCATTAGGGTCACAGTCACAAACTTCTATATGCTGTATCACAAAATTTTGAGCAGCTTGAAGGAGAATTCTAATGGTATCTTTTCGAGTAGTACTTAACGTTTCATCAAACTTAACTACAATTTGATTACCAACAATATCTGGTACAGGAACACTACTTGTACTTTTTGATATACTTGTGATAGCTTCTGTTTCTCTAATCTCTTCTTCGTCTGTAGTACATCCCCATACTACTAACAAACATACTCCAATAATTAATCCAATACTTTTTTTCATGATTTTTAAAATTTTAATCTATCAAAGTACTTTTTCTTCCCCAAGAACTTTGATCTATTTTGGTTTATAAATATTTACCAACAGGAGTATACAACAAGTAAAATGTTACCCTTGGTTTTGTTGTTTTTTTGTTTTTGTAAAAAAATGGTGGATAAAAGAAGTAAGAGATAGAAGGATATATTTATACTATGACTGGTATACGTGGTATAAAATCTAAATATGGGTTCAAACTTTGACACAAAAAATTACCTATAAAATAATTCTAGTAATGACTAAAGAAGTTTTATAGGTAATTGTAAAGCAATAAGAACTAGAAATTTATTCTAAATCACTTTCTGAAGAATTATCATCTAAATTAGATACTAATTCTGATCGTACCTCAATATCCTCTAATAAAGATAATTCTTCTGTGGTCTGTTCCTCTATAGTACAGCTTTGTATGCCATTGTTACAACCAAAAAAATGTTTTTTTGATAGATTTTGTTTTTAAGTTTATCATTAAAATTGTAAAAAAACAAGGGGTTTTCACCCTCTAAAATCTAGAAATTATATCTAAGTTTGTACTATGCAATGTCAGTAAGACCATAAATATTACCTTAAAACCTAACCTAATTTAGCCAGCTATATTACTACATGACTACCCAAAAGCATGATGATTATTTACTAAAAAGCCTTATTACTGGTGATGAATCAGGGATTAAAAAAATCTATGCCAAAATGTATCCAAAAGTCCTTGCATATGTATCTAAACATGATGGTGTAGAAGATGATGCCAAAGATGTCATGCAAAAATCGTTATTACAATTATCGGTTAGAGCCCAGGCAAAAGATTTTTCTATTACTTCGAGTTTTGAGGGATATCTGTTTACTATTTGTAAAAATGTCTGGAGACGAGAAGCAAAATTATCAAAATCCAGGGTAACAAATCCTAAGGTTATTGATCTTATACATGAAGAACGGGAAATCGCATTAGCTGCGTATGAACAAGAAAAATGGGAGTTATTTCAGGAGAAATTACATGAGATATCAGAAAATTGCAGAAAAGTATTGCAGTTTTTTTTTAATAAAATACCATATGCAAAAATTGCTAATGAATTAGGGTATGCCACAGAGAACACAGTGAGACAACGTATCTTTAAATGTAAATCAAAATTGAAAGAAGCAATCCATTCTGATTCTCGGTATAAAGAATTAAAAGAGTTATGAGTGATTTAGAAAAAGAAATAGATGCATATCTTAATGGAGAAATGACTCCTGAAATGCGAAAGGTTTTTGAAGATAAAATCCTCAATGATACTGAAGCAAAAAAAGAATTCGAACTCTACCGAGAAATGAATACTGTGTTTGACGATACCGATTGGGAATTAACAGAAGAAGCATCTCAGCACCCTAAAATAAAACAATCCGAGGCTTTTCTAAAAAGTGAAAAGGGTAAAGCTATTGCCAAAAGTATTCAAAACGTAGAAAATGATTATTTCGACACTACATCACAACCTAGAAAGAAGCAAATTTTGTTATATGTAGGTTCAATAGCAGCTGTGTTAATAATTGGATTATTTATATTTTTTCAATCCAAGTATATAATTAATAACCAAAGTTTGTATGCAGAATATAAAGATTGGGAGGAGCTGCCATCACTAACATTAAGAAGTGGTGATACCGATTTAGCAAAAGCAGAAAAATTGTTCACACAAAAACAATATCAAAAATCACTTTTAATACTAGAAAAACATCAATCTGCGAATGACTATACTATAAATCCTCAGGTTTTGATTTATATGGGTGTAATTCAGTTAGAATTAAATAATGCTGAAGCTGCTCAGAAAAATTTTCAAAAACTACTTCAAAGTAATAGTCTGGATGCTTATAAAGCACATTGGTATTTGGCACTTTGTTACCTTAAATCTAAAAAAATAAAAAAAGCTAAAAAGGAACTAGAAATAATGATAAAAGATACTATTTCATTTAAGGATGAGAATGCTCAAGAATTAATCAAAAAAATAAACAACCAGAAGTAAATCTATTGTATATATTCACTAACCAAAAAATAATTCACAATAGCTTCTTTCATCAATACCGATTGTTCTCCAGCCTTTAGATTAGGTAATTGTTCTTTGATCTTATAATGTGGCCATCCCTGATCATCATAGAAATCAAATTCATAATACCCATAAGGTTCTAAAAGACGACATATTGCAATATGCATCAAGTCTAATTTCTCATCTTTTTTAAATTTACGATGGATCTGACCCAGTTCCTGAACACCTATAAGATATATGATACCGTCTAGATCTAAATCTTCTCCTTCTGAAAACTGATCAGAAAGTTTTTGTACCAGATTATCCCATCGTTCCTTTAATTTTTCATCTCTTGCCATATGCCTCAATCAATTATTGTTATCAATTATCCATCGGACAATCAGTAAAAATCATGCTTTTCTGTTGAGTTAACTCAACTCATTTCCTTATACTTCTATACTCTACAAAAAAAGGGTATTAAAAAGTTAAGCGCTACAAAAGTAACGCTTAACCAAAAAAAACTGATATAAATAAAGGGGAAATCTTATAATTTTCATAGAATGCCTATTCATGCATACTGATTCCTATAATTTCTGAAAGAACGAGCATCTATATATGTATAATTTGTGCTTCTTATTCTAGAATTTAATTTCACATTTTAGAACTCCTTTACTCTATATGAAATGCATCTTTTTATAAAACGGCAAATACATATCAGATCTTCAGATATGGCTAGAAATGAATTATATTTGACATTATAATCACTGATTAATGAATTACATTGATATTATTTTGGGAATTCTTTTATTATGGGGATTAATAAAAGGTCTTAGTAAAGGGTTATTTGCTTCTTTAGCCTCTTTGGTAGCTCTTGTTGTTGGGATATATATTGCGGTTCACTTTTCCCATATTATTGGTGGATATCTTAGTCAATATGTGGACTGGCAAGAGAGTGCTATGAAACTTGCGGCTTTTGCACTTACTTTTATTTTAGTCGTTATACTCGTTTCGCTTGCGGGTAAAATTTTAACCAAAATAGCTGATTATGCAGCATTAGGAATTTTGAATAAGATATTAGGAGGAGCATTCGGGGTTTTGAAAATGGCTTTTATTGCAAGTGTTATTATTATATTTATTGACGCCATCAACAGGAACATTACCATTATAAAAGAAGAAACAATTAACTCCTCATACCTTTACAAACCAGTCCGTAAACTAGCACCTATGGTATTACCTAGTATTTTGAAAGATACAAAAACTGATTCTTCTCAGCAAAGTCAGTAAATACTATTTTAAGTCTATGACACTATTTAGAATCTCCCTCAATTTTAGTATTTAAGTAAGCGATACAAGAATCAAAATCCTCAAAAACACGATCTTCAGGGATCAAATCAGGAACGATATCAATACTTTTAGCGAGATATAATGGCTGTTTCTGGATACCAACAATATGAGTTTTAACTCCTTTTTGTTCAAGGCCAAAAATAATTTCCTCTAAAGTATACACCCCAGATTGATCCATATAAGGGGCCCTATCCATCCTTAAAATTACATATTCTGCTGTTTCAGGGATTTGCGTTGCAAGCTGCTGAAGTTCACTTGTAAATCCAAAAAACACAGGTCCGTTAAGATGTTTAATAAATATGTCTTCTTTAAGTTTTTTAGGCATATTGATTTCATCTTTCCATAAGTTCTCTTTCAAATTATTACGTTCTAAGTCATCAAGAGATTCTACTTTGGATTCACTTGCAGTAACATCTCCCATCTTTTTCATAAATATTAAACAAGCAATAACCAACCCTATACCTACAGCATACACCAAATTCCAAAATACCGATAAAACTAAAACGATAATCATAATAGCTACTTCAATCTTTGGCATATGTGGTATAGCTTTAAGTCCTTTATAATCCATTACTCCTATACCTACCGTAATTAAAATTCCGGCTAAAACAGCTGCTGGAATCTGAGATGCAACGGGTCCAAGAGCAAGTAAAATTAATAGTAGTAAAACACCTGCTATCATTCCTGACAATCTGGTTTTTCCACCTGCATTAATATTTACCACGGTCCTAATTGTAGCTCCTGCTCCTGGTATTCCACCAAAAATGGCAGCAATACTGTTCCCAATCCCTTGTCCGATTAATTCTTTATTTGGCATATGTTTGGTTTTGGTCATATTATCCGCTATCACAGAAGTCAACAAAGAATCAATTGCCCCTAAAAAAGCAAGAGATAAGGCTGTAAAGATATATGGCGTTACGGATGATAAGCTAAATTCTGAAAATATAGATAAATTAGGAATCGGAAAACCGCTAGGTATCTCTTCTATAGGTCTATATTTCAATCCAAAACCGTATGCTACACCAGATACGATAACCAAGGCAACCAATGTGCTAGGTATTGCGGTGGTAATGCGTTTAAAACCATAGATAATAACAATGGTAACCAGACAAAGTATTAGTTCTAAATAATTAATATTAGACAATGCACTAGGTAAGCTCTTTATAGCTCCTATAACTCCAGATGCAGCATTTCCTGCCAGGGTTACAGCTTCAAGATGTATTTCTTCATAAGATACCTTCTCTGCTCTTCTAATGGTTTCTTTAAAATCTTCAAGCACAAGAATACCTTCTCCTGCTTCATCTTTTAGAATCTTATCCAAAATCACCTCTTCTGCCTGTGGTTTGAATTGATTTACAAAAGCCTCATCTTCTTTTGGATAATAACCCAAAGCAGGTAAAAATTGTGTAATTAATATCATAACTCCAATAGCGGTCATAAAACCCGAGACCACTGGATAAGGTATATATCTAATATATTTTCCTATTCCTATTGCTCCTAGACCGATCTGAATTATTCCTACCATCAAAAATATAGTAAGAATCGCTGGTAATGCTTTTTCAACGTTTCCATCATTAGCACCTATTATACCAGCAATAACCAACATACTTACTGCTGTCATTGGCGCTGTCGGACCAGAAATCTGAGTATTTGTTCCTCCAAAAAGTGAGGCAAAAAAACTAATAAAAATTGCCCCATATAATCCCGCACTAGGTCCTAAACCAGAAGATACTCCAAATGCTAGTGCTAATGGCAGGGCAACAATTCCAGCTGTTAACCCTCCAAAAGCATCTCCTTTAAAGTTGCTAAAAAATCCTTTCATATTTTCCTTTTTTCTCTTTGCCTTACAATACTAGTAAAGCTATCAAAACTAAAACAAAAAAGAGTCAATGCCTAATAAGCATTGACTCTTTTTAGTAAAAATTTAAGATTTATTGTTTTTAGAAAAAGGTAACTTTTCCGTCGCTTATATTATACATTCCGCCTACAATTAATATTTCTCCATTATCTTCCATTTCTCGAAGCACTTCGCTTTCTTTTCTGATATTATCGATAGTCATATGAACATTTTTTACTGCTACTTCATTTACAAAATCAATGTTCTTAGATGTTCTTAATGAAGTATCTTCTGGTTCTACAACTGCTTTAACTGCTGGTTTAATTTTACTCAATAGTGCCGTTAAATTTCCTAGTTTAGCATCATCACATGCTCCTTTTACAGCTCCACATGCGGTATGACCCAAAACCAACACTAATTTGGTTCCGGCTAATTTACAGGCAAATTCCATACTCCCCAAAATATCCTCATTTACAAAATTTCCGGCAACTCTTGCACTAAAAATATCTCCAATCCCTTGATCAAAAATTAATTCTGAAGAGACTCTGGAATCAATACAGCTTAAAATTGTAGCAAATGGGAACTGACCACTTTTGGTATCTGCTACTTGTTCTAATAAATCCCGTTCAGATTTCATTTTTTTCTGAAACCTTATATTTCCCTCTTTAAGCAACTCTATTGCTCCTTTTGGAGTTACTAGTGCTTGTGTTTCTTTAGTATATGCTTTCATTGTATTCAATATTTTTATTTTTTAACTTTATGATGTTTTTGGTCTTAACTTGAAAAACTGAATGTAACTTTCTGGATTTTCAACTTCACCTCTTTCAGATATTAGTTTAATATCTATATTCCTGTTTTTGGCTTTTTCAGAAAAATCTTCTAAAATTTCAATAATATCATTATCAAGATACCTGGTTTTTCTTACGTCTAATGCTAAATAGGAACCTTCGGGTAGTTTATCAAGTTCTTTTAAAATTGCTCCTTTATTAAAAAACGTTACTTCTTCAGCCAAAGTCATATTCACTCTACGTTTACCATTACTTACATCTTCTATATGAAGAAAATGTGAATTTTGATAACTTTTTATTAGAATTACAACAATACCAACCATTAATCCAAGTCCAATTCCCATCAAAAGATTGGTAAATACAATTCCTACTACAGTTACAGTAAAAGGTAAAAACTGTTTCCAACCCATTACAAACATCTTTTTAAACAATGATGGTTTTGCCAACTTATATCCAACAACAAGCAATACAGAAGCTAAAACCGAAAGAGGGATCATATTAAGCAACCTAGGTATTAAAATTACTGAAATCAGTAATAAAAACCCATGAATAATTGCTGACATTTTGGACTTTCCTCCTGATTGAATATTTGCAGAACTACGAACAATCACCTGGGTAATAGGTAACCCTCCTATCATTCCAGAAATAATATTTCCAGTTCCTTGTGCCAGTAATTCTTTATTTGTTGGTGTCACATTTTTATCGGGATCAAGCTTATCGGTAGCCTCAACACATAGTAGTGTTTCTAAACTTGCTACTAAAGCTATGGTAAATGCAGTAATCCAAACATTTGCCTCGAAAATTACCTCAAAGTTAGGAAAGCTAAACTGACCCAAAAATGATGATACATCTTCGGGTATTGGTACACTAACCAAATGATTTGGGGAGATTCCAAGACCTGAACTGTCTTTAGTCAAAACATAGTAAATAATCCCTACAGCTACTGCAACTAATGGCCCTTGTACCAATTGAAAAATCCTGGCCTTTTTAATTAACACTTTATCCCATAATATGAGTATTCCTAGACCTAAAGCGGCAATTAATGTAGCGCCCGGACTAATAAAGTTTAGAGAATTAATTATTTCTGAGAACGTGTTCTCGCCATCTATCTGGAAAAAGGCAAAATCTCCTTCGGGGTCAGAATCATAACCAAAGAAATGAGGGATTTGCTTTAAAATTATAATAATACCAATACCCGTAAGCATTCCTTTAATTACCGAAGAAGGAAAATAATATCCAATAATTCCTGCTCTTAACACACCAAAAAGTAATTGTATTATTCCACCCAATACTACAGCAACCAAAAAGTTTTCATATCCACCTAATTCGTCTATAGATACAAGTACAATTGCCGCCAATCCAGCAGCTGGTCCACTAACACCGATTTTAGAACCACTTAAGGCTCCCACAATAATTCCTCCAATAATTCCGGCAATCAAACCAGAAAAAAGAGGAGCTCCACTAGCTAGTGCAATACCCAAACATAATGGTAATGCCACAAAAAATACTACAATACTTGCTGGTAGATCATTTTTTAAATTCTTAAAAATGTTCATAGTTATATAAATTAATTGCTCTTTTAAACAAATGATTAAAAAAAGACTTTAATAAAATTGATTTGAAGTTATTTAAAACCAAAAAGTTGTACCGATATAATCGAAAAAAGTTCGGTTTCAAATATAAAGCCATAGAAAACTACTATGAATGCTTGGGAGGGGGTGTTTTATGTTCTAGATATACTAACGAATTCAAAATATAAAATTCTGGATAGCGTTTTATGAATAAATCTGCCAAAGTAGCTTCTTTATCTTCATAAAACTGGGATATTTTGTTTTTTTCTTTTTGGTCATCCTTCTCAGAACTCTCCTTTTCTTTTTGTTCTGAATTATCATTCTCTTCAAGAGCTATAGAGTTCTTATCATCACAATTGTAGAAATTGAATAATCCCACACTGTAATTAGCTATGCTTAAAAGAAAACCAAAAATGATTAAAACTTTAGTTATTTGAAGTTTAAATGTCACCTATACAAAATTTAGAAACACTAAAATAACAGTATTACTTTCAAATTTTGTTAAATAATCGTAAAATTATTTAAAGAAAATAATAATTTCAACCCTTTATCAACTCTGATCAAGGTATATAGAAAAAAAGACCATTTCTATTTTTTCCTCATATTGAAATTCCTTTTTCTAAAACTTGTATTTTTTATATTTCTCTATTTTGAACTCATCTTGACTTTTTATAATTTCCTGCAAAATTATCTTTTTTCACTTCTATCTTGGTCAATTTGATTTGGAATTTGATTTTTGTAATACATCTATTTTTTCTGCCGCAATTATAAAAATCAAAGAAAACGCCATTAGTAAATACACTAAAAAATTTATTATTGTTTTCATAAGATATCAACTTTTATTATTTGTTCTATAAAAAAGACTCTATTATAATAACGTTTATCAAAAACAATACCCTAAATATTAATGCTTCTAGCAGGAGTAATTGTTGCACAAATCATTATTCTGAATAGATTAACAATTTTAACCTTAGCCCCAAAACAAAAATCGTTATAAATCAAATGATTACAGTTTCAGTGGATTTGAGAAACCAATATCTGTAATAATTTATCAAGAAGTACAACCGCCACAAGTGCTAAACTAGTTTTCTAAAAATTACTAGGGTATTATTCTGTTTAATTGTGAATAGGGTGTAGAACTAATACTCAAAACTTTTATGTTTCTATGGTTTTCTATTAAAAATTCTAATTTCTACCATTTTCATTGGGATATAATTGGTATGCTGGATCACTTTGCCAAAATTGTTTAGTGCTAACATCCATTATAGTTAGAGGGCCTTTGAATGCTGCCCCTGTGTCTATATTCCATACACAGGCTGCCTGTACAGGTGTAGTTTTATTAATCCTGGTAACAGGAGTATGACCAATATAAACTTCATTAAACAGAAGTAATCTCTTAGGATAATGTAGATCAGTTTTTTTAAGACTTGGGTCTAAAGCCAAAGCTGTTTCCCATAGAGTTCTATCCCAATAAAACAATTTGCTAAAAAACTCTCTGTCTGGTCCGTGAAGATTGGTAAATCCAGCATGCAAAAATAGTCGACTATGGTCGTCAATATGATAATTGATCAAGTTTTTATAAAATAGAAGATGGATATTGATTTCTTCTTGAGATAATTTTGCGTATGAATCCATTGTCGCCTGACCACCATGTTTAATCCAGTCAGGGTTATATGTTTTTTGAGTTAACCATGTATAACAAAGCTCATCATGATTTCCACGTATAAAAATACAATTATGGGTTTTTTCAAGTTCAATCAAGAATGAAATTAGTGGAGCGCTTTGACTCCATCCATCTACATAATCTCCTAGAAAAACTAGTGTGTCATCCTGATTTACATCTGCTTTGTGTAGTAGTTGTTCTAATGCTTTTAATGCTCCGTGTATATCTCCAATTACTAAGGTTCTACCCATGTTTGGTTTATTGTTTTTAACTATAACGTACTTTTCTTAATATTCTAATACTCTCTTTACAAAGCGAATATATTGTATCATTATAAGATTTTAAATATGGTTTTGCTTCTTCTAGTTTTGCTTTTGCTTCGCTAAAATCATTAAAATAACATAACAAATAGGTCGCAGGAAGGTTTACAATGTCTTTTGCTTCGTTTTTTGATAAGGGAATTTTATTCTTTATTTTTTCAATAAGTGTATTATTAGTATTGTATAAATGAAATAATATCTTTCTATCAAACTTAGGAGGTTCAAAAAGAAGCTTACTTTCTATATCATAACTAGCATTGTCATTAAAAGTAATTACAACTTCTTCTAAAGGGTAATACCGAAAAGTATCTTGTAACCCCAATTGCACATATTCTACAATTTTAAATCGATCATCGGTTAAGGATATACTAACTTCATCCAACTCTGAATAGAATAATTTCACATGTTCATTGATTAACTCAATATCAACTCGCGAATAGTATGTTTCTCCATTTTGTCTCTTCTCTTTACCTGCCCAGCAAACAACAAAATATTCTTTAAACACTTTGTAGTTGGGGTTGTAGTCTGTTCTAGAATTCATAAAATGAAATACTCCGTCTAAAGTAAGTTCAATATTATTCTGAGCATGACTTTCTATAGCGTTCACAATTTCAGAATTTACATCTTTGATTTCAAGATCAAAAACTTTAGGCATACTAATACTTCCATCTCTAAAAAAAACTGATCCCCCATAATATTTCCAGATATTTTTACGAAGGGAACACATTTTATTTTCTTGAGATCTTATAGAGACAAGGCCCACTACTTTGTCACTGGGTAAGTGCGGAAAAGGAATGTTTTCATAAGCTACTATAGGAGGATTAGCCAGATAGGCATTGACAAGGTTTTGAATCTTACTATCATCAAAGAAATCAACTCCTATAATTTGATTATTTTCATCTTCAACACCTATAACAATATAAGAGTTGTTTTTAGGATTAGAATTTGAAAGTGCGCATATATGTTTTAAGAACTTAGCCTTTCCTTCCTTTTCGCCAATATTAAGTTTAAGTTTCTTATCATAAAAACTATTCTCGTCATTATGTGCTAAAAGATTTTTTATAAGTAGGCGTTTATTAATCATTCTATTTTACATAAAAAAACAATATTTATTTTTTCATGCTAAACTTAGCCATTTTTATCGGGCTAACAATACAATGAGAATAAAGAAATTATAAAGTTTTATTTACAATCGTACTGGTTGCTTGTGCTGTTGGGAGTACAATAAGATCAGCAATATTAACATGATATGGTCGTGTAACTACAAAAGCAATAATATCAGCAATATCCTCTGGGGTTAATGGATCGAAACCCTCATATACGTTATCGGCTTTTTTATCATCTCCTTTAAAACGTACATTACTGAATTCTGTTTCTACTAATCCAGGATGAACAGCACCCACCCTGATACCATATTTATTGAGATCTATGCGCATACCTTTATTTATTGCATCTACCGCATGTTTACTGGCACAATAAACATTTCCATTTGGATATACTTCTTTTCCTGCTGTCGACCCGATATTAATAATATGACCAGATTTTTGATTGATCATTTTTGGAATTATAGCCTTAGAAACATATAATAACCCTTTTACGTTTATATCCATCATAGCATCCCAATCCTCGAGTTTTCCAGTTTGTATTGGATCAAGACCATGTGCATTTCCAGCATTATTAATAAGAATATCAATAGAGTCAAATGTAGATGGAAGACTTTCTATTGCAGAAAAAACTTTTTGTTTATCTCTTACATCAAAACACAATGTATGTGTATTAACTGTTTTACTTAGTTCATTTTGTAATTCGTCTAATCGATCCTGTCTTCGACCACAAAGGATGAGATTGATGTTATGTTTTGATAATTCTATAGCGGTAGATTTTCCTATTCCACTAGTAGCTCCTGTAATTAACGCAGTCTTCACTGGCATGTATTTATTTTTTTTAAAGTTTGCAACACAACCATGAGTGTTTCGTCTTTTTGTAAACTCATCATGAAAGTGATGAAAATTGTTATGTCCAATTTTTTGCAAAATAGGTTTAAATATACTGCAAAATTTGTGTTTATTGTCGGTTTTTCAGACTACATTTAACCAAGAATTAACAGGAACGCGAAAATTATTTCTACAATTTGCAATGTTGGATTATGAGTATTAAATTCACGCCTTTAAAAAAATAAAATAGATGGAAGAGAATAGTGCTATTGATATTGCTTCAATCAATCAAAAAATAGAAAAAGAATCTGCTTTTGTAGATTTATTAGCCTTAGAGATAAACAAGGTAATTGTAGGTCAAAAACACATGGTCGAGCGATTACTAATTGGATTATTAGGTCAAGGACATATCTTATTAGAAGGTGTTCCTGGGTTAGCAAAAACATTAGCAATTAACACATTATCAAAAGCTGTCCATGGTAGCTTTAGCCGTATCCAGTTTACACCAGACTTATTACCGGCAGATGTAACAGGGACTTTAATTTTTAATATGAAAGAGAATGATTTCTCGATCAAGAAAGGACCTATTTTTGCAAACTTCGTATTGGCAGATGAGATTAACCGTGCTCCTGCAAAAGTACAGAGTGCTTTGTTAGAAGCAATGCAAGAAAAACAAGTAACTATTGGTGATGAGACATTTACGTTAGACAAGCCATTTTTGGTAATGGCAACTCAGAATCCAGTAGAGCAAGAAGGAACATACCCTTTACCAGAAGCGCAGGTTGACCGTTTTATGTTAAAAACAGTAATAGATTATCCAAAATTAGACGAAGAACAACTCATTGTTCGTGCAAACCTAAAAGGGTCTTTTGAGCAGGTAAACCCTGTAGTTTCAATAGAACAGATTCTTAATGCACAAAAAGCAGTAAGAGAAGTATATATGGATGAAAAAATAGAAAAATATATCCTTGATATTATTTTTGCTACTCGTTATCCAGAAAAATATGGATTAGAAGAACTAAAGCCATTAATTAATTTTGGAGCTTCTCCTCGTGGTAGTATTAATTTGGCCACTGCTGCAAAATGTTATGCGTTTATAAAGCGTAGAGGATATGTAATACCAGAAGATGTACGTGCAATCATTCATGATGTACTTCGTCACCGTATTGGTATTACTTATGAAGCAGAAGCAGAAAATGTAACTTCTGAAGATATCATTAATAAAATTGTAAATGAAATTGAAGTACCATAGAGATTTTGGATTTTAGAATTATGATTTTAGAATCATAAATCACTTTATCATAAATCGTAAATCAAGACAATGGATACCAAGGAGTTATTAAAAAAAGTTCGAAAAATTGAGATCAAGACACGTCGTCTGAGTGATCATATCTTTGGAGGAGAATATCATTCTACTTTCAAAGGGCGAGGTATGACTTTTAGTGAAGTGCGCCAGTATCAATTTGGAGATGATGTTCGTAATATTGATTGGAATGTAACCGCTAGGTATAATGAGCCCTATATAAAGATTTTTGAGGAAGAGCGAGAGCTTACAATGATGTTAATGGTAGATGTCTCAGGATCCCAATTATTTGGTACTCAAGAACAATTTAAGAAAGGTGTTATTACCGAGATTGCGGCGACTTTAGCCTTTTCTGCAACTCAGAATAATGATAAGATTGGTCTGATTTTATTTACAGATGAAATAGAACTGTTTATTCCTCCCAAAAAAGGTAGGTCTCATGTATTGCGAATCATCAGAGAATTATTAGAATTCGAACCCAAAAGTAAAAAGACAAACATAACCAATGCATTAAAGTTTTTGTCCAATGTGATGAAGAAAAAAGCAATCGTATTTATTCTTTCTGATTTTATGACAGAAGATTATCAACGTACATTAAAGATTGTTGGAGGAAAACACGATGTCACAGGAATACGAGTATACGACAGACGGGAAGAAGAAATTCCAAACCTTGGAATTGTACAGGTGGAAGATGAAGAAACAGGTGAACTTTTATTAGTGAATACTAGTTCAAAAAAGACTCGTACAAATTATAGCAAATATTATCATGAGAGAGTAGATTATTTTACAGATAGCTTTACTCGAAGTGGTGCTGGTTCATTGAGCAGTAGAATCGATGAAAGTTATGTAAAGAAACTATTAGGATATTTTAAAAGAAGAGGATAAGGAAGGTTTTAAGAATGACAAATTATAAATTACGAAGTATATATATGATATTTTCTATTTCACTTTTTAAGGCGGCACAAGGATGGCTGTGTGCGAATAAAAATGAGGCAGGAAGGTTTTTTATAGTGTTTTTCTTTCTGATTATAAGTTTTAAAGGAGTTGCACAGGTCTCTGCAACAATCGATTCTACAACAATCGATATTGGAGATGAGATAAGATATACAATGCAGGTTGAAGCAGATTCGACTCAAATTGTTGTTTTTCCAGAAGGGCAAACCTTTACACCACTCGAAGTCATCGAATCTCAAAAAATAGATACTTCTAGAAACGGAAAACGATTTAATCTAATTAAAGAATATGCATTAACTCAATTTGATTCTGGTCATTATACCATTCCAAGACAAAAAGTAATGGTAGGAGATCAGATTTTCTTTACAGATTCTATTAAAGTAGAAGTTCGGGATATTTTGGTAGACACAACCAAGCAAAAAATGCACGAAATTAAGCCTCTGGTTGATGTAGAAACAAAATTCATCTTTGATTGGAAGAAATGGCTTTCGTGGATTGGCATTCCATTACTTATATTAGGAATAATTGTTTTTTTCCTGTTTAGAAGAAAAAAACGCATAGCAAGTAAAAAAGATGAATTGCCAGCTTATGAAAGAGCCATATTAGCACTTCAGAAAATTGATGAATCTCATTTATTAGAAAAAGATTCGCATAAAGAATATTATTCGCAATTAAGTGATACTGCTCGTAAATATATAGATGAAGAAGTGTATGACCATGCGATGGAAAGTACTACCGACGAATTAATAGCTAGACTTGACGAAGAGATTAGATCTGGTAGTCTTAACTTGGATAAAAATACAGTTGAAGAGCTTAAAAGTGTTTTAAAAACGGCTGATATGGCAAAATTTGCCAAATCCAAGCCAGATGTGATTACCGCAAAAGCAGATCGTAATGTTATCGAACAGGTAATTCATAAAACAAAGAGTGCAATACCAGAACCAACAGAAGAAGAGCTATTGGCCGATGAAGAATATAGAAAGGCAGTTGCAGAAAAAAAGCGTAAGAAGAAAATTATCTTTGGGAGTTTAGCAGGAGTAGCCCTAATAGCAATAACACTGCTAATTTTCATAGCAATTAAAGGATATGATGTAGTTAAAGATTCGCTATTTGGTCACCCTACCAAAGAATTAGCAGAAAGTGAATGGATTACTAGTGGATATGGTTCTCCACCCGTTATGGTTACAACACCAAAGGTGCTTATTCGTAACGCTTATCAAATGTCTGAAGAGCAAAAACAAACCCTCAAAGGAAATGAAACTTTTATATACGGAAGCCTAGTAGGAAACTTTTATATCGTGGTAACTACAGTTCAATATAATCAACCTACAGAAGTAAAACTAGATAAAGTGGTAGAAGGAGTAGTTGGTAGTTTTGAAGCAATGGGAGCTAAGAATATTTCTGTAAAAGATGAAGAATATGAAACTTTAGGCGGGGCAAAAGGAGTAAAAGTATTTGGAAACCTGGAAATTATAAATCCAGTAACCAAAAAGAAACAAAAAAATGATTATCTGATGTTGAATTTTGCAGAGAATGGAGGATTCCAACAGGTAACTTTGGTATATGATATTGAAGATCGCTATGCTAAAGATGTCGCCGAACGAATTATTAATTCTGTTGAACTTAGAAATGCCAAATAATGACGTTTGAAAATTTTACATTCGAGAATCCTCAGTTTTTTTGGTTGTTTTTATTACTTCCAATAGCAATTGCATGGTATGTTTGGAAACGAAATAAACAACAAGCAGCCTTAAAAATTTCTAGTATCAGAGGGTTTAAAGTTTCAGGGAGTTGGTTAACTAAGCTTAAGCCATTGCTATTTGTTATTCGATTAATTGCCCTGTCGTTAATCATTACCGCTTTGGCAAGACCCAGAACGGTAGATGTATCTACAAAAACCAAAACAACCAAAGGTATTGATATTGTAATGTCTATTGACGTCTCTGCGAGTATGTTGGCAAAAGATCTTAAACCAAATCGATTAGAAGCTCTCAAAGAGGTAGCAGCAGAATTTATAAAGGATAGACCTAATGACCGTATAGGATTAGTAGTCTATGCGGGAGAAAGCTTTACCAAAACTCCTATTACCAGCGACAAATCCATTGTACTAGCTAGTATGAAAGATGTAAAATATGATAATGTTTTAGAAAATGGTACAGCAATAGGAATGGGATTAGCAACCTCTGTGAATAGACTTAAAGACAGTAAAGCTAAAAGTAAAGTAATTATCTTACTTACTGATGGTTCTAATAATGCTGGTTTTATAGATCCTAAAATAGCCTCAGAATTAGCCGTAGAATATGGCATTAAAACCTATACGATTGGTATTGGCACAAATGGCATGGCTCTTGCACCAGTGGCTATATTACCCAATGGATCTTTTCAATATGGGAGGGTAAAAGTAGAAATTGATGAAGATTTATTAAAAGAAATTGCCAAAGCTACAGGTGGTAAATATTTTAGAGCAACAAATAACAAAAAGTTAGAACAGATTTACGAAGAAATTGATAAATTAGAAAAGACAGATATCGAAGAGTTCAAATTTTATAATTATGAAGAAAAATTCAGATCTCTTGTCCTACTGGCGGGACTTCTGGTTTTCATAGAGTTTTTACTTCGATATACCGTGTTTAGAAGTTTTATCTAATTTTTTTGTCACACTGAGCTTGTCAAAGTGTACTTGTTTTATAGTGCAGATTTAGTATAAAGAATATGTATTTATTAGAAGAGAAAATATATTTGTGGTTATTACTGGGTGTTCCTGTATTAATTATTTTGTTTTTAGGCGTTTTAGTCTGGAAAAAAACCACTCAGAAAAGGTTTGCTGATTTGGTATTGCTTAAAAAACTGAGTCCAAATCAATCCATTTTTAAGTCTGTCTTAAAAATAATAGTGATTAGTCTGGCTTTGGTATGTATGATCATTGCTTTGGTTAATCCAAAAGTCGGTACCAAATTAGAAACCGTAAAAAGAGAAGGAGTAGATGTTGTTTTTGCTTTGGATGTGTCAAAAAGTATGTTAGCAGAGGATATTGCTCCTAATAGACTAGAAAAATCAAAACAATTGGTAACTCAGATTATTAATAATTTGGCTAGTGATCGTATTGGAATCATAGCGTATGCTGCAAGTGCTTTCCCTCAATTACCGATAACAACAGATTATGCAGCTGGTAAGATGTTTTTACAATCTATGAATACCGATATGCTTTCTTCCCAAGGAACAGCTATTTATGAAGCGATAGAATTAGCAAAGACATATTATAATGATGAAGAACAAACCAATAGAGTATTGTTTATTATAAGTGATGGAGAGGATCATCAGGGCAATGTAAAAGTTATTGCAGAAGAAGCAGCAAAAGAAGGTATTAAAATTTTTACCATTGGTGTAGGATCTGAAAAAGGAGGACCAATCCCTATAAAACGCAATAGTATTGTACAAAGCTATAAGAAAAATAGTGAGGGAGCTACAGTGATTACAAAGCTAAACAAAACAACCTTACAAGAAATTGCAAATGAAGCAAACGGAGTATATATTGAGGGTAGAAATACAAAGCAAGTTGTAGAGGAAGTGACAGAAATTCTTCAAAATATGGATAAAAAAGAATTTGAAGCCAAACAATTTGCAGATTTTAAAGATCAATTTCAGTGGTTTCTGGGAGCAGGGTTATTATTACTGTTTTTAGATATTTTCTTATTAGAAAGAAAGACATCTTGGGTTAAAAAATTAAATCTGTTCAACGAACAATAGTGAGTTATGAAAAAGGTTTTAAGTATTATATTATGTTTTCAGTTTGGGATTATGTTTTCTCAGGATGAAAATCGAGAAAAAACTATTAATGAAGCGAATCAATTTATTGCCACAGGTAATAAAGTATTGGTTAATGATGGTAATTTTCCTGAAGCAGAAGGAGAATACAGAAAAGCTATTGCCAAAAATCCAGTAGATCCTACTGCAAAGTATAATTTGGCCAATGCGTATTATACTTCAGAAAAATATGATGAAGCAACCGTACGTTATACAGAAGCTGCTAAAGTTGCAACAGCCAAATCAGAAAAGCATAAAGCATTCCATAATCAAGGGAACACCTATATGGAACAGAAAAAATATAAGGAAGCTGTAGAAGCGTATAAAAATGCATTGAGAAGTAATCCAAAAGATGATGAAACAAGATACAATTTTGCGTTAGCAAAGAAAATGTTAGAGCAACAACAAAAGGAGGACGAGAAGAATAAGGATAAAAACAAAGATAAGGATAAGGAGGACGAGAATAAAGATAAAAAAGAGGGAGACGACAAAAAAGAAGAGAAAGGTGATGAAGGAGAAAAGGATAAAGATGAAAAAGGCGAGCCTAAAGATGACAAAAAGGATAAAGGTGATCAAGGTGATGAGGAAAAGAAAGATGAAGGAGACAAAGAGAAAGATGAAAAAGGCGAACCTAAGGATGATAAAAAGGACAAAGGTGAAGATCAAAAAGATGAGCAAGGAAAACCAAAGAATGAGCAGGGACAACCTCGTCCTCAAGGTCAGTTATCTCCTGAGCGTGTTAAGAGTTTGCTAGAAGCTATGAATAATCAGGAAAAAAAGGTGCAGGATAAGATCAATGCCAAGAAAGTAAAAGGAGCAAAGACCAGAACAGATAAAGATTGGTAAAAATATAGAAAAGGCCTTTTGGGCTCTAGAAGAAACAAGTATAAAAATGAAGTTAAAACTAATTTTTCTAACGCTATTTTTAAGCACAATGCATCTTGCTTTGGGTCAGGTAAAATTTGAGGCGAAAGTAAGCAAGAAAAAGTTGGGTGTAAATGAAAGATTACGAGTGGATTTTGAAATGAATAAAGACGGAGATAATTTTACACCTCCTTCTTTTTCTGGCTTTACAGTTGTTGGTGGCCCCAATCAATCTATAAGTAATTCATGGATTAATGGAAAAAGATCATATGCCAAAACGTTTAGCTATTTTCTTGAACCTACACGTCGAGGGAGTTTTACGATAAAACAGGCAAAAATAGAAATAGATGGACAAACCTATAAAACATTGCCCATAAAAATTGAAGTGACTGGTGCAGTAGACAAACCCAAAGATGGTAATAATACAGACTTTGTAGCCAGTGAAAACTTACATCTCATAGCAGAAATATCAAAAGGAAACCCTTATCTCAATGAAGCAATAACAGTAGTATACAAATTATATGTTAGCCCGAGAATCAGTGTAAGTAACTGGAGAGAATTAGACAGTCCAAAGTATAGTGATTTTTGGAGTCAAGCTATTGATATGAAACAGCTTAAAATCGAAAATGGAGAATATAAAGGAGAACCATATCGATATGTAATACTTCGTAAAACGGTATTATACCCTCAAAAGACAGGAAAATTAAACATTGAGCCTCTTACATTAACCGTTTCTGTAGATGTGCCCACAAAGAGAAGAGATATTTTTGGAGGTAGATTATATACCACAGTGAATAAAACTGTTGCAGCAGGAAATAGAACAATAAATGTAAAATCATTACCAACACAAGGAAAACCAGATGATTTTTCTGGAGCAGTTGGATCATTTGACTTTAAGGTAACTACGAATAAAAAAGAATTAGATGCTACAGAATCATTAGATGCTAAAGTATCGGTTTCAGGAAATGGGAATCTAAAACTTTTTGATTTACCAAAACTCAATGTCCCTAACGGATTGGAGCAATATGAACCTCAGCATAATGAAAGAGTGCGTACAAATCTGACTGGGATGGCTGGTGATATATCAGACACCTATACTTTGGTACCACAGTATAAAGGTAAATATCCACTACCTTCAATTTCATTTTCTTATTTCGATCTTAAAACAGAAACCTATAAACGAATTACTTCAGATGAAATCGTAGTTAGTGTAAAGAATGGTCCAGATGGAGGAAATACAGTTGCCACTTCTGATTCTGATGGCAGCACCAATAAAAAACTTGTAACCCAAACAGGAAGTCAGTTTAGATTTCTAAAATTAAATCCAGACCTTCAACCTATTAAAAAGGAATACTTTTTTAAGTCTACTGTATATTGGTTATCATTAACAGCACCATTATTAGCAATTCCTTTATTTCTTTTCTTCGGTAAAAAGAGACAAGAAAGACTAAGTGATGTTAGCGGAAATAGAGTTCGAAAAGCAGATAAATTGGCTCGTAAATACCTTTCAGAGGCTAAAAAGAATCTAGGGAATCAAAAGGAGTTTTATATCGCTATGGAACGAGCATTGCACAACTACTTAAAAGCAAAGTTGCATATACAAACCAGCGAGATGAGTAAAGAACGTATACAACGATTGCTCAAAGAACGTGGCGTAGAAGATACTATAACTATAGAGTTTATTGCATTACTGGAAAGCTGTGAGTTTGCAAGATACACACCATCTTCTACTTCGGCAATGCAACAAGATTATGATAAGGCTTCTAGAGTTATTGCAACCATAGATAAACAATTATAAACAAGCATGAAGATGAAAAGGGTAGTTGAAATATTAATTTTTTTAATCATTACATCTGGGTTTGCTCAAGATGAAGAGGCCTTTCAGAGAGGTAACTCACTATATAACCAAGAGAAATATCAAGAGGCAATCGATGCCTATAAAACTATTTTGGATACTGGTCAGGAATCAGCTTCTTTATATTATAATCTGGGTAATGCACATTATAAATTAAGTAATATTGGATTTAGTATTTTTTATTATGAAAAAGCACTAAAATTAACTCCAAATGATGATGATATCAAAAACAATCTGGCTTTTGCACAAAAAGCAACGATAGATGCTATTGATATAATTCCTGAAGGCTTTATTTTAAAAACAATAAAGAAATTTACCAATATGTTTAGCTTTGATCGATGGGCGTGGTTTTCAGTAATTTTTGTTATCCTGTTTGTTATTTTATTTATCCTATATTATACAACCCATGTATCATCAAAAAAACGATTATTTTTTGTGAGTTCATGGTTAATGTTAATTTTTAGCCTATCTGGAGTGTTTTTTGCTTTTAAACAATATAACTACAATAAAAATAATCTATTTGCCATCATTTTTGCTAAAGAAACCACGATCAAAAGTGAGCCAAATTTAAGAAGCGAAGAAGTTTTTGAACTTCATGAAGGAACCAGAGTACAGGTTACCGAGACAGTGAATGATTGGAAAAAAATTAAACTCGCCGATGGAAAAATCGGATGGATCCCTGCTACAGACTTAAAAGAATTGTAAAAAATCCTTCATAATCCTTTTGATTGCTATAGTAAAAAATATCCTTAGATGTATTTAAATTATAAGGGCATATTTTGTAGTTTTAGAAATCAAATTTAAAATCAACTCATCAATGGGAATTTTTGACAAAATAAAGGAAAAGCTTAGCCACGAGTTTATCGATATTATAGAATGGTTAGATTATACAGATGATACTATTGTACACCGTTTTGAACGTTATCAAAACGAAATAAAGAATGGAGCACAACTTATTGTAAGAGAAGGACAAACTGCAGTTTTTATAAATGAAGGACAATTAGCAGATGTATTTTCACCTGGAACATATACATTAAACACACAAAACTTACCCGTTTTAGCTACAATAAAGGGATGGAAATATGGGTTTAACAGTCCCTTTAAGGCTGAAGTGTACTTCGTCAACACTCATCTGTTTACTGATGAAAAATGGGGAACCAAGAACCCAATTACTCTTAGTGATGATCGATTTGGATTTGTAGAAATTCGCGCTTTTGGAACCTATGCGTTCAAAATTAAAGATGCTGGAAAATTTGTCGTTGATATCGTAGGAACCGATGCTAATTTTACCAATTTTGAAATCAACGAGCATCTTAAAAGCTTAATTTCTACGCGTTTTACAGATACAATTGGTGAAGCTAACCTCCCTATCGAACTATACGCTGCTAACACAACAGAATTGTCAGATACTTGTCTCGAAGTGATGCAACCTGAGTTTAATTTTGTTGGTATTTCGCTAGAGAAATTCTTTATCGAGAACGTCTCAATGCCAGAAGAACTCAAGAAAGAGATTTTTGAATATAGTAGAATTGACAAGCTCGATCTTGATAAACTAACCAAATTCAAAACTGCAAAGGCTATCGAAGCCGCTGCTTCCAATGAAGGAGGTACAGCAGGAGCAGGAATGGGAATGGGAATGGGATTTGTACTTGCCCAACAAATGGGAGGTACGATGAATCCCATGGCAGGACAAAAAGCACAACAAGTACAGCAACAACAAAGTTCTCCTGTTGTTCCACCGCCAATGCCTGTTCAGGTGCAATACTTTTATGCGTTAGAAGGACAACAAGCAGGGCCCGTTTCTTTTGATCAACTCAAAACATTATTTGCAAATAGAACCATTAATAAAGATGTTCTTGTTTGGAAACAAGGAATGGCAAATTGGACTCCACTCAAAGATGTCGAAGAGTTAAAATCATTCTTAGGAGGTAATACCCCGCCACCATTACCAGGCAACTAATAAAACTTCTAGAAATATGTAATAGATCCTGCTTTGTATCAGGGTAATAATTTTATGGAAGAAGAAGAAAAAGCAGTTTCAGAACAAAAGAAATCCTGTGTTAATTGTGGTGCAGAATTAAAATACAAACCTGGAACCACAAACATTACCTGTGAATATTGTAATCATGAGGAAATCATCATACAGAACGAAGATGGATTTAAGGAATTAGAACTTAAACCTTACCTCTCTTCTATGGGTTCTCAATCCCATTCTGAAGAGATCATGATGCTACATTGTAAAAACTGTGGAGCAAATCAGCACGTAGAAGAAAATTACAAATCACTTCATTGTGTATATTGTACAATGCCTTTGATTATAGAAGATGCCTATAAAGAAGATTGGATTTTACCTGGTGCTGTTCTTCCTTTTCAATTTGATCAGAAGAAATCTCATCAGATATTTTCAAAATGGGTAAAAGAATTATGGTTTGCACCGAATAAACTAAAAAAGGCAGCCTTAGACCCTCAAAACACCAAAGGGTTGTATCTTCCTTATTGGACATTTGACGCACAATTATATGCTGATTATACCGGAGAACGTGGGACTTACTATTATGTTAGTGTGCCATATACAACTACAGAAAATGGCAAAACAGTAACCCGAACAAGACAAGAACGAAGAACAAGATGGTCGCCTACAAGCGGAAATATAAGTGGGTTTATAGATGATACTTTGATCAAAGCCTCACACCAACGTAATAACGCTATCCCAAAAAAACTATCTAATTGGAATCTAGGTGCTCTTGAGCCTTTTAACCCGAGCTATCTCGCAGGTTTTGTTACCGAAAAATATACCATTCCTCTACAAGATGGACACCTATCCTCTACCAGAGAAGCTGAGCGTATTGCAAGATCCTGGGCACGACAACATATCGGTGGAGATACTCAAAGGGTACATAGTATTGATATGCATTTAAGTGAAGAAACCTTTAAACATATTCTACTACCTGTATATATTAGTGCTTATCGCTTTAACAGTAAGAAGTATAATTTTTTTATTAATGGACAAACCGGAACAATCTCGGGAAGCAGGCCTTATTCGTTTTGGAAAATCTTCTTTTTTGTATTGTTTATACTTGCTGTTATCGCCCTTATATATTGGATAACACTGATTCTTAATTGATTATTCTTATTAATTTATAATCTCAAAAGTAATAATTTCATAAACGGTCTTGGCAGAATCAAAACATAGCTTTCTCTCTCTAACTTTAAATAAAACTCTCTGATCTTTGGTAAATTTTTGTTTAAGCCTATCGAAATCTTTGGAATGTGATTTCATAAATACCAAATCGACTCCTTGTCCTTCTTTAAGAGCATTAGAGACACCTCGCTCAGATTTTATTACTTGATCGACTTTGACACCTATTGTTGCTTTATAAACCGTATCACAGATCTTTTTATCTTCATAAAACTTAACAAATAACCCTATAACATCTATTCTACTGGTTTTTGTCTGAACATCAACTTCAAAATCTCTATTCGTTATTTCATTATCCCTTGGATCCCCTAGGCCAGGCATTTTAATTTTTGGCTTTTCTATTCTATGATTTTCAACCTTGGTTTTATTATTTTCTTTCTCCTGAGCAATACTATTCGACTTACAAGAAAACAACCCAATGAATATCAATATATATCGTAATTTATACATTTTATAAAATTAAAAAAAGGAGTTGAAAATTTCAACTCCTTTCAAATTTACAACTACCAGAAATTATTTTCTAATAAGCTTAATCACTTGACTAGAACCATTAGCTGCAGTCACTTTTGCAAAATACAATCCAGATCTTGCATTTGAAGCATCCCAAGTTATGTTCTCACCAATATTATCGTTTGAATACAACATATTACCTACGGCATCATATATTTCTATAGATCTAGATGTGTTTCCACCAGATTTTGAAGCTATATCTCTAAAGTTAAAAGAGAATAGTCCATTTGAAGGGTTTGGCGATGCGGTATTGTTCTTTGAATCTAACACAGCTAAAGGATCAATTGAAGTTGCTGGTACTCCCACGCCATCGTCTACTAATCCATAAATTTCAAATATTTGATCAATAGGGTTCCCGCCAAAAGCTACTGTTGCTAATGTCCAATCTATAGCTCCTGTTCCAAATAGGTTTAAATCATCTCTAAAATGTGTCTCACTACCAATTGTTCCATTTTGAGAAGACCAGAACCATTGTGTAGCACTTGGATTAAACGCTAAATTTACATATACTGACATCCAATAGCTACCTCCTTCTAATACTAACTCTTCTGGAAGGACTAAATTTAAGTTTGTATCAGTAGGGTCAGAAATAGGAACAATTTGCCCACTATTATATATTTCTTCTCCAGGAACTCCAGCATTGTCTTCATACATTACAACTGTTGCATTTACTAATTGAGGGGAATTATTTGCGCCTCCAAAAGCTACAATTCTTTCTATAGTCCAGGTATTTCCTTCAGGAACTATAAAGTCATCAGCAGATTGTGCAAGACCACCAAAATCTATAAAGAATTGTGATGGAACAGAGCCTCCACCTCCTGCAACCTGTTCGTAAATTGGAATTTCAGAAACAGTTATAGTAAACCCTTCTGCTACTTGTTCTTCACCAGAAGTAGCAACAAGCACTATTGTAGCTTGATCACCTATTTCTAGGCCTTCACCAAACTCTATATGTATAGTATCATCTTCTAGAGTAGCTGTAACTATATCTGGGTTTGTGTTTTGTAATTCTATACTAATAGAACCTCCACTAGAGTTAACGAACAAATCTTCTACATTTACTTCAAAATTTTCGATATTATTAATATCAACTGTAACGTCCTCTAATAAATATGCTACACTTAGGGAAGGTTCTGGTAACTCATTAAATACTGGGAATCTTGCACTAAACAAACCATTACCATGTACTGCAGCTGCAATAAATCCATCCTTACGTGTTCCTACCTCAACCACAACATTATTACCAATAACAATATTTTCTTTTCTCCATACTGTATTCTTACCATTTAATCTATTTGTAGAATACAGTCCTGTGCTGGTTCCTGCAAATATTCTTTGTACCCGAGAACCAAAGAACCCTTGACTACTACCTAAAAATGCAGTACTACGTACAGAAGGACCATTTCCTGTTCCATCGCGATTCTCTTCTAAATTACCACTAATATTTGTCCAAGTATTTCCTCCATTCTCTGTAATAAATAAACTGGGGATTTGGTAATTAGAAAATGTAACAATAACTCTATCAGAATTTGATGGATCTACATTAATATCGGTAATAAAACCGGTTGGCAGTCCTTTTCCTGTAGAAACATCAACTGCTTCTTGACCATCAACATTAGCATTATCCATTCTAAACACTACACCATTACTTGTCCCATAATATAATCTATTGGCTACTGGAAATTTTGATACATCCAAAGCAGAAATAGAGAAATCTCTTGCGGTTGGGTCCGGATTACCAGGAACTTCACTGTTTGCTAGATTAACCCAGTTAACCGTTGCATCTGCATTACTAAATAAAGGAATTTCATCCAGATTATTATTTCTCCAAATCCTTCTACCTGCAGGTAAATACATAATATTATCATTATTAGGATCTAATACAAATGGAGTAATAAATGCAAATCCTGATGCCCCAGGAGCAACCTTTGTAAATGCAACTTCTTCTCCAGCTTCATCATAATTAAATCTAAAAATATTACCTGATTGAGAAGACACATATCGTGTTCTTCCTCCATCTGCAATCGCACTATATGATCCATCTCCACCGAAAAGATCTACCCAAGGCTCAGTTCCATCAGTAGAATTTGTATACCAAGAGCTATTGTCTTGAAATCCTGCAATTAAATCATCGCTATTTCCTTGCGGATCAAAAGACACATGATATGGTTGAGTTGTTAAGTATCCGTTACTCAATGAAGTCCAATCTACTGGCTCACCTCCATCCAGACTTGTAGTAATATCTTCGGTTACCGATACTCCTCCATCATGTCCTGATAATACTTTATTAGGATTTGAAGGATAAAATACTAAGGCATGTTGATCAGGATGGTGATCAGTATATAAATTAAAGGCGTTTCCGTTAGCAGAGCTATATCCAGCTATCCAACTATCTGGACCAACAGGAGTAGTAAAACCGTCTGTTGATCTGTATAAGTTAGTTCCTCCAATAAAAACCAAATTAGAATCTGATGGGCTTACTTTTACCACCATATCATATCCTCCCTGAATATTGAAAGTTCCTCCTCTTGACCCAAAATTCACTGGAAGGTTAGCAGATAAATCTGTCCATTGTTCTTCTTCAGCTGCAGCTGCATCGTATTTGAATAAAAATGTTTGCGGTACATTAACCCTGTTAGCTATAAAAAAGTAAACCACATTTCCATTTGATGGATCAGATCCCATCACTGTTCTCAGAAATTGTGGTGGCATAAAATCAGGATTTATTTTTGTCCATGTATCTCCATCGGAAGAGGTGAAGAAACCATTATTTACAACACTGTTGTCATCCATAGTAGCATATATCTGACCAGTTGCTGTTATTGTAACTTCTGCAAGAGTACTTGTCCCACCTTCTAATACCTGTACAAAATTGCGTCCTCCATCCTGTGATCGCTGTATACCTGTATATGTTCCTATATAAATATCCCCCGTAGTAGGGTGAATCGCTATAGAATTAATGAGATCTAGATTAGAATCAGTTGTAGGGTCACCGTCATCTGTATTTCTTAACTTTTCCCATGTACGTCCGCCATCTTGTGATTTAAAAACACCACTTCCTCTAAAAGTGGCTCCTGCATCACTAGCAGAGTTTCCAAAAGTTTCTCCTGATGTATAGTACCATGTAAAACTTCTACCTGGTCTTGGATCTTGAATAATTGCCGTAACGCTAGGGCTTTGAAAGCGCCTTGTAGTTTTTCTCCAAGATTGACCTCCATTCTCAGATCTCCATACTCCACCAGAAACACCTCCTGCCAGAATTACGTTTTCATTGGTCCGATCAATTGCTAATGCTCTGGTTCTACCACCTACATTAAAAGGACCTCTATTTTTCCAATATGAAAAACGACCTCTTTTAGAAGATTTTGCACCTGCTGCTAAGGATTCTTTTGACTCCTGACTTACAGGAATTTTATCAGAAAAATTAACCTCTGCTTCTAGTATTCCTTTCGGAATTTTTCCCGTTTTAGGATCTGCAAGCAATTGCATTTCATATTCAAATCTTTTTTGAATATTTTCACCGACTTTCTCTGGTTTAGCTGACCGAGAAGTCCCAGTTTTAGCTTCATAAAGTTTTTTAGAATTACGATAAACTTGTTTACCGTTGATAGGATCTGCTTGGGTTTTTAGGCCCGGAATTTGTTGAGCATTTACTGAAATAATGGTTCCAATAATTGAAACCGCCCAGACAGAACGTCTGAAGCAGAATAATAATGTTTTCATTTTTAAGCTGATTTGTGAATAATCCTCAAATCTAACGTAAAATTTTGACATTTTTTCTTAAAA
The DNA here is from genome assembly GCA_947498785.1 of uncultured Aquimarina sp. Classification (GTDB taxonomy): domain Bacteria; phylum Bacteroidota; class Bacteroidia; order Flavobacteriales; family Flavobacteriaceae; genus Aquimarina. Next base: position 23,247 of record CANMLS010000023.1, on the reverse strand, counting down.
TTTAAGAATAAAACGGGTGTTTATTTCTTTTTTCGCAATAAAACCTCTAATCTTTTAGCAATAACATGGCATATATCTTCATTGACAATAACAGGGCCATTAGTGCTTGTTGCATATCCCATTTTATCAACTACAATTGTGTATACACGTTCATAAACGTCAATAAAAACATTAGTACCTACTATATGCTGAAGGGTATCTACATATTCATTATCTGTTGCTATTACCTTAATCCCATCAACCAAAAAACGTCATACACAGCGTCTTTAATAGTAATTTCTAATGCTGGTCTAGCTTCTAATGTACATAATACAGAGTTTTCGATTTTATCATCATCATTACAAGCCAAAAAAACATGGTATAAAAATAATCAACAAAAAAAGCACCCTGTAAAGAGTGCTTCATATTTTTTATGCAAAATTATCAGACTATAAGTTAAATTTGATTCCTTGAGCCAAAGGTAATTCTGTAGTATAATTTATAGTATTGGTTTGACGACGCATATATATTTTCCAGGCATCTGATCCAGACTCACGACCTCCTCCAGTTTCTTTTTCTCCTCCAAATGCTCCCCCGATCTCAGCTCCAGAAGTTCCGATATTTACATTTGCGATACCACAATCTGATCCTGCGTGCGAGAGGAAACGTTCTGCTTCTCTTAAGTTATTTGTCATGATAGCAGAGGATAGTCCTTGCGCTACTCCATTCTGAGCATCAATTGCATTTTCAATATCACCACTATACTTGAGAAGATATAATACAGGTGCAAAGGTTTCATTTTGTACAATTTTAAAGGAGTTATCAGCTTCTGCGATTGCTGGTTTTACATAACACCCACTCTCATATCCCTCTCCAGAAAGTACTTCTCCCTCAACTACAATTTTTCCGCCTTCTTCTACTACTTTTTCCAATGCCTTTTGATACCCTTTTACAGCATCTTTATCAATAAGCGGTCCTACATGATTATTTTCATCCAATGGATTACCTATTTTTAACTGTCCATAAGCATCAATAACTGCATTTTTTACTTTATCATAAATAGATTCATGAATAATTAATCTACGTGTTGATGTACAACGTTGTCCTGCAGTTCCTACTGCTCCAAAAACAGCTCCAATAACCGTCATTTTAATATCTGCATCAGGAGTAACGATAATTGCATTATTACCTCCTAATTCTAAAAGTGATTTCCCTAAACGTTCTCCAACGGTAGCTGCTACTATTTTGCCCATTCTTGTAGATCCTGTTGCAGATACCAAAGGAACTCTCTTATCTGTAGTCATCATCTCTCCTACCCTATAATCTCCATTAATTAAACAAGAAATCCCTTCTGGAAGATTATTTTCTTTTAAAACTTTTGCAATAATATGTTGACAAGCAACACCACAAAGCGGTGTTTTCTCACTTGGTTTCCAAACACATACATCTCCACAAATCCATGCTAAAGCTGTATTCCAGGCCCATACTGCTACTGGAAAGTTAAATGCAGAAATGATTCCCACAATCCCTAAAGGATGATATTGTTCATACATTCTATGCCCCGGACGTTCAGAATGCATTGTTAACCCATGCAATTGACGTGACAAACCTACTGCAAAATCACAGATATCTATCATCTCCTGAACTTCTCCTAATCCTTCTTGATACGATTTTCCCATTTCATAAGAAACCAATTTTCCTAGAGGTTCTTTTAGTTTTCGTAATTCTTCACCAAATTGCCTTACAATTTCTCCACGTTGAGGAGCTGGCATAATTCTCCACGATTTGAAAGCTTCACTTGCTGTCTGAACCACTTTTTCATAATCTGAAGCTGTAGTTGTTTCTACAATACCTATTAACTCACCATCTACTGGAGAATATGATGAAATCTTATCTACAGAAGAAAACCAATCAGAACCTGTAGACGTTCCTTTATTATGATTTGAAACACCCAATTGCTTCAGTGCTTTTTCAATTCCGAAATCTAATATTGCTGTCGCCATGATATGTTGATTTTTGATAAGGTAAAGATACTCTCTTTCGTAGATAAATTAAATTTTGATCTATTCTAAAGTGAATTTAGAATGAATTTTCAAAAAAGGGAATGAAAAAAAATCAAATCAACAAGAAAACATCAACTATCTGATAAACTTGACTCTCTATTCTTCAGATATAAATCGTTTATCTGTAGGCATTATCGTTCCGCAAGTATTACAAGTTCTTAAATCTCTATCTCCATAGAAATGTTTAAAATGTTTTAAGAAATCTTTTTCGATATCATTTAGTTTAAAATATACATCGTATAACTTGTTGTTACAATTGTCACAAAACCAAAGTAATCCATCCTCAGCATCGAGGTCTATTCTTTTTCTCTCGATTACCAAACCAATGGATCCTTCGTGACGTACAGGAGAGTGAGGTACTTTAGCTGGATGTAAATACATGTCTCCAGGACCAAGAGTCATGGTTTTCTTTTTTCCATTTTCCTGAATATGCACTTCGATGTTTCCCTCTAATTGATAAAAAAGCTCTTCGGTTTCATTATAATGATAATCCTTTCTGGCATTAGGTCCAGAAACAATCATTACAATATAATCCCCAGCTTCTTTGTATAAGTTTTTATTACCTACAGGTGGTTTTAATGTGTCTCTGTTTTTTTCAATCCATTGATTTAGGTTGAATGGTTTTTGAATTGCCATATATGCTACTTTGTTTAGGAGTATAAAAGTACGGAATTGGGATGAAATCTGATTCGTTTAATTCGACTTGATCAGCTCTTGTTTTTTTCTTAATTTTTCTGAACGATTTAACCCATATTTTCTTTCATTTTTTTATATAGAAATGGTTTCAACCAATTCATCTACTGAAGAAAGTTTAATAAAAAAGAAATCGCTCAAACAAGATTTATCCTGTAGAGCGATTCCCAACTAAATAACCAACCAAAAAGTTAATATTGTTTAAGTGCTATCCTTACTTTTTATTTTGCAAGCTTCATAAAATCAGCTTTTTTAATTCTTTTTCTCTCATTCTGAGTTTGTTTAGCTTTCCCTGCATTCTTAAACTGTATTTGTCCTCTACCCACAAATCGGTATACAGTTTCAGAATCTGGATGAAACAATTCTATCTTGTTGTCATTGATAACGGATAATTCAAAGAATTCATTGTCCGGAGAATCGTAATCAAGTGTTAAAGTTTTCCTATCTAAAGTGTTAATAATATCATTAATCTCATAATGACCGCTATAATCATAGAAGATATCATTAATCAGGATTCCGTTTACATCCTCAGAACTTTTAAAATTTTCTCCTGCTCCGAAATATTCAAACTTCAAATAATTTTCATTGTCAAACTCATTCAATACCCCAAACTCACTAGTAAATATCTTTTCCCATGTTTCATATTCCTGAAGGAAATAATGAATATTATCATAAAATACTTGATCATAATCAAAATCATTACGCTGATAACCCACAAGGTAATAACTTGTATTTGTGACACTATCGTATATTTCTATCTCATCGTCTGCAAATTGCGTAACCTCAAGCTCATATACCCCATCAATATCATGAGCAATATCTAAGCTCCTTCGGAAAGTATCATAAGAGCCAACATCCAATCCAAAGCCATTTCCATTTTCTCCTAATCCTACTAAGTTATTATTTGCAAAAAATGTTCCGTTCCTAAAAGAAACTGTAAATGCCTTTTGTAAAAATGGAATCTCACCAGCTCCCTTTGTACGTTCTATATCTACATACCAAATTTCATAAGTACTCAATACTGTATTTAAACTAATTACAGGTTCTTCTATATAAACATCTTCTTCAACAACTACCTCTGCAACACAAGAAGTTAGTAGCATTGAACCTAAAAAAATAATCGAAAGTAATTTTAACGTCTTCATAAGCTGTGTGTTTTCAATTTCATTTTATGAAGAACCAAAACACGTGCCAAACTCATAACACATTGTTTGTCAAGCCTTTATTTTGAAACGTATTTTCCTTACTTTTGACGCCATAATCTTTTTTATGGAAAAAAAGCCAAAATTTGCAGTCTTAGGCGGTGGTAGTTGGGCAACAGCTATCGTAAAAATGCTTACCGAAAACTTAAATGAGGTAGGTTGGTATATGCGAAGTGTATATGCAATAGAACATATCAAAAGACAACACCATAATCCTAGTTATTTAAGTTCTGTAGAGTTTAAGACCAAACAACTTAAACTCACTAACAATATTGATGAAGCAGTAGAAAATGCGGATTTTTTGATTTTTGCAATTCCTTCTGCATTTTTACACAGTGAACTCGAAAAACTTACTTCTTCTTTAAAAGATAAAGTTATTTTTTCTGCCATTAAAGGAATCGTACCCGAAACTGGATTAATTGTCGGAGAACATTTTCATGATAAATATGAAATTCCTTATCACAATATTGGAGTAATCACAGGTCCTTGTCATGCAGAGGAGGTAGCTCTGGAGCGATTATCATACCTTACTATTGCTTCTAATGATGAAGAAAAAGCCAAAATCATGGCAAATCAATTAAGCAGCTACTATATTAAATGTAAAGTCAGCGATGATATTATTGGTACCGAATATGCAGCTGTATTAAAGAATATTTATTCTGTTGCCGCAGGTATTGCACATGGGCTTGGGTACGGAGATAATTTTCAAAGTGTTTTGATGAGTAATGCAATTCGTGAAATGAAGCGTTTTATAAAAAAAATACATAAAATGAAACGCAACATCAATAATTCTGCCTATCTAGGAGATTTATTAGTAACAGGGTACTCAATTTTCTCTCGTAATCGAATGTTTGGTAATATGATTGGTAAAGGATATACCGTAAAAAGTGCCCAAATGGAAATGAATATGGTTGCCGAAGGGTATTATGCAGCAAAAACAGCATATGAACTTGATGCTACAAAAACCACTCGAACACCAATAATTGATGCTGTTCATGCAGTTTTGTATGAAAATAAAAATCCTAAAAAAGTATTTAAGAAACTTGCAGATAAGCTAGATTAATTATTCTTATCTTCATAGCTCTTATTTTTATTATAATCTATGAAGGAACTTATTGAAACTTTCTACACCGCCTTAAACAATCGTGATGCAAAAACTATGATCTCATGCTATCACGATGATATTGTTTTTGTTGATCCTGCTTTTGGAGAATTAAAGAATGATCGGGCTAAAAATATGTGGAGAATGTTATGTAAAAATGGTAAAGGTCTTAAAATTGCATTTTCTCAGGTTGAAGCGAATGAAGATACAGGAAAAGCCTATTGGGAAGCTTGGTATACCTTTAGTAAAACTGGTAGGTCTGTTCATAATAAAATTGATGCTCAATTTGAGTTTATGGATGGTAAAATTATAAAGCACATAGATCATTTTAGCATACATCGATGGGCTTCTCAAGCTATTGGATGGAAAGGAAGTCTATTAGGTGGTACCCGTTTTTTTAAGAAAAAACTTATGAAACAGACAAATAGAATGCTCGATAAATTTATAGCTTCCTGATCGTAATACAAATCCATGAATACATTAGAAATCACAACACCTCTTGTTTCTGTTAATTGGCTCTCCAAACACTTGGATCATCCAGATCTTATCATTCTTGATGCCACCATCAAAAAAGTAACTTCTCAGGACGATGGTAAAAACTCCAACTTAAATATAAAAAATGCTCGTTTTTTTGACATTAAACATGCTTTTTCTGATACCACTACTAATATTCCTAATATGCTACCTACTCCAGAAGTATTTTCTGAAGCTTGCAAAGCATTAGGAATTAGTTCTCATCATAAAATTGTGATCTACGATAAATTAGGAATCTATTCTAGCCCAAGAGTTTGGTGGATGTTTAAAACGATGGGACATAATGCTGTAGCTGTTCTTGATGGTGGTTTACTTTCTTGGCAAAAAGAAGGATTGCCATGTGTGCCTGAAGAAAATTCAATAAAAATTAAAGAACATGGCGATTTTGAAGCTAATCTAATTCCAAGTTTAATTAGTGATTCCGATACCATAGTAGATGCAATAAACAATAATAATATTCTAATTCTAGACGCTCGCTCTCCTGGTAGGTTTAAGGGTACAGAACCCGAGCCAAGAAAGAGCCTTAAAGGTGGACACATCCCTAATTCTATGAATTTACATTATACCAATGTGCTCAACAATGGTGAAATGTTACCAGCTTCAGAATTATTAGAAATATTAAAACCCTTTTCTATTGAAAATAAAAAACTGATCTTTACATGCGGATCAGGAATCACAGCTTGCATACTTATGTTAGCTTCAGAACTTGTTGGGTATCATAATGTATCTGTATACGATGGCTCCTGGAGCGAATGGGGACAACTCGATGGTGTACCTATAGAGTGTTAAATACAGATTAAAAGTACCTGCTTAATTATAAATTATGGATTATTTTTTTCGATTTGCTTTTTGTTTTGGTTTTATTACTATAAATACTCTTGCGCAAGAAGTACCTAAATTCAGCTTACAGGATTTTTATACTAATAATTTAGAATTAAATCGTACCGTGGATTCTATATTTAATACTCTAAGTGACAAACAAAAAGTAGCACAAATGATTATAACTTCTGCTGGAGAATTAGGCAAATCAGAGGTTACTGTGCAAAAATTAGCATCGCAAGATGCTATTGGTGGTGTCGTATTCTTAAAAGGGAGTAAGAAAAAGCATACAGAGAACATAAATACTCTTAATAAAATTGCTGCAAAAAATAAATCATTGCCACTCCTGTTTAGCATGGATGCAGAGCCAAGTTTATTTGCCAGTAGAATTAAAGGAGCCAAAGATGTAGGTAAAACTATTGATATAAAAAATGATACTCAATCAGATTCTGTAGTTAGCATTATCAATCAAGAGCTTAGAGATATTGGAGTCCATCATAACTATGCTCCTGTATTAGATATTAGCCCTAATAATGAAGCAATCAAATCCAGAAGTTATGGAAGCAATAAAGACTCTGTAATTAATCTGGCTAATCAATTTATAAGATGTACTCAGGAAGGAGGAATTATTGCCACTGCAAAACACTTTCCTGGACATGGCCTTGTAAAGGGAGATACACATAAACAAAGTGTATATATAGATGGGCCTTTAGAAGAAGTTGATAATTATAAAAAAATCATTGCTGATGGAGTACTTTCTATAATGGTCGCACATATTACAATACAAAATAATGAAGAATATGGCACCGATGGATTGCCTTCTAGCTGTTCTAGAAAAATTATAACCAGCCTTCTAAAAGAAAAAATGAAGTTTAATGGCATTGTTATTTCTGATGCGCTAAATATCATGAAAGCAGTTACAATTCTGGATAACGCGCCTTTACTTGCTTCTAAAGCTGGTTGTGATTTGATCCTAATGCCACAAAATGAGATAAAAACAATTAATGCTATTCTTGCAGAAACAAAAACTAATCCTGATTACAAAAAACAGGTAATGCAATCTGTAAAAAAAATTCTGCGATTAAAACTTTGCGCTGGGGTCATTTAAAGCATGTTATTTTTATGTGTCTGAAATTTAATTCGCAATGCTATATAAAAATCAAAAACAACCTCATTCGTAGCTGCAACATCCTCTGTACTTACTTTTATAGCATAGCTACTTAAGGTCTTATGATACCATTCTAATAAGGTATCAGTTCGGTGCTCAAAGCCAATTAATGATAAAATTGCTGTACCAAGTTCTATATTAAAAAAAGAAGTGTCAAAACCTAAAGTATTTAATTGATTTATAAACCTATTTCCTAATAATTCATTTCTAATTAAAAACAAGATCAAATCTTGATGTGTTGATAATTTAAAATTTGGAAAACCCTGAGTTTTTAGGTCTATTTTCATTAGTCTATATTTTAATTATTTCATATGGCCAAAAATACCAACAAGAATTACCGGGTAGGAAATGTAACTCTTATCAAGAAGATATCTTATCTTAAAAATATTCCTTAGTATTAGGAATAAAACTCAAATCGTCTTTTCTATTTTTTTAATGTTCTACGATATTCTGCCTTTTCTTCTGCCACTTTTAGAATTTCTGTTGAACAATTCATCTCATAAATCTGTTTTGCCAGTCGATCACTAATATATTCATTGTGTAATTCTAGTAGGTCTAAATCAAAAACCATTGCTAACCTATCAAGTCTTTTCTCATCAAAATCACGTTTTCCATTTTCAATTTTACTTAGATTAGCAGAATCTAAGTCTAATTGAGCAGCCAGCTGGGTTAGTGTTAAACCCTTCTCTGTTCTAAGTAATTTTATATATTCCCCAAAAGTTGCTTTCATTTGACTTGTCAATATATGACAAATTTATTGTTTTTTTGCGATTAATACAAAAATGAAATTGTTTTTTAATCCTAATTTTATAACTGTCCAAAATTGACAACTATCAAATGATATCCTATTCGTATCTTTCTTAAAAATGTAATACAATGAGTAATTCTACGCATATAGATAGATATAAATCTTTATTAAGCTTTTTGGATAAAAGATTTAAGAAAGATATTTCGATTAAAGATATCGAAGAAGTATCATTTTACTCCTATAGAAATATCAATAGAATCTTTTTTGCCCTACACCATGAAACGATAGGAAAACACATCAAAAGGATCAAGCTTGAAAAAGCAGCACAATATCTAAAGTATTCTGACATTCTCATTTCTGATATTGCTTTTAACATGGGATATAGTGATGTCTCAGCTTTTAGCAAGGCATTTAAAAATCAATTTAATTGTTCTCCATCTCAATTTAGAGAAACTCAGGAACTCAAACTGCAAATACAAAAAAGAGTAGTTGATACAGAGTATATATATAAAAAATCTTCAATAACATTTGAAATAGAAGAATTGCCTAGTCTTGATGTTCTTTGCTTAACATATCATGGCGCTTATGAAAATATCGATGGTATCAAAAAAACCTGGGAACAACTTGTTGATTATGCCTTAAAAAATAACCTTATCAATCAAGATACTATTTGCTTGGCAGAGATTTTGGATGATAATGATATTACAGATACTATTCATTGTCGATATAATGCTGCAATTATTGTAAAACTACCATTAAAATTTGAGGTAGAAGGGCTATTTAGAACTAAAACAATAGCACCTCAAAAATATATCAAATTCCTTCATAAAGGCAGTTATGAAGATTCTCTACTTACTTATGATTATATCTATGCCTATTGGATGACTGACATACAATTCGAACTTGTTGACAAACCAACTATAGAATTTTTCTTGAATGATGAAACTGATACTCCTACGGACCAATTACTGACTGAAATTTATATTCCAGTTAAATAAAAGATTGTCCAAAATTGACAAACATATCCATTGATCTTCCTATTATTTTTGCTCAATAAGCAAGAATGTGAATAATCTTACATTTCAGAAACATTGGTACCTAGCAGTTTTAGGATGTGTTGGTTTCTATATTTCATTCCAAAAAACAATAAAAACAAATTATGAATATCGAAGAAATCAAAGCTCTTTTTTGAAAATTCAGAAGTATTGAAATATATCTGGTATTTCTTTTTCGAAGTTGTACAAGAAACAAAAAAAAGCATTATAACTATACTTATCGATACTGATCTATTATAAAATTTTTCGCTTAAAATATTTAGTCTTTGTATGTTATATTTAATTAGTTTTATGATTAATTATAGAATAAAAATAAAGTCTCTAAGCCACTTCAAATAATTTACCAGGCAAGGGTTTTATAACTCCTTTTAGTTCCATATTGAGTAATACAGAAGCTACTTTAAAAGTAGGTAAATCGCATTGTAGTGCAATAATATCTAATACTTCTTTACCGTTTTCGTTCAGGAAATTATAGATTTTCTTTTCGTCCTGTTCTAATTCTACAAATAATTGTTTTTGTATTGCAGGCTGTTCTTTTTCATCAAGTTCCCAATTAAGCATATAAATTAAATCTGCAGCACTAGTAAGCATATGAGCTCGCTGTGTTTTTATTAACATGTTGCATCCCTTACTTAATGGATCATTTGCGCGTCCTGGGACAGCAAATACATCACGATTATAAGAATTTGCGATTTCAGCAGTTACAAGTGACCCTCCTTTATCTGCACTTTCGATGACGACTGTAGCTTCACTAAGCCCTGCTATAATGCGATTACGTCCTAGAAAATTTTTACGATCAAAATCATCTGTACTCCAGAAATCAGTAAAAAAACCACCATTTTCTTCCATTTGAGCTACGTACTTTTTATGTGCTTTAGGATAAATTTGATTTAAACCATGTGCCAAACAACCTATAGTTTGAAGCCTATGTTTTATAGCAGTTTTGTGTGCAGTAATATCAACACCATATGCAAATCCTGATACAATAATGGGGTTAATAGAAGCCAATGTTTCTATCAATTCTTCGCAGAATTTTGCTCCATAACTTGTTACTTTTCTTGTGCCTACAATACTTAATACCTTTTTGTTTTGCAGATCAATATTTCCAGAAGAAAACAATACTACAGGACCATCAATACAATGTTTTAATTTCTCTGGATATCCTTGCTGGTCGTATATCTGATAATTAATATTGTTTTCTTCTATAAATTTTAATTCGTTTTCTGCCGTTTTGCGATGTTGTGGGTTATGCAAATCTTTGATCTTTACTGTACCTATACCATCTATTTTAAGCAGATTACTTGTTTTTTCTATAAGCACCTCTTCTGCAGAACCTACTTCCCGGATTAATCTTTTAATAGAATTATCGCCTAAATTTGCTACCTTTTTAAGCGTTAATAACGCCAGAAGTTTTTCGATGATCATATAACATATTATAAGTCAGCACAAGAAACAAAAAAAAACGAAACTGTTAATAAATTTAGAAACTATAGTTTTAATGGACTTCATTTTTTCATACCTTTGAAATAGTCAACTTACATTAGGAGAAAACAGTATATTTTAGAAGGGGTAAATGAATACTACGGTCAAATACATTAGCGAATTATTATATAGATATGAATGTGTAATCATACCTGGTTTTGGTGCGTTTTTAACAAGACGTCAACCAGCTACGATTCATGAATCTACAAACGCTTTTTATCCTCCTCAAAAAATGATTTCTTTCAATAGTCAATTACAAAATAATGATGGGCTGTTAGCTAATTATATTGCTTCAGCAGAAAGCATTTCTTATACAGATGCTCTTGCCAAAATCCAACGTTATGTATTGTCTCTTAAGGAAAAGATGACTCAAGGTCACCGTGTAGAACTAGATAAAATCGGTTCTTTATTTACTTCTGTAGAAAACACTCTTCAGTTTGAACCTTCTCAAGAAATAAATTATCTTGGTGAAGCTTTTGGTTTATGCTCATTTGCTTCTCCAGAGATCAAACGTGAGGTTGAGATCACCCGAGAAGTCTATAAAGAAGAGGTTAAAGCGATTGAAGAAGCCGTTCCTCTTACTTTTACTCCAGAAAAACGTCGTGAGCGACCATACATGCAATATGCAGCTGTTGCAGCAGTAGTTATAGGTATTGGTGGATTCTTTGGGTTAAAACAAATTAGTGATAATACAGTTAGTTATAATAATCAAGAATGGCAAAAAGCTAATCAAGAGATTGAAAATAGAATTCAAGAAGCAACTTTTGAAATTTCTAATCCGTTACCCGCAATTAGCCTTAATATTGTAAAAGAAGCGCAAAATACAACGACAGCTAGCACTACAGAATCTATAGAGGTGTTATCAGGAAAATATCATATTGTTGCAGGTGCCTTTAGAGTTAAGTCCAATGCCAATAAAAAAGTTGAAAGTCTAAAAGCTCAGGGGTTTAATGCACGTTTAATTGGAGTTAACAAGTATGGATTACATCAGGTGGTTTATGAAACATATGAAGACAGATCCGAAGCTCTAGTAGCATTACGTAAAATTAAAAATCAAGAAAGCCCAAATGCTTGGCTATTTATTCAGGGGAATTAAAAAAACTCATTGTAAATTAGAGCTATAAAAGCATTACATATTTAGTCCTGTATATTTTTAAGTACTTACTCTAGTTCTAAAGATTAAATACCACACAACTTATTTTTTCATTATGGGATTACCCCATATCTTTATCAAAAATTAAAACACCTATGGAAGCTAGAACCCCTTCAGAATCTCTTGCAACGCTAACTGATTTTGTATTAACTGGAGAGACGAACTCACTTAATAATTTGTTTGGAGGAGAACTTTTGGCACGTATGGATCGTGCAGCGGGTATCGCAGCAGGCAGACATTCTAGACGTGTTGTGGTAACTGCTTCGGTAAATCATGTAGCGTTTAATAAGGCAATTCCATTGGGAAGTGTTGTAACGGTTGAAGCCAAAGTTTCACGAGCATTTACTTCTTCTATGGAAGTCTACATTGATGTTTGGGTAGAAGACCGTCAAAGTGGAGAAAAAACCAAAGCAAATGAGGCAATTTATACTTTTGTTGCTGTAAACGAAAGTGGAACTCCGGTTGCCGTACCTCCAATCAATCCGCAAACAACTCTTGAAAAACAACGTTATGACGCCGCTTTACGTCGTAAACAATTGAGTTTGGTACTTGCAGGAAAAATGAAACCTGATGATGCTACCGAACTAAAAGCATTATTTATTCCATAATCTTTTATACCTTTTTAAAGATTGTTATTGCATTGTGCCCTCCAAAACCAAAGGTGTTATTCATAGCAATTTTAATATTCTTTGATATTGCTTTTTGTGTTATAATATTTAGTTTTTGAGGTATTTCATCTGCAATATGATCTGTATTAATAGTTGGAGGTATAACCCCATCTGTAATACCTTTAATACATAATATACTTTCTATAGCTCCTGCAGCTCCGAGCAAGTGCCCTGTCATCGACTTAGTTGCACTAATCGAAAGGTTTTTGGGTGCATTACCATAAACCTTAGTAATCGCTTTAATTTCACTTAAATCTCCTACAGGAGTCGAAGTAGCATGAGTATTTAAATAATCTACATCTTGCGGATTAATTTGCGCCTCTTGTAATGCTAATTCCATTGCTTTTGCAGCTCCAAGCCCATCTGGATGTGTAGCGGTCATATGATAAGCATCTGCAGTCATTGAAGCTCCCACAATTTCTGCATAGATTTTTGCTCCTCTTTGTTTTGCATGCTCAAAATCTTCAAGGATAATAGCGCCAGCACCTTCGCCCATTACAAAACCATCCCTTCCCTTATCAAAAGGTCTCGAAGCAGTTTCTGGATCATCATTTCTGGTTGACATTGCCCTCATCGAAGTAAAACCACCAATAGAAGCTTCTGTAATAGGTGCCTCAGAACCTCCAGTGATAAATATTTTGGCTTTCCCTAATTTTATATAATTATAGGCATCCATTATAGCAGAATTTGATGTTGCACATGCCGAAACCGTAGTATAATTAATACCCATTAGATTAAATTTCATCGAAATCATACCAGAAGCCATATTAGCTATGAGCTTAGGCACAAAAAATGGATTAAACCGTGGGTTTTTATTGTTTAATGCATACGCTTTTACTTCATTTTCAAAAGTATTCATACCTCCTTGTCCTGTCCCCCAAATGACACCTGCATCAAACGGGGACATCTTATCCATATCAATTCCTGAATCCTCGAATGCTTCTGATGCTGCATACAATGCATACTGGGTAAACAAATCGCTTTTTTTGATTTCGTTTCGATCCAGATATCTTTTTGGTTCAAAGCCTTTGACCTCACAAGCAAACTGAGCCTTAAACAAAGAAGCATCAAACTTTGTAATTTTTGAAGCCCCACTTTGACCTAGGATTGCATTATTGTAATATTCTTCCACCGAATTTCCTAGTGGAGTTAGCGCCCCTAAACCTGTAATTACTACTCTTTTTTCTTTCATCTATATACAAATTATACTTACTAATAAGTAAGTTTTATGAGTTAAAAAAAATCACAGGCCTTTTAATATAGCAGCCTTGACTGATTTAAAAATATTATCTCGAGTCACTTTATCCAATATTAGAGAAGAAAGTAACGATGCAATAATAAGATCAGCTTTCTCCTCCGGTTTCTCTGAAAAATCAAATTCTTTATTGGCAATTCCTTCACTAAGCATCTCCACTATCCATATTCTTATTTCGTTACTCATTTCCGTAAGACTGTTTTGCATATTGTCAGGTAACGAGTCATATGATGATCCCAACGCCCCAACTATACAGACCAAATTGAGTGATTGATTCTTTTCATACAAAGCGATAAAATTACTCAACCTCTTTTTTGAAGTATATTTTCTCCATTCTTTGTTATATTTTTTAAGCTTTTCTCTTGATCTTAAAATAATTGCCTCCCCTAGATCAGATTTTTTTGGAAAATGATAATGTACAGCAGCATTTTTTATTTTTAATGGCTCTGATATATCTTTGTAACTAAACGCGTTATATCCTCTGGTTTTAATCAAACCTTCAGCTATATCCAGTATCTCGATTCTCTTGTCAGACATGTCCTCAAATATACTTACTGGTAAGTAAGTATACAAATTTTTTTGAATCACATTTTAAACATCAACATATACACCATTATATAACAACCCTTTGTACTAAAAAAAAAATTCATGAGAAGTTATTTTATCATTCCAAAAAGAGATTACATTTTATACTTTTTTACCCAACTTTTATGTACTCTGGCAATAGTTCATTCTGATCCTACTCTTCTCCAAAATATCAACAACAAGGTAACAATCTTTGCTATCATGACATATACATATAATTAATCCTAATGATTTAAATAAATTAGCAAATGAAAATTATCAAAATCACCTTACTACTAGTTTCAATTATTTCACTGACAAGTTGTGCATCTTCATATAAAATGATCAAACCTAAATTGATTAATTATGTTTCAAAAAATGAAAACAAAGGAGTGAAATTAGAATACAAATATGATTTACTCAGCAAAAAATATGCAAAAAAAGAGGTGAAAAAAGGTATAAAATTAGTGGCTGTCAAAATAACAAATGAATCTGATAAAGACCTTATGTTTGGGAGAGAGATCAAACTCACCTACGAAAACGGAAGCGAAATTGTTGCCGTTGAAAACACTAAGGTGTTCAAATCATTAAAACAAAGCTCGGCTTCATATTTATTCTATTTATTATTAACACCAATGAATTTATACACCTCAAGCTCAAATGGAAGCAGCAATTCTATTCCTATAGGCCTTATAGCAGGACCATGTCTTACAGCTGGAAACATGATCACAGCAGGTTCTTCTAACAAAAAATTTAAAACTGAGCTTTTAGAATATAATATTAACGGAACACTTATAAAAAAAGGCGAAATCAAATATGGATTAGTCGGAGTAAAATCTGACTCCTTTGACGCTCTAAAAATAAAATTGGAATAAAAAATATGATATCAAATCCGATGTACATTTCGAGTTTATCGCTATAATTAATAAGAAAACTTAGCCGCCAGTTACATCTTATAAATCCAACTTTGTGGATTCAATCGCTTTGCATTTTGGTAGATTAAGAATTTCATAATCGCTCTACCTGTTGTCGGATTAGTACGTACTGCACCTATAGATTCTTTGGTCGCCACCTTTTGCCCCTCCTTAACCGTTATTTTTTCGATATTGTAATACGTCGTAATATAATTACCATGTCGTATCTGAACCAATCTGCTTGCTCCTTTAAGTTTTTGTATTGCGATCACCTCTCCTTCAAAAATAGCTCTAGCCTTCTCTCCTGTTTTTGTTTCGATTTCTACACCACTACTATTGATTTGTATATTGGGTAGCGTAGGATGTGGCTGGCGTCCAAATTTCTTAGTAATTCTTCCTGTTCCAACAGGCCAAGGCAATTTTCCTTTATTCGATGTAAAATTATCAGCTAATATCTTAGCCTCTGCCGTCAAGGCGAAGGTTGTTGCCGATCCTTTTTTGGTTACTTTTTTACCTGCTTTCTTATTTGCTCTGGCAATAGCTTCTCTAATCAGCTTTTCAATTGCTTTATCAATAGCACTAGCCTGCTCTTGCTTTTTCTTTATCTGTTTGGTATATGTTCCTTCTTTCTTCCTAATCGAAGCCATTAAAATCTGTTGTTCCTTTTTTTCTTCTTTAAGTTGTTGTTGTGCTTCTCGGTTTTCTTCGATTAGGCCTTGTTTATCTTTTTTTTGTCTTGAAAGATCTGTATTAAGCGCCTGAAGTTCTATGGTGTTACTTTCAATTCGGTCGGCTTGTTCTTTTCGATGTTCATTATACTGCTTCATATACTGCAATCGCTTATAGGCCTGAGCAAAATCTGCAGAAGAAAGCAAAAACATGATTCGACTTTGGTGAGATTTACTTTTATATGATTTGGTAATCATTTTTGCATAATCTTTTTTAAGTGCTTTAAGCTCCTTGCGATATGCATCTATTTTCTTAAAATTTGTATTAATCTCACGTGTTAACAAGTTGGCTTGTTGGTTTGTAATTTTAATCAAATTCTGACGCGTACTAATTTGTGAATTGATCGTTTCTACCTCATCCAAAACAGAGCGCTCTTTAAGCTTATTATCAGCACGCAACTGTTTCATTTGTTCAATCTCTTCTCTTAAGCGTTGACGCTCTTCTTCTAGCTGTTGTTGTTTGGTGCTTTGAGAAAACGATGTGCCACAAACCAATAACAAACCAATAACATATGTGATTTTTAAGAATCTCATTGAATAGTAACTTGCTTGTATCCTGATGGTATTGTAAACGGAAAACTTACCTTAGCATTGTAATCTACTGTTTTATATTCTATCTCAATAGATGTTTTCTTTTTATCTTGTAAAGCTTCTATGTAAATTTCTTTAGGAAATTCTTGATTTCCCACCTTTTGATAAGTTTTATAATTGATTGTTAAATCCCTGTTTTCTGCTGGTTGCGTAAGTTTTTGCTGAGCCATTTTGAAAGTATCTGGGCGTACCAAAAACAACCGCTCAAATAAAGCTAATTCTGTTTTGGGTTGTAACTTATAAGATTGATTCGCAATGGATGATTTATATTTATCCTCTCGCAGGTTAAATAATGCTTGCCCCAAAAGCATTTGTTGCACCTTTTTAAAATCCAAATCTGTCCCTAACCATTCACTTAACAGTCTAAAATCTCCTTCAAAATAAGTATTGTTGATTTTTTCATAATAACCAACTTTTTCTGGTGTAATCAATGCTTTTGCCAGAGTGATTCCCAACATTTTTACACTCACCCATATTTTTTTATCCCTTTCAAAACGTAAGGTAGCAATAGGACTAAAAGACTGTTTTCCATCATCATATTTAACCTTTACCTTGGTATTAAGTGTTTCAAAATTAAAAGATCGGTTATAATGATTTGCAATAACTTTTTCGGCGTTCAATCTTTTTACACCTGCTTCTGTTATACCTTTGGTACTTTTGCAGGAATTAAGTACAATCAAAGAAAAAAACAATAGACAAAATATTCTACTCATTAACTTTTATGATTTTTTCTGAATTTGATTCACTTTTTCTTGATATTCTAAAGCTTTTGCAGCATCTCCAATCTTTTGATAAGCTGTACTGATTTGTTGATAAAAATCTGATTCCATTTTAAGGTCGTCTATTACATAATCTATTCCCGTAGTTAAAATATCGATAGCTTCTTCTACTTTTTCAAGATGAATTAAAGAGACTCCATTTACCAAATAGAAAATGGGTTGCGCAGGAAATAATTCTAAAGCTAATTCACTTCCATTCATTGCTTTTTCATACCGTTTTAGGTCTAATTGTAAAAGCAAAATTCTTTTTAATAATGAGAAGTCATTCGTACTGCTCTTTATACCACGTTCATAAAAATTGAGTGCTTGTTCCTTGTTCCCTTTTTTGTAGTAATAATTTCCTAGTTCTGTAAACACTTTTCCATTATCCTGACCATTAGAAAGCAAAACAATAATATCTGTTAATTGAGATGTATACTGTGGGTTTTTATCAAGAAAGAGAAGAAAATCATTGATCACTTTAAATTTAGATTCCATATCTATTTTATTGCTTTTTAATGCAATTTTCATAGATTGAATCGCCTCTTCTGTCTTACTTCCTTCCAGGTAAAATTTATATAATGCCAAATGCACCAATTCTGATTTTGGCTTTTTCTTTAATAATAGTGTTGCAGTTTCAAATGCTTTTTCTTTTTCCTCATTTTGACTATAAAGATAGATAAGGTTAAGGTAATTTTGTTCTACCTTAGGTTTGTCCTTTATCATCTTTTCTAGTCTGGAAATCTGATTATTTGGATTTGTTATTTTTGAGGAAATGCGTTTTCTCAATCTACTTCTATACCCATCAACACCATATTCCTCATCTAACTCATCAATCAAAACTAGGGCTTCGTCATATCGTTTTTCAAGAAAATACAGATTTGCTAATTGCTCCTTGAACATCGAATTAAAAGAGACTAGTTTTTCTACAATCCCTGTAGATTCTTTATATTTATTTTGCTGAAAATATGTTTGAAACAATAGTTCCAGTACAAATCTATCATTTGGTTTTACTTCAATTACTTTCTTAAAGTTATCCTCTGCCCTTTGGTATAGTTTTAACTCTAAATAATTCTTTCCTAGTTCAAAATACAGATAATTCGGTTCTGGATCAATAGCAATACATTTGTCTAAAGCCTCTATTGCTTTATCATAATTTGTGATTGCTTTTTGTTTTAATGCTTCAAAAAAAGATTCTTGAAACTCATCAGAAACATTCCCCAAATCATCAATATTAACCTCTTGTTTGGGTTCTATATCTTGTGCATAACCTGTATTACACCCTAATGCAAAGAGTATACTCAAAAAGCAAATATGTCTCCAATAATTAAT
This sequence comes from uncultured Aquimarina sp., assembly GCA_947498785.1. Classification (GTDB taxonomy): domain Bacteria; phylum Bacteroidota; class Bacteroidia; order Flavobacteriales; family Flavobacteriaceae; genus Aquimarina. Next base: position 4,439 of record CANMLS010000023.1, on the reverse strand, counting down.
CATATAAAATCTGCTGAAGTATCTTTATTTCATCATAAATTATTCCAAAATAGAGTAATCTCCTATACTTACTGTAGTGAAGTTTCCATCATACACAGCATTATTTCCTATCATAGCGTTGTCTAAGTTAGCATTTTTTATGACAGTTTCGGTTTGAACCAGACTATTTTTGATTGCAGTGTTCTCAATAACGCACCCTTTTCCTATTGAAACATTTGGTCCGACTGTTGCGTTTTTCAGGATTACTCCTTCACCAATATAACAAGGGTTAATAATAGTAGAGTTTTCTTGTTTTACCTGATCACTAACCAATTGCTCTCCATCATTCTGTAAAAATCCCAGCATTCTGGTATTGGTTTCTACAGTAACATTTTTATTTCCGCAATCCATCCATTCATCTACTTGTCCAGTGACAAAAATTTTACCGTTACTCATCATTCTTTTGATACCATCATTAATCTGATATTCACCTCCATTAATGATATTGTTATCCAATACATATTGCAGTTCATTCTTTAGCACCGCAACATCTTTAAAATAATAAATTCCGATCACTGCCTGATCCGAAATAAATTCTTGAGGTTTTTCCACCAGTTCTACAATATGTTTCTTTTCATTAAGTTTCACTACCCCATATGCTTCAGGTTGGTCTACTTGTTTTACCCAAATTACGGCATCAGCATCTTTATCTAGATTAAAATCTGCTCGAATTAGTGTATCTGCATAAGCGATCACTGCGGGACCTGATAAGGATGCGGCAGCACACATTATTGCATGTCCAGTTCCTAAGGGTTGGTCTTGTCTATAAATAGATGCTTTTGCTCCCAACTCTTCTGCTAATTTGGTCAAACTTGATACTACATCTTCTCCAAAAAATGCAGGGTCGCCAAGCACAAAAGCTATTTCATCAATAGGTTCTCCTAAAACTTTAGCAATATCAGATACTAATCGGTGTACAATTGGTTTTCCTGCAACTGGAATTAAGGGTTTGGGAACTGTAAGTGTATGAGGTCTTAATCTAGAACCTCTTCCTGCCATGGGTACAATGATTTTCACGTAATTATTATTTTAAATGTGATTATTATTTCTTGCCTAAGAATATACAACATTTATTTGTGTGTATACTTTGGTATGATTCAACTATTTATATTGGTTAAAAATCTATTCTCAATACAATTTTTCTTCTTTCATCTCTAGATAAGTCGAGAGACCATAATAAAAACACTCAAATAGATGGTTTTTAATTATTTAACTCCAGTACTTCCAAAACCGCCTTCGCCTCTTGAGGTTTCAGAAAGTTCTTCTACAACTTTCCATTCTGCACGTTCATGTTTGGCTATAACCATTTGTGCAACCCGTTCTCCATTTTCGATGGTAAAATTCTCGTTAGAAAGATTTACCAAAATAACACCAATTTCTCCTCTATAATCAGCATCGATAGTTCCTGGTGCATTAAGTACGGTAATTCCTTTTTTGGCTGCTAATCCACTACGAGGTCGAACCTGTGCTTCATAACCAACTGGTAACTCGATAAACAATCCTGTTTTTACAATTGTTCTCTCCAAAGGTTGTAACGTAATAGATTCTATTATATTGGCTCTCAAATCCATCCCCGCAGAAGCTATAGTTTCATAGTGAGGTAAATCATGAGATGATCTGTTGATAATTTTTATTTGCATACTTATCCTAATACTTTTAATCGGAAGTTATTTATTTTTTAGAATTTGTTTTAGTTCTCTCTTTTCTGAGGCGTACAAAATTACTAAAAACACGAGTAACAATGGAATAGAAATCATATAATTACTATCAAAGACATAAAATGACAGTATCGAAAAACCGATAGAAAGTGTAAGGTACATTCCTATCTTTTTTAAATTATAAGGGATTGGGTAATATTTTCTTCCAAAATACCATGATAACAACATCATAGAGCCATAAGCAACTAATGTCGCTATTGCTGATCCAAGATAACTATACCTTGGTATTAAAATAAAATTTAAAAGCAATGTAAGTCCTGCTCCTACAACAGAAATATAGGCGCCAAATTTAGTTCGATCCGTAATTTTATACCATACCGAAAGATTATGATAAATACCAAGGCATAAATTAGCTAATACTATTATAGGAACAATTTTTACAGCTTCCCAATATGCCTGGTCTCTAATAATGAACACTTTTAAGATGTGAACAAAAATAACCACTCCTAATAAGATAAGGGCTCCAAAGGCCACAAAGTATTTTGTAATTCTCGCATACGTTTCTGGAGCATTTTTATTTTCAGAATAGTTAAAGAAAAAAGGTTCTATTCCCAGTCTAAAGGCTGTTGAAAATAACGTCATAAATAATGCCAGTTTATAACAGGCCGAATACACTCCAACAACATGTTCTGCAGTATCTTCTGGTAACAAATAGTCAAGTATAATTCTATCGAATGTTTCATTGATTGAAAATGCAACTCCAGCTATTAAAATTGGAAGTGAATACTTCATCATCCTTTTCCATAATGCTTTATCAAAACGGTATTTAAGATTGATATAAAAAGGAACCAATAACAAAAGTGTTAATCCACTTGCCACCAAATTTGAAATGAAAATATAATTAATCTCATAATTATCAATGACAATACTTTTTAAGCTTGAAAAATCATCAGATAGTTTTTTTAGATATATTAATAGAAAAACATTCAATCCAAGATTAATAAATACATTTAAAATCTTTATAAATGAATATTTCATCGGTCTTTCATTTGCTCTTAGCCAAGCAAAAGGAATAATCACTAAAGCATCTAACAAGAGTATCCAGATAACTAAGACAATATAATCTTCTTTTATCCCGGTTAACATCGCAATTTGGTCCTTAAATAACAGCGCTAATGCAAAAAAGCCAAAAGAAGATATCAAGAGAGATATTGTCGAAGTACTAACAACTTTTTGTTTATCTGATTCTTTATTAAAAAAACGAAAAAAAGCAGTCTCCATGCCATAGGCTAGTATCACATTGAATAAAACGAAGTATGAAAATATGATAGAAACTTTTCCATATTCATTTGTCGGCAATACATCGGTATATAATGGAACTAATAAAAATGACAACATACGAGGAAGCACTGTCGCTACTCCATAGATAAAAGTCTGCTTAAAAAGTTTTTGAAATATGCTCAATTGGTGAATCTAATTGTAGTCGTAAAAGTACAATTTTTTATCGCCTAATTTACATAGGAAAGTTCTTTAAAACTATTTGTTTGAGGTTCTCTATTTTGAACAGTTTTTCTTCTCCGTTTTGGATGTATTGAAGCATACATTCATTTGCTTTAAGCTCGAAAGGGATTTTCCTTTCTATTTCTGGTAATTGGTTTTTAAACTCTTCTTTAGAATCACCGCTCATAATCAGGTCTTGCATTTTAGCCGGATACACGTAATTCCCTTCATATATATTTGGATTTGAGTTCGTCTTCTTCAATTCAATTTTTTTACCTCTAAAAAAAGCATAAGTAAGCTCAACTTCATTGTTTTTTTCAATTTCAAAACTTACGAACAAGGTGGTGGGGCCATCAGCCATTCCCGAAGGAATTTCTTGAAAATAAGAGTCTTTGATTTGTAGAGAAGCTTTCATGTCTATTTTTTGACTACTTGCACATTGTGTAAAAGTAACTACTACCAAAAGCATCAATACCTTAATGCATAATGTTTCAAAGTTTTTCATAGTATTCTTTATTTATCTTAATTAAAGACAAATCTAATGCCAAAATTATTTTAACATTTGATAAAGATAGAAAAACGGCAGTATAATACCCAAAGTAAAGCCTAAGGATAAAGTCTTCAAATTTTTCAGGTATCAAGGTATATTGGATATTTATATTGCACTTTCTTGGTAAAATGAGGTATTGCACCAAGCCTTTTTCTGTGATACAACCTTATATCCCAAAAATATCCCATTGAATCCTTGTAAATATTTAATAGTAAAAACCCTCCTATCTTCTGATAAACTAATAATTTCGATTCCAAAATCTATTAAGTTTTCTTCTTTAATAAATTCGGTATTTAAATTTATTTCTTCCGTAGAAAACCCCCAAGTGATTTCGCTACTAGCCACATTATCTTCACTCCCATTATAGATCCTAATTTCATCTATATTTTGTACAGAACTCTTATCTAAATCCAATGAACAATACACTGTACCAGATATGCCTGCATCTCCTAAAATGATTGATCCACGTAAAGGTCTGCCATCATCATTAGAACAAGAAAGAAGAAAAACCATACAACATTGAAAGATGATCAATAAAACTACCTTATTTTTTAATCGAGATGTTGTCTTTGGCTGAGGGTTAATTATTACTGATTTATTATGTTTTTTCATGCTATGGAATTGCAACAAAAAACTAGACAATAAGTTAAGCTGCTATTTTCATATTAAATAAATTTTCTATTTCTAAAGGT
>CANMLS010000022.1 GCA_947498785.1 uncultured Aquimarina sp. | reverse complement strand
TTCTTCTCGATTTTTTCATATGTACAGCATTAAATTTACAATTTAAGTAGCTGTCTTAAAAATGGGGAGTATTATACACAAACACGTTAAACCAATACACAAAAACATATCGTATAAAACCTTATTTTTGACTTATGGATATTGAACTTACAGAAGAAGAAAAAATCAAAATACTTAATTCTGATGATCTTTATGGGATTATGCAACGTATCTTGTTAAGAGAAAATAAGATTGATCAAAATCGCGAACATTTTTGGGTGATTGGATTAGAAAATAATAATCGTATTCTTTTTATAGAACTTTTAAGTTTGGGAACGGTTAATCAATCATTGGTCAAACCTATGGAGGTGTTTAGCCTGGCACTACAAAAAAGAGCAGTTCATATTATTCTTTGTCATAACCATCCAAGTGGAGAATTAAAACCCTCTATGGTCGATAAAGATATTACCGATAGATTAATCCAGGTGGGTATGATTATAAATACAGAAGTTCTGGATCATTTGATTATTTCTACCAAATCATATATGAGTTTTGTAGATACAGGTCTGTTTGATGAATTAAAAAAGAGCAGAAAATATATACTTGCCGATGTACTCGAAGAAAGGATCAAAAAAGAAGCTACAGAGATTGCCGAAAATAGAAAAACAATAGAAATAGCCAAGGCTATGAAAAGATCCAACGAACCTGTAGAAAAATTGCCGAATTTACAGGTTTATACCCTATAGAAGAGATTAAAAAAATATAAACACATAAAAAAGCGTCTTGATAAACTCAGGACGCTTTTTTATGTATTTATATTTCTTTATGTTATTTAGCTTCTCCTTTTTTATCTTGGATATTCATAATTTCTAATTCGAAAATCAAATCAGTATTCGGTGGGATTGTTCTAGCTCCTCTTTCTCCATAGGCAAGGTGCGAAGGAATAAAAAGAACCGCTTTATCTCCTACCTTCATTTTTTGTACCCCTTCTTTAAAACCAGGGATCATTTGAGCATCTGGAGAATATGGTACAGGTATCGGAGCATATCCTCTAGGGTCTGCAGCTCTTTGTTCGTTAAAAACACCAAGTTCTTTAGCTGTCTCAGCTATATTAGTATCAAAGATTCTTCCATCGGTAAAGAATCCAGCATAGTTTACACCAACAATATCATCTGATTTAGGTTGTTCACCATCACCTTGAGTTATAAAGTTAATTTCTAAACCACTATCTAATTTTGTGGCATTCACTTTTAGCTCACCGAATTTTTTTGCTATAGCTTCTCCACGTTCTTTTGCTAATCTTTCTTTCTCCGCTTTTTCCTCTTCAAGAACTTTTAGCTTGTCAGTAAATGCAGAATCAGTATCAAAAGCTTTTGCATCAGAACCTTTACGAATAATATTAACTTCTAACATTTTTACTTCTTCTGCTGGCTTATCTCCTGGACCAGTTTTAAGAACTCCTATACTATCAACAACATCTTGGCCTAAGACAATTTCGCCAAAAATTGTATGTTTTCCATTTAACCAAGGAGTCTCCTTTAATGTGATAAAAAACTGACTTCCATTAGTTGCTGGGCCAGAATTAGCCATTGATAGAATTCCTTTTGATTTATGAGAAAGAGAATCTACAATTTCATCAGGGAATTTGTATCCAGGGTCACCAGTACCAGTACCTAAAGGATCTCCGGTTTGAATCATAAAATCCTTGATTATTCTGTGGAATACAATTCCATTGTAATATTTTTTTCCTTTATAAGTGCTATCCACCATAGTGTTAGTTCCCTCTGCTAAAGACACAAAATTAGCAACAGTCATAGGAGTAACATCGTAGTATAGTTTTGCTACTGTGGTTCCTTGATTAGTTATGATTTCAGCATAAATCCCATCTTGTAAATCAGGGTATTTTTCATTACAGCTATTAAGTGTTATTGCAATAATGGCTAGGAATAATAAATTTAATTTTTTCATTTTTGTTAGTAATTAATTTTCTGTTGTTGATTCTTTTGTTATTGTATTAAGTGTTACTTCTGTTATTAACGGAATATTTGTGCCAATCTTATTATCATCACCATAATATCCATATGCTTGATAAGAAGGAAAAAGAAAAGTGACCATTTCACCTGGTTTCATGAGTTTTAATCCTTCTCTTAAACCAAGAAAAAGTTCTTCTTTATCAATACGGTAGGTAATCGTATCTAATTCTTGTTGTTTGTAAATTACATTACCACTTAAATCTTTTACATTATAATTAAAAGTAACTATGTCTCCAAATTTTGGAGTAGTACCAGTTATAGTATCTTTTTTGGTGTAAAAATACCAAAAACCAGTCTGTGAGGTAATATAATTATTTACAGAATCATTCTTAATTATTTTTTGAATTCTTGCCTCTTCTTTAGCAGCCAGTTCTTTATTACGGTTTATAGATTCATCTATAAAAGATCCTGATTTAATATTTATGGGTCTTCTGGCTTCGGGTGTTTTACAGGATGATAATAATAGGAAGACAAGACAAAGTATGTGAAGTACTAATCTCATTGATTTAGGACGTTTTTATAAGCAGGTAAGATACTAATAAATTTTTCAACAGTATCAGATAATGAAAGATTACTTCTTCCGCCAGCAGCATTATGATGACCTCCTCCTTCAAAATGATTTCTAGAAAACTCATTTACAGAAAAATCGCCTTTGGAACGTAAAGAAATTTTAATGATTCCTTCGCCTTTGTTTTCAATAAAAATTAAAGCAAACTTAATGTCTTTTATAGAGAGTCCTAAATTTACAAAACCTTCTGTGTCACCCTTTTTGAAATGATGTTGATCTAATTCTTTTTGAGACAAAGTGATAAAAGCTGTTTTGTATTCTGAAAGAACTTTTAAGTTATTTAAAGCAACGCCTTGTAATTGTATTCTGGATAAAGTATTCATATCATAGATGCTTTCATGAATACTGGTATTATCAGCTCCGTGATTAATCAAATTAGCAATAACTTGATGTGTAGTACTCGTTGTAGATCTAAATCTAAAAGATCCTGTGTCAGTCATTATTCCGACATAAATACAAGTTGCAATTTCGGGAGTAATACGATCCAGATCATTAAGTTTTTCTATAAAATGATAAATCATTTGGCAAGTAGAACTCATACCAGTATCACTATAGATATGAGTGGCGTAATTATCAGGTTGTTGATGATGATCTATCATGATAAAAGTGGTTTTGACCTTTTTTAAAGTATTTTCCATATCACCACTTCGGGATAAGTGATTGAAATCTAAAGTAAAAATAAGATCTGCTTCCTCAATTTTTGATATAGCTTTTTTTGTGTTATTATCATATTTAATAATAGTTTCTTGTCCTGGCATCCATTTTAAAAAATCTGGATAATCATTAGGAGTAATAACGGTAACCTTGTGATTACACAACCCAGTAAGATAATGATATAGTCCTAAACTAGAACCCACGGCATCACCATCGGGGTTTTTATGGGTTACGATAACAATTTTTTTTGAAGAGGATAATAATCCCTTTATTTCGTTTATTTCATTAGTATTCATAGATCAGCGAAGATACAATAAATAATATTTTGTTAATATTAACCTATTGTGGATTTAGATATTTTTTAAATCAAAACCAAGCAATTAGGGTACTTCAATCTCAATAGTCATTATGAAAGAAGTGCATCAGGAATTTGATTTTGATTCTTACTGATAGCTATATAAATTAAGAGAAATAATAATAATGTACTTCAGGGGTTTGAACATCAATATTATAAGAACTATTTTTTTATTTTATCTAAAAGGAGCTTCATATTCCTAATAATAATTCTTGTTTTTGAAGCTTTTATATATATTTTTGCACAAAAATTAAAAAATAGAGTAGTAAAATGCTCAATATAATAATCTGAAATACTTCTAAGTGAGGAGGTAAATAGAAAGTAAACAAAATATAATGGCAACAAACAGAACTTTTACAATGCTTAAACCGGATGCGGTAAGAAAAGGGTACATCGGGGCAATTCTTGAGCAGATTAATGCTTCAGGATTTAGAATTGTAGCAATGAAATTAACTCAGCTTACTACAGACGATGCAAAAGCGTTCTATGCAGTGCATAGTGAACGTCCTTTTTATGGTGAGCTTGTAGAGTATATGACTAGTGGTCCTATTGTGGCTGCTATTTTAGAAAAAGAAAATGCTGTAGAAGATTTTAGAACTCTTATTGGAGCAACTAACCCAGAGGAAGCAGCAGAAGGTACTATACGTAAAAAATATGCAACCTCTATCAGTGAAAATGCAGTACACGGTAGTGATAGTGATGAAAACGCAGCTATTGAAGGAGCTTTTCATTTTTCTGGAAGAGAACAATTCTAAAGATATATGTAATATTCAGAATATTTTAAAACCATTTCGTTGTCGGAATGGTTTTTTTGTTTATTAACATCATTAAATTTGAAGTCAATATATTAAGAAATTTAATTGTTGAAATTCTCAAGGCAGAGTTCTGGTAATTATTTACTTTGTACCTACCAAAATATTCTAAAACTAATATTGGGGGTAATTCCTAGAGAGAGGATGTCAGAATTTATCAATTGATTATTAAGAGAGTTTGTTGTTCTAAATTCTCGATTTAATAAATTCTTCTTATTATATAGATTGAGTATTGAAAGCCCAAGACGATATTTGAGATTAGAATGTGATTTTAACTTAAAATCATAAATAGCAGAAAAATCTAACTTGTGATATTCTGGTAATGTATTACCATTGATTTCTCCAAATTCTATGATTATAATCTCACCACTGTCGTCAACTCCAGATATATTGGTAAAAGATTTACCTGTATGCCATATCCAACCTAGAGAAAACTGAAAATTATTGATTTTATAGAATTGAGACCATTTTACGGTGTGCTCAATATTCCAATTACCAGGGAAAGATTCATTATTATTAATATCTTCAAATGTGTTGCTCGTATTAATATATGAATAACTCACCCATGTTTTATAATTTTTAAATCTCTTTTTAAGAAAAAAATCAATTCCAAAAACTCGACTTTCTCCTATATGATATGTGTTATCTATAGGGTTAATAAATCCTGAGGTTAATGTTGTAATATCATTAATTTGTTTATAATAACTGTCAATATCTATAAGCCATTTGTTTTTTCTAAAACTACTCCCAAATGTATATTGATAACTTGTAACTATAGGAAATTGATCATCATTAGCTAATGTCCAAACCTGATTTTCTAAAGATAAATCGCTAACAATAGATTCTTGTATTTGACTTGTAGCTTGGCTTCGATATTCTGCACTAGTATTGATTTCCCAGTTTTTGGTAATATTTTTTTGTAGAAAAACTCTAGGTTCAATAAAGGTTTTGTCAAGTTCTGCATAATAATTAAATCGTAATCCAGCAGAAATAAAGAAGTTTTTCGGATTTTCAAGTTTATACTCGGTATATACGGCATGAGTATTTAAAAAACGGTCATCTTGATCTAAAATTAATTCATAACTGGGAGTAGTGGTTACAAAAGCATATTTGATTGTATTGTTTGAAAACTGATACCCTCCTGAAATACTCTGGTAGTCCGATATTTTATAATCCAACCCAAAATCTCCTCCAAAATCTGTGATATTATTTTTTTTACTTTCAGTTTCTATTATACTACCTAAATCTCTAGTAATAAATTGATAATTTAGAAGATATTTGGTGTAATATCCGCTCACTTTTTGAGAAAAGCTTTTTGAATATGATTGATTCCAACTAAAGTTATATCCTTCATTTTCTGTAGTGAGATTATCATTAAATGATTCCATATCATCACTTCGTCTAAAATCTAGGTCATTTACACTGTAAATTGTATTGATTTCTATTTTGTGATTATCAACTGGTTTTATAACAAGATTTGCATTGTAATCTGCGTAGAAAAAATCATTGACTTCGTCATTAAGTTCTACAGTTTCTGCGATTTTTGTATTCTGAAAAACACGATCTGATAATTGTTTATATGTAAAAGTTTCCAATATATCAGTATAAGACCTTCTTCCTGATAGTTGAAGAGATATTTTGTCTTTTAAGATTGGAATGTGTGTCACAACATCTGCATTAATCATATTGAAACCAGCTCCTCCAGAGAAACGATTTGTAATTTCATTTTCGGATTTAATATCCACTATGCCAGCAATTCTATCTCCGTATTTGGCGCTAACACCACTTTTTGAAAAATTCACTTTTTTAGCAACATAAGGATTAAAAGCTGATATCATACCAAAGAGATGTCCTTGGTGATATGTTTTTATGCCATTCCATAATACTAGATTTTGATTTGGAGTACTACCTCTTACAAATAGACCAGATGCTGTTTCAAAAGGGTTATTAACACCTGGGGTTAATTGTATACTTTGTAAAATGTCAGGTTCTGTTAGACCGGGTAATATTTCAACATTGTCCAAATCAATATTGATTATTTTTTTGTTTTGCGTAATTCCTTTAGCTAAATATTCTTGAATCAAAACTTCATCAAGAGTTTCTTCTTGAAGTATATGCTTGAGCTTTATTTTGATGCATTCTCCTATTACAAAGTGTTTGGCGTTAAAGATTTGTTGGCGAAAACCAGGAGCACTAATTAATATAATAGAATTAAATGATACCTTATCTTTTTTGAAATATCCATTTTGATCTGTTTTTATATTAGTGCGATCAGATTTAAAGAATATCCTAATATCTTTGAGAGGCTTGTTTTCTTCGTCTAAGATATGTCCACAAACTGTAAATTTGTCTTTATTATTGAAAGAACTAATAGTAATAAAGTTGTTTCCAGTGCTGGTAAATTTTAATTGTGTTTGTTTTTGTAGTTCTCTAATTAGATTTTCTATAGGATCTTCTGGGTTTATAGTAACCGAAACATTTTTATTATCGATTAAGTTATCGATATAAGAAAACTTAAGATTATAGAGGTTTTCTATAATCTTTATAATCTCTTTTAACGGTTTATTTTCTATAGTCATTCTTTTTGTTTCTTCCTGAGAAAAAACAGATATGCACCATAAAAATATACATACACACAAAAATCTTGTCATGCTATTACTTTTCCAATACCACGGTCTTACTATCTTGAGATAGTTTATACTCCATGCCTAAGGTACTAAAAACTGTTTTAAGAGCTACTTCCTGATTGTTATTAGGAAAAGTTCCCGTATATATAGTTTTAAGATTTATGTTTTTTGTATTAATGTCTAAATTATATTGTTCTTCTAGTTCTTTGATTACGTGATAAATAGATGTGCTTCTGAATGAGCTTGTATTGGTGAGCCATGAGGGTTTATTAGATTTGAAATTCCATTGCTCGGGACTGTTGTCCAAATTTCTATACCCTTTTCCTGCTGTAAGAATTTCTTGATTTTTAAGATTTAGAACTTTAACCTTACCCTCAAAGCAAGTAACTTCAAATAAATTATTTTCGGATTGTACGTTAAATTGAGTTCCTAATACAGATACTTCTCCGTTTTTGGTGGTTACAGTAAACTTACTTCCTTTTTTTACTTTAAAAAAAGCTTCTCCTTTCAACGCGACAGTTCTATTTTTATTCCAACCATCACGGTCAAAACTAGCCGTAGTTTTGGCATTAAGAATCATTTCAGATCCGTCAGGTAGAGTTATAGCTAGTTGCTCTCCAAAATCAGATGAGAAAGAATCATTTGTATTAAATAAAAATAATCCTAAAATGATTGCAATAGAAGCAGCAACTGCTGCATAAGGCCATAACTTTATGACTATGCCAGAATTTTTGCTTGTTGTAGTATCTTGTTTGGATTTTAAAGCACGAAGTTCTTTTTCAACATCATATTTTTTTAGATCCAAAGCCTCAGTACCCATCATTATCTTTGCATAATATTCATATTCAGGATGAGACTCAAACTCACGAAGTTCTTCTTCAGAAAGCTCTTTACTGATCCACCTGGATAAGAAAATATTGTCTTTTTTATCGTCTAACATAACTTCGGTTATATATATGTGAACGTTTGATTTGTTAATTACCCTACCCTTTTTTGTCAAAAAGATAGAATTTATGTTTTTTATATTAAATATTTCCTATTTTTTTGCGTAGCGTCAATAATGCTTTATGCATCAATTTCTCTATAGCTTTTACAGAGACATTGGATAATTCTGCAATTTCTTTATACGTTTTTTTATCTATCCGACTCAAAAGAAAGACTTCTCTTTGTCGTTCTGGTAAATCAGCAATTGCAGTTTTTAGCTTCTCCATGTATTCTTTTTCTAATATGACAAATTCAGGAGATTCGTGGTTAATATCTGTTTTACGCTGAACGATATAATCTTTGTATTTGAATTTTACTTTTTGATGCCGTGTGTTGCTAATACCCAGATTGGTAGCAATAGTATAGACATAACTTTTTGCTTTATCAATAGGAACTTTAGAACAATTATTCCATAACTTGATAAATGTATCTTGAACAATATCTTCAGCCTGATCCATATCTCCAAACTTATAATAGATATAATTTCTCAAAGATTTAGAATGATCTTTGAAAAACCTGTCAAAAGCATTTTCATTACATATGGAATTTTTGTTGTCTAACATTTAGGGAATAAAAAAATATTTTCAAAGCTAGATTTTTTTATAAAGTATCAAAAATAAAAAATACTAAAAGATGTTAATGGTAGGGTGTTTTTTTCTTAAATCGTTTCATTTTAGAGAAGTAGAAAAGATTTTTTGAAAATTAATAACTTAAAAACATGCTTGCAATGAAAAAAATTGGTATTAAGTATTTTTTAATACTTTCACTTTTATTTGGATTCATATCCTGTAATGATGATACAGAAGATTTAGATATAGAACCAAAAGTAGAGATTGTTATAGATAATAAAGAAGGAAGTGCAGTCTATAGCTTTGAAGCCAGAACCAGTGGTGTGGAAGATGATGCAAAAGTGATTTGGTCGATAGATGGAAAAGATATAGAAGGAGAGGATCAACAAAACATTATTAATCAAATCCTGGATTACTTATTTAAGTCAGGAAAACACACAATTTGTGTAAGAATTATAATAAATGAAGAGAGAACTATAGAAGCTTGTGCCCAGATTAGCGTAGATATTGATCAAAATAAACCTTGTCCAGATTTGTTTTTTAGGAGTAAACGTTATCAAAGTCCATTTACCTATAAGTTTATAGCAAATTTTGAAGGGAGAGAAAATATGCCTTATGAATGGTCGGTTAATGGGAGGTTGGTTCAGGAAGCTTCGAAAAATGAAAATCAATATATGATTTATAATTTTGAGAAAGCAGGAAAATATGAGGTATGTATAATGACTGAAACACCTGATTGTCCTGAAGGAATATCATACTGCAAAATTATTGAGGTTATGGATGATGAAAATGGATTGTGTCCAGAATTATCGTTTAACATTGAGGGAAGTTTGATGTTTGCCAATTTTTATGGAATTGACTTATTAGAAACATATGAGTGGTTTGTAGATGGACAATTAGTAGAAACCGAATCCCTTCAGAATCAGGGCCGTGACAATTTACTTAATTTAGAGTCTTATAATCCAGGAACTTATACGATATGTGTTAGAACAGAAACTCCTGATTGTCCTACTGGGACAGAATTTTGTAAAGAGGTGGTTATACCAGAGCCTAAGTCAATAGATTGTTCTGTGTTTGATGTGGTGAATTATATGAATAAAGTTACTGTAGCTACTACCTTATCTATTAGTGATATTGATCCTGAGTCTGTGGTTTGGACAATTGATGGTACAGTTATTACCCCAATAAGCCCTAGAGTTGTAAGACTTATGGATCATGTTACTCAATCAGGAAAATATGAAATATGTTATAGAGCAGTTTCTCAAACTTGTGGAACTTTTGATAAGTGTATCGAAATTGATTATAAATAATAATCAATCATTGATTATATAAATAGTATTGATACTATTTGTGTAATATATTTTGTAAGAGAACAAGGTTGCATATGTATACGCAACCTTTTTTTTTTTTTTGATAATCAGTTGTTTGGTGTTTTTTTGATTGTTTTTCTTAGTAAAGAGGTAGGGGGATTATCTATTGGTGCGTTTTATATGTGAATGGCAAATAAAAAGCCTTTTCAAATCAATAATAATTTGAATGATTCCTAAAATCAGATACAATGAAAAAGCTTAGGATTTGGTATGTATTAATGATTTCAATTTTGTTAGGATTTACATCTTGTACAGATGATGTGGGGGGGTTTGATAAAGAACCCAAAGTAGAGATTGTAATTGATAATCAAAAAGGAAGTGGAGTATATAGCTTTGAAGCTAAAACTACTGGTTTGACTAATGAGACACAGGTGATTTGGTCTGTAGATGGAGAAAAAATAGAAGGAGAAGGTCAAGAAAATGTCATCAATCAGATTTTGGATTATTTATTTAAATCTGGTAATCATACAATTTGTGTTAAAGTTAGTACTGATCAACGTACAATTGAAGCTTGTATAGAAATAGAGGTCGAAGTAGATGAAAATGATCTTTGCCCAGACTTGTTTTTTAAAACTAGAGAATATGAAAGACCATCTACATATAAGTTTATAACAGATTTTGAAGGTTTAGAAGAAGTTTCTTATGAATGGTTTATTAATGATGATTTAGTAAAGGATACTTCAAAAAATCGAAATAACTATTTGATATGGAGTTTTAGAGAAGCGGGAAGGTATGAAGTGTGTATTAAGGCTGAAACACCAGATTGTCCTCTAGGAGCGTCATATTGTAAAGTAATTGAAATAGAGGAATCTGATTTAATATGTCCAGAGGTCTCCTTTGTAAAAGAAATAGAACCTGAAACATTTGGCGCTTATACATTTGAAGCAAAAATTGAAAATAAAAATGAAATAAATAATATAGAATGGTACGTTGATGGAGGTTTAGTAGAATCACCTACAGATCATCGAATTGGAAATAGAACGCTGTATTATCAATTTGATTCAGGAGTTCATGAGGTGTGTCTCAAAGTGATTACTCGAAATTGTCAAGAAGGAGTAAGGTATTGTAAAGAAATTAGGGTAGGAGAAGTAGATTGCCCAGATCTTTTCTTTGAGACAGTGAGAGATGAAGATAAAAGAGCATATTATTTTTATCCAAGTGCTTTTGATGGTATAAATGATGTTGATTTAGAGTGGTTTGTTGATGAACAATACGTAGGAAAATCTCCAGAGTTCCCAGATGATAATCCATTTTATTATGAATTTGATGGATCAGGAAGGTATGAAGTATGTGTAATGATCGAAACTCCTGATTGTCCAAAAGGAACATCATTCTGTAAAATCATTGAAATAGAATAAATAAATAAATAAAATTAATAATTAATTAAGTTTGTTAGGTTAGATTAATTAGGTTAATTCCCTGAAAGTATGGCCATTACTTTTGGGGAGTTTTTATTTTAAAAATTGGTCTTTAATGTATTGTTTTTTTACATCTTTTTCAAATGTGATTATATTTTTATACTTTTCATGCTTTTAAGGTAGGGTAAATGTATTTTTCATCGTTATATATATAAACCAGTTATATTTTGGACAGATTATATAAATACTATATTATTTTGATAACGAGCTTCTTGGTTTGTTCTTGTGTGAAAGATGATGGTTCTTTTCCTGAAGATTCTGAAATTGAAATTACGAACACAAGTATAATAGTAACTATTATTAATAACCTTCAAGTTGGTGATTTAGGTATTAATGAGGATGGTTTATGTTTTGAATTTCAGTATCCAATAACTCTTGGGTATAATACAGGATCCAATATAAAAGTTAATAATTTTGAAGGATTGGTAGATATAATTTCTGGTCAAAGTTCTAATTTTAATATCGAAGGAATTCAATTTCCTGTTGAAATTATGTTAAAAGGGGATGATACTAAGAAGCTAATAAAGACTGAAGAAGATTTATTAAATATAGTTATAGGGTGTGAGTTAGATACCTTAAGAGATAAATTTAATGAACTTTTTGTGCAATGTTTTAGATTTAGTTATCCTATCGCATTAAGAAACAAAAACCAAGAGGAAATTGTAATTAATAATGAGGA
The DNA here is from genome assembly GCA_947498785.1 of uncultured Aquimarina sp. GTDB lineage: Bacteria > Bacteroidota > Bacteroidia > Flavobacteriales > Flavobacteriaceae > Aquimarina. The sequence goes on along the minus strand of CANMLS010000022.1, from coordinate 70,998 downwards.
AGATTTTGGAAGATTTCTAGAGAAACAAGGGAGTGATTATGAGCCTGATTTTATGTTTCCGGTAAATATTGTAGAAGTTTCAAGTCTTAAATCAGAAGAGATATCGACATACTATCAATTCTATCAAATTTTGAACAAATGTGTTGGATGCCCAGATTTTGATGTAGAAGTTCGATCACTCGGTAATGATGAATATCAATTTACTATTCCAAATTTCGAAATAGAAAATGGATTTGAATTGTCTTTTTTGATTAATGGAAAAGTAATTCCTAATGCTGTTATAGAACAAAATTCATTTATAATTAGATTTTCGACTCCTGGGGTAGCTAATGAAGTTTGTATAAAACTCATAACTCCAGATTGCCAACAAGGAAAGATGGTGTGTAAGGAGGTTGTTACGGATCCCATTTGTCCAGAATTATCATTTAATTATTTTATAGAACCTGATACTTTGATATATGATTTTATTGCAGATTTTCCAGAAATGAATGAGATATCGTATGATTGGTTACTTGACGGTGAAGTTATAGATGAAAATGATGGTTCTGGTGGGGATAATATTTTTACTTCTATCTTAAAGCCTGGTATTCATAAAGTATGTATGAGAAGCGCGTTACCATTATGTCAGGAAGAAGAGATTGAATTTTGTAGAGATGTTATAGTGTGCCCAGAATTATTTTTCACATACGTACAACATGGAATGACAAATACGTACCACTTTTTTGCAAATTTCCCAGGGATAGAGTATTTATCGTATAATTGGGTCATTAATGATGTTGTTCAAGAGGCAGACGGAGGTTTAGGAGGGGAGAATGAATATTCATTAGAGTTTACTCCAGGAACTTATGAAGTTTGTATTTCTACTGTAGTTGAGGGGTGTACAGGTGTGTTGAAGTTTTGTGTCGATATTAGTATCCCTTAGGTTCATTGTTTACCTTTTAATGTAATGATTCCCTTTTTTTGCTTATGCTTCAGAATAAAACTAAACCGTAGTAGAGCAATTATTGGACTTTTCTTTACCTAATCAAAGAATAATTGTTTTTTGCTTGAGTGTTTTTAAACCAAAACTGGTATAAAATATTGTTTAGATAAAGATTGTTAGAGTAAATAGGTGAGGAAGCAGTAGCATTATATATTCGCTGTTTTATAATACAAAAACAAGAGAGTGGTAACTGGTTTATTTAATGATAGTATTTAGTTATAAAGATAGTCAGATTAAGTGTTAATAATTAGATATTCAGTAAATTGATATAAAATATTCATTACCAGTCAAAACTGTTTTTGAAATATTATCTCATGACCAATTTTTTAATCAATGTTTTGCCTAATTCTTCATTAATATTATCAATTATTTTTTGTTTGCCATAACTCAATTCTTCTCTTAATACTGATGAAGTAAGTTCAATAAATAATGTTTCTCTTTCTAATTTAATATTTCTGGTATACTTGGTAATGGCAGGTCCCATAATTTTTTCCCAAACATCACGAACTTCAACTTTATCCAGACCTTTTTGTAGATTATTGTCAGAAACAAAGTTTTTTAAAACCTCTTCCAGACTTTGATGTTCTTGATTGCGTTTTGCCATTATAATTTGATCTTCTGATATCGGTTGTAAAAGTAAACATTTCCCGTCTCATTTTGGATCACCATTTGGTTTTCTTTTATAGAAATAATCGTTTCTGTCCAAGTGACTAATGAAGTTTTATAATGTATTCTTAGACTATCATTTTTGATTGCTAATGAGAATGTTTCACTATCCTTGGTGATGATGAATCCTCCATCAAGTTTAGGTTGTACTTTTTTGCGAATCCCCACAGAATCGTTCACTTCAAAAAAATCAATACTTTGATTGAAATTATATTCTTTTTCACTACCATCTTTTAATTGGACTTTCTTGATTTCCCAATACCCATTAATATGTTGGATGTAGTCTTTTGGATTTGTTTTTGTACAAGAAGCAATGATCCATAGAATGGTTAATGTAAATATGCGTGTTAGACCTTTTTTCATTCGTTAAACATATAATTTTAAAGGCTTTCAGGTTTATGATCACTTAATTTAATGATCTTATATGATTGTGATATTTTTTTTACTACTTCTTCGGTTCTATCAGCATGTGTATCACTTATAAATAGTTGTCCAAAATTTTGATCATCTACTAGTTTTATGATGTGTTCTACTCTTTTTTCATCGAGTTTGTCAAAAATATCATCCAGAAGAAGTAATGGGTTTACTTTACTCTGTTTTTTGATAAAATCAAATTGGGCAAGTTTTAAAGCGATTAGAAATGATTTTTGTTGACCCTGACTACCAAATTTCTTAATCGGATATCCTTCTATTTCAAATAGTAAATCATCTTTGTGGATTCCTACACTTGTATATTGTAGCATTCTATCTTTGTCAAGATTCTGTTCTAAAAGTTTTAATAAACTTGTTTCAGAAAGTTTACTCTGGTAGGTTAAAGAAACTTTTTCTTGTCCAGAACTAATAGTGTAGTATCTATTGGTAAATATTGGGATAAAAATTTCTAAAAAAGCAGCTCTTTTTTCATGTATGATAGAGCCATATTCATTAAGTTGTTGATTGTATACTTCTAATGTAGTAGCATCAAAAGTGTTATTAGCAGCAAAGTATTTTAATAAAGAATTACGTTGCGCTACTATTTTTGAGTATTTTAATAATGTGGTAAGATATTTTTGATCACTTTGAGAAATTACACCATCAATAAACTTGCGTCTGGTATCACTCCCCTCTGTAATCAAATCTCGATCCGCTGGAGATATGATTACAAGAGGTAAAAATCCAATGTGTTGACTAAAAGTATTATATGTCTTTCCATTGCGCTTAATTACCTTTTTTTGCCCTTTTTTTGCACTAATTACAACTTTTTCGTCACGTTCTTCTTTTTTATAAAGCCCATCAATGACAAAAAAATCAGTATTGTGTTTGATATTTTGACTTGTAATCGGATTGAAGTAACTTTTACCAAAAGATAAATGATAAATAGCATCCAGAATATTCGTTTTTCCGACTCCATTATTTCCAACAAAACAGTTTATCTTGTCATCAAATTCAAAATTGATTGATTCAAAATTTTTATAATTGAGCAAAGAAAGCGATTTTAAAATCATAAAACATTGATCATCAAGTGACGTTGGCTTTGTTGAAATTCCTAGTTATACGGTGCAAAATATTGAAAAATAATAAATAGTTGTGCTTTTAATTATGAATAAAAATTTTATTTTTGCCGTTCATTAAAGCAAACTTATGGCAACTTATAAGAAACGAGGACACAAACCAAAGAATAAAGTAGAAGAAGTTGAACATGTTGAAGAGAATTCGACAACAGCAGAAGTATTTAATACTTTAGATGAGGGAGCTTCTAGAACCGAAGAATGGGTTGCAGCTAACCAAAAGTATATACTAGGTGTAGTAGGAGTTATAGCACTTGTTATATTAGGGTACCTTGGATTCCAGAAATTCATCCAGGAACCAAAAGAACAAGAGGCAGCAAATGAAATGTTTAAAGCTCAACAATATTTTGATGATGCTGTTAATGGTAACTCAACAGTTAGTGACTCATTATATACTCTAGCTCTTAATGGAGGAGAAGGGAAATACGGTTTTTTAGAGATTATCGAGAATTATGGAAGTACAAATGCAGCTAATTTAGCAAAGTATTACGCTGGGTTTTCTTACTTAAATATGAATAAATATCAAGAGGCAATTGATTATTTAGATAAGTTTAAAAGTGATGATGAAATGCTCCAGCCTTTAGCCTTGGGTGGTATTGGTGACGCATTTTCACAACTTGATCAAGTAGAAGAAGCTTTAGGGTATTATGAAAAAGCAGTAAAAGCAAAGACTAACAATTTTACAACTCCAAAGTTTTTGTTAAAAGCAGCAATTACAGCAATATCACTTAATAAACCACAAGTAGCGATACCATATTTAGAACGAATTAAGGAAGAATTTCCTAAAAGTGTAGAGGCTAATCAAGTTGATGTACATCTTGGTCAGGCTCAAGCAATGAAGTAATTTGTAATTTAGGGATTAAGGTATTTTCTTATCCTGAATAACAAAAACTTTAAACCAATACCATGGCTACAGAAAATAAAAATTTATCACAATATGATAAAAACACTATCCCAAATGCGAAAAACTTTCGATTTGGGATTGTTGTTTCAGAATGGAATGAAAGTATTACTGAAGGGTTGTTTCAAGGCGCATTCGATGCTTTTGTAGATTGTGGAGCAATAAAAGAAAATATTGTACGCTGGAACGTGCCAGGTAGTTTCGAATTGATTTATGGATGTAAGAAAATGCAAGAGTCTTATGATATGCTAGATGCCGTTATTGCTATTGGTTCTGTGATTCAAGGAGAGACCAAACATTTTGATTTTGTATGCGAAGGTGTTACTCAAGGAATTAAAGATTTAAATATCAATTCTGATATCCCGGTAATCTTCTGTGTTCTTACTGATAATACGTTACAACAGTCTATTGATAGGTCAGGAGGGAAGCATGGTAATAAGGGAACAGAAGCGGCAATTGCAGCGATCAAAATGGCGCAATTACGCAAAGACGCTACCTTTTATAAATAGTTTTTTTACATTTAATTCTAAGCGGCATAATCCTTGCTGTTCATATTTTGATGTTATTGTAATGCTAAAAGCTTTAGATTACAATGCATTTTAAGTATATTTGGATAATCTAAAGATAGAATAGATTTTGAAGTTAAGTATTCCAAAAAGAAGGAAAAACCGAAGATTCAACTACACACCCAGATACTACGAGGGCAAAAGTGAAGGTAATATCTATGATTTTGAAAATAGAATTACGAAATATCGGGATACCACAAATGATATAGATTTTGGTGCTCATTGGGCAGAAGCTCGTACTTCAAGTCGTAATCGAGGTAATCGTGAAATTAATAGAAGAGTAATTTATGTAGCGGTAATCTTAATTTTTATCTTTTTGTATATAATAGATTTTGATTTATCCATATTTACTGCACGACGATAAATGTCTGACATTATTCAACTTTTACCAGATCACGTAGCTAATCAAATTGCTGCAGGAGAGGTGGTTCAGAGACCAGCTTCGGTAGTGAAGGAGTTGCTGGAAAATGCTATTGATGCTAAAGCAACCTATATTAAATTGATCATTAAAGAGGCTGGAAAAACTTTGATCCAGGTTATTGATGATGGTTCTGGGATGAGTGTAACCGATGCAAGGCTAAGTTTTGAACGTCATGCAACTTCAAAAATAAAAACTGCAGAAGACCTTTTTCAATTAGAAACAAAAGGATTTAGAGGTGAAGCTCTTGCTTCTATAGCTGCTATTGCACATGTCGAACTAAAGACGAAACAAGAAGAAGATGAAGTAGGTACAGAAATAAAAATAGAAGGCAGTGAAGTTACATCTCAAGAGGTTTGTGTAACCCCAAAAGGGACTTCGATAAGTGTTAAAAACTTATTTTATAATATTCCTGCGCGTAGAAATTTTCTAAAATCTAATGCAGTCGAACTTAGACATATCATCGATGAGTTTCATAGAGTAGCGATGGCACACTCAACCATAAAATTTGATATGTATCATAATGGAGCAGAAGTTTTCAATCTGCCAAGCTCTAATGATCGCCAGCGAATTGTAAATATTTTTGGAGGAAAGACGAATGAAAAACTGGTTCCAGTTACCGAAGAAACAGATTTAGTTACTATACATGGTTTTGTTGGAAAACCGCAATATGCTAAAAGAACAAGAGGAGAACAATTTTTCTTTGTCAATAATAGATTTATAAAGAGCCCATATTTAAACCATGCTGTTAATGCTGCGTTCGAGGGATTGTTAAAAGATAAATCGCATCCGAGCTATTTTTTATACCTTACCGTGGATCCTATCTCGATAGATATTAATATTCACCCTACAAAGACTGAAATCAAATTTGAAGATGAACATGCTTTATATGCTATGCTACGTTCTTCTATAAAACATAGTTTAGGACAATTTAATGTAGCTCCGGTGTTAGATTTTGATAGAGATTCTTCAATGGATACTCCTTATGAATATAAAAGTAAAGCAGTTCAAACACCAACGATAGAAGTAGATAGAAGTTTTAACCCATTTAAAGATGAAAAAACATCAGGAGGAGGTTCTTCATCTTCAGATAAAGGTTATACTCCTTTTAAAAAGGAATCAGCAGGAAGTTGGGAAAATCTATATGTTGGACTTGATGCAGAAGTAACACCGACAAAAACGGTAGAGAATGATTTTTCTTCGGTAGAATTCGAAAGTACAGAAGTTACAGGTTCTTTATTTGAATCAGATGATAAGAAAATAGGACATCATACTACATATCAGCTTCGAAAAAAATATATAGTGACCACTATTAAGAGTGGAATGGTGATTGTTAATCAACATCGAGCTCATGAAAGAATAGTATACGAGGAGTTATTACGAAATATCACAATGGCTAGTGCAGTGAGTCAACAACTATTATTTCCGCTTACGCTTTCTTTTTCTAAAAAAGAGATAGCACTTCTTGAAACGGTAAAAGAACAGTTAGAAAATATGGGATTTGTTTTTGCTGAGCAATCACTAAGCGAAATTGAAATTACCGCAATACCATCAGTAACTTCAGAAAAAGAAGTTTCCTTATTATTAGAGCAATTGATTCATGACCTCGAAAACGAAGTGCCTGATAGTGGTTTTTCACAAACAGATTTGTTAGCTCGATCTATAGCAAAGAGTATAGCTGTACGAACAGGAGTAGAGTTAGCACAAGAACAACAGCAATATATGGTAAATAGCTTGTTTGCTTGTACAGAACCAGCAATTACACCTGATAATAAGCCGACTTTCATTACGTTAACCGTAGATGAAATCGATAAGAAATTTTAAAAAATACATGGGAAGAATTACAGATACAGTAAAAGGCTTATTGATTGTTAATGTTATTTTTTTTGTAGGGTCTATGACTCTGGGAGATAAAGCATTCGAACTATTTGCACTTTGGTTTCCAAAAAATGATAATTTCCAGATATGGCAAATTATTACTCATATGTTCATGCATGGTGGTGCTGGACATATCTTTTTTAATATGTTTGCTTTATACATGTTTGGAAGTCATTTAGAAAGTTCTATTGGACAAAAAAAGTTTCTTTTTATTTATTTCTTTTCGGGTCTTGGAGCAGCTGGTTTTCAAATTCTTTTTACTTATTTCAAATTTAGTCCTGGATATCAAGCATATTTGACTGCAGGGTTTTCTCCTTCTGAAATCAATGATTTTATACAAAATACTATTGCTTCTGGTCAATATCGTGTTGACCCTAATATCCCTCAGGAAATAACAGAAAAAATGATTGGGGCGTATGTTACTCCTATGGTAGGAGCTTCTGGAGCTATTTTTGGTATATTGGCTGCATTCGCGGTGTTATATCCTAATTTGCCTTTATACATTATGTTTATTCCTGTTCCTATTAAGGCAAAGTATCTGATTGGAGGATATTTTTTATTCGACTTATATTCAGGTATAACGGGTCAAGCAATTTTAGGGCCTTCTAATGTAGCACATTGGGCACATATTGGAGGAGCGGTGATTGGTTTTATCACCATGTGGTATTGGAAAAAGAATTCGTTTAACGATAGACGTTGGTATTAGTATGACAGGTAATAATCTAACATATCAGTTTAAAACAGCTAATATAATTATTAAGCTGATTGTTATTAATGTAGTGTTGTTTTTATTCGCAACACTGGGTTCCTGGATGTTTAAAACATCCTCGGGTGTATTAATGGAATGGTTTGTACTACCTGTTGACGCCGAGAGTTTACTAGTACAGCCATGGAGTGTACTTACTTACAGTTTTTTACATTTTGATTTCTGGCATATCTTCTGGAATATGTTGGTTTTGTATTGGTTTGGACAATATGTACTTAACTTATTTACAGAAAAAAGATTTCTTACCATTTACCTCTTAGGCGCTATTTGTGGAGGATTATTATTTGTATTAGCATATAATCTTTTTCCTGTGTTAAATGGAACGTTAGCATATCTTATTGGTGCTTCTGCGGCTGTTCGTGCTATCATGATTTTTATTGCAGCGTATACTCCAAATTCTGAAATACGAATCTTCTTTTTTAATGTTAAATTATGGCAAATAGGAGTGTTTGTGGTATTGTCTGATCTTATTCAGATACCAACTTCGGGTAATGCTGGTGGTTTAATTGCACATTTAGGCGGAGCGGTTTTTGGATATCTATATGCGGTTCAACTTAAAAAAGGGAATGATATAGGAAGATGGTTCGAAAGGTTAATTGATGGATTTACCAATATGTTTAAACCTAAAAAGAAGAGTCCTTTAAAGACAGTACATAAATCAAAAACTCGTAAAACCACTCCAAATAGAGCTACAGTTTCTTCGGCTAAAAGCCCAAACCAGAAACAGATTGATGCTATTCTCGACAAAATCAGTAAAAGTGGATATGATAGCCTAACCAAAGAAGAAAAAGACTTTTTGTTTAAAGCAGGTAAGGAATAATTATGAGGAAAATAATTAACAAGATTGTCTTTGTGATGAATTCTATCGCAGCCTTTGCGTTGTTATTATCTTATCTATTGCCTTATGTTTCTCCAAAAACATTTCCTCTGTTGTCTGTATTAAGTTTGATGGTACCTGTTTTTATTATAGTGAACCTGATCTTTTTAGTGTATTGGGTAATATTGCTTAATAAAAAAATGATACTTCCATTAGTAGTACTTCTTTTGGGTGTATCTCATGTCTCATCTTTGTATAAATTGAGAGGGAAATCTTCTGTAGATACAAGTGATGGTATTTCCTTATTGAGTTATAATGTACATAGTTTTAATCGTTTTAAATGGATAGATTCGGATTCTATACCACAACAAATTTCTAAATTGATTAAAGAACAAAATATTGATGTTTTTTGCGCTCAGGAATACTATAATAATCCAGATACTGATTTTACTCAGTATAAAAACAAATACGAATATTTTAATAGTAATAATAGAGAATTAGCGTTGGTTATTTTTTCAAAATATCCCTTCGTCGATAAAGGATCTCTGGATTTTGAAAAAACAGTCAATAATGCCATTTTTGCTGATATTGCAATAAAATCGGATACATTGAGAGTTTATAATGTACATTTTCAATCTCATGGAATTAATAGTAAGACAGATGAACTTGCTAAAGCAGATTCACAAAAATTAGTAAGACGAATTGCAAATTCGTTTAAAAAACAACAAAACCAGGCAGAACAGCTTATAAAACACATGAAATCTTCACCATATAAAACTATAGTAATGGGAGATTTTAATAATACTGCATATTCTTATATGTATGACAAGATTAGGTCAGAAAACCTTCAGGATAGCTTTAAAAAGGCAGGAAAAGGTTTTGGTAAAACATTTAAATTTGAATTGTTTCCAGCTAGAATTGATTTTATATTAGTTCCCAAAGAATTTGAAGTATTAAATTTTAAAAGTTATGACCTTGAGTTGTCTGACCATTACCCTATATTTTCTATGGTAAAACCTTGATGTATATCGCATTGTGATAAGTTCTTGTTGATTTTGAAAAGGTAGATGTTATTAAGGTAAATTACTTTCCAGATATTTAATCATATTCAACAAATATATATTACTATTTTAAAGAAGCCTACATAGTTCTATATTTACCAAATAAATAAAATCGATAGATAAAAAAACAGATACACAAGTGAGTTTATAGAATTTACTGTATGTTTTTAAAAATAATGAATAATGAGTATTGTACTTTTTTTTATCATAGTGGTTGTAATAGGTGTATTTCCTGTAAAATGGGGGCTTAAAAACTAGGAGTTAAAAATAATACAACCAAGTGGATTTTAGGAATTCCTTTAGCATTAATAGTAAGTATTTTACTATATATACTGCTATTAGCAATACTATATAGCTATGAAGAAGGAACTGCTAACATGGATTTGTTTTAAAGATAAAGTTGATTCATTAGAGCTTAGCTTTAAAATTAATAAAGAGTTTGAGTCTACCTCAAAATGATGAAGGTTTTAAATAGAAAAAAAGATACTCAATTGTTTATTGACTAATCCTGTATATCAGTGGCTTCTTTTGCCATTTTTTGTTCCCAGCCTTTAGAAAAGATGGCATGTTTATTTGCTGTCATTAGTTTCATTTTTTCTTTAACAGCTTTTTGTATCTCTATAGGTAATCCATAAAACTGTCCATTGATTTTGGTTAGTCGTCCACCATAATCACTGTTTTGATGTCTAATTGTAATTCTCCTTTTATTGTGATATATCATAATTTTCATCCTGCCGTCTGCATACATATCTTGACCAGTAGTTCCATAAACCAATATAAGATCAACTATTCCGTCTTTGTCTAAGTCAGACAATTCTGAATACTTATTCCAAAACGAAATCGAGCTTTCCCAATCTTTATCTATTTCATCGCTGATACTGGATTTCTTTTTGAATCGATTGTCTTCATTGGTCAGATAAAGAGATTGTAACTTATCGTTTAGAGTATCATTTTTCCCATCTGTTTCTAGAATATATTCTGATAAGGATAATACCAAATAATATTTGCCTGATTCATCGGTATATGAATATGCCTGATGAATAGGGTGTTCGATATCAAATCGCATTTTTACTCTCTTGTTGAAAATTGATTTGATCTCTTTTTCAGAAAGTTTATTTCCCCATTTTGGATCAATAGATATAGTATCAAGTTTTTTTAATTCTATTTTAGGGATAGTATCTTGTTCTATTGCTTTTTGATCAGAATTATTTTTGGATTTTTCCTGGCAAGAAAATATAACTAAAAGTATAGCGAAAAATAGAAATCTATTCATATATGAGAGGTTAGATTAAACAAGAAACATTAATATAGTTTCATAATAAATGTAATAAATATTTTATAAATGGATGATATTATCCACATTTACATCATCCAACAATCCAATTGATCTGTAATTATATGCCATATCAATGCTAGTCCAATGATTCTTGATCTTGTAAAAAAAAGAGATATGCAATATACTGCAATTGCATAATAAGTATGTAGAGGATGAAAACCGACACTACATCGATTTGGATCAAAAATAGGACTGGCAAGAAGATGATCAAGATCAATTAACATACTTCCTAAAAAAATTAGATATACTTTTTTCCATTGTTTAGGAAAGAAGAGCAGTGCTATAATTAGTGGAACTATAAAATGAAGACTATAATGCAGAATTGGTCTAATCATCTACAATAGATTGATTTTCTAAATAGGTCAAAGCATTAGTTCCTTCATTAAAAAGCAAATCAAGAATAGAAAGGTTAGGGATGAATCCTTGTTTTGCTTCAAAAACTTGAATGTAAGATGCTAAAGAATATGGTTTTTCTTTTTTTGCGTTTATGAGAGTTCTTAAATCTATATATTCTTTTGGACTTTTGATATATTCACTGGTCTTTGTGTATGGCGTATCTAATTGTAAACAATCATATATGGCTTGCATACATTCATAGTTGAAGTCTAAAAGGAATTTTTTTGGTTTTTCGAATAGATGTACAAATTCGTCTTCATAATACTCAAAAAATGGAGATGTTCTGTAAGCAGTTTCGAGCGATTTCCAGTGTAATGATTGCCAAGGAAAATCATTTTCTATACGAACATCTTTATATAGCTGCCTTCCTTTATTTCCGATATGTTTTATAGGGATACTTAGAAGTAATTTGCCGTTTGCACCATAAATATAAGTACGATTACGATAAGTTTGTTTTTGGTAATTATCTTCGTTTTCAAAAATAATAGATGCTGCTTTTGCTATTACTATATATTGTGCAATAGTTCCAAAATACATTGGATGTAGTATAGGAGTACTCAATTTTATAAACAGTGTGTATTAAGCGCCTTTTTTCTTTTTTCGATATTGACTATAAATAATCCACCCCGCTAAAACAATTAGGAAATACTTAAAATAAGAAACAGGACTTCCGCTACCGCCAACGGTAGTAAACATACGTTCCCATCTTATTTTGTTGAACAATCCTTTGGCATTAGAATCCCAACTAAACCATACAAATACGGGCTTTCCAACAATATGATTGGCAGGTACGTAACCCCATACACGACTATCTTCACTATTGTGACGATTATCACCCATCATCCAATAATAATCTTGTTTAAAAGTATAGGAGTCCATAGGTTCACCATTTAATAAAACTTGTGTACCATTTACGGTAAGTTTATTATCAATTCCAAGCTCAGAACCTTCGTATACTTCAATAATTCTTCTATATAATGAAAAACTTTTAAGATCCATCTTTACAGTTTTTCCAGCTTCTGGAATATAAATTGCTCCAAAATTATCAGAGTTCCAGTTTACTTTACCATTATTAGGGAAAATACCAGGATCAGGTTGCCCTTTTGGTATTATATTTCGTTGAATATTAGCTACGTTAGGGTGGTTTTTAAATTGGTTAGCAGCATCTTCTGTCATTCCTGCTGCTCTAAACTCAGTATTGCTATAAAAACCAAATTCACCTGGTTTAATACGATAACGTTCGTATAAATTTTGCGGATTGAAATTACTACCTTTTGACGTTCCAACATAAGAAAACTGTACTTGTGCACGTTCTGGTAGCTTATTCTGCTTTCCGTTAATGTATACATATCCATCAACTACAGATAAAGAATCACCGGGGATACCTACACATCGTTTTACATAATTTGATTTTTTATCAATGGGTTTGTAATAACTTAATTTTGATTGATCTCTAAAATATCTAACAGTATCAATTGGCCAACTAAAAACGACAATGTCATTACGTTTAATGTCTTGAAATCCAGGTAATCTAAAATATGGATATTGTGGTTTGCTCGAGTAGGATTTTGTTTTTACTACTGGTATGGTATCGTGTACCATTGGAAAAGATACTGCGGTCATTGGTGTTCGAGCGCCATAATGAAATTTACTCACAAATAAAAAATCCCCAACAAGTAATGTTCTTTCTAAAGAACCTGTGGGAATAGTATAAGGCTGCATAAAATATGTATGCACTATCGTTGCGGCAACTACAGCAAATAGAATAGAGCTTATCCATTCTCCTGTAGCTGTTTTTGGCTTTAGGTCTCGATTTTCTATATAAGTAACATCAAGCATATAGTTAATGTAAAAAATGTAGAATCCTAAAGTAGCAACCACAAGAATAGTATCGGTAGAGGAGTTTTTACCAAAACTTCTAATGGTTTCTACCCATATAACAGGGAGCATAATTACATTAATTACAGGAATAAATAGGAGTATTACCCACCACCAAGGGCGGTTTATTATTTTCATTAAAATAACGGCGTTGTACACAGGAATAATAGCTTCCCATGCTTTTCGTCCTGCTTTAGTATATAATTTCCAAGTTCCTAAGAAATGAATTGCCTGTAGTATCAGAAAAAAAATAAACCATTCTGTAAGTATCATCTTTAAATATTTTTTTAGTATAAGTACATCTTATTGATAAAGTGTTACACTTTTTATAGTCCTAATACATCTTTCATACTGAAAACTCCTGTTTTATCAGTTAACCACTCAGCGGCTATAACAGCTCCTAATGCAAAACCGTTACGATTATGTGCTGTATGTTTGATCTCGATATCATCTACTTCTGATGTATAATTAACAGTATGTGTTCCAGGTATTTTATCAATTCTTTTGGCGGTAATAGGGATAGTATTTTTGTCACCATTGTCCAATTTCCACTCTGTTTTATCTGTGTTCTCGATAATACCTTCTGCAAGAGTAATAGCAGTGCCACTTGGAGCATCTAGCTTTTCTGTATGATGGATCTCTTCCATTGCAATGTCATAACCCTCTAGTGGCGCCATCATTTTTGCTAATTTTCTATTAAGTTCAAAAAATAAATTAACACCAAGGCTATAATTTGAAGCATAAATAAATCCACCTTTTTTTTCTTTACATAGGGAAACCATATCTTCATAACGATCTAGCCACCCTGTAGTGCCTGAAACAACAGGTACACCAGCATTAAAACAATTAGTAATGTTGTTTACAGCAGCAATTGGAATACTAAAATCGATTGCTACATCTGCTTCTGAAACATCGTAAGACGTATCTTCTTTGTCTATTTTAAGTATAATAGTATGGCCTCTTTCTGTGGCAATTTTTTCTATTGTTTTTCCCATTTTGCCATATCCCAGCAGTGCAATTTTCATATCTTGGTTGGTGTTATTTTATGTTTAAAAAAGAATTAATCTTTTTTAAAAACTATAATTGAGTGATACCCCATAATTTGGTCTGATATCAAACTCGTTAAAATTTATTTTTGGTTTGAAAGAAAGGTCATCCGTTATGTTATATTGTTGCAAATGTGCAGTTACATTTGCATCTACAATATTCAGGAGATAAATGCCCACAGTAATTAATAATGATAACTCTTTTTCGCGGCGAAAACGTTCTTGTAACGATATTAATTGTTCATTTGATATTCTAGGGGTGGCACCATTGCCATAAAATTCATCATCGGTAAAACCAGAGAGTCTGCGTTTAAAAGCATCACGAAAACGATTATAATTATTATTATTATCAATGTAAAAGTATATTCCTGTTCCCAATGCTGCGTATACAATAGGGACTTTCCAGTACTTTTTTGTGTATGCTTGGCCTAACCCAGGGAGTACGGCAGAATAAAAGGCAGCTCTTGCAGGAGCTAAAGGTTCATATGGACGAATCTTTCTCTCTCTTTTTTTCTTTTTCTTTTTTACAGGTACTTCTTCTGTAGTAACTTTTAATTCTTCATTTTCTTGAGCAAGAATATTCTGAATAGAAAGCAATGCAAAAAAGATAATATAAAAGAATTTAATCTTCACTATTAATAAGTTTCTTTATGCGTTTAAAATCTTCTTCGGAAGAAAAAGGTATAATTAACTTTCCACTTCCTTTACTGGAAACTTTTACATCAATTTTTGCGCCAAAGTAATCAGAAAAATCTTTTACTCCTTTTGCAATATGTTTTGGTAATAAACTTGTTGCAGAATCACTCTTTGCAGTACCGTTGTCTGTTTTGTCGTTTAGAGATCGCACCATTTTTTCTGTATCGCGTACAGATAGTGATTTCCCGATTATTGTTTCATAAATATCTAGTTGTTGTTGCTGATCTTCAATGTTTATGAGTGCCCTACCATGCCCCATAGATATAAAACCATCTCTCATTCCAGTCTGAACAATAGGGTCTAGTTTTAAAAGTCTAAGATAATTTGCAATGGTTGATCGTTTTTTACCTACTCTATCACTCAATTGTTCTTGAGTAAGGTTAATCTCATCAATAAGTCGCTGATACGAAAGAGCGATTTCGATTGGGTCTAAATCCTGTCGTTGAATATTCTCAACCAATGCCATTGTTAATGATTCCTGATCATTAGCAATACGAATATATGCAGGAATAGATTTTAGTCCAGCTAATTTTGATGCACGAAAACGTCGTTCTCCACTAACTAATTGATAGTTGTTGAAATCTAACTTGCGAACTGTAATTGGTTGGATAACACCGATTTCCTTTATAGAAGTAGCAAGTTCACGCAACGTTTCATCATTAAAGCTAGTACGAGGTTGAAATGGATTTACATCGATACTCTCTAATTCTAATTCGATAATATTACCAACTACTTTGTCCGCATCTTTATCTTCAACTGATTTTATATCATTATCGGGATCTTTTAGGAGAGCTGATAGCCCTCTACCTAATGCTTGTTTTTTAGTTGCCTTCGCCATGAATCCTTAGCTATTTTTCTTAATAATTTCGTGTGCCAAACTTAAATAATTACTAGCACCTTTACTAGAAGCATCATAATTAATTATACTTTCACCATAACTGGGCGCTTCACTTAAACGAATATTCCGCTGAATGATTGTTTTAAAAACCATTTCATTAAAGTGCTTTTGTACTTCTTCGACTACTTGATTTGATAGCCTTAGTCTAGAATCATACATGGTGAGTAAGAGTCCTTCAATATCCAAGTTTTGATTGTGAACTTTTTGAACACTCTTAATTGTATTCAAAAGTTTACCTAATCCCTCTAAAGCAAAATATTCACATTGGATAGGTATCATAACAGAATCAGAGGTTGTTAATGCATTTAGCGTTAATAAACCTAGAGATGGAGCACAATCAATAAGAATATAATCATATTCTGATTTTAGCCTTTCAATAGCTTTTTTAAGCATGTATTCTCTTGAATCTTTATCCACAAGTTCAATTTCTATAGCTACCAGATCAATATGTGCAGGTATGATGTGCACATTTGGCGAGGTAGTTTCCAAAATAGCTTCTTCTGGTTTGATAGTATGTTCAAGGATTTGATATGTTCCTTTTTCTATAGTATCCACATCTAGTCCAAGTCCAGAAGTAGCGTTAGCTTGAGGATCAGCATCGATTAATAAAACTTTTTTCTCTAATACACCTAGAGATGCTGCTAAATTTACGGAGGTAGTAGTTTTACCTACACCACCTTTTTGATTGGCAATTGCTATAATTTTACCCATAAGGGGAGGTTTGGATTTAAGAGGTAAAAATACAATTTATTATATATTATAAAAATGAAAAATGTTAACAGTAGGGGATAAAAAAGACCATTTCCCTTTGGAGGTGGTCTAGTGTACTATCATATTGTTAATAAAAACTTATTTATTTTTTTTTGAACGTATCATAACCTCAAGCTGATCCCACATTTCTTCAGGAATTTGTTCAAGTAGATTAAATTGTCCAGCTCCTTTAATCCATTCTCCGCCATCAATAGTAATTACTTCCCCGTTCACATAAGCAGAAAAATCTGAAACCAAATATGCTGCAAGGTTAGCAAGTTCTTGATGCTCACCAGTACGATTAAGAGGTACACGTTTTGAAAAATTTAGTTTTTCTGCTAAATCTCCAGGAACTAATCTATCCCAAGCTCCCTTTGTAGGAAACGGCCCAGGGGCAATTGCATTAAAACGCATTCCATATTTTGCCCACTCTACAGCCAATGATCGCGTCATAGCTAATACCCCAGCTTTTGCACTAGCACTTGGTACTACATAAGCAGAGCCTGTCCATGCATAAGTGGTCACAATATTAAGAACAGTAGTATTCCTGTATTTGGTATCGATCCAATGCTTTCCAAAAGCTAATGTACAGTTCTTAGTTCCTTTAAGAACAATATCAATTATAGTATCAAAAGCATTGGCGGATAGACGTTCTGTAGGTGATATAAAATTACCAGCAGCATTGTTGAGAAGTATGTCAATAGATCCAAAAACTTCAATAGCTTGATCTCGCATTGCTTCGACCTCACTATAATGACGTACATCACATTGCAGAGGTATGCATATACTTCCAGTTTCAGCTTCTAGCTCTTTAGCTGTGTTTTTTAACTTCTCTAGATTACGAGAGGTTATTGCCACTTTTGCTCCGAGTTCAAGAAAATACTTTGTCATTGACCTTCCTAATCCACTACCACCACCAGTGACTACGATATTTTTTCCTTCTAGAGCTCCATCTCGAAGCATTTTGCTTGTATAATTCATAATATTTATATCGTTATTCTGCTAATATAGCAAGTTATAGCTGAAAAAACTGTGCATGCATAATTTTTTTAGTGAATTTGGATGCTTAACAAAAATACTGTTACTCTTAAAGCATGTAGTATTGTATTAGTGAAACGTTTATTTTTTAATGTAGTGCTATTCTCTAAAAAAAATATTGATCAATATAAAAAAATAACTTTTAACTATTTTTATGATTTGCTATCAACCAAATTATTTGGAGAAGGAATTAGATTTTAAGTATCATATATAAAACAGAATACTATTGAAAAGACAAATACTTTTTAGATTCGTACTATTAATTATAGCTATTGGGAATTCAACCTTTTCTTTTGGTCAATCAAAATCTGGTTTGAATAAAATTTCAGGTTATGTTACTTACAATAAATTTCCATTGGAATCTAAAAGCTACTGTATATAGGAATTGGGGTAGAATTAATCAGACTCAGGAGATAAAAGTATTTAAGCTACAAAGAAAAGAGTATAAGATAGGGCTACTGAAATTCAATTCAAAACTTTCTACAGTAGGATATTAATCTATAAAATTTTCTTCATTTCATAGAGTTTTATTGTGTGATGGTGATCTTAATGAAATTATGAATATCAATTTTTACTGAGTGATAATTTTTTAGAAAATAAGTTACTGAGTTGTTTGTGAATTTATTCAAAAGTTGATATTAAAATTTCTAATATGGTAATAGCAGCGTCACTTATCTTAGTTCCTGGGCCAAATATAGCTACAGCTCCTGCTTCAAATAGGAAATCATAATCATCTGGGGGAATAACGCCTCCGACAATAACCATGATATCTTCTCTTCCATATTTTTTAAGTTCCTCGACAACTTGCGGAACCAAAGTTTTGTGTCCTCCAGCTAAAGAAGATACACCTACAATGTGCACATCATTTTCTACAGCTTGCTTTGCTGCTTCTGTCGGAGTTTGAAATAGAGGTCCAATGTCAACATCAAATCCTACATCGGCATAACTGGTTGCAACTACTTTGGCGCCACGATCATGGCCATCTTGTCCCATTTTTGCAATCATGATTCGAGGTCTTCGACCTTCTAATTCTGCATATTGATTTGCTAATTCTCTGGCCTTGTTAAAGGAATCATCATTTTTTATTTCTTTAGCATACACTCCTGTAAATGATTTTATTTCTGCTTTAAATCTTCCAAACTCTTTTTCTAAGGCATCACTAATTTCCCCCAAAGTAGCTCTTAATCTTGCAGCTTCTACAGCTAAAGCTAATAAGTTTTGATCATCATTGGTTGCTGCCACAGTTAAATTACTCAATGCCTCTTGTACTGCTTTTTCATTTCTTGAAGCTTTTACTTTTTCAAGTCCTTCTATTTGTTGAGTTCTTACTGCTTGATTATCAACTTTGAGTGTGCTTATAGCTTCTTCTTCTTCAAGCTTGTATTTATTAACTCCAATGATAACATCTTGTTCGCTATCAATTCTGGCTTGCTTTCTGGCAGCGGCTTCTTCAATTCTCATTTTAGGAATTCCAGCTTCGATAGCTTTTGTCATCCCTCCGAGTCCTTCTACTTCTTCGATTAGTTTCCAGGCCTTTTCGGCAATATCATTGGTCAGGGATTCTACATAATAACTTCCAGCCCAAGGGTCTACTGTACGGGTAATGTTTGTTTCTTCTTGTAAATAGATTTGAGTATTTCTGGCTATTCGTGCAGAGAAATCTGTTGGGAGTGCAATAGCCTCATCAAGAGCATTAGTATGTAAACTCTGTGTACCACCAAAAGCTGCAGCACTCGCTTCTATACAAGTACGTGCAACATTGTTAAAAGGATCTTGCGCAGTAAGGCTCCATCCACTAGTTTGACAGTGGGTACGAAGCATTAAAGATTTTGGGTTTTTTGGATTAAATTGTTCAATTAATTTAGCCCAAAGCATACGTGCTGCTCGCATTTTTGCAATTTCCATGAAATGGTTCATTCCTATTGCCCAAAAGAAAGATAAACGAGGAGCAAAAAAATCTACATCCATTCCAGTTTCAATCCCTTTTCTTATGTATTCTAAGCCATCAGCCAATGTGTATGCTAATTCGATGTCACAGGTAGCGCCCGCTTCTTGCATATGATATCCTGAAATACTTATAGGATTAAATTTGGGCATGTGGGTAGAACAATATTTAAAAATGTCTCCAATGATTCGCATTGAAGGAGTAGGGGGGTAAACATAAGTGTTACGCACCATAAATTCTTTAAGAATATCATTTTGAATTGTTCCAGAAAGTAGTTTTTTATCTACACCTTGTTCTTCTGCTGCTACAATATAAAAGGCCATAATCGGTAAAACTGCACCGTTCATAGTCATAGAAACAGACATTTCATTAAGTGGTATCTGATCGAATAATACTTTCATATCTTCAACGGTGTCTATTGCTACACCTGCCATTCCAACATCACCAAATACTCGTTCATGATCACTATCATACCCACGATGTGTTGCCAGATCAAAAGCAACTGATAAGCCTTTCTGACCTGCAGCAAGATTCCTTCGATAAAAAGCATTACTCTCTTCTGCAGTTGAAAATCCAGCATATTGTCTTATTGTCCATGGTCTTCTAACATACATTGTAGAATAAGGACCTCGCAAAAAAGGTGGTACTCCCGCAGAGAAATTAAGATGATCTAAAGTATTAATGTCATTTTCAGTATAAAAAGATTTTATCTTAATTCCTTCTGAAGTGGAAAATGAAGAACTTTTTTCCTTTTTTGTAGGAATTGATTTTTTCTGTAATTGTATGTGTTGTATGTCTTTTCTATTCATTACGCAATACCCCATTTTTGGAAATGATAAATTAACAAGACCATAAAATTAAGGTTTTACAATTGATTTTTATAATAAAAAATTAATTATAGTCTAATTTTTTAGAGAATAATGCAAAAAAAGATTAGTTAAACGCTTTTTCGATAACCATTAGAATAGAATAATAGATGTCAAATGCTATAAAGTTTTTTATTTCAAGAGTACAGAACTCTTTATCTGGAATGTAATAAATCCTTTGAGAAATTAGCGAGGTACTAACGTTTCCGTCACTTTCCAGAGTATTGATAATTTCTTTAAAATTATCACTTTCACTTGTGTTCTTAAGACATTGAATAAATCCACCTCTATAATTAAATATTAAAACTTCTTCTTCTTTTTTGTTATTGGTAGAAGGAGAAGATTTCTTTACTGTCTCGTTATTTTCATACTCGCTTAATTTGATCCAAAGGGAATTTTTATTATCTGCTATTTTCTTAAACTCGCGTGCAAATTGTATAGAATTACTAGAAGGAAGTTTTCTAAGGTCTATAGATAAACTGGCAACTTCTGCAAGAAAAGTTCTATAAGTCTTAATAGAATCATTTCCAAACTGATAATAATTAAACAGGTCATTTTCGAAAGAATCAAATGCTTTTTTGGTAATTCCTGTTTCATCTACATGATAACAATTAATACCAGATTGAGCAAAAGTCATATTCAGAAATAGTGATAAAGAAATGACCATGATTCTAGATCTAATCTTTAGGGGCATTGATTTAGATTTAGTAATGTTAGTATATAAGCCAAGTTTTATAATTTCCTGAAAGTTAACAATAAATTAGTAAATATTAACGTTTTATTGTGTTTTTTTATCGATGACCTCGCATAATCTATGTTTTGTGATAGGTTCAAGTAGTGTTTTTCTTACATTTTTTTCTGAAAAAATAGGCTTTTGAAGTGCAGGAGAGACTTCTTCGGGGTTTACATATTTGTTAGCTCCCGTAAGTGTAATAGTTTGATTGTCGAATAATTCTTGCTCTTTTTTAGCACTTTCTTTTATTTTTTTTTGTAAGGTGCCAGATTTTAATTGACTTAAAAACCCACCTCCTTCTTCAATATTTTTGAATAACAATAATCCTTTTTCAGCTAATTGATCGGTTAAACTTTCTATATAGTAAGAACCAGAAGCTGGGTTAGTAACCAAGTCGAAATAACTTTCGTTTTTTAAAATAAGAAGTTGATTAAAAGAAATTCTTGTAGCAAAGTCATTTTCTAGATTATAAATATCATCATAAGGAAGGTTTTGAATAGTATTTGCTCCTCCTAATATTGCGCTCATACACTCTGTAGTTGTACGAAGCATATTCACATTATAATCCATTATAGTTTTATTGCGGTGAGAAGGATATGCTAGAATATGGCATTCTTCTAAAAGATTATATTCAGAAGCTAATGTACTCCACAATATTCTTAGTGCTCTTAGTTTTGCAATCTCAAAAAAGTAATTACTCCCAACTGCTACCTTGAATACTATTGGTGTGTTTTTTAATGAAAAAGATGTTGTATCCTTAAAATAATTTAAATACTCATTGCCATGTGCTAATGCATATGCTAATTGTTGTACCATTGTAGCACCAGCATTTTGATATAAACCCATATCAATACTAATTGTGCTTTTAAGATGTTTGTTCTTTTCAACAATATCTAGCAGTGTTTGGTGGTCATCTTTTAGATTAGTAAACCAATTCCCTGTATTTGCTAAATTACCAATGATATCTGTTACTAAAAAAATATCTAAACCTGAATTTTTTGCAATATCATTTAGTGTATTTGCATAAGTAAGAGAAAGGAATGTAGTTTCAATGAAAACCTGAATATTGCTACTTACATTTTCTAAAAGATAATTAGGATTAATGGTTTCTTTTAAGATAATAAAATGAAGACTTTCTGCTCCATTCTTAATAGCTTTAAGTGCTTTTTTATTACCAATAATTGCATCTGATACTTCTATCTTTAATGAATTATTCCAAGAAGAATTTTCTGAAACCGTTGTGTTTATTTGTTCCAGATCTTCTTGGTGATAAAAAGGTTTAATATCAATTCCTTCTAAGGATTTGAATATCAGAGCTTCATTGTAATCAGCTCCTTTGAGATCGAATTGAATTTTTTGCTTCCATTGTTTTGCAGAAACATCATCGAAGCTATCAAATAAGGATTTAGTCATTTTTTTCGTTTTTAGGAACACTATCTTCGTATTCGATAATGTATATTTCTTCATTATCTCGTTTCATAAAGTATTCTTCTCGAGCAAATTTTTCGAGTTCACTACTGTCTTTTAGTACTTTAATGTTTTTTTGATCTTTTACAATTTCTTTAATATAATAGTCTTTATTATCTTCAAGTTCATTAATTTCCTGATCCAATTCTTTATGGATAAGCCATGAGTTAGTATCAAGAAACAACATCCAAATTACAAAAAGAAGAACGATTAACACATATTTATTTAAAAATATAGTGAATATCGGTATTAGTGCCGGTTTGTTTTTAAGTTTCTGAAAATAACTTTTTAACTTCAATCTTATTAAAAATTATATGGGTTATAAAGGTACAAAAGTTAATCCAAGCGTTCTTTAATAATGGTGCGTACTACATCAACAGCCACATTATTATAATTATTATTAGGGATTATAAGGTCTGCAAATTCTTTGGTTGGATCAATAAATTGCTGATGCATAGGTTTTAATGTGTTTTGATAACGGTCCAAAACTTCATCAATATCCCTGCCTCGTTCTGCAATATCTCTTTTGAGTCTACGTATTAAACGTTCGTCGCTATCGGTATGTACATATATTTTTATATCAAACATATCTCTAATCTTTGGACTGGTAAGAATCAAAATTCCTTCTACAATGATTACTTTACTAGGAGTGGTGGAAATTGTTTCTTTAGTTCGATTATGATCCACAAATGAGTATACTGGTTGGTCAATTGTTTTACCGTTTCTAAGTGCAATCAAATGTTCACCCAATAAATCAAAATCGATAGATTGTGGGTGGTCAAAATTTATTTTTACTCTTTCGTCATATGTAAGATGACTGGTGTCTTTATAGTAGGAGTCTTGTGAAATTACACATACCTCATTTTCGGGTAATTCATTTACAATTTGATTGACTACAGTTGTTTTACCACATCCAGTTCCGCCAGCAATACCGATAATTAGCATTTCTATTTTTTTGGCAAATTTACAGAATGCAAATTAATCTTTGACATAAACTTATTCACCAAGGATAAAAAATAGTGCCAGAAGAGGAATCTTTCTTTGCTCCGGTTACTGATTGCAGGCAATTAATCTCATTCCTTTCTTTTAATACGCTCATAAATCCAAAGATTAATGCTTCTTTAAAATCTATAATATTTTCTGGAGGAATAATAACAGTTGCATTTGTATCTAGTTTTTGTTGTAAAACTTCTATAAGAAAATCATTTTTTGCACCGCCACCAGTTATTAATAGTGTAGTATTTGTTTTTGTAGTTTTTTTAATGGTTTCTGCTATTTGAGTAGTAATATGATGTACAGATGTATGCAAGAGATCTTGAGGAGAATCTTCTGAGGCATTTATAATAGGGACTATTTTTTCTAAAAACCATTCATACCCTAATGATTTGGGAAAGGGTTGCTTGTAATATTCTAGGTTGTCTAGTGTATCTAGTAAAGTCGAATTAAGCTTTCCCGTTCTTGCAATTTCTCCTCGATTATCATATAATTTGTCGATAGTTTCGCAAATAAAATTAAGTAACATATTCGCAGGTGAAATATCGTAAGCAATTCTTTTACCTCCATTTTCAAAAGAAATATTACTAATTCCTCCCAGATTAAGACAAAAATCATATTGATTAAACAGTAATTGATCTCCGATAGGAACCAAAGGTGCGCCTTGACCGCCTAAAGCCACATCATTTGTTCTAAAGTCACTAATCACTTTGTGTCCACAAGCATTCGCTATATGTTGTCCAGAGCCTATTTGATAGGTTAACCCAATTTCAGGTTGATGAAAAACAGTATGACCATGGCTGGAGATAAAATCAACCTTAAGATTATGATCCAAAATAAAATCTTTTACCTGATTGCCTAACCAATTTCCATATTCATTATGAAAAGCTAATAATGAGACAGCATTAAGATTAACCGTATTTTTAAGTTTTTCTTTAAGAATTGTATCGTAATCTATACTTTGGGTGTTGAATATTGTAAAATCCCAGATATCATTTTTTTTCTCAAAATGACAATAAACGATATCAAGACCATCCAATGAAGTTCCTGACATTAAACCGATGACTTTATATTGGTCTTTATTTGAATTCATGTTTTTTAGATTGAAAGTTGAACTGGCGATACCCCAATAGCCTTATGTTTGCCAATAAAATGTTGTGCCGCAACCTGCTGAAAGGTTTCAAGATCCTGATACCCAAGAATAATATTGTTGATATTATCAGTTGGTAATATTCGCAAAGCGTAGGGGTTGCCAAACAGGTATAATGCTACATTTTTTGTACGGCTTAATTCTACAATTGTCTCCTTCATTTTTTTGTCTATTCCAAATTCATTTTTTGGTTTTATAGAAGGAGGGAATAAGGCAATAAGTATATTATTATGTGTGGCGATTTTAGAATTATCGATATGGTTAAAACTTTTTACTTTTTCTATTTCCTGAAGAAAAATACAATGGTCTGTATTTTTAATTAAAATAGCTTCAAACCCTTCTGTCATAAATTTGGATAAACTTTTTTGATCTGAGATATAATGAGTAAGTGATGCTTTGGCTATATTTTGATTTAGAGAAGTTATTTTGTTGATATCGATATCATGTTCTAAAGAGTGTTTTGTTAATGCATTTTTTTTTAATGCTGCAATTCGGGTAAAACTTTCTTCAATTTGATCGTTTGTTGCATTTTTTTCTATCGCTAGAATTCCTTCTTCTACATGCTCTGCAAAGCATAAAACATCGTTACCGGCATCAAAGGCCTTCCATTCTAAAAGTCCTTTTTCTGGGTATAGTTTTGAAACGCTATGCATATTAAGTGCATCAGAAATTACAACACCTTTAAAACCTAATTCTTGCCTTAATAGATCTTTAATAATATCTTTTGATAAAGTAGCTGATACGTTTTTTCCGTTTGAAAGAGAAGGAACTGCTAAATGGCCAATAAGTATACTGTCGATACCTTGAGCAATAGCTTTTATAAATGGATATAATTCTGTGTTCTGTAATTCTTGTTTTGATTTCATAATCACAGGAAGACCCAAATGAGAGTCTACTTCGGTATCTCCATGACCAGGAAAATGTTTGAAACATCCTAAAATTCCTGATGCTTTAAGTCCATTGTAAAATGCAATAGACTTAAGTGTTACCTGTTCTTTATTTTCTCCAAAAGCACGATAACCAATTACAGGATTATTAGGATTGATATTTACATCTGCTACTGGGGCAAGGTTAAGGTGAATTCCAATATTAGCCAAATCATTTCCTATATATTTCCCTACTTCAAAAATCAAATCTGTTTGGTCTTTTGGGAGGGCTCCTAATGTGATGGCATAGGGATATTTCGGAGTATTTTCTACCCGCATCGCTAGACCCCATTCGGCATCTATACTTATAAGTAAAGGGTGCGAGGCTATATTTTGATAGTGTTCGATAAGTTCTGATAATCTTTGTGCACTATTTTCGTTGCGTATTACTTTTTTCTTTCCTTCAAAGTTTGTAGCAGCGCTAATTCTACTATGAAAAAAAGTTAATCCTCCTATTTTATGATCTTTTATAAGTCGTTCAACCTTTTTTATTTCAAAATCACTATCATTTATAAATGCAGCAGGAAAGAAGAACTGACCGATTTTTTCTGTTTTAGATAAGTTGTTCATGCTACTATTTTTTATCTTTCTTTCCATAATCATTAGGATATTGTATGTATCTGGTAAGGATGATTCCAGGTACTGCGGCAGCGGCTACCCAAATAAAAAACCCAGTGTACCCAATAACTTCCTGGATAATACCACTGACCATACCTGGCAACATCATGCCTAATGCCATAAAGCCGGTTGCAATGGCATAATGAGAAGTTTTAGAAACTCCTTCAGCTACATAAATCATAAACATTAAATATGCAGCAAATCCAAAACCATATCCAAATTGTTCTATTATTACGACCAATGTTGCGAATAGGGTAGACGAAGGTTGCCAAAATGCAAGTAAGGCGTATAAGAGGTTAGGTAAATTTAGTGCCAATATCATAGGAAACATCCATTTTTTTAATCCGTGCATTGAGATTACGATTCCGCCAAGAATACCACCAATAGTTAAGGCTATAAGCCCAAAAGTTCCGTATATAGTACCTACAGCTGTAGTAGATAAAGCAAGTCCTCCAACTTCGGTTTTATCTAACAAAAAGGGAGAGGCCATTTTGACTAATTGAGATTCTCCTAAGCGATATAGAAGGATAAAAGCGATTGCAACTCCAATTTGTTTTTTTTGAAAAAATGTACTAAAAACATCAAAAAAACCCATTTGGTTATCTTTTTTCGACGAATTTTTATGTTCTATTTTGGGAGTAGCAAAGAAATTAATAAGTGTCAATATTACCATAAAAACAGCCGTAATACTTATAGTATATGACCATGCTTGCTTATTGTTCCCATAATATTCCTCTAAAAAACCAGCAAGTACAACAATGAGCCCTTGTCCGGTAATCATAGCTAAGCGATAAAATGTGCTACGTACTCCGAGAAAAAAGGATTGTTTCTTTTCAGAAAGGCCAATTAAATAATATCCATCTGCGGCGATGTCATGTGTGGCAGAAGCAAAAGCTGCAATCCAAAAACAAGAAAGACTTAAAATAAAGAAATTGTTTGTGGGAATCGTTAATCCCACTCCGAGAAAAGCTATAGCAATAAGAAGTTGCATACCTAAAAACCAATTGCGTTTGGTACTCTTAATATCTACCAAAGGACTCCATAATGGTTTAAGAACCCAAGGTAAGTATAACCAACTTGTATATATTCCTATATCTGAGTTGCTTATGCCTAGTTTTTTATACATAATTACAGAAACGGTAATTACTATTACATAGGGTAGACCTTCTGTGAAATAAAGTGAAGGTACCCAAGCCCAGGCATTTTTATCTTTGTTTGATGATTCTATCATGAATGATTTTTAAGGAAAGTAAGATACTCACAAATTATTAATAAAGGGTAGTTTATATTTTATCGATATAATCCAATTCAAGCTTGTCAATATCTATCTCGGGGAGTGACTTTTTATAAAAAAAATCAATAATTTGATTTTCAAGGTATGAATTGATTTTGTCAATTTTTTTTTCTTCAATCATTGTAAAAATATTCATGGCTTCAGCCTTTTTGAATTCTGCAATAAATTCGTCAGGATTTTTAATCGCATCCATACCTCTATATCGTTCGATTTTTTTCTTCATCCATCGATGACTCATTAATTTTATTTGGCTATCATGAAACTCTTTACTCAGGCGATCAATTTTTTTGATATTTTTTTGATCTTCTTTATTTGCACGATCTAGAGTTACTTTAGCTTTTGTAAATTGTCTTTCAAACTTAAAATCAAGACGTCGCATATCTCGTTTCAAATGTAAAACTACTTCAAATAGTGCATTGTCATATATGGTTAAGAAATCTTCATAAGCATATAAAGCATCAAGAAATATGATCGCACGTTTTTTGTATAACCTGGGTATAGGTTGATCTCTTACTTTTTTGAAAAGTATGTTGAGTTCTACCTGTTTTTCTTCAGGAATATTTACAAACCATGAATTATTCTTTAATGTCCTTATTTTTTGAGTTATTTGAAGTTTGGTTCCTTTGTACAACTCAGATTTGTAACTGAACCGATAAGTATTAGGATTATCTTCTTCTATTTGAGCATTACCTTGATATATGAATATAAATACAATAATGAATGTGAAAAGTTTCATATATCGTTTATAATTAACTTAAGCCTTATTGAGTGTTTGATAATATTAACGTAAGATATGATTTGATTGTTGTATTATAAAATAGACTTTGAATTTTAACTTATGAAATCTAAAATTATAGAGCAAAGTTGCTGGGTGTAAAGAGACAAAGAACGACAATTCTGCACCTCTTATAATTAAGAAAAAACTAACTAAGGATTAATTAATGGTATCTGATCAGATATTAAATCACAATTTTATAACCGTTTGTAGAAGATCTCTTTATAATCTGACCCTAAAAAGTCAAAAAAGGGGAGTTGTACTATGGAAAAGATGAATATGGGTTTAAAAAATACTCAATATTATAAAGTAGTTTTACCTTCTAAAAGAATGATTAAAAAGTTTTTGCTTTTTTAGGGTAGCGATTGGATTTCTTTAGGAGAGTTCTTTCTTTTAATCTTTACAAATTGAAGATCATCGTTATTTTTGACAACACTAATATACCTGGTATTACCAATAGTGATGAAGGAGAAATCTTTAACATCTCCCTTAAGATATAATCCACATTTATCATTTGGTACCGGGATAAAGTTGCCATTACCATCACCCTTTAAAAAGGTGCCGATACTAGAATCGTTTCTAGGGGTTTCGATTTCAGAAGCATACAAATTTCCTCCAAGTATAATGTCTTTGAAGCCGTCTCCATCAATATCGTTAGAGATTATTTTATTGACCGATGAGAATTGAGCTTCATTAGGCAATGGAGTTATTTTAAACTTTCCATTACCCAAATTTTCTATGTAACTACTCGCAAAAGTTTGAGCTTTATAATGTATCTCGGCATTTTCTAGTTTTTCTTTACCATATACGTCATTAACATC
Source organism: uncultured Aquimarina sp. (assembly GCA_947498785.1). GTDB lineage: Bacteria > Bacteroidota > Bacteroidia > Flavobacteriales > Flavobacteriaceae > Aquimarina. The sequence goes on along the minus strand of CANMLS010000022.1, from coordinate 41,770 downwards.
TGCGACCGCAAACGAATTATAGTCTTGAAATTTCTTTCTTAATGTTGGCATTTGCTGAGATGAACATGATTTACCACGGACTGGGAATAATTTTCCAAAATTATAATAACTTAGAACTATATCTTTTCTCTTGTTATTGTCAAAATCATCTGCATATACTTCGAACGGCTCATTTTTTGAGGCTTTATATTTGTAATTTAGGCCTAAGTTCCCGATTATATAATCGACATCGCCATCATTATCAAAATCATCTTGGGTTATACTAGACCACCAACCATTGGTGTTTTGAAGTCCAGTTGAGGTTGTTACATTTTGAAATATACCTCCATCATTACTATAGAATAAAATTGGAGTCCATTCACCTACTATAATAAGATCTAATGTACCATTATTATCAAAGTCTGTCCAACTGGCATCTGTGATCATTCCTAATGTTGAAAAATCTTGGGCTATTTCTGCTGTTACATCTTTATAAGTACCATTATCATTATTTAAAATATAACTCTTTGCTGGCCAGGGGTATTGTCCGACAACTAATCTTCCACCCACGAATAAATCTAAATCCCCATCATCATCATAGTCACCTGCTATTACACGAGATCCGCTAGTTGTGATAAGAGGTAAAATATTTACACTTTTAATAAATTTACCGTTACCATCGTTTATATAAAGGCGATCTTGAAAATTGGTTAAGTCCTGATTTCCTTCGTTGCCCCCACTTACAACATATAAATCTTTATCACCATCATTGTCATAGTCCAAAAATAAAGCACTCATATCTTCCATATCTTTATCTGCTTCCCAAATATTATCATTGGTTCTGTTGAACTTACCTTCGGTATTTTGTACAAATAGTGTTGCAGTTTGTTTTGAAGCGCCACCTATGTAGAAATCATCTAAGCCATCTCCATTTACATCGGCAACTGCGATCCCTGGTCCCAGCATAGAGGTTTGATGAGGTAAAAGAGGTTCAAAATAGTAGTCATCATACTTATTTTCTATGTGAGCAAAATCTACACCAATAGTATCTAAGGGTATAGTTTGAAATAAAGGTTTATTATGAAAGGATTTTTTTTTTGATTTTTGAGCAGAAGAAAAATCTACAAGAAGGTTTTGGTTTGCTTTTATATCTTTTATTTCAGAAATAGCCCCATTTGGCCATACTACTTTTACTAGTGATACCGTCTCTTCTTTACCTAAACCAAAATGTAATATAGGAGCTACAGAAGATTGAAATCCTCTAGTTAAGGTAAGTTCGTTGAATTGTTGTGATTGATTAGTCGTTATATATACTTTTGCTCCAAGACCATTTTTGTTGTTTTTTGGACCTTTTAAGCTTATCATTAAAAAATTATTTTCATCTAAATTATTATTTCTATATACAGAAGGGTATTGATCTATATTATTAATCACAAAATCTAAATCCCCATCATTATCCAAATCAGCATATAAAGACCCATTAGAAAAAGTTTTTTCATCCCACCCCCATTCATTTACCATATTTTTGAAAGTAAGGTCTTTAGTGTTTTTAAAAATATAATTAGATATTTTTTCTGAAGGAATTTGTTGTACTTCTTCTGCAGATAATACTGCATTTCCAAAGTAGTTCTTCGTTTTTAATTTTGCAAAATAATCCCTGTTATTAATATCTCTTCGTGTTCCATTAGAAATAGTTATATCTTTCCAACCATCATTATCCAAATCTGAAAAAAGAATAGACCAGCTCCAATCAGTAGCTGATATCCCTGCCATTCTGGAAACTTCACTAAAAACAGGATTTCCGTTAGTGTCGTTTCCTCTGTTTAATTGTAGACTGTTTTGCATGTATTGATGGTTTAAACCAGCATTTACCATTTTAGTAAACCCTAATGGGTTCATACTAGACATATTAGCTTTAGATCTTCTATTATCCTCTGGGGTCATATCCACCTGTGCTATATCATGAAGATTGTCATTATTATAATCGGCTATGTCTGCCCCCATACCATATTGAGAAGTATGATTTACAGCTTCTTTAGCAATTTCTTTGAATGTCCCATTTTTATTATTTATATACATAAAATCAGGAGAATCGAAATCATTAGACACATAAATATCTTTAAAACCATCGTCATTAAAATCTGCAATGGTCGCACTTAGTGACAGACCAAAATTTAATATTCCCGACTCGATAGTGACATCGGTAAAAGTTCCATCACCATTGTTTCTATACAAAATATCAGATTCTTCTATTTTTGGATTATTTACTTTACGCTGATATAATGACACAGGACTTTTGAATGGAGTAGGAGGATAGTTGGCTAGATATACATCTAAATCCCCATCATTATCATAATCAAAAAAGGTACTTTGGGTAGTATGGCCATTATGGTCTATTCCAAATGCTTTAGCCTTTTCTGTAAATGTTATTTGCCCAGAGCTTGCCGAAGGGCCGTTATTTATATATAGGAGATTATTTCTGTTATCACCTTTTCCAGATACACTTACATAAATGTCTAGATACCCATCGTTATTAATGTCAACCATGGTAGTTCCTGTAAACCATCTATCATCTCCTGCTACATTTGCCGCATCGGTAATATTTTCGAACTTAAATTTTCCTTTATTTAAGTATAATGAATTGGATTCCATATTAGCAGTAAAAAACAAATCTATAAGACCGTCGTTATTAATATCACCTGCTGATACCCCTCCTCCCATATACATATATGGGTAAGTAAAGTAATTTAAGCTATCCGTCTCAATAATATCATTTGAAAACGAAATGCCTGTTTGATCACTGGATAGCAAACTAAATTGTTTTTCTTTATTTTTTTGACAAGAAAACAATATTATTGAAAAAAAAACGACGCTATATATCCTCTTCATTTTTTAATTTTTTAGAAAATTATAAAAACAGGCCCAAATAAACAATATCTAAGACTCTTTAAATTATAATTATTCCTTATTCTGTGTGAGTAAGTTCGGATTTATACTTAGCTTAGAATTAAGTAAAGGAACCAACTCATAACCAGCAGGTGTGGTTTGATCATATCTTTAATGGATATATCTAGTTGCTTTACCAGATCTTCTAATCACTAGTCATAAAGAAAATTCTCCTCTCAGCTCGTGCTTGTACTCTTCAAGGATAATATCTATCGTACTGCCTGTTGGAGTAGGAGCAGTAACTCCTCAGGAACGATTTCTAATTCTCATTACGTTTTCTATGGCTTTACCATCACTTCCTAATGTATGAAAAGCTTCTGTCAAACTGAGAAGTGCCTCGTCATAATTTTTATAAATATGACCTTGATAGCCAAAAAATTGAGTTCTACCCCAACGATCAATATTATAGTTTCTCCAGCTTCAATAATTGCTGGTTGTAAATTATCAAGTGCGTTATAGAATCTACCAATGTCCTTATAAAGGTTGGTCCTATTTTAACAACTTTAATGTTTTAGCCATCTTAAAAATATCTTTAACATTAAACTTATGAGGTAAACAAGAATCACCTTGTAAATCATTTTGGAATCCATTATATACACTGGCCATAGTTACTAATACCGTATCATCATCGCTAAAAATAATATTCTCTGATAAATCTTTTTCATTTTCATTTAATAAGAATTCATCAAAATAATTCAATGATTAGTATCGCAACTCCAAAGAAAACGAAAAATCTAGCGCTTTTGAGGTATATATACTCATAGAAAGCCACCGTTTTAACGATGATTTTTTACTTTTTGACCTTATTAACTTCTTCGGTTGTTACCATTTTTTTCTGTGTATTTCCCCAAGTGTTCATGATATAGTTCATAACATCTGCAATTTCTTCATCTTCAAGTCCTAATGAGCTCATTGCACTATTGTAAGATATTCCGTTAACTTCTATAGGGCCATTTAGTCCATACTTTATAGAGTGAATACTTTCTTTACGTTTATTAACCAACCAATCAGATCCTGCTAGAGGAGGAAATACTTTTGGAGTTCCTTTTCCATCAGGAAGGTGACATTGCATACAAAAATCAGCATATATATCTCTTCCGCGGGCAATACTTTTTGAAAGTTTTGCATCTTGAATTTCTAATTCTGTATTTGAAATGTGTGTGTAATCAGTATTTCCTTTTTGAGCAAGAATAGATACACTTATAACTAATATTAAAATTTCAAGGATCACAAGTTGTTTTAAACGCTTCTTCATTTTATATTTCTATTTTAGGGAGGGAATTATTTTTACAATACCTTTATTTTCGATAGCAACATAGATAAACCCATCAGGACCTTGTCTTACATTACGAACACGCCCCATACCATCTAATAGTTTTTTTCGTCCTATAACTTTGTTGTTGCTTAATTCTAGCAATTCTAAATATTGAAATTTTAAAGAACCTACTAGAAGGTCGTTTTTCCAATCAGGATATTTGTCACTGGTAATAAAATCCATACCACTAGGAGCAATAGACGGTACCCAATAATATAAAGGTTGTTTCATCCCTTCCTTTTTGGTGATATCTGTTATTGATGTACCACTATAATTGATACCATAAGTAATTACTGGCCAACCATAGTTTACTCCTTTTTTAATGGGATTAATTTCATCACCACCCCTTGGACCATGTTCATGAACCCAAATTGTACCATCAGGATGGATTGCCATTCCTTGTGGATTGCGGTGTCCGTAAGAGAAAATCGCTTTTTTTGCGCCGTCTTTGTTTACAAAAGGGTTGTCTTTTGGAATGCTTCCATCATCATTAAGGCGGTATATTTTTCCACCATCTTTAGTAATATCTTGAGGGTTTACATCTCTATTTCCTCGATCTCCAATACAAAAGTATAAGTATCCATCATTATCAAATTCTATTCGAGATCCAAAATGGTGTCCGCGGGTGGTATTTGGAGTTCCTTTATATAATTTTTCTATATTAATTAACTCATTGTTTTCAAGTTTGGCTCTTATAAGAGCTGTATTTCCTCCTTTTTCAGGGCCTTCTTTAGAAGAATATGTTATGTACAACCAGCCGTTATCTTTGTATTTGGGATGCAGTTCGATGTCTAATAGCCCTCCTTGATTGCGGTTATAAACTTCTGGGACATTAGCAATTGAGGTTTTAACACCATTTTTAAAGAGGATAAGCTCTCCACTTTTTTCTGTAATTAACATACTGCCATCAGGTAGCCAGACCATTCCCCAAGGAATTAACAAATCGGGAACTACTATTTCTGTAGTGTAATTCTTAGGATCTTCTTCTAAAGTAATATCATTTTCTTTTTCTTGGGCACACGAGAAAGTGGTAAGAAAAATAAAGGCGAATAGGAGAACAAAATTTTTCATAAATGAGATGTTTACTTTAGAAAAATACAAAGAAATATTGTTATAATCTATAATTCATGTTAATCCCTCCATAGATATTAAAAGGTAAGCCTGGGTAAAAATACCTTGGAGCGTTACCTCCAAAACCTCTTGCGTTAATCTGTAATTGAGATGCATAGTCGGTGTCTAAAATATTATTTACACCTAAAAACAGATCATAATTGAAGTGATTACTAATACTATTTTTAAATCCTATTTTACCATGTAATAATTCATAGTTTTTACTAAATGTAGTATTGGCGTCATTAGCAGGAATTTTGCCAACAGTTTGAAAATTAAGATTACCATAAAACCCTTTTTTAACAATAAACTCGATTCCAGAATTGGTAACTTCTGAAGGAACACCAGTAAGATCATTACCAGAAAAATTACTATCAAGATCAATGAAATCCTCAAATTTATGATCATAAATAGATGTGTTGAAAAAGAAATTTAGAGCTTTTTCACTATGATTTAATCTGACAATAGTGAAATTTAATTCTAATTCGGCACCATTATGAGTGGTTTTACCTGCATTAATTGCAAAGAAATTATCATCTATGGTTCTTCTGGAGACTAACAAATCTCTGGCTCTAAGCGTATAGAAAGATAAGGAGCCGTATAATCTGTCATTAAGCAGTTTGTAACGTGTTCCGATTTCATAATTCCAACCTATTTCAGGCTTTATATTTGGATTAAAAATACCATTGGGCAATAATGTTTCTGATGAGGTAGGGGTGGAGAAGCCATGAGCAATAGTACCGTAAAAAGTAAAGTTGTAGTTTAGATTATAGTTTATACCAATTTTTGGGGATAGTATAGGGTCGAAATCAAATTCTCCAGAATTATCTTCTTCATCTGATAAAAATTGATCTTCAATATCAAAAGAGGTTTGATTAAGATGTACCCCGGCATTAAATCTAAGTTTTTTATTAATCTCATAATTAGCTTCGCCAAACAGGTTGTAATAATATCGTTTTTCATCAAGATCAGAAAGTTGTTCGCCTTGTACACTACCTGTTCCGATGGGGAAATCTTCATAAAGATTTTGAAAAGTCTTACCAGTATAACTTTCAAAAAATAATTCTCCGCCTATAGTCCAATTCAGTTTCTTTTTAGCGATGAGATGCGTGCCTAAAATTCTACTTCTAATACCAAAGCTATTTGTATTTTCTTTAAGGATGTTAAATGGTCTGGGTTCATCATTATTTCTAAAAGAAGTAAATAAACTGGTGTTATTGGCTATTTTTTCATTGAAACGATGTTTCCAAGTTAGGCCTAAAACTCCATAATTTATGTCTTCAAAACCTTGAGCTCTTCCCCATGTAAAAGCAGCTTGCCTTGGATTATTATCAAAATCTTCCTGATTTAAGGAACTAGGAATGCCTGCTTTGAGATCGACATAGCTTCCTAATATAGAAAAGCTATCTTTTTCTCCTAAATCAAAATCAGAGGCAAGCGTTATTGTATTTCGATCATATTCATTATTCTCTCGATAACCATCAGTATGGTTATTACTATAGAGTACAATAATATTTGAATTCTTCGCAGATGTAGAAGCTCTAGCAAGAATTCGTCTTAGTCCATAGCTCCCAAATGATGTAGTTAATTGACCTTGTGTCGTGTTTTCTTCTGCATATTCGGGTTTAAATAGTAGAGCTCCACCCAACCCAACACCAAAGCTACTAGATGAAGGCCCTTTATGAATTTCAATTTGAGATACAGTTCCGAGTTCTAAATCTTCTATTGAGGATTCTCCATTTCCATCGGTTAAAGGGATATCTCCAAAGTAAGCTCTAATATTTGCAGTACCAAATAAATTTCGGGCACCAATTCCTCTAATTGTGATACGATTGGTGTTTAGCGTTCCGTTTTGCATAAAAACACCCGCCACACGATTTAGAACAGGGTGTGATTCTATCGGATTTCCTCGGTTAATATCATTTGCAGTGATAGTAGAAACAGCATCTGTTGCATATTTATGTGGTTGCGGACGAAAATAGTCTTCAATTAATACCTGTGTTAATTCTGTAATGGGGGATAATGTTATCTCTATATGTTTATCTTTACTATAATTGTCTTTGTTGATCAGTATGTAAACTCCAGCATACCCTTCTTTAGAAAATTCGATTTTACCTAAAGCTTTTATAGAAAATTTTCCGTTCACATCAGTTAAAATACTGATATTACTTCCGACGTCAAGAACCTTAGCATTTTCTATGGGCAGGTTATTTGAACTATCAATTACGGTTCCGGTAACATTGAGTTGCGAGTAAGCAGAAAAACTACAAACAAGTATTAGCAATAAAAATATTCTTTTCAAGATTTGTTTTTGTTCAAATATCGTAAACTAAAGATAAATGCTTTTAAAAAACATGATTGTGTTAATGAATTTTACTAAATACCTTTTTAAAATTTAAGAGTTATATCGTTAACAGAGAAAGAAAGGACGTTCACAGATTAAAATTTCTTAGAAAGCATAAGAGTATCACTTTTGATATATCAAATTCAAAAAAAATGATACGAACAATAATTTTTATGTTTTTTTTCTTCATTGGATCGTTAATTGCGACCAGTCAAGAGATCAAGATTTTTAGAGGTACAGTAATAGATATGGTAACTCAAGAAGTAATTCCTTTTGCAACAATTGCAGCGTATACTGATAAAAATGAATTAGTAGATGGGGTTTCGACAAATGATAGAGGACAGTTTCAATTAAAAACGAATAAGCCATTTACATATTTTGAAATTAGTTTTATCGGTTATGAAAACTTTGCGAAACAGCTTTCTGAAATTGAAGACTATACTAATATCTTAATTGGATTAAAATCAACAGTGAGCAATCTCGAGGAGGTAGTGGTAGAGGCTGGGCGAACAACTACACAGCTCAAAATTGATAGGAAGATTATTGATATTGGAGCAGATATACAACAATCAGGAACCACGGCACTCGAAGCCTTTGATCAAATAGTTGATATCCAAACAGACCTGGGAACAGGTAGTATATCTTTACGAGGAAGTGATAATGTGAGGTTATTAGTCAATGGGAAACCATCTTCTTTGGATGCTGTAGAACTATTAGAACAAATTCCGTCATCTACTATTAAAAGTGTAGAAATTATCACTTCTCCATCAGTAAAATATCAAGCAGATGGGCTGTCTGGTGTAATCAATGTAATTCTAAAGAGAAGTTTGAATACGGGATTAAATCTTAATCTCAACAGTTCTGTAGGAACAAAACGTTATAGCTACGGAATTGATGGTAACTATAATCTATCTTTTGTAAATCTAAGATTTAATGCTTCACAATCTGGACGAGAAATGGATAATAAGCAAACTATCGATCGAACTTTTATGAATGGTAATACCCAAAGCATTTTTACACCTCATGATTTTAACGGCCTTGTTAGAAAAGGAACAGTAGGATTGGATTTTTTTATAGATGAATATAATGAGTTCTCGATAGGTTTTGATTATACTGATGATTATCACAGTTTTTATAATAATTCTCAATATTTTAATGTTACCGATCGTGATGATTTTGTGTATACGCGTAACTCAGAACATTTGCATTTTACTTCGGTTTTTAATGCTAATTATCGAAGAAGGTTTAGTAAAGAAGGACATTTTCTAGAGGTTGATTATAATCTTAATGATAATAATAATGGGTATCCTGCTTTTGATTTTGAAGATACTATTTTTTTGTTTGATCAAATTATAGAAGAGGATAATATAATCCATGCAATCTCATTGGACCACGTTTTACCGATTTCAGAAAAACTTCAAATAGAAATGGGAGGTTCCTGGAATAAAAGTAATACAAAAAACCAACAGTTTTTTAGAGCAAATAACACTACTGGAACACTAAATACATTTGATTATGAGGAAGAATTGTTAGGTGTTTATGGACTTGCAAAATTTAGTACTCCAAAATTAGACTGGCAAGTAGGGTTGAGATATGAAGATTTTTCTTCAACATCTCAAAACACGTTGAATTTATCAACAACAGATTTGGATTTTTCTAACTTTTTTCCATCAATACATCTTTCCTATAAGTTTACTGAAGATAATACAATAGGTTTAGGATATAGTAAGCGAGTCTCTCGCCCTAATTTACATCACATCAACCCTTTTCAGTTAGGAAATCCCTTCTTCAGGTTTGATGGTAATCCAGAATTAAAGCCAGAATCAAGTGATAATATTGAATTGAATTATCAAAATAATGGCGAAAAAATAAATTGGTCTGTGGCAACATTTTATCGGTATAGGAAAGATGTAATCCTTTGGGTAAATGATATTGAGGACAATGATGTACAGGTAATCTCATTTCAAAATATAGGACTAAATCATTCTTTTGGTGTCGAAACCACAATAAAATATAAATTTGCTAAATTTTGGGACACTGCCCTTACTGGTAACTATTATTATACCGTAATAGATGATAATAATCTGGTTACATGGGATGAATTATACTCATCAAATCTACAATTAAAAAATACATTTAAAATTACTAAAAAGATCAGTACAGATATCACATATCGACATACCCCCAAACGACAAAACACTTTTAATTTTGTTAAGTCAAGACATAGAGTAGACTGGGCGTTAAGAGCAAAATTTCTAAAAAATAAACTGACAGCTAACCTTAGAGTTATTGATATATTGGATAATAATTTGATGAAAAGAAATACATATACAACAGAGTTTAATCAACGTACCGTATGGAAGTTTCAATCGCAAACTCTTGGATTTCTTTTTGGCCTTAATTATTCGCTTTTCAAAAATAAAAATAAAGAAAGAAGTAGGAAAGAAAGAGAATATAGACATAATGATTCTAATAATTAAAAAATTTGAAAAATGGCAAAACGTACGTGACCCAAATCTTTTCTTTTCTATTAACGATATTGCTGTTTTCGAACACGAAGACACTTTTTATCACTTATAGGAGGGCATATGATTTTTAGAATAAGCGGTACTGTGACCAAAGAAAAACTATTCTGGCAAGGGCATCAATAAAAACAATAAATTAGTACTCTTATATGAATAATAATACTATGTATCTAAAACTGAAAAAGACAGAGCCTTTATTGCATTTGTTCTTTTGGGGAATGGTACTTTTTTTTCCATATGTAAAATACATGGGGAGAGAAGGAGGGTACCCCATGAGTTTTATGCATGAATTGGTTGCACTATTATTCAATATGATTCCCACATATATGATGTATTTGTGGTTCTTTTCATTAAGTAATAAGAGAAAATTTATTCTTTTGGTGTTGTTTTTTTTTATTTGTAATGCTTTGATTCATTATCATACAGATACCTTTTTTCATCCAGAAGAAGGACATGAGCATCATCGTTGGAGATCTATAACTTCTAGCTTGGTAACATATTTATTTTTTAGCTTAGTTTTTTTTGCTTTGCATTCTGTAAAGAAATTATATGCAAAACAACTAGAGTTAGATACTACAATGCAAGAAAAACAACAAGCAGAACTTAAAGCTTTAAAAGCACAAGTAAACCCACATTTTTTGTTTAATACACTTAATAATATTTACTCAAACGCATTAAAAGGAGATGACAAAACTCCTGATTTAATTTTAAAACTCTCAAATAGTTTTAGATATGTATTGCACGAAGGACAAAAAGAGAGTGTGTCTCTTGATCAGGAAATTGATCATATAAAGGGCTATATTAGTTTGCAAGAAGAGCGATTATCTACTAAGATAGAAGTTAATTTTTTGAGTAAGATCGATAATGCGAAAAAAGAAATTGCACCATTACTATTAATTCCTTTTGTAGAAAATGCATTTAAGTATACAAGTATTTTGAAGGGTAAAAACCATCCTGTAAAAATTAAGGCAGTGTTAAAAGGTAACCAGTTTTCTTTTTATTGCGAGAATCCATATAATGAAAATGAAAAACAAGAGATTGAAATCAATTGGCAAGAAAGTGGTATTGGAATAAAGAACACACAAAAAAGATTACAACTGTTATATCCAGAGCGGCATCAATTACAGATTAAAAAAGAAGAAAATTTATTTAGAGTGATACTTACGATTTCATTATGATACATTGTTTAATTATAGAAGACGAACATGGAGCGCAGGAGGTTTTGCAAAATTATGTTGATAAAACTCCTTTTGTGAACTGTTTGGGGATATATGAAAGTGGATTGGATGTGCCATCACAAGAGTTAGATGAAGCAGATTTTTTGTTTTTGGATATTCAACTTCCAGAATTGAATGGTTTATCCTTTTTAAGAACATTATCAAATCCACCTAAAGTCATTATCACTACCGCATATCCAGATTATGCAGTTGAAGCTTTTGAAGAAGCAGTTGTTGATTACCTGGTAAAACCTTTTTCTTATGAACGGTTTTTTAAAGCTGTAAATAGGTTGCAGGTTACAAAAGCACAGGAGAATAACGAGAATACAAAACAACTCTTTATCTACGCAGATAAAGCTATTTATAAAGTGAATGTTGATGATATTGTTTTTTTAAAATCAGAAGTGGATTATGTAGAAGTAGTTACAAAAGATAAAAGTATTTTGGTTTTAGATAGTCTTAGAAATTGGGAAGAAAAATTGCATAATTCTAATTTTGTTAGAATACATCGCTCTTACATTATCAATATGGATAAGATCGAAAAAGTCTTGGGAAATCAGGTTTTTATACAGGATATAATAATACCGATCGGAAAAACATATAAGAACAATTTCTTAAAACGTATTAGATATTAATAGAATCAGTTTACTCTAGGGTCTCAATGTTTTTCTAAAGATAATGAAGAGGTTTAAACTTTTTTGATTTTAGTAAAAAAGGATGTTTTTATAGCGAACAAAAAAAAGTTGAAATCATTTCTGTAAAATTAATTGTACTATTGATGTAGCTTTTGAATTCTTTTAAAATAGTTCAAATTTTAAATAGTGATTACTTAGCTTCCGTTTTTGATATGTAGCGAGATGGAGGCTCTCCGTATAGTTTTCGAAAGCACTTTCCAAAATAGTTTGGGTCGTTAAAACCTACTTGATAACTAACTTCCGCAATATTCAATTCTCCTTGTTCTAATAGTTGTGCTGCACGTTTTAAACGAATCATTCGAATAAAGTCATTTGGCGGTTGGCCTGTGAGTTTTTTTAACCTTCTGAAAAAAGTTGACCTACTTGTGTTCATGTCGATAACCAATTGCTCGATCCAATAATTTTCATCACTCATATGTTCTTCCATGAATTCCATAATCTTTCCTAAAAATTTCTCATCCTCAGAATCAAGAATAACTTCTTTTGGCGTTAATTGCTCTTCTGTCTGAAAACGCAAACGCATAGATTCTCTTGATTCTATGAGTTTATCGGTTGTTATCGATAAAAGTTTCATTTTAAACGGTTTAGGAATGTAAGCGTCCGCTCCAGATTCAATTCCCTTGATTCTATGTTCTACAGAATTCAATGCGGTAAGCAAAATTATAGGAATATGTTTGGTTCTAATATTAGATTTCAGTTGATGGCAAAAATCAATTCCATCCATTTCGGGCATGAGGACATCACTTATGATGAGTTGAGGTAATTCCTGCAAAACAATTTTTAAAGCACGTTTGCCAGTACTGGCTTCCAAAACGGAGTACTTTTTTTGTAAACCATTTTTTACCAAAGCTCTAATGTCTTCATTATCATCTACTACCAGTACAGATTTTCTCTTGTCGTTGATTTTATTTTGTGGTTGTTCAACGGGTATCGGCTGAACATTGACGATCTCTTCTTCAGGTTTTTTTTCAGACTCTGAAAATGTTACAATTTCTTCTGCTAACAAATGAGCACTTCCAAGGGGTAGTTTTAAAGTAAAGCAGGTTCCTTCACCTATTTTAGAATGAACCTCAATACTTCCATAATGTAAATCCATTAAATCCTTGGTGATGGCCAAACCAATTCCTGATCCAGATTTTGGAGAGGTGTCATTGGTTTTATTTACTTGGTAGAATCGTTCAAAAATATGTGGCAATTGATCAACAGGTATTCCCTGACCATCATCCTCGATTTCTATACAGATGTATTCAGACATTAATTCTCCTCCTCTAATCTCCATGGTTGGTTTATCATTAGGAATATAGAGTCTTACAGCTATATTGCCATTGTTGTTGGTGAAATTTATGGCATTGGATATTAAATTATTCAATATTTTTTCAAATTTGTCCCAATCAAACCAAACATCAGAGGCATACAGTTGACTTTCGAATTGTAGAGCAATATTTTTTTTCTTAGCCAAAGCCTTGAACGAAAATGTAATTTCTCTAACAAAATGAACAATGTTTGATTTAGTTGCCACTAATTTAGTTTCACCAACTTCTATTTTTCTAAATTCCATCAATTGATTTACCAAACGTAACAAATAGTCTGCGTTGCGTTGCATGATGCTAAGCTTTTTTCTTAATGGTTTTTTAATGTCAGAATTATCCAAAATATCTTCTAATGGATTCATTATGAGAGTTATTGGTGTTTTGAAATCGTGTGAGATATTAGTAAAAAATTGAAGCTTTAGCTTATTGGCTTTTTCTATTTCATTTTGAACTTTGATAGCGGTTCTTTCTTTAGCCTTTAAATGAAAATAAGATTGAATACCAAGAAAAAACATAGCCAACAGATAAGTATATAGTAAATATGCCCAGCCTGTTAACCAGAATGGGGGAGAAATTCTAAATTTTATACTAGCTGGGGATTCACTCCATACTCCATCATTGTTAGAAGCTTTTACTTTAAAAGTATACTCCCCTGGTGATAAATTGGTGTAATGTGCAAAAGAAGCTTCTTTTGAATCATGCCAATCTTCATCAAAGCCTACCAGTTTATATATATATTTGTTTTTTTCAGGTGCAGCATAATGAAGTGCTGCAAATTCAAATGTAAGTACGCTCTCATCATGTTTTAGCTTTATTTTTTCCTCCTTCAATTTGGATAACGAACGATCCAGAATTATTCGTCCATTAAACTCTTGACCTACCATCACAGTTTCATTTTTTATTTTGAAGGATGTAATTTTAGGTATGGCAGGGATAGTATTGTCCTTTAGTTTGTCAGGATGAAAAATATTTAATCCTCTTAATCCTCCAAAGAATAAATACCCATCACTATTTTTGAAATATGCATTCTTTCTATAATTACTGCTTTGTAGTCCATCTTCCTTGTTTAGATTTTTAAAAGTATTGGTTTTAGGATCAAAACATGAAATACCATCGTCAGTACTGATCCATAATTTTCCATTTTCATCTTCAAGAATTCCATAAATAGCATCATTTGCCAATCCATCCTCTTCGGTATAATGTTCAAAGCAAGGTGATTTGCCAGGTGTATTAGAGAAAGTCATTTTATTTAAACCTCCTCCAAAAGTACCGATCCAATAATTCCCATTTTTGTCTTCGTGAATGGAAAAAACAGAATAATGACTTAGTGTATTGGGGTTATCAGGATCATGCTGATATGAAACAAAAGTATCGGGTTGGCCATCTTTTCCTGGAATCATCATATTCAAACCACCTTGTAAGGTGCCAATCCAAATATTACCCTTGCTATCTTCATAAAGACAACTTATTTCTTTTCCGCTAATACTATGTTTATCATTTTGGTCGGGTAAATAGTATTCTGCTGTGGAGAAATCGAATGATTCACTATTGGGAAGTTTTTTCTTTTTCCATTTGATCAATCCATCCACAAATGAACCAAACCATAATGTGCCCTTACTATCTTCCAAGGAAGAAAACACTTCAATTACATCATTGAATTTAGTTTGAATAAAAATGGCTTTTTTCGTTTTTGGGTCAATAGTCATTTGGGTAATCCCATCTGTACTACCTAACCAATAGTCATTGTCCTTGTCTTTTAAGATGGACCAAATAGGTTGTTGAACAGTCTGTTCTGAATTGTTCAACTTATTGTTTAAATAGTAATGCCTGAATGTAGGTTGTTCAAAATTATCTTGAATAAAACTAACATTATTAAGACCATTTTCTGTACCGACCCAAATGGATTTTTTTTCTCCTTCAATAATCGCATTGACCGATGAGTTACTTAATGAATTTTTAGACATAACTTTTTTCTTCAAAAAAGCGATATCTTTTTTTCCTAAGTCACATTTGTTCAATCCACCTTCTTCTGTTCCTACCCAAAGTACGTTGAAACAATCTATAAATATTGTTTCAACATTTGTACTACTTAAACTTTGGGTCTTCAAAGGGTCAGGGGAATATAATTTATATTTTCCAGTTTCAGGATTAAACCAATAGAGACCTAATCCATATATTCCAAGCCATAGGTTACCGTCAGATCCTTGATTGATTGCAATCAAGCCTCCATATTTGGCAGTGTCCATCTGTTCTGCATGAAATTTATATTGCTTAAAATTGGTTTGTTCAGGCGTATTAAAACTATTCGGATTTTCTATAACAATAAGCAAAAGT
The DNA here is from genome assembly GCA_947498785.1 of uncultured Aquimarina sp. Taxonomy (GTDB): domain Bacteria; phylum Bacteroidota; class Bacteroidia; order Flavobacteriales; family Flavobacteriaceae; genus Aquimarina. The sequence continues at coordinate 25,995 of CANMLS010000022.1, read as the reverse complement.
CCTTCGAGTCCTATCCACAATCTTCCTTTTTTGTCTAAAAAAAGGGATTTGACACTTTCTTTTAGTGCATTAAAATGGACAAAACCTTTATTATGGTCCTTATGCATTTTGCTGAGGCCATTAATGGTACCTACCCAAAGATTACCATCATTGTCTTTAGTTATAGAATGAATCTGATTACTTTTAATACTTGAGGGGTTTTGGGGTTGGTGAAAGTAATGATCGGGTCTGTCCCCAATTTTATCAGTACTTTTAAAATGATATAATCCAGAATGCAAGGTGCCTACCCATAGCGAACCATCTTTTTCTGGATATATGGCACTAATTCGTTGATCTTTTAATATTATGGGGAATGTTGAAAATGTTTGTGTAATCTGGTTGAATCTACTGAGACCTCTACCAGTTCCTATGAGAATATTACCTGAGATATCCATCTCAAGTTCAAATACTGAATTATTGATTAGGCTATTGGGGTTATTGGGTTCGTGCCTATGTATGGTGAAGTTTTTACCATCATATTTATAAAGGCCATTTGGAGTTGCCATCCACAAATATCCTTCCTTATCCTGAAGTACATTCATTACAGAATTTTGGGAAAGACCTTTATCATCTATAAAATGTTCAAATTTTAAATCAGGACTTTGAGCAAAAGAAGTTATACAAAATAGTAGAGGACCAAAGAGGCATAATACACGCAAATAAAATTTAATTACTTTACTCATATGGCTTATATCATTTTCTTGCAACTTCTAATAAATATACTATATTATTTTATAACTATTTTTAGTTGGTAGAGTAAATTCTCTTCAATTTTTTGGAAATATTGGTCTAATAAAACCAAGAAGTGTCAATAGGTGTAGAGTTAGGGTAACTCATTGAAAAATAATTGTTTTCAGCTATTAAGTGCTATAATCTATGATCAGAACCAAAAATTAGAACGTCGTTTGGGGTTCCATTATGTTTTTACTTTACTTAATAATCATATTACACATATGTGTATTTGTAAGTGAGTAAAAAAAGCGACCCCAAACCAAAAAAAGGGTCGCTTTCGAACTAATTTAATTAATACAGAATTACTTAATTAATAAAAGAAATCAATACGCAGGATCTTGAGTCAAGACTCCAGGCTGTAAATCTATTTGTGATTGTGGTATTGGAAAATGATCATTTTTTCCAGGTGTATAAGATGCTCCTTGTAACCAAGGGAGTTTTCCATTACCTAATTCAGATTCAAAATACTGATTCATCGTTTCTTCTTCAATACCCCAACGAACAAGATCTTGAAAACGCATTCCTTCTAAGGCAAATTCCAATCTCATTTCATGGTAAACAGCCTTTCTTGCATAATCCGAATCAGGAAATGACACATATAAACCTAGGTTATAATTGGCTGCGGGTTGATTTTCATCAATATCAGGCACATATCCACTTTCAAATGTAGTATTGTTAACTCTACCCATTACTATATCATCCTGTGCTCTTTCACGAATCATGTTGACCATGTTTCTAGCAGTATTCAAATCATTTTCTTCGACAGCAACCTCAGCTCTCCATAAAATAATATGACTTAATCTAAAGAGACGCCAATTGTTACCATTAAGTCCTGCAGACCATGTAGGACTGGATATAGAAATTGTTCTAAAATTTCTTTTGTAAAACATGATTTTCTTATTCAGGAATGGTCCCATTCCAGCTTGATCCAGCATCCAATCACTTCCAGACATAGGTCCCCAATCCAAAAAAGGGATACCTCTTCGTCCAATCGTCCAGTCCACTCGAGGATCTAAGGATACATTTGTAGGAGTAAATGGTTCTGTATCTAAGGTACCATAATCCTCTAATAATAAATCATCTTGAAAAGTGTCAAACAAAGGTAGACCATTAGCATCAACCTTGAAAGCATTGAACAAGTCAAAAGAAGGTGCACTGTATGCGCAGCATAAACCTACATCAGAACCTCTTGGAAACAGTGTTCTATGGTCGATACCTGAGTTGGCATCACCTGCACCATCGTTTACAGTATATTGGACTTCAAAAATACTTTCTGCATTGTTCTGTTTTTCTTCGTCAAAGTTGTCATAAAAATGATCCATTAGTGTAAAAGGACCATTATTTATTATATCGTCCAATAGTAGTTTGGCTTCTGAGAATTCCTTTTGAAATAAATGTACTCTGGCTTTTAATGCCTTTGCTGCCCAACGAGAAGCTCGACCTATCTCTGGAGTTTCATCCATGTTGTTATCTATACCCCACTGTAGATCAGCTTCGATATCGTCCCAAATTTCTCGATCATTACTAACCTCTTTAGCCTCCATATCTTCGGTAATATAAGGTACTTTTTCAATCTTAGAACGCAATTGGAAATAATACCAAGCTCTAAGCCATCGTGCCTCTGCTTCTAATTGAACTGCCTTTTCTGGAGTTATATTATCTTTAGCTTGGTCCAATATTCTAAGGACATCATTAGCTCGTGAAACACCATCAAAATTAGCTGTCCATAATTCATCTACCCATGGATTACTTGGATCTACTTCAAACCTTTCTATAAGGTTTATAGGGGACCAACCACCTGTCTGATCTCCACGATGCATATCATCGGATGGTACATCACCCCAGACCCAGTTTGTTGCCGAAGCACCGCCAGTACCGCCAGCTTCTCCGTTTGCATAACCATCAATTCTGGAGTATGCTGCGACCAATAACAAATTAACACCATTTTCGTCTGCTAATGTAGATTCTCTTACGGTACCTTTGGGTTGCTCCTCTAAAAACTCCTCACTACACGACCCCAGTAGCAATACAAGGGAACTTAGTATCCAGATTTTAAAATGTATTTTTTTCATCTTTTTCTGATTTTATTTTTCTACAGTTTATAATTTAATATCCAAACCAACTATGATTTGTCTAGGTGCTGGCCAGTTTCCACGATCTAGGCCTCTGTCTATTTCGTTATTTACAAATACTTCGGCATCTAGTCCAGAATAGTCACTTATTGTAAAAATATTGGTACCCATAAGGTAGATACGCATGGAAGAAATATTTATATCATCTATTATTTTTTGGGGTACATTAAAACCAATTTGTGCATTCTGTAAACGTACAAATGATGCGTCTTCAACTAGGTCTGAATGTGTATTCTGTTCAAAACTAGTCTGAGAAGAAGCTCTAGGTAAGACTGCATCAGCATTGTTTTCTAGATACGGACTTCCCCAAGAACGAAATAATCTATCTGGACTTTTTGGACCTTGAAATAAACCATATCTCGTAAAACGATTATAATAATTGATGGCATCATTTCCTTGACTGGTATATAAACTGGCAGTAAAGTCAAAATGTTTATATTCTAACCTTATATTCAAACCAGCTGTAAAATCTGGATTTGGTGTTCCTATATATGTTCTATCATCTGCGGTAATCTCTCCATCTCCATCTACATCACGTATGATTAGATTTCCAGGTTGGTTATAATTACCATTTGGTGCATGACCATCTGCTTCTGCCTGTGTTTGAAATATACCATCAACAACGTATCCAAAAAATTCTGGAAATGCTGTTCCTGTTTCTGCCCTCGTATAACGCTGAGCTCTTTGTTCACTACCAACGATGAACTCATCTTCGTTATTTGATAATTTTTTGATCTTATTTTTATACTTTGAAAATATAAGCCCAACTGTATATTTAAAATCGCCTTCTTCATGTCCACCACCACTATAACTCAATTCCAAATCAAAACCCTTATTTTCCATGTCTCCTATATTAACAGAGGGAGCATTAGCTATACCTTGAACAGCAGGAATGGCAACAGGAAATAACATATCTGTAGTCACTTTTTCCCAAACATCCAAAGACATGTTAATACCATTGAATAAGGTGGCGTCAACTGCAAAATTTGTTGAAGTAGTGGTTTCCCATTTAGCATCTGGATTACCAACAGCTATTGTCTGAAACCCTTGAATAATAGTATTGTCGTTACCGCCAATCCCATAGAATGAAGATCCCAAACCAGAACCGAATGTCGAGAAACCGTTGTAATTACCAATTTGGTCATTACCAGACTGTCCCCAACCTGCTCTCAACTTTAAGTGATTTAACCAATCAGTATCACTTAAGAAATTTTCATTAGAAATAACCCATCCACCAGAAACGGCAGGAAAATTACCCCATCTATTATTTGAACCAAATCTTGATGATCCATCACGACGTATAGTTGCTTCCAACATATATTTAGCATCGTATGAATAGTATACTCTACCAAAATAAGAGTTTAACGCCCATGCAGCAGCGTTAGCATTATTGGTCTGATTTTCAGAACCAGAACTCAATATAAAAAAGTCGTCATCTGTTGAGATAAAACCTTCCCTTCCAGCACTTATCTCATCGAATTCAAAACGTGTAGCTTCTGTTCCTAGCAAAATATCAAAATTATGAAGCTCATTAAATGTTTTTGTATAGTTAATTGTGTTCGACCAGTTCCAAGTTAGATTTTTACCTCTAGTTTCACTTAAAGAATTACCAGTGGTACCATTAGTGTTTTCAGGATCAGCAAATCTTGGATCGTAGTTAGAATACCAACTTGTATTATATCCAAAAAGAGTTTTAGCTGTAACGTTTTTAAATGGGTTTACCTCTAGGTAAAAGTTACCTGTTGCATTTATAGTGGTTCTTGTATCCTTTCGCTCACGAAAATTATTTCCCAAAGGATTTGGTCCGTCATTTAATCCTCCTCCAACTATACCACCTGCGAAGTTACCCGCAATATCTCGTACGGGGATTAAAGGACTTGTTTCAACTATCGCATTAAAACCTACTGTATTACCTCTAGACTCAGTTAAAGTAAGACCCAAACGTTGACCAATTTTCAACCAATCCTTAAGTTGAGTGTCCACATTCGCCCTAAAGGCATATCTGTCAAAAGAATTATATCTTAATATCCCCTCTTCTTTAAAGTAATTACCACTGAAAGAATATGTGGTTTTTTCTGCCCCACCAGACACTGAAAGTGTAATGTCTGTTATAGGCGCTGGTTGATATAATTCTTTTAACCAGTCAGTTCCTTCTTTGTTTGTAAGGGTAATAGGATAATCTCTTAATTCATACAACGAAGGGTTAGTAGATGGATCGCCTATAGAAGCTCCATTAGGAAACAAAAAATCATTTACTGTAGTTCCTTGAATATTATTTGGATCAAAATTAAAATGTGTACTACTAGGTGTAATACCATCGTTTGTTTGTTCCAGCCATATTTGCTGACCAACTAGAGTAGGATCTGTTACAATATCATATTTAGAGTTTGCAGTTCCGATTCCAGTCCTTACATTAAGTTCTAATTTAGCAGATTGTCCGACTCTTCCTGTTTTGGTAGTGATCAGAACAACACCATTTGCTCCTCTAGCTCCATAAATGGCAGTAGATGAAGCATCTTTAAGCACTTGCATTGATTCAATCTGATTCGTTGGAGGTAATTGTGCGCCAAAGACTCCATCAACAACATACAATGGTCCATTATTATTAATGGTACCTAATCCACGAATTCTAACCTGAGCTTGTACCCCTGGTCTTCCAGAAGATACTACTGTAACTCCAGAAGCACTTCCTTGTAATGCACGGGTAGCATCTCCTGCAGACTGTTGCTCTATATAAGCAGTCTTTACCGTACTAACGGCACCAGTAACATCGTTTCTTTTTCTTGATCCATATCCAATGACTACAATCTCATCAAGTGCCGAAGCATCTAATTGCAATTGTATCATTAAATCGGTTTGATTGTTCACAGGAATTTCTTGTGTAGTATAACCCGTATATGAGATTAATAAAACAGCATCACTTGTAGTTTCTATAGTGAAATTTCCATCAAAATCAGTGACCACACCGTTTGAAGTCCCTTTAACTAAGATATTTGCACCGATTAGCGGTCCGTTTATCTCATCAATCACTGTACCACTGACTGCCTTTTTTTGAGCATAGGTCAACGAAGTGAAACATAGACAAAGGAAGAGTGGTACGAACCACTTTTTGTTATGTTTAAGTTTTTTTGTTAAATACTTTTTAAGCATAATTTAGTGAAGTTTTAATGATTAGTTATTAGTTGAATTGAATTAACGATCTAGTAATTTGAATTTTTTTAGAAATCAAATTTTGCAAAATCAAGTCTATATGTGATTGCAAAATCAGTAACTCGTCAAAACCAATAACACGTCAAAGTCAATAATACCCCAAAAGAAGAACATTGTTGAGAGTATTGGGGGTAAATAGTGTGCATTGTTAAGGAAAATCTAATCAAGTGTGCTTAATTTTGCTATTTTCTCAACATTAAGAATCTTAGTTACTTTATATTGCTTCTTGTAATGGCAATTTTTTAGGTATTTCTAGCTTTAAAACTTATGTTTTAAATAAGAATTATATGTTGTTTCTTGCTATTCACTTTATTGGTTGGTAAACTAATTAAAGAGAATACTACCTTAAAAAATGTATGTATTAAATACTGTTGAAACTATGCAAAAGCGTTTACTTATTTTTAAATTTCTATTTGTTTACATAATGTTGCTTTCTTCATGTGATAGAAACAAAGTTTTACCACTTACTAATGCTGATAAACATTTTACACTAATTGATTATACGTATTCGGGAATCAATTTTGAAAACACATTAGTAGAGACCCAAAAAGACAATCACCTTTTGAATGAAAAGTTTGTTAACGGAGCTGGAGTTGCCATTGGCGATATAAACAATGATGGCTTGCCAGATATTTATTTTTCTGGAAACCAAGTGCATGATCAAATTTTCCTTAACAAAGGAAACTTACAATTTGAGGATATTACAGAAAGCAGTGGAATTATTAAAGTAAAAAGCTGGTCGACAGGTGTGACATTTGCAGATGTGAATGCTGATGGTTATCAAGATATTTATGTATGTAAGAGTGCAAGGGGTAGTTTTGAAAATAGTCCAAATTTACTTTATTTAAACAATGGAGATTTGACCTTTACAGAAGTCGCGAAAAAATATAAAATTGCAGATCCTGGTTTATCAGTTCAAGCTAATTTTTTTGACTTTAATAAAGATGGCTGGGTAGATATGTATTTGGTTAATCAACCTCCAAGTTATGGTAATCGAAAAGGAGGAAAAACACCTCTCAAAAATGCGAATTCATTATATAGTGATAAACTATATAGAAATTTAGGAGGTAACAAAGGTTTTACCGAGGTATCAAATTTTTCAGGAATTTCAAATTTGGCTCATGGGCTTTCAGCCTCTATAGGAGATGTAAATAATGATCTATGGTCAGATATCTATGTGACCAATGACTATGACCGTCCTGATTATATGTATCTAAATGGAGCAGATGGCTCTTTTAAAGATGTCTTAAAACAGTCTTTTAAACACATATCTAATTTTAGTATGGGTAGTGATATTGCCGATTATGATAATGATGGAAACTTAGATATTATGGTAGTTGATATGGTTGCAGAGGATCATAAGCGAATCAAAACCAATATGGGAGGTATGAATCCTAAAGATTTTTGGAACATTGTAGAACAAGGTGGACATTATCAATATATGTTCAATTCTCTTCAGCGGAATAATGGTAATGGGACTTTTAGTGATTTAGCTCAACTGGCAGGAGTGTCAAATACAGATTGGAGTTGGGGTCCTTTAATTGCAGATTTCGACAATGACGGACTAAAAGATATTTTTGTAACCAATGGTATTAAAAGAAATATGCGATATAGTGATGTGAATAATAGGTATGAAATTATTCTGGATAGTATAGAGGTTGTAGCGCGTAAAACCAATAGAAGATTTCAAGATGTTATAGATATATTAGCCTTGGCCAAAATGGCTCCTGAAGATACGTTAACTAATTATATGTATAAGAACAACGGTGATCTTACCTTTTCCAATACGATAAAAGACTGGGGTTTTGATTTACCATCATTGTCTAATGGAGCTTCATACGCCGATTTGGATTTAGATGGTGACTTAGATATTATAGTGAATAATATTAACAAAAAGGCATTTCTCTACCGGAATAACACTAGTGAAAGAAAATTAGGTAATTACCTTAGGGTTGTTGTGCGTGCTGATGAACACAAATCTGTTTATGGAACAAGAATTACCTTGTTCAAAGATTCTTCTTTATGGCAGATGATTGAAATAACCAATACCAGAGGATATATGTCAAAAAGTGAAGATATAGCACATTTTGGCCTGGGTGAAGCCGAAATTGTTGAAAAAGTTGAAATACAATGGCCCGATGGCACCTTAGAAGTATTGAAAAATGTAAAAGCTAATCAACTTTTGGAGCGAACCCGAGAGGGTTCTGGTGAAGCTAATGTTGTTTTGCCTTCAAAAAAAAGAGATCAGTTGTTTGAGAATATTACTACTGATTCTCAATTATCATACAGACATCAAGAAAATGAATATGATGATTATAAAGAGGAAGTTTTGTTACCACACAAAATGTCAACTTTTGGCCCATCAATAGCAGTAGGTGATGTAGACAGAGATGGGCTTGATGACTTTTTTGTTGGTGGCTCGGCTGGGTTTTCAGGCACATTGTTTATACAGAAAAAGATAGGAGGTTTTAAGGAAATCAAAGATGGTGCTTGGTCAATTGATAAGGTTTCCGAAGATATGGGGAGTACTTTTTTTGATGTTGACAATGATGGGGATTTAGACCTTTTTGTTGTTAGTGGAGGTAACGAATTTTCACCAAATAGTAAAGAGTTACAGGATCGTATATATATTAATAATGGTTTTGGTGTTTTTAAAAAAGATGTGAAACGAGTAGCAAGTTATCTTACCAGTGGCTCAGTAGTGGAAAAAGCAGATTATGATGATGATGGCGATTTGGACTTATTCATAGGAGGAAGACTTATTCCTGGTAACTATCCCAAAGCAGCAAATAGTATATTGTTAGAAAATAGAAATGGTTATTTGGTAGATGTTACTGCTGAAATATCTCCACAATTTCAATCCTTGGGTATGGTCACTTCTGCAGAGTGGGTAGACCTTAATAAAGATAAACGATTAGATTTGGTTGTAGTTGGAGAATGGATGCCAGTCACAATTTTTATTCAAAATGATTATGGCAAATTTTCAGTTCAAAAATTTGAAGGTATAGAAGATACTGAGGGTTGGTACTATAAAGTAATAAGTAAAGATATGGATAAAGATGGAGATGAAGATCTCATTGTTGGTAACCTAGGGCTTAACTATAAGTATAAGGCTTCTAATGAGACGCCTTTTGAGGTATATAGTTACGATTTTGACAAAAATGGCAATACTGATATTGTTCTTAGTTACTATGAGGAAGGAAAAATGTTTCCCATCCGGGGTAGATCATGTTCTATTGAGCAAATTCCTTCTTTGAGTCAAAAATTCCCAACCTTTGAATCATTTGGTGAAGCAGATTTAAATGAAATTTATGGAAAAGACCTTAGCAATGCGCTTCATTTAAAAGCAAAAACGTTTGCTTCTTTCTATATTGAAAATATTGATGGTGAGTCATTTAAGATGCATCAATTACCGCAATTGGCACAAGTATCCAGTATCAATAATATAATAGCTGAAGATTTTGATAAAGATGGTAAACAAGATATTTTAATTTCAGGTAATTTATATGCTTCAGAAATCGAAACCCCTAGAAATGATGCAGGAGTAGGTTTGTTCTTAAAAGGAGATGGAAATGGAAAATTTAAAGCTGTTAGTGTTACTGAAAGTGGTTTTTTTGCACCACATGATGCTAAAGATATGAAGCGTATCAAATATGGGGAAAAGGAAGCTATATTGATTGGTAATAACGATTACTTTATTCAATTGGTTTCTATTAAACCTTAAGATGTATCAAAAGTACTAGCTTTTGATTTTTGTAGTATGTAGTATAATGATCTTGTCTTTGATAATTCAATGACTATGCCATGAGATGATTCATTATCATTTGATTTTGACCAATATAAACAGATGAATGAACAAATTCTCTTTATTCAAAAAAATGAAACCTTAATTTTTTAGAATACATTTATTGTAATATTTCACATGTTAATTTTATAAGATTTAAAATAGATGCATAAAAGTTACTCCATAATAATCTACATTACTATTTCTCTCTTCTTTTTAATGAAAGGATTTATGGCTAATGCTCAGCAGTTTTCTGAGGCTAATGTTAGACTATTATCTGAGATGGGTGTTAATTATGGAAATGCGGTTGCGGATTATGACTTAGATGGCGACTTAGATATATTTATTGTGGCGTATAACTCCTTTGATTTGAACGATCCTAAGACCTGGAGTCGTTTATTAAATAATAGAGGAGGTTGGTTTGAGGATATTACAATTGAATCGGGTTTTAGAAACCAACATTCAAGGACTAAAGGGGATGATGTCAAATTAGGAGCCTCTTGGGGCGATTATGATAATGATGGTTATCCCGACCTTTTATTGGCACATCAAAATGGCACACAATTATATCGAAATAATGGTGATGGAACTTTTATGGATGTAACGACCCAAGTTAATATTGATTCGTGTGAAGAGTGTATCAATTCAAGTGGATTATGGTGGGATTATGATAATGATGGTGATTTGGATATATATCTAAATTATTTAAATTGGCCCAACCGTCTGTACAATAATCAAGGTGATGGTACTTTTATAGAAATAGAAGGAGCATTAAATCTTGATAACCCTTCTAGAACCTGGTCTTCTATACCAGTGGATGCTAATCGAGATGGTTGGATGGATATTTATGTGGTAAACGATTTTGGTCTTGGACGATTTTATATCAATCAAGAAGGTATTTCTTTTCTAGATGTCACCGAGGAATATAACCTTGTAAACATAGGTGATGGCATGGGGTCATCCATTGGAGATTATAATAATGACGGATATTTCGATATCTACATTACTAATATTTCTGAATTTATTAGAAACCCATTGTTTATGGGGTCTGCTAGTGGATTTTTTGAGAATACACAAGAACAGGAAGGGGTAGGTAATGGCCACTTTGGTTGGGGTAACAAACTTTTTGATGCAGACAATGATGGCGATGAAGATCTTTATATCGTTAACGGACAAACGGATTTGGAATACAACAATGTTTTTTTCAAGAACTTGCGGAGTGAAGGAGAAGAACGTTTTGCAAATTGGACTATGGAGTCTGGTGCCAATGGAAAAGCCAATGGCATGGGAGCGGAAGTTTTTGATTATGACAATGATGGCGATTTGGATATCCTTGTAAGTAATACTACAGAGGATCCCCCCTATCTGTATAAAAATGACACGTCAAACCCCAATGCGTGGCTACAAGTAGATTTAGAAGGAACAATATCGAATCGAAATGCTTTTGGTACTAAATTAAGAGCATCCATAGATGGAAAAATTAAACACCGCTTCCACCATGGGTCAACGATGATGGGGCAAAGTATCAAACCTATTCACTTTGGATTAGGGGAAGTAAAAAAAATAGATAGCCTAACCATATCATGGCCTAGCGGTCAACAAGAGACAATATATAATATTGCCATAAACCAGAAAATAAAGATTGTAGAAGAAAAAGGGATGACAAGTGGAGAGGTCTACGTACCACAAGTTATTGAAGAAATTGAGGAGGTATTGTCAGAAAAGATTAAAATGACAACCTATCCCAATCCTTTTACTGATGCTATAACATTTAATTTAAATATTGGACAAACTGGCTTTTTATTTATGAAAATTTATACCGTAAGCGGGATAGAGGTGTACGATTTTAAGGAAGAATTAGTTCAAAATTCTTTTTGGACAGGAGAGTGGAATGGCCAAACAAATGCAGGTACTAGAGCTCCCTCTGGTATGTATGTTTATCGAATTCAATTAGGTGAGAAAGTCTGGTTGGGAAAATTACTATTACGCTAAAGTTTCTTTAAATACAAAATGATCATGATTAAAAACTTAGCCCTTTTCTGCATTATCTTTACCTGTTTAATAGCTTGTAAGGAAAAAAGGCTAACATCAAAATCTGAGCCTGCAAAAAAAAGTGAGTCAAGTATTGAGGATGCATTTTCTATTGAAATTCTGGATAAAGAGGCATTACAAATTATTGACCCAGATGCAAAAATAAAACTTCGAGCTAGTGGTTTTACATGGACAGAAGGCCCCCTTTGGATAGAAGATGGGAGGTATCTTCTTTTTTCAGACATTCCAAATAATAAAGTGTATAAGTTAGATAAAGAAGACAATGTAACTCCTTATTTATATCCATCAGGATATACAGGTAAAGCAAATACCAATTCTATAGAAGCAGGTTCTAATGGTCTAGTTTTAGACCCTGATGGAAATTTAGTACTATTACAACATGGTGACCGTAAAGTAGCACGAATGAAAGCGCCTCTAAATGCTGCCAGCCCAGAATATGAAACTCTGGTAGATACCTATCTAGGGAAACGATTGAATAGCCCTAATGATGGTGTGTTTGACACCTACGGAAATTTGTATTTTACAGATCCACCCTATGGTCTTCCAAAGCAAATGGATGATAAAGCTAAGGAGCTGAGTTTTCAAGGAGTTTATTGTTTGTTAAGAACTGGAGAATTAATTCTTTTAGACACTTTGACACGACCTAATGGAATAACACTTTCACCTGACGAATCTACATTGTATGTAGCCGTTTCTGATAGAGCGCATGCTGTCTGGTATCAATATGATATTAAGGCTCCAGGAGAAGTACATTCTAAAAGAATTTTTTACGATGTTACTAAATTATATGAAAAAGAAGGATATCATGGAATGCCTGATGGTATGAAAATGAATAGTAAAGGATATTTGTTTGCTACTGGTCCAGGAGGAGTTTGGATTTTCAACAGTGCTGCAAAAGTGTTAGCCAAAATACACACAGGTCAGCTTACCTCCAATTGTACTTTAACCACTGATGAAAAATTACTTTTTATGACTGCAGATGATTATATTCTTTCATTAGACCTTAAGTGATAGCTTTAATTCGTGAATGATATTGTATTTGGATCGTTGTAAGCTATATTTAATGCATTTTATATCATTGTGTCATGTTATTTGAATAAAAATTACCCTATTTTTTATACTAATCTAACTAGTTTTGTTCATCATCTTAAAGAGATGTTCGGAGAAGTTAAAGTGCATATGTGATTGTAGAAAATATAAAATATTAAAAACTTAAAAATTGAGCAAGATTAGATCAATAGCAATACCAAGCATAGGAAGAAAACGTTATAATGTTTTGGCGATGATTTTTGTGACCGTAGTTATTAACTACTTAGATAGAAGTAATATTTCTGTTGCTGCATTCGCCATGAAAGAAGATTTAGGATTGAATAATGTACAGATGGGCTATGTTTTTTCGGCTTTTGCATGGACCTATGCCTGTTTGCAAATTCCAGGAGGAATTGTGGCAGATAAGCTTCCTACTCGTATACTGTACTCACTTATTATGGCCTTATGGTCTGTTGCTACTTTGATACAGGGTATGGTTAATTCATTTATAACATTAATTGGACTTCGAGCCAGTATAGGCGCATTTGAAGCACCTTCGTACCCTATAAACAATTTGGTCGTTACGAGATGGTTTCCTGAAAATGAGCGTGCATCTGCAATTGCGATTTACACTTCAGGTCAATTTTTAGGTTTGGCATTTCTTACACCAACTTTGGTAGCTATCCAGAGTTATTTTGGCTGGCGCGGTCTTTTTATCATTTCGGGTATTATTGGTATCGTTTGGGCTGGAATTTGGTATTTCTTTTATCGTGATCCGCAAGAACATAAATCTATTAGAAAACCCGAACTGGATTACATTGAAAAAGGAGGAGGTTTGGTTGGCAAAAAAGATGGAAGTCTAAAAAAGGAGAAATTCCAGTGGAAAGATATTAAACAAGTGTTTTCCTACCGTAAACTTTGGGGACTTTATATTGGTCAATTTTGTCTAGGGGCTACTACAATCTTTTTTTTAACATGGTTTCCAACTTATTTAGTAGAATTTAGGGGGTTTGATTTTTTAAAATCTGGGTTTTTGGCTTCGATTCCTTTTTTAGCTGCTTTTTTTGGTGTATTGCTTTCTGGTTTTTCTTCGGATTTTATGATTAAAAAAGGATATTCGGTTGAAATTGCTAGGAAAACTCCAATAATTATAGGTATGCTACTTTCTACATGTATTATTGGTGCGAATTATACAGATAATACGTTCTTTATTATTTTATTTTTAGCTATTGCTTTTTTTGGAAATGGTCTTGCAAGTATTGCTTGGGTCTTTATTTCATTAATGGCTCCTGAGAAATTAATAGGTCTTACAGGAGGTGCCTTTAATTTTATTGGAGGTCTTGCTGGAATAATTGTACCCATTGTAATCGGTTATTTGGTCGCAGACGGGGATTTTAGTCCAGCACTCTTTTTTATTGGTGGTATTGCTTTGTTAGGGTTTATTTCATATACCCTAATAGTAGGCAAGGTAGAGCGTATTGTTGTTAAATAATGGTTTTTGATTATTTTAAAGTAAATCAATTGTATAGAAATAATAGATGTTAAATTATACCTTATCAATATTGAAAAAGGTACAGATTTGAGGTGTATTCAAACTCTATAAGGCCATAATAGTATAAAAAGAATAGAAAATTAGATTCCCAGTAGAAGCATTTCTAATCAATTAAAAACGCTTAGATTTGTAATAAATATATGGAATATAATTGCAATTGCTATTTTAACATTGTTGTGTTTCATGTAAAAAAAAGCAAACAAAATTGATTACTGAAAGAATTGCTGTAATATCTGATATACATGCAAATTATTGGGCTTTAAAAGAAGTTCTAAGAAATATAAAAATAAGAAAAATTGATACAATATTAAATCTTGGAGATAGCCTTTATGAACCACTTGACCCTAAAGGAACATTTGATTTATTGTCGAAAAATAATATTAAAAGCATATCGGGAAATCAAGATAGATTTATTTTAGAAAATGCTTATAACAGTACCTCTATACCAACATTAGAATATGTTAAAAATTGTATTGATGATAATGTTTTAAATTGGTTAAAAAAAATACCCTTTGACCTTACCTATAACAACATATACTGTTGTCACGGAAACCCTGTAAATGATTCAATTCCTCTTCTGGAAAAAAATTAATAAAAATCACGTTGGTATTCAAACAAATGATGAAATAGAAATTACCTTATCTAACATTACAGAAAATATTGTTGTTTGTGGGCATAGTCATTTACCAAGAATGATAAAAACTAGGAATAAGATTATTATAAATCCTGGGAGTATTGGTTTACCTGCCTATGATGATGATTTGCCTATCCCATTTAAGATGGAAAGTCTCAGTCCTCATGCAAAATATGCCATACTAAATATTAATGCTAATGGAATAAACGTCGAGTTAATTTCTATAGAATATGATTATGAAACAGCAGCTAGTGTAGCCGAAAAAAATGATAGAAAAGACTGGGCAAAATGGATAAGAACAGGTTGTGTGTAAAAATACGAAAACGCAATAAAAGCTATAATTAATACAAATTTTGGTGTTCAATCTAAAGTTTATTTCTTTAGATTTTTGTACTAACCAATAGACGAGACTTTTATCTCTAATTACTTCCAAATGTTATGAGAAAAGAAGCAGATCTCAAAATACATTCTAAAAATCAATCTTTTCTCTAGCTTTTAGTCTAATTCTCTTACGGATTTTGATAAGTGAGACGCACATAAATTGCGCATTAAATTATCGTCTCAAGCTCACAATTATTATGGCGAGCTGTTTATCAAATTACAATGATCCTCAAAAAAGAAAGTAGCTCTTGTTTATCATAACCAAAGTTCACAAAATGTAAGAAATAATTGCTTACTTTAGGCTTAATATAAGAGGGCTTATTACTAGTAAAAAACAAACAAAAACAACTTAAATTAAATAAATTTATGAGCAATAAAAAATATATAACAAAAGGCGAAGGTCTCCCTAACTGGTCAAATCCTATTAGTCACGCAGTCGTTGTGAATAATATGTGTTTCGTAAGTGGTCAATTATCTGTAAATGAGGAAGGAAAGTACATTTCTGGAACAATACTAGAAGAAGGAAATCTTGCATTCTCTAATTTCTTTTCCGTTATAGAAAATGCTGAATTTGAGAAAGAAGATATTGTTTTTATTGATATTGCTTTTGACAATCTAAAAGATTTACCAAAAATAAATAAATTATATATGAAATTATTTCCTAAGAATAAACGACCCGCCAGAACAATATATCAAGCAGAGGCCTTGCCGTTTGGAGGAAAAATCAAAATTACTGGAACAGCAGTAAAAGAATTAGTCTGATTGAAAAATAATCAAGATAAAAAAAACAGGTGCAATATTGTTAGTTAATGCAGATTTTGCATATTCACGAATCTACTATTTTTATATTAAAGTATCAATCCATAAAAACAAAATATAAAAATTCGGTTCTATGTTAATTAGAAAAATCAATACCTTTTTATACGTTATATTTCATACAGAAGATCATTAAGAAACTGATTACATATATTAAATTGATGAACTATACCAAAACTAATAGACTATCAAGATTAACAGCTATTTTAATTCAATTGCAGACTAAAAGAATTGTAACTGCTTCGGAATTAGCGAGTAAATTTGATGTTAGTAAAAGAACGATCTATAGAGACATAAAAGCATTGGAGCAATCAGGAGTTCCTGTACTAACAGAAGAAGGAAAGGGGTATACATTAATGGATGGATATAAAGTTCCACCCGTAATGTTTACCGAAAACCAAGCAAACGCTTTAATTCTTGCAGAACAATTAGTGTTAAAAAATAAAGATGCCTCATTTGTAAAGGATTATTCGGAAGCAATTGATAAAATAAAATCAATTTTAAGATATACTATCAAAGACAAAGTAAATTTACTTGCCAATAGAACTCAATTCAACCAAGTCATAAATCAGGAAAGGAATAGTAACAATTTGTCAGATTTGCAAAATGCGCTTACCAATTACAATCTCGTCAAGATACAATATGTTAATAAAGAAGAAATTATAACGGACAGATTGATAGAGCCATTTGCATTATTGAATTCAGAGAATTGGTATTTGATTGCATGGTGCCGTTTGCGTACAGAATTTCGGTTTTTTAGATTGGACAGAATTCAAAAAATGAAAATTCTATCAGAAAATTTTGAGCCTCAAAATTTGACTTTACAAGAATATTTTGACCGATACCATTAATTTTTGTCACCCTTGACATAAGGTTGTCGCTTGCCAGATATAAGTTTGTATCAATTAATCATTAAAATAATTAAAATGACGAACGCAATTAATACAATATTCAATCTAACCGATTTTCCTAAGCCCACTCTTATTTCAGTTAATGGTGTGGAACTCGAAGTCTTTGAAGCAGGTCAACAAAATATAGGGAAACCTATTGTACTCTGTCATGGCTGGCCAGAGCATGCCTTTTCTTGGCGTTATCAGATACCAACTCTTGTGGCAGCAGGTTATCATGTAATAATTCCCAACCAGAGAGGTTATGGTAACTCATCCTGTCCAACCGAAGTAACCGAATACGACATTGAACACTTGTCAGGTGATCTAGTTTCACTTCTCGATCACTATGGATATGAAGATGCTACTTTTATTGGTCATGATTGGGGAGCAATGGTTGTTTGGGGGCTGACCTTATTGCATCCAAATCGGGTAAATAAAGTGATAAATTTGAGTTTGCCCTACCAAGAACGCAGAGAAAAACCTTGGATCGAGTTTATGGAAGAAATATTTGGGGGAGACTTCTATTTTGTCCATTTTAATCGACAACCAGGAGTCGCAGACGCTATTTTGGAAGAAAATACATCCCAGTTCCTTCGCAACATGTATCGAAAAAATGAGCCTCCTAGAGCCCCTCAGCCAGATATGGCGATGATTAATCTTGCCAGAGCAGAAACACCACTCGGTGAGGCTATAATGAGTGAGAGCGAACTGGACGTTTTCGTTTCTGCCTTCGAATCAACTGGATTCACAGGTAGTATAAATTGGTACAGAAACCTTGACCGAAACTGGCATTTATTAGCAGATGTGAATCCAGTCATCCAGCAGCCTGCTCTAATGATTTATGGAGAACGAGATGCTGTCGCGAAGTCTGAAAAACTAAAAGATTTCGTACCGAATGTGGAGGTGGTTAATCTGGATTGCGGTCATTGGATCCAACAAGAAAAGCCAGAAGAAACAAACCAAACGATTTTAAAATGGCTGGAACAGCAGGATGCCATTTAATCCCGAGAATGTTTCAGGGTTAAACATACTCTCTAGCTTGATCGGAGGTTCAAATAAAACTCCAATTGAGGCGAACGGTTCACTGTCTGGAAGTGCATAAGAACAAACTCGTGCATCATTCTGTCAAATTATTGGATGATGTGCGAGCGTATTCTCGCGATCCTGAGAAGGAGATCCCAAAACCTTTGTCTTAAAGATCAAGATTCCTAATGTATTTGTATTATGTCCCAATTCGAGGTAACCATATCCATTCTTATACTACTGAAATAAAAAACTGTTATGCATAAGGAAATAGAAACATATTGTCCTAAAAGTCGAAAAGATTGGCGAAAATGGTTAGAAAAAAATCATCGATCAAAACAGTCTGTTTGGCTTGTTTATTTTAAGTTATCAACAAAAGTAACTTCTGTTAGTTGGAGCGAAGCAGTTGATGAAGCACTTTGCTTTGGGTGGATAGATAGCACTAAAAAGACTATTGACCAAGAAAGATACATGCAATATTTCAGCAGAAGAAAATCTAATAGTACATGGTCAAAAATAAATAAAGAAAAAGTTGACATACTCATTCAAAACAATCTAATGACAAAAGCTGGTTTTGACACCATAGAAATTGCTAAACAGAATGGAACATGGTTTCTTATGGATGATGTTGAAAAATTGATTATACCAGAGGATTTGAGAATTGCATTGAACAAAAATAAAAGTTCAATGGAGTTTTTTCAGAGCCAGTCAAAATCAATTAAAAAAACAATGTTGCATTGGGTTGTAACTGCTAAAAGAATTGAAACAAGAAAGAAGAGAATTGAAGAAATAGCACGATTAGCTGTCAAAGGAATAAAACCAAATCAATTTAGATAAAAAAAGGTATGCAACAACTAGATGTTTGTATGACTTGTAAAGTCCAATATGACCATTGTGTTGACTAGTTTAGTGTCCTTTTTTGGATTTTCTGATATGGGTTTTGCATGTGGTATTGTAACAGGAATTTAAAAAAGTGATTTGTTTTTTAAGTCATTTTTTTGTCGTTTACAAATTTATATATCCGTCGTTTATATATATAAGTTTTTAGGTGATTCTTTAGGTTATAAGTCATAGCGATACATGCATTATTTTGTTTGCATTATCGATTGCAATGGTGTTTATTTTTTGTAATCCCATCAATTGAGAGAATGTATCAAGTAGGATTCCATAGCACTATGCCGTTTACGTTTCATGTATTGTCCTTTGGAACTGTAAACTCGTAAACAATTTTGCTTAATAATTCTTTTTGCCATACATATTCAAAAATACTAAATAGTTGTATTTTTATGAAATACTTTTGTAATGGGCATAATGTATAGCTCTCACTGAAACGTGGTTTATTTATACTCAAAATCATAGTTAATTACAATATAACGAATGAGTGATATGGTAAAATTATTAAGAGATCAAACAGCTGATGCTTATAAATGGAGTAATAAAATGGTAGAAAGTATACCTAGAGATAAATGGAGTCAAACACCTGATAAACTTGACACAAATGTTTCATGGCAAATAGGGCATTTGATGATGTCTTATTATTACCATTCAATAGTGGTGATTACTGGACACCAAATGGATATACTCAAAAAAATTCCAATGCAACTGTATAGTGAGCTATTCACAAAAGGTGATCCTAAAAAGAATCTTAATAAAATAAATCATAATGATTTAATACATCACTTTAATTTGATTCAAAAAAGATCTATTGATACTATTGAATCTTTATCAGATGATGATTTATATCAAAATTTAGTTCAGACAGAGGTTCAACACCCAATAGCTAAAAATAAATACGAAGCATTAGATTGGAATATAAAACATACGATGTGGCATTGCGGTCAATTAGGAATTCTAAAAAGGATTATTGATACTAGGTATGATTTTGGACTTAATAACTAAAAAGAAGAAAAATAAAACCAAAGCAAAATTTGGTACTGATCGAAAGGCTATTTTCTTTTTGTGGTTGTGCTAGATTTTTATAAATTGAAGTTGTTTAAACTTTTTTGAGAATAATAAAAGGGTTGAGGATATTTGTGTTGCAAAACATAAAATATTAAATCACAACCCATTATGTGCTTAGTACTGGATAAAGATACGATAGAAATGGAAATTGTTCCTTATATTCCAAAAAACAAACGATGTCTTCCTCACAATGTTTCCATAGTAGAGATAGTAAACGCCATTCTTTATAACTCCACATTCTAACAAAACAACAAAAAAACTTCTAAGACAAATCGTTTCATAATTTTTGGTTTAGTTTTGAATTATTATGGAAGTGAAAACAATAGAGTTATTCGGAAAACCATTGTTCAATTTAGTAACAATGACACAGCCTGTTAAAATGAAAACAACCATGCCAGAAGATGAAGCTGGATTTGTGTATGTTTTGGAAGGTGAATGCACTAATTATTCTGAAACGGAGGAACTTCAATTAAAAGCGAATCAAGCTGTTCTTACAAAATGTGGAAATAGCACTTTTAGAACTTTAACAATCAATAACAAAACCGAATATAAGGCCATTGTAATTAAGTTTCATAAAGACGTTCTCGAAAAACTTTATTATAATGTTACTACTCCTTTTTCAATTCGAAATAGACATAAACTAAGTGTCAATTCCACTATAGTTGAAGTGAATGAGTTGTTGAGAAATTATATTATTGGTTTAATGTCTTATTTCGAAACCCCTGAATTAGTATCCGAAGACTTACTGAAACTTAAGCTTAATGAACTTATACTTCATCTACTTGATTCTGCCAATGCCCCTGAGGTACTTGGTATAATGACTAACCTCTATGAGAAGAAAATATTTGAATTTAAAGAGATCATAGAGGCACATATCTGTTCATCTCTTAGAATTGAGGAATTAGCTCAATTAAATAATCAAAGTCTTTCTACCTTTAAAAAAATGTTTAAGAGAATTTATAATGATACTCCTAACAATTACCTGATTAGAAAACGTATTGAAAAGGTTGCAGAATTACTTCTTATCTCCAAAGAATCAATCAGTAACATAGCCTACCAGTGTGAGTTTAAAACACTGGCACATATGTCTAGAGTTTTTAAAGGCATATATGGAGTTTCTCCTTCTGAGTACAGATTAAACTTCTCAGACAAAGCATAAAACTTCTTAGTCAAACTTCTGCCTTTTGTACTCTTTACTTTTGTCTGAGCATCAGTAAATCAAAAAAATGAAAGGAAAGATATTAATGCTATCTGTATTATTTATTACCACATCTAATTTAGAAGTTATGGCACAAAAGGAAAAAAAATATACCGAGTTAAAAACAGTTACCACCAGTAAAATTATACATGTTCCAGCTGATACTCTTTGGAGAATAATCAGCCACCCAAATATATCTCTTTGGAGTACTTTACTTGATAGTACCGAGTATTTTGGAGAAGAAATATTTGAAGGTGTGCCATGGAGTAAAAGAGCTAGCGTTGTAAATTCAAAAAAACATCATGAATCTCATGAAGACCTAATTTTTTATGATGATTCTGGTAGAGAAATCAAATTTGCATCAACTAAATTTCCAGGCTTTATTATTTCTAACGAAACACACTGGAAGGTCATTGATAATGGGGAAAAACAATCGTCATTGAGAACAACGACTATTATGAAAATGAAAAAATTTCAAGCATTTTTTCTTAAGAAAACTATGCTCAAGGCAATTAATAAAAATGGTGAAGGCATATTTTATGACATTATGTATTATGCCGAGAAAGGAAAAGTTTCTCCTTCAAAAGCTAGTAGAATAAAGGAACTTCAAAAAAAACAACTGCACAAATGAACAAAAGGCAAAATTATGAAAAGGACATTGAGGAGTTAAATCATTAATGTTTCAGCAGATTCACTTTGGGCAATTTGTAGAAAATTCGACAAAACAGCAGAGTAGACATCTACATTAAATCATTCCTATGGTAGTGGTGAGCCAAAGTACGAAGGAGCAATGTATTTCTCTAGAACTTGTGAAACAAATATTGGTAAAGGAAATAATGTAGTAGAGGACCTTGCAATGTTTAGTGATGAAAAAACTCGCAAGCTTCTTTCTGAGGGGATTAATTATCAAACAGATGAAAAACCAAGTAAATATTGTATTAGACGAGTTAAAAATTTATGCAGAAACTAGAAGCGTTTCAGAAGCTAAGAAAAAACAAATTGAAGAGAAGAAAAAAATAGTAAAAACATAACACGATATAAAGTTCAAGTTTACTCGTTCCCAACAGACACATAACTTTATACTAACCGCTGCTATAGCATATCCTCTACATCAAAAATCGATTAATTCTCTAAATCAGCATCAAAAAAAGATGTAATTTGGGGCTGATTTTAATGAGATTTTATAAAATTATCAACACCTGATTATCAATTTAAAACTTAACGATGATCGAGATTAAAAAATGAAAAGCTGACGGCTAAGACATATTATTATAGACTCTAAAGTATCGATTTGAAAAGTCAGTAAAAGGAAGTTATCAAATTTTCGGTGATTTTGGTTTAAGCAAAGACAACAGAAGTTCCAAAGAGATAACCCATCATGTGAATAATATAATCTATTCTACAAGGAACTTTATTGAAGATGAGTCAATACCACAAAAGGGAATAGAAACTAAGTTTTGAAAACGAAATTGATTGGTTTAAAGCTGAATTAAGTAGAATCGACTAGCTATTAAATAAAAATGACTTAGGTATTAACTATTCCAAAAGATTTTTTCAGGGATCTTTTTTGGATACGTTAACTCTTCATCAGACAAATTGCAATGTTGCAGAGATTGATTGATAATTCAATTCATGGAGAAGATTTTCAAGAAGTGAAATAAAGACAGAAATCAATGATTAAAAAGTGAAAAAAGATGTGTAGCATGATATATAACGAAAAGGGTGTTCTCGATGATGTACAAAAACTTATTTGTAACACCTTGATTGTTAGATGTTAATTACTGTGTTTAAATAAACAAACAGTGCTGTCAATACATAAAACAGAAAGGTTTTTGAAAGAATTTAAATTTTAAGCAGGAAATATTTCTAATAGAGAATTGAAAAATCAAAATAATAATAATAATGAATGAAACAAGACAAGAATATCTCAAACGAATAAATTTTATCTTGGATTTCATTGAAAATAATCTTGATACTTACTTGTCACTGGAGAATTTATCTCAGAAAGCTAATTATTCTCCTTACCATTTTCATAGAGTTTTTTTAACAGTAGTTGGTGAAAGATTAAATGAGTTTATTAATAGAAAACGAATTGAACGTATTGCTTCAATTATACTTGTCAAACAAAATATTCCTTTAAAAGATTTAGCTTATACATATGGTTTCAACAGTGATAGCTCATTTTCAAGAGCTTTTAAAAAACATTATGGTATTAGTCCTACTAAATTTAAATCTGAAGGAAAAAAAGTACTTAGCAAGATTGGTATAGAACCTTTTTCATCTGAAAAATACATTTGTTCCATTGATAACATTAAACAATGGATTAAAATGAATGCACAAATTGTAATTAAAGAACTTCCAGAATTAAAACTTGCCAGTATATCTCATATTGGTGAATTTAATGAGGCAGGTAATATGTTTCAAAGATTAATGGAATGGGGACATCAAAAAAGAATATTAGATACTTCAAATTTTAAAGCTATTACTATTTATCATGACAACCCTAATATTACTCAAACTTCAAAATTAAGATTTAGCACTTGTGTAACGATTAGTGAAAGTATTAATTCTGATAGAGAAATAAGACAATATAATATACAGAAAGGCATTTATGCCCTTGGGTATTTTGAAATTAAAGCAGAAGAAATTTCAAAAGCGTGGAAAAATATGTGCATCTGGGTTATTGAAAATGGATACGAATTTAGAGATGGGGATTATTTCGAAATGTATCATAATGATTATAAAACTCACCCAGAGCAAAAATATCTATTAGATATTTGTATTCCACTTAAAAAAATAGACCGTAGTAAGCTCGAAGAAGCAAGTACTGTCAACTTTTCAGATTCTAAGGGACAAAACAATCAATGTAAAAAAAACATAGACTATCATCAGTTGATAAGCTATATGAAAGAATTAAGAATGTTTTTTTACAAAGAATATAACACTTATTTTAAACTAGGGAACATATATCAAGGAAACCCTGATTTTTCTTATTTTTCTATAACAACAGAAGAGTTAAAAAAACAAAAACTAAAATTTGTTATCATCTTAAATCATAAAATGATGTGTTTTTCAATTTGTTTATCTGGTCAAAATAAAAGTATCCGAAAAAAATATTGGGAACTATTTAAAGGTAGTAATTGGAATAAGTATCATTTAGCAGAATCAATTAATGATAGTCTGTCAATTATTGACCAAACTATTGTCGAAGAACCAGATTTTAATAGTAAAAGAACTTTGACCGAAGAGATTGAAAGGAAATCATTGGAATTTATAAATGAAATAAAAGACATACTCGAATAAAAAAACGACTATACATATTTATAAATGGATAAAAAACTAAAAAAGATAGTGTTATTGGATTGAGCTTTGGAACTTGAAAAAAAACGGAATAAAAAACGAAATCAATTGCCTGATATTACGTTACCATTTTGAGAGACATTAGATAAAATGAAAAAATTACTGATACATATAAAGAAAGACATAAAGTTAACCGAATCAGAAGAACACTATTTACAGTCCAAAGTAGTACAACGAACATTTCTAAAAGGGCAATATATTTTGCAAGCAGGAGATGTATGTAAAAACCAAACTTTTATTTATTCGGGAAAAGTTAGAACTTTTTATCTCGATAATAATGGAAATGAACATATAATTGCCTTTGGAATTGAAAATTGGTGGGTTGGTGATATTTGTAGTTTTGTCACTCAAACACCTGCTGAGTTTAATACTCAATGCTTAGAAAAAACTACCGTAGTTCAGATATCATACGAGGATATGGAACAGTTGTATGATGAAATACCTAAGTTAGAACGATACTTTCGAATCATTATCCAAACCGCTTATGGAAATATGTCAAAAAGAGTCATACGAAATCATTCTATGACCGCAAAAGAACGATATTTATTATTTATTAATTCTTTTCCTGAAACTGCACAACGAGTTCCTCAATATATGATTGCATCCTATCTCGGAATTACCAAAGAGTTTCTTAGCAACATCCGAAAACAAATCTCTGAAGAAATAAAAAGTTAAACTATCTTAACTTCTTTTTTTAAGATACCTTATTTTTTCTCTTATCAATATAACCATTCTTTGCACTATTGATTTTTTTAACATAAGAATAGTGTATGACAAAAGTAAAAAATGGTCTTATAATACATTTTTAACTTTTAATTTACTCATAAAATGAATATCTTTATTCTATGGCAAAAACTATTGATATTCAAGTTGTTGAGACAGAGAAAGAATTACAATCTATATTACGAACTACTAAAAGTAAATTAGTTGAAAAACGTGTTAAAGCATTATTGTTAGTTAAAAAAGGTAAATGTAGATATACTCAAGAAGTTGCAGTAAAAATAGGAGTTACCAGAAAAACAATTTACAATTGGTTTGAGGATTATAAAGATCAAGGTATTAAAAAGCTTTGTGAAGTTAATCAAGGAGGTAATAATACCCCTTTATTATCAAAAGCTACTATAGCTAAAATAGATGAACTATTAAAGGATCCCTACAGTACCATTACTAGTTATGTTGAATTAATTAGTATTCTAGAAGA